>NZ_DATMFT010000010.1:0-100662 GCF_035556095.1 Parapedobacter sp. | reverse complement strand
TTTTAGATTTTTGTAAATAATTTTTGTATTAAACCAAGTTTGTATATCTTTGCAGTCCCTAAGAAAAGGGGTGTTTTTTGAAGTTTTGCCTCCTTAGCTCAGCTGGTAGAGCAACTGACTTGTAATCAGTAGGTCGCTGGTTCGATCCCGGCAGGGGGCTCAAAAAAACTGGGGGGATTCCAGAGCGGTCAAATGGGACGGACTGTAAATCCGTTGCTTCGGCTTCGAAGGTTCGAATCCTTCTCCCCCCACACAAGTGGAAGTAGCTCAATTGGTAGTCCGCCAGCTGGCGGATCCGAGCTACAGGTTACTGATTCGAGGCCCAAAATGCCGGGTAAGCTCGAAAGGAAATAAGGCACAAAGCGGAAGTAGCTCAATTGGTAGAGCGATAGCCTTCCAAGCTATAGGTTGCGGGTTCGAGACCCGTCTTCCGCTCATAAGGTGTTTAGGCGTTCAAGCTCCGTCAGCCCATCAAGTTGGTGAATTGACGGGGATTTGATTGTAGACACAAAAGCCGATGTAGCTCAGCGGTAGAGCACTTCCTTGGTAAGGAAGAGGTCATGGGTTCAAGTCCCATCATTGGCTCGTAAGGGCAACATAAGGTTAACATTATACATTAAAATTTTAAATTACTAATTCGCATAAACATGGCAAAAGAGAAATTTGACCGCAGTAAGCCGCACTTAAACATTGGTACGATCGGTCACGTTGACCACGGTAAGACAACGACCACAGCTGCTATCACGAAAGTGTTGGCTGATGCAGGTTTGTCAGAAGCCCGTTCTTTCGATTCCATCGACTCTGCTCCAGAAGAAAAAGAGCGCGGTATCACTATCAATACTTCACACGTAGAATACTCAACTGCTAGTCGTCACTATGCGCACGTTGACTGCCCGGGTCACGCCGACTATGTGAAAAACATGGTTACAGGTGCTGCCCAAATGGACGGTGCCATCATCGTGGTAGCTGCTACAGACGGTCCGATGCCCCAAACGCGTGAGCACATCCTGTTGGCTCGCCAGGTAGGCGTTCCTGCTTTGGTTGTGTTTATGAACAAAGTGGATTTGGTGGACGACCCCGAATTGCTGGATCTGGTGGAAATGGAAATCCGCGAATTGTTGTCATTCTACGAATATCCTGGCGACGATATCCCTGTCATCCGTGGTTCTGCCCTGGGCGGTTTGAACGGCGAAGCGCAATGGGTAGACAAGATCATGGAATTGATGGACGCGGTAGATGCGCACATCCCGATTCCTCCGCGGTTGACAGATCTTCCGTTCTTGATGCCGATCGAAGACGTATTCTCCATCACCGGACGTGGTACGGTAGCCACTGGCCGTATCGAGCGTGGTGTGATTAACTCGGGTGATCCGGTTGAGATCCTTGGAATGGGTGCCGAGAACCTGAAGTCTACCGTAACAGGAGTGGAAATGTTCCGTAAGATTTTGGATTATGGCGAAGCTGGTGATAACGTAGGTTTGTTGCTGCGTGGTATTGAAAAAACCGATATCCGCCGCGGTATGGTTATCTGTAAACCAGGTTCGGTAACTCCGCACACTGAATTCAAGGCCGAAGTTTATGTATTGTCGAAGGCAGAAGGTGGTCGTCATACGCCATTCTTCAACAAATACCGTCCGCAATTCTATTTCCGTACCACAGACGTAACGGGCGAAATTGCATTGCCTGATGGCGTAGAGATGGTTATGCCCGGTGATAACGTAACGATCACGGTGAAGCTGATCAACGCTATCGCAATGGAGAAAGGTCTCCGTTTCGCTATCCGCGAAGGCGGTCGGACGGTAGGTGCCGGACAAGTAACTGAAATCATTAAATAAATCCGTCCTTGGATTGGATTTATCCGACCGATTAGCTAATCAGTAATTGTGCTGGTTAGCTAATCGTGTCTAAAATACACGGGCATAGTTCAATGGTAGAATAGAGGTCTCCAAAACCTTTGATCTGGGTTCGAATCCTGGTGCCCGTGCTAATATCGACAGAGCATGGCGAACGTACTTGAATTTATTAAAGACTCCTATATCGAGATGACCCAAAAGGTTACTTGGCCCACTTGGGGGCAGCTGCAGAATTCGGCCGTGGTTGTATTGGTTGCATCCATCATAATAGCACTACTTATTTTCGGTATGGATAAGGCGTCGAGTAACGTGCTGGAATTGTTCTATAATATTGGGTCTTAATCGTTGGGAAAGAAGAAATGGCAGATCAAGCACTGAAATGGTATGTTGTACGGGCCGTAAGCGGTAAGGAAAAAAAGGTAAAGCAATATATTGAAGCTGAAGTGAACCGCTTGGGCGTCAGCCATCTTGTTCCCCAGGTGCTGATTCCGATGGAAAAGTATTATCAGATGCGCGATGGCAAGAAGGTGGCCAAAGAGCGTAATTTCTATCCGGGATATGTATTGCTGGAAATGGCATTGGACGGCGAATTGGAGCACGTTATTAAGAACATCAACAGTGTGGTAGGCTTTTTGGGCGATAAGGCAGGGAATCCGATTCCGTTGCGGCCGGCAGAGATCAACCGTATCCTAGGTAAGGTAGACGAGATGTCTGAACAGGGAGAGTTGATGAATGTGCCGTTTTATGTGGGCGAGTTGGTGAAAGTTAACGATGGTCCATTCAACGGATTTACGGGTGAGATCGAAGAAGTGAACGAGGAAAAGAAGAAGTTGAAGGTCATGGTAAAAGTATTCGGCCGCAAAACACCACTTGAATTGAATTATATACAAGTAGAGAAAGAATGAGATCATGCCGAGAAGAGGTGTGGGCTTATTTTTTCCGTTGTGCTTGATATTAATAAAAAAGTTGTACCTTTGCACTCCATTTTGGGGTGTGAGCGTAATTAGGCGATAAGCACTTCAAAATCTAAATGTTACGTTAAATGCTTCCAACTTACTAACAAACATTTATTTAATTAAATTTAAGATCGAGAAATGGCAAAAGAAGTCAGTGCGTTAGTAAAATTACAAGTGAAGGGTGGCGCTGCGAATCCATCTCCTCCAGTTGGACCTGCTTTGGGTGCAAAAGGGGTGAACATCATGGAGTTTTGTAAGCAGTTCAATGCCCGTACGCAAGACAAGCCAGGCAAGGTATTGCCCGTCGTGATTACCGTATATAGCGACAAATCATTCGATTTTATCATCAAAACCCCTCCCGTTGCTGTCCAGTTGGTGGAAGTATCCGGCGTGAAAAAGGGGTCGGGCGAACCTAACCGCAAGAAGATAGGTGCGGTCACTTGGGAACAAGTGGAGGCCATTGCCAAAGATAAAATGACTGATTTGAATGCATTCACGGTAGAATCGGCCATGCGTATGGTTGCTGGAACGGCACGTAGTATGGGGATTACCGTAAGCGGTAGCGCGCCCTGGAATAATTAATTAACGAAATCAGTTTAAGAAAGTGGCAAGATTAACAAAAAATCAGAAAGCGGCACTATCCAAGATTGAAGTTGGTAAAGCGTATTCTTTGGAAGAGGCTGCTGCCTTGGTAAAAGATATAACCAATGTTAAGTTTGATGCGTCGGTGGATATCGATGTGCGCCTCGGCGTAGATCCCCGTAAGGCAAATCAAATGGTACGTGGTATCGCCACTCTGCCACATGGTACGGGCAAAACGGTCCGTGTGTTGGTTCTTTGTACACCCGATAAGGAAGAAGAGGCCAAGGCGGCAGGAGCAGACCATGTTGGATTGGACGATTACATCAGCAAAATCGAAGGCGGATGGACCGATATCGATATCATTATTACCATGCCGAGTGTGATGGCAAAGGTGGGTAGGTTGGGCCGTATCCTCGGTCCGCGGAACCTCATGCCTAACCCCAAAACAGGTACGGTAACTACCGATATCGGTAAAGCGGTAGCCGACGTGAAAGCAGGTAAGATTGATTTCAAGGTGGACAAGACAGGGATTATCCATACGTCTGTTGGTAAAGCATCTTTTCCTGCAGAAAAGATTTACGAGAATGCCCTTGAAGTGTTGCAGACAATTTCCAAGTTGAAACCGTCTGCCGCCAAAGGCACGTATTTCAAGAGTATTTACCTTTCTTCCACCATGAGTCCAGGTGTTCAAATTGAAACGAAATCAGTAGCGGGAATTTAATCATGAAAAGAGAAGAAAAGCAAGAAATTGTTAAAGCTTTAGCTGAGCAGATTAAATCGTATGGTAATTTTTACATCACCGATACTGCTGACCTGACTGTAGCGAAGATCAATGGCATACGTCGTAAATGCTTTGACCAAGGTATTGCTATGCAAGTGGTGAAGAATACCTTGATTCAAAAAGCACTTGTAGAGGCCGGAGTTGATTCGGAAGAGCTGTTGGCTGTTTTGAAAGGCTCATCGACGATGCTGTTTTCCGAAACGGGTAACGCACCGGCTAAGTTGATTAAGGAACTTCGTAAACAAGGCGACAAGCCGGTTTTGAAAGGTGCCTATATCGATGCGGCTGTATTTATCGGAGATAGCCAAGTAGATGCACTGAGCCAGCTCAAATCGAAGAATGAGCTTATCGGAGACATCATCGGCTTGTTGCAATCGCCTGCTAAGAATGTGGTCTCTGCACTCCAATCTGGAGGTGGAACATTGGCCGGTTTGGTTAAAACTTTACAAGAACGGGGCTAATTGGGTGCCCCGAATCACAATACCCGAAGGATTGTTAATAGTTTTTTAAAAAGTAAATTCAAAAATTAAAAATAAAATGGCAGATTTAAAAGCGTTTGCTGAGCAGTTGGTAAACTTGACAGTAAAGGAAGTTAACGAGTTAGCTCAAATCTTGAAAGACGAGTACGGCATTGAGCCTGCTGCAGCTGCAGTGGCTGTTGCTGGTCCGGCTGCTGGCGGTGATGCGCCTGCCGCAGCGGAAGAAAAATCAGCTTTCGATGTGATTTTGAAAGAAGCTGGCGGTCAGAAATTAGCTGTGGTTAAATTGGTTAAAGACTTGACCGGTCTTGGCCTGAAAGAAGCAAAGGATTTGGTTGACGGTGCGCCGAAAGAAATCAAAACCGGTGTTGCTAAGGACGAAGCCGAAGCTCTGAAGAAACAACTTGAAGAAGCAGGAGCTGTTGTTGAGATCAACTAATTCAGTTCATACAACACACCTGAATGGGGTAGACTCTGACGTGAATTTCGTCAGAGTCTATTCCTGTTTATGACTTTTCCTCACATTACCAATACCATGTCCCGGCTGTATGGGCGCCTTAACATAGCAAAAGCAGCATCAAAAGTGCAGTTTAAATAGTTAAACTAAAATCTTATTCCCTTGGCAAACAAAAATATTCGAAACGAAAGAGTGAATTTTGCAAGCAGCAGAAAGGTAATCGATTACCCGGATTTTCTGGACGTGCAATTGGAATCTTTCAGGGAGTTTTTTCAACTCGAGACAACTTCCGACAACCGCCACCAAGAAGGGCTGTTTAAGGTGTTTTCCGAGAACTTCCCCATTTCTGATTCAAGGAACATCTTTGTACTTGAGTTTTTGGACTATTTCATTGATCCACCACGTTATGGTATCCAGGAATGTATCGAACGTGGGTTGACCTACAGCGTGCCGCTTAAGGCGAAGCTTCGTCTTTCGTGTAACGACGAGGAGCATGAGGACTTCGAAACCATCGTACAGGACGTTTATTTGGGTACCATTCCCTACATGACCCCAAAGGGTACATTCGTCATCAACGGTGCAGAGCGGGTTATTGTATCGCAACTGCACCGGTCGCCCGGTGTGTTTTTCGGCCAGAGCCGCCATACCAATGGCACGAAGTTGTACTCTGCCCGGGTAATCCCGTTCAAAGGGTCATGGATTGAATTCGCTACAGACGTGAATAACGTGATGTATGCGTATATAGACCGTAAAAAGAAATTCCCGGTGACGACCCTTTTACGTGCCATCGGTTACGATTCGGACAAGGACATTTTGGAACTGTTTGAGTTGGCCGATGAGGTGAAGGTGAGCAAGTCGGGACTTAAAAAATATGTAGGCCGTAGGTTGGCCGCCAGGGTATTGAAGAAATGGATTGAGGACTTTGTAGATGAAGATACCGGCGAAGTGGTTTCCATCGACCGGAACGAAGTGGTTTTGGAACGGGAAACGGTATTGGAAGATGACCACATCGAATTGATTATCGATGCCGGTGTGAAGTCTATCATCCTTACCAAGGAAGATACCGCTAACAACGCTGACTACTCGATCATTTACAATACCCTACAGAAGGATACATCCAACTCAGAGAAAGAAGCCGTGGAGCACATCTACAGGCAATTGCGTAATGCCGAACCACCCGATGAGGAAACGGCGCGTGGCATTATCGAGCGCTTGTTCTTCTCTGATAAACGCTATGACCTTGGCGATGTGGGCCGGTACCGGATTAACCGCAAGTTGCAGTTGGATACCCCGGATGAGACCAAGGTGCTTACGCGTGAGGATATCATAGCCATTGTGAAGTACCTGATCAACTTGATCAACTCGAAAGCGGAAGTCGATGATATCGACCACCTGTCTAACCGCCGGGTTCGTACCGTTGGGGAGCAATTGTACTCCCAGTTTGGCGTAGGGCTTTCCCGGATGGCCCGTACCATCCGTGAACGGATGAACATCCGTGACAACGAGGTGTTTACGCCTACGGATTTGATTAATGCGCGTACGTTGTCGTCCGTCATCAATTCGTTCTTCGGTACCAATCAGCTATCGCAGTTCATGGACCAGACAAACCCGTTGGCCGAGATTACGCACAAGCGTAGGTTATCGGCTCTGGGGCCAGGGGGGCTTTCCCGTGAGCGTGCTGGGTTTGAGGTGCGCGACGTGCATTACACACACTACGGTAGATTATGTACCATCGAAACGCCGGAAGGACCGAATATCGGGTTGATTTCGTCGCTCTGCGTGCATGCGAAAATCAATAATCTCGGTTTCATTGAAACGCCTTACCGACGCGTTGATGAAGGACGGGTTGTGGTTGAAGAACCGGTAATTTACCTTTCTGCAGAAGATGAGGATGGTAAAACCATTGCGCAGGCGAATGCCGAATACGACGACAAGGGGAATTTCATTACCCCCAAGGTGAAGGCACGGTACGAGGGTGACTTCCCGGTTATCGAGCCGGAAAAGCTGGACCTGATGGATATTGCACCCAACCAAATCACGTCAATCGCAGCCTCGCTGATTCCTTTCCTGGAACATGACGATGCGAACCGTGCCCTGATGGGCTCCAACATGCAGCGCCAAGCGGTGCCGTTGTTGCGTCCCGAGGCTCCGGTGGTTGGTACCGGTTTGGAAGGCCGCGTAGCACGCGACTCCCGCACGCTGATCAACGCGGAAGCGAAAGGTGTGGTGGAATATGTAGATGCCAATGAAATTAAGATCAGGTATGAACGTACGGATGATGACCGGCTGGTTTCGTTTGACGATGACGTAAAAACCTATCGCCTGATCAAGTTCAAAAAGACGAATCAGAGTACCTGCATTAACCTGAAACCGATTGTTAAGAAAGGTCAGCAGGTAGAGAAAGGGCAGGTGCTGTGCGAAGGTTATGCTACGCAGGATGGTGAACTCGCATTGGGTCGTAACCTGAAAGTGGCGTTCATGCCATGGCAAGGGTTTAACTTTGAGGATGCTATCGTGATTTCGGAACGTGTAGTAAGCCAGGATATTTTCACATCATTGCATATCGAGGAGTTCGAACTGGAAGTGCGTGATACGAAACGTGGCGAGGAAGAACTTACTGCCGATATCCCGAACGTTTCTGAAGAAGCGACCAAGGATTTGGATGAAAACGGTATCATCCGTGTGGGTGCTGAAGTGCGCGACGGCGATATCCTCATCGGTAAGATTACGCCCAAAGGCGAATCCGATCCGTCGCCTGAGGAAAAACTGCTCCGCGCCATCTTTGGTGATAAGGCCGGCGACGTGAAAGACGCTTCGTTGAAAACTCCGCCGTCTATCAATGGCGTAGTCATTGACACCAAGTTGTTCTCGAGGGCGAAGAAAGTGGCTAAAGAAGAAGAGAAAAAGGCACTCGACCAACTGGACGCCCAACATACGAAGGCATTGAAGGCGTTGAAGGATAAATTGATTGAGAAGCTGTTTACCATTGTGAATGGGAAGACATCTCAGGGCGTTTACAACGTTTATAAGGAACTGTTGGTGCCTAAGGGGTCGAAGTTTACGCAGCGTATCCTAACGGAATTGGAGTATACCAATATCAACCCCACGGGATGGACTACTGACGAGGACAAAAATGAGTTAATCAAACAAACACTTCATTTTTATAACATCAAGTTGAATGAGGAGTTGGGAGCCTATAAACGCGATAAATTTGCGATCAGTGTAGGTGACGAACTACCGTCAGGAATCGTGCAGATGGCCAAAGTATTCATTGCTAAGAAGCGTAAGCTTAAAGTAGGGGATAAGATGGCTGGCCGTCACGGAAACAAGGGTATTGTTGCACGGATTGTACGTGACGAGGACATGCCGTTCCTCGAAGACGGTACACCTGTCGATATCGTCCTGAACCCGTTGGGGGTACCTTCACGGATGAACCTCGGCCAGATTTACGAAACCGTATTGGGTTGGGCCGGGAAGAAGCTGGGTGTCAAATTCGCAACGCCGATTTTTGATGGTGCTTCTACCGAAGAGGTGGAAGAATGGGTGAAAAAGGCTGAGCTTCCGGAATCGGGAAGGACTTACCTCTATAACGGGCTAACTGGTGAGCGTTTTGACCAACCGACAACGGTAGGTATCATCTATATGCTCAAATTGGGGCACATGGTTGACGATAAGATGCACGCTCGCTCCATCGGTCCATACTCGCTCATCACCCAACAGCCGTTGGGCGGTAAAGCCCAGTTTGGTGGACAACGTTTTGGTGAGATGGAAGTGTGGGCACTGGAAGCATTCGGTGCGTCAAACATCCTCCAGGAAATCCTGACGGTTAAATCCGACGACGTAGTAGGTAGGGCCAAGACGTATGAAGCCATCGTGAAAGGCAACAACCTCCCAACGCCGTCGGTGCCCGAATCGTTCAACGTACTCGTGCACGAATTGAGAGGTTTAGGTTTGGATATCACGCTGGATTAATCAAGCATAGCGCGTTAACTTTAGAAACGAAAGTATGTCTTACAAAAAAGATAATAAGATAAAAAGCAACTTCACCTCCATTACAATCAGTTTGGCGTCGCCCGAGACCATTCTCGAACGTTCAAGCGGCGAGGTGGTCAAACCGGAAACGATTAATTACCGGACGTATAAGCCGGAGCGTGACGGTTTATTCTGCGAACGTATTTTTGGTCCGGTAAAGGATTATGAGTGCCACTGCGGTAAGTACAAGCGTATTCGGTATAAAGGCATCGTATGTGATCGTTGCGGTGTAGAAGTGACTGAAAAGAAAGTACGTCGTGAGCGTATGGGACACATCAGCTTAGTTGTGCCGGTAGCTCATATTTGGTATTTCCGTTCGTTGCCCAACAAGATCGGCTACTTACTGGGGCTTCCCACCAAAAAGCTCGATATGATCATCTATTACGAGCGGTACGTGGTCATCCAATCAGGGGTGAAGGAAGAGGATGGTATCAACTACATGGATTTCCTCACTGAGGAAGAGTATCTCGACATTTTGGATACGTTGCCGAAGGAAAACCAGTTCCTTGATGATACAGATCCACAGAAGTTTATCGCCAAGATGGGTGCTGAAGCGCTTGAAGAACTGTTGAAACGGCTTGACCTTGATCAGTTGTCTTATGACTTGCGCCACCAGGCTGCCAATGAGACGTCGCAACAACGCAAAAACGAGGCGCTCAAACGCTTACAGGTGGTTGAAGCCTTCCGTGGTTCGCGAGATCGGATTGAGAACCGGCCGGAATGGATGATTGTGAAAATCGTACCTATTATTCCGCCCGAACTACGGCCATTGGTGCCTTTGGAAGGTGGTCGTTTTGCAACGTCCGACCTTAATGATCTCTACCGTCGGGTCATCATCCGTAACAACCGGTTGAAGCGCCTGATGGAAATCAAAGCTCCCGAAGTGATTCTGCGGAATGAAAAGCGGATGTTGCAGGAAGCGGTAGATTCGCTGTTTGACAACTCCCGTAAGGTGAATGCCGTTAAGACTGAGGGTAACCGTGCGTTGAAATCATTGTCGGATATCCTCAAAGGGAAACAAGGTCGGTTCCGCCAGAACCTATTGGGTAAACGGGTAGACTACTCCGCCCGTTCGGTCATTGTCGTAGGGCCAAACCTGAAACTGCATGAATGCGGTCTGCCTAAAGACATGGCCGCGGAACTGTACAAGCCGTTCGTTATCCGTAAGATGATTGAGCGCGGTATTGTAAAGACGGTTAAATCAGCAAAGAAAATTGTGGATCGGAAGGATCCGGTGGTGTGGGATATCCTTGAAAACGTATTGAAAGGACACCCAGTACTGCTTAACCGTGCGCCAACGCTGCACCGCTTGGGTATCCAAGCGTTTCAGCCTACGTTGGTGGAAGGAAAGGCAATCCAGCTACATCCCTTGGTATGTACAGCCTTCAACGCCGACTTTGACGGTGACCAGATGGCGGTGCACTTGCCGTTAGGCAATGCCGCGATATTGGAAGCCCAAATATTGATGCTTGCTTCCCACAACATCCTCAACCCTGCGAATGGTACGCCGATTACGGTTCCTTCCCAAGACATGGTACTGGGGCTTTATTACATGACCAAGGGCCGTAAAACCGATGAGAGTCGGGTAGTCAAAGGCGAGGGAATGACCTTCTACTCGCCCGAGGAGGTGATTATTGCACATAACGAAAAACAAATCGATTTGCATGCTTTCATTAAGGTGAAGACCAGGGTGAGGGGTGCGGACGATAGTATAGAAGAGCGGGTTATTGAAACGACCGTTGGGCGCGTTTTGTTTAACCAGGTTGTTCCCGAAGAGATTGGTTATGTGAACGAGTTGCTGACGAAAAAGTCGTTGCGCGATACAATTGGCAAGGTGGTGAAAATCACCGGTATGGCACGTGCAGCGAAGTTTCTCGATGACATCAAGGAACTGGGCTTCCAGATGGCATTTAAGGGTGGACTATCGTTCAATCTTCAGGACTTGAATATTCCTGATGCTAAGGTTGACCTCATTGAGCAGGCAACGAAAGAGGTTGAAGAGGTGATGAATAACTATAATATGGGCTTCATCACCAACAACGAACGTTATAACCAGATTATCGATATCTGGACCCGTATTAATAATCGGTTGACTGCAAATGTGATGGAAATCCTATCGACCGATAATCAAGGGTTCAACTCGGTGTATATGATGCTTGACTCGGGGGCCCGTGGTTCCAAAGAGCAGATCCGTCAGCTCTGCGGTATGCGGGGTCTGATGGCGAAGCCGCAAAAATCAGGCTCGTCTGGCGGTGAAATCATTGAGAACCCCATCCTCTCGAACTTCAAGGAAGGGTTGTCCGTACTGGAGTACTTTATTTCTACTCACGGTGCGCGTAAAGGTCTTGCGGATACGGCCTTGAAAACGGCTGATGCGGGTTACCTCACCAGACGCTTGCATGACGTAGCCCAGGATATGATTGTGGTTGATGAGGATTGCGGAGGCTTGAGAGGTGTTTATACCACCGCATTGAAAGATAATGAAGACATTATCGAACCGTTGTATGATCGTATACTTGGCCGGGTGTCGCTTCACGATGTGCACGATCCGGTAACAGGCGACTTGCTGGTCGCTGCCGATCAGGACATTGACGAAGAGGTGGCATCAAAAATTGAACATTCCTCGGTGGAAGGACTGGAAATCCGCTCGGTGCTGACTTGTGAAAGCAAGCGCGGTGTCTGTTCATTGTGCTATGGGCGGAACCTCGCAACGGGTAAGCGTGTACAAAAAGGTGAAGCTGTCGGTGTAATTGCTGCCCAATCTATTGGTGAGCCGGGTACGCAGCTTACGCTCCGTACGTTCCACGTGGGTGGTACCGCATCGAACATCGCGGCGGAATCGCAGATATTCGCCAAGTTTGACGGTATCGTTGAGTTGGAGAACATCCGTTCGGTTCCACACGAAGGCGAAGAAGGCCCGGATCAGGTAGTTATCGGACGTTCAGGCGAATTCCGGATTATCGATCCCGAGTCGAAGAAGGTATTGATGACAAATAATATTCCGTATGGTTCCTTCCTTTACGTGAATGCCGGTGATACGGTAACGAAGGGACAACGGGTATGCTCATGGGATCCGTACAACGCGGTGATTATCTCTGAATTCGGAGGCAAGGTTGAGTTTGAGTCGATCATTGAGGGTGTCACCTTCCGTGAGGAATCCGATGAGCAAACCGGGCACCGTGAAAAGGTGATCATTGACACGCGCGATAAAACCAAGAACCCTGCGATTAAGATCTTGGATAGTAAGGGTGCGGTGATCCGGACATATAATATCCCTGTTGGCGCTCACGTCTCCGTAAATGACGGGGTTGCGGTAAAAGAAGGGGTAATTCTCGCGAAGATTCCTCGTTCTACGGGGAAGACACGAGATATTACGGGAGGTTTGCCACGTGTTACCGAGTTGTTTGAAGCACGTAATCCGTCTAACCCTGCGGTTGTTACCGAGATAGATGGTGTTGTAACGCTTGGCGGTGTAAAACGTGGTAACCGTGAAATATCCATCGAATCGCGCGATGGGCAGATCAAGAAGTACCTCGTTCCGTTGTCAAAGCACATCCTTGTTCAGGATAATGACTTTGTAAAAGCCGGTATGCCGCTGTCTGACGGATCGATTTCCCCTGCCGATATTCTGGCTATCAAAGGGCCATCGGCCGTACAGGAATATCTCGTTAACGGGATTCAGGAAGTTTACCGCCTGCAGGGCGTGAAGATCAACGACAAACATTTCGAGACGATTGTGCACCAAATGATGCAGAAAGTAGAAATTGCAGATCCAGGTGATACGCGGTTCTTGGAAAGGGAGGCGGTGAACAGGTGGGATTTCGTTGAAGAGAACGATGCTATTTACGATAAGAAAGTTGTTGTTGATGAGGGCGATTCTGAGGAACTGAAGCCAGGGCAGATTGTTTCGATGCGGAAATTGCGGGATGTGAATTCCGCATTGAAGCGGCGCGATTTGAAATTGGTGGAAGTACGTGACGCGATACCAGCTACATCGAGCCCGTTATTGCAAGGGATTACCCGTGCGTCGTTGGGTACAAAGTCGTTTATTTCGGCGGCTTCTTTCCAGGAAACCACCAAGGTATTGAACGAAGCATCGATTGCTGGCAAGCGCGACAACCTCCTCGGATTGAAGGAGAACGTCATTGTGGGTCACTTGATCCCTTCGGGAACAGGTCTACGCGATTACGAAGGCATCATCGTTGGGTCCCAGGAGGAGTACGATCAATTGCTAGCCTCCAAAGAGGAAGATTAATTGGGCGTCGGTAGCCGGTGACCGATAGTGTCAGCGGATGCTGTTTGCTAATAAGCTTATAAAACCGTCAGGGCTTTGTACCTGGCGGTTTTTTTTGTACTTGCGTGCTGGTAAGGTGTGATGTCTCATGTTTGATGTCTCATGTCTTACGATAAACCTGTATCTTTGCATCCATCATGGGAACACTCCTCGATATCGGGCAAAAGCCGTACAATCATTATGGTGCTTACCTGCGGGCTAAGTATAGCGGTAAGCGCGTATTCAAGATTATTGTAGACGGTCAATTCACTTGTCCGAATCGCGACGGTAGCAAGGGCTATGGCGGCTGTACATATTGTAATGTGGATTCTTTTACGCCCGACTCTGCACGGAAACTGCCCACTATTCGTCAGCAAGTGGAAGAGGGTATCCAGCGTGCGGTGAATGGTTATGGAGCAGAGAAGTTCATCATCTATTTCCAACCCAATACCAATACCTATGCGCCGGTCCACTACCTCAAAGCGATGTATGACGAAGCCTTAAATGTGGCGCCTGAACATGTGGTTGGTTTATCTGTAGGTACACGTCCGGATTGCATCGACTTTGAAAAAATAGCATTACTCGAAAGCTATACTGATCGATATGACGTAGATTTGGAAATGGGGATGGAATCGATCTATGATGAGACGCTAAACCGAATCAACCGGGGCTGTACCCATCGAGAGCTAGAGACCGCTCTTGGGCTTGTCAAAGGAAGCCCGCTGGATATCTGTGTGCATACCATTTTTGGGTTCCCTTGGGAAACCCGCGAGATGATGTTGCGCTATGCTGATGAGATTAATCGGTTTCCGCAGATTAAGTTCGTGAAACTTCACCATCTTCACATTGTTGAGGGTTCAATTATGGGCGTGCACTATAAGCGCGAGCCGTTTCATGTATTCAGCTTGGAGGAGTACACCGATTTCTTATGTGAATTTATCCCGTTGCTACGTCCCGACATCGTTATCCAGCGGCTATTCGGATTGGCAGACCAAGAGCTTTTGATTGCCCCAAATTGGGGAAAAGGCAAGTCGGCCATCCAGACGTACATCGACAAAGAGCTGGAGCGTCGGGGTGCCTATCAAGGCTGTAATTATGAACCGTTGGGCTAGGCGACTAAGCGTCTTTTTTATTCAATATTCCTTGCAGATCGGCCGGGGAATAATAGACAGATTTAAGTGTCTTCCGATCTTCCGTGCGGTAAACGAGGTAATGACCGTCTGCCTCTTCGTAAAAACAAGATACCCCTTTATTTTGGTAATGAGCAACGGTTTCTTCGGCTTCCTGTACGGTTTTGCAGGCTTTGCTCATGTTCGACCGTTGTACTTCGTCAAATAATTGACCGAATTTATCGGCCAACCCAAATTCCAGTACTGCGCCCGACAATACGTATTGCAAATCGCAAAGTGCGTCAGCTATTTCGATAAGGTCTCGGTCCGCAATCGCCTCTTCCAGCTCGTTAAGCTCTTCCGCAAGAAGAGCTACGCGCAATTTACAACGCTTTTCATCAGGAATCGTCGGTTCCGGTAATATAGGATGTTTAAAAGTCTTGTGAAAAGCAGCTACGGACGTAAGTGATTTCGGGTCAGTCATGATGTTGGTCGTAAAAAATCTAAAATCGTAAATCTAAAATTACCGGATAAAATGTTTGAGCTGGATGATTTCCTTTTCTTCGAGGTAGCGCCACCGCCCGCGTGGGAGATCCTTTTTGGTGAGATTTGCATACACCACACGGTCCAATCGGATGACGTCATAACCAAGATGTTCGAATATCCGTCTAACAATCCGGTTTTTACCACTATGGATCTGGATACCGATTTCCCGTTTGCTTGCTCCTTGCACATAGCTGATCGCATCGGGCTTGACAAATCCATCTTCAAGTTCCAAACCGAATTCAATTTTATTCAGATCACCTTGTGTCAGGTTTTTATCCAGTTCTACGTTGTATATCTTAGCAATGTTATTGCGGGGATGGGACAGTTTTTCGGCAAGACTACCATCATTGGTCAGTAACAGCAGACCTGTGGTATTGCGGTCTAGCCTTCCAACCGGGTAAATGCGTTCGCGGGTAGCTTTAGCCACCAGTTGCATTACGGTGCGCCTTTCTTGGGGGTCGTCTGTAGTAGTGATGTAGTCCTTCGGTTTATTCAACAGGACATAGACCATTTTCTCCCGGCGTAAGCGCTCACCGTTGTACCGCACTTCATCCTTTGCAGGATCTACTTTACTGCCCAACTCGGTGACCACATTCCCATTGACCGTAATGACGCCTGCTTCTATCAGTTCGTCGGCTTTCCGTCTGGAACAAATGCCTGCATTGGCTATGTATCGGTTAAGCCGTATGAGTCCGTCTTCTTTGATTTCCCCAACGGTGGTGTTTGGTTTCGTACGGACATCCGTCCGTTCGCGCCGCTTCTTGGACGGGTCATAAGACTTGTTGCCATACGTGCGTCGCTCTGAATTATAGCGTGACTGTCCGCTTCGTTTAAAATCGTTATTGGGTGGGGTATTTGTGCCTGTGTCTTTCCGTCGTTCGTCGGATCTGCCTGACCTGTCATGAGGTCCCCGTTTTTCATTATCGGATGTATTGTGGCTATGAAACTTGCGGCCTTTTGCATGTGAGGAGTCGGAGGCTGACCGGCGCCGGCGGTTGGAGTTGTCATCGCGACTGTTCCTTTTGTTACTAAATGGCATGATTTTTTACCGTAAAAATGTAAGCTGCAAAAGTAGTCAAAAAATACCGGTTAAATGGCTTATAGGTCTTTTTTTACGATGAAATAACTGGAAAAGTTACGTTAAAATATGTTAAAGTACAAGGCGTGTTTTTGTAACTATTTGTATATTAACAATATAATTTTTATTTTTGTCGCCAGCTTTTTGGAACAAGCAATTTATCGTGTCGGTTTATGACCGTTAAGTTGCAGAAAAGGTATTGAATGATAAAAAAACAACTGCTCTGTTTCGGCGCGGTTTTCCTGGCGGTGTCGCTCTCCAAGCTGTACACCCACGAAGTGTCAGCCGATGAGTTGCACACCGAAGCATGGTCTGATGATTCGTTGACTCAACAGATACTCATGCAAGAGGATATCAGTGCTATCCGAAACACCCCTTATTTTGCATCATTGTCTTTCGCTGATGAAAACGTGCCGCTTGGTGATCAGCAGATAGAACAGAAAATGATGCGGTATCTCCGTGAATATTCCTACGCTAAACGGCGTTCCCATGGGTTGCACCGCAAAGCGCTGCATGCGCTGCCCAAGGTAGCGGCAATCCTTCGTGCACACGGTGTTCCTGAAGATTTCAAGTATATCCCCTTGGTCGAAAGTGGTTTTACCAGTGGTACGACATCGCACCGCGGTGCTTCGGGATATTGGCAGTTTATGCCCGCTACGGCGAGGTCATTTGGATTGCGTGTTGACGGTGTCATTGACGAACGGCAGGATATCGAGAAGTCCACGGCAGCAGCCGCGAAATACATCAAGGCGCTATACAGGGAGTTCAATAGCTGGACGCTGGTAGCCGCGGCATTCAATATTGGTGAAGGTAATCTACTAAGGGCCATCAACCGGCAGCGGGAAGACAATTACTTTCGGTTAAAATTGAACAGGGAAACGGGAAGCTACGTGTATAAACTGATCTCCGTGAAGGAAATCATAGAGCATCCAAATATACATGGTTACCGTCGCAGCGGCGTACGTTTGGCTGACGTTTCATCCGCTGCCGATTCACAGAACAACAGCACGTTGTAGACTTTAGGGTCTGGTCTTTGGCGCTTACCGGAGGTCTACGATTTCCACATCCTGATAATCCGTTTGTCGGAAAGCAAATAGGTTGCTTGCAAGCGATGGATTTACCTTGGCATTTTTTATGGTGTAAACGAATCGGTTCCCGCCTTTGTCGAAGATAGTGACATCATGTATCTGGTGTGTTTTTTCGTCGACGCGGAGCTTGATTTTGAAATACGGCGTATTGGTATCTTCCGGTATGAGTTCAACGGCAGCGAGTGGCTTGCCACCCACATGTTCATCGGCCGACGAGACGTATTTGTAACCTTCTTTATAAAAGGAAAAAATATTGGTTGGTGATATCGCATCGGAAGCGGGTGCAACATCGGTAATCTGAACTTCGCCAACGTCCTTGAGCACCATCCATTGTGTTTTTCCATCGCTGATGATGTCTTGGCTAGCTGTGGTGATACGGTATTTGCCTGTCGACTTATCCATGTAAATTTTCCCCAACTCGGTATGGGGCGCTTGCTGCGCTTGTTTAATCTCAAGCGAAAACTCCGCCTGCATGGTTTTATATGCCTCATAGGTTTGGCCAACCTTGTCGAGCAGTGTTTTTGCGGCGGCGTCCGTTTGTGCATAGCCCGGAAAAACTGTATTTATAACGAGCGTGACCAGTATGATTACTGTATATATGGACTTGTTCATTTGAAAACCAGTTACTTTTTAACTACCTCATGGAACCTGCATGTACGTCCACTGCGATGTCACTGTTGTGGCAGGTTTCATTTCTCACCTTCTTTCTTCAAGCTGTCCAAAAACTGTTCCAATGAATATTCGTCTGGAAATAACACTTCTCGCGCTTTGCTGCCCTCAAATGGTCCGACTATTCCCGCGGCCTCCAATTGGTCGATAATCCGACCGGCACGGTTATAACCGAGCTTGAGCTTGCGTTGGATAAGTGAAGTTGAGCCTTGCTGATGAAGTACCACCAGGCGGGCTGCATCTTCGAACATCACATCGCGGTCGGCCATATCGAAGTCGTCCATTCCGCCTTCACCATCTTCGCCAACATATTCGGGCAGGAGTAGCGCCGAGGGGTACCCACGTTGGTTGCCAATGAAGTCGGATATTTCTTCCACTTCAGGCGTGTCCACAAACGCACATTGTATCCGAGTCAGATCGCTTCCGGTAGACAATAACATGTCGCCACGACCAATGAGCTGGTCTGCGCCTCCCGAGTCGAGAATGGTGCGCGAGTCGACTTTAGAAAGTACCCGGAATGCTAATCGTGCTGGGAAGTTGGCCTTAATGGTTCCGGTGATGATGTTTACGGAGGGGCGTTGTGTGGCAATAACGAGGTGTATGCCTACGGCACGTGCCAATTGAGCCAGCCGGGCGATAGGTGTTTCCACTTCTTTGCCGGCCGTCATCATCAGGTCGGCAAATTCGTCGACAATCAGTACAATAAAAGGAAGGAACCGATGTCCTTCTTCTGGATTGAGTCGCCGATTAATAAATTTCTGATTGTATTCCTTTAGGTTCCGTACTTGACCGTTTTTCAGCAAGTCGTACCGGGTATCCATTTCAATGCACAGTGAATTGAGCGTATTGATTACTTTTTTGGTATCGGTTATGATCGCATCTTCCTCGCCGGGCAGTTTTGCCAAGAAATGGCGCTCAATTTTCCTGAATAATGAGAGTTCCACCTTCTTGGGGTCTACCAGTACAAATTTAAGTTCTGCCGGATGTTTCTTATAGAGCAGCGATGTGAGAATGGCATTGATGCCGACCGACTTACCTTGGCCAGTGGCACCTGCTACCAATAAGTGGGGCATTTTAGTAAGGTCGGCAATATATACTTCATTCGATATGGTGCGGCCCAGTGCGATGGGAAGGTCCATGTCTGTATGTTGGAATTTCTCGGTTGCCAGTACGGACCGCATGGATACCATTTCGGGGTGGCTATTGGGCACTTCAATACCAATTGTTCCCTTGCCGGGCATAGGGGCAATGATACGGATACCCAAAGCGGCCAGACTCAGTGCGATATCATCTTCAAGGTTTTTTATTTTGGAGATGCGCACTCCCGGTTTGGGAATGATTTCGTAGAGTGTAACGGTGGGGCCGATGGTCGCTTTGATTTTTGATATTTCGATGTTATAGTTGCCCAACGTGTCTACAATCTTATCTTTATTGGCTTCTAATTCATTGTTATTCACTGTAATTTTGCCCGATCCGTAGTCGCGCAGCAAGTCTAGGGTGGGGTATTGATAGCCCGACAAGTCGAGTTTCGGATCATATTGGCCTACTTTTTCCACGAGTTCGTCAGCTGTACTGGGTTTCTCTTCTTTAATGGCGGCAACGGTCAATGCCGGTGTTTTTATTTCATTTTTGACCGCTGTTTTTTCACGCGGTTCTTCCACGGTAAAATCGGGAGTTACGTCGTCTTCCACTGACGTGGGCTTGGGTGTGTTGATGTTTTGTTGCAGTTTTTCGTTCTGCTGTTCAGCTTCCTTTGCCCGATTAAGGCTGAATTCCACCGGGTCGACTCGATATTCCGACTCCTGCACATAGCGTTCCTCATTGCGCACAACGCTGTTGCCTGCCGTGGCATCGCCTGCCGGGTCCGATGTGGCCCTACTACGGCGCGGGCTTAATTTGAAATCGAAGTTAAACAGAACGATGAGCGTGGTAAAAATGGTGAAAATCAATAAGCCGGCTACGCCGGCAGTGCCAATTTGCGCTTCGAGCAACCGGTTAGACCAAAAACCAAATTCACCTTCTAAAAAATGTGGGTAGTCGCTCACGAACCCATGTATAAAACCGAGGGTAACAGAAATGAAAATCAACGAAAACAATGCGTATCCCAGTACTTTCCATGTAGAAATGATCTTCACTTTGAATAGCAGCCGGTAGCCGATGGTAAATAAGATCCCAACAAAGAGGAAAGAAGCGATACCAAACCATTTGTAAATAAATTGGTGAGCAAGTAGGGCACCGACTTTGCCCATCCAATTCTGGACAACAGGGGCCTCTATGCCGGCGAGGTCGAGTTCTTCACGGGTTTTGAACAAGGTGTGCCAGCCACCGTTTGCTACCGACACGTAGCTTTGATCTTCTTTCCAGGTAAATAAGTAGGATATAAACGCAATAAGGAAGTATACAGACAGAATGAGGAGGAACAGTCCTACTATTTTAATAGCCTTGTCGCCAAAAAGGCTTACAGACCTCAGGTTTGGTGATTTCGAGTCACGTTTCCTACGTCGGGAGGGTTGACCTTCCGCATCATTTCGAATATTTTTTCTGAATGAATTCGCTTTTCCGGACATCTAAAGCACACGTTTTGTTTGAGACAAACTTACGTATTTTTTGCCGATTATCGACCGTACTGCATTGTAGGGCAACAACCACGCAACAGCCATGCGGGTGAAATCTCCATCGGGGCTGTAGCAATGAAGCCTAGTGCCTCGTTATTTCTTACAAGATAGGCTTAGAAAAGCTGATTGCTGAATTTTTGAACGATTAAGGTTAAAGACTAAATGAAGCCATTTGGAAAGGTAAGAATAGAAAGGTGGTTTTTGACTATAGCGATGCTGGCTATGGGCGCACTGGTGGGAGGGTGCCTCAAAGATGATAACCAAGTGTATCAAGTTGCTGCGGTGCGGGCGTTGAACGCCATACCCGGGTCGGGACAATTGGATGTATTTTTGGGCCAAAATAAACTCAATTTCGACAATGAGATTTGGCAGGACGAGGAATTTGCGTATTCGGATACATTACCCTATAAAAATGCGTGGCCAAATAACAGGGTAGTAAGTATAGTTAATCCGATGGATTACCCCAATGCTAAACCGATTGTTCAGAAAACGGTGAATTTTATACCAGGCAAGTTTTATTCTTTATATGTGGTAGGATACGATGATATCGAAGTGTTGGCTACGGAAGACGATCTGACTCATCCTACGGAAGGAAAAGCAAAGGTTCGCTTCGTCCATTTAAGTCCTAACGCACCGACGTTGGATTTCGAGGTCTACACCGGGAGCGATGGAAACACGTTGCGCATCGATGATAAAGCATTTAAGGAGACCACGGGTTTCGCAGCCGTTGAGGGCGACATCACCTATACCATCAATTTCATTGAACACGATGGTGAGGCCTTGTTACATACATTCGAATTTGTGCCCGAAGCGGGTATGATTTACACGGTGTGGGTGAGCGGATTAATTGACAATGCCGGTGATGCCACGTTGGCTTTCGGCCACGGTATTATTTCCCATTGAATGAGCGGATTTTTCCATTTCTTTATTCCGCAATCAAAAGGAAATAATTTTTCTTTCCACGCTGTACAATCAAGTACTTATCGTTTACCAGATCGTCTGCACGAAATTCCTGTGTAATATCGTTGATTTTGAGTTTATTTATAGATACACCGCCACCTTGTATCATTTTGCGTGCCTCGCCCTTTGACGGGAAAACGGTGCTATCAACAGCCAATAAATCCAATACAGGTAAACCACTGTCCAATGAACGACGTGAGATGATGAACTGTGGTACACCATCAAATACATCCAGCACGGCAGTATGCGATAGGCTATCTAGGAATTCGAGTGAGCCATTGCCAAACAAGAAGTCGGACGTTTTTACAGCGGTTTCATAATCCGATTCCGAGTGGGTACGGATGGTGATGTCTTTTGCTAATGCTTTCTGGACGATCCGCAGGTGTGGTGAAGCATCGTGTTCTGCGATAAGCGTATCTATCTCCGTTTTTGATTTCAGGGTAAATATTTTGATCCAGTTTTTAGCATCTTCATCGCTCGCATTGAGCCAAAACTGGTAATACCGATAAGGCGAGGTCTTTTCGGGGTCGAGCCATACGGCCCCGCTTTCCGTTTTTCCGAATTTGTTGCCATCGGCTTTCTTGATAAGCTGAGTGGTGAGGCCGTAAGCCGTGCCACTTTCCTTCCGACGGATGAGCTCCGTGCCGGTGACGATGTTGCCCCACTGGTCTGATCCGCCCATCTGGAGGGCACAGCCGTGGTTTTTCCATAGGTAGAAGAAATCGTAACCCTGTATCAATTGGTAAGAGAACTCGGTAAATGATAGGCCATTTTCACCTTCAAGCCGCTTTTTCACCGAATCTTTAGCCATCATGTAGTTTACCGTAATGTGTTTACCCACATCGCGGATAAAATCCAAAAAGCCGAATCCCTTGAACCAATCGTAGTTATTGACCATTGTTGCGCCATGCTCCCCTTCAGAAAAATCGAGGAACTTAGCAAGCTGTTTTTTTAGGCAGGCAACATTATGTGCCAGTGTGTCTTCGTCTAAGAGGTTACGCTCGGCTGACTTCCCCGATGGATCACCCACCATACCTGTAGCGCCACCTACCAACGCCACCGGCCGATGGCCTGCCCGTTGGAAGTGGATAAGTGTCATCAGTTGTGTGAGGTGTCCCACGTGAAGTGAATCACCGGTGGGATCGAAACCAATATATCCTGCTGTTTTTTCTTTGAGTAATTGCTCTTCCGTGCCGGGTATGATATCGTGCAGCATACCCCGCCAACGTAATTCATCAACGAAACCCATTGCTATCTTAACTATTCAATGCGTAATCAATACGACGGCAAAGATAGCAGAATGCGCCATAAAATTATCAGGTTAATTCGTTACCTTGGCACAATAAGTGTTGAATGTGTATTAAATGGCTGCATGAATTTCCTCTCGCATTATTATTTCGAGCGTTACAACCGCAACCCCGAACTGGTGGTAGGGTGTGTACTGCCGGATTTGATTAAGAATGCAGATAAGGACATTAATGTATTGCCACATAAATACGAACAGCGTTTTGACGGCAACCCAAAGCTGGCCAATATTTACCGTGGGTGGGGCCGTCATGTGGAAGCAGACCGTTACTTTCATAATGCACCATTTTTTTACACCCATACGCACGGGTTGAAACTACTGCTGACGCCTACGGTGGCCAATACGCCGATTAGACCTTCGTTTCTGTCGCATATTGCCCTTGAGCTTCTACTTGATCACCTGCTCCTTCGTCATCAATCGGTGCATGAGTCGGATTTTTACGGGTGCTTGGCTGCGGTAGACCGGGACATGGTTGCTCGCTTCCTGACCTTGTGTGAAGTGCCGGATACCACATTTTTTTTCACCTATTTCAATAGTTTTATGCGGGCACAGTATATCGGCAGCTATCGGCACTTTGATCAGATAACCTATGCCATCATCAATATCTGCCGCAGGCTTTGGGATGTACAACTTCCTGACGAACAACGGGTTTTAATAACTGCGGCACTTGCGGATTATGCGACCGTATTGGATGAGGACTTCCGGTCTATTTTTGACGACATTGAGGCTCACCTCTCTTAACATCTGCTTCGATTTACTCGTAAAATAATATCGCTAACGCGGGGCTGACAAATATTTTTTATTATGTTTGAGCCGTTGGAACTCAATTTAAGCCAACAATTGGCGGTATGGCAAACAGGCTTTTTCGCAAAAAAACCGTAGAACAGATTATAAAGACGTCGGCTAAGACGGGGGGTCTCGAGAAGGTGTTAGGCGTACGCGACTTAGTATCGTTAGGCGTGGCGGCTATCGTGGGGGCAGGCATATTCAGTACCATCGGCTTGGCTAGTTTTAATGGAGGCCCTGCCGTGTCGCTATTGTTCGTTTTCGTGGCCGTCGCTTGTGTATTTACGGCCCTGTCTTATGCACAATTTGCCAGTACGGTGCCCGTTTCAGGGAGTGCTTATACGTATGCTTATGTGGCTTTTGGCGAATTATTTGCGTGGATTATCGGTTGGGCACTTATCCTCGAATATGCGGTGTCCAATATGGTGGTAGCCATTTCTTGGTCGCAGTATTTTGTAAGTATGCTCGGTGGCTTTGGGATCCATTTGCCAGGATGGATGACGATGGCGCCCGCCTATGCTTCGGAAGCTTTCGCGCGGTTGCAGGAACAGGGGATAAATACCTTATCTGCAGCAGATCGGACGGCGGCGATGGCTTACGAGCAAGCTCCCCGGCTTGGTGATATTCCGATCATCTTTGACCTGCCCGCTGGATTGATAACCTTTTTGGTCACTTGGCTGGTCTATATCGGTATCAAGGAATCGAGAACGGCGAGCAATGTGATGGTTGCGATTAAAATCGGTGTGATTTTGTTCGTTATTTTTGGTGGTGCTTTTTTTGTAAAGCCCGAAAATTGGGTGCCGTTTGCTCCCAATGGTGTGGAGGGTGTGCTTAGTGGCGTAGCTGCCGTGTTTTTCGCCTTCATCGGATTTGATTCCATATCTACAACAGCCGAAGAATGCAGGAACCCACAGCGAGACCTACCCAAAGCTATGATTTTATGCCTGTTGATCTGTGCTGTCTTATACATTTTGATAACGTTGGTACTAACCGGAATGGTTAACTATACCGAGCTTAATGTAAAGGATCCGTTGTCTTTTGTTTTTGAGTATGTAGGGGTAGACTATATGGCGGGAATTGTTTCGGTAACATCGGTGGTAGCCATTACCAGTGCGCTATTGGTCTTCCAGCTTGCTCAGCCACGGATATGGATGACCATGAGTCGGGATGGGTTGCTTTGGAAACGGTTTGCTACCATCCACCCTAAATATAAGACACCCTCGTTCGCAACGATTGTGACGGGCTTCATGGTGGCTGTGCCGGCGTTGTTTTTCAAGATGGATTTCTTCGTGGATCTCACCAGCGTGGGTACATTTTTCGCATTTATACTGGTGTGTTCCGGCGTACTCTATATGGATTACTCGGGGATTTCCAAACAATCCAAATTCAAAGTGCCCTATATTAATGGCCGATACCTCATCACCGCGGCGCTATTAGTTGCGATTTACGGTGTTTACCATTTTGGGCAAGACACTATTGCGGAGTGGCGCAATATGTCAATTGCTGATATTGTTGAACACAAACTGCTGATTATCATCTTCTGGCTGGTATGGGTTGTTCTTTGTGTCATGGGGTACCGTCACCGGTTCTCCCTTTTACCGGTTGCCGGTATTCTGGTAAACCTTTACCTGATGTCGCAGCTTGGGGCGAGCAATTGGTTTATTTTCCTCGTATGGCTGGCCATGGGACTGGTGGTTTATTTCGGATACGGCTATCGGCATTCTAAGCTCAATGCTGCCTCTACAGCGGAGGTCGATGCATGATCTGGGGTGCTTAGTTGGGGCAAAGTAGGGGGCAACGTAATATGTTGTTAAAAATTGTTAAATTAATAAAAAAACCTATATTTGTCTAGGTGCATTGGGCACGATGGCCTATCTTTGTATGAGGTAAGGGCATGGGATGTGATTTAGAGAACTTAAATTAGAGCCAACGCATGATACCTTGAATCGAATGATTGAGACCCTATGAGGAAGTTTTTACATCACATTATTACAATACTAACGTTGAGCACGGTGATTCTCGTGGGGAGTGCAGATGCTGCGCAGGAGCGTGCGGTTGCTGCGGATACGAGTCGTGTGGCGAAGGATGCTGATGCTAAAGTAACCGAACTGGCCTCTTCATCTACCGACAAGCGTGCCCAGCGGTCGTTCTTTTCCTCGTTCAAAAGTTTCTTTCCATTTAAGACGAGCGACGTTCCCAACGAAAAGCTGCTGAGCAGCGTGAAAGTTTTCCCGAATCCTATTGTTGATCAGATCAGTCTTTCCTATCGACTGGATAAACAGAGTACGGTATCTATTAAGGTGATGGATGCGCTGGGCAATGAAGTGATGACGTTACTTAATCAGGAGTTGGATTCCGGGCCTCAAAGCCATGTGTTTGAAACCAACAATAAACTGACAAATGGGTTTTATTTCATCCGGGTATCCGCGGGTTCGGAAACCGTGGTGAAACGTATTTCGGTGCTTTAATTTTTGGATTATCTGTTTCTTTCCGTGCTATTCTGGATCGATCCATCGACCGTCTTCCTTGATGATTTCTATGAGTTCGTCTAGCGCATTGGCTGTGCTGACGTTTCGTTTAACTACTTCCTTGCCACGATAGAGCGTGATTTTGCCGGGGCCTGCGCCGACATATCCATAATCCGCATCTGCCATCTCGCCCGGCCCGTTTACAATACACCCCATGATTCCGATTTTGAGACCTTTGAGGTGGTTTGTTCTGCCGCGTATCATTTGAGTGGTTTCTTGCAAGTCGAATAACGTACGACCACAACTGGGGCACGAAATGTATTCTGTTTTTGAAATGCGCGAGCGGGTCGCTTGGAGGATACCAAATGATGCAGACACCAATTTGTCAGTAGGGGTGGCTGGCGAATCTATCCATATCCCACTGCCCATTCCATCTACCAGTAATCCCCCCATGTCCGTAGCGGCGTATAATTGCAATTTTGATAACGGTTCCTCCGGATCCATCAGGTTGCCAGCTGGCCCAGCGAATTCAGTGGCAGGGTAGTGCCGTCGGATGATTACCGGATTGTCCAGACCTAAATCGGAGAGTACACCAAAAAATTGACGTTGGTCCGCCATGCCATGCGGCTCATCGGTCTCTACCACGAAAACGATCGTTTGGTCTAACGGCAGTGCTTCAAATGCAGGCGTTCCCACATCGGTATACCGTACCCTTACCAGATTCAAGTTCGGGTCCCTTTCGTCTGCTTCGACAAACTGGTTTAATGAAAACAATGGATGAATGTTGGTTTTGTCTTTGATATCCAACCATGTGGTGTAGTCATACAGTTGCTTCAGGTTGCCAGGCATGGCAAACGAAGGAAGTGCATCGCCAAGGTATACGAAATCGACAGACTGCTCGCCCATGTGGTATTTGTCGAGCCATGGGTCGTATTTATATCCGACATCGGTTAGGATATGGGGGTCTTTGAGATTCTTTTGTGAAATATCCACTACCACTCGCGGCACCTGAGCTCCTCCAATGAATACATTGACTTCACGTGAAGCATAGCCGACCGGTTTGCTAGCGTTCGCTGGCGAGCGTTCGCTGGGCAAGTTTGTCGCTTTCCGGGCATATATTTCCTGACGCGCTTTATATCGGTTTACCAGTGCTATTGCCACCGGTGCTTCAAGTTCCGGCTCTTCTGTGAGGGATACACGTACCGTGTCGCCCAGTCCATCCTCCAGCAACGTGCCGATACCTACTGCCGACTTGATGCGGCCATCTTCGCCATCGCCGGCTTCGGTTACGCCAAGGTGCAGTGGATAATTCATCCCTTCAGCCACCATGGTCTCTACCAGGAGTCGGTAGGCACGTACCATTACCTGTGGATTGCTGGATTTCATCGACACAACAATGCGGTGATAATCGAGGTCCTCGCAAATGCGGATAAACTCCATTGCCGATTCGACCATCCCCTCTGGAGTATCGCCGTAATGGCTCATGATACGGTCGGAAAGCGAACCATGGTTTGTGCCAATCCGCATCGCCGTACCGTATTCTTTGCATATTTTAACCAGTGGTGCAAACTTCGTATAAATACGTTCCAACTCCGACTGGTAGGCCGACGCTGTATAATTCAGTTGGTCGAACTTTTTCTTGTCGGCATAATTGCCGGGATTGATGCGCACCTTTTCCACGATACGCGCGGCGACTTCAGCCGCATTCGGCGTAAAGTGGATATCGGCGACAAGGGGTACATCATAACCCCGCTTACGCAATTCCTTTTTTATTTCGCCCAGGTTATTGGCTTCCTTGATGCTGGGGGCGGTAATACGCACGTATTCGCAGCCGGCGTCAACCATCCGGATGGTCTGTTCTACGGACCCGATGGTATCCATGGTGTCTACCGTAGTCATGCTTTGGATACGGATAGGGTTGTCGCCGCCCATCGGTATATAGCCAATGGGCACTTCACGGGTATGCCACCTGGAATATTCCGTTAACGAGTTGCAATAGCCCCCAGGGAGCGAGTTTCCGATTTTCGTGTCCATGCGTACTGCAAACTTAGCTAAATTGCCAGAAATAGGCAAATTATGAGCTGTCAGGCGAAACTTAGGGATAATGGATGATATAATTAAATCAACCGGTCTTTAATAACCAGCGTTCCGGCAATCTTATCATGCAGGCATTGTTGCCGCCGATCGAAGAATCCCGTAAAAAACCCGATACCCAACGTAGCAATCCCTACTAATTTGGCAAGATTCCGGCCCAAAGCTTTTCCATAGCCGATAGGCCTGCCCTGTTCATCGGTCACTTTTACGCCAATAAGCATCTTGCCGATAGAAGCCTGTTTTTTCGATCCTTCGGTAGCCACGCATAGGATAAATTTGGTGCAGGGGACAATAACCAGCCCGATTAATAATGTAGGGACGCTTTCCTTTGCATTTGACGTGCCCCCGAGATAAATGGCGGCCAATACCGCATATATGCAAAACGCAATAAAATAGTCCATTGCCGTGGCAAGCAAGCGCATATCTAAGGTAGCAAAATATTGCGGGCGAGTGGTTTGATAGGGGATATTCAACAAGTTACTTAATTCGGCAATTTCACGTAATTCCTTAAACTCGGGCTGTCCAGCCGGTTTCACAAAGTCGGTAGGAAGCAGGTTCATGCCGCGTAATTCATCGAGTGAGAAAGGCCCTTCGGGTTTTCCCCGGATGACCACGTCGTACCGATCGGGAAGTGCGCTCATCGCTTAGTCATAACGTTTCACTGCGAATGAACTCAGCCCACCTTTTAGATTGACAACAAACCGGTGACTGGCTCGGTCATAGCCATCGGTTGTATAGGAACCATCTTCTTGTTTCACGAATCCGGGGAAATCCCTCGAAGATAGCCCTGATTTAATAACAATCTTGCAAGCCGCGGCACGCGGTATCTCGATTTCCACGCTGGCTACGCCTGACTCGGCCGTTATTGTGGTTTCGTCAAGTGGCATGCCCAGTTTCGCTTCGAATGATGCAGCGCCACCATTGAAATTAAGGCTCGCTATCTTGTACTTGGTGAGGTCGAACTCCGCTGTACCTGCTCCCATATCGAGTGAAATACGCCATATCGGGTTGCGGTTTAAGCTGATTTTGGCCCAATTTTCATCACCCCGTATATTCCAATTCCCTTTCTCGGTATCTCGCATACTGAACGTGAGGTTGGCATCGGAGCCGTTAGTTATGGTTTCCAGTTGGTGTGCTCCGATGGTGCTTGTGGCTTCAGCATGGAACAAATCGTCTGTCAGCCCCTCGATTTCATATTCCACCGCCCCGCCTTTAATGTGTAGGTGCCCCGTAGTGATGGTGCTGTCATATGCATGTGTGAATACCCCACTCGATTTTTGCCGCCTCTCGTTGTTATTCGACGAGATTCTTCTTTCTGCTTTCCACCCCTTATTGTCGAAGTTCCACCAGTTGTCGTGCGGTGGAAATGTACCTCGGAATGCAAGGAATGCTAATGCCGCAACGGTTACAATGATCGACACGATATTTCCGATACCACGCTTGGGTACCAATAGGTTGACACCGATGATGATGAGGATAACGGGCCACATGCTAAACACCGACCGCCAGTAGAAATCGATAACGTCGAGGTTATCCAATAACAAGACACCGCCTACAAACAGTAGGATGAGTCCCCAGCTTAGTTTTTGTTTGTTCATAACAATTCAATTATTTGGTGTAAGCCTGATCGTTACCTGTATTGTCGGCGGGGTCGTCTGGCTTATTTTGGGGCGCTTGCGCATCTGTGTCGTTCACCGAGAACGGTTTAGCCTTCTGTTGCTTGAATGCGCCAAAGATGGTGATTAGGCCCATGATGATGATGAGGACAGGCCAGAACCGGGCAAAATCGCGCCAATAGAAAATATCCAACTGGTGCAACAAAAAGAACACCCCCAATATCACTAAAATTAATCCCGCTACGTACCGGTCTTTGCTTACCTTGGTGCCGCGTGTTACGGGCCTGGAAGCATTATCCCACGCATGGGGTGGGTAGGCTTCGAAACTCTCCATTGGTTGGGCGGACGGCGCTCTGTAATCCACGTTAAAAGGGTCGTGCGGCAACACAAAAGATTTTATGGGAAGCACAATCCAAAGAATGATATAGGCCAGAGGGCCCAAAAGTCCAATTCCCATGTAGCCGGAAAAAAAGACGCTGCCGATGAAAGCTATTCGTACCCAAGTCTTATCTATGCCGAAATACGCCCCCAAACCGGCGCAAACACCTGCCACTGCACCTTCATGCGGTATGCGTTGAAGTTTCTTTTCCATGGATTATCCCTTTTTAACTGTTACCGTATTTTGGTTTTATCACGATTTCGTCCACATTGGCACCTTTACTCATCCGGAGACAGGTGACGATAGCCTCAGCGATGTCTGTCGACAGTATAAACTCGTCGGCAGGGACTTCGGTGCCTTTCCACGAGGAAGTCAGTGTTGAACCTGGGATGATTTCGGTCACTTTCACGTCGTATGGCCTCAATTCATCCCGCAATACATGGGTTAGACCCCGCACTGCAAATTTTGTTACAGTGTATGTGCCTGCGGATGATACGGGCTCCCGGCTGGCTATCGAGCTGATGTTGAAGATATGCCCACGCCGGTTTTGCCGCATGCGGCGGCCGATGGCGCGCGATAGGAGGTGGGGCGTGTAGTAGTTGATTTGCATTTGCTGATTGAAATCAGCGTCCGATTCATCCAGTATGGAGGCAGGCTTGAATATGCCAACATTATTAACCAGTATATCTACATCCGTTGCTAGGTTTTCTATTGTGGTAATCAACGTACTCACCTGTTCGTGTTTGGAAAAATCGCATGTCAAATAGGCTACATTGATACCCACATGCAGCGTTTCGAGCCTTCCCTTAAGTGCTTTAAGTGCTTGGCTATCACGGGCGATCAGCAACAGGTTATAGCCAGATTGGGCGAGTTTTTCGGCGATGGTACGTCCCATCCCTTTGGTAGCACCTGTGATTAAAGCGGTATAATTGTTGTATAACGACATACTTTTTTTTTCTAATCAAACTTAACGAAATTGAACTTTAAATGCAATTCGGTAATGCTCCATTTGCTCTTTAAATAAGGTGTCGCCCCAAGGATTGTTATTGGCATCCCAAACAATAGCACGGTTATTTTCGTTCATAACCGTAAAACATGTATCTTTAACCACTATATGGCATCCAATATCATACTGAATATACCCAAGTAATATATGTTTTTCACCTACTTCGGACAATACTTATTGTTATTAAAATCGGTCTTCCGGCGACCGGAAAAATGGCGCATATACTGGAAAGAAATCATCCATGAAATGAACGAGATTGGTGTGGGCTCACTGGGACTAATTGGCATTATCTCTACCTTTGTGGGTGCTGTAATGACCATGCAGATTGCTTTCCAATTGGTTTCTGATTTGATTCCTACTTCGGTTATCGGGCAGATCAACCGCGATTCGAGTATTCTGGAGTTGAGTCCGACCATCACGGCGCTGGTGTTGGCGGGGAAAGTGGGCTCGTCTATTTCGTCGCAGATCGGCTCCATGCGGGTGACGGAGCAGATTGACGCATTGGAGATCATGGGTATCAATGCACCCGGATACCTTATCCTTCCAAAAATATTGGCGGGCATTACGATGATTCCGGTATTGGTGATCATGTCCATTTTCCTGGCGTTGGTCGGCGGACTTCTGGGTGGTTCACTTTCGGGGGCAGTTACCCCGGCCGATTATATCAACGGAATTACTGACGGGTTTATTGGTTATACCGTTGCGGTGGCGTTGGTGAAGGCGTTTGTATTTGGGTTTATTATCACGTCGGTTTCGGCTTTCAAAGGGTTTTACGTTCGTGGCGGCGCGTTGGAGGTAGGCCAAGCCAGCACGCGTGGCGTGGTCATCAGTTGTATTACCATTTTGGTGGCCGATTATATTGTAACGGCCCTCATGCTCTAACCCTTTTTACCAATAGAATCATATGATTGAAGTTCAAAACATCCATAAATCATTCGGTGACAACCATGTATTACGCGGCATTGATGCGAAGTTCGAGCCGGGCCGGATCAGCTTGATTATCGGTGGGTCGGGATCGGGAAAGAGCACGCTGTTGAAATGTATGGTCGGGTTGCACCGTCCCGAACAGGGGAGAGTTCTTTACCAAGGCGAGGATTTTACCCGAATGGATTTTGAAGACCGTATACCCATCCGCAAGGAGATCGGGATGTTATTTCAGAATTCGGCCTTGTTTGATTCGATGACTGTAGAGCAGAATATCATCTTTCCGCTGGAGATGTTTACGGATATGAGCCGAAGTGAGAAAATTGACCGAGCCAACTTTTGCTTGGAACGTGTAAATCTTGCGGGGCGAAACAAGCTGTATCCAGCCGAGCTTTCGGGCGGGATGAAGAAGCGCGTTGGTATTGCCCGTGCCATCAGCATGAGCCCGAAATATCTTTTTGTCGATGAACCGAACTCCGGCCTCGACCCAGAAACAGCCATCGTGATTGATGAATTGATCTCCGAACTGACCGAAGAATATCAATGTACTACCGTGGTGGTAACCCACGATATGAATTCGGTGATGGGTATCGGTGACTACATCATCTTTTTATACAAAGGGCAGAAATGGTGGGAAGGCTCAAATAAGGAAATCGCCCACTCAGATGTGAAGGAATTGAACAGTTTTGTGTTCGCAAGTCCCTTTATGAAAGCGGCAAAAGAACGGTTTTAGAACGGAAATGGAAGATAAGCTTACTTTGGCAGCGAACAACGACATCCAACTTCTTACGCCCCAGTATTGGGAAGACTACGAGCTCATCGATTGTGGTAATTTTGAAAAGCTGGAGCGGTTTGGCGACCGCATACTGATCCGGCCCGAACCGCAGGCGGTGTGGGCGAAGGGACTTGCAGAAGCGGAATGGCTGAAAAGGCACGATATCCGATTTAGGGGACGGTCCGCCACCAGTGGCGATTGGATCAAAAAAAATCCTAAGCTGTCTGACCGCTGGCATATTAGCTACCGTAATCACGATGTTGCCATCAAAATGCGCCTCGGCCTTACCTCGTTCAAACATGTCGGGGTTTTTCCCGAACAGGCGGTCAATTGGGACTATATTTCCGGGGCTATAAAATCATTTCGTACGCCGCGCCCCAAGGTGCTCAACCTGTTTGCCTATACCGGCGGGGCGTCCCTGATTGCGCGTGCTGCGGGTGCGGTTACCACACACGTGGACTCCATTAAGCAGGTGGTTACGTGGGCCAACGAAAACCAGGAGCTGTCAGGCCTCTCAGATACGCGCTGGGTTGTCGAAGATGCACTTAAATTCGTGAAGCGCGAGCTGAAGCGTGGCAACCAGTACCACGGCATCATCCTCGACCCACCGGCCTACGGGCACGGACCGAAGGGTGAGAAATGGAAGTTGGAAGACCATATTGCCGAGATGATGCGCGATGTTGTCCAGCTACTCGACCCGCAAGAGCATTTTTTGATCTTGAACACGTATTCATTAGGATTCTCGTCGGTCATTGTCGAAAACCTGATCAAGGCGGCGTTGCCGGATGTACAAAACCTCGAAACGGGCGAGCTATATTTGCAGTCTACTGCAGGGAGTAAGTTGCCGTTGGGCGTATTTGGAAAGTTTAAAAAGTTAGGCTAACGGGTCGCTCCCGCAAAATCTGTGTAAATCCACTTAATCGGGTGTAATCCGCGTCCAATTTTTTTATCCTACTCAAAAACCACCGTCTTATTCCCCGTAATGATAACCCGGTCTTCGATGACCAGCCGCAATGCCTTACTTAGTACCGATTTCTCGACTTCCTTGCCAGCGCGTACCATATCTTTTACGGTGTAGCTGTGGTTTACAGGGCGTATATCCTGCGCAATGATTGGACCCTGGTCGAGGTCACTGGTCACGAAATGGGCCGTAGCGCCAATCAGCTTCACGCCCCGTTGGTGTGCCTGTTTATATGGGCTGGCCCCAATGAACGCTGGAAGAAACGAATGGTGGATATTGATAATACGACCTGTATAACGATTGACGAAATCGGCCGAAAGTATCCGCATAAACTTAGCCAGTACGATGTAGTCCGGGCGGTGCGAATCCAATAGGTGCGCAATCTCCAACTCAAATTCCGCTTTGGATTTCCCTTCGTGGGTTACATGGTAAAATGGGATGTTAAATCGTTGGGTAAATGCACTCAACTCGTCGTAATTTCCCACCACGCAGCATACTTCGGCACCCAACGTATTGAAAAAGTAACGAACAATGATGTCGCCGAGGCAATGGTGTTCTTTGGTTACCAGAATGGCCAGCCGCTTCTGCTGCGGTGGGTTAACCGTTACTGTAGCGCCTACTGGCAATGCCTCGATAAGGTCGGCGGTGAGCAGCTCGTTGTTTTCTGCTTTCCCGGCGCACACAATCCGCACGTAAAAACGTTCGGCTGCTTCGTCCACGTATTCGCGCATGGTGACGATGTTGAGGGAATGGTGTGCTACCGTATTGGCAATCTGGCCAACCAGTCCCACAGCATCGTGGCACTGGATAAGAATAAGGGTTTGGTTTATCATGATCTATTAAGCCACCAGTTCTTCGGTTTTCGATTCCTCGGCGATATCCATTTCTACACGTAGGTTGTTTACGATGTGCTTTTGCCTGTCGGGGGTATTCTTGCCCATATAATATTCCAATAGTTGCTTTATTTTCAGTTCCTTTAAAAGGATGACAGGATCAAGTCGCATATCTTCGCCGATAAACAGCCCGAACTCTTCCGGCGAAATCTCTCCCAAGCCCTTAAAACGTGTGATTTCCGGCTTGCCTCCTAATTTCATAATGGCACGTTGGCGCTCTTCATCGCTGTAGCAATAAATGGTCTCCTTTTTATTGCGCACCCGGAATAACGGCGTTTGTAAAATCGATACATGTCCCGCTTTCACGAGGTCGGGGAAAAATTGGAGGAAGAAGGTCATCAACAGCAGGCGGATGTGCATGCCGTCCACATCGGCATCGGTGGCGATGACAATGTGGTTATAACGGAGCCCATCCAATCCGTCTTCAATATTGAGCGCATGCTGGAGGAGGTTGAATTCCTCATTTTCATACACCACTTTTTTGGTGAGGCCGAATGCATTGAGCGGCTTGCCTTTGAGGCTGAATACGGCTTGGGTCTGCACGTTGCGCGACTTGGTAATCGACCCGCTCGCCGAATCACCCTCGGTGATGAACAGGGTGGTTTCCTGGGCTAACTCATGCTTGTCACCATAGTGCACTTTGCAATCGCGCAACTTACGGTTGTGCAGCGAAGCCTTTTTGGCACGTTCGTTGGCCAACTTTTTGATGCCGGCGATATCTTTCCGTTCGCGTTCCGACTGCATGATCCGTTTCAGCAAAGCGTCGGCCGTTTCACTGTGCTTGTGCAAGTAATCGTCGAGCGCTTTTTTGAGGAAATCGTTGATAAAGGTGCGGACGGTTGGGCCTTCGGGACCAATGCTCTGCGAGCCCAATTTGGTTTTCGTTTGCGATTCAAATACGGGCTCTTGCACCTTGATGGCAACAGCCCCAATGATGGAGGCCCGGATATCGGACGCATCGTAATCCTTCTTGTAAAACTCGCGCACCGTCTTCACCAATGCTTCGCGGAAAGCCGCTTGGTGTGTGCCCCCTTGCGTGGTATGTTGCCCATTTACAAACGAGTAATACTCTTCTCCATACTGCTGGCCGTGGGTCATCGCAATTTCGATATCCTCGCCCTTAAGGTGGATGATGGGGTAACGCATGGACTCCGCATCGATATTCCGTTCAAGTAGGTCTTTAAGCCCGTTTTCGGACACGAATTTCTGGCCGTTGAAATTGATGGTTAGCCCCGAGTTGAGGAAGACATAATTCCAAATCATGTTTTCCACGAACTCTGCGCGGTAGTGGTAGTTTTTGAAAATACTATCGTCGGGGTAAAACGTCACGGCAGTCCCGTTTCGTTGGGTGGTCGTTTTCTCTTCGTCCCTTACCAGCTCTCCCTTGCCGAACTCGGCAATCCGGGTCTTCCCATCGCGGTACGACTGCACGGTGAACGATGTGGAAAGTGCGTTGACCGCTTTGGTACCGACGCCGTTGAGGCCGACCGATTTCTGGAAGGCTTTACTGTCGTACTTACCCCCTGTATTGATCTTCGACACCACATCTACCACCGAGCCCAACGGGATACCCCGGCCATAGTCGCGCACGGCAATCTTCTGTTCGCTCATGTTGATGTCGATGGTTCTCCCGGCGCCCATCACAAACTCATCGATTGAGTTATCCACCACTTCTTTGAGTAATACGTAGATGCCATCGTCATACGCTGAACCATCACCCAGCTTGCCGATATACATCCCCGGCCGGAGCCGAATGTGTTCTTTCCAATCGAGCGAGCGTATACTATCTTCGTTATATGCGGTCATGTATTAATATTCTTCTGGATTTTTATGGGTACTCCTTATTCGGACAATGTATGTATATTGCAGTATCAGCTGCTCGGTACGAAATCCGGTAATGGAATAGTTCGTAGGCCCTGTAATCTCCGTTGTTGTTAATCTTGTGTTTATCCAACGGATGTTTTTTAGGATGATTGGATAGCCCTGTTGTAGATTCAACAAGTTTATTGAAAACCTTGTCTGCCTGTAGTATGGATTCTTCAGCGATGTATAAATATATTTCCTGTAATTGCTTCTTGGTTGTTTCTGTCCAAATTACAGTGATCTCTTCCATACTTCATTTAGTTTATCCACTTCGTTTTGGGAATAAACCTGCCAGCTTTAATATCCTTTTCAGACGCTTCGATATCGTCGTTGTATTCCTGGATTGTAGCCGCCATATTTTTTTTTCTGAACTGCAATAGCCGTTTGAAAACTTCTATCAAATCTGGGCCCCTAACCTTGCTCAACTCACGCTGTATCCATTTGATGTCTGCTTGCGTATCCATGGTCACCTGCATTGTTTGATTTAGCCAAAGTTACTAAATTATCTCAATTTTCCATTTTCCATTTTTTCTGATGCTATTGACAAAACGCTGTCAACAACACTTCGTTTCTTTGCAGTGAACAAAGTAATTATCCACTATCAATTATCAATTATCATGAGCATCATCACCAAAGACGAGTTGTTGAAACATTGGCAAGGGCACCGCGCATTGACACGGCGGGTTATCGAGGCATTTCCCGAGAAGGAGCTGTTTACTTTTTCCGTTGCTGGCATGCGGCCTTTCGGCGAACTGGCAAAAGAACTACTGGCTATCGCCGTGCCCGGCCTACAGGGTATTGTTGACCGCGGTGAGGGGGCCTACACCGAGGGCGGACTGGGTGGGGTTACCACCAAAGGCGCACTGTTGCAGAAATGGGATGAAGACACGCCTCAAATCGATGCGTTGTTCAACCGGATTCCAGAAACTGATTTCCACGAAACATTCAACCTCTTCGGGCAGTTCAATTTTCCGATCATTGAAAATATCCTGTATTTTATTGACAACGAAATCCATCACCGGGGACAGGGCTACGTGTATCTCCGGGCACTGGGCATCCAGCCACCATTTTTCTGGGAACGATAGCGTATGGGCTTACCCACGGTAAGCACCCTTTAACTGCTCGATATCAAACTTTTTCATTTGCATAAAGGCCCGGGTAACCCGGGCTACTTTTTCCGGGTCGGGGTCTTGCATCATCTCCTCGAAGATAGCAGGCGATATTTGCCAGGATAGGCCGAACTGGTCTTTCAGCCAGCCACATTGCTCCGCTTCGGGCACGGCCGATAGCTTTTCCCAAAGGTGATCAATCTCCTCCTGCGTGTCACAATTAACCATCAACGAAACGGCCTCGTTGAAGGCGTAGCCGCGCTCCCGTGCACTGTCCATCGCCGCAAACCACTGGCCTTGGAGCTGGAAGTCCGAGAACATCACGGTACCTTCCTGATCGGGTTCCATGCCCGATGGATAGCGGGCAATGTTACCGCGCTGCGTGTCCCGAAATACCGAAAGGTAAAAATCAGTAGCCTCTTCCGCTTTTCCGCAAACATCGCCGACAAACAATAGCGTTGGAATGATCGGTGGGCGTTCCTCACCTTTCGGATCGGTAAGTATCAGCTGCCACGAAAGACCGTATTTATCCTGTATCCATCCGTACCGCTCGCTGAAAGGATATGTGTCGAGCGGCATCAATACCTTTCCACCATCGGAGAGCTTTGCCCAAATGTCATTTATCCGGTTTGCCGCTTCCCCATCGCGCGATGGATCAAAATTGACCATGAAGGAAACGGACGGGTTGAATTTGAATAAGGGCCCAGCACTTATGGCCATAAAGGAATAGTTCCAAAGCTGAAAAGACACCACGTCGGCATCGCCTGACGGCGTATCGCTCAGCGTGGTAATACCGGTGATGCGTGATTCGGGGAATATCGTGGTATAAAATTCGGCCGCTTCTTTCGCTTCCCGGTCGAACCACAAATGAGGCATGATTTTTTGCATGATAAGCTCCTTTCTATTATTCTATTACAAATATAGGGCGCAACTAAAAGAAACGTTAAGGGCATAAATGCCAATTTTGGGGGGTGTTTGCGACGATTACTTCCGAAAATTCGCAGCGACGGCTTCAATCAGTTCACCAACGCGTTGGCGTACAGCGTCCGGTTCGAGTACCTGTACGCCATCACCGTACATGAGGAGCCAACGCGGAAAACCCTCTTGGAAGTCCCGTGTTTCGAATACCATTTCGGTATATGTCCCGCAATCGTGTTCGGAGACGAACCCCCAATAGCGCCGGTCCCATTTCATATGGGCGGCAAAAGGATTCTCTACGCGGACGCGGATCGTCATTTTCGGGAGGTTGCTGTGCGCACGCTCCCGTTCAGCCATAAATTCGCCAAGCGAGGGATGTTCGCGCTCAAACGGTCCGTCGAGGAGGTGTAGCTGTGCAATCCTATCGGCCCGGAACTGGCGGTAATCCTTTCGGGTGTGGCAATATGCATATACGTACCAAAAGTTCATTTCATGGAAAAGCCCTACTGGTTCAATAGTACGTGGCTTCGGTCTTTCATCATTCACTCCCTTATATGATAAAAACACCTGCCGCCGTTGGGCAATGCTTTCAATTAAACTGCTAAGCGCATGGGGTACGTTGCTGTTAAAGACCTCATACCCCGATTTCGCCATCACGATCTTTGATTCGATAGCGGATAACGAGTCCTTCTCGCTCATCCGCAACACCGCCTTGATCTTATAGAGCGCTGTTTCGTAATGCTCCTGCAGCCGACGATCCATGAACTTGCCCATCAATTTCTGGGCACCTACAAAGCTCATGGCCTCTTCCTGGGTGAAGAGCACGGGCGGGAGCCGATAACCGTCCACAATGCTGTAACCCGCGCCGGCTTCGCCGAATATCGGCACCCCTGCCTGTTCCAAGCTACGGATATCGCGGTAAATCGTGCGTAGGCTCACGCCGAACCGGTCGGCGAGTTCCTGTGCCTTTACCACGCGTTTGGATTGGAGCTGGATATAAATGCTCACAATCCGGTCGAATCGCTTCGTCGTATCAACAGCCATGGTGCAGGCTATTGTTTTTGTTTAACCTGTACCCTGATTCCTTCACTATGACTACTGAACTCCGGTGCGTACATGCTTTGGATGGTGCTGATGCCGTTGGAGAAGTCGCCCGCTTGCGATACGAATACCGGGTACTCAAACACATAGGTGCCCTTACGCAAGTAATCGAAGAAGAAATTGGTTGCCACGTCACGCGTACTTTCGTAGTAGCCGAGCCCGTTCTGGTAGCGATGACCACTCAATACGTTTATAGGCTCAAAACACGCGGCCCGCATATCTTTGAGGTGTACATATTCCATGTCGCGGTCTACGCGCAATTCAATCCGTACGGTCACCTTATCGCCTATCTGCAAAGGGTTGTCCGCGTTGATTTCCTCCAAAACCGGCCCGCGGTCGGTATTCCGTTGGATATAAAGCTGTTTGCGTAAACTTAAGGGCGTTTCCGCCTTAGTTATTTTATCCAAGTCTTCGAAATACTGCCAATACACGGCACCCCAAGCTACTCCTTCATTCTCGGCTTTAGCTACTTTTACGGAGATGTTGCCCATACCGGGAGTCACCGTATCGCCATCAAAGCGTTTTTTGAAATAGCCGGTACCTGCTTCAGTTTTCAATTCGGTAGACCGGATGGTTTCCTTGCCCAATGCAATGGTTACCTCGGGTTCATTTACGAGCCAATCGCTTCCTTGCAATAATAGTGCATAGATCGCATCGGCTGTCGCTTTGGTGGTATTCCAATGCTGGGTTTGTTTCTGCTTGATGAGCCAGACCTTCAGGTTGTCTACCGCTTGTTGGTCAGATGCTACTTCGGCAAACGCCTCTATAAGCAAAGCCTGGGCCTCGATAGGTGCTTCATACCACCAATAACCGCGGGGCATGATCTTCCAGTACATGCCCATTTCTTCACTTTGCACGGCTGTTTCACGCAGGGACGCGATGATGGCTTCGGCTGTTTGGCCGTCATCCGCTCGATGAAGGGCTAGCGCGAGCTGCCCTTTTAGGTATGGGTTGAAGGTGTTCCAGAATTTAGCGGCCTGTTCGAGGTAGAAATCGTAAGCTACACGATTTTGCTGACGTATCGGCAGATCCGCTATGAGGCTGCGCATATACAGGTAGTGGACATGGGTATACCTCAGGTGCCGTTGGCTGAGGTCCATTTTATTCTTCATCAGATAGTCGTAATCGTCTTTCACCTGAAGGTCTAAGTAATCCACCGCTTTTGTGAGTATCTGCTTGGCCGTTTCCGATGCGGCGGCCTCCACACCCAGCCGTTGTAGCCGGGCGATGCCCGTGGTGATGTACTGCGTGATGTAACGGTTGCCATACATCCCCCTGAACCACGGGAAGCTGCCGTCGCTAAGCTGCATCTCTGCCAGTTTGGTCAGGTTTTCTTGAAGGCCATGCGCAAGCTTATGGTTTTCGAACAGCTGGGCGATACGGTGTTTCTGCTCCCGCTCATTCTTGGCTTCCATCACCCACGGTGTCTCTTCGAGAAGAGCCGATTTAAGCTCCTGGTTTTTTTCCAGGTTGGAAAGCAGGGCGGTAGTATCGCTGGTTTTCCATTGTTCAAAAATAGCTTTCACGCGCGGTGCCTGGTCAACGATGTGGGCGGCCAGTGCGTTGGCATACACGCGGCCGAAAATTTGTTCCGCACATTCATAGGGGTACTCCATCAAGTAAGGGAGTGCTTGCACGGCATACCATGCGGGGTTGCCCGTAAACTCCACGGTGAGTGCATGGTTTACCCGGGTCTCACTCGTCGTGTTCGCTAGCTTATCCAGCGTAAAGGTTTTGCTTTCATTACCGCGAATAGGCAATGGCAGGGTTTCGGTTACCAATGTGCGGTTGGTTACTACCGGTAGGGTGGTTTCCTCGCCATCGGTGAAGTTGCCCGCTTTGGCGGAGATCCGTACCACCACGGCGTTGAAGAGGTTATCGGGAACGGCGAATGTCCAAGCCACATCGGTACTTTGTTCCGCATCTACGGCAAAATCTTGATTTTCCAGACCGTTGCCAATGTCCGAAAGCGGTTGCAATGTAGTGGCGTCAAGCAATTCCACGTAAGCCGTGCCCTGCAAGGCTTGCGTGCTGATGTTGCTCACCTTTGCACTGATGCTGATGCGGTCACCCTGCCGCAGGAAGCGGGGTAGATTGGGCATCACCATGAAGTCTTTTTGGGTTTTGATCTTTCCTTCTAGGTAGCCCGTTTTCCAATCGGTGGTATGAGCGAAAGCCATCAGCTTCCATTCGGTGAGTGCTTCGGGCATGGTGAATTTAAAGGTGACGTTGCCCTCGGCATCCGTTTGCAGTTGGGGAAAGAAAAAGGCAGTTTCCTGTAAGTTGGCCCGTATAGATATCGTTGGTTGTTCAGTCTCAACCACCGTCACGGAACCGACAACTGCCTGCTTTTCCTGTCGCCCAAATCCCACTACCACGACTTCATCGAGGCTATTTTCGTTTTGGCGCCCATTGGAGAGCTCCACACTTTGGAAAACAGCTTCTTCCCGTGCTGCTGGTGCCGCTGCTGCTACACCTCTTATCATGAAATTGCCGTGTTGTTTGGAGAGAACCTGTTGCACGGGATAATTGAGCAGTTCGTCGTATCGTTTTTCGTAAGCGGTGGGCAGATCTCCATTGATACTATTCAGCCACAGGTTACCGGTAACGGTCGTGAATGTCCAGTTGGTTCCCCAGTGGGTTCGCAACCAGCGGTTGGGTGTGAGTCGGTTCCAGTTCCAACGATGAAGTTTCAGGGCATCCAGCGATGCATCGTATAAGCCTGCCAACAGCTCTGCCGCGACGGCTTCCTTTTTATTTCCTTTGATAGTCAATTGCCATTCTTCAGCAGCCCCCGGTAATAGTTTGTCGCGGTGGGTTGCCCATTCCAACTGAAGGTCACGATCAGACCAGGGTACATCCACTTGTTTATTACTTTGGTATACCCGGTTGTTGTGCACATATAACCAACCGAAGCCTAGGCCGCCGCGGTCCGCCTCAACGATGGGGCGGTTAATGCTGCGACGTTCGGAAAAGGTCGTGAATTCGGGTTTGATATCGGTGTTTGTTTCCAGTACATAAGTGCTATCAAAGCCGGTTTTCACGATGAGGTCCAGCGTGTCGCCCGGCTCCAGCGACGTTTTGTCGGCCAATACCAGTAGGGGCTGTTGCGGTTTGGCATCCGCTACCGGTTTGGCCGCATAGGTATATAGTTTCTCGATGATTTCATTGCCCTGGGGGTCCGCCGTGGTGAGCGTGATCACATGCCATCCCTCCGACTTCCAAGCTGAGGTGGGTAGTTCTATGGGTTGCTGTTTTCCGGTATGGGTAGTGGCCGACCAGCTCGTTTTACCGACAGCCCAATTCATGTAATTGGATTCGTCGGCGTACTCATCATCCGGAAATAACTGCCTGAACTCCTGTTCATTCATGGTGTATCGGTCTGGCTTCTCCCACATTCGCTCGCGGTACAGCTTGCCCGGAAAGTTGAGCGGGGCAACGGATAGCGCAACATCGGTTGGGGTAGCGATGCCATTCAGGTTTTGAGTGGTAATGGTCAACTGGTTTTTCTGGCTAGCATTGAGTTGCGTGGCTATGGAGGCCGTGAGTTGCAAGGAGCGGTATCCCGCCTGTACATGCTGGTTGCCACTTTGCGTTTCGCCGTTGATGTCCGTCACATCGGCATATATCGTGTAGGTGAACACTGGTAATGTCTGCGGGTCGATCTGCTCATCGGGAATCGTGGTAAACGTCACTTCAAACGTGCCGTCGGGTTGTGTTTGTACGGCGCCATTGGCAATCTCCATTTGGTGCGACTGTGGTTGACCCCAACGGTAAAATGCCCAGAAATAGGGAAACCGCGCCCGCCTGACCACGCGATATTTCACCTCGGCGCCATCGATGTTATTGCCGGCATAGGCCGCAGCATGTCCCTTGATATTGATTTCTTCGTTGAGGGCGATGTTGGCTTTCACCGTATCAAACAGTACCTCGAATTTTGGCCGTTTATATTCTTCCACGGCAAAGTAGGCATTGCCGTTCTCGGTACCGATGCGCATTTGGCCAGTGAGCCCGTTAGCGGGTGCGGTAAATTTTCCAGCGAACGAGCCGTAGGTATTGGTGGTGAGCTCCATCGTGCTTACTTTCTGGTTGTTGGCGTCAAAAAGGGTCACTTCTGAGGTGTGGTCGGCCAACACACGGTTCGTCATTCCATCGGCCGCATTTTCGACGACAATCCCCTTGAAATATACGGTCTGTCCCGGTCGGTATAGTGCGCGGTCGGTAAATAAGAACGTGTGCTCGTTTGTCTTTTTTTCGTGGTTGTCCTCTGCACGATATGAACCGAAATAGCCGTCGGCGCGCAGCGTATCGCCGTAGGCTGAAATTACGATGCGGCGGATATTCTGTTGGCGTTTTTCTACGCGGATGGTTGCTTTGCCATCCTCATCGGTGGATGCTTCACCCACTACCTCATACCGATAGGAATTAAAGGTGTTATCCCAGAGCTCATCGAGGAACGTTACTTTTGCCCCCCGGATGGGCATACCCGATTTGCGGTGCAATGCAAACAACGTATGCTGGTGTTCGAAATTATTGGTGAGGAGGCTCAGCGAAGACACCTGTATGGGAACTACGGCTAAGATGGTGCTATCCGATGAAAAGTCGGCGGTTGCCGATGCGACAAGCAGGTAGCGACCGGCGGGTAGCGGGTCGATCTTGATTTCCGTTCGGTGCTCATACCGGTCTCCACTACCTGGCAGCGCAGCCTCCCAGGATGAAATCGGCTTACTCTTCAATAGCTTTTCTTTCGCGCTACTATTCAATTCCCTACGCCGATTAGTTGGCTCATTTGACCACGGATAAATCCGCAGGTACACGTTAGCTAGGTTTCTATAAGCTACCAGGATTTTGCTGTTTTCCTCTGGTAGCAACACGGCTTCCGTCTGTACGGTCAACGATTTGTTCATTAATATGTAGCGAAGTTGCTCGGCATTATGGGCACCTTCCGAATTGGGAAAGCGGGCAATGAGCGCATCGAGCTGCCGGCACATGTGCTGGAGGTCTATGGAGTCTTTGCCGCGCGAATGGTTATAATCAAATTGCAACAGCGTGACGGCAGCATTTGCTCCTGCCGGACTATCTGCGTAGCGTGTGGCGAGTGTTTGCAGCGCGTTGCGGTAGAGGCTATCCTTCTCGGGATGGGTAGCATATCGGTGTACAAATTGCAGGCGTTGCAGGTCCGCGTCTACGAGTGCGTCGGGCTGATCGTCATCCAGGTGGAAGGCCAGCAGCTGCTGGTAAGTATGCAGTGCGCGGAAGTGCAGCGCTTCCGGCGTAGCCGGGTTCACTTTTACCTCTGCTAGCAGCGCGGCAGGCTCAAACCACAGCGTACCGCCGATCTGGAATTGATATGCTGGCCTGATGACATCCTTTTCGTCATTCTGGAAAAAATCAATAGCCCTGAATGCGAGAAAGTCGTACAGCGTAGGCCGTAGTTGGCGTGTGTTTTTTCCTTCAACAAGTAGGGGAGTATAACGCGCTACCGGAATGGTTTTGAGTAATTCGCCGTCGAGAATAGAGGCATGGTACAGGTCGCTGGCCTTGGCAATCAGTGCTGCGGCGTCCCACGTGGCGATATCGGCAGGCGGCTCGCTGGCTAGCGGGGTACGGTCCAATATGGACCACCGGTTACGCTGATAGTATTGCCAGTAAAGCTCGGCGGTGATGCTTTGCCATAGCGCTTTCTCCGGTCCGTCGGAAACCTGGATCATGGAGTCTGCTTGCTGAATGGTAAATGTCGGCTCATTTTCCTCCGTAAACGCCTCTTTAGCAATCAAAAATAGCGTTGCCTTGATGGCATTGGCCTTGTCACCCTGCTGCTCTGCGGTAGCTTTGATTTCACGGGCTATTTTCGCTGCCGATTGTGGCAACCCGTTAAAGCTAAGGGAATCGATTTTTATCCATTCTCGGTGGAAGGGGTCGTCTTTGGAGTGCTGCTGTGCCATACTGAACGAGATGGAAATAGCCAAAAAAAGCGAAAGAATACTACGAATCATGGTGTTGTTTTTTGTGCCTTAATACCTGCCTTATGCAAACTTACTTAAATCGCGCCATAAATAAAACGTGTTGTAATGACGCATTGTGGTACAGGGATGCTACACGCTATAAAATTCCACAAAAAATTGTTGTTTGGTTTCCTTTGTTCAGAAAGACCACGTAACTGTAGCGATAGTTAGCCCAGTCTTTTATTACTGGCATCTCTGATTTTAGTTAACCCAGTACCATTGCAACGTGTTTTTATCATTGGCAGCAATGGCATTGATTGTGTTCTTTATCATTCGCACGGCGACTAATGAAATCTGCTGCAGGGAAGTCGGAGTCGAACGGCCTGCAGGTGCTTTTAGCATGTATTGATACCATTGAAACCGTATTAAGTATGGAAGTTAGTGCAATGGGCAGGGCAGTTGCATTGTTATGGGTGGCTTCCGCTTATTCCCGGATAATATACCTTGCCATCAATCAACACGGTTGGCGACGACAGAAACCACCCGATACCATGGGAGAGAATTGGCTCAAAAACCCATTTAGTTGTGCGTGTACTGATGTCGATAGCCATTAGTTGATTGCCCGCTCCCACGTAGATGAGTTCATCTGCCACCGTTGGGCCAGAACGCGTATCACCGCCTGTGTCATAAGACCAAATTTCTTTGCCAGTCCCGGCATCTACCGCATATAACTTATCGTAGGCTGACCCAATGTATATAACACCTCGATGTATGGTTGCGTGGCCACTATAACCCGAACCCTCAAATAACCAAATAAATGCCCCACTTTGGGTATCAAGCGCGTACAACCTGCCCGTATCACTGCCAACGTAAACCACGCCATTCACCACTCTGGGGCTTGTATAGCTTGCATAGGTTACATCATCAATCTCGAACTTCCATTTTAGCTCACCGGATGCCGCGTCAAGCGCATACATTGTTTTATCGTAGCTGCCTACGTAAACCATGTTACCGGATACTGTGGGCGTCGTACTGATGGGGGCTTGGTGACGTGCAGCAAATTTCCACTTAAACGTACCCGAAACTGCATCCAGTGCGTAGATATGGCTGTCGTCGCTTCCGATATATAAAATACCATTAACTATGGTAGGGCTAGTCTGTACATAATGGTCGGTTTCAAATTCCCATATTTTTGTTCCTTTAGACGCGTTAAGTGCGTACACTTTTTTGTCAGAACTCCCGAAATAAAGGATGTTGTCTGACACTGTAGGCGTTGAATACACTGGCCCGCCAGTTTGGAACGACCACCTCTCCTTGCCGTCCGCCGCATTGACCGCGTACACCTTGTGGTCGTAACTTCCAAAATATACCACATTACTAGCCACCGTTGGACTACCTAGGATCGATTCGCTCGTGGAGAACTTCCACCGAAGGGCACCCGTACGGCTATCCAACGCGTAAAGGTTGTTGTCATAATTTCCAACAAACAACAAGTGGTTTGCCTCCGTAGGGTTTCCGATTTCCTCCGGTTTTTTATCGATAGGGTTCTTGGCGCAGGATAGAACTGACACTGCGGCAAGCAACCATAAAAAAGACAGGTGATTGAATTTAATTACATTGCTGCGATACTTAACTCCTAAATGGATTCGGCTACGTTCAAATAGTTCAGGCATTTTTCTTAAAATTAGCTATGCAATTATATTATAAATTTTTGTACGCTACAAGAAACTGTGTATAAAATGCAAGGCCATCTGATGATATCGAATAGCAGTCTATTGTTTTCGCTGTAATTTTTTCTCGGTGGTGGAGGAAAACGATTGTATTTCGACGCAACTTTATCTAAGTTTGCATACTAACGTTTTGTTAGCCTCCAAATTAGACATGAAGAGACGTCGCGGCAATAATTTTGTCGATAGGCGATGATAGGTAACAATTATAAATTTATGGATAAAAAAAACATGGCCGGTTTTACGCGCCGGAATTTCCTGAAAACAGGTGCTGCCGCCGCCGCGGGCTTTATGGTCTTGCCGCGCCATGTATTGGGCGGAAACGGATTTATCGCTCCGAGCGACCGCATCAACCTGGGTTACATCGGAACGGGCAAACAGGTGCATGGTCTGTTGCGGAATATCGGTAAGGTGCCCGAAACGATGGTGGTGGCAGCATGCGATGTGGACCGTAAGAAGCTCGCTAAATTCGTGGGCGAGTCGACGGCACTCAACGCGACGAAAGCAAGCCACGCCGTGGAATCGTACGGTGACTACCGGGAGCTACTCGCCCGTACGGATATCGATGCCGTAGTCGTTGCAACGCCCGACCATTGGCATGCGCTCAATGTAATAGACGCGGCAAAGGCCGGGAAGGATATCTATTGTGAAAAGCCGCTGGCGTTGACCATCGACGAGGGGCGTGCCATGGTGGATGCGGTAAGGAAATACAAACGGGTGCTACAAACCGGTAGCATGCAGCGTTCGCAATATAACTTCCGACAGGCGGCCGACCTGGTGCGGAACGGCTACATCGGCACGGTCAAGGAAATCAACGTCTCAGTGGGCGAGCCGGTGAAGCAGTGCGACCTGCCGTCCATGCCCATACCGGATTATTTGGATTGGGATAGGTGGATCGGCCCGTCGCTCTATCGAGGTTACCATCCCACCCTCTCGCCGCCCATTGAGGATGATAAATGGGCATGGTGGCGTGGCTACCGGGGTTTCGGCGGTGGACTGATCACCGACTGGGGGGCACACATGTTCGATATCGTGCAGTGGGCGTTGGATATGGACCATTCCGGTCCGGTATCGTTCGTGCCACCTGCCCAGTCCGCCGCGGAGGAGGGCTTGTATTTTACGTATGCCAACGGCGTACGGGTGAACCACAAAGCATGGGGACGCCCCAACGCCATCCAGTTTATCGGTACAGAAGGCAAAATCGAAGTGTCGCGAAGTTTCCTTGATACCGAACCTGCTGGATTGGCCCAGCAGCCGCTGAAGCCCGGCGATAAAAAGGTCTATCATTCCGACAACCACTACCAGGATTGGATCGATGCCATCAAGAAACGGAGCAAGCCCGTGGCCGATGTGGAAATCGGACACCGTACCGCATCGGTTTGCAACGCCGTCAACATCGCTTATGAGCTGCAACGGCCACTGAAGTGGAACCCGAAGAAGGAAGTGTTTGACGATGTCTATGCGAATATGCTCAAAGGGCGGCCATACCGCAATGGTTGGGATTATATGGATTTTTAAGCATTTGACTATTAACAATGGAATCAACAAAAGAAAAATCGTTTTCCCGTAGGCAGTTTCTGGCTTCGGCGTCCGTATTGGTGGGTACGGTGGTTGCGGCCCCTGCCTTTGGCATGCCAGCCTATATCCCCAACCTACGCAAACCGAATTCCGTATTCAAAGGGGTGCAGGTAGGCGTAATCACGTATTCGTTCCGCAGCATGCCAAGCGGTACCGAAGAGTTGCTCCGGTACTGCGTGGAGGCGAATGTGAGCGCCGTTGAACTGATGGGGCCGGCGGCCGAGGCATTTGCGGGAGCACCGGACGCCCCTGCGAGGACCGGCGATGACGAGGCCGATAAAGTCGCGCGAGCCGCACATTCCCAAGCATTGGCCGAATGGCGGGCGAACGTGCCCATGACCCGTTTCGAGCAGCTCCGTAAAATGTACAAGAAAGCCGGCGTGCGCATCTACGGTTATAAACCCAGTGCCCTGGGGCCAAATAATACGGATGCGGAGATCGACTACGCTTTCCGTGCCGCAAAGGCGTTGGGAGCCAACCAGGCGAATGTGGAGTTTCCGAAGGATCCGACACATACACAGCGACTGGGCACCATCGCAGCACGGAACAAGGTGTATGTAGGCTATCACGGGCATACGCAGCAGACATTTGATATGTGGGACGGTGCTATTGCACAATCGCCTTATAATGCGATGAACTTCGATATGGGGCACTACGTGGCGGCGGGCTTCGACGCTATCCAGTTTATCAAAGCCAAGCATGAGCACATCGTGAGCATGCACACAAAAGACCGGAAATCAAAGGCTAACGGTGGCGCAAACCTACCTTGGGGCGAAGGCGATACCCCAATTGTGGAAGCGCTGCAGTTGATGTCCGAGCGTAAGTATAAGTTTCCGGCAACGATTGAACTGGAGTATCCTGTACCTGAAGGCTCGGATGCTGTCAAAGAAGTCGCTAAATGTGTGGAATTTGCACGTAAAGCGCTCGGAGCGTAATCGATGGCTTGTCCGCTACATATCTGCCTCCATCCCTGCTATTTTACTGAATGGAAAAAGGTAATGCTTAACGAGCGCCGACTGGGTTTAGGAATAAGTAACGAATAAAATAAAAAAATGAACCCGCGGGACATATTGAAATTCCTGTTGTTCGCCGTAGTACTGTTGAGCGGAATCAGTCGTGCAAACCACCGCCGCAACGAGGTGGATAAACGGCCTAATATTATTTTCCTCCTTACCGACGACCATCGCTGGGATGCGCTTGGAAGCCTGGGCAACCCGGTTATCCGAACGCCCAATCTCGACGAACTGGCTCAGCGGGGGTACTTATTCCGCAACGCGTACGTCACCACATCGATCTGCGCGGTAAGTCGGGCAAGTATCCTTACCGGTCAGCATATGGCTAAGCACAGCATTGATGATTTTGGTACGGATTTTTCGCCGGAAGCATTTAAGATGACTTATCCAATGGTATTAAAACGTAATGGGTATCGTGTGGGGTTTATCGGGAAATTTGGAGTGGGCGAAAATCCGCCGGCGGAACAGTTCGATTTCTGGTCGTGCACGGAAAAAGGACAGCCACCCTACATCTTTTACGATGAAAATGGAAAACCGGTACACCATACGGACAGCATTGGCCGTGATATTGTCAAATTTTTGGTTTCGCAAGATACGTCTACGCAACCTTTTTGTCTTTCGGTGAGTTTTAAAGCACCGCATGAATTGGACGGGCGGCCTCCGGAATATGTGGTGCAGGAGGAGTTTGCCAACTGGTATAATAACACGACGGTTCCGGTACCTGAGTCGGCAAAACCTGCATACTGGGACAGCCTGCCTCCATTTTTCAAAGCACCCGAAAGTATTGCACGATACCGGTGGCAAACTTTTTTTTCAAGCCCTGAAACCTATCAGGAATCGGTAAAAGATTACTACCGTCTGATTTCGGGCGTAGATGCGGAAGTGGGGAAACTGATGATGCATTTAAAAAACCACGGGCTTGACGATAATACCATTATCATCTTTATGGGTGACAATGGGTTTTACCTGGGCGAGCATGGATTGGAAGGTAAATGGTTCGCTCACGAAGAGTCCATTCGTGTGCCGCTGATCATCTATGACCCTCGGAAGTCCGCAGTAGACCCCGGCCGTGTCATTGACCAAATTGCACTTAATATCGATATCGCACCGACCATCCTTTCATTGGCAGGCGTCGGCCAAGATAACACGCCAATAGACATGCAGGGTATAGACCTTACTGAAACCATTAACCATGGGATACCTACTCGGGAACGGTTTTATTATGAGCACCGTTTTTATGGCTCACCTCACATTCCCGTGTCTGAGGCTGTTGTTTCGTTGGATTATAAATATATATGGTATCCCGAACATCAATATGAGGAATTCTTCGATCTGACCGAAAATCGTTGGGAGGTTCACAATCAGGCAACAAACGACGCTTACGCGGATTTAATCGCAGCATTCCAACGTTCTTTTGCCGATTTGAAAGCACAAGCTCGTGAATAGGGGTATTCGGCGGCTTTGCTTTCTTCGCCCAATCCGCTACCTTTGCTAAACTAACTACATCAATTGGATAACTACGCGGAGTATACGGATGAGGATTTGGTACCACTACTTAAAGAGGGGCATCAGGGAGCCTTTAGCTGTATTTACGAGCGTTATTGGCATGCGCTATACCAAACTGCCTACCGGCGCTTAGCCAACCGGGAGCAGTGCAGTGATGTTGTACAGGATGTATTCATTGACTTATGGGAGCATCGGGGAAATAAATCGATTCAACGGCTGGAGCCCTACCTACATACGGCCGTACGCTATAAAATATACACGTTGCTTGCCAAAGGTAAAGCTCTGCCTGCGTTTGTAGAGCCTTTTGAACAAATGCTGGTTTCACCATTTACGGCCGATGGGCCTTTCGGTGAACAGGAAACGCGACGCCTTTTGACGGCGTGGCTGGAAACACTTCCCCGTAAACGACGCCGGATTTTTGAAATGCATTACTTCGAAGGGCGAAACACCAAGGAAATTGCAGAGGAGCTTCAAGTGTCGCAAAAGACCGTTCAGAACCAGCTTAATACCGCAAGCAATAGCCTTCGGGCACTGCTAATAAAGACCGTGATTATGGGTCTGGTATTCTTGAATTAAAAAAGTTGAATTTTTTTTGGGAGTTTCCCGGGATTTCTAGACAATATCCGTAAAGACCATTTTAAACGGATACAATACGTATGGAAAATACATTCCATAAACTAGCGAAGAAAATCCTGCGTGGTTCTGCTACTGATGCGGAACGGCACTTCATGGACACGTACTATGATGCGTTTGACAACATCGAGGGCCGTGAAGAGGTGTTGACCTCGGAGGAACAAACAACCCTTCGTAATCGAATTGACAAAGGAATACAAATACACATACAGCGGAAAAACACCATCCGTTTCCGGAAATGGCTTCCCTATGCAGCTGCGGCTATTATTTTAGCGGTAGTGGGCACGTGGGCATTCTTTCTGGACAATAGGGAGAAGTTACCTACTGACCCAATACTCGCGGCCGAAGAAATCCTTCCCGGCGGCCATCGTGCTACACTTAGCCTCGCTGATGGGCGGGTGATTGATTTGAGCGAAACACAAACCGGCATTGTCATAGCGGAAGACAATATTACTTACAACAGTGGGGATACATTGTTACTTAAACCTTCCGAAACACTTATGCTTACCACACCCAAAGGGGGCATCTATCAAATTACACTTTCAGATGGAACAAATGTTTGGTTAAATGCGGCTTCTACATTGACATACCCCAGCCGGTTTGACGACGCAGAACGGGTGGTTAGGGTTTCCGGTGAGGCCTATTTTGCTGTGGTGAAAGATAAAAGTAGGCCTTTTAAGGTAAATAGCAGCGGTCAAACGGTTGAGGTACTCGGCACGGAGTTCAATATTTCGGCTTATCCAGCCGAAAACGAAACCAAAACCACGTTGGTAGAAGGGAAGGTAAAGATTTCAAACCTCGAATCTCAAATCTCAAATCTATTAAAGCCAGGAGAGCAAGCGGTCATTTCCGGCTCAACGATGAACATAGCTCAGGTAGACGTAGTACCTTACACGGCGTGGAAGGATGGCTTTTTCTATTTTGACAATGTGCCACCCCGGGTGGCTATCGAACAGGTAGCCCGTTGGTATGATCTCGAAGTATCGTACGAAGGGAATATGCCGGCAACTTTCGTTTTCGGCATGGTTGACCGGGCCAAGCCTTTAAGCGCAGTTTTAAATTCGTTTGCTAAAAGCGGGCTTAATTTTGAGATCAGACAGAATGGCTCGAAGAAACAACTGCTGGTTAGCGAAAATAAGTAGCAGCAATGTGGAATGAAAATTAACTAAATGTGATACCAGTTTAAAATCCATAGGAGGTGGTTGCTATGCAGACATAACGATAAAACAGCATCATGGAATATCCGCAAAAAAACGGATGATACCAACAGCATCACCCGTTCTTGTTGCCTGGATTGATTAGCGGCCTTCGTTTGGACACCGGGCCGAAACCAAATTATTAACCATTCAAACACGACAAATATATGGTTTTTACACGATGTGTAAGGGGCTTTTCTTGGCCTTTCAGTTACCGATTATTACTGATTATGAAATTAGCGATTTTCTTGACCTTGGGTTTAGCGTTCAACGCCCTCGCAGAGGCTAACGCACAAAAGATTACGCTTAACGTAAAAAACACCCCTCTCGGAGAGGTGATGCGGGAATTTCAGAAACAACAAGGATATTCATTTTTATTCCATGGCAAACATCTCCCAGATATCCGTATTGATGCGCAGCTGAGGCAGGTGGAGTTTGCGGATGCGATGGATATGATTCTGACCGATCGAGGATTGGATTGGTCGTTGGAAGATGGGATTGTGACGATAACAAAACGACGTTCATCGCCTGTCGCAAATAAACCCATTACCATGCCTCAACAGCGTACAATCATAGGTAATGTGTCAGATAACCACGGAAATCCGCTGGAAGGAGTAACCATATCCGTTAAGGGAACCCCTGTAGCGGTTACTTCTGATGCGTATGGGGGTTATCGTATTAGTATTCCTGAAAGCGGGCGCATCTTAGTGTTTTCGATCGTTGGTTTTAGTCCTGTTGAGCGGTCAGTAGGCGATCTATCTACCATTGATGTGTTGATGGAAGCTACGGTTAGTGATCTGGACGAAGTCGTGGTTGTTGGTTACGGCGTACAACGGAGAGAAACTGTCACAGGTTCGGTTTCTACAGTCAAAGGGGATGAATTAAGTATTGCTCCGGTAGCCAGTACATCCACTACGCTCGCTGGTCGCTTACCAGGCTTGATTTCTTTCCAACAACAGGGACTTCCGGGTGCAGATGGTGCAAATATACAGATACGTGGATTTGGGAGTGCCCTGGTAATTGTTGACGGGGTTGAAGCCGATTTCAATTCGCTAGATCCAAACAGCATAGAGAGTATTTCCATCCTCAAGGATGCTTCCGCGTCGATTTATGGATCAAGGGCTGGAAATGGCGTAATATTGGTGACTACAAAACGTGGCAATCAGGGAGCACCTGTTTTCTCACTCAATTCTACTTACACCCTACAGGGGGTTACGCGGATGCTGAAGCCTGCTAGCTCGGGCCAATATGCCGAACTTCGTTCGGAAGCCTGGCTTAATTCCGGCCAACCACCAAGCCAAGTCCCGTTTACAACGGAACAAATTGAAAGCTACTATCGAGGTGATGACCCGCTATATCCCAATACAGATTGGTATAACGTGTTGATTCGGAACTTTGCTCCGCAACACCATCATAACATTGCGGTTCGCGGTGGGACGGACCGGGTAAGGTATTATGGCTTTTTGGGATACCTCGATCAGGAAACCATGTGGAAGAAAAATGGCGGGGGTTATTCGCGCTATAATTTCCAGTCCAATGTAGACGCGAAAATCCAGGATAACTTTACCATCCAATTGGATGTTACCAGTACGATGAATTTTAAGCGATATGCCTCCCGCCCCCAAAATGCTGGAGAAGCCGCTTGGGAGGATTACTGGAATACGTTACCAATCTATCCGGCGTCCCTGCCCGATCCGGCAAAAATTCCTTTTGCCGCCGGCGGGGGTACAGGGGGAGCACATGTAACGACCAACAGAGATATTTACGGATACAATGACACCGACGAACAGAATCTGAGGGGTTCTTTGACACTAAATTATGTATTTAAAGGGGTGCGGGGGTTAAGCGCAAAGGCATTTGCTAACTATGCACATACATATGGCTCTACCAAGAACTTTGTGAGACCGGTCAAATTTTATACCTATGATCCGGGTAGCGATATTTATACATTGGCTGGTGCGTTGGGAGAAAAGGCTTCATTAAGTACCAGTAAAAATCAGAATAGGACGATTACTGGACAATTCTCGTTGAACTATAACCGTAAATTTGACGATAGGCATGACGTGTCTGCATTGCTGTTATATGAAGTTATCGATTACTACAGCGACTACCTAATCGGTTCGCGTTTCGATTTTCTTACGCCTGCCATTGATCAGCTTTTTGCCGGTAGCACTGATGCCATGTCTAACGATGGTTCTGCTAGCGAGATGGGGCGCAAAGGCGTGATAGGAAGGGTCAATTATAGCTACAAGGATACTTATCTGATTGAAACAACATTACGTGCAGATGCCTCTGCTAAGTTTCCAGCAGCAAGCCGGTGGGGTTATTTCCCCAGTGTTTCCTTGGGATGGCGGGTTGATAAGGAGGCATTTTTAGCTGGAATGCGGGCTATAGACGAGTTGAAATTGCGGGGTAGTTATGGAACCTCGGGTAATGATGGTGTGGGTAATTTCCAATATCTTTCCGGTTACCGATATGGTCAGACGTACGTTCTTGGTAGCGGAGCCCAACAGGGGTTAAGGTCAAGAGGACTGGCTAACCCGACGCTTACGTGGGAAGAACTGACGATTTCCAATGTAGGGATTGACTTTTCATTATGGCAGCGACAGCTGTACGGGTCTGTGGAGGGTTTTTACCGAAACCGCGAAGGTATACCGGCAACCCGCTTGACCTCTCTGCCCTCCACATTTGGAGCTAGCATGCCTCCTGAAAACCTCAACAGCCAGAACAGCAGAGGTTTTGAATTGGAATTAGGGAATACGGGCGCCCGCGGAGATTTCAGTTGGGATATATCCGGCAATGTTTCGTGGGCGAGGTCAAAATGGGGACACTATGAAGAGCCCGAGTACACCGACGAAGTGCAATTAGCACTCTTCAAAGTGTCCGGCCAATGGGTAGACCGTCAAATCGGATATGTATCTGACGGACTATTTACCCAATATTCGCAGATCGATGAACTCCCTTTCGATCAGGACAATTCGGATAATTCAACATTGAGACCCGGAGATATCCGTTACAAAGACCTGAATGGTGACGGCAAATTAGATTACAAGGATCAGGCTGATATCGGTAAAGGTAGCATGCCGAAATGGATGGTAGGCTTGAGAAGCACGTTGAAGTACAAAAATCTGGATGCCTATTTCTTGTTTCAAGGCGCTATGGGTTACCATAGCTTTGTGAAGCTAGATGGCGTTGGGTTATTGGTTCCGGCCGCTTTATACGATATGCGCTGGACACCTGAGAACAACGACCCTAATGCGCTCGTACCCCGGATTGGGGGAGCTGCATCCAACTATCTTTTTTCAGATTATTATCTGAAAGAGGCGGGATATCTGAGATTGAAGGTGCTTTCTGTAGGGTATACGTTGCCAGAAGCATGGTTAAATACAGCTGGTCTTACCAACCTTCGCGTTTATTTCGCAGGCACCAATCTGCTGACATTTGACCGATTGAAAGCTTACGGTATAGACCCCGAAATGCCATCTGGCCATGGCACTGCTTATTATCCCCAGCAGCGTACACTCAGTTTCGGGTTATCAGCATCTTTTTAACTATATAGGATATTGAATCATGAAAAAATATTTATTAACATGTTTGGCAATCGCGTATACACTGTTCGGTTGTCAGAAAGGTGTACTTGACAAGGTTCCATTGAACGTTATATCGGATGCGCAGGTATGGGGCGATCAAGTGCTTATCGATGCATACTTAACGGAGGCATATGCCCGAACGTACATTTTCCTCAACGAAACCGGAGGAAACGAATGGGATACCGGTGCAGGCTGGGCAGCACCATTCGCCATAAACCACATCAGCGATGAGGGACGAACCAACTGGACATCGGTGGCCGGGCCGTTGGGTTATTATTTTAAAATGGGCGGACTTACTGTCAATGGCGGGCTATTGGAATGGTGGGAGGAATCTTACCAAGTTATTCGGATAACCAATGAATTTATCGAAAAAATGGCTACCGCATCTGTAGACGAAACCTTTCGTAAGCAGCGTGTGGCAGAAGCTAGGTTTATCAGGGCATTCAATTACTTTGCCATGGTGAAGCGATATGGGGGCGTACCTTTGATTACTAAAGCCCAACGACTAGACGATCCGCATGAGGAGTTGTATCCGAGGCGGGAAAGCGAAAAGGCAATTTATGATTTCATATTGAGCGAAATGGACGCTATTGTGACTGATCTGCCTAGTCAGGCAACTGGCGATCATTACGGACGGCCTTCCATGTATGCTGCACTGGCGTTGAAAAGTAGGGCAGCCCTGTATGCGGCAAGTATTTCGGAATACGGACAGGTACAGCTCGATGGACTGCTGGGTATACCGAAGGAAATGGCGCAAGGTTATTTCCAGCAGGCATACGAAGCAGCAAACAAAATTATTACCGATAACAAATTTTCTCTTTACGATGAAGATGTGGATAAAGTGACCAACTTCCGTAATCTGTTTCTCAAAAAGAATAATTCCGAGGTAATATTCGTGCGCCCACACACATTTACCGATCGTGACCGGGGAGGCAACGGCTGGTCCTATGACTTTTTCCAGACACCGGCACCAAATGCGTGGGGGGCTGGAAACGTCGATGCTCCCTACCTGGAGATGGCAGAGGAATTTGAAAAAATCGACGGCACGCAGGGAACACTCGACCGGACGGCTATACAACAAGGACTGTGGACAGCCGAAGCACTCTGGCAGGATCGAGAACCTCGTTTTTTTGCTACGATTTATACGTTAAATACGGCATGGAAAGGAACCCGATTGGATTGGCACAACGGTTTGATCACGCCGGATGGGACGCTACTTGCGGATGGATCTTACGAGGGTGTGCTGGCCAAGGGTAATCAACAGGTAGATGGTAGTTTTGGCACCGGATTCGGTGTGATGAAATACTTGGATGAAAGTAAAAATAACCTCGGTGAGCGGGGCACATCAGGTACCGACTGGATTATTTTCCGGTATGGGGAAGTACTGCTTAATTTTGCGGAAGCGGCTTATGCATTGGGTAATAGCGAGGCCGCTAGACTGACGATTAACGAGATCAGGCAACGTGCAGGGGTGGCTCAACATACTTCCATAGACCTAGCGAAGATCAAGCATGAGCGGAAGGTCGAACTTGCATACGAAGGACACCGATATTGGGATCTCAGGCGATGGCGAACAGCGGTGACTGATTTGACAAGGGGGTTTTCGGGCTTACGTTATATCTTGGATTATAATACAAGAAAATACCGTATAGAGGTCATTAGTGACATTGATGGCTCAGTTTCGCCGCCAAGATTCAGACCAGAGAATTATTACTTCCCGATTACACCCGGCCGAATCGGACAGAATGAGAGCTTAATCCCTAACCCCGGTTATTAACGTTTAAAGACATGAATACGAGAACCTATTTTCATTTGCTTATCACCTGTTCATGCATGTTGTTTGCCTTATCGCAGGGTTGCAAGGAAAAGCCGATCATTGAACCGTTGGCTGAAAGACCGGTGCCGGAAGAGCCGGACCCGGAGGAACCAGCGAATCCCGAACCCGGTCCAGGGTGGGATGGAAGCTATTTTTATACAGTAGGTATACCCGACAACGTTGCAACTGCTGCACAGGTGCTAGCCACGGGGGCCGACTTTATCGATGCCCCGTTAAGCAGTTGGGTAAAAGACGGTACACGGTATTGGATGCATTCGGATGCCTGGGGCGAATACCATCAGAAAACCAGCGGACCAACGGATAACCCGTTGGCCACACCGGTGTTTAATAAAAATCGATCCGAACTCTTTGTTAACAACGATGACATCAATGGCAAACCGTGGATCATGAGCTTGTGCCACGATTCGTTCGGCGGACTAATCGCTTTTCTGCACATGGAATTTGTGAGTGCTGGTGGTAGTGGCAACAAAGGGCGAATATCACTTGCCTATTCGACAGATAACGGTGATACATTCCGATACTTGGGCGAAATCATTTCCCCCTATGATGATCCGGATCTTGAGGGCGGATTTCTTCAAGGCGCACCTTATTTCGTGAAAGATGATTACTTTTATTGTTACTACAACGAACACGGGACCACCAATGTGGCCAGGGCACCGGTTGCTGACGTCATTACCGCTGCGAGGGCTGGTAACACCAGTCCGTGGATGAAGTATTATAACGGAGAGTTCTCCGAAGCAGGCTTGGGTGGCAACCGGTCGCCGATTGTGGCCACGCATGGTGGTAATGTACCAGGTATTTGCCATACCAATGCGGCATACAGCACGTATGATGGAATGTTTTATCTTGTGATGACGTCGATGAATTGGTTTGGTGAGGAAACCTACGTCAGGTTGTGGCAGTCTGCAGACGGTATCACCTGGCGGCTGTACAAGGTGCTCGCTAACGAAGCGACAACTGCTTATCCGGAGAATTCAGGATGGCAGTACGCCACCATTGTTGATGAAGAAGGCGAAGAAAATGCCACCGTTGGCCAGCGGTTTTTTGTGTACTGTGGTAACAAGACTTCAGACCCAGCCAATATGTCTATAAGGAGATGGACGATCGACCTCTCCGATGGACCAATCGGTTATTGGGATCTCAACAACTCGGCTTTTGATTGGTCTGGTCCCAACCGGGGTATAACACACAACGGCGCCACTTTTGCAAGTGGGCGACAAAACGACGGCTTGAAGCTTGATGGCGTAGACGACTACTTGGAAATCAGCAATGTTGAAGGTTCGCTTACCGGTATGGACGAGTTGACGGTTTCCTTTTGGATAAACATGGAGGAGATCCCCACCGATAGGGACATTTTTCTTCTTGGCGTCGAATCCGTTTTCCAGTTTGTTGTCCACGGCGAGCACGAGGGCAGGGGGCATTTCGTAGTAAACACTACAAATGGTGGATGGTATGCAGCTGGAAGTTCTGTTTTTTGGTGGGATAAGCAGTTGAGCCCGGCTACTTGGCATCATCTCGTTGGTAGCTATGACGGCACGCGTGTTCGAATCTATGTCGATGGAGAGTTGACGGGGATTGGCGACACAGATATTAGTGGCTCAGTTGCGCCTTCCCTCAACCCTATGCGTGTAGGATATCGTATTGCACCGGCCGAAGGTGACCCTTACGTGAAAGGAATGGTAGACGAGATACGCATATACAATAAAGCATTGGATGCAGATCGAATCGGCGAGCTCTACGCATTTGAATCGCGCTAAAAGAATAATAGATGAATAGCAACAACAAGTACTATACACGGAAAGAAATGCTCAGGCAGCTCGCTTTATTGGCTGCCGGGACTGCACTATATCGGACGTCATACGCTAAATTGCCACCGGCGAACCACCGGCTTACCGTTAGTGGTAAGCCGGTGCCTTTGCAAGCATGCAGGGTGTCGGCTGTTCCCTTCAACCAAGTTTGGCCAGGCTACCAGCGCCCACTTGATCAGACAGAATTGGCCACATTTGCTACTTGGGACATGGAGACTGAAGCAACGGTGAGTTTAACTTCTGCTGTCCCTATACACAAGGTAGTCGTCCGGCCCCTCGCTGCGGGGATTAATCCCGAGATTAAAGGCCGGAAAATCCGATTTACAGTGCCACACCCAATGGATTTGGTTGTAGAAATAAACGGCTACCATCATGCCATACATTTATTTGCGCAACCGCCGGTCACAATACCTCTTGCACAACGCAAAGCATGTACCTATTACTTCGGGCCCGGTGTACATGAAATCGGGAAAAAGGAGCTGAGTAGTGGTGATTCTGTATATCTCGAACGGGGGGCTATGGTCCATGGTTGTTTCCATGCCATCAACGCCCATGGGGTCTCCATCTCCGGTCGTGGAATCATCGACGTAAGCAAGCTGGAACGTGGTAAAGGCGTAGGAGCTATCCGGTTGGAGGGGTGTTCAGATTGCAAGGTGAGTGGGGTCATTCTACGGGATCCCGACACCTGGTGTCTCAGCTTGTTCGGCTGTTCGGATATTCATATCGATGGTGTAAAACTGATCGGCTTGTGGCGCTACAATGCTGATGGTATTGATGTTTGCAACAGCCAGCGGGTCGTGGTTTCCAACTGCTTTGTCCGATCATTTGACGATGGACTGGTAGTGAAAGGAAAGAAGGGTGCCTATCAGCATCTTTCCGTAGATGATGTGCGTTTTGAAAACTGTGTTGTTTGGTGTGACTGGGGAAAGGCTTTTGAAATCGGAGCGGAGACCGTAGCCCCCGCCATAGAAAAGATTCGGTTTCACAACTGCGATATCATACGTACGTCCTATGCAGCGATGGATATCCTGCATGGTGATGGCGCTGCTATCCGCGATATCCGGTTTGAAAACATCCGTATAGAAATGGATGAGGTGCATTACCAGCCGAAACTCCAGACCCAACCCCAGGAAGTGTATGCCGATGAAGGCAAAGGGAGCTATGTTCCGTATCTGCTAGAGGCCCGCATTACTAAAACGGACTATTCACAGGAAGAACGATTCGGGACATTAGACGGGTTAACCGTAGCTGATATTTCGATTAGCCGGCAACCCGGTGCGGATATGCCGGCTTCGGTGTTTCAAGGGGCAAATGACCATGCTATGATACGTGATGTACAAATCCACCGTTGGAAATTCAATGGCGAGCCACTGAATACGCTGGTGGCGGCTCGAATCACAACCAACCCTTTTATTGAATCCATGCAAATGATTTAAATTTAGTAGATGATGAAGAAAACTATTTATTTAGTTGCCCTAGGTATGAGTAGTGTAATAATGTCTTGCTCCGGCACGCTCCATGAACAGGAGCGGCCGTATACGGTGGCGGCATATTATTTTCCCAACTATCATGTCGATGCTCGCAACGAAAAGATACATGGGGCAGGATGGACCGAATGGGAGCTCGTGAAGAATGCCAAACCGAGGTTTGAAAGCCATCGGCAGCCCATAGAACCGCTTTGGGGATATACGGATGAAGCTGATCCGGTTGCTATGGCACAGAAAATCGACGCTGCACATACGCATGGAATAGATGCCTTTATTTTTGACTGGTATTACTACGATGACGGTCAGTTTTTGGAGCGGGCATTGGAAGAAGGTTTTATGATGGCGAAAAACAATGATCTGCTAAAATTTGCACTCATGTGGGCCAACCATGATTGGGAAGATATTCACCCTTTCGACTCGCGGGAGGACCGCGAGATGCTTTATCCAGGTAAAATCACGAAAGAAACTTGGGATAAGATGACGGACTTTATCATTGAAAAATACTTTTCGCACCCGTCTTACTGGCAGATTAATGGTGCACCTTATTTTTCGATTTATGATTTGACCCGCTTTATTGAGATTTTTGGCAGTGTGGCCGATACCCGGAAAGGCATTGATGCATTTCGGGAAAAGGCACGAAAAGCAGGTTTTCACGACATCAACATGAATGCGGTAGTATGGGGACGTACCGTATTGCCCAGTGAAGAGGTGGTCAGCAATCCTGCCGCTTTGGTAGAAGAATTGGGCTTTAATTCGTTTACATCCTACGTGTGGATACATCACGTGGGGCTCAATCAATTTCCAGCTACATCTTACGACTCCGTCAGTACGGAATACTTCAAATATGCTGAGGAGGCTGTGAAAGAGTATAAAATACCCTATTACCCAAATATGACAATGGGTTGGGACGCATCGCCGAGAACTCACCAAGCTACCGCTTTTGAGAATCTAGGTTACCCTTATATGCCGGTCATGGTCGGGAATACACCGGAGGCATTCAAAAAATCGCTGGTAACCATGAAAAAATTTGCAGATCAACGTTTAGCGGGCGATAAGATTATAACGGTGAATTGCTGGAACGAATGGACCGAAGGGAGTTACCTAGAGCCAGATAAGGTAAATGGCATGGCCTATTTAGAGGCCATCCGGGATGTCTTCGGAAAAATAAATCAATAATGTCGTAAAGGCTAATATTACTGTGAAGAAGAAGATACCTGTAATCCAATACGAATAAAAATCCGATATTTATTGCCAACAAGTTGTAAGCGATGAATGTGCCGCCCATTGATGAAATGTATCGGATTGCCAGGCAATATTCCCGTCGACCGGAAGAAGTGGATGATTTGGTACAAGACCTGCTTCTCGAGGCCGTGATAACCGGCAAAGATTTTTTGGATGCACATTTCATGGCGTGGGGAAGAGGCTTTCTCCGGAACCGCGCGGCATTTATCGCCCGTACTGAAGCCCGTAGGAGGAAGAGGGAAGAACGAATTCATGAGCGGGGTACTTCGCCGCTCACTCATCCGCTCGTTCCATGCGTTGGCGAATCTGCGCCGATACGATACCCGCGTAACAATCGGCAGCCATGATCCCGACGGACATTTATTTACCATTCGTTCTTTTTATGCTCACAAAACGGCGCGCCACGGCAACAACTCCGACGAAAAGGAGGATAGTCCTCCTACGATAGGTATATTTTAATCATATTTCAACATGGGAGTAAATTTGAAAAAGGGAATCGCCGTACTGTTCAATGTAAGCGACATTAACCGTACGGAGCGCTTCTACCGCGACGTTCTAGGCATCGAAATCGAACGCCAGCCGGGCGGCGATGAGGGCGATTGGTTGTTGGGAAAGCTAGGCACGGGTATCGAATTGCTGTTTTTTGAAGGGGAAGTGGAAATCGGGAAATCGCCGATTGTAGTCTTCGAGCTCGCGGAAGGATACATGAAATCCGTATTGGAAAAGCTGGCTGGACAAGGGGTGGAAATCGTGACGCCGGTAACCGAAGCTCCGGGTGGTTGGAGTTCGGAATTTATCGATCCGGATGGTCATCCGCTCGCATTTTTCCAGTCCGGTGAATTGCCGCTTAGTTGACCGATGACCAAAACGGACACCGCAGTTATCGTTTTGCTAGCGGTGTCTGTTATTACTTTTCAATCGTTGTCTAAAGGCAGGTGACAACACAACTATTTCAGGTCGGGGAAAAGCGGAAATACCGCACTCTCCTGATGGGCTTCCTCCATCATTTGCCTCAGTCGCATCGCAATCGCTGGATGCTCAACGGCTACGTCGGTTGTTTCTGCGGGATCTACCTGTAGATTATATAGGGCTACCGGTGCATCGGGTGTCTCTTTGGCGTTAAGCCGTACGCCTTTCCATTTGCCCATACGGACCGCCTGCCTTCCGCCGCCCTCGTGAAACTCCCAGTAAAGGTAGGTGTGCTGAGGTTGGTGGCCCTGTCCGAGGAGGGTAGGTAAGAATGAAATGCCATCACTGTAACGGGGGCTGGGCGCACCTGTAAGTTCAACAAACGTAGGCATGATATCCCAAAACGCCCCGATATGATCAGAGACGCTCCCCGCGGCAATGTAGTTTGGCCAGCATACGATGAGTGGCGTACGGATACCGCCTTCATAGAGGTCACGTTTCAACCCCCGGAGTCCTCCCGAGCTGTTGAAAAAGGCTGGGTCAGCCCCACCTTCTTTATGGGCACCATTGTCACTGCTGAATAGTACGATCGTGTTATCAGCCAGTCCCAATTCGTCGAGCTTGGCCATCACCTGCCCTACGTATGCATCCAAACGGCTCACCATGGCGGCGAATGTTGCCCGGGGTTTGGCTATGGAGGCATAGCCGGCTATCGTGGCTTCCGGCCCGTAGTCATTGCCCCGGTGGGGTATCTCTTCAAAAGCGTATTCGTATTGTTTATAGTGTTCGTCTGCCGGCCCCTGTAATTCTGCATGAGGCAGTACCGTGGGGATGAATAGGAAGAATGAGGTGTCTTTTTTCTCTTCGATGAAAGCCAGTGCTTTTTGTTGGATAATGGCAGGAGCGTAATGCGCTTTTTGCGACAGGTCATTGCCAGCCAATATTACTTTTTCACTGTTGTGCCACAGGTGGGTAGGGTAATATCGATGCGATTGGCGCTGACAATTGTACCCGAAAAATTCGTCAAAGCCTTTGCGGTTGGGCTCGCCGCTGGTGCCCACCATGCCGAGTCCCCACTTTCCGAAGGCTCCCGTAACGTAACCCGCCCGCTGCAGCAGTTGGGCAAACGTCTGTACGGAGTCGGCCAAGGGCTCTTGCCCCTCGGGCTGTATTTCCTTATTGCCGCGAATGTAGGTGTGTCCGGTATGCTGGCCGGTGAGGAGTGCTGATCGCGAAGGTGCGCACACGGTGGTGCCCGCGTAAAACTGGGTGAAACGCATCCCTTCGGCCGCGAGTTGATCGATATGTGGCGTGGTGATATGTTGCTGGCCGTATACGCCGAGGTCCCCATAGCCGAGGTCGTCGGCTAGAATGAACACAATGTTGGGACGTTTTTGGGCATATGGTACCAGTGGTAATAAGCCTAGCAATAGCAAAAATAGGGTGTTACGGGTCATTATAGTGCGGCTCCTTTCATTGCATGATAACAGGTTAGCAATTGTTTTTTATTCTGTTCTGCCGTGTAATGCCGCTGGTATTCTTCCCGTGCTTGGCGGCCGATCTGGGCTTTGTATTCATCATCCGTACGTAACCATTCGGTAACTCTTCTGCGTAATGCTGCTGCGTCGTTGGGGGCGAACCGCCACCCGGTTATCCCTTCGTTTACGAGGCTTTGCATGGCGCCGAGATCGCTGGCAATGACAGGGGTGCCGGCTGCGAATGCTTCAATCAACGTCATGGGCAATCCTTCATACCAAATGGAGGGAAATAGCAACGCGGAGCATTCGGCGAGTTGTTGGCTGATAGCCGAGCGGCCGAGGCTACCAAGATAGGTGATGTTCGGTGATATCCGGGTTGTTTCTATTACCCGGTCTTTCAGTGGACCATCACCTGCAATCCGCAATGAGTAATCTGTGCCTGAAAAAGCCTTCAGCAATACGTCTATGCCCTTTTCTTGGGTGAGACGGCCAACAAACAAAAAATGTTGTCCGCGTGGGATAATCATGGTATCCAAGCCGTCTGCCACAAAATTCGGCTTGATCACGAATTTTTCAGCGGCTATCCCAAACGAGGAATTGACGAACAGTTGTTTAGCGAAATCCGTCAAGGTAATGTATCGGTCCACCATGCGCCATGTACCTATTCTTCGATGGAGCCAGTTGGTTACGGCAAGCCAACCGGTTTTTATTACCGATTGGTTATGCACTCCCTTTCGCACCGCTTCCCATGGGAAACCGGCTTGGAGGCTGGCGTTGAACACTTTGCTACGGTAGAATAACGTTGCAGAAGGGCATAGCAACCGATAATTGTGCAGTGTGATGATTACCGGCACTTCCATGCGCTTAGCTGTGCGTATGGCGATGGGGCCAATGGCGTAATGCAGGTTATGGATGTGTACAACATCCGGCTGGTGGCGTTTTATAGCTTGTTTCACACGTTTTGCGGCCCATATATTCCATGGGGACCATAGGGTCTGCCAAGCACCTCGCCAACCTTTTTCGTTTTGAAACGTTAGCGAAAAAACCGCTTCGGTCGTGCCGAGCAACGCTTTCTCCTGCTCGAAAACCACATCCTCGCCGCCGGGATGTTGATAGAAATTATGGATCACAAGTATGCGCATGGATGCGGTGTGAATGGCAAAGCTACGAAATGTATTTACAAAAAAAATCCTATCTTTAGGGCACCATCAGCTAGTTATCAAACAGAACCGGTACCTATGGAAAGAAAATGCAAGGACTGCGGTGAGCCACTAGTGGGGCGTGCCGACAAGAAATTTTGTGACGACGCTTGCCGCGCCAACTACAACAACCGGCGTAACAGCGGAGAAAGCGGCTACCTTCGTAAGGTAAATAACATCCTTAAACGGAACCGAAAGATATTGGAGACGCTTAGCCCCGAAGGCGGCGGGAAAGTGAAATGGCAAACATTATTGACCGAGGGGTTCAATTTCAATTACATCACCGATATGAACGAAACAGCCGAAGGTGCGCAGTACCGATTTTGCTATGAATATGGATACTTGCTTTTGGATGATGACCATGTGTTGCTGGTACGTAGGAAGGATTGATTCCGCTTCATCCGACCATTAATGAGTTTACTTAGCAACAATCACTTTCAACCCCCGCTCTTCTAGTTCCGCCATAACAGTTTCAGGCACTCCGGTATCTGTGATGATGTACTGAACTTGCTCCAACTCGCATATTTTGCCAATGCCGCGCTTGCCGAATTTAGAGCTGTCTGCCAATACTACCACTACCTGGGAAGCATTAATCATTTTCTGGTTGATGTTGGCTTCGGTAAGGTTGCTAATGGAAAACCCAAAATCGAGGTCTATTCCGTCCACGCCGATGAATAGTACTCCGCAAGATACCCGGTCGAGCATATACTCTGCGTAAGACCCCGCTACGGAAGATGAGTTGGTGCGGATGATGCCGCCCAATTGCAGTACCTCAATATTGGGGCGGTTGCAGAGTTCCATCGTCACCTTAATGGCCGGTGTAATCACCGTGAGCGGCTTAGTCGGGTGCAGTTGGTGCGCTAATTCGAAGGCGGTTGTGCCAGAACCGATGATGATGGCATCGTTTTGCCCGATAAGTTCAACGGCTGCCCGGGCAATTTTTTTCTTCTGCTCGGCATTGATGGTTGCCTTTTCTAAAATAGGGCGGTCGATCGTGTACGGGTTGGTGAGTGAGGCGCCCCCGCGGGTAATGAAAATCAGCCCTTTGTCTTCCAAAAATTTGAGGTCTTTACGGATCGTGACGCCAGATACTTTTGTTTGTTCGATCAGCTCGGGGATGGTGATTTGCCCCTTTTTCTTGAGTCGTTCCAAAATGAACTGGTGCCGCTTCGTAATGTTCTTCATGTTAATTTATATTTAATTTAAAGCTGAGTCTCTTCTCATACAATGTTAGGTGATTTTATGAATATATGGAAATAAAATACACCTATTTATCTTTTTTACCGGTTTTAGGTAGCTCTTAATATATTAATTAAACTTTATTTTTATATTATTTTTAATTTTATTTTGTTTTTAAATATTTTATTTTGTTACATTTGTAATATTATAAACCCTTAGGAATGGTAGCTATGAAAGTTCATCTTAGAAAAAATCTTATCTCCATTACTCGGCTGAGTTACAACAGGAATGAGTTTTGGATGGGCGCTGTATTCAGCAGTATTGGTCAGAAGCAACACGGCGTCATTGCCGGCTAATTAACTATTCTTATAAACTAGCTCATTTAACATACTCGATTCAGGCACCTATACAAGAAAGTGAAGATAAAGTCCATTAGGAAAGAACGCGGACTTGTATTTGGATAGAAAGATATGCTAAGGATAAGGCGCTGCCTTGATCAAAACATAACATAAGCGTAACCTTAACGGAAGGTATAGGACCTACCAATAGGCTAATTTTGCCCGCAAAAATCAAGTACGTAATGAATAAAACTGTAAAAGCAATCAAATCATTTTAAGCTAATGAAGAACAAACTACATTTAAACCTTACATATGTATGTAAGGCATGTTTGGGCAAGCGATTCCTGATAGTCGTGGCTACGCTGGTCTTCCTATTGAATAGCGGGAATGCCCACGCCCGCAATAGCCACGACTTACCAAAACCGGTTGGCGAAATGATCGCCCCACCGTCTGCCCAAGAACGGGTCGTGACCGGACGGGTACTCGACATCCAAGAGCAGCCGATTGCTGGGGCCAGCGTTATCGCAGAGGGTTTATCTAAAGGTGCGACCACCGATGACGATGGGCGGTTCACCCTCTCCATCCCGCAGGGAACCAACGCATTGAACGTCCGGCTCATGGGCTACATTACCAAAACGGAGCCTGTCTCGGCTTCTCAAACCAATCTGACTATTTACCTACAGGAAGACGTCGTTGCACTTGATGAAGCGATAGTGGTGGGTTATGGCACCCAAAAGCGCGTCAACCTAACTGGTGCGGTCTCGGTCGTAACCGGCGCGGAACTCGAAGACCGCGTCACCCCTACCGTTACCGGCATGTTACAGGGAGCTGCACCGGGTCTTAATGTCACCACCAGTGCGGGCAAGCCCGGATCGACGCCCGACATCAATATCCGGGGTATTACGTCGATCAATGAAACCGAACCGTTGGTGCTGATTGATGGTGCCGAGGGCGACCTGAACCGTGTTAACCCAAGAGATGTCGAGTCGATCTCTATCATCAAGGATGCGTCGGCCGCAGCCATCTATGGCGCACGCGCGGCATTCGGTGTCATCTTGGTGACCACCAAGAGCGGGGGGGCCTCCGACGGCAAGGCCGTCGTCCGTTACAGTTCGCGCATGGGCTGGGAAGCGCCTACTGCCTCGACCGACTATGAAAACCGCGGCTACTGGTCGGTATTCATGGTCAACAAATTCTGGCAGGCAGACTCAGGCAATAAATACATCCAGTACACCGAAAAGGATATGGAAGAGCTGCTGGCCCGCGTAAACGACAAAACCGAACATCCCGATCGGCCGTGGGTCGTTGAAGATGTGCGCGATGGCAAAAGACGGTGGATCTACTACGCCAACCAAGACTGGTGGGACGGGCTGTTTCGCGAAAAACGCCCCAACCAGCAGCACAGCGTCTCGCTGAGCGGAGGCACGGACGATGTTAAATACTTTGTGTCGGGGGCCTATCTCCGCGAACAGGGTATGCAACGGCATCACCCTGACGTGCTCAACCGCTACAACATGCGTTCGAAAGTTGATTTCAACATCAATAAGTGGGCTACCCTGTCGAGCAACATCTCACTGTTCGACTCCAAATACAATAACCAGAACGGTATCGACGATGTTATCCACAATGCCGCCAACCACGCCCTCGCCAACTTTCCGTTCTTCAACCCCGACGGGTCGGGCATCTACGATACCGATGGCTTGATTAACACCTACAAGGTAGGGAACGGTCGGCAAATCATGCTGATCAATGGCGAACACCCTACAATCAATTCCGACAACGACTTCGCAACCACCACGCGTTTGGTGTTGAAGCCACACAAAACATTGACCGTTACGGGCGACTTCACCTACCGGTTCTACCAAGACCGCACCACGGCCCGCGGTAACAGCCTGGACTACCGTGTCTTCCCCGATGGCCCAATGGAGTCATATACCACTGGTGCGGGTATCAACCGGCTGACAGAAACTGCGAGCACCAACAAATACAAGGCGTTCAACGCGTTTGCCAACTACGACGACACCTTTGGCAGCGACCATAACGTTTCGGGCGTGGCCGGTTTCAACTACGAAACGCGCCACACCAAAGGCCTTCGGGCAGTGGGCGAAAACCTGGTTGTGAGGGATATCAATGACCTCAACTTGGTGGGCACCGATGACAACGGCGCCGTCATCACCAGTGTTGGCGGCGGCCAGAGCGAATATGCACTGATGGGTATCTTCGGCCGTGCCAACTACGACTACAAGGGGCGTTACCTCATTGAATTCAGCGGTCGATATGACGGCACCTCACGTTTTGCGTCGGAGAGCCGTTGGGGGTTCTTCCCGTCGGCATCCGCAGGCTGGAGAATCTCAGAAGAACCGTTCTTCAAAAACGGCGGTGCAGGCCGACTGATCGACAACCTCAAGCTTCGGGGCTCTTTCGGCAGCCTGGGCAACCAGAACGTGTCAAGTTATTATGCCTACATCCGACTGGTCACGATCAGCAACTTGAACAACCTCTTCGGCGGCTCCACGCCTTCTAAACAAGCGTCGCTAGGTGATCCCTTGGCCGACGACCTTTCTTGGGAAACGGCCGAGCAATGGGACGTGGGGCTCGACCTCGGCATGCTCCACAACCGGTTGAACATGACGGCCGACGTCTATATCCGCGACACCAGGGATATGCTCACGGCAGGTGTCGCCCTACCGGCCGTTTACGGCGCAAACCCGCCCGAGATGAACGCTGCCGATCTGCGGACCAAAGGTTATGAAATCGCCTTCAACTGGCGGGATCAGTTTAGTTTGGCAGGCAAGCCTTTCACGTATGGCCTCGGTGTTAACCTCAGCGATTACAAAACGGTGGTCACCAAATACGACAACCCCGAACGGTCATTCGCCAAGGCCCATTATGTGGGCGAAGAATGGGGCGAAATCTGGGGCTACCGGACGGATGGCTTCTTCAAAACCGACGAAGAGGCCAAACAATATGCCGAGGAGGTAAACTTGAGCCTGCAATCGTCGCGGCTCACGGGTGGCTGGATGGCGGGGGACCTTAAGTTCCTCGACACGAACGGCGACGGCATCTGGGGCATCGGCGCCAATACGGTCGACGATTCGGGCGACCTTGTAAAACTGGGCAACTCACTCCCTTCGCTCTCTTACGGCTTCAACATGAGTGCTCGTTGGATGGGTTTCGACGTGTCGGCATTTTTTCAGGGTGTCGGTACGCACCATGTTTACTTCCATGGTAATACGCGCGACTTCTGGGGCCACTACTCCGCCTCCTACGGGTCGTTCATGCCCTACAACTTTATCGATAAGGTGTGGTCTGAAGATAATCCCGATGCCTACTTCCCTCGCGCGAGAGCTTATCTGGCAACCGGCGGCTACCTGGCCAAAACCAACGACCGCTACCTCCAGAATATCGCGTATTTGCGTTTCAAGAACCTAACGGCAGGTTATACGCTGCCGGTTACGTTCTCCAAGAAGGTTGGTATTGATCAGGTTAGGCTCTACTTCTCGGGCGAAAATCTCGCGTATTGGTCGCCACTCAAAAAGAACACGGAGTATGTCGACCCCGAAACGGCTTATGTGTACCGAAACAAACAGCTGTCTGACCAAGGGCAAACCGATCAGGGATATTACCCTTGGGCGAAGACGTTCATGTTCGGTTTGGATATCACTTTTTAACAATAGAAAACACGCTAAAAATGAACAAAATAGTTAACATACTGTCGCTCGCCACTCTTATCGCCGTCTTCTCGGGCTGCGAGGACTACCTCGACAGACAGCCACTCAGCCAGATTCCGGAGAGCGGCTACTTTAGAACCGCGCAAGACCTCGAGTTTTTCACCAACCCACTGTACAGCATGTTGAACGTGGCCAACGTCGACCGCGAGCAGAACGATCACCTCGTGCAGATGACCCTCTCCGAAATTCTCATCGGCGGCAACCGCCGTACCGTTCCGAACTCGGGCGGCGGATGGGATTGGGTCCACCTGCGGCGAATCAATACGCTGCTCGCCCGCGTTGACCAATGCGAAGATGAGGCTGCCGTACTCAAATACTCGGGGGTGGCACGCTTCTTCCGCGCGATGTTTTACTTCGAGAAAGTCAAGCGGTTTGGCGATGTGCCCTGGTACGACACCGAGTTGGGAACGTCGGACGAGGCATTGTATAAACCACGTGACCCACGGGAGCTGGTGATGACCAACATGATTGCGGATATCGACTATGCCATCGCTAACCTGCCCGAAGAAGTGAGTGTTTTCCGGGTCAACAAGTGGACCGCCCTGGCCCTCAAATCACGTTTCTGCCTCTATGAAGGTACCTTCCGCAAATACCACGGCGGCGAAGACGCTAATAAATACCTCGAACTGGCCGCCGAAGCGGCGAAGGCTGTGATCGAGGGGAACCAATACCGGCTTTACACCGCCGGCGGCGTTGAAAACGCCTATTTCACCCTCTTTAGCCAAGACGATGCCGATGCCGGCGAGTTCATCTTGGCGTACGACTATAGCAACAGCCCGCGGGTGAACCACGACGCGTCGTCGTTTACCATGTCGGCGGCCCAAGGACGCCCTTCGTACACCAAGAAGTTTGTAAACACCTACCTGATGGAAGATGGCTCCCGCTTCACCGATCAGCCCGGCTGGGAAACCATGACCTTCATCGACGAGGTGCAGGACCGCGACCCGCGCTTGACGCAAAGCATCCGCAACCCTAAATTCACGTTATCGGACAACAGGCCTTTCCCCAATAAATTCGCGATATCAGTCAACGGCTACCACCCCATCAAGTTCCTGCAAGACGTCACCAAAGGGTATGACGTGCGGGTGGGCTACTCGTACAACGACCTGCCGATTTTCCGTTACGCCGAAGTGCTGCTCAACTACGCCGAAGCCAAGGCCGAGTTGGGGACACTGACGCAGGCCGACATCGACATTTCGATTAAACTGCTGCGCGACCGGGTGGGCATGCCCAACCTGGATGTGGCCGCAGCCAACGCCAACCCCGACCCATACCTCCTGTCGACCGAAGCCGGATACACCAACATAACCGCCGCCAACATCGGTGCCCTCCTCGAAGTGCGCCGCGAACGGGCCATCGAACTCGTTCAGGAAGGTTTCCGGTTTGACGACCTGGTACGGTGGAAAGCCGGGTACTGCATCGACCAGCCGCTAGTGGGTATTTACTTCCCCGGCGCTGGCGAGTACGACCTGACAGGCGACGGAACAACCGACCTCATTCTCTACACCCAAGGCAACAAACCTGCCGACCAGGTGGGCGTCGAAATGTATGAGATTGGTACGCCGGTCAACAATGGCGGCATCATCCTCACCGAAGGTACCAAAGGCAATGTGTTTTTCCATAGTAATATCGCTTTGGCAGGATTCAACGAAAAAAGAGATTATCTCTATCCGATCCCCATCAACGAGCGTTCCCTTAATCCGAATCTCGACCAAAATCCAGACTGGGTTGATGGACTCAATTTTTAATTTAACTAAAGTGATCGTTAGCGCCCGGCCTAGAAAGGACCGGGCGCTAACGATTTTTTAACGCGAACGCTCGCATGAAGAAGGCAAGCTAGGCATTGCCTATTGGCCAGAGATGGTGAAGAAGTGAAGTGTGTCGGACCGCTTGTGTACCATTTGGGGATTTAATACTTATTTTGTTAAATAAAATTAAATATTAACATTATTAATATTTAATAATATTATATTTGCTTTACTAATGACAATAACCAATTAAGATGTTTATGAATACACAGCAAGCGAAACCCGATTTTTTTTCCCGATCAGGCCTCCCCAAACCCCTCGCTTGGGGTTACCTCGGTATCATCATCTTCATGATGGGTGATGGCGTGGAGCAAGGTTGGTTAAGCCCTTACTTAATTGAGCATGGGCTTTCCATGCAGCAGTCTGCCTTATTGTTCACCGTATATGGAGTTACCATCGCCATTTCATCGTGGTTTTCCGGTGTACTCGCCGAGGGGTATGGTCCGCGGAAAGCCATGCTCCTTGGTCTGTTGCTATACATTATTGGGACGGTAGGGTTCGTGGGCCTTGGTATGCAGAACCTAGATTATCCCGTGATGTTAATTACTTATGCTATTCGCGGGTTTGCCTACCCGCTGTTTGCTTATTCGTTTTTAGTTTGGATCACCTACCGTACGCCTCAAAGCAAATTGGGCAGGGCTGTGGGGTGGTTCTGGTTCGTGTTCACCGGCGGACTGAATGTGTTCGGGGCTTATTATTCGAGTTGGGCCATTAATACGCTCGGTTATCAAAATACCCTATGGAGTTCCATTTTCTGGGTATTGGTGGGGGCTTTCTTTGCGCTTGTGATGAATAAAGATAAGTTCATTCCATCTGGGGATGCAGGTTCGAAAACCAAGGAGTTGATAAAGGGCCTGACCATCGTCAAAGAAGAACCAAAAGTGGCTATCGGTGGGATTGTAAGGGTAATCAATACCACCGCGCAATTTGCCTTTCCGGTATTCCTGCCGATCTACATGGCTACGCATGGCTTTAGTACGGTCGAATGGCTACAGATATGGGGAACTATTTTTACCAGCAACATTGCATTTAATCTCATCTTTGGGTTTGTTGGCGACCGGATGGGCTGGCGGAACACCATCATGTGGTTCGGCGGGGTGGGATGCGGCATCACCACCCTACTGTTTTTCTACTCGCCCGTTTGGTTCGGTGGCGATTATTGGGCCGTCCTGTTTTGCGGTGTGCTTTGGGGCGGACTGCTGGCGGGCTATGTGCCGCTATCGGCATTGGTACCCTCGCTGGTTAAGAAAGATAAAGGTGCGGCCATGGCGATCCTAAACCTTGGCGCTGGCCTTCCGGTTTTTGTAGGCCCCGCCATCGTGGGCGTATTGATCGGAATTATTGGCGATGAAGGGGTGATTTGGGTGTTGGCGGGTTTGTATTTCCTGAGCGCATTGCTCACGAAGTTTATCACATTACCCAAGTCGGAGAATACAGAAGAGACGCAAAGGATCATTGGGCGTACCTGACGCTAACAAAGGAAGAATTTATAATTAACATTACATTTTTTATGAGGATATTGGTTACGGCGCCTTATCACGAGAAAGGCAGGGAAGAATTGGCGCAACTATTTGGAGAGGTTGTTTACAAGCCTTGGAAAGCACATGGAAGGGGGTATCGGCCCGATGAGCTCATCGATTTATTACATGAATCACAAGCCGATGCATTGATTACAGAGCATGATGAGGTGACAGCGGCGGTGATTCACGCCCATTCAGACTTAAAATTCATCGGTGTATGCCGCGGTACGCCTTCCAATGTGGCAGTAGATGTGGCTACCCAAAAAGGCATACCTGTTTTCAACACGCCGGCACGGAATGCCCAAGCTGTGGCCGAGTTGTTTATCGCCAATATCATTTCCTTTTTGCGGAGAACAAAGCAGAGTATCGAATGGTTGGAAGCTGGTAAATGGGGCAACGGTGCACATACGGCATACCTGCAATTCAAGGGTAACGAGCTGTCAGGTAAGCAAGTAGGCATGGTCGGTTTCGGCGCGGTGGCCCAAACTATTGCGCAGATATTGAAAATATTCCCCTGCGAAATCACGTATTTCGACCCGTTCTATACGGCAGACAACCCATTGTATAAGAAACAATCGCTGGAAGAACTTTTCCGCTCAAGCGATATCGTAGCGATACATTTGCCGGTAACGAACGAGACGAAAGGCATGATTGGTGCCGACCTCTTGTCGTTGATGAAACCGGATGCGATATTTGTCAATACGGCGCGAGCGGTTGTTGTCGATCGGGATGCCTTACTGGATGTGGTGGAAAACGGTAAGATCCGCGGAGCGATATTGGACGTGTTTAACCACGAGCCGCCTGATGAAAAAGACTACCGACTAATCAAGCATTCGAATGTGCTGGCAACACCCCACATCGCCGGCGCTACGCATGAGGTGGAGGACCATCACGTAGCTATCATGAATAGCGTGTTGAAGGATTATTTTAAGCGAGATAAAAAAGATATTAAACAATTCGTTAATCGAGATGACTTAACGGTTACTTTGAAGGAAGGATCTTAGTGAAACCGAGCTCTCATCAGCCAATAAAATAAAAGGAAACCATCATGATTTTCAAAATCACACAGCGGAATGACTAAACGGCTTCAGCCATCTTGAATGCCGTTGAAGTCAAACACAAATGAAAAATCATGATAGCTTCATCACCATTAAAACCGCCGATGGCAGCATGAATGCCTTTAGAAACAAAAAAAGCGATGAATAAACAAATTTAGATAGATGAAAATAATTAGATGAAATTAACAACTATTACTTTGTTACGGAGCTTGATGTTTGCGATGGTGTTGTGCCTAGCATGCGGCCAAATGGTAATCGGCCAGCCATCGATGGAAGTCTACGCACACCGGGGGTTCCGGGGTCTGCATCCGGAAAATACAATCCAAGCAATGGAGAAAGCGCTGCATTACGGAGCTGTCTTGGAGCTTGATCTGGCCATTAGCAGGGATAAAAATGTAATTGTGAGTCATGATGCGGTGATGAATCCAAAAATCACCGAGAAAGCAGATGGGAGTTCGATGGTGAAGGAGGAGAAGCATGTGCTCTACCAAATGGATTACGCTGATATCCGATCGTATGACGTGGGCAAGAGACCGAATCCTGATTTCCCCGAACAAGAACGGTACCCCGCATATATTCCGTTGTTGAGCGAGTTGGTCGACTCGGTCGAGCGGTATGCCACAGCGCATGGCCTGGAAGCGCCGCGCTACTTTATAGAAACCAAGCTGAATCCGAAAACGGACGGGATTAACCATCCTGGGCCTGCAGAATTTGTGCGCATGATGATGCAGGTAGTGGATGCAAAAGGTATCCGCAACCGGATAATCGTACAGTCTTTTGATCCACGGACATTGCAAATACTCCGCCGGCGATTTCCAGACGTGAAATTGGCCTTCCTTGCGAAGGCCGGAACATCGCTGGAAAGCAATTTGGCTTGGCTTGGCTTTACGCCAGATTTTTACTCCATCAACGCGGCTTACATCGATGCCGCATTGGTGGCGGCGTGCAAGGAGATCAGGACCGAACTCATCATCGGTAACTGCAACGACTATAACGAGATCAAAAGAATCTCAGCGCTTGGCGTACACCGGGTGATTTCAGATTTCCCGATGGCATCCCTAGCAGCCACTAAAGAACAAACGCCATTAATAACGGAATATGAATGACATGACACAACAGGCCTATTTAATTGTCGACATAGGCACGGGCAACGTGCGGGCGGCCATTGTCTCAACAACAGGGGAGCTATTGGCCCTCCGGCGCGAGAATGTACACTACCAAAAAGACGACGATTATCCAGATGCTATCGCATTCCGTCCGAACCAGTTGTGGGAGCAGATTAAAGCGTTAACGGTACATGCCCTTGCCGAAGCAGGTCCGGTTCAGATTATAGCAATAACCGCGACCAGTCAGCGCGAAGGCGTTGTCGTGTTGGATGAGGCGGGTACGCCATTAATAGGCATGTCCAACCACGACAACCGCGGCCGGGAATGGGAATACCTGATCAACGATAAGAACCGGATGTACACGCTGACAGGTCGATATCCCACAGCATTGTTCTCCGCACTGAAGTTGGTCGGTTTGCGCGAGCGCAAACCAGCACTATGGAGCCGTGCCAAAGCGTTTACCAGCATTAGTGATTGGGTGCAGTTCCAGTTTTCGGGTGTTTTGGCCTATGAACATTCCCAAGCCTCGGAGACGCTGTTGTATGACGTGCGTGCCAAAGCCTGGTCCGAAGAACTCTGTGGCGTCTTTGACCTTCCGACTGCTATGCTGCCCCCACTAAAATCATCGGCTGAGGTACTGGGCAATATCCGGGCCGGTGTGGCGCACGAATTGAATATCGATGCGGATGCCATGGTAGTAGTTGGCGGTGCAGATACCCAATTGGCGGTGTATGGCACCAAACCGAAGCAGGATGATGTGGTCATTGTTTCCGGCACGACGACACCGATTATCAAAATCGTTGATACTTATATCACTGATGAACGGCAACGGACATGGACCGGGCGGCATACAGATGCAGATCGTTTCATGCTGGAAGCGAATGCCGGCGTCACGGGACTGAACTACCAACGCCTCAAGGAAATCTTTTATCCCAATGAAGATTATGAAGTCATTGAGCAGGAACTCGATGAAACGTCGTATTCACAATGCGTAGCCTCGCTAGGCTCGTTAGTGGCAAACGAAGACACCCCGCTCACCAAGGGTGGTTTTATTTTCAATGCCCCCGTATCGCACCAGCTAACCCGCGGCGGGTTCGTGTTTGCCATTCTGTGGGATATCGCATGTAGCATCTATGAGAATTACAAGGTGCTTGATAATGTCTCCGCACACAACCGGGATTACATTTGGGCATGCGGCGGCGGTGTGCAGAGCAATAAACTTCGCCAGTTCATCGCCAACCTCACGAATAAGAACGTACGGATTTGCAATACCTATAGGCAGTCATCGGTGTTAGGCGGTGCATTCATCTGTGCGGAAGCTACTGGCCAGCAAGGGGTCGTAACGGAGGTGCTGGATGAGGTAACCCCGCGAAACCGTGACCGGTTTTTGGAATTGTACGCTGAGTGGAAGCGCACGCGGCACACGTTCAGCCAAATTAAATAGGGATGCAACAGTGTTTTGTCGGTATCGATGTTGGAACGCAAGGTGTGCGTGCGTCACTGGTGACTGACACCGGGGAAGTACTGGGAGAGGCGTCGCGCAAGTTTACCCTCACTCCCGATTCGCGGATGGAGCAGTGGCCAGACGACTGGTGGCATAGTACACTTGAAGTGATGGACGAATTACATGCGACGTTGCAGGCGAAGGCCGGCACGTGTTACGTGGCCGCCATCGGCGTGGATTCAACCTCGGGTACCGTTATTCCTCTGGACCGCGAGAATCGGCCATTACATCCGGCTATTATGTACAGCGATCCGCGCTCAGCAGAAGTGGGGCGTCGGGTCAAAACATTAGCCGAACGCTACGTATCAGCTGGTTACACCGGATTCAACGCGTCTAGCGGCCTATCGAAGATGGTGTGGTTTGTTGAAACATATCCTGAAAAGGTGATCCAAATCCACAAGTGGGTACATGCTTCGGACTACATCACCGGTATGTTTTGCGGTCGATTTGATGTAACGGATTATACCAACGCGTTGAAGTCAGGATATGATTTAACCCAGCTCCAATGGCCAGGTTACCTCACGGACGAGCTACCGTTGCCACGCAATTGGTTACAGCAGGTGGTTCCGTCCGGTACGCCCGTTAGCGGTTTGTGTGAAGCCTTGGCTGTGCGGTGGGGAATGCCCCAAGCACAAGTCGTCGTGGGCATGACCGATGGTTGTGCATCACAAGTGGCATCAGGTGCCGTAAGGCCGGGTGAATGGAATACGACTATTGGAACCACCCTGGTGATAAAAGGGGTAACCGAGCAAACGGTTAATGATCCGGAGGGGCGGTTATATAGCCATCGCCATCCCGATGGGTATTGGATGCCCGGGGGAGCGAGCAATACAGGGGCGGATTGGGTGACAACCGACTTCGACACGGACTTACAACAGTTGAATGAAGCTGCGGCAAGCCTCATTCCGACGGGCTTGCTGGCTTGGCCGCTTAAACAGACCGGTGAACGGTTTCCTTTTATTGCGCCCAAGGCCAATGGGTTTGTACCCACAGGTATTTCACCCACGCAGCGCTTTGCGGCATGTATGGAAGGCGTGGCTTTTATCGAGCGAATGGCATATGAACTCATCGAGCAGCTTTCGGGCGAGCGTGTAGCCGCGGTTTATACGGCGGGTGGAGGAAGCAATAGCGACACGTGGCTCCGTATTCGGGCCAACGTATTGGCGTGTCCCATATACAAGTGTCGCGACGCGAACGGCGCCGTGGGCGCAGCTGTCGTTGCGGCATCGAAAACCCGATTCAACTCGCTGGTTGAAGCCACACAAGCCATGACGGCTATCGAACAGGAGGTTTTTCCCGAACAGACACTGGTAAATAGGTATGAGATAGATTATGGCCGCTTTGTGGCCGAAATGAAAAAGAAGGGATATTGTTGATATGTTGCATGTGTACTTACTCCGTCATGGAGAAACAACTTACAATGCAGATGGCAATCGCTACTGCGGACGTACCGATGCTGAACTGACCGAGAACGGACTTGCACAAGCACATCGGGTGGCCAGTGCGCTGCAGGGGATAAAAATCGATGCGGTATATGCCTCACCCTTAGCACGCGCATACCGAACTGCCGAAATTGCATGCGGTAACCGGCTACCAGTTGTTCGGGAGACACGGCTAATTGAGCTGGACTTCGGTGCATGGGAAGGGAAAACAAGGGCTGAATTCGTCGCTGATGACCCTACGCTTTGGGAAGCTTGGAACAATGACCCAGCTACGGCCGCCGCTGGCGGCACTGGCGATACGGCCTTGCAGGTGGTAGAGCGGGTTGATGATTTCTTTGCCGAAATGCAGCGCCGCCATGACGGTCAGACCATCGTGGTGGTTGCCCACAATGGCGTGAACCGTCTGTACCTTGCTTATAAACTCGGCATGCCGTTGCGTAATTACCGGCGCCTCGTACAAGAAAATTCCGCTATAACCTTAATCCGCTTCGGAGGTGATGAACCCTTCGCTTTGCTAAAATTAAATGATTGATGATATGAAATTTTGTTATGCAGTATCGGTTACCGCTTTATTTGTATTAGCAACAGGTGCTTGCGCGGATAACCCCGCCAACTCCCATTATTTGGATTTTAAAACACCTGCTGAGCTCCATCGATTTTTTGCTTATCACGAGGGTGCCGCTATTGTCAGCGGCCACCGTGGTACCGTAGAGCAGGGACTGGCAGAAAACAGCATTGAGGGAATGGAGGCTGTCTTGCAGCACACCCCTGCCTTTTTTGAAATTGACCCACGGTTAACCAAAGACAGTGTGGTCGTGCTAATGCACGATGCAACCCTCGACCGGACGACCAACGGAACAGGCAAGCTGGCCGATTATACATGGGCCGAAGTACAACAACTGCGGTTGAAAGATCGCGACGGGAATGTAACCTCCTACGGAATACCCACGTTGGATGAAGTAATTGAATGGGCACGGGGAAAGACGGTCCTGAATCTAGACCAGAAAGACTTGCCGATAGAACTTTCGGCCGAAATCATCCGGAAACATAACGCCTATTCGTTTGTGATGGTTACTGTACACTCGCCCGAACAAGCCCGGTTCTACTTGGACCAGAATGGTGATCAGATGCTCTCCGCACACATCAAGACACCCGAAGTATTTGAAGCCTACCGCACGGCAGGCATTCCATTCAACCGGATGATTGCCTATATCGGTCCGGATATCAAGCCCGAAAACCGGGAGATGTACGAGCTTCTCAATGCCCAGGGTGTGATGTGCATGATCTCTGCTGCGCCGACCTACGATAAGCTGCCAACCCACGAAGAGCGCGCCGAAGCTTACCGCGCTATTTTTGCTGATGGCGCATCCATCTTGGAATCTGACTTGCCGATTGAGGTGGGAAAGGCGTTGGAGAATTGATGGCGGGCTTAGCAGCGATTGTAGCCGCTTTTCGTATCTTTGCCAAATGGAGCGGAAAACCTTTGCCGATTTCAAATTCAACAGGCAGATCCTGAATGCCATTGAGGAGGCGGGTTATACTGACCCTACCCCAATTCAACAAAAGGCAATCCCGCCGATTTTGGCAGGCCAAGACGTGATGGGGGTAGCCCAAACTGGTACCGGCAAGACCGCGGCTTTCGTGCTGCCACTGTTGATGAAGTTGAAGTATGCACAAGGGGATGATCCCAGAGTGCTTATCCTCTCGCCAACCCGCGAGTTGGCCATGCAAATCGAGGCGCACATCCAGCTTTTTGCTAAATATACAGATCTACGGACCGTAGTGCTCTATGGTGGACTCGGCCCGAAAACCCAGATCAATGAGTTGGAAAATGGTGCCGATGTCGTGGTGGCTACACCGGGGCGGTTCCTAGACCTGTATCTCGCCGGCCACCTCGTCACCAAATCCCTCAAGGTGCTCGTCATGGATGAAGCAGATAAGATGATGGATATGGGATTCATCGGAAAACTGCACCGAATATTGGAAGTGGTGCCACGAAAACGACAAAATTTGCTTTTTTCGGCAACCATGAGCGACTTAGTGCATAAAATAGCGGGAGATTTCTTGGCATTTCCTACCGTCGTAGAGGTTACCGAGCAGGCCACACCTGCACAGACGGTGAGCCAAACGCGCTATGATGTGCCCAACCTGAAGACGAAGATCAACCTGCTCCAGCACCTTCTTAAAGACGACGAAGCTGTGCACCGCCTGATCGTTTTCTGTAAAACAAAAGCGGTTGCCGATAATGTGTTTCACTTTTTGGAGCGCAAGTACGGCGCGGATAACGTGCGCGTAATCCATGCGAACAAAGGGCAGAACACGCGAATAAATTCCATCAATGCCTTTAAAGAGGGGAGTGTACGGATTTTGGTGGCAACGGACGTCGCGGCTCGCGGGCTGGATGTCAGTAACGTGAGCCACGTTATTAATTTTGATGTACCTATTGTAATCGAAGATTATGTGCACCGCATCGGCCGTACCGGCCGCGCAAACCAAACAGGTGATGCTATTACCTTCTGTAATCCGGCGGAGGAATATTATATCCATAAAATCGAGCAATTGATCCGTCAGCAAATACCGGTATCTACTATTCCTGAAGGCGTGTTTATTGAAAAGACAGGGTTTGAGGAACGGCAGGCAATCGCGCGTGAGATCGATGCCCAGAAACGAAAAGAGGATCCGGAGTTCCAAGGGGCTTTCCACGAGAAGAAGGCGAGCAATCAGCGTAATGACAAACGCCAGCGAGAAAGAAAGGGCGGTGGTAAAGGTAACCTCACGCAAAGTAAACGGCGGCGATGAAGCGATTGCGGGTCACTCCATTGAATATTGTGTCCGCACTGGTCTTGGCCGGATTGTTATGGCAAGTGATGGACAACGCGGTCGGGATGGGAACAATTGGGTGGTTTTTGTTACTTTTGCTGGTATTGGTTGCGGCAGACCAAGTTTTCCGTCTCATGCTCCGGAACCTGAAGCGGGTATGGATTGCCGAAGGTCTTTTTGTGGTGTTTGTAGGGCTCGTCATGTGGGTGTTGAAGTTATGGTAGGTGACTATGCGTATGATACGGATACCGTCAATGTTCAATTTTGGTAAATATGAAGAAAGCAGAAATAAAACTAACAGTAACGCTGGATGAGAATAACGTGCCGGATGACATCATGTGGGAATCGTCGGATGGCGAGAGTAAGGAAGCCCTGCCTGCAAAAGCGTTGTTCCTGGCCCTGTGGGATCACCATTATAAAAATTCGATGCGTATCGACCTATGGACGAAAGACATGCCGCTGGATGAAATGAAGCGTTTCTTTTACGAAACGCTTCAAACTCTCGGTGATACCTTTATCCGTGCTTCGGGAGACGATCCAATAGCCAAAGCCGTGATTGGCGACCTGAGGGATTACTGCGATCATTTCGCCGAAAAAATGGAAGTCCCCCAAAAACAGTCGTAATCACAAAATTGCTTGCCGGTAAGTAAATAAATCTAAAATCGTAAATCACAAATCGTAAATCACAAATCGAATGAACTACTTTTTAGTAAAGTCGGAGCCATTCAAATACAGCTGGCAACAATTCCTCGCCGATAAGCAGACATTTTGGGATGGCGTTCGTAATTACCAAGCCCGCAATAATTTACAGGCCATGAAAAAGGGAGACTTGGTGCTGTTCTATCACAGTAATGAGGGTAAAGAAGTGGTAGGAATAGCGAAAGTGGTAACGGAAGCATACCAAGATCCCACTACAACGGACGAACGCTGGGTGGTGGTGGATTTGGCACCGGTGGAAACGTTGAAAAAGCCGGTTACACTCGAAACAATCAAAGCAGACCCACAGCTAGCAGATGTTGCGCTGGTGCGCCAAGGCCGGTTGTCGGTCATGCCGCTCAAGCGCGAGGAATTTGACCGCATCGTCGCGTTGGGTACCGGAAATTTTGTAGATTAGTCCCTTGGAATTTTTAACCTTATCGATGATGAAGAAATATGCAGTATATGGCCCGTTAATGTGTTTGTTGACGGCGGGGATAATTTCATGCAATAATGAAACCACCATGCAGAAACAGGAAGAAGAGATACACAACGCGGCTACGCAGGTTGTGCCCGAAGAAGCTGAAGGATTGATTGGGCGTTGGGACCTTACCGTCAATAAGGACGGCAAAGAAGTACCCTCGTGGTTGGAAGTCAAGTTGTCTGGTTTTGATGTATTGGTAGGTGCCTTCGTAGCCGATGCGGGCAGTAGCCGCCCGGTTTCACACATCACACTGCAAGAGGGCGTATTTTCATTCCAGATCCCGCCACAGTGGGAAGGCGGAAGTGGCTTTTTTACCGTTGAGGGGCAATTGGCTGGTGACGGTATTAAAGGTACCATTACCACCAACAAGGGGAATACATTCGATTTTACGGGAGTCAAGGCCCCATACTTGGTCAGGACGGGCGAACCGCAATGGGGTGAACCCATCGATCTCTTCAACGGCCAAGATTTAACCGGGTGGAAGACTTCGGGAGAAAACAGCCAATGGGTGGTTGAAGACGGTATACTGATCAACAAAGAAACCGGTGCCAATCTGATTAGCGAGCAGCGGTTTGAAGATTTCAAACTTATTGCCGAATTCCGTTATAAAGAGGGGGCTAATTCCGGTATTTATTTGCGGGGACGGTATGAGGTCCAGATTGAGGACTCCCCGAAGGACAGGCACCCTGGTTCCTTGTATTTTGGCGGGATATACGGTTTCTTATCGCCTAGTGAAATGGCAACCTTGGGCCCGAATGAATGGAATAAATACGAAATTACCCTTCGCGGACGTATGATTACGGTTGTCGCCAACGGAAAAACCATTATCAGCAATCAGGAAATCCCCGGCATTACCGGAGGTGCCCTTGACAGCCACGAAGGTGAGCCGGGCCCGATTTATTTGCAAGGAGACCATACTGGGGTAGAATTCCGAAAGATTACCGTAATACCGGCAAAGTAGCCCACGAAGTCGTCTGTCAAGAAAATAGGACCCCGTTCAAACATTTTCCAGTTGGCTTTGTTGGATGATTAAATATAAATCGTATGGCAAAGACAATTGGAATCATTTTGGTCATCGTAGGGGTGATCATGCTGGTGTGGACCGGTTTTTCATTTACGAAAAAAGAAAAAGTGGTGGACATCGGCTCGTTGGAAATCACGGCCGACAAAAAAGAGCAGGTCAATTGGCCACCCTATGTTGGTGGTGTGATTCTGGTAGCTGGGATTGTACTACTAATTATCCCGCGGCGGCGGTAACTAAAGCCAACCCCGTGCTCCAGCCCACCTTCCTTTATCCCTCATCCGTGCCCTATCCCTGTATACCTCGGTAAAAACGCCAAAAGACGGCACTTTACCGAAGGGTACACAGCAAACGCACATTGCTTTAGGCTTTCACGACCTCTTTAAACAGGTTTTGGAGTTCTTTGGCATCTTTCGGTTTGAGCTTACCACCCAATACTAACCGGAGTTCCCTCCGTTGGAGGGCTTCATTGTAAAGCTTTTGTTCCTCGTCGGTCTCTGGGACCAGTCGCGGTACCGTCACTTTTTCGTTGTGCTGATCGATGGCGACAAATGTGTAGAACGCTTCATTCGATTTTACCCGCGTACCCGAAGGGATGTTCTGAGCCCATACGACCAGGCGGACTTCAACAGACGTATTAAAAGCTCGGGTCACCTGGGCTTCGATACTGATCACGTCGCCCAATTTGATGGGATGTCTGAACGATACGTTATCTACCGAGGCGGTAACGACAATACGGTTGCAATGCTTTTGGGCGGAAATGGCTGCCGCAATATCCATCCAATGGAGCAAGCGTCCACCCATGAGGTTGTTGAGTGTGTTGGTGTCATTGGGTAGCACCAATTCGTTCATGATGGTATGCGACTCGCGGGCAAATTTTTCATTCATTCGAAGATAATTTTGTCTGTGCGATTATTTTTTTGTTTGTGTCATTCGCGTGCTAATTGCGCCAGTTGCTGGTCAACGATGGCCAGGCCGTCGGTAAAGCTGTGGGGAGTATACCCCAATACGTGGTGCGCTTTATCCAGTACGAAACCCGTGCGTGCTGGGCGGGGTGCCGACTGGCTCAGGGTAGCCGAGCTCACCTGCTGGATAAGCGACTTGTCGAGCCTCCAGAAGTCGGCCACCGCAGCTACCAGTTCGTGGATGGCGAACATATCTTTACCTGAAATGTGGAAAACGCCTTCGGCCTCTGCTATTGCGGCGAGGACACAAGCCTGCGCCAAGTCCTCTGCCAGTGTGGGCATACGCCATTGGTCGTTGACCACCTTGAGTGGTTGTCCTTTTTCCAACGCTCCCTTTGCCCAGAGTACAATGTTGCTACGGCTCATGTCGGCAACCACACCATATACCAATATGGTGCGTAAGATAGCCCATTTACAGCGCGACCCTTGGATAAGGTATTCGGCATCGAGCTTGCTTTGGCCGTAGCGGCTCAGTGGGTTGGGCTCGGCGTGTTCGGCATAAGGGCCATCCTTTCCGTCAAAGATGAAATCGGTGGACAGATGGATCAGGTGGATGCCGAATTCCTCGCACAGAGCGATCAGCGTTGCTACCGCATCGATATTCAGCTTCTGGCACCCATCCGGGTCGTGCTCGCAAGCATCGACATTGGTCATGGCTGCCGTATTGATGATGGTCTGCGGGCGATGCTCGGCAATAACGGCCCGTAACCGGTCGCTCTCGAGGATATCAAGGTCGATATAGGTATAACCGTCTTTGATCGGATGGCGGTTCTCACCACGGGAGGTAGCCACCAGTGCTATACCATCATCGGCAAGTGCCAAATCTGTTAGTTTTTGACCAAGCAGGCCGTTGCTTCCTGTTACTAAGATTTTTTTTGCTAATTGGGTGGAAGTCATCAAATAAACGTTTGAATGAAGTATGGTTTGCCTTCTAGCCAACCTGGCCAAAGATAAGGATACTTTTGGTTTGTGAGTCCAACCGCAGCGATAAGATTTGTCTACAGCGGCCAATTGCAAATCCCCTGTGATACGATGCATCAAATGACGGCGGTTGCATAAATTGGATATAATAGCAACTTTATCTAAGTTTGCAACGATTCAAGAAACGCGGGTATGGGTATCATTACCTTAACAACAGATTTAGGACATAAGGATTTTTACCAAGCTGCACTCAAAGGGAGCGTTATCAGCCAGTTTCCGGCAGTGCAACTCATCGATATATCGCATGATATTCCGCCTTTCGACATCCAGTACGCTGCTTTTGTGCTGAAAAATGCCTATCCGTATTTTCCCACGGAGACCGTTCACCTAATCGGAATTGATTCGGTATTTAACCAAGACACTCGTTACCTTGCCCTGTTATACAAGGGCCATTATTTCGTTGGTGCCGATAATGGTATTTTCTCACTGATATTGGACGGTCCACCTGAGGAAGCCGTAGAGTTAAACATTATCCAGGACTTGAAGTACCTGCATTTTCCGCTCACCGATATTTTTGCCAAGGCAGCGTGTATCCTCGCAAAAGGGGGAAAGCTTGCCGACATCGGCGATCCCGTAGACAACGTGGTTGACCGGACGTTGGTACAGCCTGTCGTTGAAAAAGATAGCCTGAGGGGCAGTGTGGTTTTTATCGATTCCTTTGGCAATGTCATCAGCAACATCAGCAAAGAGCTGTTCAATAAGGTACAGCGCAGCCGCAACTTCACCCTATATTTCAGGCGCAATGAAACCATTGACCACATGAGTTGGCATTATAACGATGTGCCTGAAGGTGAAAAGCTTTGTCTGTTTGGAATCAGCGACCATTTGGAGATCGCCATTAATAAAGGGAATGCGAGCGGCCTGCTGGGGCTCAATAAAGGCGACATTATCCGTCTTGAATTTGGGAAGTAATCTACCATAATCTTGGTCCGTTTTTTGACTATAACTTCCCATGCGATTGTCTTATCTTGTCATCATGACGTGGCTGCTTGGTACGGTGCTACCTGGCCTAGCCGCCGTTTCTGCCCAGCCACCTGCCCCAGACACGGCCGGTTACGAAGCCCAGCGCCAAAAAGTGAATGAATTGCTGCAACAGCGTAGCGCGCGCTTCGGCCAATTTGACGAAAGCCTTAAGAAGCGTACAGGGATTTTCGGACTAAAAACCAAGAAAGATATGCAGGCGTCTATTGACATCTTGAAGCAGATTGTACTGACAGATAATAACATTTTCCGCGAGACCAAGATGCTGCTAGACTATAAAGATTTTGAAAAGGAGCAGGTAGCCCAACAGGCGGATGAATTTGATGGACGCATTAATGGATACATCAAAACGATCAGCAAGTTACAGCGCGAACAGGAACGCTTAACCGCTGATATCGATAAGCTCGAAAGATCTAATCAACGCAATGAGGGCTTGCTGGTTCTTTTTGCGTTAGTCGGTATGGGTGCTGGTGTATTCTTGGTTATCCGTCGCCAAAAATTGACGAAAACATGATACCCGTCCATATTATTGTCTATACTTTTGCCCCTATAATTTTTAATTATAGTACATGGCAAGACAACGGCTCAATAGTGGGAATACGCCATCGGAGGACCTGCCCAAACCGAAGCTAACAAAAACAACGCTTAAAAAGGCAGGTAAGCTGTTGACATATTTAAAGCCTTATCGGGGTAAATTCATCGTCGGTATGGTTTTCCTTTTTCTTTCCAGCCTCACGGCACTAACCTTTCCCGCACTTTTAGGGGCGATGATTGATGCTGCGCAGGATAAGCAGAGCTACTATTGGTTACCTGCTGATATCCGCACGATTGGGGCCATCTCTTTTGTCATCCTATTTGTCCAGTCGTTGGTATCTTTTTTCCGGATTCGTCTTTTTGTAGAGGTTGCGGAAAAATCCTTGGCGGATATCCGAAGAGATTCCTATCATAACCTGATTACCCTGCCCCTAGACTTCTTCTCCAATCGGAGGGTCGGTGAGCTTAATAGCCGGCTATCCGCTGATTTATCGCAAATACAAGACACGATGACGACGACATTTGCCGAAATCATTCGGCAGATTATCCTACTCACCGGTGGCGTATCGTTGTTATTCGTAGTGTCGGGGAAGCTAACACTGCTCAACCTAAGCATACTGCCCATTTTGGTAGTTGTCGCCGTCGTATTCGGCCGGTTCATCCGCAAATTATCGCGCCAGGCGCAAGATAAGCTGGCCGAGTCGAACACGGTGGTGCAGGAAACACTGCAAGGCATCAACAATGTCAAAGCTTTTGTCAACGAAGCTTATGAAGCGTCGCGCTATTCGAAGTCGCTTCAAGCCGTTGTTAAAATAGCCGTAAAGGGCGCTACTTATCGCGGTATATTTGCGTCGTTTATTATTTTCTGTCTTTTCGGTGCCGTTGTAGCGGTAATCTGGTACGGATCGGCCTTGGTGTCGGCCGGTGATATCTCCGTGGGCGACCTCACTACCTACATTCTCTATTCCATATTTGTCGCAGGATCAATGGGCAGCTTCCCCGAATTGTACGCCAACATACAAAAGGCGATCGGTGCTAGTGAGCGCGTCATCGAAATCCTCGACGAGCAACAGGAGGATGCAGGGTTGCTACAAGCTGAAAAGACCATCGAGAACCCCATTGAGGGTACCATTGCGTTTGAAAACGTTACGTTTGCTTATCCGTCACGCCGCGAAATCACCGTGCTGAAAAGTGTGTCGTTTGATGTGCAGGCGGGAGAAAAACTCGCCATTGTAGGTCCAAGTGGGACGGGTAAATCCACGATTGCAGCCTTGGTGCTGCAATTCTATAAACCCGATAGCGGGCGGATTTTGTTCGATGGCCGGGCAGCAGATGACTATCCCCTTACGGATATCCGTAGCCAGGTGGCTATCGTACCACAAGATGTGCTGTTGTTTGGTGGCACTATCCGCGAGAATATCGCGTATGGAAGGCTTGATGCCGAAGCAGAAGAGATTATCACGGCCGCACAGCGCGCCAATGCCCACGATTTTATCATGGATTTCCCCAAAGGATACGATACCATGGTGGGCGAGCGTGGGGTGAAATTGTCAGGTGGTCAACGCCAGCGCGTTGCTATAGCGCGTGCCTTGCTTAAAGATCCGGCAATTCTTATCCTCGATGAGGCCACATCGTCACTCGACTCCGAATCGGAACGTCAGGTACAGCAAGCGCTAGAGGAATTAATGAAGGGCCGTACCTCCATTATCATCGCCCATCGATTGTCCACTATTCGTGAAGCTGACCAAATTGTGGTTGTCGAAGCAGGAAAAGTGGTTGCTTCAGGTACGCACGATTCGCTTATGGGAAAAGGAGAAGGCCTGTACCACCATTTATACCAGCTGCAGCTTGCCGCCAAATAGCATCTTGTGAAAGATTGCTCCTAAAGGTTTTGTATTGCGGTAGATATTGCATATAAAAAGGAATTTATCTATGTTTGAATGCTGTATGACCTGCGAATGTCGGCAACAGCGGATTGAAGTGGCGTATAAAGGTAAATAGCTGACAAACAAATTTGAACGAGTTAAATATCACGTTAGAGTATGTAAATCCCGCCATGTTGTGGGGTGCACAGAACGAACACTTTGAAGTGTTCAAAAAGCAGTTTCCCAAGTTAAAGATTGTAGCGCGGGGCAATGAAGTGAAGGTATTGGGTGATGAGCAGGAAATCGCATCGTTTAAAACCCAGTTCGATAAGGTCGTTTCCCATATTGAGCGGTATAACAACTTGACCTCAAACGATGTGGAGTCAATCTTAGGATCTCCCCGAGAGATTGGGGCCGTGAATAGGAAAAATGGTGAAAAAGTAGCTTCGGGTGCTGGCAGTGAACCCATTGTCTTTGGTCCCAACGGCATCGTTGTAAAGGCCCGGACGGCAAACCAACGGCGGATGGTGGAGAGTATTCTCCAAAACGATATCTTGTTCGCGATAGGACCGGCTGGCACCGGAAAAACTTATACAGCGGTGGCACTGGCTGTACGGGCTTTGCGCAATAAGGAGGTGCGGCGTATCATCCTCACCAGACCGGCTGTAGAAGCTGGCGAGAACCTCGGATTCCTGCCCGGCGACCTGAAAGAAAAAGTAGATCCGTATCTTCGGCCACTCTACGACGCGCTGGACGATATGATTCCCGCCGAAAAGCTAAAAGTGTTTCTCGAAAACCGAACCATTGAGGTAGCGCCACTGGCGTTTATGCGGGGCCGTACATTGGACAATTGTTTTGTCATATTGGATGAAGCCCAGAATACGACCGACATGCAGATGAAAATGTTCCTTACGCGGATGGGACCCACAGCGAAGTTCATTGTTACCGGTGATGTTACGCAGATTGATCTTCCCAAAAAACAGCAATCCGGCCTGCCCACGGCATTACGGCTTCTGGAGGACATTGAGGGGATCGATATTATTCATCTCAGCGGTGGCGACGTGGTACGACATAAATTGGTCAAGCGGATACTGGCTGCTTATGGCGACATTTGATTTGCTGATGTACCGATTCGATGATTTGCCGATGTGACGACTAATTCTCAAATCATCAAACTTCCAACTCATGATAAATACCGTAAAAGAAACAAATTTCCATTTTGAAGGGCAGCAGGCCTTTTATAGGGGCAAGGTCCGCGATGTGTATACGATTGGGAAGAAATACCTGGTCATGGTCGCCACCGATCGGATATCGGCTTTTGATGTGGTATTACCCCGGGCTATCCCTTATAAAGGTCAGGTGCTCAACCAAATTGCGGCTAAGTTCTTGAAAGCAACCGAAGACATTGTACCCAATTGGGTAATCAGTGTGCCCGACCCCTGTGTAACCATCGGTTACCAATGCCAGCCGTTCAAGGTGGAGATGGTTATTCGTGGTTATCTGGTTGGCCATGCCTGGCGTGAATATCAGGCAGGCAAACGTGAGATTTGTGGCGAACGGCTACCCGATGGGCTCCGTGAAAATGACCAATTACCTCAACCAATCATCACGCCGACCACCAAAGCGGCCCAAGGGCACGACGAAGATATTTCCCGAGCCGATATCCTTGCACAAGGTATTGTCTCTACCGCCGATTACCTCCAGATGGAAGCTTATACCAAGGCACTTTATGCGCGCGGTACAGCGCTGGCAGCTGCACGAGGTCTGATTTTAGCAGACACAAAATACGAATTCGGTAAACGGGATGGAGCGATACACTTAATCGACGAAATACATACTCCGGACTCATCGCGTTATTTTTATGCAGATGGTTTTGAACAACTGCAACGGGAAGGCAAGCCACAACGACAGCTTTCGAAAGAATTTGTGCGGAAATGGCTAATCGAAAATGGTTTTCAAGGAAAAGAAAACCAGCAGGTGCCGGAAATGACAGATGAAATCGTATCTTCGATTTCTGAAAGGTATATCGAGCTCTTCGAACACATCACTGGTGAGCAGTTTACCTATCCTGAGCGCGGGGAGTTGTTGGGTCGGATAGCGAATAATACAGAAACAGCGCTTAAGGAACTGGTTGATTAAAAGGATGATAGTAAGAAATAATGAAATTCACTATTGACAAACACGAAAAATACGTCATTGTCCAGCCTCATGTGGAGATGTTGGATGGTGACTCGGCACCCAAAATAAAGGCTGAGTTTGTGTTACGGAATTCTGGTGGGCAGAGCAATATTGTGCTTGATTTGTCGCATGTTAAAGATGCTGACTCATCGGGATTACGTACAGGACTTTTGGCACATCGTATGTGTAAAACGGCAGGCGGTGTATTTATATTGGCGTGTGCAAACCAGCGGATTAAGAACTTGATTTCCGTTTGTAAGCTGGATGGTGTCTTTACCGTCGCGCCAAATACGGCCGAAGCCGAAGATATGATATTTTCGAAGGAGCTGGAACGGGACCTACGGGGTGCCGCCGAAGAGGGATGAGGTTTGATGTATTGATATTAGGAAGTAGCTCCGCAACGCCCATCTATGGTCGCCATCCTACTGCACAGCTCATCAATGTTAACGAACAACTTTATTTGGTGGATTGTGGAGAGGGCACTCAAGTGCAATTGATCAAATACGGCGTTAAGGGCAATCGTATTAAACATATCTTCATCAGCCATTTGCATGGTGACCATTACCTAGGCTTAATCGGACTTATTTCTTCCATGCATCTCGTTGGGCGTAAGGATGAATTGCATGTGTATGGGCCACCGGGTTTGGAAGAAATCATCGACCTGCATTTTTTGTATTCGCAGACCGAACTGCGGTATCCGCTGTATGTACACACTACACAGGATAAAACAGAAAGTGTAGTGTTTGAAAATGAGAACGTGCGGGTGAGTTCGTTTCCGTTGAGCCACCGCATAGCCTGTACGGGTTTCCGCTTCGATGAAAAAAGGCGCCTCCCGGCAATTGATCGGGATAAAGTTGCGGCTATTGGAATACCCGCCACCCAACTGCCATCAATAAAGAGGGGACAGGATTATAGCGCTCCCGACGGGACAATACACCGTTGGCAAGATTTGACCATTGCACCAAACCCGCCGCGGAGGTACGCCTATTGTTCAGATACCGTAAGGACGTCGAGTTACCTCCCGTACATCCAGCAGGTCGACATGCTATACCATGAAGCGACATTTCTACACGAGATGCTCGATCGGGCGGTGGCCACATATCACACCACCGCATTACAGGCAGCAGAGATTGCTGTCGAAGTGGGCGCGAGGAAGCTACTTATCGGGCATTATTCGGCAAGATATAAAGATTTGAAGCCATTGCTACAGGAGAGCAGATCGGTATTTCCGGCCGCCCTGTTAGCATTGGAAGGGAATTGGTATCCTATTTAATTTCATAGATGACAACGACATTTGATCTGACTAGATTACTACGTGAAAATATACGGCAACTGACGCCATACTCCTCGGCGCGCGATGAATTTAAAGGCGAAGCATCCGTATTGCTGGACGCAAACGAAAACGCGTTCGGGTCGCCGCTCGATCGCCATTTAAACCGCTATCCGGACCCCCTGCAGCATCAACTGAAATTGAAGCTGAGCACCATTAAGGGAGTGCCGGCCCGCAATATGTTTCTGGGCAACGGGAGCGATGAGGCGATTGATATTCTTTTCCGCGCGTTTTGCCGTCCGGGTATCGACAACGTCGTCCTTACGCCGCCCACGTACGGTATGTACGAAGTGTCGGCCAACATCAACGATGTAGCGACCAAGCGGGTAAATCTTACTACTGATTTTCAACTCAATCTAGAGGGCATTGCTGAGGCGATTGACGCGAACACCCGGATCATCTTTCTTTGTTCGCCAAATAACCCCACGGGCAATTCGTTGCACCGGGAAGATGTTGAAACAGTTTTGGCCAACTTCAACGGGCTGGTGGTCATCGATGAAGCATATATCAATTATTCCCGGCAGAAGACATTCATCCAGGAATTGACGGAATACAGCAACCTGGTGGTGTTGCAAACTCTTTCGAAGGCGTGGGGGCTGGCCGCACTGCGGCTGGGCATGGCCTTTGCCAGCGAGGAAATCATCGAAGTATTCAATAAGATTAAGCCACCGTACAACATTAACCAAGTTACACAAGAACTGGCATTGGCCGCATTGGACCGTGTTGATCAGGTAAACGATTGGATAAAAACCACCGTCGCTGAGCGCGAAAAGCTTTCGAAAAATTTACGGTCGTTTGAGTTTGTAACGCACGTATATCCTTCCGATGCCAATTTTATACTGGTTAAAACCAGCGATCCGCGAGCATTGTACGAATACTTGGTCGGCGAAAGTATCATTGTGCGCGATCGATCTAAGGTGGAACTATGTGCGGGTTGCTTACGGCTTACGGTGGGTACACCAGCGGAAAACACGTTGCTATTAGCGGCGTTGGGGCGCTTCCGACCTGCAAATTGAGACGGTATTGCCGAGAGCTCGTAAATTTTTATGAATTTAGCGGGCTATTACCGCAGAACATCCGTACGATAAGATTTTGGCGATAAGAAATAGAAATGTCAAACACAATTAAACGAGCATTATTCATAGACCGGGATGGTACACTGATCATCGAACCGGAAGACGAGCAAATAGACTCCTTTGCCAAGTTGAAATTCTATCCGGGGGCGTTGCAATATTTGCCACGTATTGCGCGGGAGCTCGATTTCGAATTGATTCTGGTATCAAACCAAGACGGTTTGGGTACCGATTCACACCCTGAGGAGAACTTCTGGCCCGTGCATCGCTTTATTGTCGATACCTTTGCAGGCGAGGGAGTAACTTTTGCCGCCGAACACATCGACCGTACATTTCCGCATGAAAATGCGCCCACGCGCAAACCGGGGACCGCACTGCTGACTTCCTATTTTGATACGGCGAATTACGACCTCGCCCATTCATTTGTCATCGGCGATCGTATAAATGATGTCAAACTGGCACAGAACCTTGGCGCACAGGCCATCTGGCTACGGAACGACGATACACTGGGTGCCGCTGAGGCACATCAAATTGATGAGTCTGTGGTGGCGCTGGAAACCTCCGACTGGCAAGCAATCTACGAGTTTTTGAAGTTGGGCGAACGTACGGGCGAACACCACCGGAAGACCAACGAAACCGATATTTTCATCAAGTTGAACCTCGATGGCAAGGGTAAGTCAGCCATTGCTACGGGGTTGCCTTTTTTTGATCACATGCTCGACCAGCTCGCCCGGCACGGCAATATTGATTTGACCATAACGGCAAAAGGCGATCTGCACATCGATGAGCATCACACCATCGAAGATACAGGGATTGCATTGGGTGAGCTTATGGCTAAAACCCTGGGTGATAAACGCGGCATCGAGCGGTATGCGTTTACCCTGCCAATGGATGATTGCTTGGCGCAGGTAGCCATCGATTTCGGCGGGCGGAGCTGGATGGTGTGGGATGCCGAGTTCAAACGTGAGAAAATAGGGGATATGCCTACGGAAATGTTCTTCCATTTCTTTAAGTCCTTTTCGGATGCGGCGAAATGTAACCTGAATATCAAGGCCGAAGGTGAAAACGAACACCATAAAATAGAGGCGATTTTCAAAGCATTTGCCAAATCGATAAAAAAAGCGGTGCGGCGGGATGCAGAACACATGGAATTGCCGAGCACGAAGGGGGTTTTATGACAGGGATCATCAATTATGGCGCGGGTAACATCTTTTCGTTGAAGGCGGCGTTAGACCGGTTGGATATCCCCTATGGGATGGTCAATCAGGCCGATGAACTGGATAACTACGACCGGATTATCATTCCCGGCGTAGGGCATGCCGGTGCTGCTATGCGCAAACTGGAGGCTTCTGGGTTAGCGAAATATGTTGGTCAGCTTACCAAACCCGTATTGGGTATATGCGTGGGCATGCAGTTACTCACGCAATACTCTGAAGAAGGCGATAGTTCGCTGTTGAATGTGGTGCCGTTGAAAACGTTACATTTCGAAAGCCGCATTCCAGGGAAAGTGCCCCACATGGGTTGGAATCGGGTGTTCCCGGAAAACGATTGCCCATTATTCGACAATGTGGGAAAAGATGCGTATTTTTATTTTGTACACGCTTATTTTATTGAATATAATGCTACTTTTACCGCCGCTTATACCCAATATGGGCTAACGTTTTCTGCCGCACTGCAGAATCGGAATTTCTTCGGCGTGCAATTCCACCCTGAGAAGTCAGGTGAAGCAGGCGAGCGGTTGTTATTGAATTTTTCAAGATTATAGTAAATCAACCCCCAAAAGAGAATTATGTATATCATTCCGGCAATAGATGTTTTAGACAAGAAAGTGGTCCGCTTGCGCGAGGGCAATTATGACGACGCGACCATCTATGAAGTGAGTCTCGAAGAAATGATTGAGCGGTACCAATCAAATGGCACCGAATTCGTGCACATTATTGATCTCAACGGTGCAAAAGGCGACTTCACCAATCAAACGTACCTGTTTGATATCGTCCGTAAGACGGATATGAAGGTACAATACGGTGGTGGTGTCCGGAGTATCGAGAAAGTACAGGAACTCGTTGACGCGGGTATCCACCGGGTGGTGGTAGGCACGCAAGCTATCACTAACCCGGCGTTTCTGGATGAACTGAGCAACCTTAACCGTGGTAAGTATAAATATGCCGACCACGTGGTCATCGCGATTGATGTGTTGGATGAAGTGATCAAATACTCCGGTTGGATGGAAAGTTCGCCGGTGAAGCTGCTGGATTATATCGACCGGTGCCTGTCACTTGGTTTTTTCCGTTTCCTATGCACAGACATCAATAAAGACGGTAAGTTGGGCGGTGCAGGAGTGGAGCTTTACAGAAAGTTGATGGACCACTCGCCCATCATCAAGCTCATCGCCTCGGGGGGCATCAGTTCGATGGACGACGTGAAAGACCTCGATGCCATCCATGTGGAAGCCTGCGTGATCGGTAAGGCCATTTATGAAAACCACATTACCATCGAGGAAATAAAAGCATGGAACCTGAAATCGCTTATTCGCTTTTAGGTAGCATGTTAGCAAAACGTATTATACCCTGCTTGGACGTCAAAGATGGCCGTACGGTTAAAGGGGTTAATTTTGTTGATTTACGCGATGCCGGCGACCCCGTCGAGTTGGCCTGGCAATATTCGCGCCAGCGAGCAGACGAACTGGTGTTCTTGGATATTACGGCCACCCATGAGCGGCGCAAAACGACGGTAGAATTGGTAAAAGCCGTAGCACGGCAAATCAATATTCCCTTTACTATCGGTGGCGGGATCAATGAACTGGCCGATGCCGACGTGTTGCTGCACGCGGGGGCCGATAAGATATCAATCAACTCTGCAGCTGTTCGGAATCCGGCATTGATCGACCAACTAGCGGCGGCGTTCGGCAAGCAGTTCGTCGTGGTAGCGGTGGATACCCGAAACGTAGATGGGAAAAACTATGTACACCTCAATGGCGGTAGGCTGAAGACAGACATCGAAACGGAAGCATGGATAAAGGAGGCGGAGCGCCGTGGGGCCGGAGAGATTTTGTTGACATCGATGGACCACGATGGTACGAAGAATGGGTTCGACTGTAGTTTTTTAAAAGTAATCAACGATGAACTGTCCATTCCGCTCATTGCTTCTGGTGGGGCAGGTAACAAACAACATTTTGTCGACGTGTTCCAGCAAGCAAACGTGGATGCCGCGCTAGCAGCGTCGGTATTCCATTACGGTGAAATATTGATTCCAGCGCTGAAAGATGAATTGAGGCAGCACGGGATTGCCGTTCGGTAGTTGCCCTGGCAGAAAGGCGAAGAGCAAACGGCAGAAACGCAAAGAGCAGAAAAACAAATGAACGAACAAATAGACTTCGAAAAGAGTGATGGCTTGATTCCCGCTATCATACAGGATGTACAAACCCTGGAAGTACTGATGTTGGGCTACATGAATGAAGAAGCGTGGCAGAAAACACAGCAAGACGGGCGTGTTACCTTCTTTTCCAGAAGTAAAAACAGGCTGTGGACTAAAGGCGAGGAGAGCGGCAATTTCTTGGAGGTGGTGAGCACTCATATCGATTGCGATAAAGACACGATTTTGATTAAGGCCCAACCCAAAGGCCCAACCTGCCATACGGGGAGCAGGAGTTGTTTCAATACCCCATACAACCATAATTTCATCTTCGAGCTCCTACGAATCATCGATAACCGTTACGAATTTCCTACGGCCGATTCATATGTAAACAGGTTGCGCGAGCGCGGGGTGAACAAAATTGCCCAGAAAGTAGGTGAGGAGGCCGTGGAAACGGTTATTGCAGCCCTCGCCGAGGAGGAAGTCGATTTCGTGAATGAAGCTTCTGATCTGGTGTTCCATTTACTCGTGCTGTTACGGGAGAAAAATATACCACTTGAGGTGATTGCAAAGAATTTGGAGAGCAGGCATCGATAGGAGTGATGAAAATATGTACAGTCTTCAAATCGAAAAAGCGGGTACCTTATCGGGGCATCAGAACCCGATATTTGCCGTTGAGAACGGTTCCGATCCAGTAACCGTATTCACCGCCGGGAATGACAAGGGCGTTGTGCAATGGAACGTGGAGACCATGGCCTTCGAGCGGATCTTATACCCCGTCCAATTTTCGGTATATGCCCTGCATCTTATTGCGAATTCAACGTTACTCGCCATCGGCACCAGAGATGGGAAGGTACACGTCGTAGACACGCAAACCCAGCGGCTGGTTACCCGCCTTGAGCACCATCAGCGCCCGGTTTTTGCCATCAAATCGTTCAGCAGTAAGCCTGAGCTAGTAGTCTCTTCCGAAGACGGCACCGTATCGATTTGGAATACGGGCACATTTGACCTTTTGTACCACTTTAAGGTATCCGACCAAACGGTACGCACCATTGCCATCAGCAACGATGAACGGTGGGTGGTATTCGGCACGAAAGAGGGGCATGTCAAGCTTTATAATGCGGTAGACCACACATTTGTGGAAGAACTGACGGCACATACCCGGCCGGTTACATCCCTTTCTTTCTCGCCAGATGGCCGATACTTGCTCACTGGCGGACGCGACGCGCAACTCCACGTGCTCGACGTGGGTGGTTTTGGGTTGGTGAAAGACTTTACGCCACACCTGTTTACGGTGTATGCCATTGCCTACCACCCCACGTTGCCTGTTTTTGCCACTGCCAGCCGCGATAAGAGCATCAAAATCTGGGCAGCGGGAGACTTCAGGCTTTTGCGCGCAATCAGTTTCGAAAAAGGCTTCGATAGCCATTTCCTATCCATCAATGATATCGTATGGAATCCCTTTAAGAATCAATTGGTTTCCGTGAGCGACGATAAGCGTGCCATGGTGTGGGATGTCACGTTGTAAGTTAATCCCAGCCTCTTTCCAAGTTATCCCCAACGCATGACCAACTCTCGCAGTAACACTAAGTTTATACATAGGTAATAGGTGCTTTCTTGGGGTTTCCCCCTATAAAGTCCCTAGGAAATCCCTAGGAAGTCCCTATAATCTCCCTGAAAAAAGAGAAGTTGGTGATAGGTTTTTACGAAGTAGAAGGGAGGAGATGCGCCGTATCCGCCCTATGAACTACATATTTGATTCCTGAACCATTTTTTTATAGTTCTGCGGATAGAGGTCCTTTAAGTTTTTATGGTTGATTGCCATGATGTTTTCCAGGGTGTGTTTGAGCCACTGGAAGGGGTTGACTTCA
>NZ_DATMFT010000009.1:0-21574 GCF_035556095.1 Parapedobacter sp. | reverse complement strand
ATATGGATAAACACCAGCTGGAAGCTGGGTATTTCGGTGATCTCCACCATGCCCTCGTGCAGCTTCGGGAAGCGCTTGGCATACCTGGTGTTCATGCCCGACCAATGGTTGAGCGAGAGGCCATATTCGCCGGGCGGGATGGCCGTGTGCCCCGCGATCTTCTCCTCGCGCACGGTGTCTTCCAGCAGGTAGCAGCAGAAAAGGCCACCGATATAGAGGTGGCTGAGGGTACTGTGCTTCCCCCCGGCCACACGGATGATTTTCGTTTCCATGTTGTGTGCTTTTAAATGCTCAATCGGAAAAAAGCAGCGGGGCAGGAATAGCCCCGCTGCGATGGTCTCCGGTTGTCTAATAGCCATTAAGGTAAAGGCTACCCCTCGGGTTCCTCCACTTCATTTTCCAGCACCAACGTTCCGGCGAACACACTGTCGGAGGTCTTCTCTCCATCACGGTTTACCATAAATACCCATGCCACCAACTCGTCGCCCACGAAAGAGGCAGGCATGCTGATGTCCATACTTCCCGCGCTACGCTCCGTTCCATCGTACACGTTCATGAAACGCTTGGAAACATTATACACCACCACTACCGCTTCGTCGTCGGCAAAGCTGGTATATTTGTTGGTAACGGGGTCCCAGTTCAGCGTGAGCTGCCCGGGTCCGGTTTGCACAAGCACCGCCGATTGGGCCGGGCCGAGTCCGCCCTGCGCCAATACCACCTCGGCATACACTACCGTAAAATCAGGGTATTCCCCCGTTATTGCCTTGCCGATCATCAGCTGCAACGCCCGGTTGTAGCCCGTTTGCCTGCCCTGCAGCTTGTCGCTGAAACCCAGGTTGAGCAGCGGCTTAATCGACCGCAAGAAATTGACCGCCAGCGCAAACTTCGCTCGCTGCGCCAGCTGCGCCGGTGAAGCCGGTTTCTTGCTTGGCTTGGGTAAACTTTTCATGTAGTTGATGTGCCGCCAGCTGCTGCCCACCGTGCTGCCGATGGTACCCGAGAATGCACCGTTGATCCCTTTTTTGAAAACTGCCATAATTGAAAAATTTTAATTATTAAAAAATCCGTTTGTTACTCCGGAAAGCATTGTCATACCGGTATTTTCGCTTTCTGAGCACAAACGTAGGCGGGTAAGCCGCCCTATTCAACTTATGGCAGTGATTGGCAGCAATTGGCACCAATCAGTGCCAATCACCGCCATTTCTTCGACAGTTGTTCGAGTCGCCTTCGACTGCGCTTCGACAATCGTTCGGGGAACCTTCGAGAAAGGTTCGACACGCCTTCGACAATCCTTCGGCAGGCGTTCGACAACCCTTCGGCAACCGGCCGAACACGAGTCGAACAGCACCCGAAGCAGGGCGGGACAACGATATAGCCGATCCCGGACCCATTCCGATCGGCAATCAGATCCGGCCGCGGCGCTTACTCTCCATGCGCTCTTTCTCCAGATCGCGCCGGTAGAAAAAATCGGGACCTTCCCACTTGCGGGGCGTCAGCTTGCCTTGGGCTACCTTGCGGTAATACGTTCGTGGGCTGATACCCAGGTAATCGATGACATCGGGCAAGAAGAGTTTAGCCTCTTCGGGAGGAAAAGTTCGACGGATAAAGGCAATGATTTCAGGCAGGTTCTTTGCCAGTTGTTCGAACAGGCCGCTTTCATCCAGCTTAATAAAAACGTGTGCAATGGCAGTCAAGTTGCCTTCGATGGACGCCAACCGTCCATCCATGTTTTCCATGTGCTTTAACATCGTAGAATGGGTGTTAAAGCCAACGCCTATCCGCCGGACCGTAGCAACGGATCCGGGCCAGGACCGCTCCTGCCCGCAAAAAACCCGTTTCACCAAGAATGGGGATGGCTTGGTAAGTAATTAGTACATAACGCTATTGTTAAGACGGGTCTTGGCCGGTTTTGTTACGCCGGCGGCGGTACCACCAATAGCGGAAGCGTAACCAAAGTAAACCAAACACCGACGATCCTAGGATACGGTTGGGCACCGTGTCGGGAAAAAACTGGTTTACCGGTGTTTTTAGCGCCTTGCCTAACCGATACAAGGTTTCGCCTTCCGGAAACACTTTACCGCTTTCGATTTGGTTGATAGATGGCTGCGAACGGCCAATAGCTTTCGCCAATTCACTTTGGGTCATATTCCGCGCATAGCGGAGCTTCCTAATGCGGACGCCGACCTCTGATTTGTAGCTGTCAAACTTCATACCATCGACTCTTTAATTAAATATTACCATGAATAATATAAGCACTACTTATATAATCAACTGCTTATTAGGTGTTTACATTTTAAAAATGGAATTTAGCCCTTGTCTTCCAATGTCGGAAGGCATTAACTAAAAACAATATGTATACGAACACAGCTCATCCGTCAACCTTGCAAATCCCAACGGGGATGGACCGCCTCAACGTCGAACAATCGGAAACCATCCAAGGCGGTAAACGCCGGGAGGGATCGTTGCTCGGCCGGGCTATCATCGGTGTAATCGGTGGAATGATTGTACCAGGCGGATTCATTATCGCTTTCTTCTAATACGAAGATTGAGATCTCAGTGAGGGAAACGGGCCTGATTAAAAAAGCCAGCAACATACCCGCAAGAGCGCCATACAGATGGATGGCGCCCGCGGGCCCCCTCAAACATAGCTGCACAACCAAAACGAGTAAAATGACGAACGCAATCCATAATGGCCGTATATCTGTGAAGAAGCTAGGCATTCCAAGTATCGGGTCCACGGGAAAATACATCAAGAAAAACATAAAAGCCGCCAAAATGACTGCCGACGCACCGGCCGACCAGTGCAATGCATTTCGGCGGTGTTGGATAGCGGCGAGTAGGGCCGCGAAGGCTGATGAAAGCGTCAGGAACATAAGCATAAGCAAACGGCCTATCCAAGGGCCAAAATCGTCGATAAGCATGTATTCGATTTCGGGCAAACTCAAACAAAGCAAGCCACCATTGATCAGCAAATGCCGCTCGTCTACATGTACGAACACGGACGTGAGGGCGGTGAAAGGCCGCTTACCGCGATACAAGGAATACGGGTGCATCCGCAACGCCTCGAACAGCCGCCGATTGCGCAACCCAGCCACGCTGACTGCAACCATGGCTGCAATCAGAAAATAAGCAAACGGTGCCGCATGTAATGGAGCAAGCATGAACAATCGATTTTAGGTCCGAGTAGGACAAAAAAGGGTAGCTTTAACGTATTAGTTGGTTCAAAATAACCGATTCTAGCCAAGCATAGCAAACCCTAATTGTAACAAACACATGACAAACATCCGCCAACACGACAGCAGTGACTGTGGTGCGGCCTGCCTAGCGGGTATTGCCGCGCATTACGGCAAGCCGCTTTCCGTCGCCCATATCCGGGTGCTCGCAGGCACCGATTCCATGGGTACCACCTTAGCCGACCTACAGCATACGGCCCTGAAGCTCGGTTTCCAGGCAGAAACCGTGCGCGGCGACTACACCGGATTGGCCCAAGCCCCACTGCCCGCCATTGTGCACCTTGACCATGCCGATACCGGTGCGCATTTCGTGGTGGTAACCCGCGCGGGCCGCCGCACGGTGACCGTATTAGATCCGGCCGACGGGCGGCGCCACCGCTGGCCCTTAGCACGATTCGAAGAATACTGGAGCGGCGCAGCACTCCTTGTCCTGCCCGGCCCTGCCTTCCTCCGCGATGAGCATGAGCCTACCCCCGATTTCTGGCGCCGCATGTTCCAACTGTTGCTGCCATACCGCCGCTACCTGGCCAAGGCCTTTGCCCTAGCCCTATTCGCTACCGCATTGGCCATGGGCGGTGCACTCTTCGTCGGTATCCTTACCGACCGCATCATCCCAGCGGGGCGAGCCGATGTGTTGCACCGTATGGGGCTGGCCTTCGCGGTCATTATCCTGCTCCAGGTGGCGGCCAGCGGCCTACGCAAGTCCATCACGTTGCATACCGCACGGCTCATCGACGGCCGGCTGCTGCGCGCGTACTGCAAACACCTGTTGCAGCTTCCACAAGCCGTGTTTGATAGCATGCAGCCCGGCGAGCTGCTCTCCCGGATGGGCGATGCGATCCTCATCCGGCGGTTGGTCAATGACCTGCTTATCCAATCCGGGGTACCGGCGTTGTCGCTGGTTCTGGTGCTGCTCGTGGCACTTGCCCGCTACCCCGCATTGGCGGTATGGCTGCTGCTGAGCGTCGTTGCTTATACGGGCGTGTATTGGGTGAGCACCGCCCTGCACCGTATCCTCCAGCGGCGGTTGCTGGTTGCCGATGCCGCACTCGATGCACAATTCACAGCGACCTTCGGTGCCATAAGCACCATCAAGCAGCAGGGTGATGAACGCCTGCATGGTTTCCGACTGGATACCCGTATCCACGATTTCCTTGCCGCCACCTTCCATTCGGCACGGGCCAGTCTCTGGGCTGAAGAAATCACGTCGTTTTTCGCCCAGGGCTTTTCGCTGGCGTTGCTCTGGGGTGGGGGCTCATTGGTGCTCGGCGGTGAGCTTTCCCTCGGTGAACTCGTGGCATTTTACACGATCAGTGGCTACTTCAGCGCAGCCGCCGCCCAGTTGCTGCCGCTCGCCCAGCACGTGCAGGAAGCCCGCGTAGCCGCTGAACGGCTTTCCGGCTTGTTGGATATTCCGGTGGCGCACCCACCGGGCTCGACACGGTTCGAGCCCGATGATATCTTTCCGCTGGTGGTAGACGGCGTATCCTTTAGCTATGGCCGTGGCACTGAAACGCTGCGCGGTATATCGTTGGCCCTGTCGCCAGGCACCATTACGCTTATCCGGGGAGCCTCCGGCTCGGGAAAAAGTACCCTGCTCGCTTTACTGCTTGGCCAATACCGGCCTACAACCGGCCGCATCCAATTGGGCATCCATCCGTTGGAATTGGTGGCCAAGGACATCCTTCACCGGCATGTCACGATCGTGTCCCAGCGCATCCAGTTGTTTGATGATACGTTGGTGGCCAACATATGCCTGGGTGATACACCCGACCTGGAACGCCTCGAAGCCCTCTGCAACGAACTCGGCTTGCTACCGCTTATCCATTCGTTGCCACAGCAGCTCGATACGCCGCTGGGCCCCGACGGATGCTTACTCAGCGGCGGCCAGCGCCAGCTCGTGGCGTTGGCCCGTGCACTTTACCGCAGACCCAAGTTGCTGCTGCTCGATGAGGCCACGTCTGCCCTCGACATTGCTACTGAGGCCCGCGTACACCGCCTGTTGCTTCGCTGTAAAGCTAACGGCATGGCCATCCTGTGGGTGAGCCACAGCGGCAGCAGCCTTTCGCTGGCAGACACCGTATACCAATTGCACAACGGCTCACTCACGCCTTTCACCGACCGCTCCGCACCCCTGGGTACTGCCGCCACCGCCATACCGGACCATGGCGTGGCGGCCAATGCCCATACCATACAACCCTAACCGTAAACGCCGTGCTCCCCGCTATCCAGGTAACCGATGAAGCTGCCCGCGTGCATGATCCGCAGACTGTAGCGAACGCGATTGCGGATTGCAAACACCAATTACCCGGGGCAAGCAACGGGGTATGGCGGCACAGGTATTGGCAGGTATCGGAGCAGGCCTATGATCTACCCGATGTTTATGTGAGTTACATCGAAGTGAGGGCTTACGCGGCGGGAACCATCCCGATCCAGTGCCCCCGGTATGATCTTTATTGGCTGTACGTGCTGCAAGGCCGGCTGAACATTACCGCTCACGACAGCCGGAAGATACTGGTCAGCACCACCGAAAACCGCTACCGTGTGGCTTATCTTCCAACCGGGCGGTATGGCTGTCGCTTTAAAGCAGGCACCCACCGGCTCCTTTATGTGGTACACAAACCTTCCGCACTGTTCCGCGAAGAAAGCCCCGAGTTTGATATACCAGCCAACGTGATTGCCGCCGTGAAGGACCAACTGGCTGTCCATGCGGTGAGTGCCCCCCTATCCATGCAGGATGGCGCAGCCGAATCCATCGAGCGGTTTCTGCATGCGCCGGGGCAAACCTTTCTCAGGCGCAAGCAGGCGCTGCAGAACCTATCGCTCGACCTTATTTTCTGCGCGCACGAATCGTTAGGCCACCAAGCGGGGCAGCGTGCTGTCGATGCCGAGTGGGCGGTGAAGATGAAGAATCATATTGACGCAAGTATCGAATCGGGCGAGCAGGTGAACATGCATACCGTTGCCAGGCACTTCCGGATATCGGTGGATTATGTGCGATTGATTTTTAAGAGCTATTTAGGGGAGCCTATCGGCAGCTACATCTCCGGCCAAAAGCTGGAAGTTGCAGCGCGGTTGCTGGCCGAGGGTTCAGCGCCTTCCGTAGCAGCACGCTACGTCGGCTGGACGCCCGCCTACTTCAGCCGTGCCTACAAGGCACGGTTTGGCGCGCCGCCAAAAAAGACCAAGCCTTATTAAGGAAAGCGTCGGTAAATTTCTTTCCGGTGGGCCATTACGATAAAAGTTACCACACCAGGTTGCTCCAATTCAATGCCAACACGGTAATCGCCCATTTTTATGCGGTAATAAGATTTATAACCCTTCAGTTTTTTGAGCTGCTTAACATCATTCAAATCCTTAGCAGATTCCACTTCACCAATGACGTTCTCAATCTTCTGTTTTAATGAGGCATCCTTAATCTTCTCAATAGACTTTAAAAAAGATTTATCAAATTTCAGGTTCATGAAGGGGTAGATGTTAGGTTAACGCTAAGACCGCAGCGCCTTCATCACGTCGGATTTGTCTACGTATTCACCCGTTTTCACCGAGCTCATCAAATCACCCAAAAACAAATCTTCCGTTTCTGTAGCACTAATGGATTTCACGCGATCGCCAAGCCTCTTTGCTAGTTCGGCAATCAGCTTTACGTTCTTTGGATCAGAACTCTCGATAATCAATGTAGCCATTTAATCAAAAACTATATACCTAACAAATATAGGTATATTCAAATTAAAAACCAATTACGGGTGCGGCTGCATTTGCTAACTCTTCCTAAACAAGAATACAATATATTTAAATCCACCTGCGGTCGCAACGGTGAGGCCAATCTTCAATCGCGACTTATTGATCTCATAGACATCGAACGTCACGCTATCTTCTCCGGCGCCTACGGTCAGCTTCTTCGCTACCTCATCGTACACATAAGGCTGACTTGCCAACTCAAATTCTTGGTCTATCCCATACGAACACGGAGAGCCGTTGTCGTCAACAGCTATTTTGCCATTCTTGAAAGCAAACGTATCATCCAGTTGGCAGTCCTGCCAGGGGTAATATTGATGCTTGGTATGAAAGTCGTGATCACTGGCATAACGAAACTCGCCGGGCGGGTTTGATACCGGATTTTCATCGATCCTCACAGCCTGCCAGCGCGTGCCCGCCAGCAGATCGGTAGGGTCGCCGCCATTGTCGTTTTTGGCGCAGGAAATTGCCGTACAGCCACAGAGCACCAGTAGTAGCACGCGAATCGTTTTCATCATTTTAATCAGCGTAATATACGGTTCAATTCACCCTGCTAAAGTAATGAATTCACCGCATTAACAGCATTACCAAATAAGTCAAGAATTCTCATACCAGATAAGTCAAAAGTACCTCTCCGGCCTGCCCTACTTTTGCTTTTATGAACAAGGCAAAAGACATCACCATCAAGTCAAAAGACACCATCGCTAACGCGGAAGCAATTCGGTCTGTTCCGGCTACCACGCCAACCATGATGGAACACTTTCGGCGGTATCTGCAACTGAGCCATAGCAACGAGGACTTACTAGTTGGTGCGGGGTTCGCCATGCTCGGCCCCCGTCTTATAGTCGTCCCCCATGCAGATTCTTTTATCATCCGGTTTTCCAACCCTATCTACACCAATGGACATGTGGCGTACCTCACACTGGCCAATGGCACCGTGGAATGGCGGTACACACGCGTAGCGGCACCCTGCGCGCACTGCCCGATTGTAAGCGACCCGGTGCTGATGCAATGGCTGGATGGACTGTTTGCTGCCTTTTACCTCCAAGCCGAACTCCCCGAATCACTAAACGGCGCACTTGAAATGCTCGGCCCATGGGACCGTGTACGTTGGGTGCGGACCAACTTATTTGAGGGCGGCCGCCCCGAGGAAACACTTTCTGCGGAAATCGACCTATGGGTGTATGACCTTAACTGGACCGAACGACTGGAGACTTTCCTTTGCTGGATCTCCGAGGGGCTGGATAAAGACAAAAAGCATTTCCGCTACGCCGTTTGTCGCGAAGGTGGCGAACGCACCGCATTCTACTTGCTCAGCTTCCGCAAGCGGGAGGTCAAGGCTTTTCCAGAAAATAAAAAACAACCTATCCTTTACCTGGCCAACGTGCTGAATAGCATCCTGCAGCCCGACTATGAGCTGCGCCGCTTCATAGACCCTAAGTTGGGCAAAGATGGCATACTGATGCCGCTGGCGCCCGGGGACTGGGAAGCGCTGACAACCACATACGGTCCGATGGCCATCGAGGCAAGGTTCAGAGGTATATCGAAACAACCAACGGAAGGAGGCACACCATGAGTCCTTGATCGATTCCGGCAAATCCGCCAAGGCCGCGGAAAAGCCATAAACAAACGGACGGTGCAAGTCCATGTTAAAAATTGCTGAACAAAACTACAAAACATCATAAGATGATTACATTACAAACAATTACAGGCTTATTAATAGCCGCCGTGCTGAATGTACTGGGTACAGGTCAGCACGAAGTCGCCCAGGTTGAGAACGAACCCGTGGTGAAGGAAGTAACTGAAAAGCAAAACAATGACCGCTGGTTTTTAATCGAGCCCAAGAGTCCCTTCGGTAATCAGGATGATCAGGACAATCAAGAGATTACTGCCATGCTCGATGAAGATGCGGATCCCGGATGCAACGAAGAGGACATCATTTGCGCAGTAAAGCTGGATGTTACCGGTGTCTCCAGCCCCTCGTCATTGGTTGGAAGCACTGTTTCGGAAGCTCTTGATGATGGTGCGACAGAACCGTCCACAGGTTACGACTACCGATATCACGATTAATTTCTGTCTTTTTTTATCCCGGGAAAAACCAAACGGCTTTAATCCCGGGATTTTTTTGCCCACCGGTTTAAGTCACCGCTCATTTTGCGGATATCCGCCAATCCTTACGGCATCCTCAGGAATTGGCCAGATACAGCGACTGTCATTGGGCGGCAACTCAAACCACTGATCATCTATTTTCCGCACTAATTTCCGTTCAAATTCCGGCTCCCGATTCAGTCGGAGAAAATCCCGCCACGCAATCCCCCGCATGACCAATTCCTTTCGCCGTTCAAGCAAAACCCTTTCCAACACTTCCTTTTGATCTGTTGATTCAATGGCTATAAACGACTCCGCTGTGAAACGGTTCTTCCGTAATGTATTTAGATAATCCAAAGCTACCTCCAAATCACCCGCTCGGGCCGCAGTTTCGGCTTTAATCAAATAAACTTCGTTGATGGACAAACCGGTAAAATAGAACCTGGTTCCGTCATAACTGCCCGAAAACCGCTCATCTTTGAAATACACCTCCTTTCTTAAGTCACCCTTTTCATAACTGGCAACCAAGGTTGTATCCGGATTGTAAAACGAGCGCGGCAAAGCAATGTCATCGCCCAGCAAAGTATGTAGAATCACCTCTTCATTTCCCTCACCATTTAAAGGGAGGGGAAAAGAAAGGGTCAGATCAAGCGTATTAAAATCGATTAAATGCTTTTTTATATCCAAGCATTTGGAAGCGTACAAGCCGGCTTCATCATATTTTCCCATCTGAAGGTAGCAGCGCGCCAACAATGCAAATACCGACCATTTGCTGGGTCGATAGAGCACCGAAGGCAAATCAGGCAAAAGGCCTTCTGCCGTAGTCAGATCTGTTATTATCTGCCGATAAGTATCGGCAAGCGACGCGCGGGGTTCCACCTCCATCACGTCGGGCTCAAGCCTGAGCGGCAACCCTAACTTCTCCGTTGCCCCCTCGGTATAGACCGGTGCGTACAATTGGGCAAGGCTGTAGTAATTTAGTGCCCGGTGAAACAAGGCCGCCCCTTTTGCCAGTTTCCATTGTTGGGAATTGCTCTCGTGGGACAGCACACGGTCCAATCCGTCGATAACAACATTTGTCCATAAAATCCGTGTATATCCCCGCGTCCAATCAATTGACAGGGGTTCGTTACCTTCGTACACTACCTTATTCCACGTGTAGGCATTTTTCTGGTAATTGTTTGCCAAGCCAACCGGGAAACCATGGTATTCCTGATCGGTCATATAATACTCGTCGCTTCCGATAAATGCCAATACATGGCTGCTATATTTGTTCATCATTTCATGGTAGTCCATTAATCCGAGGTAGTCCTCCAGGGAAGCGGGGACTCGCTGTCGCTGGTTTGGTTTTGTATCAAGAAACGCCTCGCCACAAGCGGTAAAAAGTCCTAATGAAAGAATGAAAATGAATGTTTTCATGTTATTCAGATATCGTAGAATTAAAAATTAATTTGTACTCCAAAAGCCCATGTACCGGGAGCGACGTAGACCGCATCCGTATAATCCGGATCGATGCCGTTCTTATTCGCTTTCCACAATATACCCAGGTTGCGGGCGTAAGCATAAATCCGAAAGGCCTGTATGCCAGTTGCTCCCAATAGGTTTTGCGGAATGTTATAACTTAGGCTGATGTCCTGAAGACGGATGTGGTCCCCTTTGGTGACGAGTGCTTCGGATTCCAGATAAAACAGTCCGGCATTTGAACCATTCTGCTGATAAGCAGGCACATTTGTAAAGCGCTCGTCACCGGGTTTCTTCCAGCGCTTAAAGTAATCCATGTGAATGTCTGGTGAAGTTAAATATTCGTATCCTGGAGCCTGCGACTTTCTTCTAAACACATACCCTGCTTTAAAGCTTACCAATGCACTCAGTTCGACTCCCTTCCATGAAAACCCATTCCTAATTGATCCGAAAAGTGGTGGCACCCGTACTCCCGCAATCAAGAGATCCTCCACGCTGTAAAGATTAAAGTAGGGTTTGGAATAATCTGTGGTGGGCCGACCATCCACATATACTATGGGCATGCCTGTCGAACCGTCGAGTCCATACCATGGGATTGAATAAAGCAGATCAACGGACTCACCCTCTTTGACCGGGTTTGAAGACAGATGCTGGCTGACGCTACTTTCCGGGCCGCTATAACGGGTAACGTGATTATAGGTATAGCTTAAAAGCCATGACGTGTTCCATTTCAGAGCGCCCACCAGGTTGCGCGTTTCGACCTGTACATCCCACCCTTCGGTCATCAAATCCGCATAATTGACCATAAAAGTGCTTCCCGCACCAATCGTCGGATCGATTGCCCGGTTTCCAAGCAGGTCATGCGCCTGTTTGTTGTAATATTCAAGACTTCCGCTTATGCGGTTACCAAACAGACGCCAATCAATACCGGCATTAAACGTATTTACCTGCTCCCAACGTAATGAAGGGTTTCCGGGGTGTCTGAGTATAGACTCTTTCAATCCGGTGAGGCTATTTGTCCCTACAGTTATGGTGGGGTAATGGCTTTGGCTTTTATCGATATTGCCGGCACTCCCATAGGTTGTTCTCAAACGGAGATAATCAATACCCCCCACCTCAAAAAACGGTTCGTCACTCACGGTCCAACTGCTGCCTATAGACCAAAGCACGGTGCCCCTTTGGTTGGTTTTTACCCCCAGCAAATTGCTGCCGTCCCACCGCAGACTACCGGAAAGGATATAGCGTTTGCGATAGGAATAAGACAAATTACCAAAATAGGAAAGAAAACGGTCGGTCGTCCTTACCGGTGCTTCTGCCGCGCTGGCCACGTTCAGCATCTTTGCAGATCCCTGCGGTCTTGTCGGGTAGGACTTCCTAAAATCCAGATCGGTGGTTCCGGTCCCCACTTCTGGTTCATAGTTATAGATACGGAGCGCAGGAGTCATATCCAGAATACGCTGCCGGATTTCCATACCGGTCAGGGCAGCAATGTGATGCTCACTTCCGAGCGACCGGTCTAGATCAAGCTGTACCCTGCCCGAATGGGTAACGTGCCGGGAAGGTTTACCCATATCCAAAATTCCGCCATAAGGCACCGGTGATGTCCCATCGTCCTGGGTAAACCGATTAACATAATCCCGCACAAAATAGCTTTCGGGATCGTGGTAAGAACGGCTCCACCCATCCCCACCCGTATACTGGTAGTTGGCATGAAAATCAAGTCCGTTCAGAACATTATACATCACCCCGCCGATCAAGCGGAATTCTTTACTGCCAAACGTATTGTCAAGCAGCCGTTGCTCATCCAGAGGCCGGTACATCCAATCGAGCAACCCCTCTTTTTGAGATTGCTCACGGAAGGCCTCACGGAATTGACTGGCCGTTACGCCCGGTGTACCATCGGCATTTACCAGTGCATCATAGATTTCGCTCGGTGCCAACGAAAAAAACAGATCATTGTACTCGATGCCGTTATTCGTACCTCGTTGATCGGTATACCACACCGCGCCCGAAAATTCCAGATTCGGCCTGATACGGAAAGTGTTCTGTAAACTGAGGTTTATGCGCTCAGTACCATCGCCGACAACGTTTGATACCCGATGATCATATCCCGCCGTCAGCCCATATCGGTAATTGCTTCCCCCACCACGGACCGATGCGCTATATTGCTGTGTTACCGATGGCTGATAAAGATAATTCATGGCGTCCCGTCGCAGATCCGTCTGCCGCATGAACGACTCCCTTTCCTTAAATTCAGCTTCGCCGATGAGGCCGTCACGCTGTTTAATTAACAGTTCCACGTATCGCGGAATATAAGTCTGGTTCCGCTCCCGATAGGCTTCTCGTCCAAACATTTCCTTCTGTATTTCCATAATCGTAGGAGCGGGCAGAAAACTCTGGTTATACAATAAATCGGGCTTCTGTCCGATCAGTACATTGGCACTTACCGACACCCGTGCAGATTGATTATATTGGCCACTTTTGGTATTGATAACAATCACTCCGTTTCCTGCCCTTGCGCCCCATATGGATGCAGCGGCTGCATCCTTCAGGACGGTAACGCTCTCGACATCGTATGGGTTGATGGTGTTTATATCGCCTTCGTATGGAAAATTATCGATTACGATAAGCGGCCTGCTATCGGCCTCTATGGTGCTCAACCCCCGTACACGGATGCCCGATGCTTCCGTTGACTGGGGCTCGACAAATTGAAGCCCTGGGACGGTTCCCTCGAGCCGCTGGAGAATATTAGGGCCCATTGAACGGTTCAACAGACCGTTATCCACAAATTCAAAAGAACCGGTGGCCCGTTCTTTGGGGACTTCGTAATATCCCGTACTGACCACCACTTCCTCCAGGGCGTTCGGATCGGCATCCAATCTAATGCTCAGTGGGCCGGTTTGGCCGGCTTGAATAGGCACTTTCTTGTTGAGATACCCGACAAACGACACAAGCAGGGAGTCCGCCCGTTTGGGCACCGGCAGCACAAAGGAACCGTCTTGGGCAGTCGCCACCGTACCCTCTGAATGCCTGTAGCGCACACTCGCGCCGGCCAGCGGATTACCTTCTGCGTCCGAGACCACTCCATTCAACTGTTCTTGGGCATGTAGACCGCCACTCAGGCAAGAGACGGTCATAAACAAAAGAAAAAAATATTTCATAAATATTTAAATTAGGGTTGACTGTTGTTTTTGCGGTTTTCTACTTGATATACGACCAGTATGGGCAGCTCACGGCTTTCAATGTCGAGTTTAAGTCCATATTGTCTCAGTACTGACTGAATTTCAGCCAAGGGGCGATTGCGCTCCCGGAGCCTTCTGGGTAAACTAAAAGTGGATTTGAAGTTCCCCTCGATTCCGGTACTGTCTGCCACCTCACGGATCGTGAGGTTAAGGTTGGGATTATCACGGATAGCGGTGCTGATGTTGTGCACCAACGTTGAAAATCCGTACCCATAAAACGCTAGGTTCTTCTCGTCATGATCCGTGTATATTGAATCTGTCCGGGCGACCAGGTTATTTTTCGCCTGCTCGGTATTCTGTATGGGTTCTAATACGGCATACTTCTGGAATCCCTGTTCCTTAATTTCTGCCCGAATATCAAATCGGCTACTTAGAAACGCGTTCAGGTCGTGCTGCATGATCCTCCTTGCTTCCTTATCAGTAAGTAAACCCGGATAAATCAATTGATAGCCATAATAATTATCGGCCCTCCATTGCTCCCTCCTAGTGATATAATCCGCGGAATATTCAGGCTGAACTTTCCAATTTATTTTCTCGAGGAAGCTTTCCGGCACTTCCCAATCGATTCCCTGCCGTATGTTTAGATAAGGGTGAATGTCTGGCTTATACGCTTCGTACAGGAGGTTGGTAATTGGCCAATTCCACATGTATAAAAATGTGGAATCATTACGCTGTTCATACGTTGGGAACACCTTATCTTGATCGGGAAGGTATCCGATGATACGGCTTTGTGATTTGACCACCGCCGCAGTATCTTCCCAAATAGTTGGTAAGGCTATCGGTTGGTACGGGTTGATGGCCTGTACATTTCGTTTATTTACAAAGTTGACCCGCCGGTTTTCAAGTAAAGCAGTGATCGTTTCTTTTGTGAGATAGCCAAATTTGGGTACGGCCAATAACCTTCCGTCCAGAATCCATACGTCTCCCCAATCCGGAAGGTATCGGCTCAATGCAACCCGATCAAGGAGCGTATCATTTACAACACTCGGCAAGCTCCATTCTCGGTTTTTGATGAGTGAGAGGGACTGCTCGAAGTTTTTAGAGCGGGTAAGTACCGGTAACGCGGCAAAATCATCACCAAAATCACTTTGCCACCGGTTTATCTTATCTATGGCTTCGATACAGGGTGGGCACATTGAACCCCAGAACTCCAGAATAAGCAATCTGGCACCCCGATAGTCATTGAGCGTGATTATATTTTTTCCATCCGGATGGTTTACCACCTGTAAAGGAAGCTCCCATAATGCTTCGGGAATAGTATCCCCTATTTGTAAAGGTTTGATGTCTGCGACTGCCGTAGCCGCAGGCTCCGCCCCTTGGGCGGAAACCTGCTTCACGGCATACAAACACATGGTCGTCAATACAGCCAGTAGGCTGAAATATCGTATATAAGTGCGTTTAAGTTTATGTTTGGAAAAGGCATACCCCTCCCCTATGCGTAAAATTCGCTTCATTTATCATTGGTTTTTAACGGTTTAAGAAAAATTCATTTCATAATCCGACCAACCAATGCGAAGAAAATTTATACGTTTTACTTGTTAGTATGGAAAAAAGCGTCTACTTTTAGCTGTTGCAGAGTAACCGAAAATAAACACCTTCTCCAACCTGAACAAAAACGGGTTTTTTCATTCAGCATTGGGGTCGGTAGCAACCAAAGAAGATGGGGGTGTACCCTGTATTCAGGGCAGGCCTTTTTTATTGCCCGCCTGAACTTCCTATGGGTTGCGATATTTTCGGACGCATTATACAGGGCGACGCTTCACGTTTTTTGAAATAGGTTGTAAGGACTGGGCATGTACCGGTTGGGCATCGCATTGTGCAATACCTTCCGCAAGTGAATTGCAGACTAGGTGCTTTGGTTGTTTGGTAAATATCGTTCTCATAATCGCTATGGTTTATGATTACGACGTGCACTCAAGAAGCTTAAGGGTAAGCAAATTGGTAAAAACCAATAGAGCGAACTCTTATGCTTTGGATGTGGCACCGCCAAGCGCCCCTTAAGTCGAAACCTAAGTTCCACAAAGTCTTATAAAGAGTTCGCTCTATTGGACTATATCGCAAAGATACAAAATCCAATAGAAAGCGAACTCCGCATCGACTCATGTGGAATATTGGCGGTTTTCACCCATGAGTGACATCGTAAATGAGAGTACTTCTCTCATTCAAATTCGCATATCAACGGAACAAATATATAGCATTAATATGACTTTTCAAAGTATTTCAATTAAAAGTCACATAAATAATTAATATGGCAACACTATTAGGAGCTTATCTGAATAAACTGGGGGTGAGGAAAGAAAAAGTTAGGGGCTTGGCAAATATAAAAAGCGCCAGAATGAACGATCTGAATAACAAAGATACAGCTAAGCCCTTACCGGAGGAGTTTTATAAGATCATTTTCATAGCAATAAAACTATCCGATTTAGAAGACAAAGAATTCGTAAATGCAATAAACTTCATTTACCCGGACAGGCCAAAAAACAACCTTTTGGGAGGGTTTCAGCATTTGCCAAGGGATGTGAGGTTTCTAAAGAAACACATGCTTAAGCAAAGTGAAGTGGAACAAAATATTGGGATGGCAGAAAACAAAATTAGCAGGCTCGTAAATGAGAAAGCTAAAGATTTATTGGCCGTGGAATTAATATGCTTTATAGAAGGTTTAGGACTGGATGTGTTAGAGACTTTCAGAAAATTATACGGGCCAATCGGTGAAGATGAAAGCGCTTCCCTTCCTGGTCCTGAAATTTTAAATGAAAGGACTAAAATAGTCTACCTTTATATAAAAGCTTACAACGAATTGGATGCGCCTAATATGGTGGTTCACATGGCGGATACGATAGTTTTTGACCACTACGAAAACAACCAGTCAACCTTGCATCTGGAAGGGATTGACGAGTTTAAGAAGCAAGCTGCGGAGGCACTTGCCTACTTTACTGAACGGCGACAAACAATCCTATCCCTAACTCACAAACCCAATGCTACGGAAATCACTGTTGCTTATGAAGCAATAGCGGGGATGGATTTCCCAAATGGTATAAAAGAGGGCGATACGATACAGATTTCAGGTAGGTCCGTTTTTGAGTTTTCGCCAGACGGTAAAATTTCAAAACTGACGGATTATAGTTAAAATCATATATCTAGACTCCGCACTTGACAAGCTTATTTCAAATGGTCGACAACGAGTGAGCAACACTGATTGCAAAGTAAGAGAATAAAGACACAGATGATAAGGAAACTAGTGATGATTAAAATGCAATAGAACCACCGATTGTGAAACGATAACATTATAAACCGATTGATTATGCCAGAAAACAAAACCAATGAACCTGAATATCAAGCAACTTAACGCGGTACCCACTCTTTACGGGAAACCGTTGATATTATTGTCGCGCATTTAGCAGACTAGCAGACTGAAGTAAGAGATTTTTGACGAAAAGAATTTATGGAATGGATGAATCTACGATTAGGAATAGATTAAGGCAGGCTATTGAAACATCACTTGATCAAGCAAAGTTGATTATCTTATCTGTTAAAAGCAAGTATGAGAGTGATGTCTCTAAAAAAGGAGCTTTGGCAGTAAGGCCCTTTGCCAGTGCGCTTGCTAATTCATTAAAGTGGGCAAACGAACTAAAGAAAAGTAACCGTACGCTGTCTAAACAAATTGATGAGTTTATAAACTCGTTACCGGAGGCAAAGGACTTACGCGACATGTTGGAACACGAAGAAGATTATTTAAGAGGGAAAGGTAGAAAACAAGCACAGTTTAAAAAAGATATGGTTGTCAATGGCGGAAAATTATCCGTTAAAGGAATTATGCCCCCAAGTTATAATGGTAGTTAATGAAGGTGTTTTTGTAAGAGGTAAAGTAAATGTTGGTAATGCTGTTCAACATTTAAAATTACTATATAAGAATTTAGGATTGGATAAATCATTTTCAAAATGACAACCATACTAAGCTATTTAACTCAAGCTACCCTTGATATCGGTACGCTAATCATTTCTCTCGTTTCTGTTATAATCGCCATTATATTCGGCTATAAACACGGCGCCTTATCAAGGAGAACGGTAGAGTTAGAAGAAAGGCTTGATAGATTTAATTATAAAAGAGGAGAAATATTGTTAGCCTCTCTTATTGCGAAATACTTTATTTCTTTCATATCTTCTTTAGACACCGCTAACCCTGCCCAAGCGAAGCAGAAATCTGATGAAGCAAGCCGCCTACAACAGATTCGGATTTGCAACCATTTTATTAATGAATTACATAACCTTTCATCAAATCCGTTCTATATAGAAATTCTTGAAAAGTATCCCGACATAATTAAACTCGAAGTAGCGATGGTAATCAGAATAAAGCAATTAGAGGTTAATACTAATGACACATCAATAGACAGGAATTTGTATAAAATGGTCTACAGCTTACTGAAGCGGTTGGAGGAAAACAAATCGTCAACCATATTTGATACAGAGATATTCAAGAATATGTTGCTAGGCCTAGCCCGATTGAATCAACAAAATCCCGCTCTCTTGCAATAAAATTTGCCTTTAATCGTGTAATCGGTTGTAATTTGTAAGGCTCCTTTTACGGAAGCCCGTAATTTGGTGCAAAAAAAACTGAATTTTTGTGTTTGTGAATTTAATCGAAACCAATGTGCAGCCGCAAACAAGGGTTGGAGTCAGGGGGATATCCCCGCAAAATTCGGCTAATTAAAAAGGGTCGTTATCACCGTCGTGAATAGCCATCTTAAGTTTCAACCCATCAGTAATCTGCGCAGCATCATCTGGTGTAACGATTTCTACCTTCACCTTATCGGTTGATTTATCAGCTAAGAAACTATTGATATATTGAGCTAAATCGGGCTTACCTGTCGGCATTTGAGAGAACAAGTAAAGGTGATAATCTTCATTAGACGTGGCTAACTCATCAATCTGCCCTGCCCAGCGTCGCACCTTATTTTTGATGCTATCTTCACGGAGCAAATCAAAGTTAGCCGATTCGAAAAAGTTGACATGCCCGTTTTGCCAGCTATGGTCGAACGTGATTTCGGCGTACTTCGTGGTTACTGTACGCGGTACGAGATACTGCGAAATGTTCCGTTCGTCGAAATACCGCTTGTACACCTTGGCCCATAGCTCCCGGTCTGACTTCACGTCGTCTCGGCCCTTGTCTAGATGGCGTACGGTAATCATCCGGTGGGCCAGTTCGGCCGTAACGGTATCGAGGTCTACACCCAATGTTTTACGTACATCTGAAAACAACACCGCACTGTCATCCCGCGGGAAAACAGCTCGGGTAATCTCTTCAACCGAGGCATATTGACGCAACGGCAAGTCGTTTTGGAGCGATTGCTTTATTTTATTTAAACCCGAATATAACGTGTGGAGCTGCTTGGTGAGATAACGGGTAGGGATGCCAGAGAATAATTGCGCAATGCCGGCCGCACTGTTTAACAGATCGAACGCGACACGCTGCCCGGCGACATCAAATACAACCACCCCGATATTGAGGAACTCACCCGATACCTTGTCGGGCTGAAATTGCAGCAATTGATATTCGAACGTTTTCATGCTAAAAGTTGCTTAATACCCTGTATAAATTCATCCCGATGGGCAACCATTCCGTCGCAATGATTCTTGATTTCGGTAAACAGCGTCTCATCAAACCATTCGGCCGGAATCAATTCGCCTACTTTATCCCAGAATTCGGCGTCTAAATTAACCAATTTATCGCTAAAATCGGCTAATTCGTCCACACACCCCTTAAGCCGCCTATGCAAACAGTGGGCCGTAATCCACCCATGGTCGTTTTCAGTGATGGCCCATGGTATAGGGTTACGCAGAAAACCCAGTGTTAGCGCAAAGCCGAAAGCCAATTCATGATCAAGCATAACCAGTGTGCTGCCGTCGGTAAGCATATTCGGCTTTTCAAAATTGCGATCTACATTTTCTATCAACAAATCGAACGCAAAAATGTGTTGCCCAATCTTTTTCTGCGCCTCGCCCAAAGGAATATGGTTATCTAAGGTAGGCATATTCTTCAAGTATTCCGACCCGACATTATACCCTAAACTGCGGCTTGCCTTGCCGTAGAAGTCTTTGCCTCGCAGTGTTTCTACAAAATCTTGGCTAACCTCGATAACGGCTGGAATAACGACAGGTATTCCAAGCTCGAGCGCCATAAATGCGGCAACCAACTCCCTTAACCGGCCCTGCGCATGCATGCGTTCGGAATCATTCAGCTTAACGACATACTGGCCTCGTATGCCGCTTTCTACATCGACAGCCGAAACAACCAAGGGCATATTGGCACTATTTGCCAACTCCTTGTGAGCTTCGACAGCGTATACATACGAAAGTTTAAATTCAGGTGCTTTGATAGACAATGGTCGAATTACATTAAATTAGGTGAACATTGGAATTATACATGGTAAATGTAATGTTATTCAACAAGTTATTCAAATATTCTTGGTTTTATCCAAAAAAATCTATCCAAAACTAAATAGCGGTGATATACATTAAAACAAGATGTTATAAAGTTTGGAGTTCAGGGATGAACCTTCTACCTTTATAACAACCAGCACAATTTGGGCTATGTAAGGAGTTCTAATTTGGCGTTTACGAATAAAGCCGAACACACCAAAGCAACTATTATATATTATAAAGCACATAAAAATGTGCTAAACGGTATACGAGTTAAGACTATATAAACGAGAGATATTGATGCGACAGTTAAACCATGAGAGCGTTGAAATTGCTTTAATAGAAGCGATAAGGTTAAATTCGATTGAGGGATTCTCTGATTCTTTCAAGCAAATAATTGCCAAATTAAACATAGCTGGTAATGAGCAGGCGATATATTCAGATGCTTTGTGGAGTCTATACCGAGATAATGGCTCCAACCAAGCTATGTTCCTTAATGATGGCCAAACGAGAACCAACTACAGATTGCTTACTCAGTTTTTACTTATCGCCGATATCTGCACTCCTCCCCCCACAAAACCCCAGTCATTAAATGAATTAAAAACGCTTTTAAGTCATCAGGAAATACATCGTGGGATTCTGAACGAATGGTCCGAAGGTTTTCTTGCTGTCATATACCAGGAGCGCTCTGGCATCATTGGTTGGATAGACTATGTTCCTTCTGCGAAAGGTGATTGGGATGAACTCCATATATTAGATAACAGTTTGCCCTACTGCTCAGTATCATTGGACGCCATTCTACATTATCTAGAATTAGCAGTAACCCACCAAGCCAATGATATGGCTATGCCGCTTTTGGGGAATAATATTACTTTGAAAATTGCCAAGGAACCGATACTAAAGACGGAGATTGAGAAAAATATTGACACGATTATCTCTCGTGAATCTGCACGACGATTCCTGCCTAGTTTTATAAGAGGCATAGTCAATAATGATGCACAGAAATTCCAATCTTGCCTAGAACAATATTCAAAAACTTATCAACAATTCTGCAATGAATTTCTTTGGGCTTTGGGTGCCGCATGTCCGAAAGAAGAGGCATGCCAATCGGCATACAAGCAAGCTTTAGATGAAAAATTAAAAGAAGAGAAAATTTCTAGGCCGCAATATATCAATCTGTCAACAAATTATTTATTCAAAAACATGGATACCATTTCTTTGGCAACCAACTTTGCTAATGAAGCTTCCTCTACGGAAGACTTAAATAGCTTAATTGGTGTATCCGCCCTATGAACTACATATTTGATTCCTGAACCATTTTTTTATAGTTCTGCGGATAGAGGTCCTTTAAGTTTTTATGGTTGATTGCCATGATGTTTTCCAGGGTGTGTTTGA
>NZ_DATMFT010000008.1:0-16772 GCF_035556095.1 Parapedobacter sp. | reverse complement strand
GATTGTAGAATAATTCATACTCTTGTTTTTTTTAAGGTTAAAAATTTTTAATTGTCTAATTTCTCGCAAAAATAACCAATAGTTTGATTCCCGCAATATTTGCAAATACTATTCCAGTTTTTTTCCTTTTTATGATTTTCTTAAAAAAAACACGGTATAATAATTGCCTTCCTAGCCCAAACAACAGTCCGAACCCTGATAGACAGCCGTTTACCTTAGCTGCATATCCCCTCCTTAAACTTCAACATCCGGCAGACATGTTGTACTTACTGCGCTACAGACCGCAAAACAACACCACCACTTCATCCACGATACCAAACTTCAAATGTCTACTTTTTTAGTCAGTCTAGCAAAAGTGCTGTAAATCTACAGATTAATTGCTTCCGTTCCTAACGTTTTATGATTTTATCTTCGCAATGCGAACCGTACCCATGCACTGCCCTTCACAAAAGGCGAATGCCAGATACTTAAAAGAGATAGTGGATAATAGTATAGGTAACACCTGCCAATATTGCCGACACGGGAATAGTAAGCACCCATGCCCATAACAGGCTAATGGTAACTCCCCACCTGACGGCCGACACCCGTTTCACCACGCCGACACCAATGATGGACCCGGTAATGGTATGGGTTGTAGACACAGGGATACCGAAATGTTCGGTTATCCCAAGCGTAATCGCACCTGCCGTTTCCGCTCCCACACCTTCCAAGGCATTTACCTTGGTGATTTTCGTACCCATCGTTTTCACGATTTTCCATCCTCCGCTCATTGTCCCCAGCGCGATGGCCGAATAGCACGCCAACGGTATCCATTCGGGCATGTGATCACCCGATTGCAAGTACCCCCCGGCAACCATGGCCACGAAGATGATGCCCATTACTTTCTGCGCATCATTGCCGCCATGGGCAAAGCTCAAGGCGGCAGACGAAACCAATTGTAGTTTCTTAAACCACCACTCCGCTACAGACGGCTTAGCCCGCTTGGATATGTTAATGATGATCAGTGTGATGATAACCGCAATAATCATCCCTACTGCCGGAGCCAACACGATGAATGAAATGATTTTCAAGGTTGCATTCAGGTTGATCGCCTCGATCACATTGTCACCTAAAATAAACGCATGCGTCATGCCCGCTCCCGCAAACCCTCCTATCAGTGTATGCGACGAACTTGAAGGTACGCCATAATACCACGTAAATAGATTCCAACCAATTGCCGCCACTAGCCCGGCAAGAATCACGTCTAAGGTAATATACTCCTCAAGCACCGTCTTCGCGATGGTATTGGCCACTTTGTGGTCGGTGAAATAAAAATATGCGGCAAAATTGAATGTCGCCGCCCAAAGTACGGCCTGGAACGGTGACAGAACTTTGGTAGACACGATCGTGGCAATCGAATTGGCTGCATCGTGAAAGCCATTGATATAATCAAATGCGATAGCGAGGACGATAACAACGACCAATAGCGTGCTGATCATAAGAGACTAGGCGTTTTTCACTAAAATGCTTTCCAATACATTGGCCACGTCCTCACACTTGTCGGTAGCGGTTTCCATAGCAGATAGCACTTCTTTATACTTAATCAATACAATGGCATCTTTCTCGAACTCGAATAGCTCACCCACCGCCTTATCGAAAATATAATCCGCTTTGTTCTCGATGCTATTAATACGCACGCAGGAGTCCGTGATGTTTCGGATGTTTTTCAGGTTCCGCAGTTCGTGAACCGCCTTAGCCACATCTTCCGTCGCCTCCAAAATCAAATCGGCCATTTCGATGATGGGTTCGGTTATCTGCTCCACCTTATATAAATCAATGCGGTTGGACGCCCCGTGTATGAAGTCGGCTACGTCATCCAATGAACTTGTCAACGTATGGATATCTTCCCTGTCAAACGGCGTGATGAAGTTTTTACCCAATTCCAAATGGATTTGATGGGAAATATCATCCCCACGATGCTCCAAGTCTTCGATTTTCCTGCATATTTCCTTCCGTTTGGCGGGGTCGGTAAGATTTACCAGCTCGTTTAGCAGCTTTGCCATATCAATGAGATTGCTGCTTGCCTGTTCAAACAACGGAAAGAACTTCTTGTCTTTAGGAACGAAATACTGGAATATGCTATTGAGCGACATAAGGAATAATATTTATGCAAAAATATGACGCCAATGTTAACTTAATGTTAATTAACAATACTTTTTTGTATAGCCGTCACCGAAAAAAAAATCTATATCGATGGTTTAACCTTCTCCAACGTAAACGCAAAAGTGGTTCCCACACCTTCTGTACTACGCACATTGATGGTTTGCCGGTGTGCTTCGATGATATGTTTCACGATGGATAACCCCAAACCCGAACCACCTATTTTCCGCGACCTGCTTTTATCCGTCCGGTAAAACCGCTCAAAAATCCGCGGTAGGTTTTTCTCTTCAATCCCGATGCCGTCATCGGTCACCTCCACCAATACCGTTTCAAACAGTTCATAGATCCTAACATCGGTATGGCCGCCCCGTTTACCATATTTAATGGAGTTGCTGATAAGGTTTACGAATACTTGACGTATTTTCTCGCGATCGGCCCTTACCATGGTGGGATATTGGTACTTCTCTTTAAATACCAGCCCAATATGATGTGCCGATGCCTTATCCTCTATCGAATCGAGCACCTCCTTAACCAATAAGACAAGGTCAAATTTTTGGTAATTGATTGGCACCTGTCCACTTTCTAGTTTCGATATTTCATCAAGGTCCTTTATCAAAAACGATAGCCGGTCAAGGTTCGAAGACGCTTTCTTCAAAAACTGCGTCGCCATCGCTACGTCCTCCTGCATCATCCCATCCTGCAATGCGTCGACATAACCCTGGAGGGCAAACAACGGTGTTTTAAATTCATGAGCCACGTTGGCGAGGAACTCCCGGCGAAACCGCTCCTGCTCTTTCAACCGATCTATTTCTTTCTTTTTCTCCTTTGCCCAGCCCCTTACCTGTTGCTCCACATCGTTGATTGGATCGTCGCTCATTTTCTCTCCCAAGGCATCTTTAAGGTCTTTGCCCAATTTCAAATTATGGATTAACTTATAGATGAGCTTTATTTTGCCGTAAATATAACGCTGAAACAAATAGTAGAACGTTAAAAAACTGATGGCGAATGAGATGATGAACGTAACAAGGAAATGCTGCCAACTGTGTTGGAAATAAAAATTCACGCAGGCAATAGATAGGCCCACTGCACACGCGTTAATGAAAACAAGCAGGATAAACCTCATTGCATGAACATTTCACTAGTCAAAACGACCAAGGACTGTTAGACCACCGGAGACCTTATCCCCAATGCTAACGTCCACTTTTGTGCCCAAGGGAAGGAAAACATCCACACGCGAACCGAATTTGATAAACCCGAACTCTTCCCCTTGTGTAACCGTGGAGCCTTCCTCTACATACCAAACGATGCGGCGCGCCATGGCTCCCGCTATTTGGCGGAATAGGATTTCTTTACCGGTTGCTGTCTGCACAGCAATGCTGGTCCGCTCGTTGAGCGTTGACGACTTGGGGTGCCAAGCCACCAGGTACTTCCCAGCGTGGTAACGGAAAAAGGTAACCTTTCCGCCCACAGGATTACGGTTGATGTGAACGTTCACAGGCGACATGAAAATAGACACCTGTAACCGCTTATCGTGGAAATATTCCGTTTCTTCGGTTTCTTCAATCACGACTACCTTCCCGTCCGCCGGGCAAAGAATGACGTTTTCATCGGTAATAATGCGCCGCCGAGGATTTCGGAAAAACTGCAAAACGGTTATAAACAACAAGAGCGAAAGGGAATAGGTCGCCCACACAACAAACGAATTGTCCGATACAAAGTAATGGACCAGTGCATTGGCGACGAAAATCACCAAGACCACAATGGCTATGCTGGTATATCCTTCTTTATGGATGGTCATCTATAGAAATTAATGGACAAACTTAGATAATTTTCTTCTATATACCATATAGCCGGATCGAGTCAACTCAAAATTCACAACAGTTCTTAAACTTCCCAACAAATTGTATCTTGTGAACGTTTATACTCGTTAGGTATGAAACGGAATGTGCTGCTATGAGAATACGATCCACTGCTTTCAAAGGAACGTTGTTGTTGATGGGGATAATCACCTTTTCATCCCTTTCAGCACAGCCGACTATTCGCGGTAAGGTGACCGATGCAGCCACCCATGAGGGCATTCCGGGCGCCACTGTAGCTTTGCTGCACACGGAGAAGGGCACGTCGACCGACAGCTCGGGAAACTATACCATAACACCGACTCCGAAGGCCACAGCGATTCAATTTACCGCACTGGGGTATAAAACGGTTACCAAATGGCTGGACCCCGATACCTCACAAACCATCGATGTGGAATTGGAAGAAGATTTCAAGGCACTTGACGAAGTAGTCGTCAGCGGCAAAGGGAAATACCGCAACCGGAATAATCCCGCTGTGGAACTCATACGGAAAGTCATCGAACATAAAGGGGCGAACCGACTGACTCGTTTTGACCACGTATCGTTCGATGCCTATGAAAAAACCATGGTGGCTGTAAGTAATGTGCCCAAATTTGTCACCAACAATGCGCTCACGCGGGGCTACCGATTTGCATTTGAGAACGTGGACACAACCCTGGTACCGGGTCGCTCGCTATTGCCGATATACCTGGAGGAAAACCTATCCAAGCAATACCGGCGCCTCTATCCGAAGGCCACCAAAACAGTGGTCACCGGCAACAAGAAAACCGAACTTGATGCGCGGTACGTCAATAACGAGAACATCCAAACGTATTTCAATTTTATCTACACCGATGTGGATATTTATGAAAACAACGTGTTGATCTTAAATAAGCCTTTTCTAAGTCCAACGGCCGACGCAGCACCTTTATTTTACAAATTCTTTATCACTGACACCATTTCCGCTCCCGAAGGCCAATTTGTTGAACTAACGTTCGTGCCAAGGAACGAAACAGATCGGTTATTCTCAGGTAGGTTACACATCACACTAGATGGGAATTACGGCATACGCCGTGCCGACATCCGGATAGACCAACGGGCAAACCTCAATTGGGTGAATGACCTTACGCTATCGCTCCGCTTCGATCGCCACGATAATGGTGTGTACCTTCCTGCATTTTCCGATATGAAAATCAACTTCGGACTGCAAGGAAGTGAGGGCGGTGCCTTCGGTCAGCGAACATTGGTATATTCGGGGTATGATACCGAAACCACCATACCGGCAACTGTTTTTGATGGCTCACAACCGACGATGGCGGAGGGTGCCGATGATCGATCCGCCGCATACTGGGATAATATGCGACCCCTGGCACTAACTACCGTGGAGGCAAACACCTATGCCAACCTGGACAGCCTGCAAGACAACCGCTCATTCAGGCGGACATTAAAGCTGGGGTACCTGCTTTCACAAAGCTATGTCAATGCTGGTCCGGTGGAGTTCGGACCCGTGGAGTATACCTATAGTTTCAACGATCTTGAAGGAAACCGTATACGTATCGGTGGACGGACCACTCCCGAGCTCTCAAAAAAAGTTTATGCAGAGGCTTACACCGCCTATGGAACCACAGATAAGCAATTGAAGTTCTACGGCAGTGTGGCTCACGCGCTCAATCAGCGAAGGGTTGGCGAATACCCTGCCCATTATATGCAGCTCACCTACCAGCACGATGCGCGGGAACCCGGGCAACTGTTGGGATTCCGCAATGGCGATAGCTTTATCCGCTCGTTCCGCAGTGATAAGCAGGATAAATGGAGTTATTTCAACGTATGGAAACTTAGCCATGTCGTAGAGTTCGGGAACCATTTCATGCTCCAGACCGCTTTCGTTTCACAACGGGAAGACCCCGCCGCGAACCTTCATTTCATCACCGCCGCAACCAGTCCCGATACGATAAGTACATTGCGTACATCGGAGCTGGTCTTCGACCTTCGATGGGCTCCCCATGAAGCATTTTTCCAACGGAACCTGGAACGGACACCCATCATTAACGAGTACCCCATATTCAACCTGCGTTACAATATAGGGCTGAAAGGACCCCTTGGCGGAGCGTACAGCTTCCATGCCCTACGGCTGGGCATTTCCAAACGCCTATTCCTTTCGCAGTTAGGGCTGGCTGATATCAACCTCACCACCGGCTACCTGTTCGGAACTGTACCGTTTCCATTGCTCGATATTCCTTATGCCAGTAAAACGTACGCATTGTCACAAGATGCCTATGCACTGATGAACGACCTGGAGTTTGTAAACGATCAATACATCAAACTGCATATCGAACACCGCCTTCACGGTTTTATATTAAATAAGGTTCCACTTTTAAAACGATTGAAAATACGCGAAGTCGTCGGCTTCAAGTTGCTTTACGGCAATGTACGGCCCGAGAACCGGCCCGAGAACAACCCCGCTGTTTACCTGCTCCCCACAGATGCCAATGGCAACCGGACAACGTTCATCATGGGCCGCAGGCCTTATATGGAGGCCAGCGCGGGCTTCGAAAATATTTTGAATGTATTGCGTGTGGAATATGTACGGCGATTGTCGTACCTTAACCATCCCGATATCGATAAAGGAGGGATTCGTTTTAGCGTTAAAGTAGACTTCTAATTATGACTTATCAAAACTTGCACGTCGAAGATACCGGGCACATCCGGCGCATCACCATTGCCCGGGAAGAAAAATTGAATGCCTTAAATAAAGCCACCTTGGCCGAACTGCATAACGCCATTACGGCAGCATTAGCCTCGGATACGGTGCGGGGTATCGTGCTGACCGGTGCGGGGGAAAAGGCTTTCGTAGCAGGAGCAGATATTGCCGAATTCGCTTCATTCAACGCCGACCAGGGGCAGGCGCTCGCGCGCGAGGGGCAAACCAGCGTATTCGACTTGATACACCATGCCACCAAACCGGTAGTGGCTGCTATCAACGGGTTTGCACTTGGTGGGGGTCTCGAACTGGCCTTGGCCTGCCATATCCGTCTGGCTGTAAGCGATGCGAAGCTCGGTTTACCGGAAGTGTCACTCGGACTGATACCTGGGTATGGCGGTACGCAGCGCCTTACGCAGTTGGTGGGACGTGGGCGGTCCCTCGAAATGATCCTGACCGGCGATATGATTACAGCAACCCAAGCGCTTGATTATGGTATCTTAACCCACGTCGTTGAACCGGAGGAATTGCTTGCGGAAGCAGAACGGATCGTACGTCGCATCGCATCACGCTCGCCAAGCGCCGTAGCCGCGGCAATCAAAGCCATAAACGCAGGTCTCGGAGATACCCGTACGGGTTTCGAAGCTGAAATTGAAGCGTTTGGCCGGTGTTTCGGCACACCGGACTTCAAGGAGGGAGTCGCCGCTTTTTTGGAGAAACGAAAACCAAATTTCTAACCACCCATGTCTTACTCCGTATTTACCCAAAAGGAACGTAATGTCATTACCTTAATACTGCTGATTTTACTCGGTGCAGTAATCGCGTTCGCCGTGCGTGGAATCATCGGGGCACTGCTGGGCACCATGGTGATGTATACCATATTCCGGCCGATGAATATCTGGCTGGTAGAAAAGCTCAAATGGCAGAGGCCCCTTGCCGCCGTAACCATCATTGTATTGTCGTTCCTGATCATCGTTCTTCCTTTTTTAGGGATAGGGACGATGCTCACCAACAAGATCGTGAATTTGATAAAAAACCCCGATTGGATAAAGAACACGGTTGACACCATCAATGCATATGCCGGAGACAAACTGGGCAAGCCAGACTTGATCCGGGAGCAGTTGGAAAAAAGCGCCACCTATTTCGGCGGAATGTTCACATCGCTGCTCAGTGGCGCCGCAAGCCTATTCCTGGATATCACCGTTATGTACTTTCTCCTGTATTTCCTTTTTGTTAACTTCAGGAGCTTTGAACGTGGTCTACTCCGGTATTCGCCGTTTAAGGTGGAAAATGCGATCCGCTTCGGCCATGAACTCCGTAACATTACCTATTCCAATGTAATCGGCCAAACATTCATCGCGTTGGTACAAGGCGGTACACTGGCGTTGGGCTTTTGGATGTTCGGTTTCCAAGACGCCCTGTTTTGGGGTGTCATCTGTGCCATTCTCTCATTCGTGCCGCTGCTCGGCCCACCACTTATTTTCGTTCCTGCGGCGGTCTACGCATTTACCCAAGGGGAGAACTGGGCAGCCATCGGTCTGCTGATCTATGGCTTTGTGGTGGTAATCAATATCGACAATGTGCTGCGTCTGGTCATCGCCAAAAGAGTGGGTGATATCCATCCCATTATCACTGTGGTGGGCGTCATTATCGGTATTCCGCTGTTCGGCATGATGGGCTTGGTATATGGCCCGCTCTTGCTTTCGTATTTTTTGATTATGGTCCGCATCTACGAAGCGAATAAGCGGGAAGGGGACCTGCATTAGGGGGTTTTTGCTGTTTGCATATCAGTGGCTTTTTAGCTATGTTTGCCCCCTTATGAGCAAACAGACGGACGACTTCTTCAAGCAGGTAGTTTCACACGCAAAGGAATACGGGTTTGTGTTCCCTTCAAGCGAAATATACGACGGCCTCAGCGCTGTCTATGATTACGGCCAGTTAGGCGCAGAGCTTAAAAATAACCTCAAATTGTATTGGTGGAAAGCCATGGTACAGCTCCATGAGAATATCGTGGGTATCGACGCCGCCATCTTTATGCACCCCACCACGTGGAAAGCCTCAGGGCATGTGGATGGGTTCAATGACCCCATGGTCGATAACAAGGATTCCAAAAAACGTTATCGTGCCGACCAACTGATCGAAGATAAAATTACGCGCTACGAGGCCGACGGGAAAACCGATAAAGCCCAGCAATTACAGGCCGACCTCGATGCGGCGTTGAATGACGATGATCTTCCGCGCCTGAAAGCCATCATCGAAGAGCACAACATCGTTTGCCCGATATCGGGCACCAAGAACTGGACCGAGGTGCGTCAGTTTAACCTCATGTTCTCCACCCAAATGGGCGCTTCGGCTGAAGGCGCGGAGACTGTTTATTTAAGACCGGAGACCGCCCAAGGTATTTTCGTTAACTTTCTGAATGTACAGAAGAGCGGACGGCTGAAGGTGCCGTTTGGTATTGCACAAATCGGGAAAGCATTCCGTAATGAGGTTATCGCCCGCCAGTTTATCATGCGTATGCGCGAGTTCGAGCAGATGGAGCTGCAGTTTTTCGTACGGCCCGGCACCGAACTCGAATGGTATAGCAAATGGAAAGAAACGCGTTTGAAATGGCACTTGGCCATCGGTGGTGACCAAGCCAGATACCGCTTCCACGACCACGTGAAATTGGCGCACTATGCCAATGCTGCGGTCGATATCGAGTACGAATTTCCGTTCGGATTCAAAGAAGTGGAAGGAATCCATTCCCGTACGGATTTTGACCTGACCCAACACCAAAAATATTCGGGTAAAAAGCTCCAATATTTTGATCCGGAAATCAATCAGAACTATGTCCCGTATGTCGTTGAAACGTCTATCGGACTCGATCGATTGTTTCTTACCGTATTATGTAATTCCTTTGAGGAACAAGACCTGAGTACGGCGGACAAAAAAGATGCCCGCTCGGTACTCCATTTTCACCCAACCCTGGCACCTGTGAAGGCAGCAATACTTCCGTTGACCAAAAAGGACGGACTACCAGACAAAGCTAGGGAAATCCTCAATCGGTTGAAAATCGACTACAATGTTCAGTATGACGAGAAGGACTCCATTGGCAAGCGCTATCGTCGCCAAGATGCCATCGGAACACCATTCTGTATCACCGTGGACTACCAATCGCTGGAAGACGACACCGTCACACTTCGCCACCGCGATAGCATGGAGCAGGAGCGCATAGCTGCGTCGGAGCTCGAAAGAATCATTGGCGATTTGGTAGGGTGGAAAAATCTATTGACAGCACTTTAAGTCAGTTATCGGTCGGCACGGTTACGAGCTTCCCATTTACCAGTACATCTATAGGTGTTTCTAAGGGTGAATGCACATCGTATTTTACTACTTTACCGTCCCGCCAGGTAATATCGACGGTATAATTTCCCCGGGCTTTTAAACCCTTTACTTCCCCGTCTTTCCACGCGTCGGGCAGTGCCGGTAGCAAATGGATAAAACCAGCATGGCTTTGTAATAGCATTTCCGCGATACCGGCAGTACCACCGAAATTCCCGTCAATTTGGAAAGGCGGATGGGCACAAAAGAGATTAGGGTATGTGCCGGCGTTGACTCCTCCATAGGTTGTTTCACCGTCAAATGCGGGTCGCAGCAGCTGCTTCAGAATCTCCAATGCATGGTTTCCGTCCTGTAACCTGGCCCAAAACAATATCTTCCATGCACGGCTCCACCCCGTGCCCCCGTCTCCCCGCACTTGTAGTGTCTTCCTCGCCGCCGCCGCCCATTCGGGCGTGGTCTGCGGCGAAATGAATGTCCCGGGATATAATCCGTATAAATGCGACACGTGCCGATGTTGAGGCTCCGGCTCTTCATACGCTTCCAGCCATTCCATCACCCGTCCATCGGGGCCAATCCGTACCGGTGGGGGCAGCGCTTTCAAATGATCCGCCAACGTATCTACAAATGCATCACGCATGTTCAATAAGTCCGCTGCAGCAATCACATTACCATATAATTCCCTCACGATTTGGTTATCGATGGTCGGCCCCATCACCACGCTGGCCCGTTTGCCATCGGGCATCAGAAACGCGTTTTCCGGCGAAACTGAAGGTGCCGTAACCAACCAACCGTGGCGAGGTTCTTTTATCAATGTGTGATGATAAAACACTGCGGCATCACGTAGTATGGGGTAAACTTCTTTCAGATAGGTTGTGTCCATGGTGAAGAGGAAGTGTTCCCACAGGTGATTGCATAACCAACCGGAGGCCGTACTGGCGCCCCAGGAAGCCTGCTCGCCTGGCGCCGAGTAGCCCCATACGTTAGTCATCATGTAGCACACCCACCCCGGAGCGTTGTAATATGCCTTAGCTGTTTTCTTTCCTTCTTCGGCGATCGACTTGATCATGTCGATAAAAGGCTCATGCAGTTCTGGCAAATTCCCCACTTCCAGCGGCCAGTGGTTCATCTGCGCATTGATGTTGAGGTGATAGTCACCATTCCAAGGAGTCTGCACCTGATGCGCCCAAAGCCCTTGCAAGTTGGGCGGCAATAGTCCCGGCCGGGTACTGCAGATGCTGAGGTACCGCCCGTATTGAAAATATAACACCGGGAGGGCGTTGTCACTCGTGGGGTCGTCGAAGAATCTTTTCAACCGCTGGTCCGTTGGGATGCCTGCTGTTCCGTGCCCTGCAATGTGCAGTGACGCCCGATTAAATAGCCGTTGGAAAGCCAAAATATGATTGGCTCGCTGTACCTGATAAGGTGTCTTCAAGGCCTTTTCCATCAACTGGGCAGTCTGCTGTTCGTGAGCATTCCCCCTGAAATCCGTCGCTGCCGAAAAATAAATAATCGCTTCATCCGCGCCAACGAGCTTCAGCGCATTGCCCTCGGTGACCAGCTCGCCTCCGGTGTGCTGGATACGGACACGCGCCAGGTAACGCATCCCTATGCCCCCACGGCCATCATCCAATGCACCGAAAAGTTGCAATTCGTCACCAACCGACCGACGCTGTGCGCCTTCCTCCCGATCTAGGGTCACTGTAAAATTCAATGCGCCACCAGCATCGGCAGAGAGACGGATGATCCCTACATCGCCGTCAAAAGACGTGAAATACGCACGGCGATAGGTAACTCCTTCCGCGATATAAGATGTTTCTGCGGTAGCGGTAGGCAAATCAAGCTGCCTCCGGTAGTGGTCGACCTCGCTTTGTTGGTGCTCATAGCGGATGCGGAGTTCGCCCAACGTCTGAAAGCAACCATAGGGTACATGGGCCCCCGCCCCATGGCCGCTCCCCGCTCCCGCACACACAAAATTAGCATTAACCAACTGTTCCGCTTCGTTATTCCGTCCCTCAAGTAACAGTTGTTGAATAGGCGCTACGCTTTGGTAGGCGCCATAATTATTCGGATCCTGCTTACTACCAGACCAAAGGGTAATATCATTCAGTACAATCGTCTCATCCAGGATGCCGCCGTCAGGCATCATGCCCAAACGGCCATTTCCAAGTGGCAACGTTTCTTCCCACGCCATCGCAGGACGGTCGTACCACAGCCGTAATGGCTCCTGCGCCTGTACGGAGGAAAGGAGACCGCAACATAACGCAATACATCCGATCCCTCTCATGGTGTTGGTCCTGCGTCGTTACCCGCCTCGTCTTCGGCATACATATTAAATTCCGCGATAGCTACCTGGGATCGATCGCCCGTCGTGCTTGCGACGGCTTCAACGGTAAACCGGAAATACCTGGCCTTCACCGCATTAGCAAAAGCCACATATTGCATCACGGGGTTAGCAGCAACGTTGGCAAATTCACCGGTCGAAATGGCTTGCCATGTGTTTCCATTAATGCTGACGGCCAGTGCGTATCGGCTAATCTGTCCTGTCGCATCACCGTCCTGCCTGGGGAGATAACTGAAGCCAGTAAGGGTAAGCGTGTCTGCCATGTCCGTGGTTATCCATTGGGGTAGATCCGCGTCTGTGGTGAGCCAGAATGTCTCCTTCCGACCATCGACAGCCAGTGCAGGATCTCCTCCTTCGAACTTATTTTCGATAATCTGCCAATGTGCCCGGGCTACGCCATTTCGCTCCTGCCCGTTGTTGACATCATTCGAGCGGGCTGTCTTAAATAACCCGAAATCACTTAAAGCCACCGGGACCGGAGCAAATAAACGTAAGCGCAGGCGCTGGGCCGTTATCGGTTCGGCCAACGGAATAATCCGGCTGGAACCGATACTGGTTGCATGGGCAATGGGAATCCACCCCCCTTCTTCCCAGGTGTCTACCCACACACTATCCAGTCGTTGACCGAGCTTGATGTTTTCGCGTAGGCGGATCAGGTCGAACGTCTTCCCTCCCCCTAGGTCGACTACCAATTCGGGCGATGTTTCGTCGTCATCGGTTGCCCAGTAGCTGTAGCGATCGTCATCAAGAAGGTTGTTCGGGCCAAAGTGTCGGGTGTCATTGTCACGGGTATTAGATGGCTCGAACTGAGCACCCGTTGCCAGGTTTATGCCGAATGTCTCCATCAGCTTTTTGCCGAAAGCCTCCAAGGAAGCCACATCAGCAGGATGAAGCAGGCCTTCGGTATTCGGTGCTAGACCCAGATTCAGTGCTGCTCCGCGCCCCACACTCTTGAGGTACAAGTCGAAAAGCTGATCGGGGGTTTTTACCTGATGGTCCTGCTCGGGATGGTAAAACCAGCCGGGCCGAAGCGGGACATCACATTCCGCGGGAATCCAAAATTTCCCATCGCGCTGCCCGCTACCTAGAAAACGGTCATCCACATGCCCAGGAGCAGCCTTTCCGCCTTCGGGACCAATTGGAGTGAACGTCGCCCACGAAGTTTCGGGGGCGATGCCCTTTTCATTACCTACCCAGCGGATATCCGGGCCAATGTCACTGAAAATAACAGCCATAGGCTGCATGTCACGGGTAATGGACCATGTCCTTTCTTCCCATTGGTAGTAACTGGACCGGTCGATACGGCGCATTTCATTGGCCCCACCGTAGTATCCGTCACCTCCGTTTGCACCGTCATGCCAGCTGGTGAACAACTCGCCATAACCGCTGTACAATTCACGCAATTGCTCACGATAAGCGTCAGCGTATTTTTCATTGCCATACTCCGCATCATGGCGGTCCCATGCCGATACGTATACACCAAACTGCATTCCCTGTTTGCGTGTAGCTTCCATAAACTCCTTCACCATATCTCCCTGCCCGTCGCGCCATGGGCTGTTTGAAATGTTATAGTCGGTGGTTTTGGTGGGCCAAAGGCAAAATCCATCGTGGTGTTTCGCCACCGATATTAATCCCTTGAATCCGGCTGATTTGGCTGCGGCGGCAATTTGGCCGGCGTCGAAATGTTGCGGATTGAATAAATTGGCTGGTGCATCGCCAAAACCCCACTCCTTGTTTTGAAAGGTGGTGGGAGTGAAGTGAATAAGACAATATAGCTCCATTTCGTGCCAATTTAACTGTGCTTCCGTTGGTATCGGCCCGTAAGGTGCAGGTTCATTCTGCATTTGGCCGTTGGGCCCATCGCACGCGGCCATGGCCAAAAACGCTACTAACCAAATGGGAGTTATGCGGTTGTTATTACTATCGAAACTTGCCATAACGAAATCGGTTTATCAAAAGGTAAATATATATAGTTTGATCTGTAGATGGAGGCGATTGCAAGAATAATTGAGCTTTTAGGTAATCTATTTGCATGTATACGGATTTTCTCTGGATCAACCTAGCGGCCGAGATATACGGCATTTCATTGATATTCAGATAACTAAAAATCGGAATAATTTGTTTTAAATTAAATACTACAAAAAAGGTAGATATTATATATATTTGTAGCGGCATTAATAATACGTCAGCGATATGGTAAAGGAATCTTTTTTAAAGAAGCAATATGTAGATCCCAAAATCACATTGGTGGGTGCGGGGCCCGGAGACCCGGATTTAATCAGCTTAAAAGGGATCAAGGCACTGAAAACGGCAAACGTCATCCTTTACGATGCGTTGGTCAATGAGGAGCTGCTGGCATACGCGCCTTCGGAGGCCATCAAGGTATATGTCGGGAACCCATCCGGAGACGAAAACTTTTCCCAAGATGTCGTCAACCAGTTAATGGTTGATTATGCCTTGAATTTCGGTCATGTCGTCCGGCTGAAGGGAGGGGATCTGTTTGTTTTCGGTCGTGGATACGAGGAGCTGGATTACGCCGCCTCCTATAGTATAGAAACCTCGGTTGTACCCGGAATTTCAAGTGCCATCTCCGTACCCGGTCTCCAGGGCATTCCGGTAACCCATCGGGGCCTAAGTGATAGCTTATGGATCCTTGCCGGTTCAGACGATGAGGGCAACCTTTCAGAAGAGTTAAAAGATGCCGCGCAAAGCCGTGCGACAGTGGTGGTTTTATTGGGTTTCGACAAGTTGCCAGAAATCGTTGCACTTTATCAAGCAGCCGGAAAAGGGCGTTTACCTGTTGCAATCATCCAGAACGGCTCCATGGCAAATGAAAGAGTGGCTATCGGCATCGTCAATACCATTGCGGAGGTCGCCGAAGAGCAGGAGATCGATAACACAGGACCAGTACTGTTGGTATTCGGCCGTGCGGTGGAGCTAAGCCGCCAGTTTCAACACATCCACCAGTTTTTCCAGCTGACAGCATGCAGCGAGCACCTCGGCGAGTGACTTAAGAGGGAAGTTAATCCGATGATGGGGGTGGCTGGTCACTCACGCACCGGAAACCGAGGTTATTACTCCCACTACTGATTTCTCCTTTCCCACGGCTACCCGCGATATAGCGCTCACAATACTGTTCGTTGCAAAGGAAAGACCCGCCACGCTGCACACGCTTCACCGCTCCTGGTTCCATGGGATCGTAACTATCCGTGGGCCCATTCGGATTCGCAGAAGGACTATTTTTGTAATAATCAGGGCGATAATAATCCGAGCACCACTCCCATACGTTCCCGTCCATATCATACAGGCCCCAAGCGTTAGGCGGATATGATTTGACCGGGGCAACGCCTTTATAACCATCCTCTCCTTTATCTTCTACCGGGAAGTTGCCCTGATATACGTTGGCTACCCATTGCCCTTTGGGTTTGAGGTCGTTGCCCCAGTAATACGTACTGTTGGAATGACCTGCCCTGGCAGCGTATTCCCACTCAGCCTCAGTAGGAAGCCGCTTGCCTGCCCATTTCGCAAAAGCCGCCGCGTCTTCATACGCGATATGTACAACCGGTTCGCTTTCGCGGTCCCGGATGCCACTGCCCGGGCCCTCGGGATGCCTCCAACTGGCGCCGTTGACATAACGCCACCATTGGAGGTGATTAGCCAGGCCCACCGCCTGATTCGGAGGTGTGAATACCGCCGAGCCGGGCTGTAATGCATCAAGTGGCACATCGGGGAAATCTTTCGGATCCAATGGACGTTCGGCCACGGTTTGATAACCCGTTGCAGCTACGAATCGTGCAAATTGGGCGTTGGTCACTTCATGTTCATCCATCCAGAAACCATCTACTGCGACTTCATGTACTGGGCTTGCGTCGGCAAAGTCCGCGGTCCCCATCAGAAAGGTACCGCCCTGGATATAAACCATGGCCGCATCATCAGCGCCAAGAAATGTATGCTTTTTCTCAGACTCCGCAATTGCGGCAGCACGCGACGGAATTCCATGCGAGACACACGTCGCCGCGCTATCTACATCAGTACCCCCCGCGACCTGCTCCGCTTTCTGCGTTTGGTTACAAGCCGTTACCAGTACTACGGCAAGTGTAACTGAAACGAAACCTATAAACCGATATTCCAATGCCATGGCGCCTAACTGTTATATGGTGCAAAGTTAAAGCGCTAAAGATATGATTTTGACCGGTAATAATGAACTATTGTAAATACAGAAGCTATTTTAGCCCTGCTTTATGGTCTTTCCATTGGTGTTTAGGTATTGGTCAAAAAAAAAGCCCCTGGTGACTGTTGTCCCGGGGGCTTTTGAAGGGTTTTGGCGCCGACCTACTCTCACGCCTTTTACGGCAATACCATCGGCTCTGGCGGGCTTAACTGCTCTGTTCGGTAAGGGAAGAGGTGATCACCGCCGATATAGGCACCAGGA
>NZ_DATMFT010000007.1:0-134911 GCF_035556095.1 Parapedobacter sp. | reverse complement strand
ATCGATGGTAAGGTTGTATTCCGCAAGAAAGCCAACAACAAATCATTTGTTTCGGTATTGCCGTTTGAGGAGGAAACCGTGGCCGTAGCTAAACCGAAAGCTAACGCCCCAGCGAAGCCAGTAGCCAAGAAGGCGAAGCCGGCAAATGCTGAAGTGAAAGAAACACCTGTTGCAGCAGAAAACAAGGAAGCGGAAAAGAAGGAGAAAGCAGCACCTAGGAAGGCAGCGAAAGCCAAAGGGGATGACCTGACGATTATCGAAGGCGTTGGTCCGAAAATTGCCGAGGTACTGACTGCGGCTGGCTTAACTGATTTTGCCAGTGTAGCCGCTAAATCGGCCGAGGAGTTGAAGGCAACGTTAGCTGAAGCCGGTGATCAATTCAATACGGCTGTAACCGATACGTGGCCCGAGCAAGCGAAGCTCGCTGCCGATGGTAAGTTTGACGAGCTGAAGAAATGGCAAGACGAGCTTGACGGCGGTAAAGAAGCCTAAGAGTTAATCGATATAGGTTGAAGAAAACCACTAGTCGAATGCCGGCTGGTGGTTTTTTTTATACGGCTTCTTCCAGCAGTTGTTTTTCGTATAGCTCGTGGTAGCTGCCGCCCATCGCCAGTAATTCCTCATGGCCGCCCTGTTCAATTACCCGCCCTTGGTCCAGAACAAGGATATGGTCGGCATTTTTGATGGTAGACACACGGTGGGCAATGAAGATGGTACTTTTACCAGCCATGGCCACGCTGAGGTTGCGGAGGATTTCTTCTTCAGTTTTGGTGTCCACCGCCGATAAGCAGTCGTCGAAGATCAGTATCTGCGGCTTTTTGATGAGCGCGCGCGCGATGGAAACCCGTTGCTTCTGGCCGCCCGAAAGAGTGATACCCCGCTCGCCAATGGTGGTTTCGAAACCCTTTTCGAACGCCGCAATATTATGGTACACCGCAGCTTGCCGTGCGGCACTTTTCACCTCGTCGCTCTCGGCGGTATCGAGCCCAAAAGCAATGTTATTGGTAATGGTTTCTGAAAAAAGGAACACATCCTGTGGTACGAAGCCGATCTGGCTGCGATATGCTTGCAAGGGCAAATCCCGGATATCATGGCCGTCTACACGGATCGCTCCTGCCTCCACATCGTACATCCGCATGAGGAGGTTGGCCAGCGTGGACTTGCCGGACCCCGTCTTGCCGATGATGGCAAGCACTTCGCCCGGTTTTACTTCGAATGATACATCGTTGAGTGCTTGGATGCCGGTATCGGGATACGTGAAACTGATCCGCTCGAATTGGATGTGGCCGGCGGCATGGAAAGTTCCGGTTGCGTCCGATTGGATTTCGGGCTGCGTGCGGAGGAATTCATTGATGCGCTTCTGCGATGCCGCAGCCCGCTGGATGAGCGACGTTACCCACGCGAGCGCCATGGCCGGGAAGGTCAGCTGATTTACATAGATAACAAACTCGGCGATGTTCCCCGCGGTGATGGTGCCTTTGGCCACCTCTAGACCACCCACATAAACCGTGATAACGGTACTCAGCCCGATCAACAGCAGGATGAGTGGAAAAAAGATGGCTTCGGTTTTCACCAGTGCCAACGAGGTATCCCGATACGTATTGCTCTCGTCAGTGAAACGCTCCATCTTATCCGCTTCCCGGTTGTAGGTCTTTATTACCCGGATACCCGAAAAGGTTTCCTGCACGAACGATGAAAGCGTAGATAGCTGCCGTTGGATACGCTCACTACGCCGGTTGATGATTTTGTTGACTACCAACAGGATGGCTGAGAGTACGGGGATAGGCAATAGGGCATACAGCGCAAGCGTCGGGTTCACACTGATCATAGCAGCGATTACCATTACGGAAAGCACGACGGTGTTGATGGAATACATAATGGCTGGCCCAAGGTAGGAGCGCACCCGGTTTACGTCTTCTGTTACGCGGTTCATCAGATCGCCGGTATTGTTTCGACGATAGAAAGCCATATCCAGCTGTTGGTAATGGTTATATATCTCGTTCTTGAGATCATACTCGATGTGCCTGGACGTAAGGATGATGGTTTGGCGCATCAAGAAAAGGAAGATGCCGCGGATGAGCGCGAGGAGCAGCACCAGCGCCCCGAAGAGCAGCAGGCAATAGCCGAAAATCTCATAGACCAACTGCTGTCGCTCGAACCCGTCGAAGAGCCGGTATACACTAATGTTTTCCTTGACCAAGTCGAAGGCAATGCGGATTACCTGCGCGGGCAATACACCGAAATAATTGGATACGATAACGAAGATGACACCGGGGATCATCCGCCAGCGGTATTTGTAAAAGTACTTATTGAGGTGTGCGAGATCTTTCATATTGAATAGTTGACAAAAATACGAAATGTTTCGCGGGGTTGATTATATGCATAATTTTTTTGCTAAGTTTGCCCCGATATTGCAGATTACGTAACACGGCTTATCGTTGTTTTTATGTCCGTACCTACCAGAGATAATTCTTCCTTTAAGTTAATGGCACAATTCGGCCACCAGAAACTTGTTTTCTGCAATGATGAGGCCGTAGGGCTGCAGGCAGTTATTGCCATCCACGACACGACACTCGGCCCGGCGATCGGGGGCGTTAGAATGCTACCTTACCAGCATACGGACGAAGCCATCGACGACGTGTTGCGGCTGTCGAGGGGAATGACCTACAAAGCGGCGGTTGCTGGAGTGAACCTCGGTGGCGGAAATGCTGCGATAATCGGAGACCATCGCACACAGAAGAACGAAGCATTGCTCCGGCGGTTTGGACAGTTTGTTGAAGAACTGGGCGGCACCTTCATTGCGTCCCTCGATATTGGTACCACCCCCAGGGATATGGAGTTCATACGGATGGAAACCGAATGCGTCGCGGGCTTACCAAAATCACTTGGAGGAAGTGGCGATTCGGCACCATTTACTGCAAAGGGTGTATATTACGGTATAAAAGCTTCACTGAAAGAGCGTTATGGCAATGACAGCCTGGCAGGCCGGACCATCGCCGTGCAGGGTGCCGGGAATGTAGGTGAACAGTTAATTGCATTGCTGCGCGAGGAAAATGCCAAGGTATATGTGAGCGACATCGTGGAAGAGCGTATGGTGGAGGTGGCAAATAAGTACAAGGCTGTGCCAGTGGCAAACAATAACATCTATGAATTGGATGTGGATGTATATGCACCCTGTGCTTTGGGCGGAACGGTCAATAAAGAAACGATTGCCAAAATGAGGTGCCAGATTATTGCGGGATCTGCAAACAACCAACTGCGGAACGAAGCGGAGGATGCCCAGTTGCTGATGGAGAAAAATATTCTCTATGCACCCGATTACCTCATCAATGCGGGAGGATTGATCAGCTGTTATTCGGAGATTGCCGGTTACAACGCCTCGCGTACGGCCGCGCTCACTGAAACCATCTACGAAACCACGCGTTCCGTGTTGCGGAAATCGATGAATGAAAACATAGCCCCGCATGAGGCCGCAAATCAGCTTGCCGAAGCACGGATAGCTGATATGCGTAAAATTAAGCGATAAAATAAAACAAGATATCGGTATTTTTTATCGAATCGTTCTTTACATCAATATGTTAAACAGAAGGCACCTGCGGGTTAAAGTATTACAGACGCTGTATGCGTACCAACTATCGGAGGATAAGCGGGTCACCACGTTTGAGAAAGCGCTCCTAAAGAGTGTCGACCAAGTATATGAAATGTATATTTGGGCACTTAACCTCTTGGATGAGGTATCTGACTATGTGCGAATAGACGCGGACGAACGCGCCAATAAGTTCCTTCCCTCGGCGGCTGATCTATCACCCAATATGCGACTGTATACGAATACGTTCATTGAGCTCCTGAGGCACAATAGCCAGTACAGAGACCATGTGAAACGCTATAAGGTGTCTTGGAACTTCGACCCAGAGATTGTGCGCTCGGTGTTTATCCAGCTGAAAGATACGGAGGCATATGCTGCCTATCTGAACCAGGAAGATCGGTCGCTCACGGCCGAGAAGGAAATTATCAAATACATCTTCCGCAAAATTATCCTTAAAGCACCTTCGATTGAACAGGTTTTTGAGGAAAAATTTATCAATTGGCAGGTAGATAAAGAGGTGCTGCAGGCAATGGTTGCAAAAACACTCAAGAATTTCGCAAGCGAAGTGCCGGGGCAAAACGAATTGGCAGACTTGACACCCAATTGGGAAGACGATCGGCCATTCATCATCGATCTGTTTACCCATTCCATTCGTTACGCGGACGAATACCAGCAATTGATTGCTGCGAAAACCAAAAATTGGGAGTCCGACCGGATTGCACTGCTAGACAACCTGCTGATGCGCATGGCGATTTGTGAGTTACTTAATTTCCCGACCATCCCGGTGAAAGTAACCATCAATGAATACATTGAAATATCGAAAGTATTCAGTACGTCCCGAAGCAATACATTCATCAATGGCGTATTGGATAAGATACTGAATGAATTGCAGGTAGCGGGGCGGATACGGAAGTCGGGGAGAGGGCTTATGCAATAAGAACAAGTTGTACCATTCGCTGTTAACTAGAAGAGTATACGCATTCATCAACTATAAAATTGAGCATCATGAAATGGATCCCTTTATGTCTCGTAAGTATGGCGCTCCTCGCATCATGCAATAACGGCAAAAACCAAGGTGAGGAAACAGAGGCCGCCGATATACCCATGGAACAGGTCGGTAAGCAACCCGTAGGGCAAACAATTATCCCCGGTTCTGATTCGAGCGGGGCAGTGCTGGAAGTGGCCGAGGATGCCTATGATTTCGGTACGGTAAAAGAAGGTGAAAAAGTGACGCATGAATTCAATTTCACCAATACGGGTAACTCGCCGTTGATTATCTCGAACGTGCAGGCATCATGCGGTTGTACGACCCCCGAATATTCCAAAAATCCGATTGCTCCCGGCGAACAGGGTTTGGTAAAGGTGGTCTTCAACAGTGCCGGGCAAGTGGGTAAGCAACACAAAATGATAACCGTCACTTCGAACGCGGCAAGTAAACATACCCAATTGCACCTCCGGGGAGAGGTGGAGAAGTGAGCAGTTGACAGTTGATAATTGATAATGGGTGATTGGCAATAAGGCGTAAGCAAAAAGCAGTAGGCAAAAGGCAAAAAACACAAAGCAAAGAACAGAAAAACAAAAGCAAACAATAGACAAATGATTACATCAACAATTTTATTACAAGCCGGTGGTTCCGGCGGAGCAGGCGGAATCATGGGGTTCTTGCCAATGATCCTGATCATCGTGGTTTTTTATTTCTTTATGATCAGGCCGCAGATGAAAAAGGCCAAAGACCACAAGAAATATATCGAAGAACTCAAAGAAAACGATCGGGTAGTGACATCGGCCGGTATCCATGGGCGTATCGTTGAGGTGTCAGAAACCACTTTCTTGGTGGATGTCGGTGGGGGCGTGAAGATACGGTTCGACAAGTCGGCCATCGCGCTCGATGCCTCTAGGGCACAGAATGCTGCGCCAAAGGCTTAATTAACGTAAACCAACAAATAGAAGGGTGCCTTACCGGCCGCAAAAGCGGGCCGCGGTAAGGCACCCTTCGCTCGTTTTTGACCTCTTTAAATCTATGCTGCTTCCGCATAAAAATTGCGTTTTTACGCCGCTGCCGCCAAACTAAGAATGTAACTGATTTTTTACCACTTAACCGGATAAGTAATTGTACTGAGCTAGTGTTTTGATGCAGGATGGTGCAGGTTGCGTCAGTATGGTGCGGGTTGCCGCATAAATGTCGGCTGGTATCTTTGTGGTAGGAATAATTGAGGTTATACCCCTAAATAAGGAATTATAAGGTTAACTATTTACAGGTTGATATGCTGGCATACGGGAAAACGGGTACACAGTATACCATAGGGATACTTAACTGTTAGAGGTACTTAACTATCACCAACCGAAACCTCTTTGATGCAATTGAACTGGCGTCCGCCTGCTTGGTCAGTAGGTAGTTGCTGTAACTGAACATCCAATATGACTAAATTACTTATCCAATTCATGTGAACTATGTTGAAACGCTTTCGAAATTTTAAAGATTCGTGGCTCTTATCCGTTCTGGCTTTTGCCTTTATACTAGCACCGGTAGCGCTATCTGCGCAACAAGGGCTGAGTATAAATGGAAAGGTGAGCGATGAGCAAGGGCCACTTGCTGGTGTAACTGTCAGTGTTAAAAACAGGTCTGTCGCTGCATCTACCAATACGGAAGGTGCGTTTATGCTGACAGGCGTAAATGTGGGGGATACCTTGCTATTCCGCCTGGTGGGCTATGTAGACAAGGAGCTGCCCGTTCGCAACGCTTCGCCTGTTACTGTGGAGTTAGTGCCAGACAACGTTGGACTGGAAGAAGTTGTGGTGGTGGGTTACGGTACGCAGAAGAAAGTATCCGTAACAGCAGCTATTTCGACAATAGATACCAAAGAGTTGAAACAAAGCCCATCGGCCAATTTGTCCGCTGCGTTGGCAGGCCGCTTGCCCGGCTTGACTGCGCTGCAATCGTCAGGGCAACCCGGAGCCGATGCGGTGAACCTTTACCTTCGCGGTGTAGGTACACTGAATGATGCGTCGCCACTCATCCTGATCGATGGGGTGCCGCGCTCGGGTATCAGCAAGCTGGATCCCAATGAAGTGGAATCGGTTAGTATCTTGAAAGACGCCTCGGCCACGGCCGTATTCGGTGTGCGCGGTGCCAACGGTGTCATTCTGATTACGACACGCCGCGGCCAACCGGGTAAATCCGAACTCAGTGTATCGTTCGATCAAAGTATGCAGAAATTTCTGGTCAAGGCCGATCGCCTTCATTCCTGGGAATTTGCCGAGTTGCGTAACCAGGCTTTCTTGAATAGTAACCCCGATGCCACGGAAGACCAGATGCCATTCACGCAATATATGATCGATATGTATAGAAGCGGCGAAGACCGGGTGTTCTATCCCGACCGCGATGTGTTTCACGACTACTTCCGTGATTGGGCGCCCCAAACGCGGGCAAATGCCAACTTTAATGGGGGTGGCGAGCGGTTTACCTACTTCCTGAATGCCGGCTATATCGGCCAAGGCGGTAACTTCAAGACCGAACCGGAAAGCTTTCTGGGTTACGATCCGAGTTATAGCATGGATCGTTATAACTTCCGTGGCAACATCGATTACAGCATCGCCAAGAACCTAAAGGCCTCGCTCAACATTGCGACGTACTTGGAAAAAATGAACACGCCGCAAACCGAGGACCTGTTTGGCGGAAGTGTAGAAGGAATGGTGCAGAACATGATTGCCTATACGTGGGGTACACCACCTACAGACCCGGGGCCGGTAACGATGCCAGGCTACGGTGTGCCGGCAAACGAGGTGGTTGCCCAATCGGGCCAAGACCGGAATACGTTTGGTGAAATCAACCGCCGTGGTTATCGGCAAGAAACCACTAATATGCTCAACTCGTCTTTGACGTTGGATTGGGGGCTGGACTTCATTACCGAGGGGCTGTCTGCGAAAGGAATGATTGCCTTCGACAGCCAAGCCCGTACCATTCTTCAGGGAATACGTGCGATGGACACTTACGCGTTTAGTGTGGCGCGTAGCGCGAATGAAACCAGCGGATATAATTCTATCATTTCAAATGCTGATCGTGCTATCCGGCTAACGAAGGGAATGAACACCCGTTATTATGTCAATTACCAAGCCTCGTTGAACTATACCCGCTCGTTCGGCCGCCATCACGTTGGCGGGATGTTGTTGGGGCAACGCGACAACTGGGATGAGTATGCTGCCCAATTGCCTTATAATATCGTCGGTTTAGTGGCACGTGCCACCTACGACTATGACAATCGCTATTTGGCTGAATTCAATTTCGGCTATAACGGATCGGAACAGTTTGCCCCGAACAATCGCTTTGGCTCGTTTCCTGCATTTTCGGTAGGTTGGGTAGCCAGCAATGAAGCATTTCTGGCGGGAAACCCAGTGGTGACCAACTTGAAAATCAGAGCCTCTCACGGAATAACAGGCAACGATAAACTGGGCAATGACCGGTTCCTTTACCAGAGCTTTATCAACATAGGGGGCGGTATATTCCCAACCCTGGGCCGTGGGCAGAGCATCGTACAAGGCCGGATGGGTAACGAATTCATCCAATGGGAGAAATCGCGGAAGACCAACCTGGGGCTTGATATGGAATTCATCAATAGCCTTTCCCTGACGGTAGATTTATTTAAAGAGCATCGGGATAAAATCTTGATCAGTCGGCATACCATCCCCGCATTACAGGGGGTACCGCTGGGCAACATCCCGAAAGTCAATATCGGCGTAGTGGATAACAAAGGTCTTGAATCGGAATTAACCTACCGGAAAAATGTGAGTCAGGACCTTTCATTCCTCGTAAAAGGTAATTTCGCATACAACAAAAACGTTGTGGTGTACGCTGATGAAGTCCAGTATGCCGACGATTATGCGTATCGGCTTAGAAGTACCGGATTCAGCATCGGTCAGCAATTTGGCTATAAAATCGATTACAGCAATGGAAACGGTTACATCAATACCCCAGAAGAGTTGGCTAATTTGCCCGACTACCAAATGGGCGGTACGCCCCGGCTGGGCGACTTCATGTACGTGGATGTTACCGGCGACGGTATCGTGAATGACCGCGATATGGTGCCTATCGGATACCCGAATATCCCCCGGGTTACTTACGGCCTTGCGGGTTCGGTGACCTATAAGAGCTTCGACGTTTCATTTCTGTTCACCGGTGTTGGTCAGAGCCACAACTACCGGAATGACTGGGGTGTCACGGAAGTCGGTTTGGTTGGATTCTTCAGTGGGTGGCATCGGCAGGCATGGACGCCCGAGCGCTATGCCAACGGCGAGGCCATTCGTTACCCTGCTTTGGCGATGGGCAAAGGCGTGAGCCAGGTCCGAAACAATGTGTTTATCATGGATCGCTCGTTTTTCCGTCTGAAGAACGCTGAAATCGGTTACACGTTGCCGACCAAGTGGCTCGACCCGATTCGTATGCAGCACGTTAGGGTGTACGCGAATGGCAATAACCTCCTAACATTCAAGAAAATGCCTATAGATACGGTCGATCCGGAGCAGACTGATGCCCTGGTGTATCCATTGACGATGATGATTAACTTTGGTGTTAACGTCACTTTTTAACCACTAAACTATAGCAAGAAATGAAAACACAACGTTTAATAGCCATCATATTGCCACTTATGCTGTCTGCATCGAGTTGTACCGATGTCTTAGACATGGCGCCTGATGGAAATATGCAGTTAGATGAGGTGCTGGCCGACCCTGAGTTGGTTGAAGGCCTACTGAACCGCTGTTACACAAACATTCCCAAGAAGGGTTATTCCTATTATTGGTTTGAATCAGCCGTTGTCGGTGCTAGCGATGACGGATGGACGTCTGACGAGGGGCAGGGGTTGCTTCTTGGAAATTTGTATCAGGATAATAATTCTGCGAGCGGCCACGTGATGTGGAATAGTCCTGATGAAGGTGGCGGAAATGCACAGTATTGGGACCGCTTTTGGCAACAAATCCGGCTATGCTCTCAATTTATTGAAGTAATCGACGGCGCAGCCGTCAACAACGAAGCCGATCGGGGTCGCTTCAAGGCTGAAGCCCACCTGTTGCGGGCATTCTTTTACATGGAGCTGGTCAAATGGTTTGGCAAGGTACCGATTTTGGATGCGACTGTTCCATTTGATGCTGATTTTTCAACACTTACCCGTTCGTCGGTCTATGATGTCGCAAAATTTATCATTTCAGATTGCGACGCTGCACTCGCCGAAGCCAACCTGCCGTGGCGGATTACTGAGGCTAATGATGCCGGGCGGGTAACCAAGGCACTCGCACTGGCGCTTAAGACCAAGGCTATGCTTTTTGCCGCGAGCCCGCTCCACAACGAAGGGCAGGATCACTGGGAGGAAGCCTATCAGGTAGCCAAAGATGCCGTATCTAAATTGAAGGCAAACGGGTATGAATTATTTACCGAAACCACCCAACCGGGGGTATTCGGTACTGGTCCCGCTGCTCCGCTACGCCAGTTGGTTGCACAGAACGCCGACTATTCAGCCACGCCGCGCGATAGGGAAACGATTTATCAAGTTCGGGATGGCAGCGTGTTTGTATGGCATATCGGTTATATTGGCAGTAACATGCCCAATACCTATAAGGCGGGGTTGGCGCCAACCCAAGAGTTGGTGGATGCCTTTGAAACCATTGATGGCGAGCCGATCTTGAACCTGAGTAAACCTTATTTGGATGAACGGCATTTGCAACCCAACTATAATCCAGCCGCTGTCTATGATCCGAACAACCCCTATGCAAATCGAGATCCTCGACTGGACCAGACCGTGCTACGTAATGGCAGTACCATCGTGTTTGATAACCAAACGGTCGAAATACAAACGTATGTAGGCGGAGCTCATGAGCCGAGTTTTGATATCACCAACCGTTCGGCATCGCGTACCGGTTACTACCATGCTAAAATGGTTACACCCGGCGCGAGCCAGACGAATGCGATCAACAACTCGAATTGGAAATATTATCGGCTTGGTGAGACCTTGTTAGACTTGGCAGAAGCGGCAGCTGAAGCGGGACATTTGGATGAGGCTCGGACTGCGGCAAATGAAGTACGCGGTCGCTCAGGTATGCCCGGCTTCTCAGCGAGCCTATCGCAGGATGAACTCATTCTTCGTATCCGCAATGAGCGCCGTGTGGAGTTGGCTTGGGAAGAGCAACGGTATTTCGATATGCGCCGGTGGGAAAGCCCCGATGGCGACTTGAGCGAGACTGTCAAATGGCTTACCGCTATGGTTATTACGAGAAATGGTGATGGTAGCTTTACCTATACCCGTAGAAATATCTCAAACAACCCGCGTGGTGGCTGGCAAAACCGTGACCTGCTATTGCCAATCCCACTCAACGAGGCGTCTACGCTCGAATCGGTTACGGGTCAGAAATGGCAAAATCCAGGATGGTAATTTCATGATTTATGACTAAGATGGAGAAATATATAAAATTTATTGCGCTATGCGTCAGCTGCTTGGTGATGTCTGTATCGCTATATGCCCAGGAGGTAAGCGAAGCGCAAAGCCGGGTGGTTAACGCATATAACCAACCGGTACAAGGAGCAACGGTGGTAACCAATGATGGCAACCACCAATCGATTACGGCACAAGACGGGACCTTTAATATGACGTTCGATGAGAGTAGCCAATATGTGGTGGTGTCTGCCGCAGGTTATCAAAATGTACGTATCCCCATTAGCCAAATCGCCGACGGACGTGAAATTGCACTGGCTTTCGACCCCCACAATATGGGCGGTTCGATAAATTTTGGCTACCAATCGTACACAAAGGAGTCAGTTACAGGCGCTGTATCGTCGGTGTCCGGTAGTGTGCTGGATAAATCACCGACCAATGTGCTTTCCGAGACGTATGCTGGTCGTTTGCCGGGGTTAACCACGATTTCCAATATTGCTGAGCTGACCTTTTTCGGTTACGTAAACTTGTCCAAAGCAATCAGGGGGCACTCCTCTGTAAATGGCAACGATCCACTCATTATTATTGATGGGGTGATTGCACCTACTCAGTATCTGGAGTTTATTTCCCCCAAGGAAATTGAAAGTGTGTCTGTATTGAAAGATGCGTCTGCCACTGCGGCTTACGGCATTCAAGGTGCGGCCGGTGTAATCGTTATTACCACAAAACGTGGTTTCACTGGCAAACTAAATGTGGAGGGGTATGCAGATTACTCTTTCCAGCAGATGACCCGGCGGCCTTTATTTGTCAATTCGGCCCAATACGCGGAATTGCGGAATGAGGCTGGCGAGCGGGACGGATTGGGTACGTATTCCCAATTCTCGCAAGAAGAAATCGACCTGTTCCGTTCGGGTAGCGATATCGGGTATCCAAATAATAATTGGTTTGACGATTATGTAAAGGATTTTGTGATGCGGCAGCGCGTGGGTGTAAACGTATCGGGTGGAACGGACAGGTTCAGGTATTATTCTAACTTAAGTTTCCTGAACCAGGAAGAGCCTTTCATCATCACAGACGAGCCCAATCGGAAATACGATCCCACACCACGGGTGAATATGGGGAACTTCCGCACCAATATGGATGTGAAATTCAATAAATACCTATCGGGTTATATGCGGCTGACGGGTAACATTAAGCGGGAAAAGCTCGCTGGTGCTACCATGGGTTGGAACGTCTATAGCCAGATTTTCAACCAGCCGCCCACAATGTTCGGTCCGCTGTCGCCCATTTTTGAAAATGACCCGGAATTGAGCAACCAAGTGGTTACTGTGGATGGATTGGACAATCCGGTGTACGGTACATTAAATCGGTCAGGATACAACAACGTGGTGGAAACCAATGTAATCGCCCAAACCGGTTTGAAATTAGACATGGGCTTTTTACTCCAGGGGCTGTCGGCAAGTGGTGGTATGGCTTATCAAACATATGTGCGGAACGAAACAACCACAACACAAAGTTACCAGCGCTTGCTGCGGGGAAATGATTTTTCAACACTCGATAATTTCACAACGTACAAAACGTTTGAAAACACACCGCTTGCGTATGGAAAGAGCTCGGTATTTTTCTACTACCTCAATCTGCTCGGCCGCATAGATTATAATCGGCGTTTTGGCGACCATAGCATCGACGCGTCTGTGCATACCTACTACTTAAAGCAGGAGAAAGAGGCCACGGGAACAAGTAACACCGTATTACCCTATAAAAGACAGAACTTTGGCTTTTCGGCATTGTACGGATACAAAGATCGTTATTTCTTGAAAGCAGACCTCGGATACTCGGGTTCGGAACAATTCCATCCCGACAACCGCTATGCGCTCACCCCGGCCATTTCAGGGGCATGGATTGCATCGAAGGAAGACTTTCTTCAGTCTGACGTGTTGACATTGCTTAAGCTCCGGGCGTCCTATGGTGTTACGGCAAGCGACCAACTGGGTGGTGCACGATTTTTGTATTTAGACAATATCCGTTCGAATGGGTCTGAGTTGGAGCGGGGTAACCCGGCATTGGAAGCGGAGCGGATTGAAAAGCTGAACGTAGGTATCAACCTCGGCTTGTTGAATATGTTTACCTTGGAAGCGGACTACTTTACCCACAAGGTGGACAACATGCTAATTAACAGTAGTGCCAGCCTGCCGATATATCAAGGGATACCGCTCAACTACTACCCCAAGTTGAACGACGGAGTAATGGAGAACAAAGGCTTTGAGCTTTCATTGGGCTTTGATAAACATTTTACCAAAGACTTCTCGGTATTTGCACAAGCAAATTTCATGCAGGCAAAAAATAAGGTAATCAACATCAATGAAGCATCGGCCGGTGACGATTTTGCTTATCCGTATCGCACACAAGGGTTCTCCCTCGGGCAGCTCTGGGGTTACCGGATTGATTACAGCAACGGTAACGGCATGTTCAATACAGCAGACGAACTGGCCAATTCCGGACTTACCTATGCATTTGGGTCACCCCGTTTGGGAGATTTCATCTATCAAGACCTGAATGGTGATGACGTAATCAATGAAGAAGATTTGGCCCCGATGGGATATGCTGGGTTACCTCAGCAGGAGTATAGCCTGGTAGGTGGTTTTACCTGGAAGAACTGGGACATGTCTTTCCTTTTGCACGGCGTTGGTAAAACTTCCCAATTCCTGGAGGGTACCGGAGCTTACGAAAACTTGGGAAGGGGAATCTTTAACGACATCCACTTGAATGCGTGGACACCTGAGCGGTATGCCTCGGGAGAAACCATTAGCTATCCGGCATTATCGTTGTCGCCATCGGTGAATCATCGGGCGAATGACTACTTCTTAAGTAGCCGTTCATACCTGCGGCTGCGCAATGTGGAAGTTGCTTATACGCTTCCACAACATATCTCGCAGAAAATCCGGTCGGAAGCGGTAAGAGTATCTTTGAATGTGCAGAATCTATTTACCATCGATAACATGAAGTCGAAATATGTCGATCCGGAAATCGGAAGTATGAGCACATTCCAGCCCTACCGCGTATTCAATATTGGTTTAAGTGCAAACTTCTAAAAATCATATAGCATGAAGAGTAGAATTTTAAGAACAGTTGCCCTGGTTATCGGTATCTTCGGTTTCGGGTCGTGTGCAGACCTCGATTTGCCGTCGGACGGAAGGATGACCTTGGAAGATATGTTCAGCGACTATTTTCGTACGAGGAATTACTTCAACGCTGTCAAAACCTACATGCCTCAGGTTGGCTTTACATATGGGCAGACCCCATTGGCTTCTTTCAGCGACGAGGCGCACGACGCCAGCGATGGAGTAAGTAGCAACGTAAATAATTGGTATAACAATAGGACGTCGCCCACCAGCAACCCGGTTGCCGGTGATTACTCATGGGCCCATTATTTTCAGGGAATCCGGAAATGTAATACGTTCCTGGCGAGCATTAATGACCCGAATGTGGCCACGGCCGTGATCGATGAAGATGAGAAGAACGGATGGATTGGTGAGGTGTTGGTGATGCGTGCATATTACTATCTGCAGCTCATCAAGCGATTCGGTGGAGTTCCACTGATTAGTACTCCTTATGAGGTAACACACGATTTCTCCCAAGACCGGCGTGCTACGTTTGAAGAATGCGTGGATTTTATCTTGGCCGATTGCGATGCCGCATTGGCGATTCCCGAAAGTGGCAAGCCGACCGTTGGTTTCCGTTGGGATATAAGCGACAACGAACGGGGAACCATCACCCGCGCCTTTGCTTATGCCGTGAAGTCTCAAACGGCATTGTATGCCGCCAGCCCACTGTGGTACGCACCAGGTAGTAAGTATACTTGGGAGGTGGCTACAGAAATCACCAAGGAAGCGCTCGACCAGTGTTTGGCACACGGCTTCCAATTGTTCAACACTACACCGCCGGAGGATGTTGCGCAAAATGCTTACGCCTATTACTTTGTCCTCCGGTCAGACCCAAGTCGTTCGGTAGATAAAGAGACCATCTTTGAAAGTACCTCTGCACGTACCAACGTCTGGAAGTGGGCGGGGACGCCGATTACCGCAGGTGCGGAAAAAGCTGGGGCTGGCCCTTCGCAGGAACTGGTGGATGCTTACGGAATGCAAGCTACCGGCCAGATGCCGATACTCGGCTATTCCGATGCGCAGCACCTCCAGCCTATTATTAACGCAGCATCCGGTTACGACCCCGCAAATCCTTACGAAGGTCGAGATCCGCGCTTTTACGCGTCGATTTACTATAACAACTCTCCGCGGTCCCTCACTTCGGGGAATATAGAGAAGGATTTGTTGCCGCTCAGTTTTATTGATCCCGCGAACAACATTACCACGGCTTCGAACGGCGACGAGTTTACGATTACGACGACCGGTGGCGACCCGTGGATAACGACAAGTAAGCTTAACGAAGCCATTCCGGCGGGTGAACGGCGGGTTGTCTCTTTCGAGTACAAAAGCAATAAGACCGTTACGGACGCTGAGTTCTTTTACTGCGTGGCCGGCGGGCCACAGGGGGGTGTTTCCTCCGGACAGAACATCGTCATCGAGGAGGCTTCCGAATGGACGAGATTTGAGTTTGATCTTTCAACGGCCATTGCAAATTTTGGTTTCGGAGTGAACGCCGATGGTGGCCAGGAACCCGCGAATCATTTTTTCCGGTTCGATCCCACCGGTAACCCCGGTTACGAGCTGACGGTACGCAACTTCCGTATCGAGAGCTTCACGCCGCCGCCAGCTTCCCAAGCGGTAGAAACTTTTGTCGGTGGCAACAGCGGGATTTCAAGCAATATCACCGAGACGCGTTTTACACGTACCGGTTATTACCTACGTAAATTCAACAATTATCGGTCGAACGTCAATGTCGACGCCGACGGGTTAATGAAAATTTTCCGGCTGGGCGAGCTGTACCTAAACTTTGCCGAAGCGGCGTACCACGCGGTAGGGCCTGACGCTGCTGTTGAATCGAAAGCCAGCGGTGCGGGAGCGCTTTCGGCTCGTGATGCGGTGAACCTGATCAGGGCCCGGGCGAACATGCCGGCACTGCCTGCCGGATTGACAGCGGCGGAATTCGAGGAGCGTTACCGCAACGAACGCCAGGTCGAACTTGCATTTGAGGAGCATCGGTTCTTCGACGTGCGCCGCTGGAAAATTCTTAGCGAAACCGATAATTTCGTAACCGGTATGCGTATTGTGAGAGACGGTGATAATTTCCTTTACAGCCGGATTAAGCTGCAGGATCGAAATACCCATACCGACAAATACCTGTTGCAGCCGATCAGTCAGTCAGAAGTTTCCAAAATGGCTTCTTTCACGGGTGAAGATTGGCAAAATCCAGGGTGGTAATTGGAAGTGATTATTATTGAGTAACTATGCAGAGCCTCGGTGTTGCTATGGGAACGCCCTACGGAACACCGAGGCCCGCTGGTTATGTGTATTATAAACCATTTTAACGGAAAGAAAATGCAAGTGAACAAGGTGAGAACACTGGCGATGTGTTTATTAGTTGCGGCCTATGCCGGATGTTCGCCAAGCGCTAAACAGGATACACCCCAAGTGGAATCATCCATGCGGTACCTGGAAAATGATCGGTTGAAGCTCGGAATTGATTTAAGTTTGGGTGGGGCAGTCACTTTTCTTTCTGACCAAGAAAATGGTGGGAAAAATATGATTAACAGTGCCGACTGGGGGCGGCAGATCCAACTGTCTTTTTACAGTGGGCCGTGGCCTTACGTTGGTCCAAATGGGGAAACACCTACCCCCGAATGGGCCGGATTAGGTTGGAACCCAATCCAGTCGGGTGATGCTGGTGGCAACCGGTCGAAACTGGTCTCGTTTGAAGAACGCGGTGACAACGCCTTTTTTGTACGGAGCATACCCATGCAGTGGCCGCACAAGACAGGCGTAGCCGGCGAATGCGAATTCGAATGTCTCTACACGTTAAACGACAACGTGATTACCATGGAAGCGGCTATCGTGAACAGACGTACGGACACGACCCAATACCGGGCTTGCAGCCAGGAGATGCCGGCCGTCTATACCAATGGTCCGTGGTATCAGGTAGTCACCTATCTCGGCGATAAACCGTTTGCTGGTGAGCCCACAACGACGGTGGTGGACAAGGGCGATCATAAAGGATGGCCATGGGTGCACTTTTATACACCTGAAAATTGGGTCGCATTGCTTGACGAAAAAGGGTATGGCATTGGTGTATTTCAGCCTGAGGCGATGACTTTCAATGGTGGATTCCATCCCGATGATGCCCATAAAGGCACGGGCGGAGAGCAGGATGCACCCACTGGACACATTGCGCCGATTGGTAAACAGATTCTTGATCACAATATCCGGTGGTCTTATAAAACATCGTTGGTGCTGGGCACGTTGGACGACATCCGTGGTTATGCGAAAGCGAATTGGCAAGTGGTGCCCCAACCCGAGTGGAGCTTTGAGGATTCGCGGCATAACTGGTATTACGAAGGCGAGATGAGCGACTCCGGATTCCCCATACAGGCGGGGCTGGATATTCGATTCCAACCCGATGCGGCCCTCGTTGGCCCCGTAACTTTTTGGGAGGCGACTGAGACACCATTTTTAGAAATAGAAGGGTCGTTCAAGACCGCAAGTGGTGAGTTGGCACTTTCTGTAGAAGTCCAACCCGTAAGTCCCGCTGATTTTACCGATTGGTTGAATTGGAGTGAAGGTGAACATGACGTGGAGGCCGAAAAGCAGCAGAAGGCTTTGGAATTCCCGAACATGCCGGCTGTGCACGTCCAACAAGCTATTAAGGCCGACGGTCAACATCGTACCTATCGGATTCACTTGGCCGAAAAGGCAGCCTATACGGGCGCTATGAAGCATATGAAAATTTCCTTTTCAGCGGGGGGCTCTGCAAAAATCGCCAAGATTGGACTTGGGGAATAATCGTTTTCATGAATAGACATATTTTTAAGAACTTATGAGATACCTTATTTTTGTTTGTTTGTTGCACGTGAGTGCCCTTTCCATGGCGACTGGTATCAAGCCGGTCAATCTACGTGCTGAATATAAGCATAATCCGTTTCTGGACGATCGGTCGCCCCGGATAAGCTGGGAACTGGAGTCGAAAAAGTACAACCAATACCAATCGGCGTATCAGGTTATTGTGGCATCATCGCCAGAAAAACTGAGCAAAGGCGAGGGTGACTTGTGGGACACAGGAAAACTCCGTTCATCGGAAACCAATCAGATCGCCTACCAAGGTAGCGACTTGCAATCGCGCCAGCGGGTATGGTGGAAAGTACGTGTTTGGGATGCCGAAGACAAAGTTGGTAAGTGGAGTGCGGCCAATTGCTGGGAAATGGGGTTGCTGGAACCTACTGATTGGCAGGCAAAATGGGTAGGGTACGACCTCAATGACCAGGCTAAGCCTGGGAAATACCACCTACCGCCATCGCCATATCTTCGTAAGGAAGCCGCTGTGACCAAACGGGTTCGGTCGGCTAGGTTGTACATCAGCTCGCTCGGTTTGCACGAGTTTTATGTGAATGGGAGCAAAATAGGCGACGATTATTTTGCGTCTGGATGGACAGACTATAACAAAAGGGTATATTACAATGTTTATGACGTAACTGATTACGTCAAGGAAGGCACCAATGTGTTCGGGGCGGTGTTGTCTGACGGCTGGTATGCCGGGTACCTGGGATACGCTGTATTGGTGGGGACGGAACAGGTACGGGGATATTACGGCGATGTTCCGCTGTTGAAGGCACAGGTGGAACTCACCTATGAGGATGGCAGCCGGCAGGTTATTTCGACTGACGCAGATTGGAAAGCCGCGACCGGGGCGATCCTCGAATCGGATTTCCTACAAGGGGAAACCCACGATGCAACGAAAGAGAAGCGTGGATGGAATACCGTCGATTTCGACGATAGGGATTGGGAGCGTGTACAGGTGTTCGCGGAAAAGCCAGGCCGTGCTATTCAGCTCTACCCCAGCCATCCCGTGCGGGTCATCAAGGAACTGCCTGTAAAAACAATCAGTCGGCTGGATAACGGTAGGTATATCATCGATTTCGGTCAAAACTTTGCTGGTAACATTCGACTGAAGCTAAAAGGCCAAGCTAACGATACATTGGTGTTCCGGTATGGCGAGATGTTACATCCGGATGGCACGTTGGTCACCGAGAATTTGAGAAGCGCCCGGGCCACGGATACCTATGTAATGCGGGGAGACGAGACGGGAGAGGTGTGGAGCCCTAGTTTTACGTTCCATGGATTTCAGTTCGTAGAAGTGTCTGGATTGGAGGAACAGCCCGACGAAGATTTCTTGGTAGGTTTAGCCATGAGCTCCGATCTTGAAACCGTAGGGCACCTCGAAACGGACAACAGCTTGTTGAACCAAATCCATAGCAATATTGTTTGGACGCAGTGGGCCAATTACCTCGACGTACCGACGGACTGCCCCCAGCGCGATGAGCGGTTGGGCTGGACAGCCGATGCACAGGTTTATATCCGTTCGGCTACCTATAACAGCGACATTGCGGTGTTCCATAAGAAATGGATTCAGGATTTGAACGATTCGCAATGGCCTAATGGTGCCTTTCCGGTATATGCGCCGATGCCGGTAAATGCGGCTACAGGAAAGGCGGCCATCAGGGTATCCGATACGTTTTCGCCCGGTTGGTCCGAAGCGGGGATTATCTGTACTTATGAAATTTTCCATGCCTACAACGATACCCGGATTGTAAAAGAATCTTTGCCTTATATGGTAAAGTTCATGGACTTCCTGAAGACACGGGCAGATGGCAACGGCCTGATCCGCGAACGGAGCTTTGAGGATATCAGCCCCAAGGGTGGTTTTGGCGACTGGTTATCGGTAGGAAACAAAACCAGTCCCGACCTGTTGGCAGCGATGTATTATTTTCATTGCGCGCGTTTAATGGAAGAGATGTGTGCAGCTATACAGGAAGCCGATCTCGCTATCACTTATGGCCGACTCGCATCATCCATCAAAGAGGCCATCATGAACCACTACACGGAAAACGACCGATTTAAAGTGAATGCTGCGATTTATGGTAACGCCGAAGGTTATGTGGACGCTCAGAATGGGTTTGCGGGCCACACCCAAACGGCTTACGCCAATGCCATTTACATGCAGCTGTTCGACGAAAAGGACTTGGCGGTAGCCGGCGGATTCTTGCGCGACCTCGTAGCACAAAATGACGACAAATTATCGACAGGCTTTTTGGGCTTTCGGCCGCTGTTGCCAGCCCTATCGAAGACGGGTTCTACAGATAAAGCGTATAAGCTGATTACCAGCACGGAATATCCTTCCCTGGGCTACGAAGTCGTAAACGGTGCCACATCGATCTGGGAACGGTGGGATAGCTATATCAAAGGCGTCGGTTTCGTACATAACGCGCAGATGAATTCATTCAGCCATTATGCGTTTGGCGCGGTGAATGAATGGATGTTCGAAAACATGGTCGGTATAAAGCCGATCGAAAGTGGGTTCCGAACGTTTCACATCAAACCCGAGATCCCGACGTCTGATGTGGGAGTGAGTAAGGTTGCTGGCGCATACCACTCCATCGCCGGGCCCATCAAATCGGCGTGGGATTATTCGGGCCAAAAGAAACGCCACTCCATTGAAATACCGGTAAACACAACGGCCTATTTCCAGTTGGAATCACCGTCGGCAGACCGGGTTTACGTAAACGGGAAACCGGCCGGCAAGAGTAAACTGGTGCAGGGTATCGAGCAAACCGATTCAGGAATCAAAATCAAGCTCGGTTCAGGCAAGTATGAGATAGCGATAGCGGATTAACGCGTCGCTAACGGAGAGATACTAAAATAGAGAACATATGAACAGCACGCTATTCAGGTCCATTATACTGGTCTTGGCAATTTTCGGTTCGTTTCAGTTAGTCAAGTCGGAAGTGATTATTCTTACCAGCGATCAGCAGCTCCATGATTTGATGGACCCCGACAAGAAAATTGACATGTCACTCGGCCACAACCGGTCTATGCGCAGTTTACGTGAGGTATGTGAATCGGGGCAAAAGCATGGGCACAAAGAACTCACGATTGCATTTGATGAGTTTTTCAGGCAGTACCGCCCCCAAGCCGGTACGGAAAGGCGTTTGACGCCGGATATGGACGAATATGTGGAGAAGATTAAATTTATCAGCGATTTTGCAAAGAAATATGGCATGGGGATCTGCCTAAGTTTACTCAGTCCGCTTGAACTGGGCCCTGCTTATAAGAACCAAACCGGCGAATCGGGGCGGTGGCTGGGTTATAAAGTGGGCGTACGCAACCCATCCGACGGTAAATTTAGTTTGCCGATATGGCAGCAGCTTTTCTGGACCAATAACAAGGGGAAATTTCGGGTAACGTTGAAGGGAATAAAAGCATATGCGTTCAAGGAGAAACCCGTCAAGTCTTCCGGCCACGTCGCTGTGCATCCGGATGATATCATCGAAATCAAAGGTGTTAACTATGAGGCTGGCGATACGGTTGATGTTGGTGGCGGTTTGTATGGTATCAAAAACGATCCGGAAGACATGATTTATCCCGTGCGGAACTTACGGGTGTATTATGATGGCCCTCAGCAGTTGGAAGGGTATGACCGTGTGATGGTCCTGTTGGAATATGAGACGCCCGAGATGGATTATTTCAGTGAGGAAGCGCCCGGGTTTCTGCAAAATCTGATTGACAAATATAAAGAGCGCGGCGTGAATTTAACCTCTTTCTATTCGGATGAGATGCACATACAGCAAGACTGGGCTTATTTTTCGCATCATGAAGGTGGGCAATTCAACACCCGCTTTTTAACCGAAGGGTTCTCGGACCAATACCGGGAGAAGTATGGTGAAGTGTTGGACGATAAATACATGCTTTATTTTGCATATGGAGCGCCCTATTACCAAGCCAATGCACTTGCAGTAAAGAATATCCAGTACGTAATGGGAGAGACGCCGGAAGCTATCCATCGTACCTACCTGTTGCGCGACCGTTACTATAAAATGCTTAATCATGGTGTGGTAGACCTTTTCAAGAATGCAAAGGACTATGCGGAACAGCTATTCGATCGGGAGATGCCTACCAGTGCACACGCGTCTTGGGCGGAGAGCCCCACGATTGATTTGTGGGATACCGAGAAGCTCCATCAAAATGCGTACAAGTACGAATATACGTCCAACTTCGTGTGGGGCAATACGGTACATCAAGCTGCTGCGGCATGCTATGATTATTTCAAATGGGGCGAGTACCTGCAACCAACAGGCAACGACTTTGCGGAATGTGGATGGGGCGATCGGAACTACTATGGCGCGGCGATGGGCACATCCATTGGTGTGGTCAATAAGTATCCGAATGCCTATGCTGCAGCATGGGGGTTCCCTAAAGAAGCGCTTCACTGGAAGAATATGCTGAATGACGCCTACGGGGCACAAGCTTCGCAACCGATGAAACTAATGACGGAGAACGTCCATCGAGATATCGAGGTTTTGATACTCTACCCGATGAACCTGGTCGCCGTTGAAGAACGTTTTGGCAGTTGGATGACGCAATATGGATATGCAAATTACCTCACTGCCGATAAGCTGCTTGAAATGGGGAAGGTACTTGCCGACGGGCGAATCCAAGTCGCGGAAAAAACATATTCGACCATTGTTGCTGTATTTGAGCCACTCCCCGAGGCGGGACTACTGGATATGATGGGTCAATTTGTTGAAAATGGAGGAAAATTGATTTGGTGTAGTATGCCCCCGCTGATTGATAGTAAAGGGATAAACTGCACAGAAAAATGGCAGTCGTTGTTTGGCGTCCACTACGAAACCGATGAATACTTTGGTGAAATAGCGAGTGGTAAAAAAGTCGAGTTTGAACACAGTTTCTCAACCGTCCCGAGTCAGCTTATTCTTACCGATTTTCTGGTGGACCGGATTTATCCGGTCACCCCGAGTTCCCCGGCAATAGAAGTGGTGGCCAAGGTTGAAGATGGGGTAGTCGGCACCAAGTTAAAAAAAGGAAAAGGGACTGCATATTACTTAGGATTCCGCCCGCGCGACGACCAATCGGCAAGCCTAGGGTATGAAGCGCGGACGTTATTCGAGATTCTCGACGCAGCGAATGCGTATCCATCAACTGGGAAATTTGCGGAAAATGATAACCCCACCTATGTGTCTCGTACAACGGATTTCTTCGCTACGAAATTCCCGAACGGCACTACGGCCATTGTAAAGCATTACCGTACACATCGGGAGAACTGGGAAGGTGGCTTTTCAAGAGATGAGGAAGCCGATGCGAAAGCATTGGCGGTGAATCCACTGCCATCGGACGAACTAGCGATCCACGATTTGAAAATAAACGGACATCGTATTACCTATAGCGGGAAAATGAATATGGCCTTCCGCACAGACGATAGCGGTAGACTGGTTGCTTTCGATGGTCGGGAGTGTACGGGGATTACGGTAAACGGCACCTCTTATAAATTCAGCGATAACGCGATGAATATTACCTATGCGCCGGTTGATGGTGATTTGAAGACCTACCGATTCCGGGTGTCCGGGCCGGGTGAAATCATATTGCCGATGCCTATGGGGTCTGCAAAAGCAACCGTAAAACACGGGAAATCCAATGTCAAGCATACCGTCGGGAATGGTGATTTGACACTAAATATTGATGGCGAACTCAGCGGGAAATGGCTCGATGTTGTATTCAGGTAGTCAATAGCGGCGCAAACGCTGGGCGATTTTCGACTAGGGGATAACCTACATATCAAAAAACTATATAACTTTACTGCCACATTGGAGTTATAAACCTATTGGCGATATTATGAAGTTATATAAGCTCTTGCGGGGTGCATTATTAACTGATGGGCAGGGTTACCGCCTATTGGATGAGGAGTGGAATACCATCATCAACCGAAGCGACCTTTATGGTTATCTCCGGGGGGTTAATTCTTCCAAACAGCAGGTCAGCGAGTCAGATGCGCAATTGTGGATTGATCAGGAATTACTGCCACCCATTGGTGACCAAGAGGTATGGGCCGCGGGTGTAACCTATTTCAGGAGCATGGAAGCGCGCATGGAAGAATCGCGTAATTCTGGCGGCGCCGATTTATACGATCGGGTGTACCATGCCGAACGGCCTGAATTGTTTTTTAAGGCACTAGCCCATCGCGTAGCGGGCCATGGCCAACCGGTAAGTATCCGAAAGGACTCCGCATGGGACGTTCCCGAGCCGGAATTGACGCTCTACATCAACTCAGAAGGTGCCATCCAAGGTTACACCGTGGGTAATGATATGAGTTCGCGTAGCATTGAAGGCGAAAATGCGTTATACCTGCCCCAAGCCAAAGTATATGACCGCAGTGCAGCATTGGGTCCATGCTTATACGTCCCCGAATCACCGATTGGCTCAGAAACACGCATCGAAATGGATATTGTGCGCGAAGGCCAGGTTATGTTTCACGATGCCGTAAAAATAGACCGTATCAAACGATCATTAGTAGAATTGGCAGACTATCTATACCGAGAGTGTAGTTTCGCGCATGGCTGCTTCCTCATGACCGGAACCTGCTTGGTGCCGCCTAATGAATTTACCTTGCGGCCGGGCGACCGTGTGGACATTACCATTGGCCCTATCGGCACGTTGAGTAATACCGTAGGTTATAATTGAATTGATCCAGCTAGTGTCTAACAGACAACTAATTAAAGATAAAAAACAGTTAGGATAAGATAGCAGATGCGTAGTTTCAAGCATTTGAAGGGGGTATCTTTGTTCTAATTGGTTTTATTATATCCTAAAGTATATCCAATATGAGCTATATGTATGCTTGTAAGGCATCTCTGATTGCGTTGCTTTGTTTCTCAATAGCGTATGCGCAGCCAAGAGCGATTGAGGGACAACCGCGCGAGCCCGTGCCGTTGTTCGATGGGGCCACGTTGGATGGCTGGCAGCCAGTCGATCCGGCGGATGGTCATTTTTGGACGGTGGTTGATAGCTGCATCACCGGAGGAGACGGCCGTAGCGATGTACCGAAGAATACCTATTTGCGTACCGAACGAGAATACGGCGATTTTGAGTTCAGATGCCTGTTCCGCTTATCGGGCGACCACGCAACAGGCTTCATCAACAGCGGCATCCAATACCGCTCTCAAGTGGTAAACAATGACATGGTGGGGTACCAAGCAGATATCGGCAATGGGCACTGGGGTGATATCTATGATGAACACCGCAGGGCGCTGTTGGTAGCCGGCGATTTGCGGACATTGCAACGTATCCTTGATGAAGATGGGTGGAACAGTTATATCATAAGGGTTCGCGGTAACCACCATGAGCTTTACATCAATGGGGTTAAGACTTGTGATTATGTCGAAACCGACCCCGATATCCCGGCGAAAGGTGTTATCGCCGTGCAACTCCACAGCGGTGGTGCAGCAAAGATTCAACTCCGCGATGTGACAATTACCGAGTTTTAACAGTTTGTTACTTCCATAAATTATACGATAAATAACCAATTTAACCATGCGATTCCGCTTACCCATTAGTGTTTTCTGCTGCTGCCTGACGGCGGCATTTATTGCCGCTTCATGTGCCGGCGATTCCGCTTCGGATGCCACCCAAATTGATCGTGAGTATGTGCTGAATGCCAAAATGATCGGCTATACCGGCGTTGGTGGCGACATCGACGGCAGACGAAACCCTGTGCTTCGCGCAAAGAAGGGTGAAAGGGTAAAGATTTCACTTGTCAACGGTGAACTTATGGCGCATGACATCTTTTTGGAAACCTATGATGTACAAAGTGAGACGATGCTTGAAGAAGGCGATACAACCAGTGTTGTGTTCATTGCCGATGTTGACGATGAATATTATTGTACGCTCCCCGGGCATGAACAGGTGATGCGGGGGCAGTTTAAAATTGTCGAAAATTTCGAGACGCCTGTGGGCGACAGTTGGGGCGTATCGCCGCGTAAAGACGGGCGGCCACTTAACTTTGGCTTCGAACGCGGTACCTTGGCCGACTGGAAAGCAGACGGCGATGCCTTCAGTCCGCGGGCCGTTACATTCGATCCGGCACCATGGTACCCGGATAGTGTGGTGCTGAAGCAATCGGGCGACTACTATGTAAGCAGCGGCGGCACATTGAATTATCAAGCGATGGGTACGCTCACATCGACCACGTTTGAAGTGACCCATCCTTGGGCGTCCTTCAAAGTGACGGGTGGTGCGCTGGCCGGACTTCGCGTGGAACTGGTGGACGCTGCCACCGATTCGGTCTTTTTCACCATTTCGGGCCATATCAATGAAGATAATGCCGGTGATCCGGCACATGTGGCCTTCCGGCCGGTAGTGGTTGATCTCGGGGGACGGCAAGGGAAAGAAATCTATATCCGGTTAGTGGATGAAGAGACCGGAACGGTGCCGGAAATTGCTTACATCGGCGATAACCATTGGGCCCATATTTCATTTGATGACTTCCGTTTCCATGAGGAGCGGCCTACCTACCCGAACGAGCTGCGGCCGGATGACGTGGTCATCCTTCCACCGCGCGATTTTGTGCCCAACGCCGGCCTTTCGGGCGAAGAGGCAGCTAAGGTGATGGAAGTGCCCGAAGGATTCACGGTGACATTGGCGGCGGCCGAGCCCGATATCGTACGCCCCATCGCCTTTACCCAAGATGACCGCGGACGGTTGTGGGTGGTAGAAGCACATACCTATCCCGTTCGTGCACCCGAAGGGGAGGGACGGGATCGCATCCTGATTTTTGAAGATACCGACGGAAACGGGACACTCGATAGCCGTAAGGTATTCATCGAGGGACTCAATATGGTCAGCGGCATCGAAATCGGATTTGGAGGTGTGTGGGTTGGTGCGGCGCCGTACTTATTATTCATCCCGATGGACGAAGGAAAAGATGTGCCGGCGGGCGAGCCCCAGATTTTACTCGATGGCTGGGGCTACGAAGATACCCACGAGACGCTGAATACATTCAAATGGGGCCCGGATGGCTGGCTATATGGTAATCACGGTGTGTTTACGCACTCGCGGGTCGGTAAGCCGGGTACGCCGGATGACAAACGGCAACCTATTAACGCAGGTGTATGGCGTTACCATCCCACGCGTCATGAGTTTGAAGTCTTTGCGCATGGTACGAGCAACCCCTGGGGTGTCGACTTCAACGATTATGGACATGCGTTTACCACGGTATGCGTTATTCCACACTTGTTTCACATGATTCAGGGGGGGCGGTACCATCGGCAGGGTGGCGAACATTTCAACCCCTATACCTACGACGACATCAAGACCATTGCAGACCACGTACATTGGCTGGGTGACCGGGGTCCCCATGCCGGTAACTTCCGGTCGGCAGCCGCCGGTGGCGGGCACGCACACGCGGGCGCGATGTTCTACCTGGGCAATAAACACTGGGGTATTGACCGGAATGCGATTTTCATGAACAACATCAACGGCTTCCGGGTCAATATGGATATCACCAAGCGTGCTGGGTCGGGATACACGGCGAGCCACGGCAAAGATTTTATCAATACAAATGATTTTTGGTCGCAGTGGATCAATTTCAGGATTACACCAAGTGGGTCGGTATTTGTACACGACTGGTATGACAAAAACCAATGCCATAGCCCGAACCCCGATGTGCATGACAAAACCTTGGGCCGGATATTCAAGATTACGCACGAAAAAGACAAGTGGGTAACGGTGGATCTATCCAAACAGACGGATATGGAGTTGGTGGCTAACCAATTAAACGAGAATGAGTTTTACGTCGTGTATAGCCGTCGGTTGCTGCAGGAAAGGGGCGGTAGTAGCGAAGTGCATGCCGGCTTGTGGAAGATTTTCAACGAGAACCCCGACGTAACCCGCAAGCTGCGCGCGTTATGGGCCCTGCATGTCACCAACGGAATCAGCGACAAACAAGCACTGGATTTACTGGATCATGCCGACGAGTATGTCCGCGGCTGGACTATCCAACTGATTGCAGAAGATAACGATGTGCCAGACGATGCACGCCGTCGCTTTGCGACGCTCGCCAAGCGCGATACGTCGGCGTTGGTGCGCCTGTACCTCGCTTCGGCACTCCAGCGCATGGCCCCGGAACAGCGGTGGGATATTGTGAAGAACTTGAGCATGCGTGAAGAGGATGGAGCTGACCAAAACATACCGCTCATGGTATGGTACGCGTTGGAACCGCTGGTAGCTATCGATGCCAACCAAGCTACGGAATTGGCCAAAAACGCCAAATTGCCGGGGCTGGCAGATTTCGTTTCCAGACGTATAGCAGACGACAAAAAATAACAGGATGATGATGAACCATATTGGATATTTCTTCTTGGCAATCGGCTTTACGGCTACTGGGGCCAATGCCTGTACAGGGGGAGCACAAGAGAAGGGCGATGGTGTGACCGTCGCCTTTGAAAAGCATACGCTTACCACCGATTTTATTTCAGAGGGCGTGGCGGTTGCGGATGTCAATAACGATGGCCACACCGACATCATAGCCGGTGCACAGTGGTTTGAAGGGCCGGATTGGAAAAACATACACCATATCTATCCGGAAGAACAGGTTTTTGACGGCACGACGGGGTACAGCAATTCGATGCTGAATTTCACGATTGATGTCGATCAGGATGGTTGGGTAGATTACATCCGGGTGGATTTCCCTGGCAAGGAGGTATGGTGGTACCAGAACCCGGGGACACAGGGTGGCTTTTGGAAGCAACATGTAATCACGGCGACCGCCAGTAACGAATCCCCGGCATTTGTGGACGTTGATGGCGACGGCCGCGAGGATATCCTATGTGGCGATCCGACTACGGGCGAAATGGTTTGGTTTCGTTGCCCCACGGAAAAGGGGGATACCGCATGGACGCGATATACCATCAGCGGTAAAGAAATGCCAGGTACGGACATCTTCTCGCATGGGCTTGGTTTCGGCGATATCAACGGCGATGGGCGTGGCGATGTGGTTATCAAACAGGGATGTTGGGAGGCCCCGGCAGACCCTAAGCAGCCCGACTGGGTATTTCATCCGGCGGAGCTTGGGCAAGATTGCGCACAGATGTATGTGATTGACGTGAACGGCGACGGCTATGCCGACGTCATCAGCTCCTCTGCACACCAATTCGGTATCTGGTGGCATGAGCAGGGCCGCGATGCCCATGGAGATACGACATGGAAAACCCATGAGATATCCAGCGAGTATTCACAGACCCATGCACTATCTCTAGTTGATATGAATGGAGATGGCCACTTAGACTTGGTTACCGGCATGCGCTATTTTGCACATATGGGCAAAGATCCCGGCGAGCAGCGAGATCCTACGATTTTCTGGCTGGAGTTTGTTCCCGGCGAACAGCCGACATGGGTTATGCATATTATTGATGAGGACTCGGGTGTAGGGCTGAACAACGTCGTTGAGGACCTCAACGGCGATGGTCTGCGGGATATCGTGGTAGCCAATAAAAAAGGGGTGTTTTATTTCGAGCGGTTGGCCCGGTAGACCGCCCGCTGCCGTAGTTTCAGCGTGTTTTTCCGGTAATCGATAACGCCGCCAAAACGGGTGAGAATATCACCACCGATAACACCGATAACGGGGTCGATATCCAACTGTTCGTAAGCAAAGTTAATTGTGGAGAGATCCAGGACGGCTACTTCATGGTTCTTCAGGTGGAAATCGCCAATTTGCAAATCAGGTACACTGAGGATAAAACTCTGCATAGACGTTGTTCCCAATCCGGTAGATACCATGTCTGTATGCCTCAGTGCCATATCTTTATGGAGGTGGCTCTCTACAGTTGCTTTGTCGAATACGGTCTTGGAGGCTCCGGTATCCAGGACGGCTTTAAAGGGATGCCCAAAAACAATGACTTCCAACAAAAGGTGGAAGCCATCGTCCTGCAGATTCAGTAAAGTTAGTGGAACGGTTACCATTCGGCTAAAGCGCCCCGATTTCTTTCAATACATTATTCATGTTGCGTACCGCTTCGGCACTTTTTGCGAATGCTGCCTTTTCCGCCACGCTGAGTGGGAGATCGAGGATACGCTCCCAGCCGCCTTTGCCCAGTACCACCGGTACGCCCAGGTTGATGTCGTCTTGGTCGTACTCACCTTCGAGGTAGACAGAGGCGGTAAAGAGTTTCTTTTGGTCGCGCACGATGCTCTCCACGACCGCCGCACTTGACGCACCCGGTGCATACCATGCAGACGTACCGATGAGTTTGGTCAATGTAGCGCCACCCACCATGGTGTCGGCGACAATCTGATCCTGCTCCTCTTTCGATAAAAACTGGGTTACGGGCAAGCTATTCCAGGTGGCGTGGCCAATCAATGGAATCATCGTCGTGTCGCCATGGCCACCGATGACGATAGCATTGAGATCGGCTGGGGATGCGCCGAGCCGTTGGCTCAGCTGATAACGGAACCGCGACGAGTCTAGGGTACCACCCATTCCAATGATGCGGTGCTTGGGTAGCCCAGTGGCTTTGAGCGCTAGGTAAGTCATCGTATCCATTGGATTAGACACCACCACCAGGATAATATCAGGCGAGTATTTCAATAGGTTTTCTGCCACATCACGTACGATGTTTGCATTAGTGCCGATCAGTTCTTCACGTGTCATTCCCGGTTTGCGCGGAATGCCTGATGTGATGACCGCCACCGTCGAGCCGGCAGTCTTGCTGTAGTCGTTGGTCACGCCGGTAATCTTCGTGTCGAATCCCAACAGCGCGGCCGTTTGAGCCATATCCTGCGTTTTCCCTTCTGCCAGTCCTTCTTTGATATCTAATAATACCACTTCTTCTGCGAGTTCCCTGCGGACAATATTGTCTGCGGTGGTGGCACCTACTGCTCCGGCACCTACAACGGTTATCTTCATAAATTCTATGTTACTTGGTTTCTACTCGTTTTCATCGAACGGTAGCGAATATAGCGAATATTTTATAAATCAGTTAACAACGAGATGCCTACTGTAACCAATAACGCTATCTTGGCTAACTCAGCAATGATAAAAATGATGTGCAGGTTGGATGATGAAACGGGCTGATTGTCAATCACGCGGAGTGCGCGCTTATCGAGCACGGGAAGCAACCAAACCGTTTGCATAATCATGAGGCACACCGTTGCGAACAGTGCGACGTTGCCGGTAGCCAGCACCGGCTCTTGCTGGACGAATGCCGCAACGGCCAGCACAAGGGCCAACAACCATTCTATTTTGTTTAATGTGCCAAATACAAGACGACCAATACCCAAACCAATGGCTGTCGTTACGCCTGGTGCCCGGAATTTCAGCCATGCTTCGAGGAAACTGATACCAAGGACGAGACCGATCCAAATGAAAGTGATGGCAATTGCCAAAGGTTGTGTAATCAAGGCGATCATAATTATTTTTTCAACAAATATAGATTTTTTAATAAAAGATATAAAACTCTTTTATTATATTTGCGTTACCATTAAGGTGACTCCCAATCGCTTGCTTTGCCAGTTATCTCGGTGTTCGTATATACGGCTGTATCATTCATGGATAAGTGACACGTGTGAGCGACGGCAATTCGTTTAAAACAATATTCAATATGGAAACTCATGCGCATTCCGGATCGCAGTCTTTTATTGCGAAGTACATTTTCAGTCAGGACCATAAGGTCATTGCGAAGCAATTCCTAATCACCGCAATTTTCATGGCATTCTTCGCCTTGTTGTTATCTATTCTGTTTCGACTGCAATTGGGTTGGCCGGAAAAGTCATTCCCGATTCTGGAGGTTTTTTTGGGGAAATGGGCTGAAGGAGGGAGGATAAACCCAGAGTTTTACCTTGCACTGGTCACGATACACGGCACAATCATGGTCTTTTTTGTACTGACGGCCGGCCTTAGCGGTACGTTCAGTAACCTATTGATTCCCCTGCAGATCGGTGCACGAGACATGGCGTCGCCTTTCCTGAATATGCTATCATATTGGTTTTTCTTTTGCTCATGCGTAGTGTTGATGGCCTCATTTTTTGTGGAAAGTGGACCGGCCAGTGCAGGTTGGACCGTATACCCACCGTTATCGGCCGAGCCGAAAGCCATATCCGGCTCGGGGATGGGTATGACTCTGTGGCTCATCAGCGTTATCCTGTTCGTCATTTCATCGCTGATGGGATCCCTGAATTACATTAGCACGGTACTTAACCTGCGTACAAAAGGTATGGACCTTTGGCGGATGCCGCTCACCATTTGGGGGTTGTTTCTCACCGCCGTGGTCGGGCTTTTGTCATTTCCGGTATTGGTTGCCGGGTTGGTATTGCTCATTTTCGACCGCAGCTTTGGTACCAGCTTCTACCTCGCCGATATGGTTATCCAAGGGCAAATCCTGCCCAATGAGGGTGGAAGTGTTATCCTTTGGGAACACCTATTTTGGTTTTTAGGGCACCCCGAAGTATATATTGCCATCCTACCTGCGTTCGGTATTGTTTCGGAAGTGATTTCCACGAATGCCCGTAAACCGATTTTTGGCTACCATGCCATGGTTTATTCGCTGATAGGCATCCTGACACTTTCCTTTTTGGTTTGGGGGCATCACATGTTCGTATCGGGCATGAACCCCTTCCTCGGCAGTGTTTTCATGATGACAACGTTGATTATCGCGGTGCCTTCTGCCATTAAGGTGTTTAACTATACGGCGACACTTTGGCGGGGGAATCTCCGCTTTACGCCGGCCATGTTATTTGCCATTGGCTTTGTGTCGTTTTTGATATCTGGAGGCCTCACCGGGCTCTACGTAGGGAACGCTCCGATAGACATCCACCTGCATGATACCTATTTCGTGGTCGCCCACTTTCACCTGGTGATGGGATGCGCAGCTATTTTTGGGATGCTGGCCGGTACGTATCACTGGTTTCCGAAGCTGTTCGGGCGGATGATGGACGAGAAATTGGGTTATCTCCACTTCTGGGTGACCTTTGTTTGTGCTTATTTTGTATTCTTCCCAATGCATTTTATGGGAATAGATGGCGTGCCCAGAAGATACTACGCTTTTACAGAATTTGAATTCATGGACCACTGGTTGCCCGTAAACGTCTTTATAACGTGGTCGGCTATCGTGGCGGGGGTGACACAGCTTGCTTTCCTCTGGAACTTTATCCATTCGATGTATTACGGCAAGAAAAGTGTGCAAAACCCTTGGCATTCGAATACGCTGGAGTGGACCACCCCGGTAGAACACCTCCATGGCAACTGGCCGGGCGAACTCCCCACAGTGCACCGGTGGCCCTATGATTACAGCAAGCCGGGACATGATGAGGACTTCATTCTGCAGACAACACCGTTTTCAGCCACCATGACTTCAAACATCCCGCGTGATTTCGAAGGGAATCCCGAAGGAGCGCGTATTCAAGAAGAATGGATGCGTGAGCAGGAAACATCGATAGAATGATGGTGATACGCCGCGGGTATCCGCCGAGTGACCGTTACCGAGTGTCCGCTAAGTGGCCAGCAGACTGAGGTATTTGAGGAGGTAATCGGCTTTCTCACGCGACTTATACTGCTGGATAAATCGGGGATGTTCGAGTATGACCAATTCGCCGAAAAGGTGTTCCTCCGCATTGATTTTTGCTAGGAAAGCGGCATTTTTTTTCCCCAGGACGTACACTTTAGACGCATCAATCGGTAAACGCAGGTGGTTTTTTAAGGTGGTTACCATATAGGGTTTCAAGGCCTCGAAAAGCGCTTTGTCATCATAATAGTTTGCGTTTATCCACCGGTTATGCTCGTTATGACGGGTAATTGCCAATGGAAATGGCGAATTGATATAGAAATCGCTGTAAAAAGCGCTTGGCCCTCCATATTGCTCAATGACGTCATACAGATACACCGATGACGGCTCATGGGAATAGGCTGTTTTCATTTCGATACCGCATACATGCTTGAGCCGTTTGGTATCGGTAAAAGGAACACCGGTTATCCCGGCGCCGTGCCGGCTTGGGTTGATGCCAATGATGAATTTCCGTTTTTTATTGTCGTTGTAGAATTTGTGGTAAAAACGTTCCATCGTGGGAATCGTTTCGGGATTTTCGATAAACGGGTTGATGACTGCGAAGCCATCGGGCAAGTTGCCCGTATACGCGAGCTGTTTGTTGAAAGCGACGACCTGGTCTCCAAACGTGGGACTGTTGTTCATGTTACGTTATGAGCAATTGAAGGGATGTTGAACAATATAGTCAGTACCGGTTGGATTTGCAAATGACATCCCCAACTAAAATGGATAACCAATCGCCAGATTAAACACCAAGTTCCGGCGGCGCCAATCGGGGCTCCGGAAATTTATTTCATCCATCACCCACCGTTCGCCTTTGGGACGGTAGGGGATACGCAACGGCATGGCCAGATCGGTACGGAGAATGAGGAACGTAAAATCGAACCGTAAGCCCAGTCCGGCACCTACGGCCATTTCATTGACGAAGTTCTTGCTGAATGCAGCACCGGGCTTTTCGGGATCGGTATGTTGGAGCCAGATGTTCCCCGCATCGACAAATGCCGCCCAGTGAACCACACTAGCCAGTTTAGCCCGGTACTCGGTATTGAGTTCTATTTTAATATCGCCTGTCTGGTCGGCAAAAAAATTGTCCTCACCGTAAAACTCGGGCGTGTAGGAGCCAGGGCCTACGGTGCGTGCCCGGAAGGCGCGAAGTCCGTTGGGACCGCCCGAGAAGAATTGCTTCACATAGGGGAGCATGCGGGAGTTGCCATACGAATATCCGAAGCCAGCCATTGCGCGTGATGCCAGTTTGGCATTTGGACCCAACCGCAGATAGTGCCTTACATCAGCTTCGACCTTGACATATTGCGAGAAGTTGGCGTTAAAAATCTGGTATTGCCGGCCTTCATCCACATTAGCTCCTTTGATGATGCCATATAGGTTGGCCGATAGGTCCAGGCCACCACGGAAATACACCCCATGTTTCGGGTCGGTTTTCATGGAATTGGTGTATGTGAAATAGTAAAGGGGGCCAAAGGTGAACTGCGGTTCGATTGCATGGCGTAGCGGAGGGATGGTATCCAGCATGGCCTGGTACGATTCGGTGATATTGCGCGGTTGTACGTAGCCCACTTCCAGTACTTTCAAATCGTGTTCTTTTTCGATGTTCTCTTTCCATAGGTATCCGAATGAAAACCGCATGGAGTTGAGACTATAGGCCGTTCGCCTATTGAGGTATTCGTAGCCCGTGCGGAAAACCGTACGGGGTACAAACTTGCGTGTGGGCTGCCAGTTAAATGGTGCAATCATCCGCGGAAATGACAGGCTTGCCTCGATACCGTACCGGTAAAAGCTCGAATTGAGGTTGACATTACCCCCGGTTTGGGTTTCAAACCCCCCATAGACCGTAAACGTGAGCAATTCGGCACTTTTGAACGCGTTGCGGTGCTGCCAGTTGACATTGATTTCCGAACCGTCATATACGGCTGCTGTTTTGCCGAGTACTTCCAGCCGTAATCCCTTTTTGGGCATGGGTGTAAGGTAGTAGTAGACGTCGAGCTGGTCGGGTTCACCCTCTACATCGACGAATTCGTTGCGTACAAAGCGGAATGCCCCCATCCCTACGAGCTGGCTTATTGTACTGTTATGGTCCCTGCGGGTATATTGGTCGCCCGGTTTGAAAAACATGGCGCGTGCTATCGAGAACTTCCGAAACGTAGCGTCTGGGTCGATGAAATAGTAGCTGTTTTTATACAGCTCCGCATTCCGCCGGTTTGCACGGCGATATCCGTTTTCCGTGAGCGTATAGTTCGGATAGATGTAGATGTCATTGACATAATAGGGCCGTTTGGCTTTGTCAGGGGTTTCGTCTTTGAGCATCACGTAGAGGTCAACATGATGATCGCCGCCCGTGCTATCCACCTCAATAATGAGGTAGTCCGGATTGAAATAGTAGTAGCCCTTGTTTTTCAGTTCGTTGTCTATTCGCTCCCGTTCGGAAATGATATTATCCAGGTTGTATGGTCTACCGGGCTGTAGCAGCGATGCAGACTGGGTAGCCTTGACGGCTTTCCCTAGTTCGCTGCTATCCACGTCGAAGGTCACCGAATCGATGCGGTAGATGATATGCGGGCTGGCGGTATAAGTAACCGTGGCCTTCCTATTTTTTATCGTGGTGTCTGACGCCACCTCGGCTTGGAAAAAGCCCAGGTTTTCCAATCGGTTGCGCAGTAGGTTTTCATTGTATTCGCGGTTCACATCGCTGAGCAGCACCGGTGGTTGTCCCACTTTGTTTTTCAGCCAATTACGAAATCCGCGGTCGGATTTCGGCTCTCCCGCAATATTATATAGGTACAATTGCGGGCGCATGCCCAGAATGGTGGTATTGGGTTTTGGCCGCAATAGTTCCTCAAGACTGCTGCTCAACGGCTCGATGTATCGCTCGGGTATGGTGTCGGTCTCGATCTCCACCTCGCCTTTAACATAAAGTTGTTCCCCTTCGGGAAGGTATTTGAGGTTGCTACAGCCAGTCATGCATCCCAAAAGGGCAGTAATGCAGGTTACCCATGTCAATGTCCACTTATTGTACATCCGCCCCCCTTTCATCCGTTGCAGCGTATTCTTCCTGTTCATTTATCCGTATCGCGGTATGTTTTGTTGTCGTTTTCGGCTCGGCAGGCGGAGTCTCGTCGCGTTCTCGTCGCCGTTCTTGCATCCGTTCAAAAAACTCGGGATCGTGGCGCCGTAGGCTATCGATGATCGCTTCCCTTACACTGTCGCGGTATGCAGAGTCTGTTTCCATCCGTTCCACATCCCACCGCCTACGGAACTGGCGACTTTCCGTATTGAACTCGTTAGCTTGCTGGTTCTGGCGGTTGAATATCTCTTTGAATTCATTGTAATCGAGATTGACGATGAAGCCGATTCCTGTCTCGACAAACTGTCCTTGTAGCGTTATCTGGTACTGATTTTTACGGTATGCCCTCACGAGGTAGCGGCCATCTTCGGTAAGTTGGTAATCCACGGCAATGTCACCGGCAATGTTGGTCGTCTGCTCGCCCGGTCGGGCGTTGCCTTCCAGCTCGAAGTTGGAGCCTACCGTCACTTTCATCCGGTCGTTGAACAGCATTTTTGAAACGCCCACGTTCAGATCGGTGCGGTTCTGACCGGTGCCCATGCTGTAATCCTGTTCCGATTGCAGGTCGAAATCGAATTCGAGCCCCTGGACGAGGTTTCCGGCTAGGCGGTTGAGCTGGCCGCTAAGAAACGAACTGACGGTATTGCGGGCGATGGCTTCCGCACCACCGCCGCCGGAAAGGCTTTCAAAGGGATTGGCGGCCATGAATCGGCCCAACACGATCAGCGAGAAGACCTGCTTGTTCATTTCCGATTCGTTTTCCCGCAGTTGGGCAAGCCCCGTATTCACCTTTCCAGCGACATCCTGTGAAACCATCGCATTATCTTCATCGAGGTCAATGTCGAAGCTTAGCTGCGGTTGGAAGAGCTGCTCGGTAATGTGTAGGTTCACATTGAAAGGTACCCGCTGTTTATAGAGATTGGGTTGTTCTGAGCCGATTTGTGCTTGTACCAGCTCCAATGTAGGGGCCTTGATATTATATACCGCGGTAATGTCCATACGTGCATCCATGGGGTCGCCTGCCCAGGTGATGGTGCTGCCTTGCCTGAACTCGAACAGCCTTTTTACAGGGCCGAATGAAAATGAATAGTTCCCGGTTTCTACGGTATAATTACCATTCAGCGTAATTTCACCACTAGGATCGATGCCGGCATTAAGCTCGGCCTCACCCTGTATGGCCAAGGCATCCTGGCTTCCCGGGTCGATAACGATTGTGAATTTGGCGTCCTTATCGGTAACGATGTTTACCGATAAGTTCAATCCGCTTAATTCGGTTTGGGTAAGCGAATCGACCCGGGCAAACACATTGGCAGCCGAGGTGTCACTGCGGTCTACAAACCGGACAATCCCTTGACGGTCGACCATTCCCGGGTCATCGTTGGGCAGCACGAAGGTGACATCCGTATCATCATTTACCTGCAAGGTGCCGTTAACGGACGGGTTGTTCATATCGCCTTGGATACGGAGGTTGCTGGAGATATAGAGTTGCCCGTAATACATGTCGTTATCTTGTTGCGTCGAATTCAATACCTGGAAGTCGTCGGCCGTGAGGGTCAGGCCGAAGGCATAATCGGTATAGGTCTTTGTATTTACGGTACCGTTCAATACCGCCGTGTTTCCTTTACCGTCTTTGAGTTGGAAGCGGTTAAAGCGCAGTCCGTCGTCGTTAAAATTGATTCGCTGGCCATCGATGTTGAAGGTGGCATTGAGCATGGCCACATTGAGGCTGGCCTTGTCGAAATTAAGCGCTCCATTGATACGTGGTTGGTCGGGAGTGCCCGTGATGCGGAGGTTGCCATTGATGTTGCCCGACGTATTCCGGAGGTATCCCAGACTGAACGCTTCAAGGGTATGCATGGTTAGTGGCGTAACGTTCAGTTGGAAATCCAATTGTGCGGTTTCATCCGGCGGACTGATGAAATCGCCTGTCAGTTTCACGTCGTTGCCATTGCCCGTAATGCTGATATCGGCGGCAAAGATATTTTCGCGTTCATTGTTGACTTTGACGTTAATGTCGCCCACGGTATCATTTCCGAAATAAAAGCGATCGATCGTGATGTCTGAAACAAATACAGGCGACGACTCCAGTCGGGAAACAGTAGCCGTACCGTTAATCCCCCCGCCCATATCAAACAGTTCGCTTTCCAGCATTTCGCTAAAGGTTTCTATGCGGAAGTTCTTGAACACCAAATCGATTGGAGCGTTTAATGCCGAGTCTTGCGATGTGATAGCCATCTCCTGTCCCTCGTTGCTTAGTACAAACTGGTGCGTACGAAGCCCGTCTTTGCCGAATGAAATGGAATTTTCGGGATGGACCTCCCATTGGTCGTAATTGAGCATCAATCCGTCATCCAGCAGACTGAAAAGGAAGTTGCCCGCATCCACTTGGAGGCCCATCCCGAGGTGGTAACGCTCTTTGTCGTCCTGGTCTTTAATCCATAGCCCGAAATCCAGCTTATTCTGTTGTACGGTGCCGCTGAGGAGCGTGTTGACCAGTTCGATATTACCCACACCAATCCGGTTGATGAGTACGGAGTAATACATGGTACTATCGAACGTGTTGAGGTCAAGGCCGACATTGTCGATGGTGGTTCCGGCATATACCACACGCGGCGCAACAGCTTTAGCAAGCAATAGCTTGTCTTCGCTATTGAACGAACCATCGATTGTGATGTCTTCCATTTCGGTGAGGTCGGGAACCAGACCACGGATAAAGCGGGATCGGGTGAACTGCGCGCTGAAGTCGAACCGCTGTGGCGAATATTCGAATACCGGCGCGATGGAATCCGGTTGGTAATACATGGCGACAATGTCCTGCACGGACGCGCCGAGTTCGCTGAGCTTATAATTGCCTACCATGTGCGCGTTGAGAAATTCCGATTGCAGTTGCATCAGGGTGGAACTATCCCGGGCCACGGCGCGTAACCTGACCGTATCTAGCATGTAGCGTTCTTCGTTGTAGGCAATAGAGGAGTTGACCATATCGACGGTGCCATTCAGATGGTCGATATCAGCCGTCTCGAAATCGGCTATTAACCTCCCGTGATAACGGAAGTCGTCGGCTAATAGCCCTAGGTTCTTCAAATTTACGCTGTCTACCATCAGGTCTACCTTGACTTGGGGATATTGGCCCCGCATATCGGCATGTGCATCGAGGTCGAAGTCGATGTTGGGGTCGGCACTGGCCGCAATGGCTGTAATGTCGCCGCTTTTTGCGGCGATATCGATTCCGATATCCGTATATTCGTAACCCATCGCCTCCAGGCTGATTAACTTGCCCTGAATATCGGCCACAGCGGTGGCGGGGTCAAGACCGGTTCCTTTCGCATGTGCCGCAAATGATACTTTGCCCAGCACCGAATCCATTTTAAGCAACTGTCCGATATCGATATCGTTGATGCTCACCTGGGCATTGTATACCGTATCGCGGTTGTTTACTTGGTAGTCGGCTTCCACCGATGCACTTCCCATGCTTGTCTGCAACTGCATATCGGTCAGGAATCCGTTAATCCCGCCATTGAACGTGCCTTGCAATCTGATATCGGCGGGAAAGTTGATGCTGTCGGGCAGTAAGCTTGCGGCAATCAGCCGGTCAAGATCCGCTTTTCCGGTAACCAATTCCTGCAGATTAAGGTCGGCATCCAATTTGTTCATGTCCGGCAGTCCACGGATATGTGCATTCGCTACGATGCGGGTCTTTTCTAATGCCTGCAGCTCCAGGCTCGGGATTCGTAGGTTATTTAACCGCCCGCTGATTTCGGTGTTGATAAAAAACGTGTGGGCTCGAAGCGGCTGCATCACCTCCATAGTATCCAGGTCAGGCACGAAGTACAGCACATCTTCCATTCCCAGATGGCTTTCTTTAATGTCTGCTGTCAATTCGATGGTGCCCAATTGCGCTGTTGCCGTTTCCAATGAAGGATAAGACACCTTGATATAGTCTCGGATGAGCGTATGCGGTGTCTCGGCGTGCAGGTCACTTAGTTCAGCACCTTGGCCGGTATAGCTGAAAGCCGCTTGCAAGCGATTCAGCACGAAGCCACTACGGTCACTGGCTCGCAGGTCATCCAACCGGCCGCTGATGGTATCCCGCGAGTAATAAAGGTCGGTTAGTTCACCCGCCAGTCCGGTTATGCCGATGTTACCGTAATCGAAACCTTTTTCGATGCGCGGCTGATTAGCATCCCGAAAAGCGAAATCCGTATTAGCAATGCGTATGGTCGCCGCCCGCACGCGCCAATTGACCGGTTCGCCTGCCGCGGTGTCTGCGGTCGTAGCTGGTGTCGATTCGGTTTGTCCGAAAAAGACGTGTGAATCTGATCCATTGAGCTCGATTTCGCGGATATCAACCCATTCTTTGTTGAGGTCGAGTTCGTTTAGCCGGGCGAGCAGCTTGTCTATCCGGAAACGGGTGTCCATTGCGCTGGCTTCATCGGTATAAGCGAAGTCTATCGCCGAGAGGTTGATGGTTCCAAATTCCAAATCGGGCAGGAGCGAAGTTGCCATCGTATCCGTGATGCCGAAATCTTCCGCATCGGGGACCTCCTCAGCGTCGGCAACCGCCCATTGCCGTACAGAGCCCTCCAGGCCATCGATGGTGATCTGGGGGATGCCGAAATGCATGTTCTGTTCTAAATCAAATGTTCCAATACGGGTGCTGAGCTTTCCGAGGTTAACTTCCGCAGCCATGCCGATAACATCGTCGCGGTAAAGGAAGCGTATGCGATCGAGGTTTACCTTGTCGATATCGAACTTCATAGGTGCGCTGCTATCGGGCGGGGTCGTTTCCTGCTGTTCGCCAACGAATGCCCGGATGATGTAGTCGAAGTTAAACGTACTGTCAGGTAAGGTCCGGTTTATTTTGGCGGTTATTCCCTGCAAGTCGATTTGACTGATCTCCACGGTGTTGTTCAACAATTTCAGCATGCTGATATTCACCCGTAATTTTTCTCCGGCTAGGAGTGTGTCGCGCGACTGGTCTTCGAAATACACCCCTTCTAGCACCAACATTTTGGGTAAGTCGAGACTTACACGGGCAATTCGTACGGGAGTTTTTATTTTGTTCTCAACATACGATGTGACCTTCTGTACCACATAATTCTGAACAGCTGGGATGCGTATCAATACGAACACAAGCAAAATCAATCCAATGATACTCCCGATAATCCAAAGGAGTGTCTTTATTGCTATTCGGCCAAACCTATTCAATGTCTATATGTAATTTTTAGCTGTTCTTTATACGATAAACAGATACTCTTGCCAAAGGTTTAGCGAAGATGCTTAAAACTTTTCAAAATGAGAAGAAGCAAAAACCAAACCGTTTGCATATCAAAGCAACTTTATCTAGTTTTGGGCATGATTCGAGCGATGCGTATACGGATGTGGCCGTTGGCTATAGTCCTCTTTTTTTTCACTTCCCTCAAAACCGGCCTGGCGCAGGACCTTAACGCTCGCGTGCAAATTTTATCACCCCAGGTGCAAAACACCAATAAACGAGCGTTGGAAGTTTTAGAAAAGGCGATTTCTGATTTCCTCAACAACCGGACATGGAGCACCAACCAGGTGCAGCCGCAGGAGCGTATCGACTGCAGCTTCGTGATTACGATAAACACTTGGGATGGTTCTTCAAATTTCACGGCGCAGGCACAGATTATCTCCACCCGTCCGGTATTCAATACATCCTATAACAGTCCGGTGCTTAGTATATCCGACAATAACTTTAACTTCAACTATACCGAAGGTCAGTTGATGGATTATTCCGACCAACAGTACATGAACAACTTAACGTCTTTGCTGGCCTACTATGCTTATATTATCGTTGGGTTAGATGCCGACACGTTTGAACAAAGCGGCGGTACGCCCTTTTATACCGCTGCCCAGAATATTGTGAATAACGCTCAGAATACAGGTTTTACGGGCTGGCGTTCCATGGAGGGGATGAATAACCGTTTTTGGCTGGTTAATAATCTGCTGGACCGTAGGTATCAACCGCTGCGTGATTTCCTGTACAGTTTTTACTTGAATGGACTGGATTCCATGTCAGATAATGTGCAACAGGCTCGCAAGCACATTTTGGACTTGTTACCTCAATTAAAGGAAGTTGACCGGTTGGCGCAAGGGGCGGTATTCAACCAAGTGTTTTTCACGGCCAAGTCAGATGAACTGGTCGGTATATTCGGGGGGATGGGGCCTCAGGAACGGGTACAGGCGTACAACATCCTAGCCGAGGTGGATCCTGCCAATGCCAATAAATATGAAAGTTTACGTAATAGCCGTTAGTGAGGTTGTATGCTGAGTCGTTTATCCATCCGGAACTATGCTTTGATTGATTCGCTCGATATCCATTTCGATAAAGGCTTGAACATCCTAACCGGCGAAACCGGTGCTGGCAAGTCCATTATCATGGGGGGTCTGTCACTTATCTTGGGCCAGCGTGTGGAAAGCCGGTATTTTTTCAACCAGCAGAAGAAATGTGTCATCGAGGGGTATTTTGATGTTTCAGCCTATCATTTGCATGAATTTTTCGCGGAGCAGGATTTAGATTATGAGCAAGAAACCATTATACGCCGGGAGGTCAGCGTAGATGGTAAGTCGCGGGCCTTTGTCAACGACACACCGGTGACGCTACACGTGCTGAAGGCGCTGACCGAAAAGTTGATCGACATCCATTCACAACATGCCACGCTGCAACTCAACACGGAATCGTTTCAGTTGCTTATCCTGGATAGCGTGGCCCAAAACCAGTCACTGCGGGAACAGTATGCCTCCGTATACCGCGCATACCGATCTGGATCGGCCAAACTCGCTGGTTTGAAAGATGAAGCTGCCCGTGCCCGTGCCGAGGCTGATTACCACCAGTTCCTCTATGATGAGTTGGCTGCAGCCAATCTTGAAAGTGGCGAACAGCTGCAATTGGAGGCCGAACAGCAACAACTTGAGCACGCCGAAGAGATTAAGCGAAGTCTTCTGGGGGTAGCGGGTGCCTTACAGGAAGAGGAGGTCAACGTGATAGCACTTCTTAATGCGGGCCTCCAGCAATTACAGCAAGCCGAGCGGCATATGCCCGCGCTTTCGTCGCAGGTGGAGCGGCTGCAAAGCAGCCTCATTGAGCTGAAGGACTTGGCGGACGAGGTCAGTCGTACGGAACAGGACGTCTCATTGGACGAAGAGCGGCTGATATTGGTTACCGATCGACTTAGCCAACTGTATGCTTTGCAACAAAAGCACCGGGTGGAAGACGGAGATGCGCTGATTGTACTGCGCGAAGAACTGGCAGCGAAATTAGCGGGCCTATCGGCCGATGAAGTAGCGATTGAGCATTTGGAAGCCGAAGTGAAGAAACTGTGGGCCGAATTACTGGAGCTGGCCACGGCATTAAGTCAAAGCCGGCAATCCGTTGCTCCGTTGGTTGAGGGGGAAATAGGTAGCGTTTTGAACGAGGTGGGCATGCCACACAGCCGTTTACATATTGAAATCGTTCAAACGGCTGAGGCGGAAATCAAGGACTCGGGACGAGATCGAGTGGATTTTCGGTTTACCGCCAACCGCGGCCAAGACCCGCAACCCATTAGCAAAGTTGCTTCGGGTGGCGAATTGTCCCGGTTGATGCTGGCCATCAAATCACTGATTGCCAAAACATCATCGCTGCCCACGATTATCTTCGATGAGATCGATACGGGAATCTCGGGCGAAGTGGCATTGAAGGTAGCAGACATTATGGAGCGCTTGGCCACACGGATGCAGGTAATTGCCATTACCCACTTGCCGCAGATTGCTGCAAAAGGGACCACCCACTTCAAGGTATACAAGGCGGAATTGGCCGAAAAGACGGCGACCCACATAGCCCAACTACAACCACAAGACCGCGTATTCGAGTTGGCACAGATGCTTGGTGGTGCAAATCCCGGCGAAATTGCCATGAAACATGCTGCGGAGTTGTTGGGACGTTAGTCGTACGGCATGCGCCTGCCGCATGAAGTTCACAGCAAAAAGATAAAAAAAAGCATTACTTTTACCCGCTGTATTTTATTGACTAAAAATAACAAACTATGTCTCATAACCTATTGAAAGGAAAGAAAGGAATTATTTTCGGTGCCCTAGACGATAAGTCTATCGCTTGGAAAACGGCGCAGCGGTGCGTGCAGGAAGGTGCCGATATCGTCCTTACGAATGCGCCCGTGGCTTTGCGTATGGGTACCATCAAGCAATTGGCCGAAGAATGTAACAACGCCCCTGTCATTCCCGCCGACGTGACCAGTACCGAGGATATCGAAAACCTGTTTGATCAAGCATTGGCACATTTCGGGGGTGGGATAGACTTCGTCCTGCATTCTGTAGGTATGAGTATCAATGTGCGAAAGGGAATCCCCTATGCGGAAAACAATTACGAGTTTATGCATAAGGCATTCGATATTTCCGCGATAAGTCTGCATCGTGTGCTGGCCACAGCCATGAAAAAAGATGCCATCAACGACTGGGGTTCCGTTGTGGCGCTTACGTACATCGCTGCACAACGGGTATTTCCAGATTATAATGACATGGCCGATGCCAAGGCGCTGTTGGAAAGCATTACCCGCAATTTCGGTTATCAATACGGCGTGAAGAAAAACGTACGGGTAAATACCATTAGCCAATCGCCCACGCAGACTACGGCGGGTTCCGGTGTCAAGGGTTTCGGCGACTTCATTTCGTATGCTGATAAAATGTCGCCGTTGGGAAATGCTACGGCTGACCAATGTGCGGACTATACCGTTACCTTATTCTCTGATTTGACCAAGATGGTGACTATGCAGAACTTGTTCCACGACGGTGGATTCTCGTTTACGGGCGTAAGCCAAGCGGTGATTGAAGGAATGGGTGCAGAGTAACTGAAAACGGGGTGTCTCCATAAAAAAAGCGGCTTAAAGCCGCTTTTTTTATGGAATGTAATCCGCTTCCGAAAGGGTAATCTTCACTTTTATAGCCCGATCGGGAATGGGGACTTCAAAATCAGGATCGAAGATAGGGTCTTCCGCATAGATCGTAACGAATCCAGTCGTATAATTGACAGAATAAGCGGTACCCATAATCGTGGCCGGTAGAATATTGTATGACGTTTCGTTATCCACGCTGATCGAAACGCTTACTACCCCCTGGTCTACATAGTAATCGGTCAATTCGGGCAGATCAATATCGTAATAGATTTGATTGACAACGCCTTCGTCCCAGTCCCAATCCGCTGTTGAGATGTTGTAAATGAACGTTTTGCTAGGCGGGGGGCTATAATACTCTTTGGTACATGAAGTAAGTCCTGCTACTCCAACAAGACCGATGGCAAGGGTAAGATACGTTTTCATACGGGTTTGCTTTGCATGATTAATCCTGTTTGCTATTCCTTTTATTATATGACATCCAATGGTGCCTGAAAGTTTAAAGTAAATAGCAATAACTGCTCCAAGAAAAACTAGTTAGGATTTTGGTAGGCAAAAAAATACCCAGTACTGGGTATTTTTTCGAGAATGAGGTTTGGTTAGGTTTGCAGTGATTTACCACTTTAAGACTTTTAGAAGAGAAAATGAACGTGAGGTCGCAACGCGATTTAATAAAACCTTCAATCTACAACTACCCCAACAACTGAATCAAATAACGTTTAAACCATATCAATTAATCATGAAAAAGCAATTACTAGTATTGGCCGTATTATTGGCTACCGTTACCTGGTCTTATGGTCAGATTACGAAAAATGACACCAAACTCAGCCGGGGCTATCTACGTTTGGGGTTCAGTAATTTTGGACAGGAACTGAAGGACGACTTTTCCAATTTTTCCGTTAACGACGGGGGGGCGTTCGACCACGAAGCGTCCATGTTGGCTAACCTGACGAATGGTCGCTATGGAGCGAAGCGCGGCTATGTGTTTGAGTTCGGGCGGAATTATTATTTTAACAAAACAAGCCTATTGCCGTTATTTCCTACTAAAATCGGGATAGACTGGACACAGCTTTCGCTTACTTATAACGAATTGGATTGGAGTAACATCATCGAAAGGGATAGAGCTGCGGGATATGAGGTGGAGGAGATGGATTTTTTCGCTGCATCGGTGTCTTCTAAACTTGGGCCGGTGATTTCCGTTAATCTTATCGATAAATTGGTCGTTGACGTTCGGGCACAGCTGGCCGCAACCTATTTCGTGGGGTGGTTGGATTACTATGCTTACAACGATGAGGACGAACGGTATTTCACATTTATGCCCGAGAAAGATGTCGACGAAGAAGAAGGGGGGCTCGGCGAATTCACCAAATTGGGTAAATTCGGGTTTAAACAAAATTACGGTGCCACGGTGCGCTATGGTGGCATCGGTTTATCGTTAGACTATTTTCCCGGTTCATTCAAATATGAGTATGAAACCAGTGAAGGTAATGGTGAGGTGCAGTCGGGCAAAGAGAAATTCAAGAACAACATGTTTCAGATCAAGCTGAGTTTGACGTTATAAGGGGTCAGGCTACAGGCCTGATGATCGACCTACGCGACGACCGGGGTGAATATCATTGCACCCCGGTTTTTTTATCTATGCCCCACGTGTAGTGGTTTGTTGCAAATTGATGAGTTTGCGCATCGATAATATGATTAGCTTTGCACGAAATTCATTTTGTGTATATGGGCACCGAGAAATCCACCGTCAATAAGCACGTATCTGCCACCATTTATCCCGTACTGTTCGCATTGAGTTTTTCACACTTGCTCAATGACACCATACAGTCTCTCATACCTGCGATTTATCCAATAGTAAAGGATTCGTTCCATTTGAGCTTCTCGCAAATCGGCGTAATTACTTTGGTGTTCCAACTATCGTCTTCCCTTTTGCAACCGTTGGTCGGTATTATTACAGATACCAAACCGTACCCTTATGCCCTGCCCGTTGGTATGGGGTTTAGCCTCACCGGGTTGATTATGATGGCGCTAGCGCCCAATTACCGATGGATATTGGTTGCTGTCGCATTCGTGGGTGCTGGGTCGTCGGTTTTCCATCCAGAGGCATCTCGGATGGCTTATGCAGCGTCGGGTGGTCGGCGGGGTTTTGCCCAATCACTCTTCCAAGTTGGGGGCAATGCAGGTAGCGCCATCGGTCCGCTATTAGCCGCGATGCTTATTGCACCCTTTGGGCAGTTCCACGTTATTTGGTTTTCCGTGGCGGCACTTACCGCCATCATTATACTTTATCGCATTGGCAAATGGTATAAACCGAAATCCATCCGTAATTACATCCTTCGAAAAAATAAGACCAAAGCAGTTGTACAGCGCACATTGCCCCGTAAGACGGTAGTCGGTTCCATTGTGGTACTGTTGGTGCTGATTTTTTCCAAGTATTTTTATTTTGCCAGCCTCACCAGCTACTACACGTTTTACCTCATGCACAAATTTGATGTGTCCGTGCAGCAATCGCAGATTTACCTGTTTATATTCCTTTTCGCCGTGGCCGCGGGTACCATGATCGGTGGCCCCGTAGGCGATCGAATCGGCCGTAAATACGTCATTTGGTTATCAATCTTGGGGGCATCACCCTTCACGTTGGCGCTGCCATACGCCAACTTATTTTGGACAATCGTCCTTTCGTTTGTCATCGGTGTGATCATCGCATCGGCATTTGCCGCCATTTTGGTCTATGCCCAAGAACTGTTGCCCGGCAATGTCGGGATGGTATCGGGGTTGTTTTTCGGGTTTGCATTTGGGATGGGGGGTATTGGCTCTGCGGTACTCGGCAAGGTAGCCGATAGCCAAGGGATTGACTATGTATATCACATCTGCTCCTTCTTGCCGCTCATCGGGGTCGTGGCTGCATTGCTTCCGAACTTAAGGAAAGTGCCCGGTAATGCGTAACGCGCTGTAAGAAAGCCGGACTAAATATACGCTACACGTCTCCGAAAAAAATAAAACCCATTTGCAATAAAAAAATAACTAATATTGCACTGTTAACGTAAACCGTTAACCAAATCCAATGTAATCCATAATTAAGCTGGTTTGAGGCCGTCATTGAAACATATCGCCAAACATTTGGGTCTCTCAAAGACTACGGTGTCTTGGGTGCTTTCTGGCCAGGCAAAGCAGAAGAACATCAGCGAGGCTACGGCCGCGCGGGTGCTGGCATACGCTGCATCACTGCATTACCAACCCAATATGCTTGCTCAGAGCCTCAATACGGGCGAAACCAAGATCATTGGCTTGATATTGCCGTCGATTTCAGATACATTTTATTCGGAAGTGGCTAGGGAAATCGAATCAAGGGCACGGGACGAAGGCTATTCGCTCATGATAAGTAGTTCGGAATCCGATATCAATCGGGAAGACGAGATCATCCGGCTATTCAAAGCTAAGCGCGTGGATGGGATTATCTTGGTGCCCACAAAACAGTCGGAGGTAGAAGTGCAGCGGCTAATCGAGGAGGGATACCCGCTGACTACGATAGATCGCTATTTTCCGGAGCTGAATGCAAGCTACATCATCATCAATAACAGGGATAGTTGTTATATGCTGGCTAAGCACTTGGTTAACAGCGGGTGTAAAAAAATAGCGTTGCTGACAACTAATTCCTATCTCACAATAATGAGTCAGCGTCGTGAAGGGGTAGAGGATGCATTGCGAGAATCTGGCCTGCAAGTGGATCCGAGGCTATATGGCGAAGTTGATTTCGCGGGTTATGAAAAAGATGTTCGTCGGGTGCTGAACAATATTTTTGCCGAGGTGCCCGATGTGGATGGTTTCTTTTTTACCACCCACATCTTGGCGCTGGAGGCGTTCGAGTATTTTTATGAAAAAGGGATAAAGACGGATTTTGAAATGGCATGTATCCATGACGTTCCCATCTTTAAAGTACTAGCCCCACAGATCAATGTTGCACGTATGCCGGTCGGAGAAATTGGCAAAGCGGCGGTGAATTCCCTGATTGAGCAGATGCAGCATGCAAAGGCAAAATCCAGAACGTGGTATCCATATGAACCCAAACGGGTCATTTTGCCCTGCTCGCTGCAGCTACATAGTCGATTTTAACTAGTTTGTTAAGATAAAAAGGACCGGAGACAAGTGAAACCACAAAGGAAATGTTTATGAAATGGATAGGAATCAGCTTACTATTTCTGTTTATAATGGGGGGCGGCTCGTGCAGTAATAGTAATCATTACCCAGGTCTTTCCGTATCCAAAGCGGGCGAACTGTTGCTAAATGGCGAACCGTACCAAGCCATCGGCGTCAATTACTTCAATGCGTTTATCCGCACGCTTGACGACGGGCAACAAAGTGATACGTCGTATCGGGCCGGATTGGCATACCTTCGGGAGCGCAATATCCCGTTTATCCGGTTTGCTGTAAACGGCTATTGGCCGAAAAACTGGCATCTTTATTTGAATACCCCTGATGATTATTTCAAGCAATTGGACGCATTCGTAGCAGCAGCGGAAGCGTTTGGTATTGGGCTGATTCCTTCGTTTTTCTGGCATACACCCACCGTACCCGACTTAGTGGGTGAATCGGTAAATCAGTGGGGAAACACGGATAGCAAAACGCACGAACTCATGCGGAAATTTATCCGTGAGGTGGTCGTGCGATACCGGGATTCACCGGCGATTTGGGGCTGGGAACAAGGTAACGAGGTGAATCTGCTCGTTGACCTGCCCGGAGATGATGATAACCTGCCGCCCATTGTTCCGGAACTCGGTACGCCTGCCAAACGATCGAAAGAGGATAAGCTATATACGGCCGATCTTTTGGTGATGATGCAGGCGTTTGCCAAGGAAGTACGTAAATATGACGAAACCCGGATCGTGATTACCGGCAATGCGGTTCAGCGACCGGCAGCAAGGAATCTTTGGAAAAACCAAAGTTGGGCGGCAGATACCCGAGCCGAGTTTATCGAGATGCTGGGCATACAGCATCCCGATCTAATCGATGTGCTTAGCAGCCACGTGTATCCCGGATCCGCTGAAGAAGGGTATTTTTCTGATGGCGAAGTTGGGGTGGATGGTTTGATCCGTGCCAGCATGGCGGCGGCAGCTGCGCTTAAAAAGCCGTTATTCCTCGGCGAGTGGGGCGCCCAGGAAGTGAAGTATGGCACAGAAACGCGAGATAAATTCATGGAAATCTTGAAAGCTATTGAAGATAACCGGGTGCCGCTCTCGGCCATGTGGGTATTTGATTACCCGCCGCATGATAACGAAGAGGGAATCAATGTTTCGCCGGATAATGGTCGACGGGAATACATGCTGCAGGAGATCATGAAGGTTAATGAGCGGATGCAATAACGAGAAATGGATACTTGCATATATGTGCGAGTTTATCTAAGTTTGGTGCGCTACTCTAATTGTATTTAGCGATTTTCCAATATGAAGTTTTTAAATTTAAGCACCGTATGTGCCCTGTTGATGACCGTCGGATATGCAAACGCGCAGCAGGATCGTGGTGAAGGTGTGTTGATGTTGTCAGACCGCGCGGATTCGGTTGCGTATGCATTTGGTGCTTCGGTGGCACGCGACCTAAAACGTACGGGGCTGGAGACCATCAATGCCAAGGTGCTTGCCCAAGCTATCGCCGATATATTCGCGGGAAAGGAAAGCCCATTCGAAGAGACTGAGGAACACGAGTTGATTATGCAGACGATTTCCTCGGCCCGTGAGAAAATGGATGGCCGGAAGCGTGATGAGGCCCATGCATTCATGGAAAGTAATAAAGCGCGGTCGGGTGTCACAACCACCGTTTCCGGCCTCCAGTACGAAGTAATCCGAGAAGGAACGGGTGAAAGGCCTACGCTTGCCGATACGGTAACGGTGCATTATAAAGGGCAACTGATCGACGGCCACGTCTTCGATAGTTCTTATGATCGCGGTGAACCAGCTACATTTCCGCTTGGACGGGTCATATCAGGATGGCAAGAGGGGTTGCAGCTGATGCCGGTAGGTGCACATTATCGGATTTACGTACCTTATGAGCTCGGCTACGGCGAGCGGGGTGCCGGGCAGGATATCCCGCCATATAGCCCATTGATTTTTGATGTAGAACTGGTTTCGATACAACCTGCTGTCAACGCACCCGTAGCAGTGGAAGCAGACCAAGCAAAATGAACCGGTTAGGTAAATCGGATTTGTGGGTAAACCCTGTAGCATTCGGCTGCATGTCGTTGGGTGAGAACGCTGCTGTCTATGCTGACCTGTTGCGTAAGGCGGTGGATGGTGGCATCAATTATTTCGACACGGCCGACCTCTACCAAAAAGGGCTTAATGAACTGTATGTCGGGGAAGCGCTTAAACCAATCCGGAAGAAAGTTATCATTGCTACGAAAGTAGGCAACCAATGGCGACCCGACGGAAGCGGTTGGGATTGGAATCCGAGTAAGGCATATATCCTGAAGCACGTTGACCAAAGCCTGAGACGGCTAAAGACCGACTACATCGATTTATATCAATTGCACGGTGGAACAATCGATGATCCGATAGATGAAATCATCGAAGCGTTTGAGCAAATTAAGGAACAGGGGAAAATCCGTTGGTATGGGATTTCGTCCATCCGGCCGAATGTGATCCGTGAGTACGCCAAGCGCTCCAATATTGTCAGCGTAATGACGCAGTACAGTCTGTTGGACCATCGGCCCGAAGAAGCGACGCTTGACTTCCTCCACGAACATAACATAGGTGTGATTTGTCGGGGGGCGGTTGCCCAGGGATTACTGATCGGTAAAGCAGCCGACAGTTACCTGCAATACACCGATGGGGAGGTAGCCCGGGTAACGAAAGCCGTTGCGCAGGTTGCTGCTTACTTGGAAGTACCGCTACTAACGGTGGCACTTGCCTATGTATGGGGGCATCCGGCGGTTGCCACGGCAGCATTGGGGATACGCACCACGGCCCAGTTGGACGAGGCCATCGAGACATTGCGGCATGCCTTCCCGCTGCCGGATCACCACCGTGTGTTCCTTCGGCAGTCGGTCCGTTCGTTCCGATATGAAGCACATCGTTAGTAAGGGCGTCCATGTTTGCCTTCGGCGTTACGATTTTTGACCATTAACAAATTTAATTAGATAACATGAGCATGAAGTTAACACGAGTAATTCTCCTGGGCTTGGTAGCCTGGGGTTTAAGCATCACACCGGGAAGTGCACAGCAACAACCGGAGCGAAAGTTAGGATGGCACCTATCTGCCCAAACCTACAGCTTCAACCGGTTTACATTTTTTGAGGCAATAGATAAAACGCTCAGTGCCGGGCTTAATTCGGTGGAAGCCTATCCTGGACAGAAACTCGGCGGTGGGTTTGAAGGTAATATGGACTATAATATGGATGCAGCTAAGCGCAAAGCCATTCTGAAGGCCCTGAAGAAAAAGAAGGTGAAACTCTGCGCATTTGGTGTCGTAAATGGCAATAACGAAGAAGAATGGACACAAATTTTCGAATTTGCCAAGGCGATGGGTATTAAAGTAATCAATACGGAACCCAATGTAGCGTCTATGCCGTTGATTGGTCGCCTTGCAGACCAATATAAGATCAAGGTAGGCATCCATAATCACCCCCAGCCATCGCATTATTGGAACCCTCAAACAGTACTTGATGCAATCGCTGCAGCCAATAGTAAATACGTGGGTGGATGTGCCGATATTGGCCATTGGGTACGGTCCGGTTTGGATCCGGTGGAGAGCCTTAAGAAATATGAGGGGCATCTGGTCAGTTTACATTTCAAGGACTTGGAAGCAAAATCGCCTAATACCCATGATGTACATTGGGGCACGGGCGTGTGCAATGTGGAGGGTATAATTGCGGAATTAAAGCGGCAGGGGTTCAAAGGCAATATTTCTGCCGAGTATGAGCATAACTGGGAAGATAATGCAGGAGATGTGAAGCAAAGCGTCATCAATTTCAGGGAAATCCTGACAAGCCGTTAATGGTTTGGATGTGTGTAAATAACTTGCGAGCCGGAGGCAACTTGTCCCGGCCGCATGTTTTGTCAGAATAGTCCGAACAGTTCTGTCTCGATTTTTTGGACCACAAATCCTAGGTCCTCCGGATTGTTGGCAAAGTCGAGTTTATCCTTGTCGAGGATAAGCAATTTCCCTTCTTTATAATTCTTGATCCACTTCTCGTATTTTGCATTGAGCTTGGACAGGTAATCCAACCGGATGTTTGCTTCATACTCGCGGCCCCTCGTTTGGATATTTTCGACCAATGTGGGAACGGATGCCCTGAGATAAATCAATAAGTCGGGCGGCTTGATGTAAGAGACGATGCTTTCGAAGATGTTGCTGTAATTTTCGAAATCACGCGCACTCATCAACCCCATGTCATAGAGGTTCTCCGCGAAGATATATGCGTCTTCGTAAATCGTACGGTCTTGGATGATACGCGATTCTTGTTGCTGAAGCTTCACAATGTGGCGGAAGCGGCTGTTGAGGAAAAAAATCTGAAGGTTGAATGCCCATCGCTTCATGTCGCTATAAAAATCCTCTAAGTAAGGATTGTCATCCACGGCCTCAAACTGGGGTGCCCAGTTGAGGTGGTTGGCGAGTAGTTTGGTAAGTGTTGTCTTACCCGCGCCGATATTTCCTACAATGGCTATGTGCATGTCTTGAGTTGTAAGTCAAAAAGTAAAAGTCAACCGTCGCGAGTCAGTAGTCCGTCGCCTAATCGCTAGCGTCTGCTATCAGAACTTCTTGAAACCGATGATCTCGCGTACCTCTGCCAGGGTTTTCCGTGCACTTTCACGTGCTTTTTCGTTCCCTTGCCGAATCACTTTGCTAATATAACCGTTATCGTTTGAAATTTCAGCAATACGTGATCGGACAGATGCCGTGGCAGTAACCATATCTTCGGCCAGTTGCTTTTTGAGATCCCCATAGCGAATTTGGCAGGTATTGTACAGCTCATCGAAATGCTTCACGGTATCGGGCAAGGAAACTGCTTCGAGCAAGGTAAATAGATTCTGAATCACGTCGGGCTTCTGCTGGTTGGGTTCCGTAGGTCCACCATCGGTTACCGCGCGCATGACTTTTTTGCGGACCACTTCTGGCGCATCGGACAGGTAGACGGCGTTTGCTTCGCCTTCGGATTTACCCATTTTGCCTTTGCCATCCAGACCGGGTATCTTGACGAGTTGCTTGCTGAAGGAAAAGGCATGTGGCTCGATGAAATAATCGGTCTGGTAGAGCCGATTGAAGCGGTTTGCAAAGGTGCGTGTCATTTCCAGGTGTTGCTCCTGGTCTTTCCCTACGGGCACCTTTGTAGCGCGGTGTAATAGGATGTCGGCCGCCATCAATACCGGATATGTGAGAAGGCCTGCATTCACATTGTCTGGATTTGCCCGCACCTTGTCTTTGAATGATGTCGCCCGTTCCAGTTCGCCTAAGTAGCTATTCATGTTGAGGTAAAGGTATAGCTCCGTCACTTCGGGGACATCCGACTGGACATATATCGTAGCTACATCGGGGTCAATGCCAGCGGCGAGGTACTCCACTACCACTTGGCGTACATTCGCGTGTAAGTTTGCGGGGGTAGGGTGGGTGGTCAATGAGTGGAGATCCGCAATGAAAAAATAACAATTATGTTCGTGCTGCATCTGCACGAAGTTGGTCACTGCGCCATAATAGTTTCCCAAGTGTAATTTTCCGGTGCTGCGGATGCCGCTTACTACTGTTTCCATATTGCGTGCGAAAGTACGGATTTATTGCCGAATTTGGATGTGGAGTTAGTGGCTATTGGTCATTGCAGTGTCAATGTGGTAAATCATTTCCATGGTTTTGATGGTGGTTTATGGCGATTATCGCTACCTTTGCGAAGTCTAATTATTAAGTTGAGCATGGAAACATTGGTGAAACCTACTTATAAAAAACCTGGACCCGATGATTTCTTCAAGAAACTGCAGAAAGAGGTACAGCAAAAAGTGCTTGGCGACAAACGTATCCAACGGCGGAATGTGGTGAAGACCTATTTCCTGCTTTTCCTTTACGTAGGCCTCTATGCCTGTATTTTGCTGTTTGGCAATTCCACTCCGTTGCTGTTCCTGTGCTATATTTTCTTAGGCTTCTCCATGATTATGCTGTTTATCAACGCCTTCCACGATGCAGCCCATGGGTCGGTATTCAAGAAGCGCAAACATAACCAGCGCTTTATGTATGTGTTGGAACTATTCGGCAGCAACAGCTGGTTGTGGGCGAAGCGGCACAATGCGCTCCATCACCCGTATCCGAATATCCAGCATTGGGATACAGATATCAAACAGAGCGATCTGGTACGGATATTCCCGGATAGTGAATACCTGAATCAACACCGATACCAGCATATTTATATGTTTTTGCTCTATCCGTTGTATACGCTAAATTGGTTGTTTATACGTGATTTCAAGGATTTCTTCGGTACGAAAGACAATTATGTGAAACGTATCATGAAAATACCCAGGGTAGAATATTACAGGTTATTCGCCGCGAAGGCATTTAATCTTTTTTACCTTATCGGTATCCCCATTATGGTGCTGAGCCAGCCGTGGTACGTAGTGGTTCTAGGATGGTTATGCATGCATGTTTTCGGTAGTCTGTTGGGCGTCATCGCATTGATTTCGACCCACGTAGATGAGACGGCTGTCTTCCCACTGCCACCCGCCGACGGCAAGATGGGTGTGACCTGGGCTGAGCACCAAATGATGGTAACCAAAGATTTCAGTGCAGATAGCCCGCTGGCGAATTTCCTCTTTGGGGGCTTTACCCACCACGTGGCGCACCACTTGTTTCCGCATGTTGCCCATACATATTATCCATATATCACGCCCATTATCAAGCGGTATGCGAAGGAGTATAACCTGCCCTACACCTGTTATCCGGCTATCAAGGCAGTACGGTCGCATTTCGTGTTACTGAAAAAACAGGGTGCTGGCGAGAACATATTCCAGCACGGCGAACTATAGTCCTTTAGCTTCTTCCCAAAAGACGTCCATTTCTGCGAGCGTCATTTCCTTCAATTGCTTGCCGTGTTCTTTTGCCCGCGCCTCAAGGTGGTTGAACCGTTTAATAAACTTCTTGTTGGTTCGTTCCAGGGCATTTTCGGGATTAATGCCGATGAAGCGTGCATAATTGACCAGTGAGAAAAGGAGGTCGCCAAATTCTGCTTCCGCTTTTTCGGCATCGAGGGTTTCGTTGGCAGTCACGTCAAATTCTCGCTTGAATTCTTCCAACTCCTCCTCTACTTTCTGCCACACTTGGTGTTTTTCTTCCCAGTCGAAACCTACGCCCCGCACTTTATCCTGTATCCGATAGGCTTTAACCAGCGCGGGTAATGACCGCGGTACACCGGCGAGTACCGATTTGTTGCCTTCTTTGAGTTTGAGTTGTTCCCAATTCCGTTTAACGTCATCCTCGTTATCCAAGTCAACGTCACCGTAAATATGTGGGTGGCGTGAAATCAATTTCTCACATACAGCATTGAGTACGTCCACCACGTCAAAAGCCCCCTGTTCTTCGGCAATCCGAGCATAAAACACCAGGTGCATCATCAAGTCGCCCAGTTCTTTCTTCACTTCGTCGAGGTCGTTGTCCAATATCGCATCACCCAACTCATACATTTCTTCAATGCTGAGGTGGCGGAGCGTTTCCATGGTTTGTTTCCGATCCCATGGACACGCTGTGCGCAGCGTATGCAATACCGTTAGCAAACGCTCAAATGCTTTCGATGGTGTTAGCTGTGGTGGGGGTGGGGTGTGGGACATCGTTTTTTTGCCAAACTTAGATAAAGTTGCTTTTATATGCAAGCTTACAAAAAACAGCATATAAAACAAGCTTATCGATCTCTCATCTGCCGCCAAAGAACAGGCAACCCATTCGGCGGTGCTCACGGCTCTATGTTGCGGCTACCGGAGCGGGTGCGTATATCTGCAATTGCTGTGAGAAGGCTTCCACCGCCTCAATCGCTTTTTTCAATTCGGCAGGCTCGGGCAGTTCGCCGCTCCGCGCATCGATTTCCATTTTCCGGAAGCGAAAAGCGATTTCATCACCGCCGACCTGCGCGGTACGTCCGGCGATGCGGTGGAGCAATAATTCCACATCAGCTAACTGGCTTTTGTTGTAGTGTGCTTTCAGCGCGGTGATGTCCGATGCCGTATCCCTCAGATAGTGATCAATGATATTGCGGACTTGTTCTTCGTCGTCTAACGCTATGTGCCGGATGGCTGATACCTGCGAGCGGTTATTTTGTTCTGGGCGTAAAAGCGGTGAGATGCCAAGCAAGCGGAGTAAATCTGCTTCCTTGAAAGGTTTGAGTAGCAAACCATCGAATCCCTCTGCAAGGATTTGCTCTTGTTCTTCGGGGAGCACCTGTGCGGTACAGGCGTAGATGTTTACGCCTTTCGAATCGATTTTCCGACGCAGTTCACGGTTCAGTTGCGTGCCATCCATTTCCGGCATCCGGATATCCATCAGGATGGTTTTTACAGTAGGGTCCCATGGCGCATCCAAAACGGTCCTAGGCGAATTGAAGCAACGGTAGGTCACGCCGTATTTGTTTAGTATGTTTTGGCATAGTGCTAAAATGAGCCTGTCGTCATCGACAATCCAAACGCTGCCCTCAACAGGTGTGGGCGGGTTTTCCTGTTGCTGGCTGTTGATGTCTGGAAGCGGTTTTTCAACGGTTTTAAGCGGTAAATTCACCTTGAATACCGAGCCAACGCCTTTTTTGCTCTCGACACGTATCTGTCCACCCATGCTCTCACAGATGGTTTTTACGATGCTTAGCCCCAATCCACTGCCGAAGTGGACACCTGAATTGGCACTTTCGGATTGTTCGAAATCATCAAAAATACGTTCGAGATCGCCTTTTGGTATGCCTTTGCCGGTATCTTTCACAACGATATTCAGCTCGGTCTTTTCGGTGTAAACCACCGTGCTGACGTCGAGTGCCACTTTTCCCTTGTCGGTGAATTTCACAGCATTACTCAACAAATTGAAAAGGATTTGTTTAATCCGGAATGCGTCGCCGAGAACATGACCGGACCCGAGAATCCGCATATTGAGTGCTAACTCCAGCCCTTTGGCTTGGGCTTGGGTTTTCATAACCGCAACTACATTGCTGATCAATCCCTCTACTGCGAACGGTTTTTCATTCAAGGTAATCTTGCCCGAAGTAATTCGGCTGTAGTCCAGGATTTCGTTGACAATCTGGAGCAGGTGCTCGGACGATTGGTAGATGGCGTCGATCTTCGCATCACCGGCAGGCTGTGTTTGCTTGAGCTGCTCCGAATAACCGATAATGGATTGGAGCGGTGTGCGCAACTCATGGCTCATATTAGCAAGGAAACGCTGCTTGGCCGCGGCGTGGTACTCCGCCTCCTCCTTCGCGGCCTCCAACGCCATGCGATCGGCATTGCTCCGGCGGATATCGGCTAATATCAAATAAACCATGATGGCGGTTATGAAGAAAAATGCGAGAATGATTCCGCCGATGCGCCATACGCTTTGACTCACTACCGCTTTGGCCTGCAGGTTATCCACCTCCATCTGTTGCATGGCCTCATTTTCTACCGAATGCAGGATACTGAGCATATTGCTGATAAGGGCATTGCTGGCTACGGTCAGTTCCATTTCGCGGTCAACGAACTGTTCGCGCTGTTGTCGCTGGAGTTGTTGGAAGCGCTGTACGGCACTGTCGATACGGGCCAATATGCTATCGGGTTGGGTAGCCCTGATGGTGTCGATAATGGTCTCCATCTCCTCCTCCACCATACGCCGTTCGGCGACGACCTGTTGTGGCTGTTCCGCGCGTTTCCTGCCAAAAACGCGGGAAAGGAAGCCGCGGTCGTCTTCTACTGGCGGGACGGCCACCGCACTGGTATCGCCGGCTATCGTTGTCGTGCGGCGTTTCCGTTCGGTGGTCACCACCTTGCTTTCCGTATTCGGTTCATAGATAACGTCGCTGAGCGATTGCAGTTGTTCGGAAAATTCTTTGCTGTCAACCACTTTCTCGCGCACCTTTACGTACGCGGTGAAGAGCTTGTCACGCTGGCGGAGCAGCGTTTTTATGGAGTCGATGCGCGACTGTTGCACGTCGCTGCCTTCATACAGTTGCTTCAGCGAATCGAGCGAACTGATAATCGCCGCCGACTCTTTGGAAAAGCTGCTGTAGGCAGTGTTGTTGCCAAAGGCCTGTGCGCGTTGCAGTTGGTCGAGACGCATGATGTCGCGCGAGATGCCACTCACGATTTCCAACTTGGGCTCCGGTGTGGTAATGCTTTCTACCGTGTCCATGATTTCGGTGAAAGCAACCCGGCTGATTACCCATGCTAATACCAGTGAAATTGCGCACGATAGGAAGACAAAGATGACTTTGCGCCGTACGCTACGTGTTGATTTTATGTCTCGGGTAGGCATGGATACTCCCTTACTTTTCAGTAAAGTTACCAAAAATTGTGCTAAAACAGTTATCGGCCACCAGCCTTTGGTTATCAGCTTTCCAGATAAGCTAATAACCGATAACTGATAACCGATAACTAATAACTGGCTGCGACAGCCGCTTACTGATTCAAAAACACGAATTTATTGTCAAACATGTCCAGTTTTACCTGGGCGTCCTTATCTATTTTCCCTGCGAGTATTTCTTTCGATAACTCGTTGAGGATGTGCTTCTGAATGACACGCTTGAGGGGCCGTGCACCAAATTGAGGGTCATAGCCCAGTTGTGCCAACCAATCGAGGGCCTCTTCACTTGCCGTAAGCTGTATGCCCATATCAGCGAGTTGCCGTTGCAGGTTTGCGAACTGCAGGTGCACGATTTTCCCCAGCTCCTCCCGGTTTAACGGCGTGAACATGATGATTTCGTCGATGCGGTTCAGAAATTCCGGCCGCATGGATTTCTGTAGCAGCTCAAATACCTCGTTTTGCGTTTTCGCCATCACCTCGTCATGGTTTTCATCCGTCAGGTTACTGAAGTTCTCCTGGATGAGGTGCGAGCCGATGTTGGACGTCATAATGATGATGGTATTCTTGAAATTCACAACCCGCCCTTTATTATCCGTGAGGTGTCCGTCGTCCAATACCTGTAAAAGAATATTGAAGACGTCGGGGTGTGCCTTTTCGATTTCATCGAGTAGGACCACCGCGTAAGGTCTACGCCGGACGGCTTCGGTAAGCTGGCCACCTTCGTCATAACCTACGTATCCCGGGGGCGCACCAATGAGGCGGGAAACGGCATGGCGTTCCTGGTATTCGCTCATGTCGATGCGGACCATGGAGTGCTCATCGTTGAATAGGAATGCTGCCAGGGCTTTAGCCAGTTCGGTTTTACCGACGCCGGTGGTACCGAGGAAAATGAACGATCCGATAGGGCGCCGCTCGTCGCTCAGTCCGGCACGCGACCGCCTGATGGCGTCCGAAATGGCCTCGATGGCCTCGTCTTGGCCGGCCACGCGTTTATGGAGTTCTTCTTCAAGGTGTAGCAGTTTTTCGCGCTCGCTTTGCACCATTTTCGAAACAGGCACACCTGTCCAGCGCGACACTACGCCGGCAATATCTTCTGCCGTTACTTCCTCTTTGAGCATGCGGCTGTCGGCCTGTTTTTCACCGAGCTCTTTTTTGAGTGTTTCCACCTTGTCTTGCGACTCTTTGATACGGCCATAGCGTATCTCGGCCACCCGGCCATAATCGCCGGCACGCTCCGCCTGATCGGCTTCGATTTTGTAATTCTCGATCTGTTCGAGCTCCTGGTTTATGCTGTCTACCAATGTCTTTTCACCCTGCCATGCTGCCCGCAGCGAGTCGCGTTCTGTGCTGAGGTTGGCGATTTCCTTGCTAAGCTCGTCGACCTTTTTGGTGTCTTTCTCGCGCTTAATAGCCTCGCGCTCAATTTCCAGCTGCATGATGCGGCGTTCTATCTCGTCTACTGCCTCCGGAACCGAATCCATTTCCAGCCGTAATTTTGACGCAGCCTCATCCATGAGGTCAATGGCCTTATCGGGTAAGAAACGGTCGGAAATATACCGCTGTGACAGTTCCACAGCTGCGATGATGGCCTCATCGAGTATGCGCACCTTGTGGTGCGTTTCGTAGCGTTCCTTCAATCCGCGCAGGATGGAAATGGCATCCTGCGTATCAGGTTCTTCCACCATCACTTTCTGGAACCGGCGTTCCAACGCTTTGTCTTTCTCGAAGTATTTTTGATATTCGTTGAGCGTGGTTGCGCCGATTGCGCGCAATTCGCCGCGCGCTAACGCAGGTTTGAGGATGTTAGCGGCATCCATGGCCCCCTCGCCGCCACCTGCGCCGATAAGGGTGTGGATTTCATCGATAAACAAGATGATTTCACCATCGCTTTGCGTCACTTCCTTCACCACCGCCTTGAGCCGTTCCTCGAATTCACCTTTATACTTCGCTCCGGCAATCAGTGCGCCCATATCGAGCGAAAAGACGGTTTTGGTCTTCAGGTTCTCGGGCACATCGCCTTTGATGATGCGGTGTGCAATGCCTTCGGCAATGGCCGTCTTTCCTACACCGGGTTCACCAACCAATATCGGGTTGTTTTTTGTTCGGCGTGAGAGGATTTGGATAACCCTGCGGATTTCATCGTCACGACCGATTACCGGGTCAAGTTTGCCCGATTCAGCGAAATCATTGAGGTTACGTGCATACTTGTTGAGCGCATTGTATGTGGCCTCGGCATTTTGGTCGGTTACCCGTGCGTTGCCGCGAAGGTCAGAGATGGCTTTTTTCAGATCTTTTTCCGTAATTCCCTGATCCTTAAGTAGCGATGCGGTTTTGTCGCCCGCATTGAGGATGCCCAGCAGGATATGCTCGATGGATACGAACTCATCTTTGAACTCCTTGAGATACGACTGGGCCTTCTGCAACGCCGTGTTAGCACTGGATGACAGGTAAATGTTGCTGCCGCTTACCTTGGGGAACGTGGCAATCTGTTTATCAAGTTCATCTTCCACGTGCTTCACGTTTACGTTCAGTTTCTTCAGGAGATGGCTCACCACGTTTTCATCCACCACCAGCAGTGCTTTCAACAGGTGCGCGGTTTCGATGGATTGTTGTTGATTGCCCACCGCAATTTCGGAAGCTTTCTGGACAGCTTCCTGTGCTTTGATTGTATAGTTGTTGAAATTCATGATCGTTAATTTATACCTGTGTAATCAAAACAAGTACCATCGATGATTTGATTGGTGAATCGGAAATTTTGTCTTACACTGTTTAAATGATGCTGAATAATTGTCTGGTGATTAGTGGATTATCCTGAAAAAATAGCAGGTCGTTGCCTTTTTTATTCATACAAAGTTTTCTTATGTATGTTTGAAAACTATATATTTGCTGTATGAGTTCGGCAAAACTACTAAAAGGGACCCTTCAAACCATTATTTTGAAGTTACTGGAAGACAACGACAAGATGTACGGATACGAGATCACCCAAAAGGTAAAGCAGTTGAGTCACGGGGAGTTCAAACTGACCGAAGGTGCTTTATATCCAGCGTTACATAAATTGGAAGCAGAAGGCTTATTGGAAACCCAAATGGAGGTGGTGGATGGTCGCGTGCGTAAATACTATGTGTTATCAACTCAGGGTAAAGGTGAAGTGAAGGAAAAAATGAGTGAGGCCGCTATTTTCATTGAAAAACTGCAATTGGTGTTAAGCCTTAAGCCTGTTGCATCATGAAACTGAATAAACAACAACTGGAATATATCCGGACTTTCGTCCGTCAGCAAGGCTTTACTGCGATCGATCTTCAGATAGAAATCATCGATCATGTGGCTTGCAGCATTGAAGAGAAATTGGGTGAAAATCCTGCGTTAACCTTTGAGGAGGCGCTGCAACAAACCCATGCTGCATTTGGTGTGTCTGGATTTGGTGAATTGAAGGCAGCGATGGCTAAATCGCTTCGAGAGAAATATTTTGGTCAAATGTCGCTGGAGTTGAAACGGTGGCTGTCTTTCCCTGCTGTGTTGGTGGTAGGAAGTTTCGCTATAATTTTATACCAGCTTTTTTTCCTTATTACCACATCTTGGCTATTTGTGATAACGGGTTTTGCGTATCTAGCTTTTTCGGTGGGGGCAGTCGCATATAGTCTATGGTTGCAACGCAAATATCATAAGCTGATGGCTATGCAATTCGCTAATCAATTTGTATTTCTACCCACTTTTCTCTTTTACGGTGGGGGAGGATGGTCGGCAATTTCTCATCAATTCACCCGTTATCCGGAAGAAGCCTGGGTCTACGCCTGTCTTTTCGCATGCCTTACCTTGTTTTTTACATTCCTTTTTGCAGCGTTTCTCCGGATCACGTCGTATGCAATCCGGAAGTGCCGAGCGCTTGAACGACATGAGCTCCTGTTTTAGCGGCATCGATGCTCATACCTAAAAAATGTTGCTAAATAGAGAATCTAATCAAGCGGCTAGGCACCTTTAGTTATTCTTCCGATCAAATCAAGATTCCGCTTAAAAATTCGGTTTGAGCAAATACTTGTCGTAAAACCGGAAGATGTGTTCTGCGGCTTCCTCGGCCGTATCCACCATCCGGTAGAGGTTAAGGTCCTCGGGGCTTATATTTCCTGCATCAAGCATGGTTCGTTTTACCCAGTCGATCAACCCGCCCCAGTAATCTTTGCCAACTAGGACGATGGGAAAACGAGCAATCTTGCCGGTTTGGATGAGCGTAATGGCTTCAAACAATTCGTCCATCGTGCCGAATCCGCCGGGGAGTACAATAAATCCCTGTGAATATTTCATGAACATCACCTTGCGAACGAAAAAGTAGTTGAATTGGAGGAGTTTGTCGCGATCGATGTAAGGGTTATGGAACTGCTCGAAAGGAAGCTCGATATTGATGCCCACGGACTTCCCACCAGCTTCGTAGGCACCCTTGTTGGCCGCTTCCATAATGCCCGGTCCGCCACCGGACACGACACCATAGCCCCGTTCGGTTAGTAGCCGGGCGATGTCTTCGGCGAGTTTATAATAGTTGTGGCCCTGAGCAGTACGTGCCGAACCGAACATGGACACACAGGGGCCTATCTTGGCGAGCTTCTCAAAGCCATCCACGAACTCGGCCATGATCTTGAAAATTTGCCATGAATCCTTGACTTTGATTTCCTGCCAGGTCTTGTTTTCGAAGGCCCGCATGATTTTATCTTCCCGTGTTCTTGCCATCGTTGGTGAATTTTGATTCGCTAATGTACTGTTTTTCCTTCGAAAGGGTGGAACGCGGATCGTGTTAGTCTGATGCAATTTTCGAAACTTTCCGACTAAAAAAGTATCTTTGTTTCATGAATTTTTCTTCCAAATTATTGGAACAGGCTGTGGCAGAGTTTGGCCGTCTGCCGGGCATAGGCCAAAAAACAGCGCTGCGGCTGGTGCTCCATCTGTTGAGGCAACCCGAAATCGAGGTATCGCGGTTTACGGAAGCCCTTGATCGGTTGAAACGGGAAATCAGGTATTGCACCACCTGTCACAATATTTCAGACACAGCAGTTTGCGAAATCTGTGCCTCGCACAAAAGGGATAGCGGATTGATATGCGTCGTGGAAGATACGCGCGATGTGATGGCGATTGAGAATACCGACCAATACCATGGCGTATACCATGTGCTTGGTGGGCTCATTTCGCCCATGGATGGGGTTGGCCCTTCGGATTTGCAGATCGACAGTTTAGTGAAGCGACTGGAAGCTGGGGGTGTGCATGAGGTAATCGTGGCCCTAAGTGCTACCATGGAAGGGGATACGACCATTTTTTACCTGTATAAGAAGCTCAAAGACTTTGGTGTGCAGATCAGCACCATTGCGAGGGGGATAGCCTTCGGAGGGGAATTGGAATATGTCGATGAAGTGACATTGGGTCGCTCCATCGCTACCCGGGTGCCTTATGAACGGAGCATTGCGTAATAAAACCGTTGTCATCACGGGAGCGTCGTCTGGCATCGGCTTAGCATGTGCAGACGCATTTGCCCAACAAGGTGCTAATTTGGTGTTGGGCGCACGCCGCTATGTGGATTTGTGTGCGCTGGCGCAGTCGTTGGAAAAAAGTCACGGTATCCGTGCAGTGGCGGTACAGTGTGATGTGGCCAATGAAGCGGATTGCCGCAGCCTTGTGCAGCAGGCATTGGCCACGTTCGGCGGTATTGATGTATTGGTCAACAATGCAGGTGTCAGCATGCGGGCGTTATTTGCGGATTTAGATTTGGCGGTGTTGCACCGGTTGATGGATGTCAACTTCTGGGGCACGGTCTATTGCACCAAATATGCGATGCCGGCGTTGCTGCGTAGTAAGGGCACGGTAGTGGCTGTGTCGTCCATTGCCGGCTATCGGGGATTGCCGGGCCGCACGGGGTATTCGGCCTCTAAGTTTGCCATCCATGGGTTTATGGAGTCGCTGCGGGTGGAAAATCTGAAAACTGGCCTGCATGCAATGGTTGCCTGCCCGGGGTTTACCGCTTCCGGTATCCGGGCGACTGCTTTGGACGCCGCTGGCGATGCGCATGGCGAAACCAGTATGGATGAAGGTAAGATGATGACTGCCGAAGAAGTGGCCCGCCGGATTGTGCAGGGCGTAATCAAGCGCAAGCGCACCCTGGTCATGACGCGGCAGGGCAAGTTCGCCGTGCTGATGAACAAGCTGCTGCCGGCATGGGTAGATAAGAAAGTGTACCAACTATTTGCCAAAGAAAAGAACCCGCTGGTTAAATGATGTGCAGATTTACATTTTTTTCACTACCAAGTAAAATCCGATAGCGATACCGATGAGCACAATGGCTGTGCCCGACCAAAGAACATTGAAGCCGAACTGATCGGCGATCCGGGTGCCTAGAAACGGGGAAAATACATGTGCAGCCGAAAAAGCGAGTGCATTGAGTCCCATGTAGGCACCTTGGTTTTGCCGGGAGGCCCGTTTCACGGCAACAGAAGCCATAAAGGGCATCGCCAATATTTCTGAAATGCTCAATAAGAAAATAGACATATAGAGGACCCAATAACCGGTAGGTATGGGAAGCAAGGCGAAAGACACGGCGGATAACAAGGTGCCTAAGGCGATGCTGGTTGCGTAATTAAGCCGCCGTTCAGCCATGTGCACCAATAGCATTTCGAACACAACAACAACCAGCCCACTGAACCCCAATATTAAGCCCACCTGCCGCTCATCGAGGCCATGGGCTCTTTGGTAAAATAATGGCAATGTATTCAGAAGTTGAAAAAAACAGATGGCGTAGACACAGCATAAGAGGCTGAATACCAAAAATGTCCAATCGCGGTAGGGCGACCGGCTACTTGATTCGGATGCTGTGTGGGCAGCCCCCATCGCTTTGCTGCGCACAGTTCCTTTGCGTTTGTAGAAAAACAGCACAAAAATCACCGCTGCGGCGAACGTACCTATCGCATTGCCATAGAAAATCCAATGGTAGGAGACAGAGGCCAGAAAACCACCCAGTGCCGGGCCCACGGAGAACCCCAGGTTGATGGCCATCCGATTCAGCGAAAATGCACGCGTGATATTTTCTGGGCGAGCGTATCGGGCTACGGAGACAGAATTGGCGGGGCGGAATGATTCGGTAACCACACTGAGGATGTAAATGGCGACAGCCAATGTGCCAACGGAAGTAAATAAGGGCAAGACGAGAAATAACGGTATAGCTGCCAGTAAACTTAATGCCTGAACCCAGAAATTACCGAAGCGATCGGTAAGCCAGCCGCCAAGCCACGATCCCGTGATGGCGCCCAGACCAAAGCATGCCAGTACGACGCCTACTTCGCGTATCGAAAACCCCAAAGCTTGTGTCATGTACAGCCCCAGGAAGGGGAGTACCATGGCCCCTGTACGGTTGACGAGCATGACAAGTGCTAACAACCACGCAGGTCGTGAAAGACCTCGGTACGAATCGATATATAGACGCAAAAATGTTTTCATGCTGAACCTTCCCGCGCCGACACCTCATATGCCTTAGCGGTAACCAGTGCCTTATTGCCTGATTTCCGCTCGAATTCATAGTCCAGCCGCCCCAGGTTAATACCCGCGAAGCCGACCTGGTTGATGACGGTTGCCTCACCTTCTAGGTTGCGTATGGTTTCCGGTTCGGGCATGAACGTATGAGTATGACCACCTATGATGAGGTCGATATAACGGGTTTGAGCAGCCAGTATCCGGTCCGACACCTTGCCGTTGCTATAACGGTAGCCCAGGTGCGAGAGACAGATGACCAGGCTGCAATTGTAATCATTTTTGAGCCGAGCAGCTATTTCATTGGCTATGGCGATGGGATCGAGGTAACGTACGCCCCGGCACAATGTGGGGTCTACCAGCCCCGCCAACTCGATGCCGAGTCCGAATACCCCGATCCGAAGTCCCTGCTTCTTGAAGACAAGGTGGTCGCGTGTTTTGCCATGGAGGATGGTATCGCTGAAGTCGTAATTGGCTGTAAGGAAGGGGAAGTTGGCGTAGGGGATCATGTCGGCAAGACCTTCCAGGCCGTTGTCAAATTCATGGTTGCCGAATGTGCCCGCGTCGTATTTCATTTTACTCATGAGTTCCAATTCGACCTTGCCACCGAAGAGGTTGAAGTAGGGGGTGCCCTGCACCATATCACCCGCATCCAGTAGCAGCACATTGCGTTGCTCGCGGCGGATTTGCTCCACCAGCGTCGCGCGTCGTGCCACCCCGCCCAGGCCTTGGTTGCGTGAGCCATCCATCGGAAAAGGTTCGATCCGGCTGTGCACATCGTTGGTATGTAAGACGGTGAGCGAAATGCGTTCATCATCGGCCCACGCCAATGCCGGCGCGCTTAGGGCAGAAAATGCAGCGAACGTCCCTGCCTGTTTCAGGAAATTACGCCTATTGATTGCTTGTGATTCTTCCATCGAGTTGCGTATTGATATCGTTGCCTGCTTGGGCTTTCTCGCTCACGTAATCAATTAATGCCTCGCGCACTTTTATACCCAGATTGGTGCGGTTTATCGGATCATCGAGGCCGCGCGAATTATCGCCCCCGTTGGCTAGATAATCATAGGTAACCAATTTATAAGTTTGGTTTGGGCCTATGGGTTTTCCGCCGATGCGGATGTTCGTAGCTATGCCATTTTCGATTTCCATACGGATACCCGATACAGGTTGCCCGCCCGTTGCGGCAATGAATTGGGCCAATTGCTGTACCTTTTCGCCGGTAAGTTCGAGTACAACGATTTCGTTTTCAAAGGGCATGAGCTCAAACAGGTTACCGATAGTAATAGGGCCTTGATTCAATTCTATGCGTAGCCCTCCTTTCGTGCCGAAAGCGAATTCGGCGTCGAGTACCTGCTTTCGCGCTTGGGCTAACAGCACGTCGGCAAAGAAATTCCCCAACAAGGTTTCAGGTGCTTCGCTTGGTTTGGTCAAGCTGACGGCTGTTCGGCCAACCACGCGGTTCATCTCCACCTCCAGCAGTTTCTTGTAGGGTGCGTAAAACTGTACGTAATCAGGGTCGTCAACAGTGGTGCTATCTACCTGTAATTGGGTGTAAACGGCTTGTCCGCGCGGTACAAAATGCCGACTGCAAGACGCACCCCCAAGCCATACGGCGACTGCCAGCAGCAGGAGGGAATTTCGGGTTGTAAGACGCTTCATGTTGTGACAGTGCCTCATTAATGCCGTATCAATGGACGTGATAAAGGTAGGTATTCTGGCGCTAAAGTTCGTCTTTCGTCTTATCTTTCGGTCTTTCTTCGAACGGAGCCGGAATGGAAGCGCGGATTGTCGCCCGTGTACGTGCTTTTTCACGAAGGCGAGCAAATCGTTTTTTACGTTTTTTGAATAGCGAAGAGAGGTTGTACGCATCCCAGTTGATCAATAAAACACTTGCCAAAATAACCGTGAGTGCAACGATTTGAGAGTCGGTAACCGCCTCATGCGCAAACCATGCACCGAGTAATACGGCGACAATGGGATTTACATACGTATGGGTGCTCACTTCGGTGGCCGGCCTTACCTGAAGGAGCCAGATGTAAGCGCTATAGGCAACGATTGATCCCATAAAAATCAGGTAAACGATTGCCCACCAAGCCGAAGCCGGTACGTTTGCCGGTTGGAAGTTAGCGACCTCACCCCGCACTGCTGCGGCAATGGTGAACGCGAAGCCGGCAATCAGCATCTGCCACGCTGTACTCACCATGCTATTGCGTTTTTTGCCGGCGCTGGGGTTACCAAAGTACTTTGAATACAGCGACCCGATGGTCCACGACAACGCACCGATCAGTAGTAAGGTCATACCCATGATGTTAGCCTGCCGTTCTGAAGCATCGAAGGCCTGTGCAATACGGTCGCCAAATAACATGACCACACCGAAGAAACCCATGAAAAGGCCCACTACAATGGGTAGGTTGCGGAAGTTGGTTTTCCAGTTGGGTTTATCAAGCACGACGAACCAAATAGCGGCAGAAGCAGACATGATAGCTACAAGTCCACTTGGCATGAACTGTTCGACCCAAATGATGATGCCATTGTCGACAAAGAGCAACAGCAACCCCATCAACCCCGCATGCAGGATGGTCGACTTATCCAGTATCCGGTATCCCTTGAAAGCGCACCATCCCAATAGGAGCAGCCCCGCCGTGCTGAACCGGACGGCACCCAAAAGGAACGGTTCGAAACCAGCTAACGCCTTATGGATAAAAAAGAATGTCGATCCCCACACGATATAGATCATCGCAAACGCCACGAAAATCGTTGCCCGGGGATGTGAATCTTTTGTAAAACCTGTTGTCATATTCACTATCAACTATCAATTATCAATTACCCTCAGGGATCACCAGTTGTTGTTCTTCCTTCACGGTTTCCAACACAATGGTGGTGCGGGTGGAGATGATGCTCGGTATTTTGGCAAACGACTCCCGCATAAGCGTCACCAAACCGGCTGAATCGGCTGTACGTACCTTTACGAGGTAGCCATCGTCACCGGCGATGTCGTGCACTTCCTGTACCTCGGGGATAGCTGCCAGTGCCTGGCCCGTTGCTGCGCATCCAATCCCGTCTGCTGCGCGGATGAAAATGAACGAAAGCAGGGTCTGGTCCAGCGCTACCGGATTGATCTTCGTCCGGTATTGTAGAATGACTTCTTTCTGCTCCAACTTCTTCACCCGTTCGAGAATGGCGGACGGTGCCATGCCCAGCTCGCGGGCAATGTCTGCGTTGCTGATGCGGGCATTTTCCTGCATCAACCCTAAGATCGCGTAGTCGGTTTGATCCAAATTATATTCCATTCCGTTAATTATTTTGCAAAAATACTAAATGTTCGAATGATATTCAAATTAATGGTATTTATAACGAATGATATTCTTTATAGGCAAATAGATTCTGTCTATCGCTGATCTGGAAAACTTAACTCATAGCTCCTCTGCTTAATGCGGGGTAAAAAATAATTGCATTTATTAACACTGTTAAGTAAATTTGCCTCGTTAATTAAAATACGATGGGTATCAAAGAACGAAAAGAACGGCACCGGGAGGATCTGAAGGCAAAAATTCTTGAAGCGGCGAAGAAGCTTTTTGTAACCGAGGGGTATGAGGCGACTTCCATCCGGAAGATAGCTGCGGAGATCGAGTTCAGCCCGACAACAATTTATTTGTACTACAAAGACAAAACCGATATCGCTTATGCGCTCCATCAGGAAGGGTTTGGCTTGTTGCGTGAGCGGTTTTCGGCGTTGGCTTACGTAGATGACCCTTTTGAACGACTAAAAGCAATGGGGAGGGGATATATCCAGTTTGCGATAGACCATCCCGATTTCTATGAGTTGATGTTTATTATGAAGGAACCCATGCAGTATTTGCAGGCCCATCATCCCGAAGAAGAATGGCCTGAGGGTGAGCGGGTGTTTGATGGATTGATTCAAACGGTAGAAGGGTGTAAGGCGCATGGCTACTTTGGTAGCATGAATACGGAGGAAATGGCTATGCTTTCTTGGAGCGTTGTGCATGGCTTGTGTTCGTTGCATATTACCAGCCATTTTAAACACATCGCAGAAAAATGTAGTGATGTGGTAATTGTTAAACAGGATACCTTGTTGGAAAACACTTTCCAGGCGTACCTGCGATTGCTGGAACGATTCAAGTAAATTTTTTGCACTTAAGTAAACACTGTTAATAATGAGAACAGTATTAATAGTTACGTTCTTGGCGGTCTTCACGAATGCTTCGGCACAGGAATCCCTACAGGCGTACATAGACACCGGATTGCGAAGCAATTTGCTGCTGCAGCAGCGGCACGTCGCTTTTAATAAGGCCGTTAGCGCATTGAAATCGGCGAAGAGTCTTTACCTGCCATCGGTGGATCTGCAAGCGGGCTACCAAACAGCCGATGGAGGACGCAACATTCCGCTGCCGATAGGTGACCTGCTTAATCCGGTCTACACTACCTTGAACCAACTGACCCAATCCAATCAATTTCCTACAATCGAAAACGAGACGATCAATTTCCTGCCCCGTAATTATTACGATGCGCATATCCGCACCACCCTGCCATTGGTTAACACCGATATCGGCCACAACCGGCGGATTCACGAATACCAGGTACGGTTAAGCGAATTGGATGTCGACACGTATAAGCGCGAATTGGTTAAAACGATCAAAGTAGCGTATTTCGGATATCTCAGTTCGGTGCAATCCGCCGCCGTTTATCGGTCGGCGTTGGAGTTGGCCGAAGAAAGCAGGCGCGCAAATGAACGGTTGGTCGAGAACGGCAAAGGGCTGCCGGCTTACGTGTTGCGTTCCGAAAGTGAGGTAGCTGCTGCACACGCCGCGCTCACCGATGCAGAACAACGGGTGAAGAATGCTAAATATTACTTTAACAGTTTACTGAACCGCGACGCGGAGGCTGGCATCGATACGGTGTTCGACCCTGCAAGCGCCTTGTTGGAGGCGGCCAACTTATTGCGTGGAGCGGCCCAACACGTTGCCGGACGCGAAGAACTCCAGGCGCTGGCCACGGCAGTAAGCATCCGCGAAACAGCATTGAAAATGGACAAGCAATATGCGGTGCCGACATTGAATGCGTTCCTCGATTTGGGTTCGCAATCCGAAGGGTTTCGTTTCAACGACCAAACCCGTTACTACATGGCCGGTTTGCAATTAACGTTCCCGATATTTAACGGCAACCGGAATCGATATAAGGTACAGCAGTCGCAGCTCGATCTGCAGCATGTCCAGTTGCAGCTGGCGGAGGCCAACCAGCAGTTGCGGCTTTCCCACTCCGTCGCGCTCAATGGTTTACGGTCGGCTTGGGAAAATTACGAGGCAGCGAAGCGCCAACTTGCCGCTGCGCAGGCCTACCAGCGGCTCATTGCAAAAGGCTACCAAGCCGGTGTCAACAGCTATATTGAGACGGTCGATGCCCGTAACCTATATACGTCCGCCCGTTTGGCATTATCGGTCAGTACCTATCAAGTGCTTTCGGCCGTGGCAACGGTTGAGCGCGAACAAGCGAGCTATCCACTTATCACAACGAATAACTAACGTTTATGCAAACATACAGCTATTATTCCCTTGGAGTTGCCCTACTGGTAGCCATGGGAGCCTGCAGCTCCGGCAGCCGGGATACCGAGCTGCCTGGTGGCGACACCATCATTCCCGTCCGGGTACAGCCACTGACAGCGACTGACACCGCTGGTGCAGTGGTGGCTACCGGCACATTCACCACCGACGACGAAACCGCACTGTCATTCCGTAACGGCGGCATTATCCAACAGTTACGGGTTCGGGAAGGCGAATCGTTCCGGAAAGGCCAGCTGCTGGCCGCAGTGGAGGCAACGGAAATCAATACTGCTCTGCAACAGGCCAAGCTCGGACTGGAAAAGTCGGAACGCGATTACCGCCGTGCGCAGCAGTTGTATGCCGACAGCGTGGCCACGCTCGAACAGCTAGAGAATGCAAAAACAGCATTCGATGCTGCCCGGCAGGACGTGGAGCGGGTATCCTATCAGATTAACCACACGGCAATCACGGCACCGTTTGACGGGTATGTGTTGCAACGGCCCGCCAATATCGGCCAGGTTGTAGGCCCCGGTACGCCGGTGCTGGTAGTAGCTAGCAGGGGTAAGGGCGGCTGGCTACTCAACGTCGGGGTTAGCGACCGGCAGTGGTCGGCGATACGCGTGGGCGATGCGGCCACAGTAACCACCGATGCCCTGCCGGGAAAAGATCTCCGGGCCGAGGTGGCACGCAAATCTGAGGGAGTAGACCCCCTGTCGGGCATGTTCAACATATACCTGAAATTGGCGGATGCACCGGTATCCTCGCTTGCTTCGGGCCTTTTTGGACGGGCTACCATTCACCTTGCGAAGGCATCCGGCGTTTGGTTCATCCCGTACGAGGCGCTGATGGATGGCGATGGGGGTAAAGCTTATGTTTTCGTAACATATGACGGCCAGACAGCACGGCGCGTAGCGGTAAAGGTGTCGGATATCCAGCAGGATCGTGCCGTGGTAACGGCCGGGCTGGAAGACGGCGGTTCGCTCATTGTGTCCGGTAGTCCGTACCTGCGCGACGGTTCTCCGATCATCATTAAATAGACAACCATGGGTCTGATTAAGTATCCGATTAAGAACTACCAGTTTACGTTTATCGTTGTCTTGATGGTGGTGGCCATCGGCGTAAGCAGCATCCTTACCATGCCCCGGGCAGAAGACCCCGAGATGCGGCCACCTAACTTCCCGGTGGTGGTGGTATACCCCGGTACCAACCCCAAGGACATGGAGCAACTGGTGGTGAAACCCATCGAAAGCCGGCTCTATGATCTCGACAACATCAAGCGTATCCGCACTACTGTGGTTAATGGCTTGGCGGTGCTGTTTGTTGAGTACGAACACGGCATAGATTACGATAATAAATACCAGGAGCTTATCCGGGAGGTGAGTGCTTTGCGCCCCCAACTGCCGGATCAGCTCTATAGCATCGACGTGCAGCAGATCGACCCCACTGGCGTGAACGTGTTACAGGTCGCTTTGATTTCCGAAAATGCCTCACGGAGCTTGATGAAAGCCGTTTCAGATGATTTGAAAGACGAGTTGGAAAAGGTAAAAGCACTCAAAGCTGTTGCCGTCAGCGGACTCACAGACCAATTGATCCGCGTGGATGTGGAGCCCACAAAGTTGGCCCAGTTGGGCATACCGCTAAATCAGGTGATGCAGGCCATCCAAAGCGAAGGCGCTAATATTCCGGGGGGTAGTGTATTGGCTGGCGGGAAGGTTTTTAGCATCAGGACAAGCGGAAACTACCAAAGTATCGATCACATTAAGCAGACCATCGTTTCCAGTGCGGAGGGCAAGAACATCCTGCTGGGCGATATTGCCGATATATACGCAGATTTTGCACCCGAAACGCACATCACCCGCCTCAATGGTTACCGTGCTGTGTTCGTCAATGCCGCGCAGAAGGCCGGCGAGAACATCAGCCGTACGCAAGAGGCTTACCTTGAGGTACTGGATCGGTTTGAACAGCGGTTGCCGGCCAACGTGGATATGGTATTGCATTTTGACCAAGGTGAAAATGTCAACAAACGGCTTAGCGGATTGGGCATCGATTTCCTCATTGCCGTTACGTTGGTGCTTCTTACGTTGTTGCCATTGGGTACGCGGGCTTCGCTGGTGGTCATGATCGCTGTTCCGCTTTCGCTGGCCATGGGGGTTATCGTGCTGAATGTGTTGGGCTATTCGTTAAACCAGCTGAGCATCGTCGGGTTCGTGGTGGCGCTTGGGCTGGTGGTAGACGATAGTATCGTAGTGGTCGAGAATATCGAACGGTGGATGCGGGAGGGCGTATCCCGCATCGATGCCGCTGTAAAAGGTACCCACCAGATTGCGTTGGCGGTAGTGGGTTGTACCGCGACCCTCGCGATTGCCTTCATGCCGCTCATGTTTATGCCCGAAGCGGCCGGTGATTTCATCCGCAGCCTTCCCATGGCGGTCATCGGGTCCGTAATCGCATCCATGCTGGTGGCCCTGCTGGTGGTGCCGCTTCTCTCCAGCCGTTTGTTAAAACCCCATGCACATCCCGAGGGCAACGCCGTATTGCGGTGGCTCCAGCGTGCTATCCATAGCACCTATTCGGTACTGCTCGACAAGGCATTGAAGCGGCCTTGGCAAACGGTAGTGATTGCCGTTGTGATTTTTGCCGGCGCGCTAGCGTTGATTCCAGTTGTTGGATTTAGCCTGTTCCCCCCTTCCGAAAAGCCACAGTTCCTTATCCGGATCAATGCGCCGTTGCAGGCCCATATTTACGTAACGGATAGCATCACGCGGCAGTTGGAGAAAGAACTTGCCGAATTGCCAGAAGTACAATATTTCGCTTCCAATGTAGGCAAAGGCAATCCGCGCATTTATTACAACGTGGAGCAAGCCAATGAGCGGGCCGATTTCGCCGAGATATTTGTGCAACTGCGACCCGACACGTCGCCAAGGGAAAAAGAGGCGCTCATCGAGCGACTCCGCCAACGCTGGACGCCGTACCTGGGGGCTAAGGTGGAAGTAAAGAATTTCGAGCAGGGCGTTCCGGTGATTTCACCGGTGGAAGTACGGCTCTTTGGCGACAACCTCGATACCCTGAAGCGGCTGGCCGGCCGGGTGGAGACGTTATTGCAGGGCACCCCCGGTGCTTTGTATGTAAACAATCCGGTCCGCAACGACAAGACCGACATCCAGGTGAGTATCCACCGGGATAAGGCCTTGGCACTCGGTGTGCCCAGTGCCAACGTAGACCGTACGGTACGGATGGTATTGGCCGGTGTTGACGTAACGACCTATACCGACCCTAAGGCTGACGATGACGATTACCTCGTTCGTCTCAGCGTACCCCGGAGTGCTTATCCAGACCTATCCGTCTTTGACCAAATCGCTGTGGACAATGTCCAAGGGAAGGGAATACCCTTCAGCCAATTGGCTACACTCGAATTGGTGCCGTCGCCCCCGGCCATCTACCACATCAACCGGCAGCGTACGGTATCCGTAAACAGCTTTGTTGCTGCCGGGTATACCAATGATGAGGTCATCAAGGACGTCGTCCGGCAGATGGACGAATTGGCATTGCCCGTGGGGTATCATTATGAGATGGGCGGCGAGGTAGAGAGCCGTGAGCAGTCATTCGGCGGATTCGGCACGGTGATCCTGATTACGGTTTTTATGTTCATCGCCGTATTGGTGTTGGAGTTCAAGACGCTGAAAAGCACGATTATCGTCTTGTCTGTCATTCCGTTGGGTATCGTGGGTGCTGTGCTGGCGTTGTTGGTTACCGGCAATACGCTGTCTTTCGTGGCGACGGTCGGATTAGTTGCCCTCGCCGGTATTGAGGTGAAAAACACCATCCTACTGGTCGATTTCACGAACCAATTGCGACGGGAAGGTGTGCCGCTCAACGATGCCATCGAAAAGGCTGGTGAGATGCGATTCCTGCCCATCATCCTCACGTCGCTTACGGCCATTGGCGGACTGTTGCCCATCGCATGGTCGAGTAACCCGTTGATTTCGCCATTGGCTATCGTGATGATTGGTGGGCTGATCAGTTCGACGCTGTTATCGCGTGTGGTTACGCCGGTGGTGTATAAGCTGATGCCGCCAGCTATAACAAGCAGGGATTAGCTGTCGTTACTTTGCCCGTTGTCGATTTTAGTTTTCCCGGTACGTACACCGCCCGCATTGGGTATCCCTTGGTGGCGTTTCATTGTGCGAGTGTCTTTGAATGCCTTATCGGATGTGGGATGTCCCATTTCCCGATTGTGGCTTTGATCGGGTAATTCGCTGATCGTCTTTTTCTTCATAATGCCTCCTTGTGTTATAGGAATAACAGCAGAAAGGGAGCATTGTTTCTGGCGTTTTTATTAGCTGTCTTCGGGTGGCCCCTCTTTTCCCGTTTCTTCCTTCTTATCCCTTGCATCCAAGATATCCCGCAACTTCCACCGCTTGAGCATTATTTTAGTAGAATACCGCTTGAGGTGGTATTTTTCCGGTTCGCCGATTAAGAAACCGAAGGCGTTCATCGAGGGTACCGCATCGAAGATAACCTTGATGGTAGCCGTTAATGGAAGTGCGAGGATCAAACCTGCCAAGCCAAACAGCATGCCGCCCAATAGGATGGAAATAATGGCCATCAACGGATTGATACTTACCTTACTGCCCACGATGTTGGGTGTGATGAGGTTGCCCTCGAGGAATTGCACCACCTGGAACCAGACGATAACCCCCACTGCATACCACGCAGTATCCTTGGTGGCCAGTGCAAAAATCGCCGGAAGGATGGAGCCGATGGCGATGCCGATATAAGGTAGCAACATCAACAGCGAGGCCAGCGTGCCAAAAAACCACGCATATTGGATGCCCAATATCCATAGGCCCACCGTGTTGAGTACTGCTACAATGCCCATTACGGTAACGAGTCCGAGCAGGTAACTCTGTACCACTTGGTAAATCTTGTTGAGTGTATTATGTACCGTTTCTTGTGGAGTGGATTTGAATACACGGAAGAAAAACTCGCGGAAGAATACTCGGTAATATAGTAGGAAGAAAGAAAACAAGGGCACGAGTACCGCTCCAGCCAGTATATTCCCAAGCGACCCAAATGCGGCCGTGACATACGACGCAGCGTTGGACAGGATCTGATTGGCCTGCCCCCGGAGTCGTTCAACAACTTCCGTGGGTTCTAATCCGAAGCGTTCCTGCAACCACCGCTGTATGGTGTCGAATATCGATAGGAATTTTTGTTGGATTTCGGCGCCATCCCGGCCGATAACAATCACTTGGTGGATGATGAACCAAACCAATCCGGAAAGTACGGCAATGGCTAAAATAACCGCTAACAGCGCGGAAAGGGCTTTGCCAAGCCGCAACCGCTCGAATGTGCCTGCCACGGGATATAGCGAAATCGCGATGAGGATGGAGAACATAAGTGGTAGCAGCACACCTTGCAGTACATACAGCAATGCGATGATAAGTGCCAATGAGATTAAACTGGCGGCCAATTCCACCGAATAAGGCCGTTTAGAAGGATTTTCTTGCATATAATTGATATAAATTCCTGCGTTGTACGCCTCTCCCAAAGATAATGAAATAATTGTGATAATATTACCCTTGGTGATTGCTGACAATGGAACAATTATATGCGGATAATGTTTTCATAGGCTATTTCATTGTTGATTACGGGATTAGCAAATAATAGCGGAGAATTTTGTACTTTTGCATCATCATAGCGATTAACAAGCATACTTTGACATTTAGCGATTTTAATTTCGACAGCACCCTTTTTGAAGGTTTGAATAGCATGGGCTTCAAAACGCCCACACCGATACAGGCTGAAACCATCCCGATTATTCAAAATAAACAAGATTTGATTGCCTGTGCCCAAACGGGGACCGGGAAAACCGCATCCTACCTTTTACCGGTAATGGACGCGATTTGCCGGATGGAACAGCGGCCGGCGGTCAGTGCGCTTATACTGGCCCCCACCCGCGAGCTGGCTATGCAGATCGACCAACAGGTGGAAGGGCTGGCATATTTCACGGGCATTACCTCCATCGCCATCTACGGGGGCGGAGACGGCATCGGCTACGAGCAGCAGCGCCGTGCGTTGCGCGAAGGTGTTGATATTATTGTTGCCACACCGGGTAGGCTAATTGCGCACATCAGTTCGGGCAAGGTCAGATTGGACGAAATTAAATTCCTTGTGCTTGATGAGGCCGACCGGATGCTTGATATGGGTTTCAAAGACGATATCAACCGCATTGTTCGCGAATTGCCGACGGAGCGGCAGACTATGCTGTTTTCTGCCACCATGCCGCCCAAAATACGGGCATTTGCCAAGAACCTGCTGAAACATCCCGAACAAGTTAATATTGCGCTGTCTAAACCTGCTGAAGGAATCGTTCAGCAGCAGTACCGTGTGGCCGACAACCAAAAGACACCGTTATTGAAGCAGATACTCAAGAGTGGTGATTTCAAGAGCATCATCGTATTTTCGTCGACCAAGGAGAAGGTAAAGAGTTTAGGCCGAGACTTGGCCAAGATGGGTTTGGCCGTGCAGCCGTTCCATTCCGACCTATCCCAGGAAGAACGAGAAAAGATACTCTTACGTTTCAAGAATAAGCAGCTGCCTATATTAGTAGGTACCGATGTGCTTTCCCGGGGAATCGATGTAGTGGGGATCGATTTGGTGGTGAATTACGACGTGCCACCCGACCCCGAAGATTACATCCACCGTATTGGCCGTACGGCGCGGGCCGAGACCACCGGTACCGCCATCACTTTTGTAAACAGCCGCGATAGCAGGCGTTTTGCGGCAATTGAGCAGTTGATGGAACGGGAAGTAGACAAGGCACAACTGCCCGATGGTATCGAGGCAGCGGTGCAGGCACCCGAGCGTGACGACCGGCGGCGTGGAGATCGGAACCGATCCCAGTCAAGGAATAAGCGTAAAGGAGGGAAACCGGGTAACCAACACGGTTCGCAAGTAAAAAAAGCCGAAGGAACTCCGGTGGCTGCCGGATCGGAAGCTACGCGCGATGCAACGCCTAAGAAGAAGCGTCCTTTCAAAAGGCGGAATAAGAACCGGAAGCCGAACGCTTCGGAAGGTGCAGAGACACCATCTGCGCCGTCGACCCCGGCCTCTTAGTTGATCACACCATTATCCCTGCGGCAGCGCCAGTACCCGCCATTCGCCCAATTGGAATAGACCTGCTCCATTCAACGTGGTCACCGTTGCCCGGTAAAACCGATAGGCGGTTTTGTTTTCGAAAATAAACGTCCGGGTTTGGAAGCGTTCGTCAAACACCTCATCGGTCCGCTCGTCCAACATCGTCCAATTTTCGCCGTCCATCGATCCCTCCAATCGCCAGTTTTTCGGGTCACGCTCGGGTGCATCATTACCCGAGGTAAAGGTATAAGCACCGAGGATAACGGGTTCGAAATACTCCAGCTCGAACCATATGAAGTTTGAGAAATTGAACTGGAGGAACTTCGTTCGGGTATCGTTGTCAATCAGTTTCAGCGACCCCTCGCCGGCAAACTGGCCACCATCATTATCGCGTGATACGCGGAATATGTTCCTCACGGTGGTGAGATCGCGCACCACGCCAAGGTCGGTGAGTCGACGGTTGATTTCCGCATACGATCCATTCGGGGTTTTCACGCGCAGCGTGTAATCCTCGAATTGCCCTTGATCTACCGAGATACTGATCGTACCGTCGTTGGTTATGAACTCCCCACCGGTGCCCACGCCTTTGTACCAAAAGACACTGTCAATTGCGATATCCGAGGCTACGGAGAGCCTAAGGCTGCCATCAGGTTGTGGCGCTGTAGCGACCTCCACGAGGCTATCGGGGTTGATATTGATCATAGTTTCGCTCTCAGCCCAGAACCCTTGGCTGTTTTCTGTTCGCAGCGTCACCCGGAAGTTGCCGGTACGCAGGAAGGTGTGCGCAGGCGAGTCATCTAACGACACACTGTCGTCGCCAAATTCCCAGCGCACCAGCGAGAAGTTGCTGCCCTTGTTGGTAAACGAATAGGAGAACGGGTCGTCGGGGTCGATCTGTTCGAATTCAAACATCGCCTGAGGTTTCGGCTCATCCGGCTCGGGTATGGGAGCGGGTTCTTCCTTGCAGGCGAAGAAGAGTACAATCAATAGTGCCCACGGGCCGCGGGCCGTTATCCATTTCATGATGTTTATCGTTCTCATTATCATGATTTTACTTGCTTTTATTGCCTAATCTTTATGTTCGTCAATTGTTTTTTCTAGGGGATCCGGATGAGACGCCATTCTGCCAATTGCCAGAGCCCGTCGCCCCGGTTCTCGTCAAAGTAAATCCGGTAATGGGTATAGCTGTTTGTGTTGTTGAACTCAAACCGACGCGTTTGGAAACGTTGCGGGAATTCCTCTTCCGTGCGTTTGTCTAGCTCCACCCAATCCGTACCGTTGTTGGAAGCCAGTATGCGCCAGCTCTTGGGGTCGCGACCTTGGGCGTCGTTTGCGGATGTGAGCGTATAGGCGCCGATCTTGGTCGCGTCTTCAAACACGAGCTGCGCCCAGAGATCACCGCGGAAGTCGCGGACCAGGAATTTGGTGTTGACGTTGTTATCAACCAGTTTCGGCGAGCCTTCGCCATGTCCCGGACCGTCGGGATGATCGCGGTTTACGCTGTACGTGGTACCTTGGTTGGTCACGTCTACCTCCAATACATGCTGCGGATGAATAAGCACGATGACCGATTTTTTCTCTTCATCCAGCACGTGGATGGATGGGTCATCGAGGGTCACGGCCACGGCCAGTAGTTCATCGGGGTGCTGTTCTACAACAGACCACTGTACGAAGAGATCCAATGGCGCCGAACTGGTATTGGACGCGATGCGTTTTACGGTATCCATGGTCACTTGTTCGATGGTCAACGCTACCGTATTTTCCGGTAAGACCCCAGCTTCGATGAGCGTCGCAATCGTATCGGTATTAACTCGGGCACGCACCGTGAACGGTTTGCCCGGGACGCCGGCCAGCGAAATGCCCAAGGGCACATTCATTCCGCCGGATTGCGACTGGTAGTTCTGCCGGTTGCGCGCTTCGAGTATGCCGCCCCCGCCATTGGTGATAGACAGGTAGCGGATTTCGCTAGGTTGCAGAATATCGGCGGTATTCAATACCACTACGGCTGAGGATGACTCGGCAGTTATCGTGTTGCCTTTGCCGGGGTTGGCCAATCGGTAGGCGAACGCCACGCGTTTCCCGTAATTGCGTTCCAGGAAGCCAAGGTTGATGGAAATTTCAAAGGCACTACTTCGGGCGCCGAACGAGAAGGTGGCGGCTGTTGGAATAGCTACCTGGTTCCTCGGTATGGCCACCACGTCATCCAGTTCGCCGCTACCGATCAACTGGTCGACGGTGTCGGGATTGAGCTGCAATTCAACCTGGAAGGCTTTCGATGCAGGTTGCGCCAAGGTGACGGCTAGCGGTACGACGATGAGCTCACCTTCTTTGCGAACCTCACCCATGTCGGCATCTGGCGAAACCGTGGTTGGGTTGTTGTGATCTAAATCGAATGTTTCCAGTGCTGGTTGCTCGCACGCTGCCACCAACAAGCCGGTGGCCAAGAGTGCTACGTAAACCAGGGATTTTATGTTTGACCTAATCATATGCGGTTAAATTAGTTAAATGAACAGCTCACTTATTGATCGAGCCATACCCGGCCATCCAATTGCCAGTTTTCTTGGCGCGGAACCTTGAGCCACGTCATGATCTGCACGGCAACATCAATATTGCGGGGCACTGTTTCGCCCAAATCTTCAGAACTTGGTGCACATACGTAGTCAGCAAGGGGATCGCGCGTGATGTTATCACCCGAAAGGGTCATGTGGCCTCCCAATGGTCCCTCATCTTTGATTTCATTGCCTTCAGATCCGACCACGGGCCACAAACCGGCAAGGAAATCGTGATAAGGATGGTCTTCGGGAACGCCGATTTCACACGAATATTGCCGCAGTACATCCTCGGGCAGTGCAACCTTCCAAAAACGGACGTCTGCAATGTAACAGTCTGCCTGCCCCTCCTCGTTTCGGGATCCAAGAATCAGCGGTAGGTCGTTGGTGATGCTACCGTAGTTCGTGATATTGACTTCGTTGTTGAATTGGCCGTTGGTATACGTGCGCACAAAACGCTCCCCGTCGCGGATGACGCCCACCACGGCAATGCTGTTCCATGTGGCATTGGCCAGGTTACCACCGTTTGTCTGGCCTACATTACCGCCCAATCCACGGGCGTTGAACTGCCAGCCGCGGCCTTCGAGGAAGATGGTCCAGCCCACGTCATCCCAGCTCCAACGGTTCCGCTTGGAGAGTAATGCCGGGTACCGGTATTCGAAGTTATTGTCCGGTCCAGGGTTTTTCTTGATTTTCAGTTCAATGGTAAACGCCGAGTTGTCCAAATTGTAAAAATCGTTGTTTCCGGCCGTTACCTCGCCGCGTACCTGGTCACGGAAATGGACAAAATCGCCCTGGAACCGGATGCCCAGGAACGGTTTGTTGATAATCCGCGTGTTGTACCTATTGGCGTAAAAAATGGTAAAAGTATTGACTTCCGGTTCGCTGAATATCGTGTTGTCGTTTTCCCATTCGGGGACTTCGAAATCACCACCTTTGCTCGATGTAATGACCACCAACCAGTTCTCCGAACTGTAATTGGGGCGGTCGCGCAGCGCTTGTAGGAGCTCGCCTACACGGTCGTCAAATTGGGTGAGTGCGGCTTGGTACTCCGGTACGGATAAATCGTAACCGTGCTGGCGTCCGGCCTCGTCTACATCGGTATAGTGCGCGGTTACTACGGTAATGTCGTCTTCGGTCAGTGCACTGGCTGCTGCTGCCTGTACCGCGGCATCGTTATCCAACAGCGTACGAGTATCGGCACCGGCCGTGAGGTGGTCGTGAAATGCCGAAGATGATGTATATACCTGCACGTTGCTCGTTGGTAATGCCTCTTTGATGCGCTCAAAAATCAATGGAAAGCTTTCCAGGTTGGCACTGGAAAAGTCATTTCCCACAACACCGTGCTTGTTTTTTTGCACACCCGTAAGCAAATCCGCCCAGTTGGTACCGTTCTGTGGCGATGTTTCCTCATCAGACAGTGACTCCCAAGAGTATATGGCATTCGGAAGCAGCGAGTGGATATGGGCGAAGTCACCCTCGCGTACCGATTTGCCGCGGGCGCCGTCTGCAATGATATAGAGCACACGTGGCGAGCCGAAAGCCACTTCAACCGAGTCGACCGGGTCCGTTTCCGGGATGACCTTAGCAAATTCCTGGTTGCATGACCAGATGAGGGTGGCGGCCATCAGGGCAAGTATGGCCGATGGGGATGTTATTTTGGTATGGATTGTATAACGCATGGTTTTACTAGTTATTCAATAATTACACGGATATAGTTGTATGCATCCTTGCTGTTGAATTGGCTGAATTCGCCATAGATAAGGAGTGCCCGGCGGCCATCCTGCCCCGTCGTTTCCACGATATTCTCTATTGTACCGTCGAATATGCCGGTCGCATTATAACCCGGTATGAGATTGCCCGATTCGTCGAGCACCATAAACCCGTTTCGCGCGACGCCATTATACGTACGGAAATCGCCGCTGACAATGATCTTCCCGTCGCTCAGCTGTTTGGCAAAGTTGGGGCCGCTGCCATCGAACGTTTTGGCCACAAACGATTCGTCGAGCGTGCCGTCTTCGTTCAATACCGCTACGCGGTTGGCAGGCTTTCCGTTGTACTGCCGGAAATTACCGGCAATGATGTATTTCCGTGTCGTAGCGTTATAAAAGAGTTTGGCGATGGACTGGTCGGCTCCCGATCCGCCGGGATTGAAGGTTCCGTCGACCGAACCATCGGTATTCAGGCGAAGTATCCGGCCGGCCGGCACGCCATCAAATTGGTTGAAACTACCATAAACCATAAATTTGCCGTTGTGTGTACCACCATCATGAACAATGGTGTAAACGTCACCATTGCCACCGGGGCGGAATCGGTCGGCAGCCTCGTCAAACCGGAAGGTCGAATCCAAGGTGCCGTCGGCATGCAACCGGGCCAAGTGCCGTACTTCCACGCTATCCATGATGACCGAATCGCGTGTTTCCAGCCGGTTGGGTTTATCATATTGCCTGCTGATGTAATAGCGGAAGCCGCCGCCTACTACGACCTTATTTCCTTGCGGATAAACACGGCCTACGTGCCCATCGAAGCCCCCGTTGAAACTCGGGTAGTATTTTATCGTATCCGACTGGTCTGGCCGCCGGAAGGGGCGAATACCCATCGTGTCAATGGTGCCGTTGCCGTTTAGCTTCGTGAGGTTACTGATGTCGGTACTCCGTTGCGAGTATCCGCTGAATGCGCCACCGATGAGGTAGCCGTTATTGAAAGGGACAATATCATTGAGGGCTCCGTTTGCGCCGAGACCGGAGCGTAGACTAGCATCGTAGGTGCCGTCAGAAAACGTACGGGCAATGCGGTTGATGCGACGGATGACGCCCTTGTTGTCGTAGTCGGTAAAGTTGCCGACCAACAGCATCCGTCCGTCTTCGGTCCAGATGACTTGCTCAACACTCCCGTCGGTACCGCGCGCTGCATTGAAGGTCGGGTCGACGTTGATTTTGCCGGTGACAGAAAAATTCGGACCGAATACCACGACGTCGCCGATGGAGACGGTGGTTACCCCCGTGCTCGCAAAATCGGGTACGATAAGCTTGATTTCCGTTTCCGTTACTTCGGTGATTTCCGCGATTTCACCGTTGAATCGGAAGACCAGCTCTTCGCGGAACGGCAGCAGTCCTGATGCTTTAATGGTGACCTCGGTGCCTGGAAGGCCGGAAGCGGGAGTGGGGGCCTGGTTCCGGTTCACGGTAATTCCCAAAGGCTCTTTTCCGGGTCCATACGGTTCTTCCGGTATCATTTCCTTGCTGCACGACCAGCAGCAGCACCCCAACGTGGCCAGTACAACGATTGTTTTTATTATTGATTGCATAGTTATCTTCGTTTACGTCTTATCGCTTGCTTTGAATGATATCATTGATGACTTCCTGCTGATTAAAGCCAAACCCAATAAAGCCAAACCCACGTCCAGTGAAGTCCAATACATGCACCACGCCGTTGCTGGGTTGGATGTCGGACGAAGCTACCGGCGCAGTGTTCCAAGATTCGGGAATAGAAACGTTGGGTATATACGAAATATGAAGCTGCCGGTAACCCATATACTTCAGTCGGGATTCGGTAGGTTTTCCCTCGTCGTTGACCGCATCGTTGAATACCACGCCGATGTTGCTCACCGTGTTGTTGTAAGCATAATAGTTCTGACCACCGAAGGTATTGAGCACACTGAAGTCGATCTGCGGGTAGTCGCTCAGCTTATGTCTGCCGTGAAACATATATCGTTGGAGGTATTTCCGCCAGATGGCCGAGTCGACATCGGCCAAGGTCTGGATGGTGTCCAAGCCGAGGTTGTAAAGCTGTTGGTTCGCGCCATTGCCCATCCAACCGGGATCGGTGCCTTGGTAATTCACCCGGCCAAGCAGCAGCTTGATATTCACATCGCTGGGCGAGAAGAAAGTCAATTCGTCGGCGGTGAAGTTCTCTTCCAAACCGGCCAGTCGTACCAATTGGCCAATCGTGTCGAGTTGCGGGTTTGAATCGAGGTATTCCAGCATCGTGCCGTTGAATGTTGGACTGGCCAACCCGCCGTCCAGGTAATAGTCATCGCGCTCGCACGATGAAGAAAGGCAAGCCAACCCCACCAGCAGCGGAAGGGCGGTGAACTGCCAAAATATGCGTCGTTTTATTGTATGCTCCATCATTTCAACTTTTTTTTTCACGCTGTATCTGTAATTTATCTGAAGTTGAGCCAATATTCATTGAGTACGACTTTCGGATTGTTTATCCGTGCCGATGGGTTTAAGGGCCATGTCCACGCCCTTCGGTTGTACTGGTCCGAGTTCAACGGGTTCCGTGCGAACGTGGGGTTCATGATGCGTTGCGTACGTACCAGGTCGAAATAACGGTGGCCCTCGCCAAACAATTCACGGCAGCGTTCCCAAAAGATGAAATCCCTCAGCTCCTGCCCGCCGGTACCGGTATATGGCGTAGCCTCGGCACGGTTGCGGATGAGGTTGAGCGACGCGATCGCTTCGGTGTCCCGCGATAGCTCAGCCAGTGCTTCTGCATGTAACAGGATGGCGTCGGCATATCGGAAAATCATGAACGTATTGTCGGGGTTGCGGTCTTCGTTGCCCGATGCATAAACGTTGAAGCCGAATTTGACTGCCGTGAACTGCCCGCTGTTTGACAGCATATCGTCAAACCAGAAATCGGCACGCTTATCGGCCAACCCGGCGGGGTATAGCTTGGCCATGTATGTATCGATGAAATAGCAATGGCTGATCTGGTTGTTGAAGCGTGGGAACTTGTACGGCCAACGCAGGAAATGGTCGCCGAAGGGTGACAGCGCCGCGTTGGCATCCTGGTAGTTGATGCTCCTGTAAAATTCGAACAGGCTTTCGTCCGACCGGCCCTTCATCACCGTGGCCCAGCCGTCTTCGGTAAGCGGGTAGAGCCGATAGGGGCCCTGCTGGATCAGCTCGGTACCCAAAGCGGCAACCTCGGCGTAATACTGTTCGCGCCTGTTGCGGTCAAAGCCGGCGTTCCACATGTTCATGTGCATAAGCAGGGCAATGATGCTGCCGCGGGATGCGCGCGCGCCTTTCAATGCCGGATCGGGAAACTGCCATGGAAGTGCGTCTTTGTGCGGGCGCAGGTCCTCCAAGCATTTGTTCAGTACGGATACCATGGGCTCGCGGGCCAATTCCTCGGCGTGGTAAGGGTCGGTGTAATAAACCACGTCGCCATACAGCCGCACCATCCAGAAATAAGTAAAGCAGCGCATGAAGGTCGCTTCAGCGATGTATCGGGATTTGTCTGTTTCGCTGAGACCGGGTATGCCTTCTTCCAGCTTGCTTATCAGGATATTGGCGGTTTGGATGACCTGGTAATACCGCTTCCAGTCCGTCACGTTGATATAATTATACCAATCCCACGGTGTGCCCGAAGAGATGACGGAAAGCATGTCGTTGTTACCGAGGAATTCGACTACCCTTCGGGCGCTGTAACTGTTGGCACCCGGCGAAGCGAACACTTCGCCAGAGCGTGTCTCGCCGATGGCTCCGATGACCCAACTCTCGTTGATTTTCTCGAAAAACATGCTGTACATATTGGCCACGTTGGCCTCTACATCACCTTTTGAAAGATAGAAGTTATTCCCGGTGAGCCGGTCTACCGGCTGTACCGTGAGGAATTCCTTGCAGGAGGAAGCGGTTACCGCCAAGGTGAGTATTATTATCCATTTAACTGTTCTCATAATCATATCGCGCTTAGAATCCAATGTTTAAACCGACGTTGTAGGTGCGGGGCACGGGGTAGCCCTCGGAAACATCACGGCCCATCGTCGTCACGTTTTCGGGGTTGGGGCCGGTAAACCTCGAGAAAGTATGCAGGTTTTCACCCGATATATACACCCGTAGGTTGTCCAGCCCCCATTGGCGGACCAGATCCCGCTCGAACATGTAGGAAAGGACAATGCTATTGATCTTGAAATAGGTGCCGTCTTCGGCCCATAGGGTCTGGTCAAAGCGTACCGGCCGTATGGCACCATAACGCTTGTAATCATAAACATACGGGTAAGTGGCCTGATCGCCCGGTTGGCGCCACATGTCCACGTCGTTCAACGGTACGACTACCCGATTGCCGAACGGATTGCCCATCAGGCCGAGACGCTGCGCAAGTGCATTGTTGAGGATCGTCCGTTTTCCGGTGAATGAGCCGTTGAGGTTAAAACCGAAGTTTTTGTAATTGAGCATGATGGATGCTCCGCCCGTAAACAGCGGCTGGGAGTTGCCCGTACGCTGGTAGTCTTCCGTGGTGAGGTAATAGTCGTTGTTGGCATCTTGGATCATGGGGTCGCCGGCTTGGAAGGCCTGGCCGTTGGTCTGGTAGCGGAGGCCCGTAACCGGGTCTACCGGCACGTCAGCATCCGTGGCAAACACGCCCTCGTTGACGTACAGGTAATTAGCCAAAGTGGCCCCGCCGACGCGCAGGATCACGTGCTGGTTGTACTGATTGACGTCAAAATCCCAGCGGATAAACTGGCCGGAATAGTGGTCGGGCAGCGAAAGCAACACATCTTTGTTGTAAGCGCCGTTTACCGAAAAGGTGAGGTTAAAATCGCTATCCAGGTTCAACGGACGGAACATGACGAACAATTCGTGCCCATAGTTGGCGATGCCGGCACCGTTGCTGAAGATTTTGTTAAAGCCGGTGGTGTTGGGCAGGAACTGCTCGAACAGCTCGTTTTCAACCTTTTTGAAATAGGTGTCATAAATCACTTCTACACGGCTGTTGAACAGCGAGAAATCGAGCCCGGCGTTGTATTGGGTATTCGTTTTCGGTTGGAGACCCGGATTTGGGATTTGGTCGAAATCCAAGCCGATGCCCTGCTGCCCGTTGTAGTTGCCGGTGATGTCGAATCTACCATAGATGCGTTCTAGGGTACCCGTAGGGATGATGTTGACACCCCAGCTCAACCTGATCGCGCCGTAGTCGAGCCATTCCAATCCTTCCAGGAACGGCTCTTTGTCGAAGTTCCAGCGGAGTCCGATGGCCGGGTTGCGGGCGTATAGGTTTTCAAAGCCATTGGCCGACGAACCATCGAGCCGGTAGGAGAGATCCACCACGTAACGTTTGTTGAAATCGTAAGATGCCGCCAAGGCGAATGAAGCGGCCCGTTCATCGGTATAGTCGTCCAACAATCCACCACCCCGCGAGAAGTAGCCATCGTACCCAAGGGGGCCTTGCAATTGGTCATTAGGACTCCGTTCGTTCCGCGTTACTGCGCTTTGACGCCCGGCGATGCGAAACTCGTTGAAGAAGTTGATGAATAGGTTATGGTTATCGTTGAATGTAGCCGAATAATTCAAGCTATTGCGGTTGTATAGTTGTGTGGTGCGTCCGTTGTAAGAGTACACCTCCGCGAATTGATTATTGGCCACAGCCGGTGTGAAGGTGTCTTCGGTCTTCGATTCGTACTCGTAACTTACGCTGGTGCTGGCGCGCAGTCCTTGGATAAATTCATAGCTTCCTTCGAGATTGGCGCGGATAAGTCGCGTCGCGTTATCGTTGTCTGTGGCCAGTACCGAACTGTGGCTGCCACCCGCTTGGTAAAAAGAAGGTGGCGGCAGCAGGGTAGAGGAAAGCCCGTTGCTTGCCACGCCGGTTTGCAACATACCAATGCCGTCGCCCACGCTTTGTTGGCCAAGTTGCCCCGTCACCGCTCCGATAATCTGGAACCGCCGGTCTTCAGGTTGATACTCCATGCGCAGGTTGGCGTTGTACCGCGTGAAGCCGGTATTGCGGATGATGCCCTGGTCGCTGAAATAGCCGAGGTTGGCTTTGTAGTTGAACAGTTGGTCGCCTCCGTCAATATGCAGGTTGTGGCTTTGGTTGTACTGGGTACGGTAATAATAGTCCTGCCAGTTGGTGGAGTTGTTCCAGTAGGCATTGAGGCTGTCGGAAAGAAACGGTGTACTTGAGATGTCCCAGATATCATTAACGGACATCGCATTGCCGTAGATTTGTTGCAGTTTGAGTTGCCGCTCCAGATTGCCACCCAGCGTTTCACGCAGCTTGGGTGGTGTACGGATGAATGAATTGTGCGTGTAGCGCACGCGCGGAATCGGTGAGTTTCCGCGCTTGGTAGTGATGATGATGACCCCATAGGCGGCCATTGAGCCGTAGAGTGACGTAGCCTGTGCATCTTTCAGGATTTCGATGCTGGCGATGTCTTCCTGCGGGATGAGTGAAAGCGGGCTGATGCCAGGGCCCTGCTGTTGGAAGCCGTATTCGGTAGCCCTGTCCGCATCCATCGGTATGCCGTCGATCACGTAGAGCGGTGATGTGGGCTGCAGGAAGGACTGGTTGCCCGAACCGGTCATCGACACCGTTGAGAGCCCGCGGATCTGGGTAGAACCACGAAAGCCGGGGGCACCCGTGGTTATCTGGGTGTTCATTCCCGGTACACGTCCTTGGAGCAATTGCTCGATGTTGGCCGTGGGGACGTCTTGCACATCGTCGCCACTCAAGCCGAAGGAAGAACCGGTACTTAGTTCTTTGGAGCGCTTCTGGTATCCGCGGATAACCACTTCTTCAAGTTGGTTGTCAAGCGGCGCAAGCTGTATGTTGAGGACCGTCCGTCCGGAGCCAACATTCTGTGAACGCTCATTGTAGCCTACGATTCGGAACACCAACACGGCATTGGCGGGCACAGATACCCGGAAATTTCCGTTATCGTCTGTGGATGTTAGCGCCCTGAGGGGCCTACCCGTTAATACGGTAACGCCGCCGAAAGGTTGCCGGTTCTCGTCAATGACGTGGCCGGTAACCGTTATATTTGTTTGGGCACGGGCAACATGGCCTTGAGACAGCAGGACTACTGCTGTTAATAGGGTGAACAATGCCTTCATGTTATTCATCTTCAAACTTTGGTAATTCATTTCTAAAATGGAATACAATCTCCCAGTCGCCGGGGCGGAAAATGCTGAAGTCCAAGCCGAATGTCGCATAGGTTAGCTCACCGCCGAACCCTTTCCGCGAATATTGGAAAGAAACGGAGGCATTGGTCCCACCGCTGGACGTGTATGGGGTCTGGAGATTCACCAGCGGGATGGGGTAGGCGACGTCGTATTGGACATATTCCGTTGTTTTCTCGATATTGAATCCATGCACCAACGTGCCCCACTTGGTTTCGTTGAATGCGTCGGGATCGATAAAATTGTCGTCAGGATCCATGAATTTAAAGCGCAGGTTGTGTCCATTACCGCCTTCGAACGGCCGGATATACACTACTACATCCTTGATCTGGTTGTTGCTTTGCAAGGGCCGGTTGGACTTCTCGCCGATTACATTATCCAACCGTGGGCGGATGTAGTCCCGCTTGTTGGGGTTTTCGGGGTCCGTAGGGTCCCGGGCCACATCTCCTGAGTATGGGTCGATATCATTCGACGGGGAGTACGGGCGTTCCAGCCAAGGGATGAATTGGAAATCAGGGATATATACCGTGCCACCCGTGTTGGTTACTTTAAGGTCGAAGAACCGCGTTTCTTGTACCAGTATGGTCGTGTCTTCCGGCCGCGGTTCAATCAGCTCACTATTGGCTGACGCCCAAAGGATGAATTGCCCCGATTCGCGTACCTCGAAAAGCGGCCGGTCTTCCAACTTCCGTTTCGCCTCAATCTCTTCGAGTGAGGTTTCAAGGCCGTCGTAGGCGGCTGTCCATACGTAGGTGGGCCTTACCTGGAATAGGTCGGTTACCGGCCGCCCGTCGCCGTAGCGGGCATTGACGATTTCAAACGTCAACGGCATGGTGGACGCGTCGGCATTGAACTGGCCCATGAGGTTCGTGCGTCCCAAGATTGGTTCCAATATCTTACTGCCGTAGTTGATGTTTTCGCTGATGTATTCTTTTTCTTCGGGAAGGTTGAACATTTTCTCACATCCCTGGAGAATGGAGCCCGCAACCAATATGCTCAGGCCTATGTTTCTCCGTATTTTCCTATTGCTTGTCATATACGCTCGTATTGTGGCATTAACTTTTAATCTTGTGCATCCCCATCCTCAGTTTGGTCGGGTGCGTTTACTGACCAATCGGCCATTTGCATGGTATCCCCACTCCGGTTACGAAGGATGTTGAGCCGGTAATATTGGTAAGCCACCCGATTATTGATGCGGTAGACTTTCATCTGAAAACGTTCTTCGAAAATCTCGCCGGCCCGTGAATCCAGGGTAACCCACGTTTCCCCGTCATGCGAAGCCTCAAGGTTCCAATCGATTGGATCGCGCTCGGGGAAGTCGTTGGCAGAAGTAATGGTATAGGCACCCGCAACGGTTGGCTCGTTCAGTTTGAATTGCAGCCAAGCCCCGCCGAAGCCCCCTAGCAGGAACTTGGTTTCGCGGTTTCCATCGAATGCAAATTGGGCGGCTTCGATATGATTTGGGCCACCCGAGTTTTCCCGGGAGGTGGACCACTCGCCGCCCACCAAATGGAACAGGTTGGGTGGTGGCGGTATGAACGTTAGTCGACTGATGAAATCGCCGAAACCGAACACGTGGTCACTGTTTACCACATGGACGAACGCGTTGTCGGTTTCAATATTAACAGAGCCGGTGGTCGTTGTGAACCAGTTACGCCGGAATTGGCTTTTCTTCGTATCGCTGAAATCGATGGTTTCCGGGCCGCCGTCGACGAATCCAGAGGAATTGGTATAGGCTAATTTCGCGTGCATCGGGTAGCCATGGCGTATCCCCTGCAAATTGACGCCATCTTGCAGCAGCATGGAATCCGTGGGGTATTTGCCGCGGATGATGTATTGCGTGAGCATGGTGTCCAAATGGCGTTGATCGATGGTGGCCAGGTATTCCGAAGGGCGGTCGGCCAGGTAACGGATGTTGTTGAGGTTGGTGATCGCCAATTGGAAACTTTCGTTGGTGAGCGCGAATACGGTAATGTTACTATCGCGGAGGGTCTGCTCCAGTCCTAACCGATCGATGACTTGCAGCAGGGAATCGTAGACACCGTGCTTACTCTGAAGGTAAGCGTAAGTGTCACCGTTAAAGTGCTTGTCGATTTCGTCAGGCTGGTAGTATCCGCGGTCTTTAGCGCAGGCGAAGACAAGCAGTAGAAGCACTAATGGATATCCGTATGATTTAATAACGTGTTTCATGTTGTTGTCCGATTCGTTATTTCCAATATTCGTTTTGAGTCAATTTCTTGTTTTGAGCCAGCAATGACGGTGCTACCGGCCATAGGTGGCCATTGTCAGCCAGCAGCGGTGCTACAACGGGGTGGCTAGGCCGGATGCGGTTGTAGCGTATCAAGTCATACCACCTGTGCCCTTCGCCCATCAGCTCCCGCTGTCGTTCGCGGAAGATGGAATTGAGCAGATCGCCGTTGATGTCTTCATTGTAAGGGTCTAAGCCGCGCCGTGTGCGGATGGCGTTGAGCATTTCAATGGCGCCTTGGCGTTCACCAAGTACGGCTAATGCTTCGCCACGGAGCAGCGTGATGTCTTCCAGCCGGGTAAATACCAGTGCGCTCGAATAGAAGCGGAAGGTAGGGTCGGAGACACCGCCCATGATGCATTTGATTTTGCTGAAAATCGGGTATCGGCCGTTGTAGTTGGTGAAGTAGCGATCGGATACAGGTGTGCCCAACGTATCGAGACTGAAGCGCTCATCTCCAGCTTCGTTGAAAATGCTGATGATCGAGTCTTTCGGCAGGTAAATGTCAGGAATGCGTTTATTAACCACCGGTTCGGCCAACGTGAGTTCTTCAACGTGCCCCGTAAATGATCCATCCACGTGTGCCCACACGAACGCGAAGCCGAAGAGTTGGTTGTGCCGTTTATCGTAGAAAAAGCCATTCGCATCGGTAAGGTGGCTGGTTGAAATATAGTCGTTGTTGCCGCGCTGGTAGTTGTCGATCACGAACTTGCTATAGATGGCCGCGTCGGGGTAGTTGCCCTGCCAAGCAGCAAGGTGGGCCAGTACCGCATATGCGGAAAGCTTACGAGCCAAAGCTCCATTCCAACGGCTCTCCGCTTCATTATAGTAATCTCCTTGTTGCTGTTCGTCGCCGGCACTGTAGCGATAGGGAAGGTCGGCCGCGGCGGCGAGCATTTCTTGCTCTGCCCATGCCAGTACCTTGGCTTGGTTTTCGCGCGGCTTATCTTCAAACCGGCCATCGTACGACGAGATGATGAGCGGCACATCGCCCCAGATACGTACCATGTAGAAATAGGCAAAAGCACGTAAAAAGCGGATCTGGGCAATATCAACCACCATATTGTTTTCGGTGTAGCGTAGATCTTTTTCGCGCACCTCGTGGATGCGTTCGAGGAATACGTTGGCCGAATTGATGACCGCGTACCACCGCCGCCAATTCGATACGGCTTCGATGCTGGGATATGATGCGGTGAGGTCTTGCATGATAATCGCGCGGAGGTCTTGTCGCGTTGGGGCGGTGAATTCACCCGCCCTGACATCGCCGTACAACCAGTGCGCATTGTGGTCTACCAATGCTGCCCGGACCAGTCCATAGGTGCCCATGATAGCCGCCCGGCTATCTTCGAGTGTGTTCCACATGTTTTTTTCGCCCACTACACGCGAAGAGTCAACGTCAAGCATCTTCTGGCATCCGCTCAATCCCACGAGCAAAACCATGCAGGGAACCAGTAGTTTTATCACACCTGTCAGGAATCGGTTATTTGTCGATTTATTCATCATTTCTTTTTTTTCTCTTGGCCAGTCGGTTATAAACTCATTCTAACACCCAATGTGTACGTCCGCGGTATTGGAAGCCCATAGCCTGTATCATACCCCATGAAGTCTGCCAGTTCGGGGTCCCTTCCGGTATACGGGGTAAGTGTAAACAGGTTATGGCCGGTGCAATAGATGAACATGCGGCCTATTTTCGAACCTTTGTTCAGCAGATCGGTCAGATCATATCCCAACGAAACGGTTCGCAACTTGATGAAGGATGCGTTTTCGAGGAAAAGATCCTGCTCTTTACGGTAGGGAATGACGTTGCTCCAGGGATTGTAAAGCGGATAGCGGCTATAATCGCCGCGTTTCTCCCAAAACGTGATCTCCTTCACCGAGTTCATTTCGGTAACCCCTTCGCGGTTGATGAAATCAAACCGGTTGGCCATTTCGGCATTCAGCACATTCCGTCCGATGTTGAAATAGAAATGTGCATCCAAATTCCAGTTGCCATACGTGAACTGGTTCATGAATCCGCCGACTACTTTCGGTAAAATCGTTCCCGTTAGCTCACGGTCGGCGTCATTGATGATGTTGTCTCCATTGACATCTACCCATCGGGGGTCGCCGGCGCGCAGCGGGATGCCGCTGTAGGTCATGGTATTTCCTTCGGCGGTCGGGACTTCGTCGTCCGTCAAGTATATGCCCTCGTTCTGCAGTATCCAGAAACGGTCGATGCGCTCACCCACTCGGAATAGCCGGTTGTTAATGACGATTTCGTTAAGCCCGCCGGGTAAGCTAACCAGCCGGTTGGTGTTGTAATTGAGGTTCAGCGATGGTGCCCAGGTGAAATTATCCTTTTTCACCGCATCAACACCCAATAGTAGCTCCACCCCCGTATTGTTCACATCCATGCCGGCGTTGTACGACTGGCGGTAGCCGAATTCGGCATACGAGGGGATGCCGAGCAACTGGTTACGGTCATATTTGGTGTACCAATCCAGGTTGATGCGGAAACGCTCATTGGCAAGTCCGATGTCTAACCCGATATTTAACTGGTCGCTATATGCCCAGGGGATGCCGTAGCCCGACCAGCCGAAATCATAGGGTCGGTTCAGCACGCCGAAGCCGTTGTAGCCGGGGGTGATTACGTTGCCGGTGTATCCCACAAAAGTGGAGTAGGAGGGGCCTTGGGAAAAATTGTCGAATACATTGAGGCGGCCTAAGCGCCCCGCACTGGCACGGAGGTTAAATGTAGAGAATGCAGCGGCATCCGCCAACAGGTCATTCTTGATGTTCCAATCAAACGATAAGGTCGGCGTAAACAGCCACCGGTTGGTGGGCTGGGCGTTAGACGAACCGTCGGTGCGCAGCAGGAGTGATACGGTATACCGGTTGTCAAAACGATAGGTGCCACGGCCGTAGAACGATACTAAGTTCTGGTTGGTATAATCCAAGAACTTGAAAACGAGTTCGCGGGGAAAGGCCAGGGGATTGAGGTAGTTGCCATCGTCGGGGTCCGATTCCAGTAGGTTGATTTTGATGAAATCGTTGATGCCTTTGTACGCATAGGCGTAGTTGTATTTAAAAGCGTCCCATTGCAGTACATTGCCGGCCTCGATCAGGAAACTGTGTTGGTCGCCGGTTGAAGCGTCATACGAGATATGATTATCGAAAATAAGCCGTTGGTTATAACCGTAGTAATTGGAAGCAAAGCTATTTTCTTCCATCAGCGTGCGCGGGTAGAACAGATCCCGTCCACTTTCATTATAGTCTACGGCGAGGCGGGAGGTAATCATTAGCCGATCGAGATCGAAGACCAGTTTGGCGTGCCCTTCAACGATGTTTGTTGCGTTGTTGTCAAAACTGTTGTCAAATTGGTTGAGGTACTGACTGTAAATGCGGTTGTTGGGAGAGAGCGGCGATGACAGATCAGGGATGTAGGACATCGTCGAAAACCGGTCGCGTAGCGTGCGGTTGCGGTCGCGTACCACCCGGTTGCCATTGATCATCGCCGAAAACAACAGCCATTCCGTCGGCTTCATGTTGATGTTGAAGAGCGCACTATAGCGCTTCATACCCGTTTGGTCGGCTACACCCTGGTTTTGCATGTGGCCTACGGCAAAACGGAAATTGGCACGGTCGCCCCCACCTGAAATATCGGCGTCGGCCGAGTAAACCAGCCCGTTCCGGTAATAGCTGTCGGACCAATCGGAAGGCCCATAGTACGCCACGTTCAATGAATCACTTAAGTATAAAGGATAGGCGTCGTCTGCCGAATACCGGCCAATGGCCGTGTAGCGGTCGTAAAACTGCTTTCGGAATGCGTTTTCGTAGTCTCCGTTGATCGTAGTGATGGTAGGGCGCTGAGCTACACCGATATACGAATTGAAACTGATGCTCCGCTTGGCACCGGGCTGCTTGGTGGTGATGGCGATAACGCCGTTGGCAGCCAGTGGGCCGTAGAAGGCGGTGTTTCCAACGTCTTTAAGCACCTGGATCGATTCAATGTTGTTCATGTCGATGTTAGTCAGCAGGTTAGTAGCCGTGCCGATACGGTCAAATTGATACTGCTGAATATCAAAAGCAAACGGGTGCTCGCCAATGAGGGGGATACCATCCAGTACGACCAGCGGTTGTGACTGGTAGATTTCCTTTTGGCCCAGGATAGGCATCGATATTCCACGGATATACATGGGCTGCACCGTTCCGGGTTCACCCGAATTCTCTTGTACATAAAGGCCCGGAGCTTGGTCCTTCATATACTGTTGGAGCGTCGCAGCGGGGAAACGTGCTATTTTATCCGCATCTAATGCCACGGTAAATACGTGCTGATCATTGAAAATGGAATCCCTTCCGGAAGGGAACAAGCCTGTTGCCGCTGAATCCACTGCAAGGCTATCTTGCTGCCCGGCAGCTTCCACTAAGGTGTCTTGAACTGCTCGATGAAGCACACCAGCTCGAAAAATAGAACCTGCAGACACTGAATGTATGGATAACATCAGTATACAGCCAATTAAGATTCTCATATTATGCATATATATTGGTTTTTCAGAATGTATCTTGTAAGGTTAATTCCGGTAATAGTCGGCACACGCAGTGCATACTCCGCGGATAAACTCGCATAAGTAAATAGCGTAACTAGCACGGCAGGCTTATCGCCGCTAACCGACACAACAATCAGTTGGGAATAGATGGCGAATGCCTACGCAAGCGCGACGACACGAAAACTAGGTAATGAATGTAAATACGATTCTCATAATTAATTTTTTCTTGGTTTTTTATTTAACAAGTTAATTTTTAACTGTGCTGGCTCGTTAGTCAGTGGTTAATAATAGTACTTGGTTTGCAACGGCTAAATTACAAACAAAAAACGTTTTAGCAAGTTTTTTTTTGTTTTTCTAAACGAATGACATGAAACACGCTATTAATGAGCTGTTTGCGATTGAATGTGTGGTGCTGAAAGAGTAATCAAACGTTTGTTTTAATTTTGTAATTAATAGCCATAAAATGAAGAATTTCTTAATTACTGTCCGTAATTTTGCAGCAATTATAATATAATGGCGAAGAAAACGAAAAAGGCTACCGAAGAGGTAGATGTTGTTCTTATCGGTGCGGGCATCATGAGCGCCACGCTGGGTACGTTAATCAATGAGCTGCACCCCCGTGCAAGTATCACGATATACGAGCGTCTTGACGAGGTGGCGGCAGAAAGCTCCGACGCATGGAATAACGCGGGTACCGGCCATTCCGCACTGTGTGAATTGAACTACACGCCACAGCGGGCGGACGGGTCGGTAGCTATCAGCAAAGCCATCAAGATTGCAGAGGCCTTTGAACTTTCTAAAGAATTTTGGTCTTACCTGGTCGCCAATGGTATCATCGATCGCCCCGAAGACTTTATCCGGAGCGTTCCGCATATGAGCTTCGTGTTTGGCGATGAGAACGTGGCATTTCTCCGCAAACGCTATGAGACCATGCGGGAGCATCACCTGTTCAACGGCATGAGCTATACCGAAGACCATAACGTGCTCCGCGATTGGATTCCCCTGATTATGGCGGGGCGTAAGCCCGACGAACACTTAGCTGCCACGCGGATTGATATCGGCACCGATGTTAATTTCGGCGCGTTGACGCGCGCCCTATTTCTTCACTTGATACAGCAAAACGGGGTCAAGCTCCGGTTGGCCAATGAGGTGCGTGATATCGAGCGGGCTGATGACGGCCGTTGGAAGGTGAAAGTGAAAAACCTTACTACCGATAAAAAGAAAACGGTAGTTGCCAAATTTGTCTTTATTGGCGCCGGTGGTGGTTCGTTGCTCTTGCTCGAAAAGTCGGGTATACCAGAAGCGGATGGCTTCGGGGGATTCCCCGTGAGCGGTCAATGGTTGAAATGTACGAACCCCGAGATCATCGCGAAGCACCATGCCAAGGTATATGGCAAAGCCGCCGTCGGTTCACCACCCATGTCGGTTCCCCACCTGGATACGCGGGTTATTGATGGGAAAACCGCATTGCTGTTTGGTCCGTATGCGGGCTTTTCGACCAAGTTCCTTAAAAATGGCTCGTGGCTCGACCTCCCCGCGTCGATTAAGCTCAGCAATATCCGTCCCATGCTAGCCGCAGGGATGGATAACATTCCGCTCACCAAATACCTGATCAACCAAGTACGGCAAAGCCCGGACGACCGGCTGGCGGCGTTGAAAGCGTATGTGCCTACGGCACGCAAGGAAGATTGGGAACTGGAAATTGCTGGCCAACGGGTACAGGTCATCAAGAAAGATGAAGAGCACGGCGGCATACTTGAGTTCGGCACCGAAGTGGTGAGCAGCGCGGACGGTACCATATCGGCACTCCTCGGTGCGTCACCGGGCGCATCCACATCCGTGTCTATCATGGTCGATCTGCTGGCCCGATGTTTCCCCGAGCGTGCCAAAACTGCCCAATACCTCAGTAAACTACGTGAGATGATCCCCTCGTTCAGCCAATCCATTGCCGAAGATGCACAACTGTGCCGGGAAACGCGTGAGCGGTCGGCTTCGATACTGAAACTGGAACATACGCTCGAATCCGTATAGGCGTGGCAGACGTCGCAAACTGGTTCCACGAATTGGCGGGACAACTCAAGCAAACGCCATTACTCCATTGGATCGGCGTGATCTGTGGGGTTATCCAAGTGTTGCTTGCGAAAGCCAACAAGGTATTGCTCTATCCATTCGGCATCGCCAGTATACTGATTACTGTTTACGTGTTGTATGAAGCAGGCCTCTACGCCGAAATCCTATTAAACGGCTATTACCTCGTGATGAGCATCTACGGATGGGTGCATTGGGTGGCGCGGCAGGACCAGCCGCAGGTGGTAGCGGCCTACTCGAAACGGACGGATTGGTACATCACCCTGCTGATTGTCGCCATCGGTTTCCCCGTATTGTATTTTGCGCTGATCCATTTTACAGACTCCACGGTGCCCGCGTGGGATGCTTGGGTAAGCGCCACGGCGTGGGCAGGGATGTGGTTGTTGGCACAGCGCAAGATTGAAAATTGGATATGGCTGAACATCAGTAATGCTTTCGCCATTCCGTTGTTGGCGTACAAAGGCCTCCACCTCTATGCGCTGCTAACGTTGTTTCTTTTCGTCGTCGCTATTTTCGGGTATATCGATTGGAAGCGCATTATCCGCCGCCAACGCGTAGAAGGGAGGATGGACGTATGAATGAACCAATGAAATACCGGGACGCGCCCGTGTCGTCTGCATGGGTTGAGCAGCTTCGTGGCAACGCCGGCCATGCCGAAAGCAGTGGGATGCTTACACCCGAGCAGCTGGCCATTGTCTATGACCACCGATGGTTTAAACTGTTCGTGCCAAGCAGCCTCGGTGGATTGGAATTGTCGTTGCCCGAGGGTGTACGGTTGGAAGAGGAGCTGGCATGGATTGACGGTAGCTTGGGATGGACCGTGACGCTATGTGCTGGCGCCAACCTGTTCGTGGGTTACCTGGATCGTTCGGTTGCCGCACCGGTCTTCGCCGACCCGCGCGTATGCTTGGGCGGGAGCGGACAGGCAACTGGAAAGGCTGTTGCCGAGGGAGACGGATACCGTGTGTCGGGCCGATGGCGTTACGCCACCGGCACACCGCACCTTACACATTTCACGGCAAACTGTGTGCTCGAAAAAGACGGCAAGGACTTGCTGGACGCAACAGGGGAGCCGCTTGTGCGCTCATTTTTCTTTCCCCGGTCAGACGTGCAAATCATGGACGACTGGAACGCATTCGGCTTGAAAGCGACCGCCAGCCATTCGTTTGCGGTTGATGACCTATGGGTGGGCCCATCACAGGCCTTTTTGATTACGCCTGAGGCGGCAACGTGGGATCATCCCATTTATCGCTATCCGTTCCTTCCGTTTGCAGAGGCTACCTTGGCAGTGAATACGTTGGGTATGGCAAGGCATTTTTTGGAGTACGCCACAGCCTTGGGTAAGCCGACGTTGCAAAACTTAGTACAGCAGGCTCAATTGGGACTTGCGGAAGCCAGGTCGTCATTCTATGACGTGCTCGATACCTCTTGGAATGAATTGCTTCGCGTAGGCGAACTGCCTCCGGAAGTGCAGGAAGCCGTAAGCAAGCACAGCCGAAGGTTGGTTAAGGTATCCCGCGAGTGGGTCATTGCCGTATACCCATACCTGGGATTGGTGGGTGCGGATGCCACCTCCGAAATAAACCGGGTATGGCGTGATATCTTTACGGCAAGCCAACATAGCCTTCTTCGCTTGTAGCTGCACAATCAATAGGCTCGTAAACCGATGAAAACGGACTGCTGTCCAGCGTAAGCTGTCGCCCGGTGAGGGTATCGACCGAAAGCGGTTTCTGTAGGAGCTTCCCATTATCTAGTTTGAAAACGACACGAAGGGTATCTTGTATGCCCTCTTGGGAAAACGTCCATACTAAATCAAAGACATCGTCCTCTAATGTGCCCAGTACTGTGCCTCTTCTGGCATCTTTTTCATACGGTATCACGTTGAAGATGCCGCTTACCGTTTCATCCCGTGCTACCCATTGAATATAAGCGGAGTCTTGTAGTTGCGTACCCTCCAAGCGCAAAAAGCAGTATTTTTGCTCGTTGTCTGCCGTGCTTCCCTCGTTGAGGTTACCGCTTTGGCAAGCTGCGAAAGAGAGGCAGCAAAAGATGATTACACGTATAGGTATGTGCATTGCCCCATGAGATTTTGTTACACCAATAACAACGCACGTCAGATATTGTTTATGCAGCAATGTATTTCTTGCATAAGAAAAACAACTTATCTAAGTTTGTAGGCAGTTATATGGTCGCATTTCCAAACGCCAAGATAAATATCGGACTGCAGGTCCTTAGCCGTCGAGCGGATGGTTACCATGATCTGGAGACCGTTTTTTACCCGATTAACCTGCATGACGCGCTGGAGATCGTAACGGCCGATGAAACCCGGTTCATCCCATCGGGGCTGGCCATTCCCGATAATGGCGTGGACAACCTGTGCGTACGCGCCTATCGGTTGCTCCAACGCGCATACGATTTACCTCCCGTCCATATCCATTTGCATAAAACGATCCCCATTGGCGCGGGCCTTGGTGGCGGATCGGCCGATGCGGCCTTCCTGCTAAAGCTGGCCAACGAGCAGTTCGGGTTGGGGCTCGATGAAATCCAATTAATGGGATATGCCCGCCAATTGGGAGCCGATTGCGCCTTTTTTATCCGCAATGCACCGGTGCTCGCCTCGGGAATTGGAGACGTATTCGAGGAGATCGACCTCGATCTGTCTTCGTACCATATCGTATTGGTCAAGCCCGATATTCATATACCCACTGTCGCGGCTTACGAAACAGTCGTACCAAATCCGGCAGGCAGGCAATTGGCTACAGCGATAGAAGCGCCGGTGACAACGTGGCGTGATACCATCGTGAATGATTTTGAGACGGGTATTTTTGCCATATATCCCGAAATTGCTGCTGTGAAAGCATTTTTATATGAAAAGGGAGCCGTGTTCGCTGCCATGAGCGGCAGCGGATCAAGTGTGTTCGGCCTGTTTGAAGAGCGTGTGTCGCTGCGCGGGCTCGACACTGCGCATACGGTCTTTTACGTTGATTAATTTAACCCTTAAAGTGCATGGTCACGTTCCAAGCCGAAATATTGCGGGCCGAAAACCAAGGAGCTGCCATGGCCGGGTGGGCTTATGTGGAGGTGCCCCGGGCCATTGCCAACCGGATAAAGCCCGATTACAAACAGGTCTACCGTGTACGTGGGCAAATCGATGACCACATATTTGCCGGCTTAGCACTGATGCCCATGGGCGACGGTGATTACTACCTGGCCATAAACGGCACCATGCGCAGGGTGCTGAATAAAGACGTTGGGGATATGCTGGCCCTTTGTTTGGAGGAAGATAAGGATTTCAAGATAACCATACCCGAAGACCTGGAAATTTGCCTATTGGATGAAGACGACGATTTGATGGGTAAATTTATGGCGCTGGCAAAGTCGCACCGGAATTATTTCATCAAGTACATCACTGACGCCAAAACCGAACCGACACGAACCAAGCGCATTGCGATGACCGTGGAAGCCATGATCCTCGGGCTCGATTTCGGCGCCATGATCCGATTGGATAAAGCACGTAGGCAGCACGGATAGGTGGGTGGGCAACTACTCGCCCGTAAAAAAGTACCGCGATTTTTGGTGGAGTTAATTTATTAACGCAACTTTGCTGCAAGTTTTATGGGGCGTTACGTTCAAATATCCCGATGGTTGCTGTGTGCGATTACGCTGAGTGTCGTCATTACGGTGGTCAGCATCCCGCTGATAGCCGCCATGCACACGCACGCGCAGCATATGGACGGCTGCGATGACCGGCATAGCGACGCTGCGGGTACAGCTGGCGCGGTAGACTGTGATTTCTGTGCTTTGTATGCCCAGTTTACGCCGCGGGAGGCGCTGCCACTGCCCGCTCTTTCTTTCTGCACACCGGTATTGCCCTTGCTGACGATATTTGCCCAACCGAGGCCAAAAGCGCTTTGCGAAGGCTTGGGACACCTGCATACCAATAGGGGCCCACCGTCCTACGTCTCCTAGCATCTCTCCCGGGTCAACAGTGATTTGACCCGGTATCCAACCGGTTTCATTTTTTTATATTGTTTCAATCAATGCGATTTGTGCATTCGATGAAGTTCATCATTATTACACTTATTGGCCTGTTTGCCTTCGCGTTTGCCCATGGGCAGGATTCTCGATTGGCCGGGCGGGTCACCGATACCATTGGCAACCGTGTTGTCGGTGCACGCGTGACGTTGGAGGGCGTCGGAATGCAGGCGGGCCCGCCCATAAAAGTGGTGCTCACCGATACGACAGGGGCGTTTTCTTTCGTCGGACTGCCACGGGGTAACTATCAGCTTGTGGTCCATAAGCGTGGCTATGCAGATTGGCAAACGACAGTTTCCCTCACTGGTGATACGGATGGCTTTACCGTAGTGTTGGAAGGTAAGGTGCACTTGCTTGACGAGGTGCTTGTGGTAGACAACCATGTGGAACGCCGAAAGCAGGAGGAATCGCTCAATTTGGAAGTGGTCGGTAAAGATTTCGTTTACCGCAACCTGGGCGGTAGTTTGATGAAAAGCCTCGAACGGCTTCCCGGTGTCCAGACGATCGGTATCGGTTCGGGACAATCGAAGCCCCTCATCCGGGGGCTGGGATTCAACCGGGTGGTTGTGGTCGACCGGGGCATCAAGCATGAAGGCCAACAGTGGGGGAGCGACCACGGTCTTGAGTTGGACCAGTTTGCCGTCGGCGAGGTGGAGATCATCAAAGGGGCGGCATCGTTCGTTTATGGGTCTGACGCTATCGGTGGAGCCATTGATGTGAAGCCTGAAGCGTTGCCTGCCCCGCACACGCGGGCGGTATCGGTCGATTTGGTAGGACGTAGCAACAACCACAGCTATGGTACCTCGGTACGTATCGGTGGGCGCAGCGATAAGTGGTTTGTCGATTCACGGCTGACATACTTGCGTTATGGCGACTACCGCGTCCCTGCGGATACGGTATACGTCTATGATTATGCGGTGCCGCTTCAAGGCCAGCGTCTCCGCAATACGGCAGGGCGCGAAACGGACGTACACTTCACCGCCGGTTACCTGGCTGAACGTTTCAATTCCATCCTGTATGTAAACAATATCGATAACAAAGCGGGTTTTTTTGCCAATGCACATGGCCTTGAGCCCCGCCGCGTGGATGTGGAGCTGCACGATAAATCGGTGCGGGATATCCTGTTGCCAAGCCAGCAGGTGAACCATTTCAAGGCCATCAGCAAAAATGCCCTACACTTGGGTGCGCATCACATCGAGGCCGAGCTGGGGTTCCAGCGCAATTTCCGGCAGGAGCACAGCCCTTATGTAAACCACGGTTATATGCCGTCTTCGTTGCCCGATACGTTAGGGGTCCCAACAACACTGGAACGCGAGTTTGACAAACAGGTGTACGCACTGAATGTAAAGGATTACGTGGAACTGGGTAAGCACCAGTTGACTTTCGGCCTCAATGGCGAGCGACAGCATAACCGCATCGGCGGATGGACCTTCCTCGTGCCATCGTTTGCCCAGTCGACAGTGGGTGTATTTGCATACGACCGTTACCGGTTGACGGATCGGCTGCTGCTGCACGGCGCAGTGCGTTTTGACCACGGTAGCCTGCGGATGCATGAGTACCGTGACTGGTTCCCTTCCGACGTACCCGAGGGCGGACAGGCGTATCTGGTCCGTGCGGCCGACCTGCACAGGCGTTTCAACAGCTTGGTATGGTCTATCGGGATGAACTACGAGCCGTTTGAAAACCTTTCATTGAAAGCCAATATCGGCAAAAGCTTCCGGATGCCCATTGCCAAAGAACTGTCCGCCAACGGCGTGAATTACCATTACTTCAGCTATGAACGCGGTAACCCGTCGCTCGCGGCGGAGCAATCGTACCAGGCCGACCTAGCTGTCGAGTGGAATACCGATGGTTGGCAAATCCAGGTGAGCCCGTTTTATAACTACTTCCCCAACTACATTTACCTGAATCCCACGGCAGCATTCGACCATTTCTATGGTGCAGGCAACCAGGTGTTCGAATATGCCGAGAGCCGGGTGATGCGGTACGGGGGAGAGGTGCAGGTATCACGTCGGTTGGGCCGTTCGCTGAAAGCGGAAGTGCTGGGTGAATACCTGTTTTCCCAACAGCTATCGGGTACCAAGAAAGGATTTTCGCTGCCATTTGCGCCACCGCCGTCACTTTTGATGGGGCTTTCGTGGTCACCCGAACGTCCGGGTAGTCCGTTTATTGAACTCGACTACCGGCTGGTGGCCGCGCAGGACCGCATTGTGCCGCCGGAAAAGAAAACTGCCGGCTGCGGCGTGATGGCCTTGCGGGCGGGCGGTACGGCCAGGGTGGCGGGTATGCCGGTACACTTGAACGTTCAGGTGCAGAACCTATTGGACACCAAGTATATGGACCATACCAGCTTTTACCGCTTAATAGAACTTCCGGAAATGGGTAGGAATATTGTCCTTTCCCTGCGCATTCCGGTAATCAGTAAACAAAATGAATAAATGATATGAAGATGATGGAGAAACTACGGATAATGCGGATAATCATTGCCTTTGGAGCGATGGCATTGGCGCTATCATGCAGCAAAGATGCGGAGACGGTGGATACGGAATACCCGGTCATCGACGGCAATTTCGCGGGCGCATTCCCGCAACAGTGCGGTACCGTACGACGGGGAGAGACATTTGTTTTCAGGGCTAAATTCAGCGACAACGTTGCATTGGGCTCCTTCAGCCTGGATGTACACGATAACTTCGACCACCACAGCCACAGCACGGAAGTCGAAGCGTGTGACATGGGGCCGGTAAAGGAAGCGGAAGCCCCTTTTAAGTATATCAAATCGTTCGATATCCCCGGTGCACCGAAAACGTACGAGGCTGAGGTAGCAATTGCCGTCCCTGCGGACGTCGATCCGGGCGATTATCACTTTCTGATGCGAGTAACCGATCGGGAGGGATGGCAAACCCTGCGCGGACTAAGCATCAAAATCGAATAATTTTTAATTAACTACTGAACATTATCATCATGAATAAGCAAAATAAACTCGTTATCGTTATCCTGGTCGGCTTTACGTTTTTTACGTGGGTAGGGTGCAACAAAGATGAGGCCCCCGCTGTCAATAAGCCGAAGATTGAGGGGCTGGAAGTAGGGTACAATAACGACCGTATAGCCCACCCGGGGTCGGACCTCCACCTGGATGCTGCCATTCTAGCTCCCGGTGGCATCGCCAGCATCACGTTATCGATCCATCCGGAAGGTGAAGCAGGATGGGAATTCGAACGCGAGTACACGGAAGGTTATGAAGGGCTTAAGAACACCGACTTCCATGAGCATATAGACGTGCCGGCTGATGCTGCGGAAGGCGAATACCACTTGCACCTCACGGTTACTGATCAGTTGGGTAACACGGTGGAGGCCGAATCGCATCTCGACATCGTGGCGGGTGACCACGATCATGACCACGATCATGACCACGACCATTAACGAAGAGTAGGGTTAGCGAGAACCACGGCCGTCTCGTCTCAGACGAGGCGGTTTTTTTATGACCGCGGGTGGTATTGGGTAATTACGGAATGGAGGTAATCGCGGTCTACGTGCGTGTATATTTCGGTGGTGGTGATGCTTTCGTGGCCCAGCATGTCTTGTACCGCCCGTAGGTCGGCACCCCCTTCCACCAGGTGGCTGGCAAATGAATGGCGGAAAGTGTGGGGGCTGATTTTCTTTTTGAGGCCGATTTTGGTTGCCAGGTCGCGGATAATGATAAAGACCATTACCCGGGTGAGGGGGGCACCCCGCCGGTTGAGAAACACGAAGTCTTCGTTTCCGACCTTGATTTTCTGATGTATCCGTATTTCACTCAGGTAAATACGGAGGAATTTGATGGCCTGGCTGCCGATGGGTACGAGCCGCTCCTTGCTGCCCTTGCCTTCGACCTTGATAAACTCCACGTCCAGGAACAGGTTGGATACCTTCAGGCCCACCAGTTCGCTCACGCGCAAGCCACAACCATACAGCACCTCCAACATGGCCTTGTTGCGCATGCCTTCCGGTGCCGAGAGGTCTATGGCATCGATGAGCTGTTCGATTTCCTGGATGTTGAGCACAGCCGGTATTTTCCGGGCCAAACGCGGTGTCTCGATAAGCGCTGTCGGATTTTCGAGCAGGTCGTGTTCTAGGCTCATGAATAAGTAAAACGTTTTGATGCCCGAAAGGATGCGCGCTTGGCTTGTAGGAGATAATCCGAAGCCATTTATCCATGTCAAAAAATCCTGTATATGTTTGGGGGTGATTTCCTTGGGCAGGATGCCTTGTGGGTCAGCAAATTGCTGGAGTTTGATCAGGTCATTGAGGTATGCCTCCACGGTGTTCGCCGACATTGCCCGCTCCAGTTGGAGGTAGTTTTTGAAGTCGCCGGTAGCGGATTTCCAATTCATTCTTGCATACCTGCATAAAATGACAAGCAGGATATGGGCAAACTTAGATAAAGTTGCTTTTATATGCAATTATAATCGCGTTCGATAAAAAAGCAACTTTGTCGATCTCTCCGACTGCCGCTGAGAGACAACTTTTATTGAGGAAATATACAATATTCACTAACTTTACGGCACATGGAAAAGATAGAGCTCGCCCTGGACCGTATCATCGAGGCCATGTTGTCTCGTGTACCCAGTGTCGTGTTGGGCATTTTGATATTGATTGCCGGCAGCTGGCTTATTCAACTGATCCTGCGTATCATCCGCAAGCGGTTTGAACGGCGCAGCGTTGACCTGTCGCTGCGCGATTTCGTAGCCAGCATTGTCAAATTCATCTTATACACCATGCTCATCCTTAGCGTGGCATCGATGGTCGGCATTCAAACCACGTCGTTCGTGGCCGTGCTCGGCGCGGCAAGCCTCTCCATCGGGTTGGCCTTGCAGGGCAGCCTGTCTAATTTTGCAGGCGGGGTTTTAATCTTGTTGTTCCGGCCCTTCCGCGTGGGCGACTATGTAAGCAGTGCCTCTGGGGCCGCGGGCACCATCGAAAAAATAGATATTCTCTACACCACGATGCGTACCTCTGATGGGATTGCTGTATTTGCACCGAATGGGCCGTTGGCCAATACCGTGATTACGAATTACTCCAGCATCACCAAACGGCGGCTTGAGTATAAAATCGGCATTGCTTACGAGGCTAATATCAAAGAAGCGCGGGACGTGATCCTTAAGGTGCTGATAGACGATCACCGGATATTGAACACCCCAAAGCCCGAAGTGCGTGTTTCCGAACTGGCCGACAGTGCCGTTAATATCGTGATTTGGGCTTGGGCGCCGAAAGAACAGTTTTGGGAAGCCTATTACGAAAACTTTGAGCGCATCAAACTGGCACTAGATGCCAACAACATCACCATCCCTTATCCACAGCAGGAGATGCGCATCGTCAACCGCGAAGCGCCATAATACGCGCCACGTATTTGCCAATGACATCGAATTCGAGGTTTACCGTGTTGCCGACGTTCACTTGGTTGAGGTTGGTATGTTCGAAGGTATAGGGGATGATGGCTACGGAAAACTGATCGACTTGCGAGTCCACGACCGTCAGGCTGATGCCATTGACCGTGATGGATCCCTTCTCTACGGTAATGTTGCCCTGCGACCGATCGAACCGGAAGGTGTAAAGCCAGCTGCCCTGCTGATCGTCGATCGATACGCACTGCGCGGTTTGGTCTACATGCCCCTGCACGATATGGCCATCCAACCGGTCGCCCACTTTCGTGCAGCGTTCGAGGTTAACGAGACTCCCCACCTGCAGGGCGCCCAAGTTGCTCTTCTGAAGTGTTTCGGCAATGGCCGTAACGGTGTGCTCACCGGGCGATAGGGCGACTACGGTAAGGCATACGCCGTTATGGGAGACGCTCTGGTCGATTTTCAGCTCGTCTGATAGGGTAGAGGCCACCGTGATGTGGAGGTTGCCCGCCTCCTGCCGGAGATGGGATACGGTGCCGAGGGTTTCGATGATACCGGTGAACATGTTTTTAGTCGTTTTAGTCGTAAGTTTTTAGTCGCCAGTCTATTGTCTGTTGTCTGTTGTCTGTTGTCTAACTTTCCGTTTGGCCAATCCGAGCAAAATGAAAAGGGCGAATCCGGCGCTGCCGGCAAGTCCGGCGTAAGCCAAGTAATCGCCGGTTGATACATAAAACGTGATTTCCTCGTTGAGGTTGATGTCTTGCTTGATGGCTGTGGGCACCCACCACGTGGTCCGTTGCACCACATCGCCCCGTTGGTTGATGAATGCGGAGATACCCGTATTGGCCGAGCGCGCCACCCAGCGCCGTGTTTCGATAGCACGTAGTTTGGCATAGACCAGGTGCTGGTCTTTCCCCGCCGTATTACCCCACCAGCCATCGTTGGTAATGACGGCGATGAACTGTGCTCCTTGCCGTACGTATTCTGCCACATAATTACCCCATATCGACTCGTAGCAGATGACGGGTGCGGCGCCGATACCGCTTTGCGCGTAAAAAACCGAAGGCGTGTCCTGGCTACCATACCCGCCCGTAGTGCCACCGAATCCGGCGAATAGCGGTTTCAAAAAACCCAGTGCACCGGCAAATGGGAACTGCTCCGCACCTGCAACCAATTTGGATTTGTGGTAAAACTGGAGTTTGGCCGAATTTTCAACCAATACGGCCGAGTTGAAGGCATCGTAATAGATGCCCTCGTATGCCCGTGCGGTCGGTGTCCGTTGGTCGCTATATATCCGATACCCTTCTATGCCGGAAAGTACGTTGCCATTTTTATAGTGCTGTAAGAACTGCTGGATACGGTGAAAAGCAGGATGTTCGTAGAAGCGATCTTCATCAAACCCACCTTGCCGGGCAATGGCCGTCTCCGGCCAAATGAAAAATTCAGTATTCGGCTGGGCGACGGAATCCGACAACCGGATGAGATTTTCTATCTGCTGTTCGGGTGTAATAAAGCTAAACTTTCCATACGGATCGATATTGGGCTGTACCACCACCACGTCCGATGGGTTTTGGTGTTCCTCGTAGGAGGCATAGCGGTATAATGACCAGGCTGAAGGTATCGCAATAAGGAGTACGAGCCCAGCCAGCAGCTTATAGCGGTGTGCTGGTCGGAATCCATCCTTGGCCGATAGGATGGTGAGGAAGACCAGGATGTTACTCGCCCAAATCCACACCGTACCGCCGTACACCCCCGTATATTCATACCATTGCACCAGCTGATGCGTGCCGGCAAACCCATTGCCCAGGGTCATCCATGGGAAGGACAGGTCCCAGCTTTGGTGCAGGTACTCGTAGGCCATCCAGAAGGAAACCAATCCAGCCAGCGACCAGCCGATCGCATAACGCTTGCGCAATTGATAGTACATCCGGAAAGCCAAGGCCATCAACAATGCGGCAAGCCCGAAGGGAATAAGCGAAACGAACGCCGCGGCATATACAGGCATCACGGCATTCATGGCATTGAATACCCAGTAAATCGACGCCGTGTTCCAAAGGACACCGGTGAGTCCTGCCAGCGTGAACACCTTAGCGCCTTTCCGGCGGTAATCGCCCCGCATCACGGCTTCCAGCGCCAACAAGAGCGGCACAAAAGCCACCCACAGCAGGGGTGAGGTATAGGAAAAGGGCGGCCATGCCAACCACAGCAAGCATGCACTTAATAAGGCCAGTAAATAGTTTCTCTTCACGGTTACAGTTGGGATAACAGTTCGTTTTTCTTGTTTTCGTATTCGGCTTCGGTAATCAATTCACGCTCGAACAACGATTTCAGTTTTTCGAGTTTCAGGGTGAGTTCGTCTGCAGGCTCAACCGCATCGCGTTGAACGGGTATGTCCCCTTCGTCGGCATCATCGACGGTAGCCTGTGCATTCAGCGCCTCCATGCCCGCCTGGTAAAGTTTGCGTACCTGGCTTTTCGGGATGTGGGTCATGGAGATGGGTTCCCCATCGTGTTGGACAAACGTCACTTGCGCACCGAGAATACCTTCCTTAAACGACAGGTTTTCAATGGCCTGCCACGGTAGGATGTCAAATTCGGTCGCTAAGCCCAATTTGGTCGATTTACAAATAAATATGCGTTTGTTCGTAAGCGCAATGCTGTGGGGGAATAACGTTACTGCGGGCTTCTTCTGCACAGCTACGTAGGTGATTTCCTCGCCGCTGGAGGCCAGCATATCCTGTAGCTTCAGGAGCAGTTTTTCCACCACCTTAGGATCCTGACCGTCGTTAATGTATGAGTCGATGCGCATGGCAATTTTGCCACTAATATAGGAAAGATTTAATTGTGGCTTACTTTCTACTTACAGCATATTTAACCTTGAGTTACTTCTTGTTTTTTTATTGACCGTAAAATAACCCATTAATCATTCGGGATTTATTCGCTTTTATCCGAATGAACTCCGAACAAACCCCGAGTAAATTCCGTTTTATCTCCGGTTAATTAATAAGCAATTAGTAAATCAGTATTGGATGAATAAGGGAACGGGGGTAAGGCGTGCACTGATCGTTTTAGTTAGATGATTTTGTGAATACTGGAAAAAAATTGATATGTTTGTGACGAGCATGTGACGAACCACACATTTCGAAACCTTTAGATAAACAAAAAACAAAAAAACCGATTGTGATTTATTATTCCTTTTCACGCATACTAAACGTATGTGCCTTTATAGCATGCGGCTTTATAGCGATTTCCTGCCAACAAGCGCAACCTACCGAAGAGCAACCCATTGCTGAAACCTCACGTTCACAAGCGACCGAGCAGCCCACCGAGGTTGAAACCGTCACATTGGAGAAGACCCCATTCCACCAGGAGCTGATTGCCAACGGCCGATTGAGCGCTGCCCGGAAGGCAGATTTGCGCTTTCGAGTGGATGGTATTGTGGAGCGCCTGCAGATTGCCGAGGGTCATCGGGTAGCGGCCGACCAGTTGTTGGCCACGCTCGACGATGAGGCGCAACAGCAGGCGTTGCAGCATTCGGCGCTGCGGCGGCAGAAAGCGGTGATGGACTATGAAGACCAGCTCCTCCGTTTGGGGTACCGTGCGGCCGATACCGCCGCACTCGACGAGGAGGTAAAACAAATTGCACGGCTTCGCAGCGGGCTCAGCGATGCCCTGCTCGAATGGCGTAAAGCAGAAAAGGACGTCCACTACACGCGGTTGTACGCGCCATTTGCTGGAAAGATAGCCAACCTGAAAGCAAAGGAATACAATACCACGGCAGGTTTGGAGTATGTATGCTCGCTGATTGACGACCGTGAGCTTCAGGTGGAATTTGCGGTGCTGGAACAAGAGCTTGAATTTGTCAAAGACGCCAAGTCCGTGCGTGTAACCGCATTCAGTGAAAAGGATAAGGCTTATGAAGGTAAGGTGACGAGCATCAATCCACAGGTGGACAAATCAGGGATGGTGATGGTGAAGGCCGTGATTAAAAATCAAGATGGTGGGTTGATCGACGGCATGGGCGTGAGCGTGGTTGTATCGCGCGACTTCGGCGACCAATTGATGGTGCCCAAAGAGGCGGTGCTTGACCGCCAGGGGCGGAAAGTTGTCTTTACTGCCACCGACGGCGGGACAGCCTATTGGAACTATGTGCAGATCAGCCACGAAAACAGTACCCATTACGCCATCAAGGAAGGACTGAAACTCGGTGACCGGGTAATTTACGCAGGCAACTTTAACCTGGCGCACGATAAGCCAATCGTGGTACAGCACGATAACCCGTAAGAGACAAGGGAGCCGAATATGGACCGGAACCTTCGTAAACCTTTTTCCTCCTTTAGTATCTTGGTTATTTCCCTGATGCTGGGATTGGTGGGCCTGGCGCTCATCCCACGGTTGTCCATCCAATTGACGCCCAGTAGGAGCTATGCTTCCGTCACCGTGCAATGTGCCATGCGTGGCGCTTCACCCGAAGTTGTCGACTTGGAGGTGACCAACCCCATTGAGCGTACGCTGGCCCGCCTGCATGGCGTACAGCATATCCGGTCTACATCGGGGCATGGCACGGCCAGCGTACATGTATCGTTAGATAAATGGACAGACCCCGCGGCATTCCGCTTTGAGGCAACGACCGTACTGCGCCAATTATATACCCAATTGCCCGCTACAGCGTCTTACCCCATGGTATACTTAAACCGCCCGCTGGAGAGCAATGCGTTCGGTAGCGATATCGTCGGTTATACGCTGGGTGGCCCCAGCACAACGGCCGGCATCGGTGCGGTCGCCGAACAGCGGGTCCGGCCGGTGCTGGCCGAAATAAAAGGCATCCATCGCGTCGACATTACCGGCGTACGCCCCAGTCGGGTAGCTATCGCTTTAGACCTGATGCGGCTGCGGCAGTTCGGCAGCAGCATGGCGGACTTCCAGCAGCAGCTGCAAGCGGGGCTGATGATGAATGGCCTCGGCGTGGTGCGGTGGGGCGGCGGCAATGCCGATCTGGCCATCGACCGCTGTATCGCCCATATCGATGACCTCAACGGGTTTCCCATAAGGGGTCGCGACGGACGTGTGTTTTACGTGCGCGATGTAGCCACGGTGGATGTACAGCCCGTATCGCCCACTTCGCATTACCGCATCAATGGGGAGGAGCTGGTGTATATCAATATCGCTCCCGAGGAGCACGTCAACAACATCAAGCTGGCTAAGGAAATCCGTGTTGCCATGGACGGCCTGGGTAACGAATTGGTGGCTGAGGGGTACCGGCTGGATATGGTATATGACAATACCGAGTACATCCAGGAAGAGCTGGGGAAAATCTATCTCCGCACGGGCCTGTCGGTGATGATCCTTTTACTTTTCGTGATGCTCATCACGCGCAAATGGCGCTACCTGCTGATTGTGGTCTTGTCGCTGGCCATAAACGTCGCCGTATCGCTTATTTTTTATTACGTATTCCGGCTGGAGATACACCTATACTCCCTGGCAGGCATCACCATCTCGCTGGGGCTGATCATTGATAATGTGATCGTTATCGTGGAAGATATCCGCCATACCGGCCGCAACCGGATATTCGCGGCGATCCTGGCTTCCACGCTGACCGCCTTGGGTGCGCTTAGCGTGATTTTCCTGCTCGAAGAAAATGCCCGGCTGAACTTGCTGGATTTTGCACTGGCCATCATCGTTAACCTGCTGGTGTCGCTACCGGTGGCTTACTTCTTTATTCCGGCATTGTTGGAGCGCCTGCCGGTAACGATCAAGCCCGGCCGGTTGTTTTTCCGCCGGAAGCGGCTGCTCGTGCGGTTCAGCCGGCTGTACGGCCGGCAGCTGTCGTTTATGCTCCGCTTCCGGTGGGTTTTCCTATGGGTTATGCTGCTGGGCTTCGGCCTGCCGCTGTTCATGCTCCCCGAGAAAATCGAGGGAGAGTCGTGGTGGGCCCAAACCTATAACCAGACGCTTGGCAGCGAATTTTATAACCGCACGCTACGCGATAAAGTAAACAAGTACGCCGGGGGAGCCCTATACCTGTATACCGGTAACCGCATGGGGAATTCCGGCGGCGGCAGGGGCGAGGAAGACCGCGTGCAGCTCCATGTCCGCATTACCATGCCCAACGGCGCCACCTTGGAGCAGATGGATGTCGTAGTGCGGGAGTTCGAGGGTTTTTTGGTCCGGTTCCCCGATGAGGTGGATCGCTTTGAAGCGCGGGTTTCCAGCGCCAACAGCGCCTCCATCAGCATCCGTTTCAACAAGGGCTTCGAGGGTGCTTTCCCCCATCGGCTGAAACGCCTGTTGGAGAGCAGTGCCATCTTATCGGGTTCGGCCGATTTCGGCGTTTACGGTGTGGGGCGTGGGTTCAACAACGCCATTGATCTGGATAACTTCGATTCGACCATCGAGCTGCGGGGCTATCATTATGGGCAGCTGCAGGCCATCGGTATGCAGGTGCGCGATACGTTGTTGCGCAACCCGCGTGTACAGGATGTAGTGATCAGCACACAAGGCCGGTGGCAGCAGCGTCGCTACGAGGAGTTTATGGTGGGCATCGACCGGCCGACCTACCTGGTATCCCACCGCATTGGGCGGCAGGCCATGGGTGCCGCGCTGCAAGCCATCGATGAACGGTCTTCCCTGATCGGTACGGTAGAGTCGGCCCCCGGTGTGTTCACGCCCGTGGCGGTGGAGACCAATAGGGACAACACCGCCCCCGTATGGTCGGTAATGCATGCCCCGCTGCAGGTAAACGACTCGACGATGGTGCGCCTCAACGACGTATCTTCGGTAACCAAGGTACGGATGGGCGACGCCATCGTCCGCGACAACCAGGAATACCTGCTCAACGTGCATTACCGGTTTATCGGCACCTACCAGTTGAACGAAATCGTGAAGAAGCGCGTGGTGGACAGTGTCCGCCCCACGTTACCCTATGGCTATGCGATAACCCTGCCCAGTTGGTCGGGATGGTTCGGCGGTGCCGGTGATAGCTACGCCCACCTTTGGCTCGTTGCCCTGGTGCTGCTGATCATTTACATGATTTGTGCCATCCTGCTCGAATCGTTCCGGCAGCCGTTTGCCGTTGTGCTGATGATCCCCTTCTCGTTCATCGGCGTTTTCCTTACGTTCCATTTCCTTTCGCTGCAATTTGACCAAGGGGGGTATGCGTCGCTGCTCCTGCTCAGCGGCCTGGTTACAAATGCCGCCTTGTACATCATCAACGACTTCAACTACCTGCGGCGGGGCCGCCTCGTGGGAGCTGCAGCCGGTAGGAAGGTTTTCATACGCGCTTTCAATGCCAAAGCCATGCCCATTCTGATTACCACACTATCAGCCATACTCAGTCTGCTGCCGTTCATGATCAGCGGTGCAGAAAAAGGGTTTTGGTTCACGCTCTCGGCGGGAACCATCGGCGGGCTGCTATTTTCCATCTTGGGTGCTTACCTGCTGCTCCCGCTTTGCCTGCTGGCGCGGCCGGCGAGGCCGCCGCGAAACATCTCCAAACGACCGAAAACATGATCCGATTTTTAGTCCATAGACCGATTGCTGTACTGGTCAGCTTTTTTGCCCTGCTGTTGCTGGGCGTCACGGCGTACCTGTACCTGCCCACGTCGCTACTTCCCGAGTCAGACATCCCCGAAATCATTGTGCGGCTTTCGGGCGAAAACCTGTCGGCCGAGGAGGTGGAGCAGCAACTGGCCACGCCCATCCGCAACGGGCTCCTGCAACTGCATGGGCTGGAACGGATAGAAAGCCGCGCCTCCGAGGGCAATGCTGCCATCCGTGTCCGTTTCGAGGCGGGGTCTGACATCAGCTTGCGCTTTATCGAGGTAAACGAGAAGGTGGATATGGCGATGAACAGCCTGCCGCGCGAGGCCCAGCGGCCGTTGGTGGTGAAGATGGGCGTTGACGACATCCCGGTATTCCAGCTCAGCGTGCTGCCGCGCGACAGCCTGGTGAGCCCTGCACGGTTGGTGAATGTCAGCACCTTCGTACGCGAAACCATCGCCAGGCGCATTGAGCAATTGGCAGAAGTAGCCATGGTGGATGCCACGGGCCTGATGCAGCCGCAGGTGCAGATCGCGCCGAAAGCGGGCTATTTGGAGAGCCTTGGATTGAATAGTGGGGTGCTGACCCAAGCATTCCGCGAAAACGACATCAGCCTTGGCAACATCCAGGTGGTGGATGGCCACTACCGGTATTTCCTCAAATTTGCCGCTGATGTAGCGTCGCTGGAAAGCCTGAGGGCCACACCGGTGAACATCAATGGCCGGGTGTTTCGGCTGGGCGAACTGGCGGAGGTCACGCTCACCCACACCGAAGAAACGGGTGCATTTTATAGCGGTGGGACACGCGCCATCAACCTCGGTATCATCAAACAGCCCTCGGCCCGCATGGAAGATCTCCAAACCCATTTCGACGAGCTGCTTGCGCAGATGCGGCAAGCCTATCCCGATCTGGCGTTTACGGTATCGCAGGACCAGACCGAACTGCTTGATTTTGCCCTGGGCAACCTCCGGCAGGACCTGTGGCTCGGTGGCGTATGCGCTGCGCTGCTGATGCTGGTATTTATCCGCAAGGTCAAGCCGGCATTACTGATCGGTATCACCATCCCCGTTTCCCTGCTCATCAGCCAGCTCGGGTTTTTTCTGCTGGGTATCTCCATCAATATCATTTCTCTGGGTGGGCTCATCCTGGGGCTGGGGATGATCATCGACAACTCCATTGTGGTGATCGATACCATCAACCGGTACCGCGACGCCGGGCTGCGCGTGGCCGATGCGGCTATTCAGGGTACCAATGAAATCATCCGGCCCTTGATTACCTCGGTATTGACCAATTGTGCGGTGTTCATTCCGCTGATTTTTTTAAGTGGATTGGCAGGGGCGATTTTTTTCGATCAGGCTCTTTCGGTCATCATCGGGGTGGTTGCATCGCTCATCGTCGCGCTGTTATTGCTGCCCCCGTTATACACGCTGGTTTACCCCGACCGGCCCGGCGGAGCACGCGCGGAGCCCGAAATTAAGGCCCGTGTGCACGTGACCGGTTGGTATGAATGGGGGCTGGCCCTTGTGTTCCGTAGGCCCATTGCCACCTGTTTGGTGGTGGCGGCGCTGTTCGCCGTGAGCGCAGGCCTGTTTGTGTCGTTGGATAAGAAGCGCCTGCCCGAGCTAACGCGCGATGACTTCGAAGTTTTTATCGATTGGAATGAACCCATCGATGTAGCCGAAAACTGGGAGCGCCTGCAAGCGCTGCTCGCCGGATTGGACGACAGCATCGGCACCTTCAATGCCTGGGTGGGCGAGCAACAGTACGTGTTTGATCGGGGGGAGCAGCAAGGGCAAAGCCAGGCAAACCTATACATCCAAGCGGCCGGCGAGATAGACCCTGTGGCGCTACAGCACCGGCTCCCCCGGATGTTGGCCGCGCGGTTCCCCCACGCCACGATGGAAATCAGCCCCGCACAGAATGCATTCGAGGCCGTATTTGCAGACCGCATCGCCCCCCTTCGGATGGAGGTGTCGGAAAGCGAAGGGCGGGAGATGCCTGCACCGGAAGAAATGTTACTACTGGTAGACTCCCTGCAACGCGCGCTGCCCCACGCCCGTATAGGCTCTGTGGCGCTGCATGATAAGATACTCATCCGCATGGACCCCGAGAAAGCGGCACGCTACGGCATCGGGCTTGGCGAACTATCCGCCAAAATCCAGTCGGTCTTCCGGCCCACCCTGGTTGACCATTTTCAAAGCGCGCAGGCCATGGTTCCCATCCTGCTGGTGCCGGGTACTGAAAGCGATGTAAGCGGCATGCTGGCCCATTCCTTTATCCGCAAATCCGAGGGCGCTGACATCCCGCTGTCGGCCCTGCTGGAGACGGCGCGGACAAACAGCTATCGGCAGATCATGGCCGGTGCGCAGGGACGCTACTATCCGGTAGCGATCCATACCGACAGGGAAAGGGAAGACCTCCATACCATCGAGGACCTCCTGCAGCGGGCCTTCCCCACGCTCGAAGTGGCCTTCGGCGGCGCCTACTTCGATAACCGGGCGCTCCTTGGTGAGATGGCGTTCATCCTATTGGTTTCGGTGCTGCTGCTGTATTTTATCCTGGCTGCGCAGTTCGAATCGCTGGTACAGCCATTATTTATCCTCGCGGAGCTGCCCATCGCCATATCCGGCGCATTGTTTGCGCTTTACCTGGCGGGCAATAGCATCAATCTGATGTCGTTGATCGGCGTTGTGGTGATGTCTGGCCTCATCATCAACGACTCCATCCTGAAGATCGATGCCATCAACCGACTGCGAAGGGAAGGTGTGCCATTGATGGAAGCCATCTATGAGGGCGGGCACAAGCGGCTGAAACCCATTGTGATGATTACACTGACCAGTATCGGTGCGCTGGCCCCAACATTATTCATGCACGACCTGGGATCGGAGTTGCAGCAGCCGCTGGCGCTCACCCTGATCGGGGGGATGGTCATCGGCCTGTTCGTCAGCCTATTTTTTGTGCCCTTACTCTATTGGTGGGTGTATCGGAAGCGCAGCCCAATTAACAACTAACTTGATATATGATGAAACCTGCTATGAAAAGATCCGTTATCCAGTGTATTGTTTTTTTGTTCGTGCTAAGCAGCCACCTTTCGGCCCAGGAGCGTACCATTACGTTGCAAGAAGCTGTCCGGCTGGCGCAGCAGCACTCGTTTGAATACAAAGTAGCGGTAAACAGCTACCAGAGCAGTGTATGGAGCTACCGGAACTACATGGCCTCGTTCAGGCCGATGCTCTACCTCGATGGCACCATACCCAATTACAGCCGCGCCATCAGTAAAATCACGCTCCCTACGGGCGAGGACACGTTTGTGTTGCAAAACCAAGCTTACAGCACGTTGAACCTGGGCATCCGGCAGAACGTGGCCCTTACAGGGGGCGTGGTGTCGGTGAGTTCGTCGCTCAACCGCATCGACGTGTTCGGCAACAACCGCCAGATCCGGTACTCATCGGTCCCCGCTTCCATCTCGTATTATCAGAATGCCATCGGCTACAACCCGTTCAAGTGGCAGAAGCAGATTGAGCCGCTGCGGTTTGAGTCGGCCGACCGGGCGCTCGTTACCCGGATGGAAGAAATCGGGGGGCAGACGGTGAGCCATTACTTCGATATGCTGGCCGCGCAGGCGCGGCAGGAACTTTCGTTGCAAAACCTGGCCAAAGCGGATACGCTGCACGGTATTGCGCGGGAACGGTTCAAGCTCGGTACCGTGGCGCAAAGCGAGTTGCTGCAACTCCGCTTGAATGTGCTGAATGCACAAAACCAGGTAACGAAAGACAGTGTGGATGCCGTGCTGGCGCGGCAGCGCTTTGCGCGTTACCTACTATTGCCTACCGGCCAAAGCTGGGCATTGGCCGTGCCGGAGGACTTGCAGTTTACAGATATTCCTATGGACCGAGCGTTGGCGCACGCGCAGGCGAACAGCCAGCAGGTGATTGATTTCAGGTTGCAGCGGCTGGAGGCCGAGCAGCAGGTGGCCGAGGCACGGGCGCAGAACGGGCTTAAGTTTAGCGTACAGGCCAACTTTGGGCTTTCCAACACCGCTCCGACTTTCCCCAGCCTGTTCAACCAGATGGAAAATCAGCAGCATGTACTTGTGGGTTTTTCGGTACCCCTTTTGGATTGGGGGTTGGCCAAAACCCAGCGGTTACGTGCCGAGGCGAACCTGGCGATGGTGGAAAGCCAGATTGAGCAACGCGAAATGCAATTGGAGCAGGAGATTGCGCTGCATACCGCCCGCTGGAACCTGCATCGCCAGCAATTGGCGGTGGCGCAGGAAACGCGCGACATTGCGGTGCGAAATTACGACCTCGAGATTGAGCGGTTCCTGCGGGGCATGATCACCATCAATGACTTGAACGCCGCACAGGCACAAAAGGATAGTGCCAGCAATGGCTACATCAGCGCCGTGCGGACGTATTGGGAGCTGTATTATACCCTGAGGCAGCTGACGTTGTATGATTTTGAACAAGAGGAAGAAATTGTCTTTCAGGCCGATATCATAAACTGAATGAATCAATCAAAACTAATGCACATGGATACCAAAACAATCGTTATCAGAAGCGTCGATAAAATTAATGTCGTAAACTGTGAACAGATTTGCTACTGCTTAGCATCGGCATCGTACGCCGAAATCACCCTTGAAAACGGGTTCAGAATAACGGTAACCAAACCATTGAAATGGGTGGCTAGCCAAGCCGATGTACCTTATCTCATCCGTATCAGCCAATCGGCACTGGTCAATATCAAACATATCGTACACATTCACCGGCGCGATCGGACGGTTGAAATGACAGATGGTGAACAGATACGATTCACCCTTACCATCAAAAAACTCGAGCGGCTCATACAAGAAGGATTGCAAGATAATAAATCAACAGGTACGGATAATAGCTGAAAGGGCTTATATACTGGTTGGGATGCCCTAAATAAAAAAGCGCCGGGTTGGGGGTTGCCTTAGTGAAAAATGCTTCTTAGTATTGTATAGGATAACACTAACCACTGAGATAGACAACAATGCCTTTACGCCCCATCAAAATATATGCCCGCCCTGCACTCCTGCTTGTGTACCTTGTATTGGGTTGTACATACCTCTACCGCATCCGTGCGGACCACAATTGGGGCGATGATTTTGCCTTTTATTTAAGCCAAGCGCGGTCATTGACGCAGCATACCGTAGACCAGCTGATTGAATATAACTTATTTTGCATTAAAGCTTCTAGCGCGGAGTTCTTTTCACCTGTACTGGCTCCGTGGGGATGGCCAATTCTGCTATCGGGTGTTTATGTGTTTTTCGGTGCAAATATTGTCGCCTTCAAAGTGCTGGTGATCCTCTTCTTTTTTCTATTCCTCGGCATGCTGTACCCGTTATTCAAAAACAAACTTAACGTGGTGCTACTTCATTTTTTTATCCTTTACCTGTTTGCTAGTACCTATTATTTTGATCATACTACCGTCGTATTGTCTGAATTGCCTTTTCTTTTTTTCGCAGCGTTGGGTCTGTATTTGATCGACCGCTATGATGGCCAATCCCCTACACTTAGGCTGATGATCGTTATGGGTATCGTTCTTTCATTTGCTACGTTCATTCGTACCGAAGGTGTTTTACTTTTCGGGGCGTTGCTGGCTGTTCAGTTTAGGCAAGCGCTGAAGAACAGGGTGTTTACCGTTGGCACATGGAAAAGAATCAGTATCCCCTATATCAGTGCAGGCATATTCACCCTGTTATTCATTTCGTTGTTTGAAAGTGGTTTTATCTCGCATGTAAACCATCTTAAACTCGTGTCGGCACAGACGATTGCCAAATCGCTGGAACGGCTTTTTAACGGCTATGGGGCACTATTTTCCGTTTATTTGGAACAGCCGTTGAAAAGCATCGTTTATGGTCTTTTTCTTTTTGGGTTCTTTTCGAGGTTCTGCCGGGATCTGCCGATTAGCGTGTTTCTAATGGGTTTACTGGCTGTGTTTATCATTTGGCCGTACCATGAACTGCGTTACCTGTACCTCTCGTTCCCCTTTATCTTATATTTCACCATTCAGGGGTTAGCCGGTTTCTCGACCTACCTGTTCAACGGCCCGGTATTCGCTTATTCGGTTGCTGCTGTTGCCGGGGTCATTGCCGTTATCGGTTTTTCCGCTCACGTCGGCAATTTCGATCGGTCTACCGTAACGGAAGGTCCGTATACTGTACAATCCAAGGAAATGTTCCACTACATCCGCGAGTATACTGATAGCGATGCTGTCGTGATTTTTTTCCGGCCTAGGGCATTGACGTTTTTTTCCGAAAGGCGGTCGGCGATGATTTTTGATCATATCGAAAACGTTATATCCACCGGCGATTATATGGTTTTAGCTAACGAAAAAGGAAGTTATTTCCAAATTGATCCCCGTACCGTCGATGCATATCGGCAGCGGTTCCCGACCAAGTTGATTGAAGTATTCCATAATAGCCAGTTTACCGTATTTGAAATTGCGAAGGATGGATAATAGCTACGTGATTGTACCCGTGTTTAACGAGGACGTTGGTCTTGTACGCAAGACGGTGGAGCGGCTCTCGCGGCTCCCGGTAAAAATCGTTATTGTGGACGATGGTAATGATCCGTCGTTGGAGCCAAACGTTATCGATTGGCCGGTGTATTATGTGAGGCACGGGGTAAACTTGGGGCAGGGCGCAGCGTTGCAGACCGGTGTTGAATTTGCTGCACGGAAGGGCGGTGAAACGTTTGTGACCTTCGATGCGGATGGTCAGCACGACGAAGGCGACATCCCCGGGATGATTGCGATGCTGAAGCGCGAGAAACTCGATATGGTGTTCGGTTCGCGATTTATCACCGATGAGAGCAATATCCCTTGGGGCCGCAAGATGATACTCAAAGGAGCGATATGGGTCAATTACCTGTTTACCGGCATCCGGATGACCGATGCCCACAACGGGCTGCGCGTGTTCAACACCAAAGCCATCCCGGCATTTCAATTCCGGGAGAACCGGATGGCTCATGCAACGGAATTGCTCCTCAATATGAAAGCAAATCGGCTCATGTTTGGCGAGAGCCCCGTTAAGATTTCGTATACGGCGTACTCAAAAAATAAGGGCCAGAGGCACAGTGACAGCCTATTTGTTTTAAAAGATCTGATCATCCATAAAATATTACGTTCATGACGATTATACAGGTTATACTTAGCCTATCAGCCCTTGGATTAGGTTTTTTGGGACTTTCGAGTTTCAGAAGGCCGGTCTTTCTGAAAGTATTGGTTTCAATCATCACAGTTGGGGCTGTTTTGTTGATTACCAATCCTGACTACAGTAACAGGGTGGCCGAATGGGTCGGCGTAGATCGAGGGGTCGATGTAGTGATTTATCTGGCTATTGCTCTTTTTCTTTTCCTTCACCTGAGGCTTTATGTGAAGGTACGGAAGCAGCGGGCTGACATTACCGCTATGGTGCGTGAGAATGCGATCAGCCGGGCGATGGCCGGCGCACAACGATACGTTGAAAATAACCCGGATGGTCAATATAATGCCTGAAAGGATGGAAATAATCGCTGGGACTGTCGAAATAATAAACGGCGTGTATTATGGCTTGTCAGTGCCCGCGATATGTGGTAACATTGTGAGGAAGATAAACCGGTTATGGACTTAAGTATCAAAATCATGGAAAAGCGTTTCCCAACCGTTGTAGGTGCAATTCCTTTAGTGTTGCTTGTTGGGTTAACTGTTTTGGTTTTGTATCCCATGCTTTTCCATGGTTTCTCACAGCGAAGCGACGACGACAATTGGATGCTGTACGAAAATTCCTTTGTTCGAAGTCTGGATTGGCAAACCGTTCGGCATTATTTCACCCATTTCTACAATGGTCAATATTCTCCAATAAACACATTGTACTATGCATTGATCTACCGCTTTTTCGGACTTGATCCATTCTGGTACCATTTGTTTAGCCTGATTTTCCATATGGTGAACCTAATATTGGTACATACATTTATCCAGCGCTTGTTGTCGGCGCATAGGTCGCGCAGCAATAGCCCGCTTGACGTTACTAAGATGCGGCTTATCGCATTTTCCACGGCGCTATTGTTTGCGATACATCCGGTACAGGTAGAATCGGTCGCCTGGATATCGGCATCCAAGAATCTGTTATATACCCTATTCGTTTTATTGGCGTTGCTCAGTTACCTGCGTTACCGGCCGGCCGGGAGGGTGTATTGGGGTTTGGCCATGCTGTTTTATGTCCTCGCTTTCGGGTGCAAGGAGCAGGCCGTGGTGCTCCCTGTCTGTTTGTTATTGATAGATGGGTATACTGGAATTGCGTTAAGGAGGCGTCGCTATTGGGTATCTGTATTGCCATTTTTTGTAATGGCGTTGGGTATGGCCTTAGTGAGCCTTCAAGCGCAGGAAAGTGGTTTTGCGGCCAAACTGGCCAATGAGTATTATCCCTTCTGGCAGCGACTGGTATTGGCCAGCTATGCCTTCACCGAATATCTGTATAAAAGCCTACTCCCAATCTGGCTCAATTACTGGTATGCGTTCCCGATGGAACCGGGAGAGGCATTACCCTCATTTTACTGGTTTTATCCGTTTGTAGTAGCTTGCTTAGGTATTTTGGCCGCCTTCGCTTGGAAGCGGGGATGGGTGACATTATTGTTCGGGCTTGGTTTCCTGACGGTCAACTTGGCCTTGGCGCTGCATATCATACCGATGGCGCGTGGTGTGCTTATTGCCGACAGGTACCTTTATCTAGGCGGGACCGGGCTGTTTTTCGCGCTGTCGTACTACGTATTGAGGCGCGATAGGTTATGTGTATTCCGTTTGGCGGTAGACAGCCGTTTGGTAATGGGGGTATACACCCTGTACCTTGGGGTGTTTGCTTGGCGGTATGCTTGGGCGTGGAGTTAATTGTTGTGTTTATGGATTTATTAACACTATATTTTAAACATTAAATGATGTAATCATGAAAAAGATCAGATTAACAGTAATTCGGGCCATTGCGGCAGTGGTATTTGTTTTTGCGTTTATGCTTAACATTCACACGAATCTGGAAGGCGAAACGACATTGTTTGGGCAATTGTTGGTAGCGAATAGCGCAGGTTCGGGGGGGAGTGGAGGTAGCGGACCGGGTGAAACCCTATATTTCAAAAAGGTGAAAAATGAAACGTATACCCAATGTCCGATAGTTAAAGTGCAAGGTACCCGTTGGGTTGGTGTTAGCGGAGATGTTCAAGTCGGAACTATAATTAAAGGATATACAGTTATAGTCAATGCGAACGGTCAAAAGGGGTATTATGAAGAGTACGAGTACTATACAAATGGTGTAGGAAATAAGGTTACGTGTCCCGATTGGACAATATTTTCTAGTTGTACGCCTGGTGTTTATTGTCCTGGTACCGGGGACGGCCCATATATTCCGCAGTAGTTGTTATCCATTTCATTTTTCAATTAAATTACAAATTACGTGTAAAAGGTGGTAAGCCTCACAAAGTTGTTGGATAGACGTCTTGCGTTTAATACACTGTAGTGATTTGAAATTTTTATGGAATAACTAACAAGCCAACAATCAAATTTTGATTAGAGTGTTACGATACAACAAATAGGGACACACGGATTGCAAGAGCATAACTACGAAAAGAATCATGGCTTTATTCTATGCTATAGGAGGTGGGTGCAGAAGGCTCTATTTTGGCGACATTTTCAGATACATCATTTATTAGTTGAATACGGTTGTTTGTCGCTAGAGATCTATGTTCGTTAACATTAAACATATAGGTGAGTAAGCTTTCGTTCCATCTGAAGTAGTGTACACTAGAGGTAGTGCAGATGTGACGTTTAAGGATAAGTTCAGAAACTACCTGTCCATCCAGAAGGACAACTTGGATACGGAGAAATTTGCGCACAGTCTTGTCAAAAATCAGCTTCAAGCAGCTGCAAAACCGTGCTATGATTACACATCTGCGCAGACATGACACCAGCTCTCGAAACGGTATTCAGAATGGATAGAGGGATTCTGCGCTCGATAGTTGTTGCGCTATCATTACTGAGTATCTTGACGCCAAAATTTATTTATATTTGTATGACCGCGCTTTATTAAATGTCGTTTATTCATGAGACGTAGCTTTATTTTTTCAGGTATTTGTGTATTACTTGGTGCTGTTGTCAGTTCGTGCCATTTTGGAGAGACGGACGCCCGGGCGGCATATTCTAAGAAATCTTTCCCCAATTATATGGAGACAGAAGGAGCGAGCGCTGCAGTAAAACCTTATTCCATTGACTCGTCTCATGTGCTTGATATTGTCGTTGACATGGCGAAGATTGAAGATCATGTGTATGTACAAGATATCATCGACAGCATCCGGTATGTGATGCTTGAAACGACTGATGAGTGCCTTATCGGTAACATTAGCGAATTGTATATTGATGGACGTTTTATTTTCATTGTAGACGACACCATCTTCGAATCCGTGTTTGTCTTTGACGAAAATGGCCGTTTCCTGAATAAAATAGGCCACCTAGGGAAGGGGCCTGCCGAATATGCCGGTATCAATGGCGTTGCTATCAACCGTAAAGCGAAGGAGATACTGATACACGATATGAAATCCAAGCGAGTCCACGTCTACAGCTATTCTGGCGATTACCTCAGAAGCTGGGAAACCTCATTTTTCTTCGACGATATAAAATTGACGGATGATGGGCACTATGTCTATTCGGGCTATGGAGAACCTAATCTTCACTTACCGGCATTTTCGTATCATGATATCGTCGTTTCGGATACGGCATTTAACTACCTATATAAATCATTCCGTTTTAATGAAAATGCGTCCGACTTTGGACACTGGTACGCGTTTAAGCTGCGGGACATGAACGATAGCGAGATCATCTATGCGCCACGCTTTGCCAATCGTGTTTATGCTTTTGGTGGCGATTCTATGGCGTTGAAATGCCGTTTTCAGTTCAATGGCGGGACCGTGGTAGATCGGGCCGTTTTCGACAGATATGGCTACCGGGAGCTGGAACACTTTCTGGAAACAGAACCTGATGCTGTTTTCTTCGATGGTACGTTCTCCGAGACAAATACGCATATTTTCTTTTCATGCTATAATGGCAAAAGGCATGTCAACGGACTGTTTGATACGAGTTCTGACAATTGCCGGCTTTTCGGCGGCTACGCCCTCGGTTTTAACGAGGTTCCTTTTTTCCGCTCCCCGCTTACGCAGGTTGGCGATTGGTTTGTAAGCGATATACCTGTGGCTGATATCGTTTCAAAGAAGCATAAATTAATTTCAGCATCATTCAAAGCGTTCTTCAAACAGGTTGATGAGCGGAGTAACCCAGTACTGGCATTTTATCGATTTAAACAATTTTAGGTAATGATAATAGGGGTTCGTAAAATATCATTTGTTTTGATTTTTGTGCTATTACTTGCACTCTTAAGTTGTATCTTTTTGTTGATACGAAATAAAATAGAAAAAGAAGAGCTAGAACTTTCGGAAAAATATTTGACCGATGATAATCTCATGTTGAAAAACAGGTTAACGTATTACGTCCAAGGTTATAGCCAACAGCTGTTTGTTGAAGGAACTACCCCTAACCAGGGATTGTTTGCAGATTTTTTCGTCGTGAAAAACCAACCTATACTTGTGCTTCGGTTCTCAGATTCGAATTGTAATGATTGTGTTACGGATATGTTTAATGAAATTCGTAGTTTTTTTTCGGAAGACTTTGTATCAGCGAATATTGTTGTACTTATCACAAGTGGATCTGCAAATTCAGATGTTTTAATAAGAAAAAAATATGGCTTTGGGGGTAAGATATTTTATCTAAAGAATGGACTTGCATCTTCTATGTTTGAAAGCTTGAATGTACCCTATTTGTTTGTTCTAAATAAGGGTAATATGACGATGCCCTTTATATATGATTCGAATATGAAATCACTTTTGCATATATATTTTAGAGATATCCAAGCAATGTTTGATGAAAAATGAGGATTTTTCCCCCTGTTAATGCTACTATCGTATTAGTTTATTGTGTAGCCTACTTAGGTAGTTATAGCGGTACGAGATACAACTCTGTCTCAAACAGATGCGATAAGCCGTCTCGTTCGAAGATATGAAGCTAGTTATTATTGTTCCTTGCTACAACGAAGAAGGCAACATTCATCAGTTTCTTTCACGCACGGAAGATGTTGTTAGGGAGTACGATTGCCGCATTATCTTTGTTGATGACGGCAGTACTGATGGTACGCTGAATGTGCTGAAGGCGCTTGCAGCTACCAATCCGAGGATATATTACGTGAGCCTCTCACGCAATTTTGGCCAGCAGTTAGCGTTGAAGGCAGGCTACGACCACGCCCTGGATGCGGACTGCGTGGTGTGCATGGACGCCGACCTACAACATCCGCCGGCGGCCATACCGGCCATGGTGGATAAATGGGCCGAAGGATATGAGGTAGTATGCGGTATCCGCCGGGGGCCAGATAAGGGAACGACGTCTTTTGGGAACCGGTTGGCCTCACGGTTGTTCTACCGGGTAATCAATCGCTTCGCCGAGCACGCCATCATCCCCAATGCACCCGATTTTCGGCTGCTTGACGGGCAGGTGGTCAAGGCTCTTTCCGGTTTCGGCGAACAGGGGCTTTACCTCAAGGGCATCATCCCTTGGATGGGGTACAGGCAGGCTACGGTAGTGTTTGACGTCGGCGTCCGCCAGCATGGCCGCAGCCGCTATTCGCTGCTGAAGCTCCTATCACTTTCGATGAAAGCATTTGTTTCGGGAAGCATAGCGCCGCTACGGCTTTCGGTGGCCATCGGTGCGGTGTTTGCCGGCTTGTCATTCTGCTACGGGTTCTACGCATTGTACATGCACCTGTTTACCGAGGAGACCGTTGCCGGCTGGACGTCCATCATTGCCAGCGTGTTGTTTATCGCCGGGATCCAGTTTCTGCTCATGGGTGTGATGGGCGAGTATATCGGGCGTACGCTGATGGAGGTCCGGAGACGACCGCCTTACCTCATCCGGGAAAGGAACATTTAGTAATGGCAGCGGCATCCGATGATGGGCATCCGAAAGTTTATAAAATACTATCTGTCTGGTTTTGCCTGCTTCGGTCTCGATTTCGCGGTAACATGGGCTTGTTTTTCAGTGATGGGGATCGATCCGTATATTGCCCACGGTATCGGCTGGTCGGTGGCTACGGGGTGTAGTTTTCAGTCAAACCGGATGTGGGTTTTCGTCGACCGGGGAAATGGCCTGCGAAAGTTTGCCGCTTTCATCACCTTGGCACTGTTTGCCGTGGTCATAAGTACGGTGTTGTTGCACGTGTTGCATAGGATGGCTGGTCTGGAATTTTACCTTTCTAAGTTTGCCGCCATGGGCGTGGTATCTGTAATGAACTATGTATTGGTATCACGTTTTATATTCAATAGTTTGGGCGGTCGTGTGGATGGAGCCGAGGATAATCGCTAAAAACAGCTTGATAATAAATAGGACTCATTAAACCTTGCAAACACGTATTAGATATACTACCTTGCGGAAGCAGCCCCGATTGTAAAGAAGATGAGCCCGCCGAACAAGTATATTCCAAGAAACCTTTCCACAACTGTATGGGGGCCGAAGAAGCGAGCATCGCGATATAGTTTTTAATGCCATAAACGTATGAGCGTATTACCGAAATTTACTGCTTTGTGTCTATTGTGTTGCGCCTGTGGCAATGATAAGAAATTTGAAAGTCATTACGCAGAAAGCGATGATAGTTATGTTATTGACATAAGCAAAATGCATCGGATGGATAACTTCAGGGAGGCGATAGCTGAAATCGAGTTTATCCCGCTAGAGACCAATGAACGTAGTCTCATTGCCGAGATTGACAAGGTGGTCTTTCATAAGGATCGATTTTATGTCTTGGATAAAAGATATGCAAGCCTCAACGTTTATTCGAAGGCAGGTAAGTACATCCAGTCAATAGGTAAAATGGGGCGGGGACCGGGAGAGTTCTCCACGTTGATGGACTTTATGCTGGATCCGGAAGACGAGAGTTTGCTGCTGTTGAGCAATAATGAGCAGGCTGTATTTGTCTATGATTTGGAAGGCAATCACCTCCAGACGATAAGGAACGGCTTATACGCCAATGCAATTGGAAAGATTGGCACGGATTATTATTATTTTATCAATCATAACGACAATGAGTTATCGCAAAAGAACAATTTAATTGTAATGAATAGATTGGGTAAGGTGTTGGATCGACTGTTCCCATTCCCAGAGGCGTTCAAAAAGACGCTAGGGTATTCGGGTTTTATATTCAACAACAGCGAAGGCCTGCTTTACAGTTCTCCACTTTCGGATACGATATTTCAATTAACAAACAACTCGGAAATATACCCCAAATACATGTTTGATTTTGGGAAAAGCACCCTTCCTATGGCGATGAGGAATTCATCTGATGAATATTCGAAGGGTGCATCAGCATATGCAGTTTTACACAAACAGGTTGTGGAAACGGAAAATACGTTAGCCTTTACATACGCATATGAAAGGAGCATTATTACCGCATTTTGCCATCGAAAAAGATCCCATGCATCGGAGGAAAGCAAAATTCTTGAACCTTTCAGATTAGGTTTTCCGCTAAGTTATGAAGTTGTAGGGACTGCTGGGAAAGATCATTTTATTACGAGTATTTCAGTTGATTTTGTCACTTGGATCGAACAAGGCCATATGTCTGGTGAGGCTTTGGAAAGAGATTATCCTAGCCTATATAACTTAATGCCCGAATTAGCGCCAACCGATAATCCCATATTAGTTGTTTATAAGTTGCAACTCCAGTAGTAGCTACGATTGCATGTGTGTAAATGCGAATTGCAATAGTGCAAAACTGATTTGCTTACACGCAAAACTGATTTGCACGCATGGAGAAATGAATTGTCCGCGTGATAACCTGAACTGCATACGTGCCAACACAAAATGCAGATGTGTAAACCCAAATTTCAATCTAGTACAATTTGCACGCATGGAGAAATGAATTGTACGCATGCTCACTTGAATTACATCCAAGCAAAAGCCGAATATATAGGCCTTTGGTTTTGGGTACTATCGGCCAGCAACGAGCGGAAGAATGAATTTTTTTCCTTTTCAAGCTTGTCGCCATGGACAGGGTATCGTTGGTGAACTGTGGATAGCGTCGGGGATAATCGCTGAAAGTGGCATTATAATAAATAGGACTCACCAAACCTTGCAAATCCGTATTAGATATACTAACTTGCAGAAGCAGCCCCGATTGTAAACTTTAAGCATGAAGATGAACTCCGTTTGGACAGCAGGTCTCACGAATAATAACAAGGTATCGATCGCTTTGCTCGTTCTGGGCCTATTGGGGCCTTGGTGGTCATGCCGTCCGGTGCAGCATGACTTCGAAAGCGGGGAAACCGTTCATACGGACAGCATCCCCCTGATCCAAGTTTCCACAAAGAATAATCTTGGCCCGTTCGATATCGACACGCTGATTGATCCGCGTACACTGGAAATTATCGAGCTGCAAACGGACGACCGCTCAACGTTTGCAGCTGCCGAACGTTTTTTCCCTTTGGCTGACGAGGGATATCTCATCGCCGATCTACACATGATGCCTTCGTGATATTCGATAATCATGGTTCTTTCATTCGGCGTATCGGTGAGCTGGGACAAGGGTTTTTATGTATTTTGCAAAGGTGTTAAAAAAACATATAATATTTAAAATCAGTGATTTACAAAGGATTTATCGCTCTAAAATTAAACCAATGAAAAACTTTATATTCAATACAGTTGTGATAATGTTAGCGTGTTTTAGTTCATGTCAAGAAACCACCAATGAGCAAAAAAATATAGCGGTAGAACATATAAAAGTTGATGTCCAAGAAAAATATCCTGTAGGTAATTTTGAAGACTATTTTACTTCTTCAAAAATCATTCCGCTGGAGACGATTGAAAATTCCCTTTTTGCTAAAATTGACAGGTTAAGTTTACATAAGGATAAAATTTTTATTTTAGATAGAAAATCAAACGCTGTTTTAATTTTTAGTAATACAGGAAAGTTTTTGAATAAAATACAAGACCTTGGTAAGGGCCCAGGGGAATATGCAAGCTTAATGGATTTTACAATTGATAAAGATAATGAAAGGGTTATTCTATATACTGACAGGCCTTATAAGCTTATTACCTATGGAATGGACGGGAAATTTCTTAAAGAAGATTTAATAAATGATTTATATTTAAGCATAGGGTATAAGGATAATAAGCTTTTATTCAGGCCTATATACACAGAGAAAGGTAAAATGTTCTCGACATATGATTTGGAAACACGAAAAAGGGAAGATTTTATTGGTACGGATGAGAAAGATAAATTTTTCAGCTCACTGGGCAGTTCGGCCCCTAATATTATAAGTGACAAAACTATTCATGTGAGCTTGCCTTATTCAGAAATGATATATGAATATGATGGCAACAAATTTAAGCCCAAATACTATATAGATTTTGGACGGAACAAAACACCGGATAATTTCTTTGATAATTTTAAAGACCTTCAAGGTGTTTTTAAATATGCTAAGGAAAACAAATATGTTTATGGAGTATCTAATTTTAGAGAAAGTAAAGATTATATTACTTTTAGTTTTCAGGGCGCGAATATAGCAATATACTCTAAAGCCTCAAAAAAAACAAAAGTGTTTAGTGCGATGCCTAATGACGATGATCGTATGGCATTTTACAATTATTTTGCCCATGATGGGGATGATAATAACCTAATTACTGTTTATCCTTCTGATCAATTTAAAATGCAGATGGAAATTTATAAAAAGAATGATGATGTTTGGAAAAAACTGCCTGACTATCTTAAAAAAATAGATGAAAATGTATCTATTAGCAGCAATCCATTATTGCATGTTTATACGTTCATAGAATAGGTGTTTTCAGATAAAGTCGAGGATAACAGCTTGATAATAAATAGGACTCACCAAACCTTGCAAATGCGTATTAGATATACTACCTTGCGGAAGCAGCCCCGATTGTAAACTTTCATGAGATGTAGCTTTATTTTTTTTGGTATTTGTTTATTGCTAGGTTCCCTTGTCAATTCATGCCGTTTTGGAGAGAAGGACCGCCGGATAGCGTATTCCAAGAAATCTTTCCCCAATTATACGGAGGCCGAAGAGGCGAGTACGGCGTTAAAACCTTATCCCGTTGATTCATCTCGGGTGCTTGATATAGCGGTTTTTCGAATCCGTGTTTGTCTTTAACGAAAGCGGCCACTTCCTGAATAAGTATAGTACTCCCCAAATATTGGACAGCTGCTTAAATGTTTAACTTAGCAGTTGTAAGAATGAAAAAAGAACGCAGAAAATTCAGTGCAGGCTTCAAGGCGAAGGTAGCCATCGAAGCGATTAAGGAGCAGCAGACGGTCC
>NZ_DATMFT010000006.1:0-56528 GCF_035556095.1 Parapedobacter sp. | reverse complement strand
GGCGATCACCGAGATCGAAGCATTGTATGTGAAGAAGCACGAGGCGCGCGACGCGTATGAAGCGGCGAAACTTGCCAAGTTGCAGGGACAGCTGCGGGCCGAATTGAAACGGGAGCAGAAGCAATTTAAGAAAGCCAAACGCAAGTATGCCGGCGTTGTAAACGGAGAGACCCTTCCGTTGTTGCAAAGTGTGGAACAGTATTTCTCGAAGGCGATAGACCAAGCCGAGAACGCCGACGCGGACCACATGACAATCGCCTCACGGTACCAACGGTAGCCAAAGGATGCCGCTCCGGGGGGTTAGGATATCTTCTGCCAACCAATGCCGGGTTCGGTCTGCGTGAGGTAGTCGCGGAGCCGGCTGTTTTCGGGCTTGGCGAGCCGAGGGTCTGCCTCGAAGATAGCGATCACCGTGTTGCGTACGGTGGTAAGCAGTGCTTGGTCGGTGGTGAGGTCGGCCAGCTTGAGGTCGAGTACGCCGCTTTGCTGTGTGCCCGCCAGATCGCCGGGGCCGCGCAGCTGAAGGTCTACCTCGGCGATTTCGAACCCATCATTGGTACGTACCATGGTTTCCAGCCGGAGCTTACTGTCCTTGCCGAGCTTGCTGCCCGATAGGAGGATGCAATATGACTGATCGGCGCCCCGCCCTACGCGCCCCCGCAGCTGATGCAGTTGCGATAAGCCGAAACGCTCGGCATTCTCGATCACCATTACCGACGCATTGGGCACGTCGACTCCCACCTCGATTACCGTGGTGGCTACCATGATCTGCGTCTCGCCCTTGATAAACCGGCGCATCTCGAAGTCCTTGTCTTTTGCGGGCATTTTGCCATGTACGATGCTGATGCGATACTGCGGTAGCGGAAATTCCTTTTGCAGCGTTTCCAGGCCAGCTTCGAGGTACAGGAGATCCATCTTTTCGCTCTCCTTGATGAGGGGATAAACGATGTATACCTGGCGGCCCTTGCCGATTTCCTCTTTCATGAATCCGAACATGCGCAGCCGGCTGCTTTCGTAGAGGTGCATCGTTTTAATGGGTTTACGGCCGGCGGGCAGTTCATCGATAACGGATATATCCAGATCACCGTAGAGTGTCATGGCGAGGGTACGCGGTATGGGGGTGGCAGTCATCACCAGCATGTGGGGCGGGATACGGTTTTTGCGCCATAACTTGGCCCGCTGTTCCACGCCGAAGCGGTGCTGCTCATCGATAACGACAAACCCCAGGTTATGGAAACGCACGGCATCTTCGATGAGGGCATGGGTACCCACGAGGATATCGAGCGTGCCGTCTTCGAGCTGGCTGTGGATGATCCGGCGATCTTTTTTGGGCACGGATCCGGTGAGCAGCTGTACGGATACCATGCCACTGCCCAGCAGCTTGCTGATGCTGTGGTAATGCTGCTGCGCGAGGATTTCGGTAGGCGCCATCAGGCATGCTTGGAAGCCGTTGTCGATGGCCAGCAGCATGGCCATCAGGGCCACTACGGTTTTGCCGCTGCCTACGTCGCCCTGCACCAACCGGTTGAGCTGCGCCCCCGACGCGGTGTCCCGCCGGATTTCCTTGATGACCCGTTTCTGCGCATTGGTAAGGGCGAAGGGGAGCCGCTCGTTATAAAAGGTGTTGAATGTATCGCCTACCGTGTCAAACCGATGGCCCTGGAACTTCTGGGTGTTCAGCAATTTGTTTTTGAGAAGCTTCAGCTGGATAAAAAAAAGCTCGTCGAATTTCAGTCGATGGATGGCTTGCGCCAGCGCTCCGCTATCACGCGGGAAATGGATGGCTGCCAATGCTTGCGGCAACGGCATAAGCCGGTGCTGCAGCATGACGTGCTCGGGTAGTGTTTCGCCCAATTGCGGGGCGATGCTTTCCAGCAGGGCGGCCTGGAGTTTTTGGATACCCTTGCTATCGAGTGCGAATTTGCGCAGTTTCTCAGTGGTGTTGTATACAGGCTGCAGGCTGAGGTCGCCCTGCTGCTGGGGGCTACCTGGTTTGTATACTTCCATCTCCGGGTGCGTCATGGAGAGCTGGTTGCTGAATACGCTCGGCTTGCCATAGATGATGTAGGCTGCGCCAACCTGCAGTGCTTTTTTGAGCCAACCGATGCTTTGGAACCATACCAGTTCCATGGTGCCTGTATCGTCCCTGAAGTGACCAACGAGCCGCCTGCCTCGGCGTTCGCCCAGCTCTTCGATGTGCACGAGCCGTCCGATAACCTGTGCAGCGGCCATATCGGCGTGGAGCTGCTTGATTTTATGGAACTGTGTACGGTCGATATAGCGAAAGGGGTAATGCCTCAGGAGGTCGCCGAACGTATGGATACCCAACTCATTTTTAAGCACCTCGGCACGGGCAGGCCCCACACCTTTGAGGTATTCAATGGGGGTTATGGTACTGAGTGGCGCCACAGGGGATTTCTACATTCAACGGGTTATGCGAATTTATGGAAAACTTTCTGAAGTGCACCCCAGTTGAACAGGAATACGGCGAGGAATAATACCAGGTAAGCCAGCAATTGGTAGGTATAGACGGGCTCGTTGAAATACACAACGGCTACTGCAAACGCAATGATGGGATTGATATAAATGAGCACGCCTACGGTGGTAGATGAGATGCCGTTGAGCGCGTATAGGCTCATATACAGTGGGATGATGGTAAAGATAACCGCGATCACGGTGATATTGATCCAGAAGGTGGTGTCGGTGGGCAGTGGGTGGTGCTGCCAGAGCAGGAGCGGCAGGATGAGCAGGCTGCACAGCGTGAGCTGCACCGCCAGTACAACCAACCGGTCTACGTGTTGGATAATGCGCTGGGCCACCAGGTACAGTGCATAGCACGAAGCGATGCCCACCGACCAGATGACGTCATGCAGGGAGCCGCGGGCCAAAAGGATGACGCTGGCCAACGCAATGGCGATGGCGACTTTTTTGATGCCTGTTAACCGTTCCTTAAGGATGAGGAATGCCGCCAGGGTAGTAAGTAGCGGACATACAAGGTAGGCAAATGCGGCCGATTGGATGCTCACGTAGTTTACCGCGTAAATGAAGGTAAACCAATTGCCCATGATAAGCAGCGAAGCGATCACGGTAAGCGCGATGAGTCGCTTGCGAAGGGCTGGCGGTGCGGATTGCAGGTAACGGACGGACGCGGATAGTTTCTTATGGCGGAACAGGAAGATAAACGGCCATATCAAAACGGTCGACACAAAAATCCGGTAATAAAGAATGTCTTCAGCGGGCCACTCCTGGATGGCACGGAGCGGGAAGGCCATGAAGCCCCAGAGCACGGCTGCAAAAAACGCCGCCGAGAAGTATTTCAAACGGCCTTGCATTTATGCTTTCCACGCTATGGCGGAAATTTCGACGTTAACATTTTTCGGCAGTCCGGCCACGGCCACGGTTTCGCGTGCGGGGGCCTGCCCGGTGAAGTAAGTGCCATATATGTCATTCACGGCGGCGAAGTCGCCCATGTCGCGAAGGAAAATCGTCGTTTTCACCACATCGGTGAACGTATAGCCCGCTTCGGACAGGATGGCCGAGAGGTTATCAAGCACTTGGCGGGCCTCTTCGGCTATCGAGCCATCAACCAGCTCGCCCGTTTCGGGCGATAGGGCAATCTGCCCCGATATATACAACGTATGACCCGCCTTTATGGCCTGGTTATACGGGCCAATGGGTGCGGGTGCCTTGGTGGTATTGATGATTTCCTTCGTTGTAGACATAACGTATGGATGTAAACTTAATTGAAAAAGAGCCAATCGACAATTTTGTAAAGTATGGCCAGCAGAAATAAAATGATGGCCGTCGCATTGATGATATGCATCACCCGCAAGTTAAAGCTGGTGGGTCTATTGGGATCCTTTTTCCGGAAAAAATACATGATGCCCCTACCTCGCGACTCGCTTCAATGCCCGTTCAGCACGCTTGTTCGCCGCATTTATTTTGTAATTAAACCAGCGGTCTCTGAAGATTTTGCGCATGGTATTGTCGAAGTGACGCGTGATGACCAGGTTGCGGAAACCACGCCACTTGTCGTAAACCTTGGAGGGCAATGCCCGTACGCTGATGGAATAACCTTCGGTGACATATTGGATGTAATGCCACCAACCCGACGGCATAAACAACGTCTCTCCCGGGTGTATCTCCGCTTCGTACCCATCGAGGTACTTCAATGCAGGGAACTTTTCGTAATCGGGGTTCTTGATGTTGGCGATGCTATGGAAATTGTAGGGCAGTTTATACATCAGGTCCGACTGCTCCAACGGGAATAGCCAGATTTTCTTAACGCCTTTGTATTGGGTGATAAAGACATGCGACATATCGATGTCGAAGTGGTTGCGTGTGCTGGACCCCTCGCCACCGAAAAAGAGGTAGGGGAGCCACTGCAATACCTTGCCGCCCGTTACGTCGTTATAGACCAGGTCATGATTGAGTTCGGGCTTCAGCTTCATGAGGTTGAACAGGAAGATCCGCAGATCGGTCGGCTCACGCTCGATCATGTCCAGGTATTCGCTGAATTTCATTTTCGCAACAGGAGCGCTCGCTGCGCGATCGTTCGATGCGTCTTCCCGCCCGTGTAAGGAAATGATGCTATCTCCGGCTATTTCCTTGAGATAGTCATAGTTCCATTTGGTCCATGCTGGACTGTCTTTGGCCACGAAATCATCCATAACTACCGGGATCCCCTTGTTGAGGTAGTCTTTGATGAAGTCAGCCGAGCTGATTCCGGAGATTTTGTTAACTTTTTTGAGTTGCACGACTTAATAGCTTGAACTGTTAATTATGCTTATGCAAACTTACGTAATCTTCGTATGTGCCCACACGATGTCAACCAATTTTACATTTGCATTATAAATAGGCCTACAACGATTTACGTGCCAAAATAGCAAAATTTTCGGCGACCTGACGAAAATCATTTTTTGTGGCTAGTATGACCACAGATCCTGCTCGAAGTCGATGAGGGTTTTTTTGATACGTTGGGCTTCATACAGGCGATCTAGTCCGTTGTCTACGTAGTCCCGGATACGGAGGTCTTCAGGATTGGACTGCTTGACAATGTAGCTGGAAAACAGTCGCTTGATGAAAAGGTCATCATAACTCAGCCCGGTAGCATCGTTGTGCCGTGAAGCGACTTCCTTGTTGACAAAGATGTGCCTGGCTTCGGGAAAATAAATCCAGAACGCCGGGTAGGCGTCGGCCGCGACGGATGGGGTACTGCCCGCCAGATCGAGCCCGGCGATATCCTCTACAGCATCCATCCCGTCCATGTCGACCGGTGCATCACCCGTAATTTCGTCCATCTGGGGGGTCACCAAGGGAGCTATACCGATGATGCGCGGCTCGAATACGGAACGTTGCTTGTCGAAAATCCAGTCCTCTTTGATACGGAAACGAACCACATCATTCGGGTTGAACGCGGTGGCTTCGAAGTGCGACGCGATGACGTTGCCTTCGTCGTCATATTCTTCCACCAAGGTGCTGTCTGAGCCGAACCGGCCCAGTACTTGGTCGGGCGATAGGCGGGTTTTGAAGCTGTCGCCCGTAGGGTCATCTTCCGTGGGCGTGGGGTCATATGCCGTGAGTTCGCCGGCCAGCACGGCTTCCATGATGACGTCGATGAGGCGCGATTTGGGCGAAGCGTATATGTCATTCAGTTTCTCGCGCACGTCAAACTCCCGCCAGATGCGCTTCACATAGGCCACATCAGTAGGCCGGATATTCGCGTAGGGCACGACTTCGCGGTCCAATATATCGGATTTGACGTAGTAACCGTCTATCGGCGGTTCTTCAATAGGAATTGGCGTAGTGCTGTTGGACAGGTTGCCTTCCTGGGCATACGCCGACAGTCCAAGTGCCATCGCGACTAAAAATCCATACGCTTTCATCGTTACCTCCTTCATCGTTATCAATTAATCGATCCGGAACGAAATCGGATCCAGTTCTTGCTGCAGGCCATCCGGGCCTACGGCGACAATATTGTAGAAAAATACAAACGACCCCGGCGACACGGCGCCAAGCGCATTCTGCATAGGCCCGGAGAAGGTGCCGTTTGTGCCCTGGTAAGGGCCCATGGGATCTACCCGGGGTTTCTGTATCAACATCGAGAAACGCGAAATGTTGAATTTGGCATCAAACTCGAAATCTTCCAATGCGGCAAAGATGCGGTTTTGCCCGCGGATCTGCGCGGCAGCAACACTGCCGCCTGAACGGCCTGCCACGCGGGCTTGCGGCTTCGGGATCCGTTTCACCCGGAACTCGGTGGAGCTAAGTGACTGCGTCTGCTCGCCCACACGGGCCGATACGTGGATACTGGCAGTGCCGGGTTGGGTTACCCGTGCCACATACTTGCCACCCGACCCGGAAATGGTTACGCCCTGGCCGCTCACTTGGAGGCTTTCTTTGGGGATACCCGGCGCAGATACCGAAATGGGGTTGTCCACGCCGATGTACAGCACGTTCATGGCATCGGGCGAAACAACGGCCGAGGGCCGCGCTACCTGGTAGGTCTGCGGCTCGGTGACGTATTCCTTGACGGTGCCGTCGGTCTGTTTAACGCGGATGGTCCCTGTCCAGTTGAATACCCCCTCGCTGGACGTATTGACCGAATAGGTGGCCTGCCCGTCGGTGACGGGTAACGTGTTACCCCCAACGGATATTTCTGGGGTGGATTTGGAATCGTAGGCGGTAAGGAATACCTTGGCCGTATAGGGCTGTCCCTGGATGACGTAAGACGACGGGGCCACGGCTACGGCGGCAAACCGGTCAAGATTGACCACAGCCATATCCATCTCTCCGAAAATATGTTTCACCACCACGGCCTCAGCATTCTTCACGTCGGCCTTGATTTTTTCTAATGCGGTGATCGAGGCGGTCAGCGGGATGCCGTCGCCGAAGTTGGCCTGTTCCCAGGTTTTCTTAATGCCGCCACGGCTGGGTGGGTCTTGGGCCTCTAACGAGAAGGACACCTGGTTGTTTGCCAGCGCCAACAGTTGTTCGCGCGTACTATTGATGCGGCTTCGCAAATGCTCCGCCCGGCTCACGCCATCATCCTTCTGTCTGATCATGATGCGCGGGCTGATGCTGAGGTTATCACGCTTGCGGACATCGCCCGTAGTCTCATTCTGCCCGCCGCCCTCGGCTTCAAGTACACTTTGGAGGGAGTCGATATATCCCGATAGGCTACCGGCCAATAGACTCGCTTGTTCGGCACGGTCTAATATGGGTTGGGCCCGTTCGGGCTCATCTTTCAATTTGGTTGCGCGGAAAGCATTGAACATATTGTCTATACCTTCCTGGGTATTTTGGGTAGACGTATTGAGGCTTGTTGCTAAGTTCTTGAAGGCGTCGAGCACGGAATCACTCACGTTCAATGCCACCAATCCCAACAACACCAGGTATAAAATACCCATCATACGTTGCCTCGGGGTCTGTTTTCCTGCTGCCATGCTGTAATGTTATTCGTTAAGGTATCTTAAAAAAATAAAATTACACGCGCGGCTGGTTCATGGCAGCCAGCATGTTTCCGTATACCGCATTAAGCGATGCCAGGTTTTTATTGAGGTGGGCCACCTGATCTTTGAACTGTTGGGTATCCACTACCGAGTCGTTGAAATTCTGCAGGGTTTGGGCAATGCTGTTGTAATGTTGGGAAATCGTTTGTAGCTTTTTGCCGGTATCCTGCAATTCAAGCTCGTATACGGCATTAAGGTGCTGCAGGTTGTTGGCAAGTTTGTGCACCTGTTCGTGGTAGGCGGTTACGTCGCCACCACTTGCACTAATACCGGCGAGGTCACTGGAGGCCTTCTCAAAAGCCGCATTGAGTTTGTCGACGCTGCCCGTAGCACCCTTTACCCGCTCGGTGAACTGCGTGGTGGCCAGGGAGGCATCCGATACATTAGATATGGCAGCTACCTTATCGCCGAAGGTACGGAGGCCGTCGCCGAGGTTGCCGATCAATTCCGGACTGATACGGGCATCGGCCAGCATCTTGTCGAGCGCAGCCGTGCTGCCCGTATTGGTGGTCGGCCGGACGGTGGCTTTTGGCAGTTCGCCCTCGTATTCGGCGGCCAATTCCGGATACACCCGGGTCCAATCGACGTCTTTCTCTTCCGTTTGGAAACCAAGGAGGAGAAAGAGCAGTGCTTCCGTGCCGAGACCTAAAATGATAAGCCAATCACCCGCCGGCCAGTGCTGTAGCTTGGCCATTAACCCGATGATGACGACGGTGGCCCCCCAGGAGACAATGTTGTTGATGCCGATTTTGAATTTGCGTTTTCCTGCCATGATATTGCTTTGTTGTGTAGATTGCGTAATTGTATGTTAATTATTCATAGGGTCGACACCGGGGTAGGCGGATACACTCCGGAAACCGATGTATGACTTAGACGTATCCTGATATTCGTAAGCGCGGGCACCATTCTGTAAAAAATAGCCGATATCTTTCCAAGAGCCGCCACGCACCACTTTGCGTTTCAATGATTGCGGGTCGCCCGCCGCAGCATCGTAGCGGTAGGTGGGGTTCATATCGTGTACGAAAGACGATGCCGACTCGTTGAACGAGGATGAGGTCCATTCCGCCACATTGCCGGCCATGTTGTAAAGGCCGAAGTCGTTGGGGAAATACGAATACACGGGAGCGGTATAGGCGGCCCCGTCATCGATATAGTTACCGCGGCCAGGTTTGAAATTAGCCATTAAGCAACCTTTCGCGTTGCGTGCGGATGGGCCACCCCAAGGGTATTGGGTGCCCACCCGGCCGCCACGGGCGGCATATTCCCATTCGGCTTCTGAAGGTAGCATATAGGGCTGTCGTATCTCGCGGCCGTTTGCTTTCCGGCTGCGCTGGTGATTTTCAAATAGGCGCGAACGCCACGTATTGAACGCCTGTGCCTGCCGCCAGGTGACGCCAACCACGGGGTATTCATCAAACGATGGATGCGAGAAATAGCCTTCGACCATCGGTTCGTTCTGGGCATAGCTGAAATCGTTGAGCCACACGGTTGTGTCCGGGTATACCAGAATGGTGTCGCGCCGGATGAAGTCTGAACGTGTTTTGGTGGGGTCGCTCTTTGCGGCCGTGGCGGCACGCAGGTCGTACCATTCGTAGTGGTACCGCAATAAGCGTACATCGAGCTCATCCTTGCCGAAAATACGGTCCTCACCCTGGTAATACATCTGACGTGTCCGCTCGCGCACCTGTTGGTCTTTGGAGTTCCATAGCGACCGCCTGCTGCCATTTACCTTAGTCCAATCGATGTATCGCTCACCGGATCCTTCCACTTCTACGAAATAGCTATCGTCTTGCAGGTAATTGTATATCAGAATGGAGTCGCGCACCCAATTGACAAACTGCCGGTATTCGCTGTTCGAGATCTCGGTTTCGTCCATGTAGAACGATGAAATGGTAACCTGCCTGTTTTGGGCCACTTGCGAAAAAGTAATGTCTTCATCAGACTGGCCCATGATGAAGGTGCCCCCAGGCACCAGCACCATGCCGTGCGGAACCCGGTTGGTTTTGAGGTGTGCCCGCTTGACACCAACCAGCTCGCCGCCACCGGACTTGGAGCAGCCCGACAAGAATACCGAAGATATACAAACCAATATTATAGGTAAATAAGCTCTATTCATTTAGTTCTATCTTTGGCTAGCAACGCCCGCGCAACGAGACTTATCCGCTGTGTGTACATTTGCGACACGCCCATTGTGTTTCGTTAAAGCCCGTGATTAATAACCCGTTACGGCAGCAAATTTCAGACCAAAAGTCTTTCTCGGTACCATGCATACGGACAGCAAACTTAATAATTATCTGTTACAACTATCTAAAACATCGCTTTTCGGTGGTAGATGGCTCGCGTGGAACACGCCCACTGCCGTGAAAGCGGCCCTAAAATTATTAAAAGAAACAGTAATTTATTAAAAAAGGGACGGAAATTTAAAAAAATATACTTGCCTCGCCCAGCGGGTTAACCAAACCGCTATTTATTTACCGCCTTGATATACTGTTCAACCGCCATGGTCATACTTGGTGCCTCGGGTGTTGGGGCAGCGATATCGAGCAGTAAACCACGGTCTAGCACGGCTTGATGGGTCGTGGGGCCGAACGCCGCAAGCCGCGTGTCGTTTTGTTTGAAATCCGGAAAATTCTCAAAAAGAGATTGTACGCTTGAGGGGCTGAAAAAGACGATGATGTCGTAAAAAACATCTTTCAGGTCAGACAGGTCGCTCACCACTGTACGGAAAAGCACTGCGGGCGTAACGTTGTAGCCATTGTCTTGCAGCCAGTTGTACGTCTCTTCGTTGGCCACGTCCGAACACGGGTACAGGAACTTCTCCTTGGCATGTTTTTTCAATACATCAGAAAGATCTTGCGCCGTCTGCTTGCCGAAGAAAATTTTCCGCTTGCGGTACTGGATATATTTTTGAAGGTATAATGCTATAGTTTCTGAAAGGCAGAAGTATTTTAGGTCTGCCGGCACCTCATAGCGCATTTCCTCACACACACGGAAGAAGTGGTCGGCCGCATTGCGACTGGTGAAAATCACCGCTGTGAAGTCTGCGAGGTTGATCCGTTGCTCTTTGCGAACATCGCGCCCCGATACGCCTTCCACATGGATAAAGGCTCTGAAATCGAGTTTGAGATTGTACTTCTGGGCCAAAGCGAAGTAAGGGGACTTTTCGTTCTCTGGTTTAGGCAACGTGACTAATATGCTTTTTACTTTCTTTGCTCTATCTGCTTCTGGCACCTGCATGTTTCTTACGTTAATTACCCAATACTTTTACCAAGATAAGTATGGGTGCGATTTCGAGGCAGCAAAGATACGTAAATAAATAAAATTTTGAAAATGGGTAATTGGTGAGTAGACTGCGGGCAGTCTTCGCAAAACGGAAAACGAATAAGCAGAGCACGACAATGAGTGCCACAGGTACGATCCAAACCACGTAATCCCCGGGCACCAAACTCAGCACCAGTATGATGGGAAGGAATACCAACGCCGCGTTGAAGTAGCTGAGGTATAGAATCGATACGTATTCGCGTACGATGCGTTGAAGGTCGAATATAAAGCCGAGTAACCGGGTGGCAATGATCTTAAGGATGAACAGGAGCATCACAACCAGCGAAATGGCGAGAAACCGCTCAACACCGAGGTAATTGCCACCTGTATAGTACGCGTTGCAAAGGTAAATGAATAGCCCGACCGCGAAGCCGAATAGGATGTAAAGGAAAACAAAAGGCCACGAGCTGTAAAGGGTGTCTTCCTTGTTGACCTGGAGCAGCATGCGGTCGTTGTAGAAGGCTTGGATGATGGATAGCACCTCGTTGGGGAAGGACACACGGACGACGCCCAGGAAGAGCAGTAACAGCCCGATGGCACCGAGTACCCACGGCTGGCGACTGGGTCGTTCGTTATCGGTTTCCATTTCTTGCGCCAGGCGGTTGGCGAATGCCAGCCATGTCATGAAATCGCCGTTTTGCACGATAACGTGGCGACGAAGGCTGTCGGCAAACGCGTTGGGCCGATCAGGATCGGGTAGGCCGATGTATTGCATGGCCAATGAATCGCCCACCCGCTTGAGCGAGTCGGCCAGCCGAATTTCTGCAGCCAGCTGCGCTTGCCTAAGCGAGTCTTGGGCAGCGCGATAGCGGGGCTGTTGCATGGACCCACCCGAGGGAGCCGCACTTACGGCGGCAACCCCCAACAATATCCCGGCCAATAGGAACCCCCAATACTTCATTTGCCTACTCAATGAGCCGGCAAAGTTAGGCAAAATCACATGGTTATAGGGGCTTAATTTTCAGGTTGCGGAAACTGACGCGATCACCATGGTCTTGCAGCAAGATATGCCCGCTTTCGGCCTGGCCGAAGTTGTCCCAGTCTTTATATTTGCTTTCGCTCACCAGCTGCTTGTAGACTTCCGAACCGCGCTCATACTGCAATACCTTTTCGCCGTTGAGGTAATGGGTTACGGTATTATCGGGTTGCACAACGAGCCGTCCCTTGTTCCATTCGCCTATTTTGCGTTGTGCGCGATTGGTTTTGTTGGCCGTAATGAGGTCATAAAGTGAGGCGAGCGTGCGGTTGCCATCTCTGCCCATCTTCGCGTCGGGGTGTTGCTTGTCATCCAATACCTGGTACTCCAGTCCGATGGCCGATCCGGTGTTGTTCTCGGAGAGTGTAACGAAATACTTCACACCACTATTTGCGCCTTCGGTGAGCTTAAACTCGAAGGACAGGTCGAAGGCACTGTACTCGCCGGTCGTTACTATATCGCCGCCGTTGGTCGATTCACCGCCATCGGAAGGAAGTACGGTGATGGAGCCGTCTTTGATTTCCCACCCTTGGGCAGGGAATGTGTCTTTGTAGGCGCCTACCCAGCCAGTATTGCTTTGGCCATCGAAGAGCAGTTTATAACCGCTTTTCTCCTCATATGCGGAGAGGCTGTTTGGCGTAAGGTTTACCGGATAAATGCCGGCCGGAAATTCTTGCGGTTGCAGATTTTCGGTTTGGATGCGGATGTTTTTGAAATATACTTTTTTGCCGGCGAGCGCTTCGTCACCGATACTGTGCACCTGCAACCCGATGAAACCTGCGGCATCGATCGTGTCGACCACATAAGCTGTGGGAGTGCCGTTTACCCAGGTTTTGGTTTCATTGCCGATGGCCTCGATGCGGATGTGGTTAAAGTCTTCTTTTTTATAGGCCGTTTTGGCCTGCTCGTTGAGGTCGAGCGGATAAAGCCAGCCACGGCGCGCCTCGTCGTAAATGCCGCCTGTCCATGCGCGTCCGGAAGGATCGATCTCTACCTGCCGCCCGTAAACGCGGCCGCGGCCTTCATTAGCCGATGCGTCGAGGTGGCTTCGTGTTTGGATACCCGAATTGGTCGTTTCGCCCTCCAACTTCACATCCAGCTCGAGAATGAAGTCGCCGTATTCTTGCTCGGTGATCAGGAAGGAGTTGGGGGTGCCCGCGGTCATGGTGCCCACGATGGCGCCGTCTTCGATGGTGTAGGGTGCCTCGCCGCCCACGATTTTCCACCCGTCCAGCGTTTCTCCATCGAACAGCGGTTGCCAATGGTTTGCCGTGCCGGTGCCGCAAGAGCTGACGGCGATGCCGATGAGTAATACCGCTAAAGGCAAGCGGGATGTGATTGTTGTACGTGTTTTCATTCGAAAATAATTATTGATTTTATTGTCCGTCTTTAGCAGCATCAATGCATGCTTCGCAGTTTATTCTTTAATGGCCTCATGGAACCTGCATTTTCATTGCATCCTTTGTTTTCAGCGGTAATGAGAAGCTTGCGATTAGTGCCTGGTGTAATTAACGATTGCCCAGTGTGGGAATGTTATTTATACCTCGGTTTCATCATACTGTCGTTGGCAGACACGCCGCGAAACAAGTTAGTTGGCGATTTTCCATCCGAAACCGTTAGCTTTGTGTCATTGATTATAAATGATTTTGCACCCAATTATACGGCTTTTTATAGGGATTAGGTATTGATTTTGGGTTCTTTTTTTACGAAAACGATGTCGTAAGACAGCTATGGCAACAGAGAAAAGCGACAATTTTTTTGAACAGGTGTACCGTATTGTCCGGCAGATCCCCGAAGGGCGGGTAACTTCTTACGGCGCGATAGCGCGCGCGTTGGGTGCGGGCGGATCATCGCGTATGGTGGGCTACGCCATGCGGGCGGCAGGGGGCGTATACCCACCGGTGCCGGCCCACCGTGTGGTGAACCGCATAGGACTGCTCACCGGCAAAAGGGCATTTGGAAGTCCGACGATGATGGCCCAATTGCTCGCAAATGAAGGGGTGGACGTTGCCGAAGACCGGGTCGTCGACTTCGAACGGGTATTTTGGGACCCACAGCTTGTGGTGGGCGATTGACCGTTAGCATGTCTTCTTTAAGAGGAAAAGCACAATGTCGTTGATATCAACGATGCCCACCGGCTTTCCTTCATGCACCGTGGGCAAAGCGATGAACGCACCTTTGGCCATCAATTCGGCAACTTCTTCGATCGTGGCCGACAATGCGATTTGCGGGGTGTCGCGCTCCATAACCTGATTGGCCTGTAACATATCGAATATCCCCGTTTCGACATCATCGAGGTTGCCGAATTCATATCCGAACCCCAGTTGCTTGATGGCCTTGCGGCTGATGATACCTACGATTTTGTTTTCTTCGAGAACGGTGACATGCGCGAGGGATTGGCTTTTCATGAGCCGATACACCTTGCTGATACGGTCGGTTGACTGCACCGTGAGGGCGATTTTGCTCGCGATTTCGGTGACGGGGCGGTTTTTGCTCATTGCGCTAATTCGTATTGGTGAGGGAATGCAATATTTATTCCATTTTTCTGGCTAACCGTAGTTTATAAACTCTTCGCAAAGGAACGGAACCAAATCCAAGAGCAGGATGATGTTTGGCAGCCAAGAAAATGATTTAAATCACCCGGCGGGGGGAATCTCCCGATAGATATCCGGCAAGGTGCGGCCCACGCCTTGGTAATCCAAACCATATCCAACCACGAATTCGTTATCGATTTCGAAACCCACGTATGCAATGTTGTCGAAGGTATATTGCAGCGCCTTCGGTTTGAGCAATAGCGCACATACGGCTACCGACGCCGGTTTTTGGGCGTAAACGGCATCGAGTGTGTGTTTCAATGAATGGCCGGTATCGACAATATCTTCAACGATGACGACCTCCCGCCCCTCGAGGTTGCAGTCGAGGCCGATGAGCTCGTTTATCTCATTGCGCCGGGTGCTGCCCTCGTAAGACGAGAGTTTGACGAAGGAGATCTCGCTCGCGATGTGGATTTGTTTCATCAAGTCTGCCATGACCATGAAGCAGCCGTTGAGTACACCGATGAAGATGGGATGCTGGTTTTCGTAGGCCACATTGAGCTGTATCCCGATAAGCCGGATGCGCTTCTTGATTTGATTGTAATCAATGATGCGCTCAAACTGTTTTTGATTGATTGTTATCTTCATCCGTTTGCTAAGGGGTTTCTGGATTTGACGTGTTGAAGATACGGTCTAATAAGCCGCGCACCTGCTCCAAATCCTTTTCGAAATCGGTGGGTGGCAGCTCCAGCCGCAACGTATCGGTGGCCGGCCGGTCGGGACGAAGCGATTCGCGCAGACTCACGGCGTAAAACCCGTAGCTGCCCGACGAATCGGCCGGTGCCAGCCCACGGCGGGCCATAATATTGCCGATATAGTTGAAATAAGAGGCGATGTAAGGCTTGAGTTGACCTTCGTAATTGAATGAATACAGCCCTGTCTTCGGGCGGGGCACAATGCTGGCCAGGTAGATGCTTTCGCCAAGGGTGAGCTGCGAAGGATGTTTGCCGAAGTAATAGTGGGCGGCTTCGGAAACGCCGTATACATTACGGCCCCATTCGATGATGTTGAGGTATACCTCATACATCCGGTCTTTGCTGACGGCATCTGTGCTCTCCATGAGCCATACGATGATGATTTCTTCCAGTTTGCGGACAATGGTCTTGTTGCGGTTGAGGAACACGTTCTTGACCAGTTGCATGGAGATGGTACTCCCTCCTCGCTTGAAGGCTTTTTCTTTGAAGTTGATAGCGATAGACGACCGGATTGCCTCTTCAACAAAACCTTCATGGCTGAAAAATGAGGGGTCTTCGGTGGTGAGGATCGCGTTTTTGAGGTAGGGTGATATCTGCGGCAGCGGTATGAAATTCGGGTTTTCCGGACCCACCACGATGTCGCGTACGGGCTCCTCATCTTCATAGGGGGTGTAAGTAAACGTGGTGTTGATTTTGGGGACGTTAACATCCCCCCAAGCATTGACCTTAAAATCGTGCTGCTCCATGCGTGAGTTGAACTGCACGCTATCGGGGTTTGCAGTATCCAGAAATGCATCGAGCTTATATTTGATGCGGCCCGATACCCGTATCCCTTCGAGCGACTCGAACAGCCCCTTTGGAAAGGCGTTAAACAAATCCTGGGCCTCCATTTCGGGTGTCTCTAAACCCAGGGCATAGGTTTTGTGGGGTTGGGTGGTATAGCGGACGAACGGATGTACTTCCAGGTTCTCGACGGTAACCGTGGATGCGTTGGACAATTCCACATGGTTGTCGCCCACAACGACTTCCGCATCGATATGTGCATCGGGAACCGCCACATCCTTCGGGGCAATGCGCCAGTGGTTGATATGGAGGTTTTTGACCGCCCATTCCCCTTTGATATGCAATAGCTCGTTGTGGGTCCAGTAGACCTCCCGCAGGCGCGTCTCGATGGTGTCGAAGCTGAGCTGCAGACCAAACTTGCGTTCCAGCAGGGGCAAGGCAATCCGTTGGCCATTGGCATGTACCTTGATATAGAGCTGGCGTCTATCGGGGTTGAGCTTGCCCGTTACCTGCCAGGCGGCCTCGTTGTCGTTGAGAAAAACAGCAGCGGTAAGGTTGCCATTGTCGATATCGGCCTGGGGGACGTTGATTCGCTGCTCAGTGCTGTCATCGCGATAGGTGAGAATGAAATCGCGGAGATCCATGTCTTCCGGGATTTTATAGAGCACATTGTTGAGCATGCTGTTTGCTGCCTGTGCCATGTTGATCGTTGGTCCGTCGGGCGGCTCGTTGGGTGCTGCGGGAGTGGCCTGCAGCGTATCGACACCCCGGAAGAGAAAGTCGTAATTGCTGACGCTGTCTTTTTTGATGAGTTGTACCTGGGCATTGTGTCCATGGAGCCGCCCGAAACGGACATCGCCGGTGAGCAGTGGGAAAAGCCGGATGCTAACGGACAGTTCTTCGATACTGGCCAGCTGGTCGCGGCCATGGGGTACAACAGCTACATTTTCGAACATTACCGTGGTCAGTCCAGAGAAATAAGCGTCGCCCACTTCGAGGTCGAGTTGGTACTCCTTGGCCAGCTTGGATTGGATACGTGCCATCGTGGCAGCAAGCAATGCTTCGCGCTTATGGTAGGCGATGGTACAGACGACGATGCCTACAATCACCAACGCACCAATGACCGAGCCCCCAATGACAAGCTGTCTCCGGGTAATCTTATCCAAAAATTGCCTAACTATACCAATTGCCACAAAAAACTAATTTACTTGGAACCTAAATAAGGGATAATTATGATTAAAAACAAAGATATGACAAGTTTGTGTTTCGCTTTCGCTAGTTTTGTAACAGTATAATATATAGTATATCTAGTGAAAGGAGCGATGATTACGAAAGAACAAGTGCTGCATGCACTGAGCCATGTGGATGATCCCGACCTCAAAAAAGACTTAGTAACCCTCAATATGATTAAGAACGTGGAAATTACCCCATCGGCCATCCGGTTTGATGTGGTGCTTACCACGCCTGCTTGCCCCTTGAAAGGACACATCGAGCATGCATGCCGCAATGCCATTGCACTGTTTATCGATAAAGACATTGCCGTAGATATCAATATGACCTCTCGGGTGGTCGGAATGCAGAGTAACCAATTGCCCAACATCAAAAACATCATCCTTGTCGCTTCCGGTAAAGGGGGCGTGGGCAAGTCTACAGTAGCGGCCAATCTGGCACTGGCGTTGCAAGCCAACGGTGCCAAGACCGGTCTGATTGATGCAGATATATACGGGCCTTCGGTACCCATTATGTTTGGGGTGGAAGGTGCGCGACCCAGGGCCTCCAAAACCGAAACAGGTAAAACAAAAATCGAACCGATAGAGAAATATGGGCTGAAATTGCTGTCCATAGGTTTTTTTACGGACCCCAACCAGCCAGTGCCCTGGCGCGGCCCCATGGTGAGTACGGCCGTGAAACAGTTGTTTAACGATGCGAATTGGGGCGAATTGGACTATCTGGTGGTGGATTTGCCGCCGGGCACAGGTGATGTGCATATCACCGTGGCACAAGGCTTTCCCATCTCGGGCGCGGTTGTGGTCACCACCCCACAGAATGTAGCGCTTTCCGATGCGGTGCGCGGCATCGGTATGTTCCTCATGGACTCCATCAACATCCCGCTGCTGGGCGTAGTAGAAAATATGGCTTACTTCACACCGGCTGAATTGCCCGACAATAAGTACTATATTTTCGGTAAGGATGGAGGCAAGCGCTTGGCCGAGCGGTTCGAAGCGCCGTTCCTCGGCGAGATCCCCTTGGTGAAAAGCATCAGTGATTCGGGCGACAATGGGCTGCCCGTGATGATGGATGAGGATAATCCGGCACGTGCCGCGTTCCTCGAGATAGCTGGCAAGGTGGCCCAACAGCTCGCCATCAACCAGGCAGTGGTATAAAAAATGAACCCGACATGATGAAGCCGACCATCACGATAACTTATTGCCCGAAGTGCGGCTGGTTGCTGCGATCGTCTTATTTGGCATCCGAACTGCTCACTACATTTGCCGACGAACTCAACGGTGTGCTGCTGAAACCTGCAGAGACAGCGGGCGAATTCCGAATTTCTATCGACGGCGAGCTTGTGGTGGACCGGAAAGCGGATGGAGGATTTCCCGAAATTACGGCACTGAAGCGGCTGGTGCGCGATCGCATTGCGCCACATAAATCGTTGGGGCACTCGGATAGGGTACAGGGACAGCTGGGTTCGGAAAGAAGTGAAGAAAAAAAAATGAAGAAATAATTTGCATAGTGTAATAAATACACTATATTTGTCTCATCATAATTTAGGTTTATAATTGGTTAGTAAAGGTTTCCATTCTCCCCGTTTGGAAACCTTTCTTTTTTATGGGAAATTTTTCGCTTGCCACGCCTCACTTATACATCGCAGATACTGATGGCTTGAGCCAATGATTTGAGGGGTTCCGGTTGCTTGGGAATAAACTCCTGTGCAACATATCCCTTGAAGCCGGTTTCAACAATGGCACTCATGATGGCCGGGTAATGGAGTTCCTGGGTTTCGTCGATTTCATTTCGGCCGGGTACCCCGCCGGTATGGTAATGGGCGATATATGAGTGGTATTTGCGGATGGTGGCAATGATATCGCCTTCCATGATTTGCATGTGGTAGATATCGTAAAGTAGTTTAAACCGATCCGATCCCACGGCATCACATAGTGCGGCGCCCCACGCGGTATGGTCGCATTGGTAATCGGGATGATCCACTTTGCTGTTGAGTAATTCCATGACCAACGTAACGCCGTGCTGCTCGGCGGTGCCCATGAGGCGTTTCAGGCCAGTGGCACAATGGAGGATGCCCTCCTCGTCGTCTAACCCCCGGCGATTGCCCGAAAAGCAGATGAGTTGATCGTAGCCGGCTGCGGCAACCTGCGGAATGAGATTTTCATAACTTGCCACCAGCTCGTCATGTAGGGTGGGATCGTTGAATCCCTGTGAAATCCCTTTGCCTGCCCCGTGGGACATCGCAGCATGCAGACCATATTGTTTCAGCACGGCCCATTCATCAGGTCCGACCAGGTCGATCGCCGTGATACCGATCTCCTTGGCGGCCTCGCAGAGTGATGCCAGGGGGATGGAAGGATAACACCAACGGCAAACCGAATGGTTGATTCGTCCCTTCAAGGGCTCCGCTGCTGCTTTTTCCGCGGCAGCGGCATGCTTGAACAGGTCTGTCGCCATCACGGCGCCGGTGCCGGCAGCCATGGCTTTCAATGCGCTTCTTCTTGAGAAAAGTTGGGGGGTGGGTTTCATGCTGGGTATCTTGTTAGTCATATAAGCTAATGCCGGTATAAACCTACATAAAATCGACGAAACCACAAGATGGAGGGATGCCGTTTCCCTTCCCGAACAAAAAAACAAAAAAAAATTTGTATAGTGTAATAAATACACTATCTTTGTCTCATCATAATTTAGGTTTATAATTGGTTAGTAAAGGTCTCCATTCTCCCCGTTTGGAGATCTTTTTTTTTGCTGGAAAAATACCTATCTTCACCCCTGAAAACACAGTTATGCCCCCGGTTCCTCCATTAAAGATTCTTAAAGCCTCCGCCGGGTCTGGCAAGACCTTCAGCCTCACGGCACATTACCTCGCGCTGCTGTTTGCAGGTGAAAGTAAATACCGGGAGATACTGGCCATCACGTTTACGAATAAAGCGACGGCTGAAATGAAACACCGCATACTGGCTGTGTTGGAGATGTTGGCCATGCGCGACGGCCGCACGAAGGATCTGGCCAGCGGGTACCGCGAAACCTTGCTGGCTGCCTACCCCCAATGGGATGCTACGGCATTGCAGCAACGTGCTGTGGAGACCTACCGCAGGATACTGCACGACTATAGCCGCTTTGCCGTGAGTACCATCGACGGCTTCACCCAGAAGATTATCCGTGGCTTTACATTTGAACTGGGTATCGACGCGGGATATAAACTGGAAATGAATATCCGTAAGGTGAAAGCCGATCTGGTACTGCGCCTCAATCGGATGCTCGACGAGCGGCCCGACCTGCTGCAATGGATCATGGACTATGCCCAGGTAAAAATTGACCGTGATGAGAATTGGAATTACCGCTGGGCACTGAGTGAATTGGCCGCTGAGATTTTCAGGGAGGATTTCCAGGACTTTGACAAGGCGGTTTCAGGCATCCCCGGGCAAGCGCTCTTTGTAAACCTCGACCGTTACTGTAAAGCGGCTATTCAGCAGTTTGAGGAGTCCTTTGAACAATTGCTGAAGGCCGCCGCCGATACATTTCGCATTTCGGGCGTAGATGCGATGGACTTGGCCGGGAAATCGCGCAACCACCTGGGTAAACTGGATAGCTTCTCCGCCCAGAATCCCGCGGATGTGATCAAAAAGCTGCAAAAATACATCCAAGCACCGGATGAATGGCAAAAGGGCGGGCTAACCGGTGGCATGGCGGTGCTTTATGGAGCATTGAACCCGCTGCTTGAACAGCTGAACGAATTGTATAATGGACAGAGCCCGGATTATTACCTGGCCAAAGCCATCGACGACAACCTGTACTACCTGCGCCTGCTTAAGGAGATGAGCGCGCTGCTGGCTGAATGGCGGCGGGATAACACCGCGCAACTCATCAGCGATGCACAGATCCTGCTCACCAGTATCGGCACAAACGAGTTGGGCGATCCCACATTTATATGGGAGAAAACAGGCAGCCGGTTCCGGCATTTCCTCTTCGATGAGTTTCAAGATACTTCGAAAAGGCAATGGGATAACCTGCGCCCATTGCTGATCAACGCGATGGGCAATGCCGCAGGTAAGCACCACGAACATCTTGTGGTGGGCGATGTGAAGCAGAGCATCTACAGGTGGCGCAGCGGCGACTGGCGTATCCTGTTGGACCGCGCCGAGCAGCAAATCGGCCGGGCATTCAACGTGGCCGATACGACGGCGCTCATCACGCAGGAGACACTAGGTACCAATTACCGGAGCGATGAGCGCATTGTGGTCTTCAATAACTTGATTTTTGAACATGCACCGGCGTGGTTGCAGCAGCGTTTGAACGACCGCGTTTTGAAGGAACTGGGTGAAGAACGGTATGAGCAATGGTGGAAGCCATCGGGAAATCACGATACCATCATCCGTGCGTACCACGACAGCACGCAGCAGTTGCCCCCGGATGTCGATCGGGCGGGCGGTGCTGTGCAGGTAGACTTCATTGAAGTAGCTAGCAACAACCACCGTCCAAACGCGGTGAAGGAGGAAGCGCTGGTGCGTATGGCCGACACGTTGATGGGATGGGTGGCCGGCGGGACGTATAAGCCGGGGCAAATCGGGATACTGGTACGCACCAATAATGAGGCCCGCGAGATCATCCAGTACCTGCTCGATCGGCAGCGTGGGGCAGCAACTTCGTTCGATGTGATCTCGGGTGACGCGTTAACATTGGCCAATAACGCCGCGATACGGCTGCTCGTCGATACGCTGCGTGCATTGGTTGGCGGCGTTGCGGATGCGGCGTTGTACCGGGCCAACTGTGTGTTGCTATACAATCAACTGCATGGAAAACATATCGCCCCGGATCGTTGGCTCCGTATCTGCGAAGGGGAGCTGGACCGGCTGAGGGGGCTGTTGCCCGAACTGCTATGCCATCACCGCCGGGCGTGGGCGCAGTTGCCGCTGGTGGAACTTATCGAAACCTTGGTTGATGCCTACGGGTTGCATAAGCTAACCGAGCACTTACCTTATATCTTTGCGTTCCGCGATATCATTGCAGGATTTTCGGCCAACGGCGAACGCGGTATACCGGCATTTTTAACCTACTGGGAAGAGGAGGGGATCGACAGGGCGCTTCCGGCCAGTGCCGACGCCAATGCCGTCGAGGTGATTACGATCCATAAATCAAAAGGACTAGCGTTTGACGTGGTGATGATTCCTTTTTGTGGGTGGCCGGTGGATGGAATGCCCAACAGCAATTTCTGGGTAGACACAGCGGACACACCGTATGCCCTGCTGAACAAAACACCGGTAAAATACAAAAGTGACCTCGGGAAGTCTTCCTTGTACAAGGCGTACTTTGAAGAAATGCTTTTCAACTACATGGATGCGCTCAATACGCTGTATGTGGCCGCCACCCGCGCACGGAAACACCTGTATATAAGCGCACCCGATATAAAGGGTACAGATGAAGTCAGCACGGTGCTGGCGGGCGACCTGCTACTGGAAGTGTTGCGGCACCACGCCGGCGAATTGGGATTGGCGTTTGAGCGCGGGATACGTTTCGGAGAACCAAGTGCCACATATCCCCACGGCGGCGAGGAAAGTCCGGCCGGGGGTTTTTCATTTGATCACTACCCCACATCGGGTAGGCTTAAAGCAGAGCTGGTTCGACCCGAAATGCGTGCGGAGTTGGACTATGTGCGGCTTGAGGCGGCCAGGCGCCATGGGCAGCTCCTGCATGAGCTGATGGCTACCGTTACCGGTGCAGACAGGCTGGATGCAGCGCTGGACAATCTCCAGGCCCTGGGCCTGGTGCAAGGCGGCGAACGGGAGGAGCTTCGGGCGCTGGCCCTAGCCACTTGGGCACACCCGCAATTGAAGGAGTGGCTCGGGGGTGACTACCAGCATTGGAATGAGCGCAGTATAATTTTACCCAACGGGCGTACCCTGCGGCCGGACAAGGTTCTGGTAGGTAATGACGAAACCATCGTGATCGATTTCAAATTCACACAGCAGGTAGACGATGCGCACCTTAAACAGGTGTCTGATTACCAGTTGGTGCTCCGCCAGTTGGGGATGCCCAACGTAAGGGGATACGTATATTATGGTACATTGAATAAACTTGTGGCCGTATGAACACGATGCCATTCCTCCGACAAGTAGCCGCGGATCTGTTGTCGCGGTTTGGCGATGACCTGAAGGATGTGGCCGTGGTGTTGACCAACAAGCGGCCCATCGTATTCCTAAGTAAGCACTTGGCCGACCTCTCGGGCAAACCGATTTGGAGCCCGTGCTTTTTCACGGTACAAGAATTTTTCGCCCAATCGTCACCGTTGCCGCAAAGCAATACGCTTGCCCAGTTTTTTGTGCTGCACCGGTTGCATAACCGGCTGCTCCGCGATGACGGCCTACCTGAGGAAACGCCAGACGAGTTCTATCCGCTGGCGGAGACCATCCTCGCCGATTTCGCGCAACTGGACTATGACCTGGTAGACCCCGGTGAGGTGTATGCCGAATTGCGCGACATCGCGCTACTCCAACAACGGTTTCCCCACCTATCCGCCGATCAGCAGCGTTTCATGCAGCAATTCTGGGAGTCGTTTTCCGTGGGGAAGCAGACTGCCATACAGCAGAAATTCTTGCAGCTATGGGGGCGCCTGCCGCGACTGTACAAGCAATTTAAAGAGGAGTTAGCCCGGCAAGGGCTCACCACACAGGCGATTACTTATCGCGACCTCGCCGAAGGACGTGCGGCCAACCCCCAATTTATCGATGGGTATAAACAGGTGGCATTTGTTGGCTTCAATGCCCTCAGTCGTTGTGAGATAAGGCTGTTTTCGCAATGGCAGGACGAAGATAAAGCACTTTTCTATTTTGATGGCGATCGCTATTACCTGGACGACGATCTGCAGGAAGCGGGGCTTTTCATGCGTAGGAATATCGGACAGTATGGACTGAAAAATGCGCTTGGTGAATTTCCATCCGTGCTGGCGACAAAGACCAACCACATCGATTTAATTGCGGCGTCGGGAACCGTAGCGCAGGCAAAAATGCTGTCCTCGTTGTTGCCCGCCAAAGCCGTGGATGCGGCGCTATCGACAAAGGTTGCCATCATCTTGGCCGACGAGAGCTTATTGATACCCTTATTACAGAGTTTGCCGGAAGGAGTCGAATTCAACGTGACGGTAGGCTACCCGTTGGTGCAGTCGACGCTCTTCGGTTTCATTGACCTATGGCTGCGTATACAGCAATACCTGTGCAACCACGGTGGCGGTAGCGCACATCACCTCGATGTAGAAGCTGCCCTGGCCCACCCGATGAGTGGGGTAGCAGACGAAGAACGAAGGAACATCCTACAGCAAATACATGCAAACCAATGGCTGGAAGTTCCGGTCAGTGAACTGTTGCTTACCACGGCCAGTTATCCGGCTTTTTTTGCCGAGCGGAAGAACAGCGAGGCCCTGCTCCAAGCGTTACATGGGTTGCTCGGAGACGTGCTGGAGCGGCGCCAGCGCGATCACGCATTACAGCATATTGAAGCAGCGCTCATCGTGGCAGCAAAGAAGGCCGTTAACCTATTACACGAGGGGCTTGCCGGCCATACCGACCTCTCGGTAGGGTTCGCTTGCTCGCTTATTCAGAAGGCACTTCAGGGCGTTAGCGCACCGATTGAGGGCGAGCCGCTGAATGGCATCCAGATCATGGGCTTGCTCGAAAGCCGTTGCCTCGATTTCGATGACGTATTCGTTATCGGGGCCAATGAGGGCGCACTGCCGAAAATCACCGCGGCCCCAACATTCATCCCCGACTCCATCCGGCGTGCGCATGGCCTACCGGTGCTAGAAAACCAGGACGCTTTATCAGCCTATCTCTTCTACCGTCTGTTGCAGTATCCTGAACGGGTTACCGTGGTTTACAATCAGGTGGTCGACGAGCGCAACAGTGGCGAGGTGAGCCGGTTTGTTAGGCAGCTGGAGTTCGAAAGCGGATTTGCGTGGCGCCGCCACGTGCAGCGGCAACAGGTACGTACCGTGCCGTCACCGGAGCCGGTTGCGGTAGCCAAAACCGGTGCCGTGTGGCAAAAGATGCTGCGCTATGTTGATGTGGACGCTCCCAACCGCCTCCGGCTTTCGGCCTCTGGCCTCACAACGTACCTGCAGTCGCCGTTATTGTTCTTCCTCAAGTATATTGCTGAAATCAAAGAACCCCCGAAGCTCTCGGAAGAGTTTGAGCTGAACAGGTTAGGTTCTGTTGTGCACGGTGCCATGCAAACGGTCTACGAACGGTTACGCACACAGCACGAAACCATCGAAGCTGCCCATATCCGGCAACTGATACCTCAATTGCCACAGCTATGCCTCGATGCACTTGCCAAGGAGCTGGAAGTGCCTGCTGGTAAGTTTTTGGCACCCAACAGCATGCACCGTATTTTACTGAAGATTGCGACGGAATACGCGGCTGTATTTCTACACCACGATGCAAGCGAAGTGGCGCCACTTCGCATCGTGGAGCTGGAGAATGAACGAGATTACGCTATTGAGTTTCCAATTATGGTGGCTGGTGAAAAGAAGACCGTCTGCTTGTACGGCATCATAGACCGGGTGGATGTGGTTGCCGGAGTAACGCGGATTGTCGACTACAAAACCGGACGCGACGAGCTGAAATTCAATGGCTATGAGACCTTGTTTGCCCCGGCATCGGCCAAAAGCAATAAGGCAATGATCCAGACGTTGTTTTATACACTGTTGTATGAGCAGGTAACGGGTACGAGCGGTGTAGAGCCCAACCTTTATGTAGCCCGGAAGCTCCGTAATGAGGGTTCCCTGTTTTATTTGGGGGGCCGGAGCGGATTCGTGGCAGAAGGGGCTGCACTGGAAGACCTCAAGATGCAGTTTGTGGAATTTCTGCGCCATACGCTGGAAGAATTGTTCGACCCGGATATCCCTTTCCGCCATAATGGCGATACGGTGTTATACCCGGACGATCCTTACCGTGAGTTTCTTGGCCAACACGAGGCACCCGACGAAGCGTAACGAAAACGTATGCGTAGATTGTAAGCCGTATTTTGTACGCTGCGTTTCATGTTTCGTACTTTAAATGCTATTTTGCACCCCATGAGTAAACACCATATCCTTTCTTTCGGCGAGTTGATGTTGCGGCTTAGCTCAACCGGAGCGTCTTTTTTGGAAAAAGACAGCCCAGTGGTTGTTTTCCCCGCCGGTTCTGAAGCCAATGTTGTTGCGTCATTGGCACAATGGGGCGTGCCGTGCAGCTACATGAGCCGGATGCCCGACAATGAACTCACGGCACAGGCATTGTCCGTATTGAAAGGACTAGGTGTAGACGTATCGCCCACAATAGTTGAAGGGGATAGGCTGGGCTTATACTTCCTGCTGTCGGCAAACGGCCTTACCAAAGGCGAGGTAATATATGATCGGAAATATTCGGCATTTAGCAAGTTGCAGCCGGGTGCCGTGGATTGGGACCGGATACTCGATGGCTACACGTGGTTCCATTGGAGCGCGCTAACGCCCGCCCTCAACGAATCGCTCGCTGCGGTATGCAAAGAAGCATTGGAAGCGGCGCGGCGAAAAGGGATGGTGGTATCGGTAGACCTCAACTACCGCAATAAATTGTGGAATTACGGTAAGCAGCCGATTGAGGTGATGCCCGATTTGCTTCCTTATTGCGACGTGGTGATGGGCAATATCTGGGCGGCAAACAAAATGCTGGGAACGACGGTGCTTGAAACGTTGGGTCGCGACACGCCGCCCGACATGTATTTCGAACAGGCCAAGGAATCAGCACGTGAGGTTTTCGAACGGTTACCCCAGTGTAAACACGTGGCTTATACCTTCCGCTTCATGGATTCGGCTACCCACAACCTGCTGTATGGTACGTACCATACCCGTAGTGGCGATTTTATGTCGGCCATACAGGAAACCAATGAGGTGGTAGACCGCATTGGCAGCGGCGATGCATTCATGGCGGGACTGATTTATGCACTGGCATCGGAAAAGGATGGACAGGACGTGGTGGAGACGGCAACGGCTGCGGGGTTCAAAAAATTGTTTGTGAAAGGGGATTTCGGTAACGGGGATTTGTAAAAGGGAGACGTTAGACACTAGACATTAGACGATAGGCATTAAAAATGAAAAACACACTTGACCATATATTGAAATATCCGGTGCTCCCGGTTTATTATAACGATGATATTCAAACCTGCATGGAGGTAGTAAATGCCTGCTACTCGGGTGGTATACGGGTTTTTGAGTTTGTAAATCGTGGCGAGCGGGCGCCGGAGAACTTTTCGCGGCTACTGGCGTACCAGCGGGAGCATTGGCCCGATCTACTGTTGGGAATCGGCACGATTAAAACGGCTGCCATGGCGACGGCCTACATCGAGATGGGCGCGGAATTCATCGTGAGTCCCGTGGTAAAGCCTGCGATTGCTGAGGTAACGCTGGCACGCGACATCCTTTGGGTACCTGGCTGCATGACGCCCACCGAAATTAGTATGGCCGAAGATCTGGGAGCACCCCTAGTGAAACTCTTTCCCGGCGACACGTTGGGAACCGGGTTCCTCAAATCAATAAAACCACTGTTTCCGGATATGCGATTCATGCCAACCGGTGGGGTAAATCCGACGGAGGAGAGTATTTCTGGATGGTTCGAGGCAGGGGTAAGTGCGGTGGGACTGGGCTCCAAGCTATTTGCCAAGCCCGAAGGGGCTACCGGATCTGACTGGCTCGCCGAGCGCAGTCGCGCGTTAATGGGTTGGGTGAATGGCTAGTGCCGCATCGGGTACATTTTGCCGAAAATGATGACGACTCACCTTACATCATTGTCATTTTTAAAATAAAAAGGCAGGTTTGCTATCAAAAATTGATTTTTTGGCTATCTTCATCGCCTGTTTCGCAAGTTGTAAACGGTGCTGGCGACAGCTTAACATTTTACCCGTTGATGATGACAGTAGGTATCGCAGCAGATCACGCTGGTTTTGAACAGAAAGAACAACTGATGGCCAAGTTGGTGGAAGCAGGGTATGACGTTCGTGATTACGGTGCAACGGCATATGACCCCACGGACGACTACCCCGACATTATTGTGCCTTTGGCACGTGCCGTGGCCAGCAATGAAGTGGCTCGTGGTATAGCCGTATGCGGCAGCGGCGTGGGCGTATCGGTGGCTGCCAACAAGATACCGGGTGTGCGTGCGGCATTGATTACCGAAACCTACTCGGCCCGCCAAGGCGTGGAACACGACGATATGAATCTGCTTTGCCTGGGTGGACGGGTTATTGGGCCGATGCTTATCTGGGAACTGGCGACGGTTTTTCTGCAGGCGGAGTACGATGGTGGGGCGCGTTTTGAACGACGCCTACAGAAAGTTCTTGCCCTGGAAAAGCAGGCAATGCAACCGGGCGACGGCGAGAAAGACAACTACAAATAAATAAGGTGTATTTAAATCAACATGAAGTCAAATAAAAAACTGGCTCCCACGATTATTGTCATTTTCGGTGGCACGGGAGACCTTACTAAAAGAAAATTAATTCCGGCGTTTTACAACCTGTATATTGATGGGTGGATGCCCGAGAAATTTGCAATCATTGGGCTGGGACGTACTAAGCTTGACGACGATACCTACCGGGAGCACCTGCATGACGGATTGGTGGAATTTTCGCGGAAGGGCAAACCGGACGAGGCGCAGTGGAACCAATTTAAGACGACTATTTCGTATTTTGAATCGAACATCAATGATCCCGCCGCATACGAAGGCCTGGCGGCTAAGGTCGAGGCGTTCGACACGGAATGGGGAGTGCGGGCCAATCGGTTATTCTACTTGTCTATCGCACCGCAGTTCATTGAATCGGCGACCATAAATATCAGCAAGTATAAACTTGCCGACGTGCCGGAGGCTGACCGCATCGTTGTCGAAAAGCCTTTTGGGTATAATAAGGAAACTGCAGTGGCCCTCAATGAACTATTGGGGCGGACATTCCAGGAAGAGCAGATTTATCGCATTGATCACTACCTCGGGAAAGAAACGGTACAGAATATCCTGGCTTTCCGTTTTGCCAATGCCCTGTTTGAGCCGTTGTGGAACCGCAATTACATCGATTACATCCAGATTACCGTAGCTGAGCAAGTGGGCGTAGAAGACCGCGGTAGCTACTTCGAAAACTCGGGCGCCCTGCGTGACATGATACAGAACCACCTGTTGCAAGTGCTCTGCATGGTTGCTATGGAACCGCCGATTTCATTCCAGGCCGAAGAGATACGGAACCGTAAAGTAGATGTGATGCGGGCTATCCGGCGGCTGAAGCCCGAAGAGGTGCATAAATATGCCGTACGGGGACAATACGGCCCCGGATGGATTGCCGGTAAGAAGGTGCCCGGTTATCGGGAGGAAGCTGGGGTTGATCCTAAATCGAATGTCGAAACGTATGCGGCTGTGCAATTGTTCATCGACAACTGGCGGTGGCAAGGTGTTCCTTTTTACCTGCGCACAGGCAAACGCATGCAGGAGAAGACGTCTTCCATTACTATTCAATTCCGGCCGGTACCGCACTCCACGTTTTCAGCGTCGCAAGCGGGAAACCTGATGCCCAACCGGCTAACGATCAATATCCAGCCCACCATGGATATCAGGCTACGCTTCACGGCCAAGAAGCAGGGGTTGGAGATGAGCCTCAATCCGGCAGAAATGGTTTTCGATTACGATACATGCTCCACACAGACCCCCGAAGCCTACGAAACACTTCTCTTAGACGCCATGAGGGGAGATACCACACTGTATATGCGGTCTGACCAGGTGGAAGAAGCGTGGGATGTGATTACCCCGATACTGGAAACATGGGAAAGCCGTGATTCATTGGATTTCCCCAATTACGCAGCCGGGGCGTGGGGTCCCGAAAGCGCAGAAGCATTGATTGCCCGGCAAGGGCATATCTGGGCGTTGAACTTGCATACGTAGTGGAATGTGTTTTGCCGACTAGCCCGGATCCGCCGGTTTGGCGATCGGAGCAAATAGCAAAAAAGCAAATAGCAAAAAGAACATGGTAAAGAAATTCAACGATTTGGGGCAGCTCAATGAGGAGGCTGCTCAACTATTCATACAGACAGCTCGCGAAGCGATTGAGAAGAACGGACGGTTTACCGTGGCCTTAACGGGTGGTTCGTCGCCGGTTGAACTTTATAAATTGCTGGCCACGACTTATCGCGATGCGGTGCAATGGGAAAAAGTGTTCGTGTTTTGGGGTGATGAGCGATGGGTACCTTTAACGGACGATCGGAGCAACGCACGGATGGCGTTCGAGACATTTCTCAACCATGTGCCTATTCCCAAGGGGCAGATTTTCCCGATGTGGGCAGATCATAAGTCGCCAGCGGAGTTTGCAGCTGAATATGAGGAGATACTGCGCAGTCAGCTCCAGCCTGCCGGACGCTTTGACCTGGTACTGTTGGGTATGGGAGCCGATGGCCACACAGCATCTTGGTTCCCAAATACGGGCGTACTCCATGAATACGACAAGTGGGTAGCTGCCTATTTCTTGGACGCCCAAGATATGTACCGCATTACGCTAACCATACCGTTGGTCAACCAAGCGGCCAAGGTGGCGGTAATCACCTACGGATCCGGCAAGGCAGAGGCCTTGTACGAAGTATTGCGCGGTAAGCGCAATACCGAACAATACCCTGCACAGCTTATCGATGGAACGGAGGATGGCCGGGTGACTTGGTTTGTTGACGAAGCAGCGGCACAACGGCTGTGAACGCTGTTGTGCCGTTGCCCGTCGCCTTCTACTAGCTGTCTTCTTTCAGCGTAGCCAGAAAAGCAACCACATCCCTGATTTCGCGTTTGGAAAGGATACCTTTCATATCCAGCATGCTTGATGGTGAGAAGGTCTTTTCCTTGATATTGCTATGGGGGATGACCCGATCGGGCTCTTGCCCTTTCCGGATTTTTACGCCACTCTCGTCCTCGCCCTGGAAAATGCCCGATAGCTGTTCGCCATCGTTCAGCACGAGCATCACAATGCCGTAACCGGGAGCGATGCGTTTGCTGGGATCGATAACCGATTCGAGCAGCTGTTCGCGGGAGAGTCGATTGGCTATGCCGTTAAGCTGCGGCCCGGCATTGCCGCCGCGATCGTCATAAGCATGGCACCTCATACACTGGGCCTGCTGGTGTTGGAAGAAGACCCTGCGGCCCCGTCCGACATCTCCACCCTGGAGGCTACTGGCGTAGGATGCCATGAGCTGGTCGGCTGAGAAATGCTGGGTGATCGCCTGGTAACGTGCCATCAATGGCTCGGCGTGGGTGCTGTCGATCGCCTCTCCCAGTTCGAGATAGACCTCTGGACTTAAGCGGTCTGCTTCCATTTCGTCGAGCAGCTTATTGAAAAGCACTTCGGAGTGCTCCACGGGTATTTTACCCAATGTAATGATGGCTGCTTGTTTTTCTTCGGTGGTTTTGGAGTCGATGACGTCCGCAAGCAAACCGACCATCACCGGTTTGGGAATAGCCATGTTTTCCAGAAGGTCGAGCGCCGCTACGCGCAGCGACTTTTCGCGGTCGGCCAATGCGAACTTAATGGCTTCCTCTTGCTGTGGTGCTTCGAGAGCAACGATCGCCGATAGGCAAGCTACGCGCATGGCCGTTTCCTTATCGCCCTTCAAGCTCGCCAATAAGGCAGGAGCGGCTTGCTGGATGCCTAGTTTGCTGATGGCTTTGGCGGCACTGATGCGTACAGGAAGCTCCCGGTCGCTTAGTAGGCGGATGTGTGCATCGGCAGTTTGGCTTTTCAGTGCGTCGACGTTGCGCTCCATGACGCCACGATACCTGCCGTCTACGCGATCAACAACGGAAGGCTTAGCCCACGTACTTAATGCGGCCAGTGCTTCGGCCCGCATAGCGGTGGGGTGGCTGCCGTCTTGCGCGTATTGGATGAGCTGGTGTAAGTTGCGTGCGCCACCCACACGGAGGTTGGCATTGATAACGCGGCGGATAAGTGCCTCGTTGGAGAACGGTGTTGTATTGAGTAGGTTGGCCAACGCGGGGAGTGCCTCTTCAATGGAGAGGTCATCATTGATGGCTCGGGCTGTTTCCGTGACGACAAATTCCTCTTGGTCGATGAGAAAACGGGAAATGTCCGGGTTGCCTATACGCCGTAAGGCCACCACTGCGGCGATACGCAGCGCCCGCGAGGGGTTGTCGGCTAGGGCTATCAGGGGCTCCGCCTTGCCAATACGCGCCAGTGCCAATGTGCCGGCATGCCGCAGATAAGCATCTTCATCGTTATTGGCTTCGAGCATGGCGATGATTGGGGCCACCGCAGGCTCATGTTGGATACGCCCTAATGCTTCGGCCGCGAAAAAGCGGGGGCGGCTCTCCGGGTCAGCCAACAACGGGATGAGGGTGTTGCCGGCTTCCTTATATCGGATGTCGCCAAGCCATTTGGCCGCCTGTGCCCGTATTTCTGGATCGGCATCTTGCAGTAAGGGCAGGAGCGTGGCAGCGTGCTGCTCATCCTTCCGCGCTAGCTGGCTGATTCCCCAGATGGCATGTACCCGTGCCAGCTGGTAGTCGGTTTGAGCGAGTGCCTGCTGGAAAATCTCCAGCCCTTTCTTACCCCGCTTCGCCAATGCGAACTGGGCCTTTTGGCGGATGCGCATGTCTTCGTGGCGAAGGAGGTCGCCCAACTCCGTTTCGCCTTTGTCGCTGAAATCGGCGGCGAGCAATTCCTTTACTTCTGTGCGGATAACTTGCGTTGCAGCGTCTGCATCATCCATTTTCCAGATACGGCCGTAATCGTGGGTGCCCCATCCATCTATCCAATCTGCCACATACAACGCACCGTCTGGGCCGAAGTCGAGACCGGTGGCCAAGATGCCGCCCAGTACTTTCTTATGCTCACCGAGCTCAAAGGTGGCGCCTTTGGGATTCAGCTTGAAGCTGTGTACGCCCGAGCTTGCGGGATTGCCCACAAACTCCGCTACGAAAAACGTCTGTTTATATTGAGGGCCCAGGGCGGTGCCCGGATTGTAAACTACGCCCGCGGGACCGCTTACGAAATTGCTGATGCAGGGCGTGATGTATGCCGCTTGGTCCTCGAAGCGCGGCAGATACATCTTCTCGTCCATCCATACTTTGTAGCTGTTATTGTCAGGGTCGCTGTATTTGCCGTATTGCCAATTGCTCCGCCAGCCGGCATCCGAGCCGTTAACGATGTATACCAGGCGTTCCTTTTCGCCGGCGTGGTCGCCATCATTGTCCTCACTGATGATGTTGCCATATTCATCGAATACAAACTGGTGGGTATTACGCAGACCATGGGCGAAGATTTCAAAATCGCTGCCATCCGGATTAGCCCGGGCAATGACACCCGAGTTGGGGTGTTCCCAGTTGGTGCCGTCGAGCCCCTTGCCATTGAAGCCGATATCGCCGATTTGCCAGTAAATGCGCCCATCGGGGCCCATTTTCACGCCGGACATACCGTGGCCGCTAAAGCCCACGTGAACCCCGTAACCGTGGGAAATCGATGTCTTTTTATCGGGGATCCCGTCGCCATCCGTGTCTGTTAGCCGCCAAAGGTCGGGGGCAACAGCCAGATAAATATCATCGCCATCGGCAAAGACCCCCCCGGCTACATCGGTAATCTCCTCGTGGAAGTCATCTACTATCAATTGAGAACGGTCGGCAACGCCATCGCCGGAAAGGTCTTCGACCCGATATACTTTTTCTTTTTCGATGGTGAGATCGCGCCAGTCGTGCGAGCCGTCTCCGTTGAGATCAGCCAACCACGTATTGCGGGCACTGTTTTCGGGAGATAGCTCTTCGCGCAGGAATGCCCGTCGGTCTTCCACAGTTTGGAAACCGATGGAGGGGATTTCCCAATCACGGTGGCCGCGGATGTCGAACTCGGAATTTTTCTGACGGTCTGTAGTGGTATAGAATAATCGTCCGTGGTCATCGACGTCGATGGCGATGGGTGAAATAACCAATGAATCGATACCCCACAGTTTGAGGGTGAGCCCGCTATCCAACTGTGCGCTTACCTGTCCTTCAATCGTGGCGGCGAGTTCAGCGGTTTTAGTGGGATCCATTTCCTTAGCCGGAAAGTTGGCTGTTTTTTGCTGGCAGCCCCACAGGAGGATGGTGCCGGCGATGGCAATAATTGTTTTGTTCATTTAAGTATATTTTCGGTGCCTTTTGCAAACCGTGGCTTGATAACCGTAAAACCAGTATTAATTAGGTTAGCCGAGCTAATATAAGAAGTATTGCGTAAGTTGTACGGTAAAAAATGCTTTTAGCTAGTATGTGATATAAGGGCAAAGCCAGAAAGTTGCTTTTTAGTTGAGCGGTACGGGAATATTTCGTTATTTCGTTTGCAAAATAGAAACCATGAAATCTAGACGATCATTCTTGAAAAAGGCAGCACTGCTGGCCGGTACGACCGCAGCAGCCAACGCGCTGCCCGATTCAATTCAGCGGTTGTTAAACGGGTTTGCTAGTTGCCTACCGGCGACGTAGGGCCAACCCAGAATTCGTCCTCCCAATCTTCGCAATGGGTGTCGTGATTATGGTGTTTGTCCACTAGTGCCAATTGCTCGGCCGTAGCTACTTTTTGCACTTCGTTGAATAATATCCGCTCTTCAAAGCGAATATGTTTATCCAGCTCTTCTTCAATCAGATTCAATGATCGCCAAACCTCGGTGTCGTCCGAAAACAACCGCTTTAGCCGGCGGTGTTCACTGCGTGCTCGTTTTACGAGCTCGTTTTCGTCTCCCAGAATGGAAAAGATGTATTTCTCCTCAATGGCAAAATGGTCGACGAGATGGGAGGTCCAAAACCAATCGGCGTATCGCTTGATGCGTTCTATATCGATATTCCGCTTGAAACCTTCTCTAATTTTCCAACAAAGCAACAGGCCGTGGTGATGGTCGCGGCTCACCGCCTTAAGGTGTGGGTCCCTTTTTAAGGGTTTGGCTTGATCTGTCATCGTGAAGCAGTTAAGATTCCAACACTTGTTTTAAAACCACGGCATGGTTGTTATGTTCATCTTTTGCAGCGTATAATAAGGTTACGCGCGTTGTTTTGGCGATTTCCCGCAGTCTGTCGAGATTGGCGGTCTTCGCCGTGAGTTCTTCGCGATATTGTGCCGAAAACGCATCAAAACGTGCTGGTTGGTGGGCAAACCATTTCCGCAGCGCCGGCGAAGGGGCAACGTCTTTATTCCATTCATCGAGTTGGGCGGCATCTTTCCCTTGGCCCCTGGGCCACAGCCGATCTACCAATATGCGGTAACCGTCTTCCTTGGAAGGCGCTTCATACACACGTTTTAGTCTGAACCGACTCATAAGCTATTGTTGATATACCGTAGTTATAACAAAGGCTTGGCAGCGTTATTCCGGTAATATTCGATTTTATAAAGAAACATTTCTGCCATCCGGTCGCCCTGCCACTTTGCCCGTTCGGCTTTTTCGCCCACAAAATACATGTCTACGGTTTCTACAAACAGCTTCATCCAACGGTCGAAATGGCTTTTTTCTACAGGTAACTCGGCATGCGGCACGAAGGGGCTGCCGAAATAAGTATGGTCGCCCAATAGCACGGTCTGCCAAAACCGGTACATCTTTTCCAGGTGTTCCGGCCAACGGTCCTGGATGACATTATTGAATATATCTTTTAGAAGGTCGTCTTTGCGTACTTTATCGTAGAAGCTGTCTACCAACAGCTTGATATCATCAAGATCTGATATGTTTTTTCTATTTTCCATTACATCGCTTTTGCCGTTTACTTACGGTCGTTCGCTCCAATCCGATTTTCAAAGATACGAAAGCTTCCTATTTAAGACAAATTTGTCTTAAATAGGGTTGTCCTGTCCGATAGCGGTTAGCCTCAGGCGACCCACGGCAGCTGTTGTTTCAAGGAATTACGTGTTTTTCGCGAAAACCTTTACCTTTGCACTTTGTTAATTACCGAAAAGCCATGTAATACACCACTGCATCACCGTGTTGTGTGAGGTGCTCCAGATGAGCGCCGAATGATTTTTATTTTCTTACTTTTATTTTTTTGACTACATGGCAAGACAAGAAATTTTTGACACCGCTATACAACCCGAGACTGCTATATTAGTTGGCATCATCCTGCCCCAAGACAGTGAGGAGAAGGAACAGGAGTACTTGGAGGAGTTGGCATTTTTGGTGGATACCGCTGGTGGCATTGTGAAAGAGGTATTTACACAGAAACTGCCCCATCCCGAGCGGGCTACGTTCGTAGGTTCGGGCAAGCTGGATGAAATAAAGGCATACGTAGAGGCGGAGGAAATAGATATCGTAGTTTTTGACGACGAGCTGACGCCCTCGCAGTTGCGCAACATCGAAAAGGAGTTGAAGGTGAAGATCCTCGACCGCAGCAACCTCATCCTCGATATATTCGCGCGGCGCGCCAAGACGGCGCAGGCGAAAACGCAGGTGGAACTTGCCCAACTCCAATACCTGCTGCCGAGATTAACCCGGATGTGGACGCACTTGGAGCGCCAACGCGGCGGCATCGGTATGCGTGGGCCGGGTGAAAGTCAGATCGAAAGCGACCGCCGGATGATCCTCAATAAGATTTCCTTGTTGAAAGACCGCTTGAAAGCTATCGACAAACAAGCGGAGACGCAACGCAAAAACCGGGGGCAGCTGATCCGCGTGGCCTTGGTTGGTTATACGAACGTAGGTAAATCGACCATCATGAACATGATTTCGAAATCGGACGTATTTGCGGAAAACAAGCTTTTCGCTACGCTGGATACAACGGTGCGTAAAGTGGTCATCGAAAACCTGCCGTTCCTGCTTTCCGATACCGTTGGCTTCATCCGCAAACTTCCCCATCACTTGGTGGAATGCTTCAAATCGACGCTCGACGAGGTGCGTGAGGCGGATGTGCTGCTGCATGTGGTGGATATATCGCATCCGAGCTTCGAAGACCACATCCGCGCGGTGAATGAAACACTGGAGGAGCTGGGTGCATTGGACAAGCCTGTGATTACGGTATTCAACAAGATTGATGCTTATCGTGGCGAACCCGACGAGCGCCAGGAATCGGATGCTGCAATGGAGGAAAGGGAGCGCCGCCCGGTTTCGTTGGATGATTTTAAACGTAGTTGGATGGCCCGGCATAACAGTCCGGCAGTATTCATATCGGCTACCGACAAGACCAACGTGGATGAATTCCGGAAACTACTGTATGAGACCGTGGTTGATATGCATACGAAGCGGTATCCGTACGATAATTTGCTGTATTGATGAATCGGAACGTTGTTTTCGAGGATTGGGGGCTCGTTGACTACCAAGAGGCCTGGAATAGGCAGGAGGCACTGTTTGCCAGGGTGCTAGCGCAGAAGACGAGGAATAGGGTAGAAGGGACGGCGTTGCCTACGGACAACTACCTTGTTTTTACGGAACATCCACACGTTTACACGTTGGGAAAGAGCGGTAGCCCCGAAAACTTACTGTTGGATGAACGTGGCCTGCTTGAGCGGCAGGCCACGTTTTACAAGATAAACCGTGGCGGCGATATTACCTACCACGGCCCCGGGCAAATTGTGGGCTACCCCATTTTGGACCTCGACAATTTTTTTACGGATATACACCTGTATCTCCGCACGTTGGAAGAAGCTGTGATTCTCACATTAGCCGGGTATGGGATCGAAGCGGGCCGCTATCCGGGATATACGGGCGTATGGCTGGATGCAGATAACGATCGGGCACGGAAAATATGTGCATTGGGAGTGAGGGCTAGTCGTTGGGTAACCATGCATGGCTTTGCATTTAACGTCAATGCCGATTTGGATTATTTCGGCAATATCGTACCATGTGGTATAGATGACAAGGACGTAACCTCCATGCAACGTGAATTGGGCGCATTGCAGGATATCAACGCAGTGAAGATGCGGTTGAAAAGCCACATCGCCGAGTTGTTTGGGATGAAACTTATCGTTATCGATTAGTTTGTTTCATTCGTTGGCCGATATCTACAGGGACTGGACGATTGAGCCGATCTTCGAATCCAGCCATCGGTACGGCTTGTAGGGATTGAGCGGTATGAGCTTTAGTGCTCATAGTCTTAAGCGCAAGGGATTGGATGCTCGGATCGATTAAGCTTAATGCTTTGGCCAAGAGCGGGTCGTCCAGCGAGCCGATAGGTGCCCAAGGCAGGTAATCCCACTCATCTATTTTATACTCAGGGGTAAGCCCATCAGGATAGTCACCAAATCCGTCTTTGTTGGCCAATTTAACAACTATTGGTTGGATACCCCATTCGACTTTGGGTGGGTTTCGTTCGTCGACAATGGTGATGGAACCTTCGTTCTTGCCCACTGTGGTTTCCCCTATATGGATTACATTCGCATCCTGCAGAAATGGACGAAGGTTGTTGATGACAAGCTCGCTGGCCGATGCGGAATAGTTGGTTGCAATGATGAATACCCTCGATAAGTTGAGATTAAACGCTTTGATGTCGCCAACAACCTGATTGGCAGACGCTACTTCTTCTGGATCTTTGGAAGCACCACCAAATACTTCATAGTAGGTTTCTGTATAGTCATTATAATTACTATTCCATTTATAGTGGATAAAAGGCTCGCTCTCGTTGAAGTGAGCCTGAATCAATCCAGACATGATTGCCGCGATCCAAATGCCACCACCCCCATTATATCGCAGGTCAAGAACCAGATCGCTGATATTTTCCGTTTTGAATTTATCAAAAGCAGCAAGCAGTTCATCGGGCTGATTGTTTAAGAAGCGGTTGTAAAACAAATAACCGACCTTTTTACCGCTGGGTGTGATAATTACAGAATCTAGATGAATGGCATGCTCCTGAAAATTTTGCACAGGGGTGAGCTCGATTTCGCCATCACGTACGATTTGATCATTTTCATTGATGTGAGCTAATTGGACAGTAAAGGTAGCTGAACCGTAGTACGCATCCAATACTTCATTGTAATTGTTGACCATCATCTCCCGGCCATTGATTTCGGTGATAATGTCGCCGCGTTTAATCCCAGCTTTGTCGGCAGGCGATTTTGGCAGAACATAGCGAACGGAAATAATTACATTGCCCGCTTGATTTACCTGTACTAGCCCAATGCCCAGCCCCACGGTGGTAGCGACGCCGGATAGGTTATCTTCAAGGTCTTTGGCTAATTGAATCCAGGAGAACCGATCATCACGATGTAAGATGGTTTTAAAGAAATCTTCGGGGCCTAGGCTGAAATTGAGATTACGGTCTTGTGGAATGGACGTATTCCAATAATAGACGTCGCGCATATTCTCAACCACCCATTTATTGGTTGTTTCGTTTTCGGAAGCCACTTTTGGCTCTCCTTTGTTTTCTTTTTTGCAGGCGGTGGCAAGAAAGAAAACCAATACTAGCATCAGTGTCGTGCTTGTTCGCTGTTGCCTTTTTAAAGACGTCGTGTGCATACGATTGAAGTAAAGTCAATCAAACATAGTTAAAAATCTCAAAAAACAGCGGGATTACCAATTTTGTTTTTTGGGTTATCCTGAAATGTATTGGTAGCTTTGGGTGATTTCAAACTCAATACGGCTTTCTTCCACAATACGTGACGACTTGCTGCCAATCTCATACACCCCCGTTTCTGAATAGCGGCTGGCAATCACGATTTCGGTATTGCCGCGATGTTGGTGAAACAGTTGGTATGCCAAGTCGGGATCGTTGTTGTCACGGGATAGATGCGAAAGGAACAGGTGGCTAAGCTTTGGTGCCCGGTGCATGATGAATAGTTCCAGCGCCTCAGCATTAGACAGGTGCCCGTAGCCGCCGCGGATACGGTTTTTGAGAAAAATAGGATAACGCCCCTGCATCAGCATATCCGCGTCGTAATTAGTTTCTAGAAAAACCGCATCGCACCGGCTAAAGAAATTGATTACCTGGCCGCAGACCCGGCCGATGTCAGTAAAGACACCGACGGCATGGCCATCGCCCTCGATAAGAAAACTGTGCGGGTCCGCCGCATCATGATATTTGCGGAACGAGGTAACCGCTAAGCCACCTATCGAAACTTGCTGTAAATCGCAAAGGGGATGCAATAATCGGTCGGGTATAGCCAGCTTACAGCCCCGCCGCGTGCCGTTAGTGAGAAAAACAGGTAGCTGATACTTGTTGGCCAGTACGCTGAGCCCTTTCACGTGGTCCGAATGCTCATGCGAGACGAAGATAGCCTTAACGTTTTGCATGGATAATCCCTGCTTCGCCATGCGCTTCTCGATTTGGCGGCAGGATATGCCAGCATCTACCAGCACAGCCTCGTGGCCATTGCCTACGTAATAACAATTGCCATTGCTGCCTGATGCGATTGAACTGATGAAAAGCGGCATGGTACAAAGTACGGTTAAAAAAGAAGGAAGTGCAAAAAAAAAATGTGCTGCTGCGTTGATATTACGTTCAGCACTCCGGCAAGCTGAGCGGAATGTTGACCGCCAACCCCCCATCTGCCGTCTCTTTGTATTTGACATTCATGTCCTTGGCAGTCTCCCACATGGTTTTTACCACGGCATCGAGGCTTACCTTAGCTTTATCGGGGTTGGATTGCAGTGCGAGCTGCGCTGCGGTAATGGCCTTAATGGCTCCCATGGTGTTGCGCTCAATGCAAGGTACTTGGACCAAACCGCCTATGGGGTCGCACGTGAGGCCGAGGTGATGTTCCATGGCTATTTCGGCAGCCATCAGCACCTGCCGCTGTGACCCACCTAGGCTTTCGGTAAGGGCACCGGCAGCCATGGCTGAGGAAACCCCGATTTCTGCCTGGCAACCGCCCATAGCGGCTGATATTGTAGCGCCTTTCTTGAAAATGCTGCCAATTTCGGAAGATGTAGCGATAAACCGGATAATCTTGTCTTCATGCAAACCATCATGGAACACAATGTAGTATTGCAGTACTGCGGGTATGACCCCTGCAGCGCCGTTGGTCGGTGCCGTGACCACACGGCCGAATGAAGCGTTTTCTTCGTTGACAGCTAAAGCCCAACAGCTCACCCAATCTAGTGTGTATTGAAAATGATCGCCACCAGCTCGGATGGCTGCTACCCAACTGTGGTAGTCGGTATAGGCGCGCCCCGCGATCAGTTTCTTGTTGAGTTTGTATGCCCTCCGGTCCACCTGCAACCCGCCGGGCAGCATGCCGGTGGTATGGCACCCGCGGTAGATGCAATCGCGTATTGTGGTGAATAGTTGGCGGATGCCGATGGTCGTCTCCTCTTCCGTGCGCCAAGCCTGTTCGTTTTCCAGTACCAGTTCGGAAACCTTTAATCCGGTATTCATGCACCATACCAACAGGTCGTTTGCCGTTTGTACGGGGAAAGCAAGATCCAGTTGCTCTCGTGCTCCACCATCATCGCCCTCTTGTACTACAAAACCGCCCCCGATGGAATAGTAGGTTTCGCTCACTGCCGTTCCGTCGTTGAGGAGCGCCTGGAACGTGACCGCGTTGGGATGGAAGGGGAGGCTTTCACTATAAAGAAACAGCAAGTCGTCCGTATAACGGAAGGGGATTGGGTGCGTACCACCCAATAGCAGGCGTTGTTGTTGTTTAATCTGGGCAACCTTTTTTGGCACTTCATCAACCGCGATGGTGACCGGGTCGGCACCGCTCAGCCCCAGCAATACCGCCACATCTGTGCCGTGACCAATACCGGTCTTGGCTAGTGAGCCATAGAGTAAAACCTTGATAGCTCCGGTCTTTTCGATCAAGTCATCGGCGGCGAGGCGTTGCATAAAACGTTGTGCGGCACGCCAGGGGCCGAGGGTATGCGAGCTCGAGGGGCCAATGCCAATCTTAAACATATCGAAAACCGAAATCTGCTCCTTGATTATCATAATTTGGATTAAAGACGCGGTTACAAAGATACCGCTTTATTTGGGCTTTGGCAGTATGGGTATGGATAGTGACAACTTCCTGTCACAAGCGTGTTGCATTTTTAAAAATAACCTTTATCTTTGATTGAAATACAGACAAATACCAATTGAATAACTGTTTCACTGATAACTTCAAATTTTAAAAACCATGGACAATTACGGAAATTATGATGCCGTTGGTGGTGGCTTGCTCGCGGGTATGGGGGTTGGAACTGTGATCTTCTACTTAGCGATTATTGTTTTGTATATCGCGGGTTTGTGGAAAATCTTCGAGAAAGCCGGTAAACCGGGTTGGGCAGCTATTATCCCCATTTACAACATGATTATTATTGCCGAAATTGTGGGGAAACCCATTTGGTGGGGTATTGTTGCCGCGTTGGTGCCTTGTGTCAATATCGTGTTCAGTATATGGCTAATGAATTTGCTGATGAAAAGCTTCGGTAAAGAGGTGCCACTTTGGACCATCTTGACTTTATTCTTCGGTTTTGTTACCATCCCCGTTATCGGCTTTGGCAGCGATAAGTATATCGGCCCAACGGCCGCCGAAGCTATGGGCGGAGACTCTTTCAGTAATCTGAAGCGGGACCTGGACAACTTTAAAGATTCGATTGACGACAAAAACAACCCGCAGAATCCCCCTGTATAGTTTGAACAATGCCAGCGGGTGGCTATTGGCAGTGTGCAGTCTGGAAGGTGTTTCCTCCGTGCAGAACTGGCTATTACCCTGCCCGATTAAGGTTGTGACGGGCATCGATTGCCCAGGTTGTGGTTTTCAACGCTCATTATTGGCGCTATTACAAGGCCATTGGTACGAAAGCTACCAGTACTACCCGCCCACCGTGCCGCTGCTCGTGCTTCTGCTGTATGTATTGTTGAAAAACGCATTCCGTTTTGATCGGCGGGATATCCTGATGAAAGTGCTTGCCGTAGCGTGCGGGTGGTTTGTGCTTGGCGTATACGTTATGAAGTTGTGGAATGGCTCTCACCCGTAGCTGGCCCTTCTGAAACATTTTATTTTTATCTTTACCGCGGACAATGACATTGAGATGAGTTATACCCGCGTGTGGTTCGGTTGTATTACTGGTTTTTTCTTACTACTTATTGGTTCCGCAGGGTATTGCGGTCCGACTGCTCTTGGCCATGAGCTTCCCAAACGGGAGTTTAGAGGTGCCTGGATTGCCACGGTGGTCAATATCGACTGGCCATCAGCAAGCAACTTGAGCACAGCCGCGCAGAAAGAAGAACTTATACGGCACCTAGATAACCATCAACGTGCCGGTATCAATGCTATTCTCTTGCAAATAAGACCTGCAGCAGATGCATTTTTCGCCAAAAGCAGCGAACCGTGGAGCCGTTTCCTAACCGGTAAACCGGGGCTGGCGCCCACACCGTTTTACGATCCGCTGGAATTTGCCATCGAGGAGGCCCATAAACGCGGTATGGAATTGCACGCTTGGATTAACCCTTATCGGGCCACGTTTGACTTGGTAGCCGAGAATACTACGAGTGACCATATTACGCGGCTCAAACCGGATTGGTTTTTTGTATATGGCGGAAAGAAACTCTTCAACCCCGGCATTCCCGAAGTAAGGCAATACATCGTCGGCATTGTTACCGATGTGGTGCGGAACTATGACATCGACGGTGTCCATTTTGATGATTACTTCTATCCGTATCCGGTTAGTGGTAGGCCCATCCCCGATACGGAGACGTTCAGGAAATATCCAAATGGATATAACAATATCGCCGACTGGCGTAGGAATAACGTTAACTTGCTCATCCAAATGGTTGCGGAGAGCATACATCGCGAAAAAAAATACATCAAATTTGGCATAAGCCCGTTCGGCATTTGGGACAATAAGAAGGACCACCCGGATGGTTCTGCATCATCTGGCCTCAGCGGGTACCGCCAGCTTTATGCAGATGCGTTGAAGTGGCTGGAAGAAGGCTGGGTTGATTATATTAATCCACAGATTTATTTTCCTTTTGGCCATACGGCTGCACCTTATGAGGTGCTGGCCGACTGGTGGAGCAAGCGTACGCATGGGCGTCATTTCTATATAGGTCATGCTGCCTACCGGGCTAACGAGAACGGTGCGGGCTGGCGCGATCGTAGCCAAATCCCGAATCAGGTGCGTTACGCCCGGCGGCAAGCTGGGGCTCAAGGGAGTATTTATTACAGTGCCAAGCACATTACTAATAATGTTGTAGGCCTTCGCGACTCGCTACAATATAACCTATATCGTTATAAATCGCTTCCGCCTACAATGCCTTGGCTAGATAGTATAGCGCCTCAGCCGCCTTTTGGCTTATTGGCACAGGTGGCTGAGAATGGAACTTCAGTTATTTTGCAGTGGCAGCAGGGTGCACCGGCGGCCGATGGTGAGGAACCCTATGGCTATGTGGTGTATCGCTTTAATGAGGGCGAGCCGCTGGATGTGGAAAATCCACAAAATATCCTACATATTACCTACGATCGTACACAGACCCAATATACCGATAACATGACCCGAAAAAACGGGCACTACCGTTATGTGGTCACTACCATAGACCGCTTGAAAAATGAGAGCCAGCCCTCTAATACACGGGAATTATACATCGAGTAATACACTAATTGCCGTCGCCATACCGGAAAAATGCGTTGACGGTGATAGGAAGCCGCCCAGTGGGGGTGAGCCTTTTTAGGATAACCTTTGCTGCTGCACGTTGCATAATGTCGTCATTTTGATAACAAACGAGAATAGACTTTGCCTGCTCGATACCGGGAAGTCCTGCAAGACCATAGGGATTGGCAAAGACGCAAAAGACCGCATTCTGGTGGGCTAATTCGTTTATGAAAAGCCGAACTGTGCTGTTGTAATTGTAGGTACTCCGGGGGCGGGGGCGGTTGTCATGAAGGGCTACGATGACCTGGCTGTACCGCCGCAGTTCAGTTGCTACAGCAGCGACATCATCAGCGGTAGCATTTGCAGACAATACATAATGCATGTGGTTGTCAAAACGCCATTCCAACATACGCTGGAACTCTGACAGTTCAGATAATCCTACACTGATAATTGCCGTGCGCCGGTTATAGTTAATCGATCGGATTAGGCTGTCGCCTTGGAGTAAAGTAACAGATGCATCCGCTAACCGCTGGTTAAGTGCCTCGGTTTGTGAACGGTTTATTTCATGGTATAGATTGGTGAACGCTACGGGCTGGATGTTAGCTAAACCGAGCCAATATTTCGTTGCCAATATCTTCTTCACACGGGAGTCGATATCCTGTTGTGCTATTCGCCCCTGCTTGACGGCCTTTAGTACCATATCTATGGCGCGCGCGCTATTCTGCGAGAGTTCGAGCAGGTCGTTGCCAGCAATGATGGCCCGTACGTCGGCTTCCCCATTTGGAAAGTGTTTCACAACGCCTTTCATGTCCATAGCATCCGTAAAGGTAAGCCCTTTGAACCCAAACCTGTTCTTAAGAATGTCGGTAATAATGCGTTTGGACAGCGAGGAGGGCAAGTTTGGGGTGTTGTCAAGGCTGGGGATATTCATGTGTGCTACCATGACGCCGGAGGCCCCCGCTTGGATCAATTCACGGAACGGGTACATTTCCAGTGAATCAAGGTGGCCTGCTGTGAAGTTAAGTTGCGGCAGGTCATAATGAGAGTCAACGTCGGTGTCACCGTGCCCGGGAAAATGCTTCAGCGATGTCACGATCCCTCCATCCATCATGCCCCGCATGTACGCCAGTCCCTTACTCGTTACGTTATACTTATTTTCGCCAAACGATCGGAAATTAATGACCGGATTGCGGGGATTGTTGTTGATATCAACAACCGGTGCAAAATTTACATTCATCCCGAGACGCCTGAAATCCCGGGCAATTTCGCGGCCCATCTGATAGATTAACGCCTCGTTTTGCACTGCGCCCAGTGCCATCTGATAGGGGAATGAGATGGTTGAATCAGCTAACCGCATGCCGAGCCCCCATTCACCATCGAATGCCACGAGCAGGGGTATTTTTGAAAGTTGCTGGTAACGGTTGATTACTTGGGCATGGCGGACAGGACCACCTTGGAAAAGAACGATGCCACCGAGTTGCTCCCGTTGTACAACGCCGGCCACCGAGTCGATATACCGTTGTCCCAAATTGCTGTGGGCGCGTACCATGAAAAGCTGAGCCACTTTATCCCGGGCGCTTAGCGTTCGAAAAATAGAGTCGACCCACGCGTGTTCGCTATTGATGAAGGGAATGAAAGGCTCCCGCTGCTGCGCAACGGCACCCCAACACAAAGACGCAACTAGCATGGATATGCAAACAGTTTTTTTTAGCATAATAGCTTAGTATACAATAACAATACCGATAATGCACCACCGGAATCACCTCCAATATTAAGCATATTTTTTTGCATGTTAATGCGTGTTGATGGCCAACGACGCGTTTTTATGCGTTTTTAGATTTGATTTCGTACTTGCCTTCTAGTATTTTCGCTAGTTCTGCCGATTCGCGGAGCTCACCATTAGCTTCCTTCTTCCACAATATTTCGATAATCAATAAAAGTAGTTGCGTTTCCAGTTCTGGGCTTTCGTACCCCAGTTCAGTAAAAGCACGCTTGATGGCGGGATAAACCGGCTTGATAAACAGCTCATGTTGTTGTTTTGAAAACCCGTGGTGGGACAACCGTTCCTGCATTTTCCAGAATATCGGATCCTCATTGACCAGTTCCTTTGGGAGGTTGATCATGTTCTGCAGGAAACTCTTGGCATCCCGGTAGGTCATCATGCCCCGGTGGTGTTGCAGTACTCGTCTATATCCGGACTTGATTAGATGCGACAACAAGTTGTCCTTGTTTCCAAAATGCTTGAAAATAAGTGCTTCGGATACGCCTGCTTGTTGAGCAATGATTTTAGTCGATGTATCGATATAGCCCTTTTCAGCAAACAGCAATAGGGCCTCCCTCATTATCTTCTCCTTTCTGCTCTCTGCCTTCTGTCTCATCGTAGTCCATACAAAATGAAATGCAAACTTAGATAAATTCCCTTATAATTGTAAGCAACGAACGCTTTTTGATAAAAGCGTGACGACGGCTTGTTCGAGTGCTATCCCGATGTAATATTATCTTTACATTTAAACGAACGGGCTTTTATTCTATCTTAAGCAAATAAGATACTAACACAGTTACTAACACATGCAAGATCTTTATAAGACCTTCCTATTATTTGTTTGCGTTTTCTTAGCCGTCGCGGCGGTGGCCCAGCAGCCCATTCGTGGCAGGGTGGTAGACAGTGCGGCTAACACCGGGCTTCAAGGGGCAAACCTAAGGCTGCTTACAGCCAAAGATTCGTTGGTGGACCAGCGCAGTGCTTCCGCCGATGGGAAATTCCAGATGAAACAGGTGCCGGCTGGACAATATCGACTTCAGATCAATTACCTTGGTTATCGGTCGACCGTCCTCCAAGTCAACGTCCCGGCTAAATCCGATTCGCCGCAACTCACCATTCCGTTACTCCCAGAATACCGTACTTTGGAAGAAGTGGCCGTCGTTGCTGCACCGCCCGTGGCTGTATTGAAAGGCGATACTACCGAGTTTGATGCTACGGCATTTAGTACGGAACCTTATGCCGATGCTGATGCGTTGGTGATGCAAATTCCGGGTGTGGAGATCGATGAGGAAGGGCGGGTGAAAGCACAAGGAGAGGATGTACAGCGCATCATTGTGGATGGTAAAGAGTTTTTTAGTACAGATCCGCGTATCGCGTTGAAAACCCTTCCTGCCGATATCATCGCGAAAATACAGATTATCGACGAGCAGAGTGAACAAGCACAGTTCAGCGGGTTTGATGATGGGCAGCGTCGCAAGGTAATTAATATCGTTACCCGCCCGGATCGCCGTAAAGGTTATTTCGGCAAAGCAGCGGCAGGTTATGGGGCCAATGCACGATATAATGCCGGTGGAAACATCAATAGCTTTGATGGAGACCGTAGGATTACGGTATTCGCGGTGTCCAACAATGTAAATCAATCGGATTTCTCCATGGCCGGTATCGCAGGTGGCGAACAGGAAGGTGGACGCAATAATCGGGGAAGGCAGAGTCGAAGCAATTCGGGTGGTGGACGGGGCCTTAACAATACGCACAGCGTGTCTACCAATTTCAACAACGAGTGGTTGGATGAGCGGCTTGACGTGAATGCTAACTATGCGTATAGTTCTACAAACAACGAGACCAGCAGCCTCACCAATCGGGAATATCTCATCGGCGCAAATGCCAATCAGTTTAATGTCCAGCGCCAGGAATCCGGGAGTGTGAATTACAGCCATCGGGCTAACGTGCGTATACGGTTCGACATTGATTCAAACCAGCGTATAGATTTTAGACCCAATCTGTCATTCCAGCAACACAACCGAAACACCTTTTCGGACAACAACACCGCCTTAGCAAATAATAATCCGGTGAATGCGTCGGTACGTAATAACGACAATGAAAATTCAAACTTCAATTTCAGCGGAAGTTTAGACTATCGTCTCCGATTGGGGAAACCGGGTAGAACGGTCTCGCTCAGTGCCAACGGATCGGCCAACAGTGATAAAGGGTTGGCCCGTACCCATTCACTCAATGAGTTTTTTGAAGAGCAGACAATAAACCGTACAGACACAGTAAGCAACCGGAGTTTCGCTGATGGGTATGGGAATGGCATAACGGGTAGGTTGGCTTATACCGAGCCGTTAGGACAGCATAGCCGGGTGCAGGCTAATTATAGCATACGCAACACCGCAAGCTATTCCAACAGAGAAACGTTTGAGTTTTTGGCGGAAACCGGTCAGCTAGGGGAACTCGATCGCCAGCTGTCTAACGAGTTCAGAAACGACTATACCTACCACAGTGGCGGGCTTTCTGTCCAAGTAGCCAAGCGTGATTCGTTCCGCGTCGCGGTGGGTATAGATTTCCAGGATGCCCGTATCCGCAACGACCGTACATTTCCGGATAAGGTCGAAACAGGAAGCCATTTTGCTAGCTATTTGCCCAATGCCGAGCTTTCCTATAATTTTTCACGTGATAAAAAAATTGATATCAACTATCGGGCGGCGACAAATGCACCCTCCATCAATCAACTTCAGGACGTAATCAACAACCAGAATCCGCTAAATATACGTACTGGCAACGCGGATTTGAAACAGGAATATGGCCACAGTTTAGGCTTGCGGTTTAACAGCGTGGAGCGTGAGACCGGTAGTAATTTCTCCGCAAGTGTTAATGCCAACTTTACCAACAACCGTATTGTCAACTCCACGTTTATTGCCACTGCAGATACCCTGATTGCGCCCGACGTGTTGCTTGGTGCGGGCGGACAATTCAGCCGGCCGGAGAATGTTAGCGGCTACTACAGCATTCGGGGCGATGCAACTTATGGGACACCGATCAAGCCGTGGAAAATCAATATCAATCTGCGCAGTGCTGTTTACCATAACCATGATATAGGCCTAACAAACGAAGCGGAAACGTATTCTAATTCTTACGGTGTTAACCAACGGGTAGGGATAAACAGTCGCTTCGGTTCTCACTTAGTGGTGGGATTGAGCTACACGGGCAACTATAGCGTGGTACGTAACAACACCAATAGCGAATTGAGTTATAACTCGTATAATCAAATCATACGCAATGACGTGGCCTATACCTTTTGGAAGGGGATACGTATAGCGTCTTCACTGTATTACAATTATAACCAAGGGTTGTCTGACGGGTATAATCAGCAATTTATTCTGTGGAATGCATCACTAGGGAAAAAGCTCATGCAACGGCAGGAAGCTGAAATTACCCTTTCTGCCTTCGATTTGCTCAACCGTAATACGAATGTAAACCGGAGCATCAACGAACGGTATATCCAAGATTCTCAAAACAATGCACTTCAACGTTATTTCTTGTTGAGCTTTACTTATAACCTACGCCACTTTGGCGGGGGTGGGGCCGGGGGAGGAATGAGAGGTGGCGGCCGGCGTTTCGGTGATTAACCGATAACGATCTGGCCTCCTTGTTTAATAAATGCTTCCTGCTTTTCAGCATAGGCTAAAGCATCAATCGGCCGCACGGCATCTCCGAGAATGCAGGCTTCAAAACCCAGTTGCAGTGCATCCATTGCCGTGAAGTACACACAATAGTCAGCAGCGAGGCCACATACCGATACGGCGGTAACGTCACGGTCTCGCAGATACCCTGCTAAACCTGTTCGTTTACGTTTTCCATTATCAAAGAAGCCACTATAGCTATCGATGGTGGGATTGGTACCCTTGCGGAATACAGCCTCGATATGTTTGGTATCTAGTTGATTGCTTAGCCTAGCTCCCTCGGTACCCCGTATACAATGGTCAGGCCATAACACTTGGTCCAACCCATTTAGATCGATGGTTGCAAACGGTTTATGGTCCGGGTGGGAGGACGCAAAGCTATGGTGGCCTGCCGGATGCCAGTCCTGCGTAGCCACCACTAGCTCATAATCTCCCTGAATATGGTTGATAACGGGGATAACAGCATCGCCATCAGCTACCGCTAAGGCACCCCCGGGGAGGAAGTCATATTGGATATCGACAATAATCAGTGCATGCATGATAATAATTGTTTGCCTTGCAGCAAACTTACCTAATAAGGTGTTAAAGTGAAAATTGTAGACCTAAGATTCCACCGATATAAAAGCCGTTGGATAAATCATCTCCGTTCGATTGCCATAAGTACCGGCCATTTCGGATATCGATTTGGTCGTTGTCGAAAAGGAGATGGTTAAACGTGGGGCCGGCAATTAATTCGACGTAAGGTGTAATGTGCCAGCCACCGAGTGCACGGAGGCTTTGTTTTCCGTATACGCCATCTTCAAAGTTTGTCATGGCAGCACTAACCAGCTCGGTGCTCATACGAAATGCCTTGGTAGCGATGAGGTGTGCGCCTATACCTCCCTCCAACTGATAGCGGGCCTCATGGTGCTTAAATTGGTAGCCCAAGCCGATAATGCCGTATAATACATTCCCACCGCTACGAAATGCCAGGATGGAACCTCCCGCCTCATCCACCGTAATACCCAATGATAGCTCGCCGTCTTGAATGATATTAAGCAATCCGATCGGATAATCACTTTGTTCGGCAATATTGATAAGGCCGGCCACTTGAACCCCTTTAACGCGCTTGGCGATGTTAATTAGTCCGGCCACCTGCGTGTGTGCATCGCCCGACTTGTTGATTAGCCCCGCAGCCTGGAACCCTGCGGATTGCGCCGTGATGTTAGTTAACCCGGCAAGCTGGATTCCACGGGCATCCTGTTTGACCTGGTTTAGCACACCAGCTGCCAGCACACCAGCCGAGTTGCCACCAACACGGTTGTATACACCAGAAATCATCGTTCCATAGGCAGTTCCTTTTACCACTCCCGCTACGCCGGCTAGGAGAAAGTTGTTTTCTTGTTGTGAAATACCTGAAATCAGATGCAGCGATAGGTTGTTCGTGTCTGCCGGTGCGGTTTTACCGTTGGTGCTGAGTGGATAAATGAGACCCACGTGTGCTTGGTTGGTTTTTCCTTCTTGGGCCGTCGCGGTATTGCCACAGGCTATTATCAGCGCTATGCAGACCGCTGTCTGGTACATCTTTTTGGTAGTCGTTTTTTTGTCCATTAGCTATGTTTTGAGCATAAGACAACGGCGCTGGCGGATACCCCTACTCTTCGGCCGCATTAAAACGAAAAAAGCACCCGCTTGTTTACGGGTGCTTCTATGTATCATACGTGGATGGGAATTGCGGTTACAATAGTCCTTTTTCAACCAACTTTTCGGCAATCTGGACAGTATTCGTTGCCGCACCTTTACGCAGGTTATCGGCAACTACCCACAGGTTGAGGGTTTTGGGCTGGCTTTCATCCCTGCGGATGCGCCCCACAAATACCTCGTCTTTACCGTGGGCATCTTTAGGCATGGGATATTCTTGGTTGGCAGGATTATCCACCACGACAACACCGGGCTGCTTCGCTAATAATGCCCGTACTTCATCCAAGTCGAATTCATTGGCGAACTCGATATTCACAGATTCCGAGTGTCCCCCCATAACGGGAATACGCACGGTTGTTGCAGTAACCCGGATGCTGTCATCACCGATGATCTTGTTGGTCTCCTTGATCATTTTCATCTCTTCCTTGGTGTATCCGTTATCTTGAAATACATCGATCTGTGGGATAACATTCAGGTCGATTTGGTAAGGATATGCTTTCTCACCGACGACGCCTGCACGTTCGTCGTTGAGTTGCTGCACCGCTTTTACACCGGTTCCCGTGACGGATTGGTAAGTTGAGACGACCACCCTTTTGATAACGTATTGTTCATGCAATGGTTTCAGCACGACCACCATTTGTATTGTCGAGCAATTTGGGTTGGCAATGATCTTGTCTTCTGCAGTTAATACTTCGCCGTTTACTTCTGGCACCACCAGTTTTTTTGTTGGGTCCATTCGCCATGCAGATGAATTGTCAATAACGGTGATGCCGGCCTCTGCAAATTTCGGAGCATAGGTCAACGATGTATCTCCCCCTGCCGAAAAAAGTGCCACATCAGGTTTAAGGGCAATAGCTTCGTCGGGTGTAACCACCTTATACTGTTTTCCCTTGAATTGTATTTCCTTACCCTTGCTACGTTCCGAAGCAACGGGAATCAATTCTGTTACGGGAAAATTGCGCGCTGCTAACACCGTTAACATCTCCGAACCCACAAGTCCAGTTGCGCCGACTACTGCCACTTTCATTTTTTTGTCTTGTTGATTTTGTGAATTAATTTATACTGTTTAACTTTATTTTCTTGAAGAAGCCAAACATACGAAATTTGGCTTAATTTGAGTGTAACGAATATTAAAAACCTGTTGACCAAAAGGCTGTTTGTCAGTCTAGGAACCGATGAGAAGTAATTCAGTCCTTTTACGGGTGGTAGCGGCGCTCTTCCCTTTGTTTCTTCATGGTAATACGTGGCGTCTTGAAGGCGTAGTTTTGCCGGAACGGACAGTGGTGCCGGACGACACTATAGGAGCGATATTCTATGATGATTTCAGCAGGGGATATCCAAGGCAATGGCTTGGCGATACCGCCTCTTTCGAGGTGGTAAACGGGTTGCTTGGCCTAGTAGAATCCACGCGGCCACCGGTATCCATCGCTATCCCATCCACACAGCTACAAGATATGGTATGGGAGATGGGAGTCACCGCTTCGGGTGGTTTTTCGCCTTCCAATTACATCAGGTTGTACCTTGCTGCGACTACACCCTTGCTCCAAGAGCCCCAATGGGGATACTATTTGCAAATTGATGGAAGCGAGGCGGATCATGTGTACCGACTTTGGCGGCAAAACGGCGTAACGCGTACCGCTGTTTTCGAGAGTGGCCCCATGTCCAGTCCGGCAACTACCTTCCATGCACGTGTTCGGGTAACCCATACCCTCGACGGATATTGGCAAGTGGCAGTGGATGAATATGGCAACGGTACTTTTGAGGTGCTCGCTAATAAATCAAATGAAACATCCGTCGAGGATAAAACGTATCAATTCGGTGGTTACAGTGGGTACGCTGTCAGCTTTTCGCCAGCCAGGTGGCGCGATTTCAAACTCGATTATTTACTTATCAGAAGATTGGATTCATCTGCAGGTCCGGATGGCACGAACTCGCCGGGTGTCGGGGATGTTTTAATCAATGAAGTATTGTCTAACCCAAAGCCGGGAGGGGTTGACTTTTTAGAGATTTATAATTATTCGGCCAAGACCATCGACCTTTCGGGGATCAGCATAGCACGCGTCACTACCAACGGCACTGTAGGAAGCCCGAAAGTGATCAGCGATCACCCACTGTTTATCTATCCAAATGAATACAAAGTTTTAACACGTCGGCCGAACGTGGTACAGCAGCATTATCCGGGTGCGGTTTTAGCGACATTCATCAAAATGGAATCCCTGCCAGACTTCAACAATGGGACCGGAGGCGTGGTAATCTACGGTCAGCAAGGGATGATTGACAGCCTCTTTTATGTTCCTACGATGCAGTCACCGTTTATGGTCAGCAATCAGGGTGTTTCACTAGAACGCCAGCATTTTGCGGTACCAACCCACGCTCCCGGCAACTTTCATTCGGCAGCGGTTATCACGGGTGGCGCTACTCCAGGGTACCAGAATTCGCATTATGCCGGCGAGGTGGCAAGAGACTATGTTTTTTTGACGTCTAAGACCTTTTCGCCAGATAGCGATGGCTTTGAGGATAGGTTGGCGATCAATTATCGTTTGCCTGAAGGCGCGTTTATGGCAAATGTCGATATTTATACGGACCAAGGCCGGCTAGTCAAACGGTTGGTACGCAACCAGAGTATGGCGACCGAAGGAACGGTCTTTTGGGATGGTTTATCCGATGCGAACGCCCGGCTTCCCATTGGGATGTACATTGCCGTAGTAGAAATTTATAACGCGGATGGCATACGAAAAGTATACCGTAAAGGCTTCGTATTGGCGGGTAGACTGTGATGGCGATTGAAAATTTGCTAAGTTTGCATTCGAGACGGGCGGACAATTATTATCGGGGCGGATGGCCGGGCCGAATCATGATTCAGGTCGTAAAGAAAAATAGATATCAATAGACGATGGGAAGAGCTTTTGAATTCAGGAAGGAAAGAAAATTTAAACGCTGGGCCAAGATGGCTGTTCAGTTTACCCGCTTGGGGAAAGAAATTGCTATGGCCGTTAAGGAGGGCGGGCCAAACCCCGAGAGCAATTCACGCCTGCGCACGGCTATCCAGAATGGAAAGGCTGTAAACATGCCGAAGGATCGTATTGAAGCGGCTATCAAAAGAGCGTCAGATAAGGACGCTAAAGGGTATGAAGAACACGTGTATGAAGGTTATGGGCCGCACGGAGTGCCCATTCTCATCGAAACAGCCACGGACAATACCAACCGAACTGTCGCCAATATCCGCAGTTATTTCAGTAAAGCGGGGGGGGCACTGGGTAAGACAGGCTCGCTTGATTTTATTTTTCAGCGCAAGTCGGTTTTTAGGTTTACCGTGGCAGACGACGTAGATTTGGAGGAGCTGGAATTCAGGCTTATCGACGGCGGTCTGGAAGAACTTTATGTGGAAGCCGACGAGGAAGGGAACGATGTGGTTGTAGCCCAGACGTCGTTCGAGGATTTTGGTAACATGCAGCGGCTATTGGAAGAAAGCGGAATCGAAGTGAAAAGTGCTAAGCTCGAAAGAATTGCGTTGTCGCATACGGAGGTCTCTGAAGATGATGCCGCGGAAGTGCTTAAACTCGTTGACAAAATCGAGGAGGACGATGATGTTCAAGCGGTGTACCACAACATGAGCTAATGACGTTTGAGGAATTTTTCACGAAGAAGAGAATTGATTTGACACGGTTGCGGCATGCCAAACCGGATCTTTTTGAAGAGTTTCGTGACCATTACGCCCAAATGAGCGAAAAGAGTTTTGATCACACGAAGAAATATTGGTTTAACCGACTTCGTAAAGATTTTTTGCTTGAGGTTGCCGAAACACCAAAAACCGTTGCCGAAAAAACAGACACGGTTAACGTAACGGGAACCCCGATACCTGACACGGTAACGAAGCCTGCTGGATTATCTTCGACGAGTCCTTCAGGGTTTAAGCCCCGATTTAAATCCAACGTAGTGAAGTCTTCTACTGCTGACACACCGGAAGGCCTGCAGGACGATGCCGTAAAACCGGAAAAGACAGCGATGGATGGTACGCGTCCGGTGGGATTTAAGCCGCGCTTCAAGGCGAGTAGCCCAGCTATTGCTTCAAAAAAGGTGGAAAATCTCACTCAAGATATTAAGCCGGCCGAACCGCCAAGTAATGCGCCCACCACCGATAAAAAGCCTGCTGGATTATCTTCCACTAGCTCTCCGGGGTTTAAGCCTCGATTTAAGCCGGGGTTAACTGGTGCCAAGATAGAGAAAGCCTCTGAGTTGCCGCAGTCGGACCATGATAGTGATAAGCAGCCTGCCCAGTCTGTGGCACAGGCGAAACCATTAGGTTTCAAACCCCGCTTTAAGGCAGGCGTAACTCCGGTAAAGCAATCGGACGGTGATGAAGAACCTAAACAGGAGACATCCGAACCAAAATCCGAACCGCCTAAGGAAACAACACCTGAGCCGCTAGGCTTCAAACCCCGTTTTAAGGCAGGAAAGACGGCCAACAAAAAGGATGATGATACTTAAATACGGAATCTTTCTGTTTGAATTCGCATAAGTTATCGGCAGCCAATAAATTGCTTTTCCTAAAGTTGTTATTGTTCGTTGACGGGGGACTGTGAATACCTATCGGGTATATTTAATATGATTTCGAATGACTTCTATCTTTCCATTGGTGTTTAGGTATTGGTCAAAAAAAAAGCCCCTGTGGACTGTTGTCCCGGGGGCTTTTGAAGGGTTTTGGCGCCGACCTACTCTCACGCCTTTTACGGCAATACCATCGGCTCTGGCGGGCTTAACTGCTCTGTTCGGTAAGGGAAGAGGTGATCACCGCCGATATAGGCACCAGGA
>NZ_DATMFT010000005.1:0-325831 GCF_035556095.1 Parapedobacter sp. | reverse complement strand
AGGTTCTACAACACCGAAAGAAGACATAAATCAATCGGTAGGATAACACCCGATGAAAGGTTCTATCAGCAAATTAAAAATGTGTCGTAATTATATCTTAAATTAGTGCAATAGTTGTCCAACAAATAGGGAGTATCATAGTAATGTTGTTGAGAATCAGTGCAAACTGATAAGGAATTTAATACTTAATACCAATTCTTTAGACTATGCATTGGAGATTTATCGTAACGCATTAAATGCAAATGAAAAACGTAATTTCGAGAAGCTGATAAAATTAGATGGAGAAACACAAAAGCGGGCTTGAGGAAATGGTGGTTTGGATGTTCCGAAAGCAGGTGACGGATGAAAATTTCTTTACCTTGGTTCAGGATCATCATTTGTGGTGGATTTTAGATTGGTGGGCAAATGGGACGCAAGCAAAATATTTAAAAGCCTTCTTGGATGATCATCTGGGTAATTTTGATAATCCGGGTTTTGCTTTGAATCTGCTTAAGGTATCTGTAAGTACAACAACTTCGCATAGTTCTAGCGGTGAAAGTGTTTCATATAAGTCAAACCTAAGTGTAAACGGCTATGCAGTATTGAAGGCGGTAGTAGATCCTGATGTTCTCAATCGAAATTTGGAGTTGTCATATGGCAATTATCCCTATACTGAAGAATTGTCAAATGCGTCGAATACTGACAGGCTAGATGATTCTAAAATAGTGTCAATGTTTCAACGATATCTTGAAGACGACCGTGATAATTAAACCAATCGTTATTAAATTTTTCACTTTTAAGCGAGAAATAAAAAAGTATTCTTTATATATAATGTAATCTGTACGAATCACACACAGCCATTTGCAGATTTCGAACGCTGCCTACTCATTTGTTTTGCCAAATCTGCGGTTCATTTTTTAGAAGGCGTATCAGCAATCCTGTTGGCAGTGGCCAAAGTACGCTTTACCAATTTTTCAATGTCGGGATCGCCATGTTCTTTCAGCCAATTGGAGATCAGATTATTTTCTTTCGTGACGCCAATATTTTGAGCGTGCATCTTTCCTTCCTTTTTCATTGCTTAATTGCTTGAAATCATTGTGCATCTCCGTCAATATTCTCCATCATCCGTTGCTCAATATAATCCTTATGATCGCGGGAAATGATTTTTATAAGTTCATCGATTTCCGAATCGCTCAGTTGGTCCGTGTATAATTTGTTGAATGATTTTCCATTCGGGACAGATACAGTATAACCTTTCGATAAATCTAATTCGATACGGATTTGACTGGAATAATCAAACGGAGTAAAATTTTCGGAATTGAACTTTTCATAACTATAGTTTGCGACGAGCCCGTGTATGCTTCCGTCTATTAGGATGCGTGTTGCACCGGTTATGACCTCATTTGGTGGGAAACGTTCTTCCTCTAAACCATTAACGGATAAGAAAGGTGTAGATTTTAAATAAAACCTATCAAACTTTCCGCAAGCCTGCAAGAACTTGTTCCACAGTCGAGTAATGCTGTCATCGAACAATTCAAGCAGCACCTCTTTAGTGCGGGCGATTTCCAGTTTTTTGCCATTGGTTTTAAGCCGCTGTTCGAGCAAGGCGATTTCTTTATCGATATCATCCGGCTCCTCGATGCTTTCGCCTTTGGCTCCGGCGATCATGATTTCGAGAGAGCGTACCAGGTTGGTAGCAATGTAGTTGATAAACGGCTCGATAGTACCGGCATCGGCTTGTTGCAGTGCAAAGAAATAGTTGTCTTTGTCCTCAGTTTTGATTATGACGGGCGGGTAGTTGAATTTCATAAGTATGAAATTCATCAAAATGCGGGCGGTGCGGCCGTTACCATCGTCAAACGGGTGGATACGGATAAACCGGTAATGGAACTCCGCCGCCAGCAATACGGGGTTGACAGCTGGTTCTTCACTTTTGTGTCTATACCATTCGATGAGGTCATGCATTTTTGCTGGTGTCTCTTCCGGAGTGGCGAAGCGAAAGATCTCACCCGTTTTGGTTCTCACATGATTTGGTGCAGTCTTATATTGCCCTACGGCAATACGTCGCGTCGTTGGTTGACCATCCGGAGTAACTGCCTTTACTTCATACGGCGATTTTAGGAGCAAGGTGTGTAACTCACGGATGAAATTCTCGGAGAGCGGATGGTCGCCTTTTACTAAATCTTCGACCCACTTAATTGCCTCGTCGTGTCCTGTTATTTCGAAGTGATCTTTTAATGGTTTACCCTGTGCGGTAATACCATGCAAAAGGAGCGCCTTTGTTTCTCCATAGGTAAGAGAATTGCCTTCCAGATTATTGGAGTTATAATTCCAATCCAGCCGAAACTTTTGCATGATAATAGCTTCTTGCTCCTTGTTTAGGGGGCGAAGGTTATCTAATTCTGTCTTTAATGCTATAACTTTTGCAATGGGTTCCATTGTTATTCTTTATGAAGTGGGCCAATTATTCTTTTTTATCCAATTTCTTCAGCTCCTCCTCCAGTTCCTCGATGCTGGGCAGATTGGACTTTAGATTTTCCGGCAGAACCTCTGCAAGTTTAAATTCGCTTACCCCCATGGGCTTGTGAATATCTTGTAAGGCATACTCCACTTCGAGGTTATCTTTTCCGCGGCATAGAAGTATCCCGATGGTCGGGTTTTCATGCGGGCGTTTTAATGTCTTGTCAATAAGGGTGAGGTAAAAGTTGAGTTTACCTGCATACTCCGGTTCGAAGTCCCTATTTTTAATTTCTGCCACTACATAGCACTGCATGGGGACGTGGTAAAACAACAGGTCTATGAAATATTCCTTTTCATTGAGTTCCAGTCGGTATTGTCGTCCGATGAATGCAAACCCCTTGCCAAGTTCGAGCAGAAAGCGGGTAATGTTGTCGATAAGCTGATTCTCGATATCCCTTTCTTTGTAATCTTCCGCTAGCTGTAGGAAATCGAACACATAAGGATCCTTTAGCGTCTGTTGCGCAAGGTCAGATTTGGGCTCCGGTAACGTATTGGTAAAATTGGTGATGGCTTTTCCGCTTCGCTCATATAACTTAGATTTCAGTTGCAACGCCAATGTATCCCTGCTCCAATTGTTTTCAATGGTTTTTTGCGCGTAAAATTGAGCCTCTTCACTACCGTTGGATTTGCTGAATATCAATATGTTATGTCCCCAAGGGATTTTGTGTAGCGGGATACCAGGTAATTGGTCAACAGCTTGTTGACCAATTTCAGAATAATAAAAAAGAAAAAACCTTTTGCAATATTTCAAATTAGAGGGCGAGAGACCCTTTATACCAGGGAACTCTTCTTTCAGGTCTTTGGAGACTCTCTCGATAATTTTGTCGCCCCAATTGAATTGTCGTTGTTTTTCATGAATCATCTGTCCCAACTCCCAATAAAAGCGTATCAATTCCGAATTGACAGCCAGTGCCGCCTTAATTTGCGACGAACGGATTTTGGCTTTGACTTCGGTAATCCAACTCTTGTATTCGGCGGTAATTTTCATTTTAATTATTTCTCGCTTTTACCTTCGCTTAGGACTCTACCGTCCTTCAACTTCTTTGCTTCTTCTCCCAAAGCCATTATCATTTTGTCCCATGTGGGTATGGAGCTGGGTTTACCTCAACGTATCCACTGGACATTATACTAACCTTCATCATCAGTTTCTGGCTCTTCTGATCCCTCGTAATAGTTTTGGGCATAGATTGTTCTACTATACGTGCCAATATTATAGTTTACACTCTCAGCAATACCCAATAAGTGCTTCGGATCAATCCCATAAAACTTGCCTAATATGCCAGCTTGTTCATATGAAAGTTTGGTTACTCCGGATTCTATTAATTGATATTCATCGACTGTGACATCCAGCTCAGCAGCAACCTGATCGACATCGTATTTGTTTTCTGTTCGAAGTGCTTTAAGAATTGTTGTTGCCATTTTTATGTTAGTTATATAAGTTTAATCGGATAAAAGTAGTCAATTTTGCCCAATTAGGTGTTTTGAGCAAATTTACCCTCCAATGATTCAAATATAATTTCCTTTTCTTTCTTACATGAATTAAGCTCATCAGTCAAGAAATTTATCATTTGGTCCTTCTCTTGTATTATCTTTTCATATAGCAATTTTATTTCTTCTAACTTGCCATTGGTAATTTCAGGTTGGTTTATTGTACGACAATAATCTCCTATATTATAATTGGTAATGGAGCAAGCATTGTCAACGAAAAAACTAGCCGGAATATCATATATCTCAGCCAATTGAGCAGCTCTCTTCACCGAAAGTTTTGTGTTACCTGCCTCCAAGTTAAAGTATGTTGACTGGCTGATTCCAAGTCTATTCGCAATGAATTCTTGTGTGTAGGAGTATCGTTCTCTGAGAAGTTTCAATTTTGTACTAACATCCATCATAATTAGGTTTTATCTAAAAAACTGATAAGATTATTAGGTTTTTAGATTGGGATATAATTTAATTGCCCTTATCTTTGTAAAGATAAAAAAATTAGTAAACCAAGTCAAGTTTTTTCAAAAATTTAAGAGAAGCAATAGCAGCAAATAATAGTTAATATTAAAATAAGTATTTTTGACACCCATTAAAGGAATATAAAGTGGGTGCTCACAAAAAGCCTCGTGTCCACACAAAGCGTAGGAAACTTTCGGAACACAAGGGCGTAGGTGAGCACCCGGACCCTCATATCCTGGGGAGCCGGGTTCACTTGCGGTTTGTGTTTTAGGTGCTGCTTTCGAGCAGTAGCTGCTTCGGCAGTGCCGTCCTACGCGGTCCGTTGTGTGGACAGCCAAAAAGTGGCCCGGCTCCTTCGGGAGTTTTCGCTACAGTTGGTTAACGAGGTTTTGATAAACATCAAAACCTATGGTACCACTTAAGCAACATCAACTAACCGGCTACAAGCCCCAAAAAGGAGAGATCGCATTAGCGGTTCGATCCCGGCCCTGGGTACTAAGTTCGACTAAGAATCTTTACAAAAGTATTGTTAAGGCACCAGATTGAGTTGAAAGGAATTTTGACTAACCAACAATTCTTTCACTCAAATCTGATATTAAATGAAGCAAAATTTACGCTTATGGGGCTTGTATGGCCTAAAGCGAACACAATCGGTAAATCTCACCAGGGGTCGGTTATACCTGCCTGACTCCGCCTGGAAACCCAATCGGTACTCAATTTTTAGACGATGGGTACGTACCTATGTAACGTTAATTGACAGGTATACCGATAATAAAAATGTCGTTTCTGCAGTGGCTTCCGACATTCTCCGTGACCGCTGCCGGACTGCTGCGGTGTTCTTGGGGGTATACGAGCACTTTCCGAGCGGTCCGCGTGCTGGTTTTCAGCAGCGAAACAGCAAGATGATGGCCGGAATACCGCACGAAGATCCTACCATGATACGGAGCCTTTCGGGTACCGGTACCCCTTTGGGTAACGTGCACACGGAAGCGGCACGCCTTGCTGACGGCGGACATGGGAAAGCTCAGCCAGTCCCGTGCCCCAGCCCACCTTCCCTTATCCCTTATCCGTGCGATATCCCTATGATACCCGTATTTATCTCGGTAAAAAGGCCAAAAGACGGCACTTTACCGAGGAATATACGGCAAACCTACGGGAGAAATGCACATTCGGATAGGCAAAGTGTGGGGCTGGGGTCGGGCTGGGATCGTGTTCGAGACCGCTTCGGATCGGCTTCGGAGGTAAGTTTGCACTCCATGCAGCCTTGTACTGCGCTGAGACTGGCGGCGCCAAACGGAGTCCAGTCAGAGCGCAAAATAAATCCAGTCGAAGACCAAACCAAGCACCCAAGCCATTCTGAAGGCGATCCGGTAGGAAGATGGAGCGCGAGGCGTCCATTAACCGCTCGGGATTGGTTCAAATATAGTGGGATATTGATTCGGCAGCTGTTCGCTCGGGCTTCGGCATTTTCCCGAAGCGTTGCCGAAGGTTTGTCGAAGGCCAGTCGAACACTTGTCGAAGCGCTGTCGAAGGATTGTCGAACAAGTCTCGAACAGCAGTCGAACAACGGTCGAAGAAATATCGAAGAATCATGTGTTTGTACCCATGCGATGGCCCCAGCCCGTAGCGGGCTGGGCCTCGCTTTGGGGTTGGTGTTATCGCTATGCTGTGGCATCGCTAAAGCCCAATTCCACAAACCGTCGGAAGTGACTGTTAGAGTAGGTGAGACGCTGCCGGAAAGCTTTTTCCAGGCCACTCATCAAGCGGTGGATATGCAGACCGGTGAAGAGGCCACACTCCGCTTGGAAGACTACCGTGATAAGCTGATTATCCTCGATTTCTGGGCTACTTGGTGTAGCCCTTGTATCTATTCGCTCAATAAACTGGATACCATTTCCCAAAAGTTGCAAGACGACGGTTATGTAATTATCCCTGTGACCTATCAGTCCACTAACGAGGCTGCGCGGGCGTACCGGAAATATCATTGGCCATTTGTAGGTATCGTCGCAGACTCAATTTTGAGTAAGGTGTTTCCGCATAATAGTGTTCCGCATATGGCTTGGGTGCAAAATGGTAAGGTTATCGCCATCCCACAAGCCCAATACGCTACGGCTGATAATTTCGTCAAGCTGATGAATGGTGAAACGCTGGATATACCGAAGGTAAAAGAATATGCAATCTACGATAATAACGTCCCGTTGTTTGAGAATGGGAATGGTGGTACAAAAGGGAAGGCTCCATGGCTTTCAATAATTTCGGAGGCGGCACCTGAACTTCCGCAAAAACGGGGGCTGGAGTTTTTTTACCGGGGTGATACAACGGTAATAACAGCCTATAATTGGCCTATTCATTTACTTTACTACGAGGCCTTCAAGGGCGAAATATTCACCGAGTTAAGCCGAAGCAAAGGCGTATCGTGGGAAGCGTCCGAAACCAACTTTTCTGCCGAAAAAGGAAAAAGCGGGCATAATGCTTCGGGCTGGTTCTGCTATCACCTTTGGTTTCCTAGAAAGGTTACCAAGTCAGACGCTATGCGGATGATGCAGCAAGACTTAAATCGATATTTTGGGCATACAAGGGGCATCAACGGGCAAATTGAAATGAAACAGATGAAGTTTGCGGTGCTGAGGCTAACAGGAACGAAAGACGAAGCTTCCCATCTCTTAATGCCTGAAAAACGTGGCCTTAAGAAGAAGTATCAGCCGGATATGCCCAATAAATACCTTCAACAGAATTATGTCTTCTCGGGTATGAAATATATTTTGCATAAGGCAGGGGTGAGCCGGTATCCCATTATCAATCTCACCGGGTTTGAGCCTTCCCAATCTGTGTCGTTTGAGTTGACAAAAAAAATCGATGGCAACCTGCAGCAGGCCAAGGAAGAGCTGAATCGCTACGGACTTGACATCGTTGAAGAGCTATTGGAGGTGCCGGTGCTTGTTATAAAAGACAAACCTTGATCGACATTGGGCAAACATCTATTAAATCGCAACAACTTTTTTAATTAAGCCGTTTCTGACCGGGCAAAAAGCAACCGGTCGAATGGTCAAATTAAATCAAACTCCAAATGTATAAAAACACATTATTGATATTGATGCTATGCTTTGCGGTAAACGCCGCAGTGGGCCAACGTGCTATTATGGGCAGAATTTTATCCGCTAGTGACCATAAATCACTTGATGGGGTTAATGTACGCTCGATGATGCTTGGGCACACGACGGTAACGGATGCCGACGGCATATTTGAGGTAAGGATTTCACCAGAGCCCGATACCCTCCAGATAAGCTTTATGGGCTATGAGACCCAGTATATTCCAGTAGGGGTGAACAGCAACATAGATACTTTGAAAATCTTTCTTTCTCAGGATGCAACAACGTTGGATGAAGTGGTTATCAATACGGGATATTATGAAATGATGAAAGAACGGACAACCGGGTCTTTTACCCATGTGGACAATGAATTGTTCAATCGGCGTGTAGGCCCCAACGTATTGCAGCGTCTGGAAGGTATCGCGCCGGGCGTACAATTTGTAAACGCAGGGGGTACTTCGGCCTCGGATATTCGCATACGAGGTGTGGCGACCATCGAGTCTGACGCGAGCCCGTTGATTATTGTGGATAATTTTCCCTACGAAAGGGATATTAACACCATCAACCCCAATGATGTAGAAAGCATCACCGTGTTGCGCGATGCGGCTGCGGCTAGCATTTGGGGTGCCCGGGCGGGCAATGGCGTTATTGTGATCACAACCAAGCAGGGGCGATACAGTCAAAAGGCGCAGATTACAGTTAACAGTAATTTAACCCTCGGTACGACGCCTGATCTCCATTATAGTCAAAGATGGCTGCCTAGCACGACAGTAATGGCCATTGAGAAAGAGCTATTCAAAAAGGAACACTATGCTGAGTTGCCACAAACTCCGATTCCTGCCTACGTAGAGCTGCTTATCAAGCAACGTGATGGACTTATCGGTATTACAGACTTCGAAAACGAAGAGCAATTAATGCAGCGGACGGATGTACGGGATGAGGCATCGCGTTATCTTTACCAAGGTGAGCTCCTGCAACAGCATGCACTAACGATTAACGGTGGTGGCGATAACTACCGCTACTATTTCTCGGCTGGATACGACGAAAACCGGGGCGTATTGGTTGGCGATGATTCGCAGAGGCTCAATATCAGCCTTAAGAATATCTTTATGCCGCTAAGAGGGTTAGAGGTATCCACTGGGATTTGGTACACGCAACGGCAAACAAAAAACAAGGGTATAAGCTTGGGAGACTTAAGCCCGCGCGCCGGATATCCAGTGTCGCCATATACCCGCCTAGGGGATGCGGACGATAATCCCTTGGCAATACCTTACGAACGGCGCTTAGCCTATTACGATACCGCTACCGACATCGGATTATTAGACTGGCATTACAGGCCTTTAGACGAACTTAGGAATTCAGACCCCGTTAGCCTGAATACGGAATACCGTCTCGACGTTGGTTTGAAGTATGCCTTCCTCAATGACCTCGATTTAATGGTCGCCTATCAGTATCTGAGGCCTACGGCCACCGGTCAGACCTATTATTCACCGGATAGCTATTACGTGCGTAATCTCGTTAATCGGTTCACGCAGTCCGATGGAAGCAAAATTGTTCCACATGGCGGGATATTGGTCGGTTCTGGTCCGTCGACTAATAACACACACTCCGGCCGATTTCAATTGAACTATAATAAGCATATCAGCACAGACCATCACGTTTCTGCCTTAGTCGGTGGGGAAATCAGGCAGAGTATTGGCCAAGGATTTCCGGGGTACATAAAATATAATTACGATGACGAGCTACTCACCGGAACGGCAACATTTGACTATACAACATCATATCCGACCAATCCGACAGGAAGTGGGCGGCTAACCGCACCGAGGGTTACCATGTCGCACTACACCGACCGATTCCTCTCGTATTTCGGTAACGCTGTCTATACGGCTATGGAACGATATACTGTTTCAGGGAGCTGGCGTTGGGACGGTAGCAACCTATTCGGCGTAAAAGCTAACCAGCGTGGCGTGCCACTTTGGTCAGTAGGTGCCAGCTGGCAGATCAATAAAGAGGCTTTTTATAAGCAGGAAAGCTGGTTGCCTTATTTGCGGCTACGCGCGAGTTATGGCCACACGGGCAATGTAAATAAGCGGGTCAGCGTATTTCCAACGGTGTCTTATTCAACGGACGGCACGACAAACTTGCCGACTGCGCGAGTAAGAAGTGTTGGAAATCCCTCCCTAAGATGGGAAAAGGTAGCTATAGTGAATATTGGTGCCGATTTCGGTTTCTTTAACAATCGAATCGAGGGAAGTATCGAATACTTCCGTAAACAGGCAAGTGATCTCATCGGCGAGGACTACCTAGCGCCTTCTACCGGAATCAACGATTGGGTAAGTTTGGCTAACGAAATCAATTATGCAAATCTGAAGACCCGCGGATTGGATATTCAGCTGACCAGCAGAAATACAGTGGGCAAAGTCGGCTGGCAAACGGATGTGCTTTTTAGTTATGTATCCAATGAAATCACGCACTTCAATACGGGTGAAGTGTCCAGTATCAGTTCATATTTTTCCGCTCCGCCCCCAGTCATCGGAAAGTCGAGGGACGTTGTGTATGCCTATCCATGGATTGGGCTCGATCATGCCACGGGTATGCCTTTGGTGAATGTGGATGGAGAAGTAACCATGGACTATGAGGCGTACATCCGTAACTTCAATGCCGATAATCTATTGGTTAGCGGTGTCCATGTGCCACCGTTCTATGGTGCCGTTAGAAATACCTTCAGATGGGGAAATTTGCAAGCCGGCATAAATATCACATGGAAGGCTGGCTATGTCTTCCGCCGGCAGTCAATTTCGCCAGGCGAGGAATACGCCAATACATACCATATGGATTACTTCAAGCGATGGGAAAAGCCGGGCGACGAGCGGAATACGGATGTACCTGCTAGATCCGATGTTATCAAACCTTATCTCAACCAATCTTACATGTATTCAAAAGCGCTGATTACGGAGGGAGATCATGTGCGGCTGCAAGATATAAATATCAGTTATGCATTGAACAAAGACCTGATACGCGGTTTACCTGTTCAGCATATTCGGCTTTATGGATATGCCCGTAATCTGGGCGTACTTTGGCGAGCGAATAAAAATGAAATAGATCCAGATTTCCTAAATGCGGAATACCCGACGCCAAAGACCTTTGCGCTAGGGATACGGATAACGTTATAGAAAAACACAAAACCGATGAAAATGAAAAAAATCTTAAAACCCATTTTGTGGGCCGCAGTGATCGTGTTCGTTTCCTGCGGGAAAGAATTTCTCGCTGTTAAACAAAACAAAAACCAGGTTGTTCCAAATAAAATCGCAGATTTCCAAGGGATTTTGGATAACTGGAGGGAGTTGAATGTGAGTTCTTCCCACGAGCTTAGTATTATTGGGGCTGATGAATACTATATCTCAGATAACCACTGGGACGGGTTGAGAGACCTGTATCAAAAAAATGGATACATCTGGGCAGATGATGTGTACGCAGGGCAGGATGTCGACGACTGGAATGCTGCATACCATCGGATTCTATTGGCCAATTTGGCTCTTGAAGGCTTGGCGCGGATAAGTCCACTGCCGGACCAACGAACTGCGTGGGAACAAGCTAAAGGAAGTGCATTGTTTTTCCGGGCATGGAACCATTATCAATTGGCGCAGCTCTTTTGCAAACCTTATGATTCGCGAACGGCGGGCGCGGATTTGGGCATTCCATTGCGGTTGGAAGCGGACGTTTCTGTTAAAATGGGTCGATCGACCCTGGAGAATACATACCATCATATTATACAAGACCTGGGCGCAGCGGCAGATCTGTTGGTGGTGACCCCGTTGAATAAATTACAACCGGCTAAGCCGGCAGCCTATGCGTTACTTGCAAGGGTTTACCTGATGATGGGCGACTATTCAAATGCCAGACAGTCGGCAGATCGCTGCTTAGCATTGGAGAATGAGTTGCTTGATTTCAATCAGCTTGATTTGTCGCTTAATTACCTGTTCCCAACCGTGGACTACGGGGAAAGTAATCCAGAGATTTTGTTTTTCTGTTTTATGGATAACATTACCATCACAAATTCAAGTAGGTATCGTGCGGACACCCTTCTTCTTAAACTGTATAAAAGTGGTGATTTAAGAAGGCAGGCCTATTTTCGGGATGTGAGCGATCGAAAGGTATTCAAAGGATCTTATCGCGGCGGGGTAGCCTTTTTTACGGGTTTGGCAACTGATGAAGTGTACCTGACCCGCGCGGAGTGTGCTGTCCGGGAGGGAGACCTTGAAACTGCTTATAAAGATTTGAATTTTCTTTTGAGTAAAAGATTTGATTCTGATACATTTCGGCCAATAGCGGGTCTTAATCGAGACGAACTGCTTGAATTCGTTATCAAAGAACGACGGAAGGAACTTGTGTTGAGAGGGATTCGGTGGGAAGACCTGCGTCGATTAAATAAGGAGGTTGCTTTTCAAACAACGTTAATTCGTGAAGTGAATGGTCAACGGTATGAATTAACTCCGGAAAGCGCGCGGTGGGTTTGGCCGATTCCTGACAATGAAATCAGTACGGGAAACATTGAACAAAACAGGAGATAGACGTGCATGATGAAGCCGTCTCGAAAATTCGAGACGGCTTCACTGGCCAACTACTCAACAAGAGAAAGAAAAGAAACTAAAATGTTTCCTCCGGCTCTGGCAAACGCGAACGTCCGTCCACGTCTATCAGGTCTTCATTTTCTGCTTGTTGGACCGTCGTCGGCATAGGGGGATACTCGTCGTTTTCATCTGTGTGAAACGTAAGCTTAATTGCACATACATTCCCCTCATTGTCAAATTGAGCGCACGCTTCAGCGTTTGTCTCATCCGGTTCGGGTATTGTCGAGCTACCTATCGTCTGAAGGCTCTCATTATCCGGGTCAGATGAAGAAGGGGTAACGAGATACCATCCATCTTGAGGGTCATCAAACCGTTCAGCATACTTAAACGCCGAAAACCCTACAAACATAGCCGCGAGGGCCAACATAAAAGCATATTGCTTAATAAAATTAGAAATATTGTATTTCATATAATGGACTTTTCTTTCGCACTTGGAAAAAAAGCACCCCAAAAAAAGGTATGATTTAACTTATGGCTTTTAAAGCCGTTGTACTCATCCGGTCACTGACGTGGAGATTCCGGTCACGTGCCTCCGCGCTTGCCCTGGGCGAGCGCGTGTTACGTCCTTCGTACAGGCAGGGTAACGTTCTAAATAAGGCCCTGCGCCTGAATACCGCGAACTTCCGTGGAAAATGTTTAGGAAAAACAAACACGCGTAATTTATCGGTAAAGTGTCCGGAAGGTGCGGAGGCCCCATCCGACTGCCCGAACAGCCGGACCGGCTTCCGGTACCGTCCGCGACGACCGTACCCGTGCACAGGCCACGTAAGCCACACGCCAAGAACTGCCAGCAGGAAGAAAGCAGCGTTGAACCAAAGGTGGTTATCCCACGAGAGGCCGCTGATCACCGACCCGCAGCCGCACGGCCGCTTTTCGTACCAGCCCAACACACCGAAAAGAATGAACAGCGTAAACGCCAGCATCAGCACGGCCGAGAGCCACATGCCGTGATGGGTGCGTTTCCGGCTGCGCGGCCAGGCCAGCAGTACAGCTGCGCCCAGCTCTGCCAGCGGCAGCAACCAGAACAGGATGTCCGTGCTCCACTCGGGGATGGGCTGACGCCGTAGGGTGCTGTGGAACTTCGCGAGGTCCCACAGCTTCTCTACGGCTACCGCCACCCACAATGCCAGGAACGCCAACCTGATGATACCTAATAGAATGGATTTCTTTTCGATAACCCGTGTTTTTTCTTGATGTATGCCAGTCGTTGTCATGTTATCCTCCTATCGTTTTGATGCTTGTTGTGTTATTTTCTTTCGAAGGTAGGATAGGGAAGACCCCAGCCGGGGGGTGGGCGGATGGTCGTAGCGGCATGCACGAAGAGCGAGGGGGGCGATATGCGGCTCGGATATAGACTAGGGAGGGGTTAATGCCGGCTTTTGGAGCCTGCTAGGGGGCGGATGCGCCGCCCCCCAAATAGTTGCAGATTCCGTAAATCTTATGGATTGCGCCGGCTAGACAGCAGTAGCCCAAATTCCTTGCTGATGGTTTCCCTTTTTTCTGCTAGCGATTCTTCTACCCGGTCGGCCGCGCTGTAATACTTGCTCTTGTCTGATTTGCGGAGCGAATGGGCCGAGATTTTTACACCTTCTGGGCCCAGTATAACCTTGCTGTATGCTTCAGACGCTTCTTTTTTGCTGCTGTACGCCGCGTAAACGCCGGCTTCGAAATCTTGGTTGAAATGCACGTTTTGTTCGTCGACCGGAATGTTCACGATTAGTTTAGCGGGTTCTTGGATCTCTTGGACCAGCTTTTTGTCCGCGAGTAGTGCTCTGTGCCGTTCGAGGTAGGCTAGCAACTGGTTTTTCAGTGGCTCTCGCCATGTTTGGTATCCCAATGGCGTACGCTGGTCGATGTGCTCGATTTCATTAATCAACTGGTAGATGTATTCGAGGGAGTCGATGGCATCTTTATGTTGAAGGGTCCGCTGGGTGGTGCGCTCCCACCAATTGTATATGCCCATGTGGTTGTAATTGTACTGGATGAAAAACCGGAAAAGACGCAGGTTCCAGTCCTTTGAGAGCGTGCTTTGGCTCAGGTCGGTGAGGGCGGGCAGGAATTGCCGCAGGTATTGGTAGGTGGCGTAACTCAGTTTGCCGGTAGGTTGGCTACAGATGAGGTGAAAGCCATGCGTGATTTTGTTGATGAGCACCGGGTTGACTTGCTTTTCTGCCAAGGCAGACGCAATGGTGCCTTCCAGCTGGCTAACCTGGCTGCGCAGTTGGCTTTCGTACAAACGTGGCACTGGAGCCTTTAGGTTGATCGGTACCTGGAATTTCTGCTCGCAGAATTGCAGGGTTTCAAGAAGGCGCTTAAGTAGCGGGGTAGCGCACTCATTCGGTTCTGCCGGTGTATGGTGGTCGATGAGCTGCACCAGATCCGTATGGAAGTTCTGGGCATCCCATACGGCCACCTGGTCCGGATTGTTTTTGAACGCGGTATACACCGCGGTTTCGATTTGGGTGAGCTGCTGATCGAAGTGCTTCCAGTGCGAGATTATGGGAGGTGCATCCGTAGGATGGAGAAACGTTTCGATGGCTTGTTTAAGTAAAAGTAACTGTTCGATCATCATGGTTTGTTTTAATACTGGATACTGGACAATACGGTTTACTCATTGCGGATTTCCGCAACTTGCTTTTAATCAGGTATTTATTTTTACTTTTCCTTGTTTTGTTTACTTTATGTTCTTAACTTAGCGAGACTAACTGATGGTTTGCCCGCTATACATAAGTATAGTCGCCGCGGGGAAACAAAAAGTACCAATAGACGCATGATTTTTTTCCGGCATGGATCCATATGACACCTATACCGATAAGCAGTTGTTCGGGCTCCTTGCAAAAACCCGGAAGGAAGGGGAGATGCAACAGTTGCTCAACGCAGTCATCAAGCGTTATGAAGGCCCGTTGACAACGAAACTAAGATTGCTACTTCCCTACGATGAGGACTTACTCGGGCTTATCGTAAACGACGTATTCATCGACGTGTGGAATAAGCGGCGCAAATTGGCGGCTGTGGAAAGCCCGAAGGCATGGCTGTTGAAACTGCTGAGCTATAAGATGAGCGACGCTTTACGAAAGGTGAAAAGCAAAGAAGAATACGTAGATTTCTCTACCAGTGCGTACTTGGAAATTCCGGAAAACCATCCGGATTTTGATGATGACTTTTATAAACGAAGGGTACAGGAAGTCTACCGGGCGATTGAAAAACTCCCCATCAAACGAAGAATCGCCTTTACGATGAGGATACTCGATGGGCTCAGCATTGCAGGAATTGCGCGCATACGGAAGCTGAGCGAACAGACCATTAAGAACCATGTGCGTTTGGCTAAGCTGCAATTGAAGGAGTTGCTTAGAAAAAGCAGGAAGGAGGGTTACAAATAATGTACGATTTGGCAACTATCAAGAAAATCATCCGGCTGAGCCTGGAAGGTAAATTGAGTGGACGGGATGCCGCGCTACTCAAAGCGGCCCAATTGATCTACGAAGAAGATAAGCTGCTTGAGGTGGAGATGGGGGTGTTGGAGGAAATGGCAGCGGAATACTCGAAGGGCGTATCTGGGCAGCAAAGCATCGATGCCGGTGCTATTATCCGTGCGGAGCGGAAGCAGTATATCAGGCTATTACTTACTCGGGGCATACGGGTGTGTGCCGGTATAGCCGCGGTGTGGTTGATCGGTTGGAGTACGTTGGCCATCAACGAATGGCGGGCAGCGCGGACGGTGCCGTCTGCCTACGAAAAATTGGTGATGCCCGGCAACCGGATTCCGGCATCCGAATTCGCCTGTACCGTACACTGGGGCGCTGAGGTTAGCGCGCCGGTAGGTAAGGGTGAAACCGGATTGGTACATCGCTTTGGCGATGCGGAGTTGTGGCGCCGAGACGATGGCGTGCTCGAAGTGGTGCTGCTGCCGTCGCAGTTTGCCACTTCGGCGGGCCAGCAGCCAGACATCCGGGTGGTTACCGGGGCACAGCAGCAGTGCGTGGTGAGGCTCCCGGATGGGAGCTTAATACGGTTGGATGCCGGCTCCAGCTTGTCCTTTCCGATGGAGGACCGAGGCGCTCCGAATATGGAAATCAACTTGGTAGGCCGGGCATTGGTCGAGGTTCGGCGGGATGCGGATCAGCGGCCGCAAACACTCGTGCTCCATACGGCCAATGGTTGGTTAGAAACGCGGGAGGGGGAATTTACCGTGTTGGCCAACCGCACGGATACGAGGGTTGTACTGCTGCGGGGGAGGGTAGATGGCCAATTCCCCATCGATGACGGGTATAGGATACTCACCAGAATGGGCGATCAGGTTACCTACGACCGGTGCTGCACGGATGCCGAAGGAAATATGACCATGAAATTGTCTGATGTGACACAGGTGGACCCGCGGAAGGCCGTGGCGTGGACCACGAAGACATTGACCTACCGGAACGTCTCGATGCGGGCTTTTGTGCTGGAGATGGACCGAAAATACGATTTGAGGATAAAAAGTGTAAGTTGCATCCCCGAACAAGCGACCGTAACTGCTTCGATCCATTACAACGATCCGTTGGAAAAAGTCTTTGGCTACATTCGCGAGGCGGGGATACCCATGTATAAAAGCAACGGCTTAATTAGTTTTTGCGGTCCGGATCTTGACCCCGGCCGGTTGCGGGATCGGGTAAGCGACTCGCTGGATTTGATGGATCGATTACATGGCCGTGGAAGATTGGCCTGGGTTGGCACGAAGAATTAAATTCTACGGCTGATTTTCGTTCCAATAATAGGTATCGGGCGTGGGCCTTTGTCCGAAGATTGCCGTACCTACCCTCACGATGGTTGCTCCCTCTGCGATGGCTGTTTCCATATCACCACTCATACCCATCGACAACTCTTGCATTTCTACATTGGGTATATCCAAAGCAATAATCTGTTGTTGAATGCTTTTGAGCAAACGAAAACATTTACGCACTTTTTCCATTTCGGCACTAAACAGACCTATGGTCATCAAGCCTTTTATTTTCAGGGTTTTCAATTGTGCAACCTGCTTTACCAACTCAACGGCATTATCGGGGCTTGTACCAAATTTGCTTTCCTCAAACGAAGTATTTACCTGTATCAGTACTTCTATGGTTTTGTTTTCAAACTGTAACCGTTGATGTAACTTCTCTGCCAAATCCAAGCGGTCAAGCGACTGAATACAGGACACATCGTATTTCAAAAGGTCTTTGATTTTATTGGTCTGTAAATGCCCGATAAAATGGTTGGTGTGTGGAACATCCAGTAGTGCCTCATATTTTTCTTTAAGTTCCTGCACTTTGTTTTCCGCTATCAATGTATGGCCTGCCTGTAATGCAATTCTGATACGTTCGGCAGGTACAGTTTTGGTCGCCAATAGCAATTTTACTTCATCGGGGTTTCTGTCACAGTTTATACAGGCATTGTTTATCCGTTCCTGTATAGTGGCAATGTTTTGTAAAATTTCTTCATTCATACTTCTGTATATTTTTGTTTTTCTTCCAATTCTTTTATCAGTACCGATTTTAGCAAACCTCATAACATATGTAACTAAAATTCACCTCATCACGTATTAACATGGTTGCCCCTGCTACGGTTCGATTTGGAACAAACTCACGGTTGCATTATCATAATGGGCTGGTAGGCCCTGTGTATATATTTCTTGCCGTTTTCTTTGGCATATTCTTTAGCCCATTTTACGATTTCCGTTACGAAATTATGCCCTCTGAAATCAGGATTTGTAGCAATTCGATGGATATATACTGACGGCTCATTGTTTCGTTCTCCCCATATTTGTGGGTCGCTAAATGTGGTTGCCCAAATACAGGCAATTCTATTTTCAATGGTTATTTTCCATTGCCGGTGTTCGAATATTTCTGTTTCAATAAGGGTTCTTTCAAACTCCGGCCAATGGACTGTGAACCTTGATTTTTGGAAATCGGTTGCTATTTTGTAAAGCCGGAATATTTCTTCTATATCGTTGATGTTACTCTTTTGAATATCTGCTATCATTATCTTTTTGTTAATTTTTATTTAGCAAATTTTTTTGTTCCTGCCACACACAGAATTACCCCGGCTGTAACGGCTAATATTCCGACACTTACTTTTTCGTGAAGCAAAAAAGACGCTAATGCCAATCCAAAAAACGGTTGCAATAGCTGCAATTGTCCTACGGTTGCCGTTCCGCCCTGTGCCAGGCCTTTATACCAAAAAATGAAAGCAATGAACATACTGAATAACGATACATAAGCCAAGCCAACCCAAGCCCCCGTGCTAATGTCCCAAAAGGATGCAGGCATAAAGATAAACGCAAGAGGCAACATCACAGGCAAGGAAATCACCAAGGACCAAGAGATCACCTGCCAACCGCCTAGTGTTTTTGTTAGTTTTGCTCCCTCTGCATAACCTAATCCACAAAGAATGACAGCCCCAAGCATTAATATGTCGCCAACAGGGGAAGCTGTTAGACCTTGTGCTACCGCATAACCTATAACCAAAAGGCTACCTATAATGGAGAAAACCCAAAATATCGGTCGCGGTCGCTCGCCTCCACGAATAATACCAAACACAGCGGTTGCCATGGGTAAAATACCCACAAAGACAATGGAATGAGCCGAAGTGATATACTGTAATGCTAATGCACTCAATAGTGGAAAACCTACCACCACACCAAGAGCCACAATAGCCAAAGAGAAAATCTGCTCTTGGTTGGGACGTTTTTCTTTAAATAGCAACAAGGCGATAAGTGCAAGTATTCCTGCAATGGAAGCCCGTGAAACCGTAAGGAACACTGGATTAAATTCTAAAACCGCTACTCTCGTGGCGGGTAATGAACCACTGAATAATACCACACCGGTAAAACCATTCAACCAACCTTGTGATGTATTTTCTTTTACTTTACCCATACTTAATTCTGGTACTGTATTAAATTTTGATGCAAAATTCGGCAAAGAAAATAAATAAACACAGTCACAGTTTTGGTTATTTCAATGGACACAGTTAAATTTACATGGTGAAGAAAGATTTTATATACAACGAGATAGCTGGTAACATTGCCAATAAAATTAAAACAGGTGTGCTGAAAGCAGGTGAGCGATTGCCGTCTGTAAGAATATTGAGCAAGGAACACGGAATAAGCATCAATACTGCCAAAAGGGTTTTTATTGAATTAGAAGCCCTATCACTCGTACAGTCAAAACCTCAATCGGGTTATTTTGTAAGTCCATTGAATTACCTGAAACTTTCATTGCCTGAAGCAAGCAAACCCTTACCTGTTGCTAATAATATAGAACCAAACGAATTAATCAGCGGTGTTTATGCTACTATGGGGCGTAACGATTTAACGCTTTTTTCTATTGGTGTGCCGTCTGGTAATCTTTTGCCATTGGCAAAACTGAAAAAAGAAATTATGCTTGCTACAAGGGAACTGAAAGAAGGGGGAACGGAATACGAGCCTTTACAGGGTAATGAAAAACTGCGAAGAATGATTGCTACCCGTTCATTGGCTTGGGAAGGGACTGTAAAGGAAAGCGATTTGATAACGACTAATGGCTGTATGAACGCTTTGGCTCTGTGTCTTATGGCATTAACCAAACCGGGCGATACGTTGGCATTGGAAAGCCCTTGTTATCCGGGTATTCTGCAACTTGCCGTTAGTTTAGGTTTGAATGTATTGGAAATTGCAACGCATCCTGTTAGCGGAATTGATATTGATGCTTTGAAAAAACTATTACCTAAAATAGATGTCTGTCTGTTAGTGCCTAATTTCAATACGCCTTTGGGATATTGTATGCCTGATGAAAGCAAAAAAGAAGTTGTAGCCCTGTTGTCAAAGTATAATATTCCGCTTATTGAGGACGATACTTATGGGGATATTTATTTTGACGCTGAACGTCCGAAATGCTGTAAGTCTTTTGATACGGACGGTAATGTTTTGTGGTGCGGTTCTGTGTCTAAAACCCTTGCTCCGGGTTATCGTGTGGGTTGGGTTGCTCCGGGTAAATACAAAGACCAGATATTAAAACTGAAACTTGTACATTCTTTGTCCTCTAATTCTGTTATTAATGAAGCGGTTGGTAACTTTTTAATGACAGGTAGGTATGAAAATCATCTTCGGCATTTCCGCAAAAGGTTACAGGAAAATTATCAGCATTTTGCGCTTACTATTGCAGAACATTTTCCGCAAGGAACCAAAATAAGCCGACCTCAAGGGGGGCTTGCCCTGTGGGTAGAACTTCCGAAAGAAATTGATACAACAGAGCTTTACAATTATGCTCTTAAAAGGCATATAAGCATTGCACCGGGTAGAATGTTTACATTACAAAAGCAATTTCAAAACTGTATGCGTCTTTGTATCGGTCTACCCTGGACAGATGATTTAGGTCGGAAATTAAAACAGCTTGGAAATCTTGCTAAGGTGATGTAAAATGATGGATACACGGGAGTATTTCACTGCTTCGATTTCCTGAAGTGTCCTTTACTCAATTTGTCGTAATAAGAATCATCGATCTCTTTATCGGTCTCCCAAGCTTCTACAGTTTCGTCCAGCCTTTTACTCAATAGCTTGACCGCCAATTTACGTAGTTCCTGAAAATCCGCCTCCGGCAGCGGCTTTTTGAAAAGTCGCAACATCATCAGCTGTTGCTCATTCAAAGATGAATCTAATGATATAGCCATATACAAATTTAGATAAACTGTCTCTCAAATACAAATAATAGAAATTCGTATACGCTCAATAGGCATTTGTACCACATCAATGCTTACGTTCGAAACTAACCGTCTTATAATAATTCCAAATCCTGCAATTTTCTTCCCAACTCATCATCCGTAGCCAACTTCAATACATCTTGCCCTTGTTGCACAGGGATTGGCTGCGTTGCTCAATCCCCACATGCAAAGGCCGCAGCCATCCCGAGAGGGGGGCTTCACCCAAAATGAAGCCATTCGCTACGCTCATTCCTTTTTCTGTTTAACTGGCTTCGCTCAAGCACGCTTGGCTCGCCTCTTTAAACAGAAAAACCCGGCTATTGCCGGGCTTCATTTTGGGTGGCGGAGTGTCAGGGATTACAGTCGAACCCCTTGTTCAATTATTGATGCTTTTTGAAGGTCAATATGCCACAAATATCATCAACGATATGGCGTGCAATAGTTATTTCAGGTAGTGGCCGCGGAGTGACTGGATTTCAAGAATCACTACGGTATGATCATTGTAAATTTCATAAACTATGCGATGTTCACGATTGATCCGCCTTGACCAGGAACCGGACAGTTGGTGTTTCAAGGGTTCAGGTTTACCAATTCCCTCAAATGGATTTTCTATAATGGCGAGGATAAGTTGTTGTATTTTCTTTTGAATGGCTTTGTTTCCAGACTTTTTCCAGTAGTTCAAATCTTCAACTGCCTGCGGAGTATAGATTACTTCCATAAGTCTTCTAGGGCAATTTTAACTCCCTTGCCATTTTTGACATCTTCCCGGCCGTCGAGAATTTTCTTGACAAACTCCGGATCATACGGACTTTCTGAAGCATTAGTTTCAAAATCCATCTTCAATGCCTTAGCAAAAGCTTTAATAGCCTCCAGCTGTGTTTTGTTCTTTGGACGAATAAGTATGGTATCCATAATACAAAAATACTAAATTTTGTATAGAAAAAATTGTTATTGCTTAATGTGAAGTCATTTGTGTGATCATTTTCAAACAATTGTGGACAAGAGTACCAGTTAACGGCTCACTGTTTTTTCTTGTAATGCAACTGGGTTAATCCTGTGTCAAATGTTTCCACCTGCGCGAATTCGAGTTGTTGTTCCGGTCGCCCATCTTTAAATAGCCTTGTGCCTTCGCCCAACAAAACCGGTATAACCGAAATGATAAATTCGTCGATGAGGTCGTGCTTCAATAATTCATTGATTACTTCCGCTCCACCATCACAATAAATGTTTTTTCCATCTTCAGACTTCAATTTTTTGACCAAATCAGGCAGACTTCCGGTGAAAAAGGTTGTCCTGCCTATCTTTGGTCTTTGGTTTCTTGTGACAACATATACATCCCTCTGCCCGTTGTCATAATGGGAAACGCCGACATTCTTGAGCACGTAATCATACGTCTTCCTACCAATAATCAAAGTGTCGATGCTGTCAGTAAATTTGCCGTAGCCATAATCTTCGCCTTCCCTTTGTACAAGGTTTAAGAAACTGAGGTCGTCGTTCGGTTTTGCGATGTAACCGTCTAAGCTCATTGCAATGAAAAGTGATATTTTACGCATTTGTCTTAAATTTTAATATTCTACAAAATTAGTCTTAGACAAATACTGATGCTTTGGAAAAATGCGACAAAATTAAATTTGTGAAGGAACCAACCCTGTGTTCCTCTTAATATCATGGATTAGGTGCGAATGGTCATAATAGCCACACTCAAATGCAATATCCAATAAGCTCCGATTTTCATCTGAATTTCTAATTATGCTCAAAGCATTTTGAAAACGAATAATATTCGAGTATTCTTTGGGTGATACCCCAATGTTCTTCTTAAAACTCCGTTCTAATTGTCTTACAGTTGTAAAATGTCGTTTCGACAGGTCGTAGACACTAATTTGTCCGTTTGCTGAATGTATATCATTAATGACTGCCTGTAATTGTTTGGTCTTGTTTTTTATTCTGTCCGAAAAAAATCGGTTGAGATAATCGAATGGGTTGCGAAGGATTTTATCAACTTTAAATGAACTGGATTTTTCAAACTCAACAGTGTCATTAGTTAATACATGTTGGGAGACATAGTCATAAAAATTAGTGAAAGTTGCAGGCTTAAAACACACACCCAATAAATATGTATCACTGTCAATAAAACTATCTTTGAATGAAGTCATTGCGCCAACTACGTAAGTTTTTCCAAATTCCATAGAGACCGAACCGTTGTCTGTTAAACAATTGTCTCCTAAACTCATTACTACACCTGCACAGCCATCAGGAAAAACCCGCTCCCATTGTCCGCCTAGTTCACTTCCTTTCAGTTCCCAATAGAAATTAATAAAAGGTTCTAATTCTTTGTAAGGTGTTGTTTTTATGTACTCCATTTCTGATTAGAATTTAATAGTTAGGTAATGTCCATATAACCAAATGGCCAACCCATTGAAATTCTACAACAAAGATAGAAATTTAAGAATAGGTGCCTTTTCGCTTCTTATTTGATATGTCTATCTCTGCAGTTTATATTTCGAATAACTAATTGAAAATGAAAGAGAAACGGTTGTGTGTTTACGAAAAAAAGAGGGGGCTTATTGGGGAAGCCACTCTCCGTGGAGAGTGAGGGCTTGGCTCGCTTGTTAAACAGAAAAACCCGGCTATTGCCGGGCTTCATTTTGAGTGGCGGAGAGTGAGGGATTCGAACCCCCGGACCTTTAACAGTCAACGGTTTTCAAGACCGCCGCATTCGACCACTCTGCCAACTCTCCGGCGCAAAAGTACAAACTCTTGCACATTTTGCAAATTCAATTGTGCTTTTTTCAGCAATGGCTACATTATCAGGCGGATATAAATAACGCAATTAAACTTAATGGTGCGTGTGGCCGGTTTGACAGACTTGTTTGCGATGTCGCCTTGTTTTCCTATTTTCGAACCATCAAAAGTTAAATGGTTTGCGCAGCATCTATAAAAAAGAAATTGCTACTTTTTTCAATTCATTGATCGGCTACCTGGCAATAGGTTTATTTTTGTTTGCAACCGGCCTTTTAATGTGGGTGTTTCCGGATACCAGCATACTGGCCCATGGCTATGCTTCGCTTGATGATTTTTTCCAGTTGAGCCCTTATCTCTTCATGTTTTTAATCCCGGCCATTACCATGCGGAGTATCGCAGGGGAGCGAAATGAAGGGACTTGGCAACTCCTGCTTACCCGGCCGATACGGATGCACCATATTTTATTGGGTAAGTTCTTGGGCAGCCTTACCATTGTGTTACTGGCGTTGATACCTACCGCCGTTTATTACATTTCCGTATACCAACTTGCTACGCCGGTGGGTAACGTTGACACAGGCGGGATTATCGGCTCCTACATCGGGCTGTTTCTATTGGGCGCTGCTTTTTGCGCGATAGGTGTTTTCGCTTCAGCGCTATGCCGGAATGTAATCGTAGCGTTTCTTGTTGCCTTGTTTGGTTGCTTTTTACTTTTCTATGCGTTCGAATCGCTAAGCGGATTGGCGGCGTTCTCTACCATAGCCTACCACATCGCATCATTGGGTATCCAATTCCACTTCGATGCGATCAGTCGGGGGGTATTGGATAGCCGCGACCTCGTTTACTTCGTCAGCTTGGTGTTTGTTTTTCTAGCAGCGGCACACCTGTGGTTGCTACGCGACCGATGGCAGATGAAGACGATTGCATTGCGTGTACTTACGGTTGTTGCTTGTGTAGCCTTGGTTAACGTGTTCGCCTCATGGATTTTCGGCCGGATAGACTTCACGGCAGATAAACGGTTTACCCTTTCACCTATTTCAGTAAAAACGGTAAAGGAACTCCAAGTGCCGGTCCATGTCACGGTGCTGTTGGATGGCGATTTACCTGCCGGTTTTGAGCGACTGAAACGTGCGACGACCGATATGCTACGGGATTTGAAAGGGTATTCCTCCAGAAGGCTGAGCTTTACGGTCGTCAACCCCCTGGATGGCAGTGCGCAGCAGCAGCGCGAAAACACCGAAGTGCTCGCCGAACACGGCGTGATGCCGACTAACCTCAATGTGCGCACAGCGGTAGGGCTCTCGCAACGGCTGGTGTATCCGGCTGCCTTGGTAACGTGTGGCGATACGGATATTCCGGTAAACCTGTTGCAAAGCCGAATGAATCAATCGCATGAGACGGCACTGAATAATTCCATTCAAAACCTTGAATATAGCCTGGTTTCTGCCATCCGAAAAGCTGCCGACGGCGGTCGGCCACTCATTGGATTTACCGAAGGACATGGCGAACCGGACAACCTCGTGTTATACGATGCGATCCAGAGCTTGATGAACAGCTATCAAGTGGGGTTTGTCAATTTAGACAGCATCACGATGGAAGGGCTTAGCAAATTGGATGTGCTGATCATCGCGAAGCCGACGGAACCATTCTCTGAAGTGGAAAAATACAAAATAAACCACTACCTGATGGGAGGGGGCAGTATGCTCTGGGCCATTGACCAGTTGGATGCCCATTTGGATAGCTTGCGTTCCGATGGACGGCAGACCGCCGTGGCAAGGCAACTCCATATCGACGACCTGCTATTTACATATGGTATACGGTTCAACTACAACCTCGTTGCTGACCTGAACAGCGCCAAGATACCGCTCACCGTAGGGGGCGCAGCAAACCAATCGGCTATCGAACTGGCATCTTGGCCATTCTACCCGGTTTTTGTGCCTAATAGCAACCAACCCATTGTAAAGAACCTTGATGGCATACGTAGCGAGTTCGCCGGCACGCTTGACACCATTGCCGTGCCCGGAATAACGAAGACCATCCTGCTCGCTTCTTCGCCTTTCTCACGCGTATTACCTGTGCCCGTTACCTTATCTTTGCAGATGGCTGCCGAGCAGCCGGATCCGACAGCATTTAGGGACCAACCACACCCCGTGGCGGCGTTGTTGGCGGGTGAGTTTCCTTCCGTGTTTGCCGATCGGCCGATCCCCGAGGGGATTCCGGAAGGGGCGGTCACACCGCGGTTAGGCAAGTATGCCAAGATGATTGCCATTGCGGATGGCGATGTGTTCAGCAGCCAGATCAGCCAAACCGACGGGTCGCCCTATCCGCTCGGATGGGACCGGTATACTGAGCAGCAATACGGCAATAAAGCGTTTCTCCTGAACGCAGTGGATTACCTCATCGACGATGGAGCCATTATAGATCTGCGCGCAAAGGAGCTGAAATTGCGCCTATTGAATGGAATTAAAGTACAAGAGGAGCGGGTGTTTTGGCAGTCGGTCAACGTAGCGCTGCCCTGTGTACTGCTGCTGCTGGCCGCGATAGGCCAACACCAGGCGCGCAAGCGGAAGTACGGTCGGGTATACTGACACGGGTGGCAGCCGCAATTATAGTTTACTATTCTCACAATTTTAACTAAATTTGCACCGGAAATTGGATGCGCCAATAGCTCAGCTGGATAGAGCAACGGTTTTCTAAACCGTCGGTCTCAGGTTCGAATCCTGATTGGCGTACCACGGAGCCTCTTGATGTCGAATTGAGGGGCTTTTTTTTGTTAATGATCGGCGATCGAAGCAAATCGCCGCAATTGGATAATACGAGCTCATGGAATCTAAAAAGCAAGCGGTAGGGGTTATAGGGAGTGGAAGTTGGGCAACAGCTATGGTGAAAATGCTGGGGGATAACGAAACGGACAAATCGATACATTGGTGGGTGCGCAACCGGCAAACGGCTGACTATATCCGCACGTACAAACACAATCCGAACTACCTGAGCGCGGTAACCGTGAAAATTCCCAAACGCCATATCCACGTAGACGTACGGGCAGTCGTTGAGCAGGCGGATATCTTAATATTGAACACACCTGCGGCATTTTTGAAAGAAGCATTGCATGGTATCACACCGGCGATGCTCCGTGGTAAGGTCATCGTGTCTGCCATCAAGGGAATCGTACCCGATGAAAACCGGATCGTAGGTGATTACCTTCAGGAACAACTCGATATACCCATCGACAACATCGTTGTGATCGGCGGCCCATGCCATGCAGAGGAGGTGGCGCTCGAAAAACTTTCATACCTTACCGTGGCTTCGCAAAACGTCGCCGCTGCGAGCGCTGTAGCGGCATTGATACGTACCCGGTATATCAAAACCAATGTTTCGGACGATATCTACGGAACGGAGTATGCGGCGGTACTCAAAAATATCTATGCGGTGGCTGTGGGCATGTGCCGCGGCGTCGGATTCGGGGACAATTTTCAAGCGGTATTGGTGTCTAACGCCATCAATGAAATGGCACGCTTCGTCAATACCGTTCATCCGATAGCACGTGATATCAAAGAATCGGTCTACCTGGGTGATTTATTGGTGACGGCGTATTCACAATTCAGCCGGAATCGTACCTTTGGAAACATGATCGGCAAAGGATATTCGGTTAAGTCCGCGCAATTGGAAATGAACATGGTTGCCGAGGGGTATTATGCGTCCAATTGCATCGAACAGATTTGCCGGAAGCACGCGATCGAGCTGCCCATATGTAAGACTGTGTACCGGGTGTTGTATGAACACCAGCAGCCCGCAACGGAAATGAAAATATTAGCCGATAAATTAACTTGACCATGTGGTATACACGAACCGAACACAGAACCTGGGTGTGCGTCCTGATTGCGGCCGCTGTGTGCAATGCCACCACATCGTGCAGCCCCCTTGGTGATCGGGTTCAGCCCGCTTCGTACGAACACGCCGCGGTGGTCACCGCCCACCCCGAGGCTTCTGCCGTGGGCCTGCAAGTGCTAAAAGATGGGGGCAACGCTGTGGATGCAGCCGTAGCCGTGCAGTTTGCCCTAGCTGTTGTGTATCCCAACGCAGGCAACATCGGTGGCGGCGGTTTCATGGTATACCGAAGTGCCAAAGGCGAGTTCGCCTCGCTGGACTTCCGTGAAGCGGCACCGGGGGCGGCAACGGCTGATATGTACCTCGACAATGAGGGTAATCCGATTGTGGACCTGAGTTTGCGCGGCCAGTTGGCTTCGGGTGTTCCCGGCTCGGTAGATGGTATGGTGAAAGCCCACGCGCGGTATGGCCAACTGGACTGGGCGATGTTGCTGCAACCGGCTATTCGTTTAGCACAGCAGGGGTTTGCTATTACAGAAATGCAAGCACGTGAGCTCAATGGCAGAAAAAAAGACTTCGAAAAGTACAACCCCCAGGGAACGGCATTCGTAAAAGCAACCGAGTGGGTGGCCGGCGATACGTTGTTTCAACCCGATCTGGCACATACGCTAACGTTGATTAGCCAGCAGGGGAGAGCGGGTTTTTACGAAGGCGAAACAGCGGACCGTATCGTGGAAGAAATGGCGAATGGGAACGGTATAATCAGCTACGATGATCTTAAGAACTATGAAGCCAAGTGGCGGGTGCCCGTAGAATCCACGTACCGGGGATACCGGGTGGTATCTATGCCGCCACCATCCAGTGGTGGTATTGCGCTGATTTCCATGTTGAAGTCGGTAGAAGCGTTTCCGATACCAAAATGGGGCTTCCAACGTGATTCGACGATGCGTGTGATGATTGAGGCGGAACGGCGGGTATATGCCGACCGTGCAACCCATCTAGGTGATCCAGATTATTATGAGGTGCCGCATGCGATGCTCATCGACTCGGCCTATAACGCGGATCGTATGCGTAACCTGAATTTTCGCCATGCGTCGTTCAGCAGTGATATTTATGCGGGTGAGATCCCTCAGATGGAACACGAGGAAACCACCCACTTTTCTATTGTGGATGAAGACGGGAACGCGGTAGCCATTACCACTACCATTAACGGATCATACGGCTCACAGGTGGTCGTGGCAGGTGCAGGGTTTCTATTGAACAATGAAATGGACGATTTCTCCGTAAAACCCGGAGCACCAAATATGTTTGGACTCACAGGTGGTGAGGCCAACGCCATCGAACCAGGCAAGCGGATGCTGAGCTCGATGACACCGACCATCCTCGAGAAAGACGGTCAATTGTTTATGGTTGTGGGTACGCCTGGCGGATCTACAATTATAACATCCGTGTTTCAAACCATTCTGAATGTAGTGGATTTTGAAATGGATATGCAGGAGGCGGTGTCGGCGCCAAGATTCCACCACCAATGGCTGCCTGATGAGGTAGCCGTGGAAAAGGAAGCAATCAGCAAACCGGTACGCCATGCGTTGACAACAACCGGCTATAAATTGGTAACCAGGCGCGCCATCGGCCGGGTAGATGCCATCTTGGTGTTGCCGGATGGCACATTGCAAGGCGGTGCGGACCCACGGGGAGACGATGTGGCCGTAGGATATTAAAGAAGGGTATAATAGGTATGGACAAGCAAGACATCGCAGAACGGTATAAGGCGATACAAGACGAAATATGCACCGGATTGGAAGCACTGGATGGCGGCGCTACCTTTGCCGAAGAGCTATGGCAGCGCGACGGCGGTGGTGGTGGCCGCACCCGTATCATCCAACAGGGGAACGCCATTGAACGTGGCGGAGTAAACTTCTCGGCTGTACATGGCGTATTGCCGGAGCCTGTGAAGAAGGCTTTTAACGTGGATGACGATCAATTTTTCGCAACGGGTGTATCCATTGTGATCCATCCCAACAATCCGTTTGTGCCCATCATACACATGAATATCCGGTATTTCGAGTTGAATGAGCAGGTCCGATGGTTTGGAGGAGGAATAGACCTGACTCCGCATTATGTGCAGTTGGAAGATGCTTCCTATTTCCATCGGTCGTTGAAGACCGTTTGTGACCGGTATAGTCAGGCGTTTTATCCCGAGTTCAAAGCCCATGCAGATCGCTATTTCTATATCAAACATCGCCAAGAAACACGCGGTATAGGTGGCGTTTTCTACGATCGGCTCACGGCTGAAAAAACAGGCATGGACTGGACGGATATTTTGGATTTTTCGTGTAGCTTGGGTAACGTATTCGTACCCGTTTACTCGGAGTTGGTAAACAGGAACCGCCATAAGACCTTCGATGAACAACAAAAGCAGTGGCAATACCTGAGGCGTGGCCGGTATGTGGAGTTTAATCTCGTATATGATGCGGGAACGAAGTTCGGGCTGGAAACGAATGGCCGTATCGAGTCGATCTTGATGAGCCTGCCGCCGCAAGCGCAATGGGCGTACGACTTCAAACCGGCTCCCGGGAGCGCGGAAGCCTTCACCCTTTCCATGCTTAGACAGGATGTAGATTGGCTGACATGTTGACAATATATCATATCAAATAGCGAATGGTTTCTTTCGATCGATTTACGCTGGCCAATGGGCTGCGTGTATTAGTACATCAAGATAACGCCACACCCATGGCTGTGGTTAACATACTGTATGACGTGGGCGCCCGGGACGAGAACCCCGAGCAGACCGGATTCGCACACCTGTTTGAACACTTGATGTTCGGCGGTTCGGCGAACATCCCGAATTTCGACGGGCCATCACAAGCCGCAGGGGCGCAGAACAACGCTTTTACCAGCAACGACATCACCAACTATTACATTACGCTGCCTGCTGCCAATATCGAGACGGCTTTTTGGCTGGAGAGCGACCGCATGCTGGAACTCGCGTTCAATGAGAAGAGCCTCGATGTGCAACGGAATGTGGTGTGTGAAGAATTTAAACAACGATACCTCAACCAACCTTATGGTGATACGTGGTTGCGATTGCGACCAATGGCCTACCACGTTCATCCGTATCGTTGGGCCACCATCGGCAAAGAACTCGCCCACATTGAAGATGCGCGAATGGAGGATGTAAGGAAATTTTTTGCTACCTATTATACGCCAGCAAATGCGTACTTGGTTGTGGCCGGGAATGTCGAGACTGCTAACGTGAAGGAACTTGCCGAAAAATGGTTTGGTCCCATACCGGGTGGCGGGAAACCGAAACGCCAGCTTCCGCCAGAGCCTCCACAGCAGGAGGCCCGTCGGGAGGTGGTATACGCCGACGTTCCGCAGCATGCCATCTACATCGCTTTCCACAGCCCGGCACGTAACGACGCGGGTTATTATGCCGTGGACCTGATTACCGACCTGCTTTCCCAAGGACCGTCATCGCGACTGTACCGCCGGTTGGTGAAAGATAATGAATTGTTTAGCGAAATCAACGCATATCAAACAGGCAGTATAGATCCCGGACTATTGGTGGTGGAAGGAAAGCCACTTCCGAACGTTCCCATGGATGCTGCAGAAAAAGCTATCTGGGAACAGCTGGAGCAGCTTTGCTCCGAGTTGATTGCGTCGTACGAACTGGAGAAGGTGAAGAACAAAATCGAATCGACCATGGTTTTTGCGGAGATGGCCATTTTGGAGAAAGCCATGAACCTGGCTTATTTTGAACTGCTGGGCGATGCCGATGGCTTTAACCATGAAACGGCGCGCTACCTCGCAGTTACCGAGGCGGACATCCAACAGCATGCCCGACAATTATTTAGGAAAGAAAATTCATCTACCCTGATTTATTTAGCCAATGAACATGCTCAATAGAACAACGGCACCTGCCCATTTTGCCACGACCCGATTTCATTTGATTAAGCCGCAGCGCCTGAGATTCGCAAACGGCTTACAGGTTTTCGTTTTTGACTCGGGCGACCAGGAGCTGGTTCGGATAGAGTGGATTGTTGGAAACATTTTTACCACCGAGGATCGCGGCTTGCTGAATACCTGCGTATGCGATATGCTATTGGAAGGCACTGGTTCTCATAATAGTGCCCAGCTTGCGGAACAAGTGGATTTTCACGGTGCTTTCTTGGTGCCGTCGTTTGGCTATGACCAATCGTCGTTGACCTTGTTTTCACTCAACAGGCACCTGCCGTCCCTGCTACCGCTGGTAAAGGAAATCCTTGTTGACCCGACTTTCCCGGAAAAGGAACTGGCAACCTATATCCGAAACAATGTACAAAAGCTTCAGGTGTCTCTCAAGAAAAACAGCTTTGTAGCTAGGCGGGAGTTTAACCGGGCCATATTTGGAGCTACACGTTATGGATATACGCCAGATGCGATTGATTATGAGCGTGTTGATCGTGATGAATTACTGTCGTTGTTTAGTAAGCAGTATCGGCCGGAAAACAGCTCGTTGGTGGTATCCGGAAAGGTGACGGATGAGGTTATCCGCATGCTGGAGCAGCTCTTCGGTGATGAATGGCAAAACGATGGTCGCGTTACCCCGAACGATGGCCCACCTGCCTCTGCGCCGGTTTCGACCGCAGAACCCATCGTGGTAGAACGGGCGGATGCGCTCCAATCCGCAATTAGGTTGGGTAGTCGGAGTATTCAACGTTCCCATCCTGATTTCCCCGGTCTACAAGTAGTCAATACGTTGCTCGGAGGCTATTTCGGTTCGCGACTGATGGCCAATATCCGCGAAGATAAAGGGTATACGTACAACATCGGTTCGGGTTTGGCGTCCCTCAAGCATGGTGCTTTTTTAACAATCGCTTCTGAAGTTGGTGTAGAAGCCACAGGAGCGACGTTGGCCGAGATCGAGAAGGAAATCCGTCGATTGCGGGATGAACCGGTGCCGGAAGCCGAGTTGGCGGTGGTACGTAACTATATGATGGGCTCCATGCTCGGTAGCTTAGAAAACGTATTTTCGCACGCCGACAAATTCAAAAATACCTATTTCTCAGGCCTCGATTTGGATTATTACGATTATTATACAGATGTTGTTAATACAATCACGCCTGATGAGGTGCAGCGGCTAGCCAATACCTATTTGGATTACGACAAGATGGTTAAGGTGATTGTCGGGAAACTACCCCCAATCAATGGCCTTTGAGTACTTCAAACAAAGCCTTTCCCTTCAATAGGCACTCGTTGTACTCTCGCTCCGGGTCTGCATTGGCAGTAATCGCACCACCTGTATGGAATGACAGATAGCCGTTTTCCGCATTGTATAAAAGCGTGCGAATAACGACGCTAAAATCGTAGTTGCCTTGTGGGCTGAAATAGCCCAACGCCCCCGAATATACCCCCCGACGGCTGTTTTCATAATGATCGATGAGTTTCATGGCACTGATTTTCGGCGCACCGGTCATTGACCCCGGCGGGAATGTATTTCGGAGGGTTTCTACCATGCCAACGTCATCCCGTATCTGGCAGGTGACGGTTGAAATTAATTGGTGGACTTGTTTAAAACTATGAATTTGCAATAGTTGGGCGGCTTTTACCGTGCCCGGTGAAGCGCTGCGCGTGAGGTCATTGCGTACCAGGTCGACAATCATGATGTTTTCACTGATTTCCTTCGGATTGGTAGCCAAGTTGGCTTTTATCCGTTCGTCCTCGATGGCGTCTTTACCACGTGGCGCGGTGCCCTTGATGGGTTGGGAAAGGAGGGTGTTGGCGCTTTTCGATAAAAAGCGCTCCGGCGAAGCGGATAAGATATATTTATGCCCGAATTTAAAGAAACATGAAAAGGGGGTGGGCGACACCTCGTTGAGCCGACGGTAAGCGGCTAGCGGGTTGAGCATCGCTTTTTCAGCATAAAATTCCTGGCAAAGGTTTACCTCGTAAGCGTCACCTTGGCGGATGTGGCGCTGCAGATCGGCAAACGCTGCGAAATATGCCGTCTTGTTCATCCGGTATTTCAGCTTCCCGTTAAAGCCAGGCGATTCCTCTACAGGTTCGATCGCGTGGATTTGATCGACAATGCGCTGAGGGTCACGACCTTTAATTTCCACATTAAACTGGCCGATAAGGAAAGTATATTCGGGAACGAAAAAATAGGCGTCCGGAAATCCCGTCCGGTTGGGGTGTTGCGACTGGAGGTGTTCAAGCTCATTTTTCAAATCGTATCCCAGATAGCCGGGTACCCAAGTGTTTGGGTAACCATCAAGGAATTGCTGCAAGGACGTGAAGGTGTTTCCACCATCGGCTACGAAAGACGCCGTAGCTCCTACGGCGATAAACACATTGATGTTTCCGTAATTGTCGCGATAGCCGTTGGAGTCGAGGTAGCAAACGTGGTCAAATTGAGCTGCCCATTGCAACGCTTTTTGGATGAATGCCTCACTATCGTCCAGGTGGCACGCCAAAGATACCATGGCAATACTAACGCTAACTCAACACGAGTGTCTGTTTGCGGTCGGGACCAACCGACAGGTACCGAATAGGCACGCCGAGATGGCGCTCTAAATACGCAATGTAGTCTTGGAGCGTCCGCGGTATTTGGCCGGGCTCGGTGATGTGGCATAGGTCTTGGTCCCATCCCGGCAGCGTCTCGTACACCGGCTCGGGCGGCACACTGATGATGTCGTAAGGCATGTAATCGATTTTCTCGCCGTTTTGGATGTAGTGGGTACAAACCTGTATGCTATCGAAACCGCTTAGTACATCTGCTTTCGTCATCACTAATTCGGTAACGCCGTTGAGCATGATGGCATATTTAAGCGCTGGAAGATCAATCCATCCCGTGCGCCGTGCACGCCCGGTAGTAGCACCGAATTCGTGACCCAATTGACGGAGTTTCTCCCCGGTTTCGTTTTCAAGTTCGGTAGGGAACGGGCCACCACCCACCCGTGTGCAGTAAGCTTTGAAGATACCGATTACGCCACCGATTTTGGCCGGTGAAATACCCAGCCCCGTGCATGCGCCAGCAGTAGTGGTATTGGATGACGTGACAAAGGGGTAGGAGCCGAAATCGATATCCAGCAGGGTCCCTTGCGCGCCTTCGGCAAGGATGCTTTTTCCTTCGCTAAGGTACCGGTTTACCAAATGCTCGCTATCCACATGTGGAATGGTCTTAAGAAATTCGACGGCATCCAAAAACGCCTGCTCACGTTCCCTGAAGTCGGGAATCTCGCCGTAATGGGATAGGATGGATTTGTGCTTTTCGACAAGGCGTTGATAGCGTTCCATGAAGTCGGGAAGGGTAGTGTCGCCTACGCGCAGGCCATTTCGCCCGGTTTTGTCCATGTATGTCGGACCGATACCTTTGAGGGTAGAGCCGATTTTGCCAGCACCCATTTTACTTTCTGATGCGGCGTCAAGTAACTGATGGGTGGGAAGGATGAGGTGTGCTTTCCGTGCTATTACCAGCTTGCCGGCCGCCACCGGATCAAAGCCATTTTTCTTTAAGGTGTCGAGTTCCCTTTTCAGAATAATGGGGTCGATAACTACACCATTGCCAATGAGGTTGAGCGTGCCTTTATTGAAAATACCCGACGGAATGGTGTTCAAAACATATTTTTGGTTGTCAAATTCCAGGGTATGGCCAGCATTTGGGCCACCTTGGAAACGAGCGATCATGTCATATTTTGGACAAAGTACGTCTACAATCTTGCCCTTTCCCTCGTCTCCCCATTGTAGGCCCAGAAGCACATCAACTTGCATAGTTTATTAGCGTTGAAAAATTAAAAATAGTAATGAATGAAATGGTAGGTAAGCCGTGCGTCATGATGCGGCTGTAAAGCATACCAAGTTTGGGGCAAATCTAACATTATTTTGAAATTCTTGCCGCTTTAAATCGAAAAGGAAGATGCGATGCATGTCACTGTCCACATTCAATCGGTCTCTACCAACACATTCTTGGTTGCGGGAGATACAGGTAAGTCGGTGCCCTTTTTTTCGGAACAATCGTTGCAGACGCCGTATAGATTTAGCGAGTGGTGCTTGATGTCGAATTTCAGGAGTTCGCCCACCATACTTTGGATTTGGTGGATACGGGGGTCGCAAAACTCCACGACTTTGCCACACTCGATACAGATGATGTGGTCGTGTTGTTTGTATCCGTAAGATTTCTCAAACTGCGCCATGTTTTTGCCAAACTGGTGTTTGGTCACTAAATCGCAGGAAACCAATAATTCCAGCGTATTGTATACCGTAGCCCGGCTAACGCGGTATTTTTTGTTCTTCATGTGGATGTAAAGCGATTCCACATCGAAATGATCGTTCCTGGAGTAAATCTCTTCAAGAATAGCGTAGCGCTCGGGCGTCTTGCGCAGGCTTTTGTTCTCCAAATACGCCTCGAAAATTTTCTTTACCGTCTGGTAGTTTTCCGTTTGAGTCATCATCCGAAAGTTAATTGTACAAATTTAGCTAAAGTTGCCTTTATATGCAAGTTTACATAGGCGGCATATAACGCAAGTTTAGCGATCTCTCATCTGCCGCTGACGAAAAAGTTGTTACAGATGAAATTTACGCAATATCGCACCGATATACAAACACCGTGATGGAATCAGTTATTTGAATCAAAGCGTGTAATACCGGTGATCCCTTTGATCTGCTTGAGGTGTTTAATGAGGTTCTCCAAGTGGGCGGTATCGTTGACGAAGATCATAATAGATCCTTCGAAAATCCCGTCATTGCTGGAAATGGTAATCGACCGTATGTTTACCTTGAAATCATCTGAAATCACTTTCGTGATTTTATTGACCAACCCTACGTCGTCTATGCCCACAATACGTAAACCCGTAAGGAATGCGAGCTCCTTTTGCGAAGTCCATTTGGCCTTGACAATGCGGTATCCATAGTTGGCCATCAGTTTGGCCGCGTTGGGGCAATTGGTGCGATGTATTTTGATGCCATCGTTGATGGTGATGAAACCAAATACATCATCGCCCGGTATCGGATTGCAACACGGCGACAATGTATAGTCGATTTTCTGCAGATCGTCCCCAATCAACAGTGTTTCGTAGTCTTTTTTATTGATTTTATCAACCAAACCGCTAATGTGCGAACTAAACTGCTGTCCGTTTTGCGGATCGGTCGATTTCTCGCTGAGGGCGAACTCCTTCAGATTCTTAATATCTATTTCGCCTTTTGCTACATTATAAAACAGATCTTGTGACGACGGGAACTTGAAAAACACGGTCAATTTGTTGATGTTCTCCGTGTTATAGGTGATTTTCAGGGATTTTAACTTCCGCTCAAGTATTTCCTTTCCGTCTTCGGCAACACGTCTCTTTTCTTCTTTGAGTGCGGATTTGATTTTTGACTTCGCTTTGGCGGTTACTACAAAGTTAAGCCAGTCTTCTTTGGGGGTCTGCTTGCTTGACGTGATAATCTCTACCTGATCGCCATTTTGAAGGTGGTGGCTTAAGGGCACCAATTTATGATTTACCTTGGCGCCTATACAACTGGCCCCGAGGTCGGAGTGTATTTCAAATGCAAAATCGAGCGCCGTCGCATTGTGGGGGAGCTGGATAAGTGCGCCCTTCGGTGTGAAGATGAAAATCTCGTCAGAGAAGAGATTCATCTTGAAATCGTCGAGGAAATCCATTGCATTGGGCTCCGGATTGCTGAGAATTTCCCGCACCTTTTGTATCCATTGGTCCAATCCGCTGTCTGAATTGGATTCCTTGTATTTCCAGTGGGCAGCGAACCCCTTTTCGGCAATTTCATTCATTCGGATGGTCCGTATCTGTACTTCCACCCATTGGCCTTTAGGGCCCATTACCGTGGTGTGTAAGGACTCATAACCATTGGCTTTGGGTGAAGATACCCAGTCGCGCAAACGGTCGGGATTAGGCCTGTAAAGGTCCGTTACGATGGAGTAGGCCTTCCAGCAATCCGCTTTCTCGTTCTCTGGCTCGGAGTCGATAATGATGCGGATGGCAAACAGATCGTAGACCTCCTCAAACGGGATGGATTTTTTGCGCATTTTGTTCCATATCGAGTAAATGGACTTCGGTCGACCGAATACCGCCGCATGGACACCCTGTTCGTTGAGTATTTCCTTGATCGGTTCTACGAAATTATGGATAAAGCGCTCACGTTCGGCCTTTTTTTCATTCAGCTTTTTTGCAATGAATTTGTACGTGTCCGGATCGGTATATTTCATGGAAAGGTCTTCCAACTCGGACTTGATGGCGTACAAGCCCAGCCGATGGGCCAAGGGCGCGTACAAATAAGAGGTTTCGGAGGCGATTTTGAGCTGCTTATCACGCGGCATAAAGTCCATCGTGCGCATGTTGTGCAAACGGTCGGCCAACTTGATAAGTATAACCCGGACATCATCCGCTAGCGTCAACAGCATCTTACGGAAATTTTCCGCCTGCATTGAGCTGTTGGGGTCAAATATGCCTGATATTTTGGTCAGACCATCGATGATGCGGGCAACCTTTTTGCCGAATTCCCGTTCCACGTCTTCCAACGTGATGGAGGTGTCTTCCACGACGTCGTGCAGCAGCGCACAAACAATGGACGTCGTACCCAAACCAATTTCTTCCGCCGCAATCTGCGCGACCGCAATCGGATGATATATATAAGGCTCACCGGATTTGCGACGCATATCCTTGTGACTCTCCAACGCCATATCAAAGGCCTTGCGTATCATCTGTTTATCGCCGCGCTGCAGCGTTGGCTTGCAAGCGCGCAGTAACGCACGGTAACGTTTACGTATTTCTTTGCTTTCTGCTTCTAAATCAATCACCAATTCTTTCATACATATCGCCTTGTCCTTTTATGTAAAATTTCTTCCGTTCCGCTGCTCGTGTTTTTTTCACGATAATGGAAAGCCCGACAATCATGCTTTGGTCCCACACAATTATAATTGCATATCAAAGCAACTTTAGCTAAGTTTGTATATCCGTAAAAAGGATAGTGGGTAGCCGTTATCGGCTTTTCATTTAACCTCATAAATGTACGGATAATTATTGAATATTACATCATATGGCTTTCATCCGACTGATGCTTTTTTTGGGTATAACGCTGCTGGCAAGCGGGGTGTATGCGCAAGATACGTTGTCGCGCCAGGCCGATAGCCTGCGTTCCCAACGGCGTACGGTGGCTACCACGTTGGTCGAAGGCGAGCGGGTACCTTGGATGCTGATTCCAGAGGTAACGGTAACACGTACGCGGGTTTTCAGGAGCCCGGAAGACAAAGCCCGTTACCTTCGCTTGCGCTACAATGTCATCAAGGTATTGCCATACGCGAAGTACGCCCAAGATAAATATCAGCAGCTCTACCGTGACCTGGCAGTGACGGACAATCGGCGGGAGCAAAAGCGGTTGGTCAAAGCCTGCGAGAAGGAAATCAAGGATATGTTCAATCGTGAAGTGAAGAACCTAACCATTTCACAGGGCGAAATACTGATTAAGCTTATCGACCGCCAAACGGGGAACTCTAGTTACGAAGTGGTAAAGGATTTGCGTGGTGGAATCACCGCGTTTTTTTACCAGTCGATTGCCCGTGTTTTCGGGCATAACCTCAAAGATACTTACAACGCCGAAGAGGATTTCGAAATTGAAAACATTATACGCAGCCTTGAGCGTCGCCCGGCTTACGGGTATTTTTGATATATGGACAAAAACAAACTGGATTTACTGGTCATCGCTGTGCATCCCGATGACGCCGAATTGGGTTGTGGAGGCACGATCATCAAGCATGTGCAAATGGGAAAGCGGGTAGGTGTTGTAGACCTCACCCGCGGCGAGTTGGGTACGCGGGGCACCGCTGAGTCGCGTGATGTAGAGGCGGCAAATGCTGCCGAGATATTGGGATTGTCCGCTCGTGAAAACCTTGGCTTGCGCGATGGTTTTTTCCGTAATGACGAAATCAGCCAATTGGTGGTTATTCGGGCCATTCGTAAATACCGCCCCGATATCGTTATATCCAATGCATTGGTTGATCGCCATCCGGACCATGGCAGGGCAGGAGACCTCGTCAACGATTCGGTCTTTCTTGCGGGCCTACGGAAGATAGAAACACATAGCGACGAGCATGCACCCCAGGTGCCCCATCGCCCACGATTGCTACTGCAGTTGATCCAGGATTACTACATCAAGCCGGACATTGCGGTCGACGTGACAGCTTGTTGGAATGATAAAATCAGGGCCATCAAAGCATACCGCTCGCAATTCCACAGCGATGCGTACGAATCAGACGAGCCGGAAACGTACATCTCAAAGCCAGATTTTTTGGAATACATTGAAGGACGGGCCAGGGAATACGGTAAATACATCGGAGCGAAGTATGCCGAAGGATTTACTTGTCGTCGGTTGTTGGGGGTAGACGATCTGTTTGTACTCAAATAAGGGTGAATGCCGGTTAGGTTATACCGCAAAACTTTCTCCGCAGGCGCACGTACGTGACGCGTTGGGGTTGTGGAATTCAAAACCTTTGCCATTGAGCCCGTCCGAATAGTCTAATTCGGTTCCTGCTAAATACAAATACGACTTTATATCGAGGCATATTTTGATGCCCTTGTCTTCAAATACCTGATCGCCTTTTTTTTCCTCGTTGTCGAAGTCAAGGCGATAGCTTAACCCCGAACAGCCGCCGCTTTCTACTGCCACACGTATAAAATAAGTGCCGTCGTAATTTTCCTTGGCCATGATGTCAAGGATGCGTTGCTTTGCCTTCTCCGTTATTGTTACCATACCCGTTATGCATTAAGTACGTGATGGGCTTCCGTAACACGTCTGCCCGGTTAATCCGAATGATCGTACGCAAAGATGCGCGTTCATGCGAATACGCAAATATCGGAAATATTTGTGGAATAGCCGGCCCGCAAAGTTTACGGTGCGTCATTTTTTTGAAAGACTGCACATCCGCAATTAACCTTAGAATTAAAAAATTTACTCAATTTGTTTGCTTACTTTTGCACCATGACCACCGGGCATCCAGAAAAAAACAGATGGGACGTAGGGCGATGGCTACGTTTCTTGGTTGGTGGTCGAGCCCTATCATTGGAAAACCGGTTACTGAATTCCGCTTGTCTCGTTGTCATATTTATTATGGTTTTCAATATCCCATTCAACTATTTTTCGGGGCTGAAGATCACGTCTCTTATCTTTCTCGTTTTTACTGCGCTTATAAGTGTGGCCTATTACCTGGCACGTTTCAGGCAACGGGTGGTATGGGGAGTGGTCATTGCATCCGGCGTGGGTATTGTGATGTTTTCGATCAATTATTTTTTCAGTGCGGGAGTTCATGGCGCCTCGCTGCTGACGTTTATGCTATCGTTCGTGGTCATCATCATCATGTCGCCAAAAAAGCTATATAAATGGTGGGTGACACTCTTTCTGCTGGTGGTTATCGGACTTTTAGTAATCGAGTACCATTATCCTCAAACGATAATCGTTACTTACGCCAATAGCAGAGCTCACTTTGTCGATATGGCCTTTGCCTATGCGACAGGTATTTTTATCTGTTTTTTCAGTTTGGCATACCTCAAAGAGGCTTATAACCGTGAAAGGGATTCAGCAGAACGGAAAACGGTTGCTTTGGCAAAGATGAATGACGAAAAGCTGAAATTATTCTCGATCATTTCTCACGATTTGCAGGCGCCGTTAGCGTCGCTGCACAGTTATGTGAGGTTAGTAGCCAGCGATCGCCTGACGCCCGAGGAGCGAAGACAGGTGGAAAGCGGGCTTGCGACCGCACTCCACGGTTCGCAAGAGATGCTCTCCAACATGTTGGTGTGGTCACAAAGCCAGTTGAGTGGATTCCGCATGTCACTGGTGAGGAATAACATTCACCAGGTGCTGAAACCTGTCATTGATGTTCAAAAGATTTATGCCAGTCAAAAGGATATTTCGTTGGAAGCGGACATTGATGATTCGCTGTATGCGTTGGTGGATCGTGATATGTTGCAGCTGATTATCCGTAATCTCATCGCAAACGCGATTAAGTTCACCATGCCAAATGGCTGTATCCGCGTCACCGCAAATCGGATAGGGACGGAATGCGAGCTGGTAGTGGAAGATAATGGCATTGGCATCGATGAAGACCAACAGGCGGAATTATTTACGTTAAAGACTAGGTCGACTTATGGCACTAACAACGAGCGTGGTATCGGCCTCGGATTGTTTCTGTGCAAGGAGTATGCACACGCATTTAAAGGCAGTTTAACGTTCGAGAGTGAAAAGGGGAGAGGCACCACGTTCCGCCTTAGGTTGCCGATCGTGAACTGACCTTAAAACCCCGGCCGACTTAATAAACGTCCTTGATGCTTGACTCGCGCGACACCCATATTTTTGTTTTCAGCAATACCACAATAGATCAGCTGACCGAGTTGGCCGTCACGTTGGCGGGTGCGGACCAGCAGCCGGCAATTGAATCGCAGCTCGTAATGTCTGTACAGCCCCGGGAAATTGCTATTAATACCGGCGTGTTTACCTGTCGTGCTACAGATGGTAATCATCGGAAGGTCACCGTAACGCAAGAAACAAACGGGTTGACGATTTCGAGCAACGCGCCTGCTGCGGTAGATGTGCTTACAGAATCCGAATCGGCAGTGCTGATCGCGATCCTGCGGCGCGACGAATTGGGGATTTTTTATCGCCCGGCACTCCGTCTCCGGCGTATAAAACAAGTAGCGGTTGCCTATGGGTTCGAACATGAGCCCGACCTTGAACGCTATTTCGTTCCAACACTTATTGAAGGACGGTTGGTTGTACAGCCCCGACTCAAGGGGTTGCTTCCGCTGAACTCGGCAAGGTTACGGGAATTGGCAAGCCGAGCCGAAAACCAAGCCCTACTGGTGCCGGGTATACTTCACCCATTGGAACAGCAGATTATAGTGTTTAGCAAACATAAATACGATCGGCATATCCGGGTAGATGTCATGCACGCAGGGCGTACAAAGACGGGCCGGTTAAAGCCCCCATTCACACGCCTGCAGCCATTTGACTTTATCGCGTCGGCAAAGGATGTTGGTGAGGCAAAGTTTTATGCCGCAATCGCGTCACTCCAGCAGATTGTAGCGGGAGACCGTACCGTCTCGGATTTGGCGGCATTGCACACCATTTTAAAATATGGCGGTAATTATCCGTTCTACTACCACGATGAGGAAAGGGGTGAAACAGTATCTTCGAAAACATTAGTGCCAGCGAAGGTGGCTGTCGCACCGCGCAGCACCAGTTTGTCTATCCGTCCGTCTGGACCCTTCTATACCGTTACGGGCATTTTTACTGTTAATGGTCAGGTATATCCATTACATAAGCTGCTGTGCCGCTTCGGATATTTTTTGTGCATTAAAGAGACCCTGTACCTGTTGGATAGCACGCCGCTGTTGGGGTTAATGACGCTGTTAAAAGAGCAGGAGGGCCAGTTACTTATTCATGCGAGCAAATACCGGGCGTTCCACAGGGAGTTTTTGGAGAAACTGTCAGCTGCGGTTCGTATTGAATATCCCGATAGCAAAGCGGCTACGCCCCGACAGCTGACTGAAGGAGGTTTTGCTGAAGTGCCGGAACGATTACTTTATTTGTCGGATTTCGGTGATCATGTGATGATTGTCCCCGTGGTTCGCTACGGAGAAGCCGAGGTAGCTATCCGCACGGAAAAGCAACTAACAGCCATCGATGGAAAAGGGAACGACTTTAACGTGCCGAGGGATGCTGACTTTGAGCAGGCGTTCATCACGCTGCTAATTAAGCAACACCCGTTCTTCCCTGAGCAACTGGACAATCAACTGTATTATTTCTACCTGCACAGGAAGTACTTCCTCGATGAAGCGTGGTTTTTACCTGCATTTGATACATGGCGCGAAGCGAACATCGATGTATATGGATTCAATGAACTCACCGATAATGACTTCAATCCAAATCGGGTATCGATAACTATTAAAGTAATCAGCGGGATAAACTGGTTTAACGCCACTTACGATGTGCGCTTTGGTAAGGAAAAGGCTTCGTTGAAAAAAATCCAATCCGCGTTGCGTAGCAAGCGCAGGTACATCGTGCTGGACGACGGCACGAAGGGTATGCTTCCGCAGGAATGGATCGATAAGTTCTCGGCTTACTTCCAAGCGGGTGAAGTAGTAGACGACGAGACCGTTCGGTACGCTAAGGTCAATTTCGAAACGGTTGCGACGCTGTACGACCAAGCGACATTGGACGGCCGGGTTGCCGCCGAAATCGAAGAGCTCCGTGAACGGCTGGCAACTTTCAGTACGATGCCGGAAGTGCCGGTACCACGGGGACTCGCCGTAGCGCTTCGCCCATACCAACATGAAGGACTGAAATGGCTCAATTTTTTGGACACCTTCCAGTTCGGCGGCATTTTGGCCGACGAAATGGGCTTGGGTAAGACGGTTCAAATCATCGCGTTCATTTTGTCTAAACGCGAAGCAGGGCGCGTGGGAACTGACCTTGTCGTGGTGCCGGCCACGCTGATTTTCAACTGGGAACGGGAGTTGGCTGCTGTTGCTCCAGCGCTACGGGTGCTGGTGCTTTACGGTTCAAAGCGGGTAAAAACCACCGCTTCCTTCGGGCGTTATGATGTTGTATTAACGTCTTATACCACATTATTGTCCGATATTCGTTTCGTTAAAAACTTCCTATTCAATTACGTTTACCTGGATGAATCTCAGCATATCAAAAATCCGGAATCACAGCGCTATAGAACAGCACGGCTACTGCAGGCCCGCAACCGTATCGCCATTAGCGGAACGCCTTTTGAAAACAGCTCATTCGATTTGTACGGACAACTGTCATTCGCTTGTCCGGGACTGTTGGGCGACAGGCGTTATTTCCGTGATGTGTATGGCAAGCCGATAGATCAGTTTAAGAACCAAAAGCGAAGAAAGGAGCTGAATCAGAAAATACAGCCATTTATACTACGACGCACCAAGGCAGAGGTTGCTGGGGAATTGCCCGAAAAGGTATGTCAGGTGTTATATAGCGACATGGGCGATGAGCAACGTAAGATATACAGCGCTTACGAGAAAGAATTCCGCGATTTTATCTGTGCGCTTTCGGGCGAAAAGCTCGATAAAAGTCCCATGCATGTACTCCGTGGGCTGACGCGCTTGCGGCAGATATGCAATTCGCCTGCACTGCTGCCGGATGGCATGCTGAATAAATCGGCTTCTGCTAAACTTAAACTATTAAAAGAGCAGGTAAGCGATAAATCACCTCATCATAAGCTGGTTATATTTTCGCAGTTTGTATCTATGCTGCACCTAGTCGCGGAGATGCTGGCGGAAATCGGCGTGCCTTATGTGAGTCTTACCGGGGGTACACGGAACCGCGGAGAGGTCGTTCGCTCGTTTCAGGAGGATCCCAAGGTTCGGGTCTTCTTGGTCAGCCTCAAGGCAGGAGGTACAGGACTGAACCTAACCGCTGCGGAAGTGGTATACTTAATAGACCCGTGGTGGAATCCGGCTGTGGAAGACCAAGCTATCGATCGAGTACATCGGATTGGCCAGAACAAAAAAGTAGTGGCCTATCGGTTGGTTACACCCAACACCGTGGAAGAAAAAGTGTTGGAGCTGCAAGCCACTAAAAACGCCTTAGCCGACGGACTTGTAAATAGCGATGGGTCATTTTTCCAAAATTTGAGTCGGGAGGCATTGTTAGGACTGTTGTAAAGGATAGCTTATGGCCCCGCCATCTTGAGGAATGTCTATTCCAGTTACCGACTGAATGTCAATTCATTTTGGAAGACTTTGGCGTATTTTCGTTTATCGAGTTTATACAGCCGAGCGGCACGGTAAGAAACGCCACGTTGGAATTCAGACAACTCTTTCAAGATATCGTAATTCAACATTTTTTTGCGGAAATTACGTTTGTCCAGCTTACGGCCCCAAATGGCCTCATAAAGTTGCTGTAATTGGGTGAGCGTGAATTTCTCCGGTAATAGCTCAAAAGCAATCGGGCTGTAGCTGATCTTGCGGCGCACTTTCTGGATGCTTTTATCGATAATATGCCGATGGTCGAAACCAAGCTCGGGTAAGCCGTTCAAGGGATGCCACACTGCTTGTCGGGCATAATCTGTTATCGGTTCCGGCTGACTTTTTAGATCGTCGAGCCGTAGCAGGGCATAATATGCAACGGTGATGATGCGTCCTTGAGGATGGCGTTTCAAGTCGCCAAAAGTATACAACTGTTCCATGTAAATCCCACGCAAACCGGTGTGCTCATAAAGAATCCGCTTCACGGCGTCATCGATGGTTTCGTTGTTTTCCACGAAAAATCCGGGGAGTGCCCACCATCCTTTAAAAGGGTATTCATTGCGCTCAATGAGCAACACTTTTAACTCACCTTCGTGGAAACCGAAGATAACGCAGTCCGTGGTAAATGTCGATTGTAAATGTGGTAAATTTGATTGCAAAGCCGCTCTATTTTGTCTATTAATTGATCTTTTTGTGCTAAATTTCCTCTTTAAAATTTGTTTCTCAATGCGGAGGAGAGACCGATAAGTTGCCTTCATATATGCACTGATTATAATTGCATATAAAAGCAAATTTATCTAAGTTTGCTCACTTTAAAACCTTTCGAGTAAAAAAATAATTCTTGAAAAATTTAATAGTGTAACAAATACACACTATATTCGTGCTGCTAATTTACAAAAGATTATTAGAAAAGTGCAAAGCATAATGAAAGTAGGGGTTTTTACCTCAGGTGGTGATGCCCCGGGGATGAACGCCTGTATTCGGGCAGCGGTCCGGACCGCATTGCACGCCGGTAAATCGGTGGTTGGTATTTACCAAGGATACCAAGGGATGGTAGATGGCAATTTCCAGGAGATGACCAGCCGGTCAGTGAGTAACATCATCCAGCTGGGTGGCACAATTCTCAAAACGGCCAGGTGTGCTGCTTTCCGTACTGCCGAAGGCAGGCAACAGGCTTACAACCACATCAAAGCCGCAGGAATCGACGCACTCATCGCCATCGGTGGCGATGGTACCTTTACGGGAGCCGAAGTTTTTTCCCGCGAGTTCGCCATTCCGGTGGTATGTGTGCCAGGAACGATAGATAACGACCTCTATGGGTCGGACTTCACGTTGGGTTATGACACAGCAACAAATACGGTCATCGAAGCGATCGATAAGATACGCGATACAGCAGCGTCGCACGACCGGTTGTTTTTCGTGGAAGTAATGGGACGCGACTCGGGTTGCATTGCGTTGAATGCCGGCATTGCTGGCGGGGCGGAAGCGATCTTATTGCCCGAAAAGGCAACCGGTATTGAAACCTTATGCAATCAGCTTGAGGTAGCTGCAAAAAGCAAAAAATCGTCTACTATCGTGATTGTTGCTGAAGGGGAGGAAAACGGCGGCGCATACAATGTGGCCAAGAAAGTAAAGGAACGATTTGATTTTTACGATACCAAGGTGACCATCTTGGGGCACCTCCAACGGGGTGGATCGCCCAGTAGCTTTGACAGGGTGTTGGCGAGCCGATTAGGATATGCGGCGATACGGCGTTTGCTCGCCGGCGAAACTCGGGTAATGGTGGGATTGCGGGGCAACGAGATAAAAACAACACCCCTCGAAGAGGTGCTGAACAAAAAGGTGTTCAAATTGAACAAGGATATGTTGGAAATGATGGAGGTCTTGTCAATATGATCGCGGTTGTATTCAGCGGCTCGAGATTTTCCGATTGGCGATTGGCCGAACGCGGGAAGATTGTGACGGGTTTTCGGATGATGGGAATTAACCCGTATCTGCACGAGGAGCGTTTTATCCTCCAGCTGTTGAATAAAAATAATAATCTCATTAATTACGCCGAAAAGATCAGGCGGATTTACTTCTTCGGTGCAGGTTCATCTTCTCCGGAACGGAAAGATAAAATTGCGTCGGTTTTCAAACATTTTTTCAAAAATGCGAAGATATTGGTGGACCACGATGTTAAGGCATCCGCCATTTCGACTTTCGGTGACAGTAAGGGGCTTATTGGCATCTTGGGCAGTGGGTCGAATGCAGCTTATTTTAATGGTAGGCGGACTTCAGACAATAATTTTGGCCTCGGGTATATCCTTGCCGACGAGGGCTCGGCGAATTGGATAGGCCGTATGCTCTTAAAAAGCTTCCTGAATGAGTCCATGCCCGAAGATCTGATGGAGAAATTCGTTGCGCGGTATCCGATGGATCGCAAGATTATAATGGATAAAGTGTATAATCAGGCAAACCCAACACTATTCTTGACGTCTTTCGCAGATTTTGTGATGGAAAACCATAAGCATCGTTTTATAAAGAAAACGATCTATCACGGGTTGAAGCTGTATATGGAGACCTACCTTTTACCGCTTACCAAACAATACCCAGGTGTGACCGTTAACTTTACCGGAAGCGTGGCCGCAGGCTACGAAGAATGGTTGCGGGACGTGGCCGGCAAGTATGATATCTCAATAGGTACGGTGATCAAAGAACCTATACATAATTTATTGAAATACTATTTAAATAAAAACTAATAAAAATGAAAATTGGAATCAATGGATTCGGCCGGATTGGCCGTTTAGCATTCAGGGCAGCGGTAAACCGTCCTGGTATCGAAATTGTTGGGATAAATGACCTCGTTGAGCCGGATTATTTGGCTTATATGCTGAAATATGACTCTACCCATGGAAAGTTTGATGGCACCGTGGATGTTAAGGATGGCCATCTTATTGTAAACGGAAAAACGATTCGCGTTACGGCTGAACGGGATCCGGCCAACCTGAAATGGGGAGACGTGGGTGCAGAGGTGATCATTGAGTCTACCGGTTTTTTCCTGACTAAAGAGACCGCACAGAAACATATCGATGCCGGTGCAAAGAAAGTGGTAATGTCGGCACCTGCTAAGGACGACACCCCTACGTTTGTGATTGGTGTAAACCATAAAACGTTGAAAGCCGAACAAACCATCGTTTCTAATGCTTCCTGCACAACCAACTGTTTGGCCCCACTCGCCAAGGTACTCCATGATAATTTTGGTATCGTGGAAGGACTGATGAGTACCATCCATGCGGTTACGGCTACACAAAAGACAGTAGATGGCCCATCGGTGAAAGATTGGCGCGGTGGGCGCGGTGCCTACCAAAACATCATTCCTTCGTCTACGGGAGCCGCTAAGGCGGTAGGACTGGTATTGCCCGAATTGCAAGGCAAGCTTACCGGTATGTCTTTCCGGGTGCCCGTGCCTGATGTATCGGTAGTGGATCTAACCGCTAGGTTGGAAAAACCGGCCACCTACGAACAGATCAAGCAAGCGTACAAAGCAGCTTCGGAAGGTGAGCTTAAAGGTATCCTTGGCTATACCGAAGACGCTGTCGTTTCGGAAGATTTCCGGGGCGATGCGCGCACATCGATCTTTGATGCGGGTGCAGGTATTTCACTCAACGACAACTTCGTGAAAGTGGTATCGTGGTATGACAACGAATGGGGATACTCCAACAAATTGGTTGACCTCGTAGAACTTGTTGGCAACGCTTAACGATAGCGTGCATATTAGATAAAAGCCCGTCTCGTTAAAAATGAGACGGGCTTTTATTTTTTTTATGGGATATCACGTATACTTGTGTAACATTAAGAAGTAATCCGTTAATACCCTAGAAGATGACGGCTAAAACATGGATTGTGTTTGTCGCTCTCGGTTTTTTCCTATTCGGCAGTGTATATGCCCAGGAAAAGGAAGTGAAAACGCAAGAATACCACCTCAGGAAAGCAAAACGAGATAAGACTGTCGCGCTCATTGCCGGGGGCGTTAGCGTGGCGTGCATTACCGGTGGAATCATTTATGGTAGTAAAGATGGGGAAGGCATAGGGGAGGTGCTGGGCAACGGCGTGAACTCTATTTTTTTCTATGCTGCTGGGCTAACCAGCGGATTGACATGCATTGGGTTTGCAATAGGGTCCGGCTACCATCGACGGAAGGCAGCCCTCCTTACCGTAACACCCATTGCCTACTCGGACCGGTTGGGTATGTCGTCGGAAAGAGGCGCCCAGACCATTAGATCAGCACATGTTGGCTTACGTATAACGTTTTGATAGTCAATGAAGCAAGAAATTGATTACATCAAAAAGCCACCGCCCAGTAGGTCATCGCCTTCATAGAACACCGCCGATTGGCCCGGTGCTATCCCTTTTACCGCATGGTGGAAGTCGACTTTCATATTCCCGTCGTGTTGCACGATAGTACTGGTCATGCCCGCGTCTTTATACCGAATTTTGGTTACCGCTTCCATCGGCTGTGTAATGGCGGCGTATTTGACTAGGTTAACGTTCCGAACGTAAGCTTCATGCCGTTGCAGTTCATGCTCATCACCAAGTACCACGGTATTGCTTTCCGGAAGGATTTCGGTTACAAAAATCGGACGCCCAAGCGCGATTCCCAGTCCCTTCCGCTGGCCAACGGTATAGTAGGGGTAACCCTGGTGTTGGCCTACTACGGTGCCGTCTGTAAGTATGAAGTTGCCCGGCCCGATGCGGTCGTCAATATCCGCTACCCGGTGGCGCAGAAATGAGCGGTAATCGTTGTCTGGCACAAAGCAAATCTCATAGCTTTCGGATTTACTGGCCAGCTCTAGTTGTCCCATTTCGGCTGCCAGTTGCCTGATTTCAGCCTTCGTGTAAGAGCCGAGTGGGAATTGGGTACGGGCAAGATTTTCTTGCGAGACTCCCCAAAGTACATAAGACTGGTCTTTATGGGTATCTCGGCCCTTGGAGATAACATACCGTCCGTTTTCTTGCTGGCGGATATTGGCATAATGTCCGGTAGCGATGAATTCACAATCCAACTTATTTGCCCGTTTCAATAAAGCCTCCCATTTAATATGGGTATTGCAGAGCACACACGGGTTCGGTGTACGCCCAGCGAGGTATTCGTCAACGAAATTATCGATCACGGAGTCGCCGAATTCTCCCCGGATGTCCAATATGTAATGGGGGAACCCAAAAGAAACCGCCAGCGCCCGGGCATCGTTGATGCTATCGAGGCTGCAGCACCCCGTTTCCTTGGTTGAGCTTCCCGAGGAGGCATAATCCCAGGTTTTCATCGTTAACCCGATGACTTCGTAGCCCTGTTCATGAAGCATCACTGCCGCTACAGAACTGTCTACACCGCCGCTCATGGCCACTAATACTCTTCCTCGTTTGCTCATTTGTATGGATTCAAAATGCAAATGTACGGCTAATTTTTATTTCGGTATGTTTTCACCTTGTCATTTTATCACCAACGCTATCAGCGGCTTGCCATCAGCTCTCGAATAATTTTCAAAAAAAATTTTCTTAAATGAAAAAAGGCGCTACATTTGCAGTCCCAAAACAGCCTTATTACGGTTGTTAAGCGGTACCATAGCTCAGTTGGTAGAGCAAAGGACTGAAAATCCTTGTGTCGCTGGTTCGAATCCAGCTGGTACCACGGAGAGCCTCCTCGTTTGACACGAGGGGGCTTTTTTTCTGGGATCGTTCCTGACATTTAGCTATCAGCCAATCGCTATTTCTTTTAAGTATATGCTCCCGTACGCATTAGCGTATGCGCAAGCGAGAAGCGTTTGAAAACACATGAAAAACTCACTATCTCGTAATCCGAGCCCCGATTGCGGACAGCATGTCGCTGACCATGTCATCAAACCCGTATTTGGGTTCCCATGCCCAATCACTACGGGCACAGCGGTCGTCGATATCCTGTGGCCAACTGTTGGCAATGCGTTGGCGGAAATCAGGCTGGTATCGCCATGTAAATTCGGGGATGTACTTCTGTATGGCAGTTGCGAGCTGCTCGGGGCTGAAGCTGAACGCGGCGAAATTGTATGAAGTACGGATATTGATGGCATCTGCCGGAGCCTCCATTAGCTGAATCGTTCCAGCCACAGCATCCGGCATGTACATCATGGGGAGTATCGTTTCAGCGGCTAGAAAGCATGTATAAGTGTCGCCTCGGACGGCATGATAGAAAATGTCTACTGCATAATCAGTAGTACCCCCTCCCGGTAACGCGGTATGGCTGATTAAGCCGGGATATCGTATGCTACGCACATCCACCCCATAGGTGTTATGATAGTATTGACACCAATTTTCACCGGCGGCTTTGCTTATTCCATACACGGTTCCCGGCTGCGTCACCGTGTGTTGCGGACAATACGCGCTAGGCACGTGTTCGCCAAATAAGGCGATGCTACTGGGCCAGAATACACGGCATCCTGTTTCGCGGGCGACTTCAAGCACATTTAGTAAGCCCTGCATATTGAGGTCCCAAGCCTGTAAGGGGTGCTGTTCGCCACTTGCTGAAAGGAATGCCGCCAAATGATATATGATCGTAGCACCCGTGTCTGAAACAAGCTGACCTAACGCTTCGCGGTCCATAACATCGAGCAATCGGAAGTTGATATCGGTTACGGCAGGTTGGCGGATATCGGTGGCAATGACGCGCCCACCGCCATATTGCACGCGGAGTGCGGCAGTTAGCTCGGTGCCCAATTGGCCGTTGGCGCCAGTAATGATGATCTGTTGTTCCTGCATACGAAAGCTGTTCAAAAAAACATGGTGGCCATGTAACGGCCACCATGTAGTAACCTGAGTTTAAGCCTTGATCGGCGCGAGGGACGGTCATCCATGTGTTGTGCCATCTGCATCACCAACCATCGCTCGATATAACGCTGCAAAATTCTACCCATTTAAACAAAAACACAAGGGTTCTGTTTTAATTCCGTTAATTTAACAGCAAACTGCTTGAAATGCCATTTTTTTCATATGTTTGAATCGTCAAGCGGATTATTGGCCGTTAAAGTAATTGAAAACTTGATTTGATTGATCTCGATCCCATAGACATTGAATTGTTGCGCATCCTCCAGCGCGACGCGACCTTGTCCAACAAGCAACTTTCGTTGCAATTAAATAGATCTGTGGCCGCAATCCAGGAACGCCGTCGGAAACTCCGTGAACAGGGATATATCAAACGGGTCGTTGCCATCGTGGACCGGCGTAAAATCGACCGTAGCCTAGTTGCTTTTTCGCACGTGCTGTTGACCTCCCATAACCGGGAAGTATTGCTGGGCTTCGAGCAGGATGTGTTGGCGTTTGATGAAGTGATGGAGTGCATGCAGCTAACCGGTGCATACGATTTCATCTTGCGCGTAGCGGTACGTGATATGGATGCCTATAATCATTTCCTCCGCGAAAAATTAGCCACCTTGCCCAATATCAGTACCGTACAAAGCTTTTTTGTACTGGAAGAAGCCCGAAGCGATACCGCGTACCCGTTGTAGCCGTTGATTAATTTTTGTCCTTTTTAGCCATTCTGACATAAGGTTGTCACTTACAAACCATTGCTTTGTATCATTCGTTCTTTTGTAAACATTATGTCATAAGATAACGAATGCATTGCGCTGGCATCATTTTTCGCTTGCTATTTGCCTATTAAGTTGTACTTTTGACCAAAATTTAAAGATAGTCAAATGGTAAAAAGGTAAAATGAGTACGGTAGACGACAAACGGAATCAAATAATTGAAGCAGCCTTGAAGCGTTTTTCGCATTTCGGTATTGCCAAAACATCGATGAGTGAAGTGGCAGATGATCTGAAACTTTCGAAGGCAAACTTGTATTATTATTTTCCGGATAAGTTCTCACTGATCGAAGCAATAGCGTACCGCATTATCGACGAAAGTGATGCAGCAATCGAAAAAGCGTTCGATGAGGCCAAAGGCACGCTGGACCTGCTGATTTGGATGCTGGAGATGAAGAAAGCATATGTTGAAAAATACTACATGCTGATTCTTAATCTCCATGAGATGAACATCCACGAAGAAAAGTGGAAAACACTGGCAGAACGATTGTTTCAACGAGAAGTGGAAACCATTTCGAGGATATTTGAGCAAGGGATAGCCAATAACGAACTTGTAACATTTGACGTGGCTTCAACGTCTGAATTATATGTTGCCATGATACGTGGATTGGCGATGTTTTGCGACCATGCCGCACCTCATGCGTTGATCGATCGGGATGAGCTCTCCCGCGTATTTGAAAAACAAAAACAAGCTGCAGCGATCGTTATCAACGGTCTCCAAAAAAAATAGTGAAATTGAGAACATGAATAAATCAACAATGAATATACGATTATTTATAGCCGCGCTATTCGTCGGTTTAATGGGCGTGCAAGTGGTTTCCGCCCAAGAGGTTCTGACACTCAAGGAAGCGCTTAATTATGCGCTTTCGCACAGTGAGTCTGTAAAAAAGGCTCGGTTGGACATTGAGGGTGGAAAACACCAGGTCGCCGAGGTGCGGGCATCGGCATTGCCGCAAGTTGAAGGTGTCGGTGCATTAAACTATAATCCGGTTATCGGAAAACTGGTTTTTGCGGGACAATCGGTTACCATCGGCCAACCGTGGGATTCATATGTAGGAGCGCAGTTGAATCAGCAGGTTTTTAATCAGCAGGTTTTTACAGGGTTAAAGGCGGCAAAAACAACAAGTGAGTTTTACGAATTGAGTGCCGAGCTTACCGAGGAACAGGTAATCGAACAAGTAGCTATGAATTACTACCACGTTTTAGTGAACCGCGAACAGCTGAGCGTGATCGATACCAACCTTAAAAACGTGAGAGTAATCCACGGCATCGTTTCAAACCAATACGATAACGGATTGGCAAAGAAGATTGATGTGGATAGGATCAAGGTGAACATTACGAACTTGGAAAATCAGCGTGAGGAACTCGTAAATGGCATCGTCATGTTGGAAAATCAGTTGAAATATACCATGGGTATGCCTATCGAAACGGCTATCGTATTACCTGAAACGGAATTGAAAGAGGTCCCTTCGGCAGTGGACTTCCCGGATCGGCAGAACCGGACGGACCATTTGGTGGAGGTGAATCTGATGAACAAACAATTGGAACTGCTGGACCTCCAGTATAAAGCTTATAAAGCAGAATATTATCCTACATTGGCGCTGGTTAGCAATTATACATACACCGCGATGTCTGACCGGTTCAATTACCTTTATAAGAGTTCTACGGATCCGATGGCTGCTCGGTTCGGTTCGATGGTCATCGGCCTTAATTTACGTATCCCTATTTTCAATGGATTTGCTACCCGTGCCCGCATGGGGAAGGCAAAGGTCGATTACCTCAAAGCCGAGCAGGATCTATGGAATACGAAACAGTCGTTGAATTTGGCTAATGAGAATGCGCAGATCCAATTACATAACGCATTAAACACCATTCGGTCACAACAAGAGAATGTAGTTTTAGCCCAAGAGGTTTACGCCAGTACCCAAAACAACTATAACAATGGATTGGCGCCGCTGACCGACTTGTTGGACACCGAAAATGCATTGACACAAGCACAGAATAGCTATACACAAGCGTTGCTGAATTACAAAATAGCCGAAATTCAGTTGAAGAAAGCAAACGGAGAGATTAAATCATTAATAAACGAGTAACATCATCATCATCACACATATATGAAACGGATCATTAGCATTATTGTCGTCGTTATTGGCCTATTGAGCCTCATCGGATGGGTCTTAACGAATAACAAAAAAGAAAACGAGGCGAAAACCGCTGTGGTTGCCGAGACCGGCGGAGCCGTCGTTGTTAAGGCGGCTACGGTAAGTAAGCAACCGATCGTACTCGATTTCTCGGCGAACGGCAACTTTGCCGCCAACCAAGATTTGACTTTATTGTCTGAAGTCAGTGGACGCATTACACGTATTATGGTAGACGAGGGTTCGCACGTACGTAAAGGACAGGTATTGGCGTTGGTAGACCCCGAAATCCTCAGTTTGGATAAACAGTCGGCTGAAGACGCACTCCAAAAGTTGAAAACGGACTATGGCCGGTACAAGAGCTCTTATGAAACCGGTGGCGTTACGCGGGCCCAACTGGACGAAATCGAATTGCAGCTCCGCAATGCCGAGGTCCGGCTGCAGCAAGCCGATCGCCGGGTGTCGGACGCAACGGTTAAGTCGCCCATTAACGGCATAATCAACCGCCGCGCAATCGAAATGGGAGCGTATCTTTCACCAGGTACCGAGCTCTTTGAGATCGTAGATCTGTCTCAACTGAAATTGCAGGTAACGGCCAACGAAACCCAGGTAGTCAACCTCAAAGTCGGTGACAAGGTCACGGTTACAAGTACGGTATTCCCGGCCGAAGAATTCAATGGTACGGTACGCTTCATTGCCGCGAAAGCCGACAATACGCTCAACTATCCGGTAGAGATCGTTATCGATAATAGCCGAGCTTCTGAACTCAGGGCCGGCATGTACGGTACGGCCCATTTCAAATTCCCGCAAACTGAACCTGCCATCTTGGTGCCACGTGGCGCATTTGTTGGTGGGGTAAATAGCAACCAAGTCTATGTATTAAACAAGGACAGTGCAGCGGTGATACGCAAGGTGATTGCGGGAAGAATCTTCGGCGAACAGGTTGAAATTGTACAAGGGCTCGAAGAAGGCGAAACGGTGATCACAAGTGGGCAAATCAATTTGGTAGACGGCGCCAAGGTTGCCGCACAGGTCGATTCAACCCAAGGATAACGATTCACAAAGTCTCATATCTCATATCTTAACTCATGAAGATAGCAGAAATATCGATAAAACGTCCATCCATCGTCATTGTGGTATTCACCGCATTGACCCTGTTGGGCATCATGAGCTATTTCTCGTTGAACTACGAGTTGCTCCCCAAGTTTACCCCCAGCGTGGTATCCATCACCACGATCTATCCGGGGGCGTCACCCAGTGAGGTGGAAAACACCGTGACCAAGAAAATTGAAGACGCGGTAGCCTCGTTGGAGAATATCAAAAAGCTCGACGCCACATCGTTCGAGAGCCTGTCGATGGTTATCATCGAGCTAAATAGCGGCACGGATGTCGACTACGCACTCAACGATGCGCAGCGAAAGGTGAACGCCATCCTATCCGAACTACCGGATGATGCCGAAGCGCCCTCACTAGCCAAGTTTTCGATGGATGATTTACCCATTCTTTCACTTGCTGCCACTGGCGATATGGACGAGGCCGCATTTTACGACCTCATTGATAAACGTGTACAACCCGTGCTGTCGCGTGTGCCGGGAGTTGCACAGGTAAACCTCATTGGTGGCCAGGAACGCGAAATCCAGGTGAGTATAGATGCATCTAAGTTGGAGGGTTATGGATTATCTATCCTTCAGGTACAGCAAGCTATTCTCACATCAAACCTCGACTTCCCGACGGGAAGCGTTAAAACCCAAAACCAAGATATATTGGTCCGGTTGGCCGGCAAATACAGATCGGTCGACGAACTACGTAACCTGGTTGTCGCTGCAACACCAACGGGAGGACAGGTACGCATCCGCGATATTGCTGATGTACAGGATGCACAGAAAGATATCGAAAAAATTGCTCGGGTAAATCGGCAGAGTGCTTTACTCCTGCAGGTATTGAAACAATCCGATGCCAATGCGGTCGAAGTAAGTCGCGGTACGCAAGAGACGATAACTACATTGATGGACACCTATCGGGCCGAGGGCTTGAAAATAGACATCGCCAATGACAGTTCCACGTACACGCTCGAGTCGGCCAATGCGGTTATATTCGACTTGTTCTTGGCGGTGGTACTGGTAGCGGTGGTGATGCTGTTCTTCTTGCACAGTATCCGGAATGCGGTAATCGTGATGGTTGCCATCCCGGCGTCGCTGATTGCAACGTTCATCGGTATTAACCTCTTCGGTTATACCCTCAACTTGATGTCGCTCCTTGGCTTATCCCTCGTGGTGGGTATCCTTGTTGACGATGCCATCGTGGTCATCGAGAACATATACCGCCACATGGAAATGGGCAAAAACAAGGTGCGTGCATCTTACGACGCGGCGAAAGAGATCGGTTTTACCGTTATCTCCATTACATTGGTCATCGTAGTGGTATTTCTGCCGATCGCCATCAGTACGGGTATGGTGTCCGATATTTTACGCGAATTTTGTGTGGTCGTTGTAATTGCCACATTACTTAGTTTGGTGGCGTCATTTACCATTGTGCCTTTACTTACATCGCGGTTCGGTAAGCTGGATCGGGTATCTGATAAGAATATTTTCGGTCGGTTTGTACTATGGTTCGAAAACCAGTTACATCGTTTTACGCGTTGGGTAACCGGCGTGCTGAAATGGTCGCTTAACCATAAATTCATCACGCTAGCTGCGGTTACCATTATGCTGTTCGCCTCCTTTGGTCTATTGGCTGGCGGCTATATCGGTGGCGAGTTCTTTGCACAGGGCGATCGCGGTGAGTTCCTGGTGCAGATAGAGATGCCCAAAGACGCTTCCATTGAGCAAACCAATCAGATGACGCAGAAGGCGGAGGAGTTTTTAGCGACCAAACCGGAGGTGGTTTCCGTAATCACCACGGTTGGGCAGTCGAATGACGGGTTCGTCGGTACACAGGCGACCGCCTACAAAGCGGAGCTTACCGTGAAGCTTACTAGCGGCAAAGAACGCGAAGACCCCAGTAACATCTATGCCGCAAAGTTGAAACGTGAAATGCAAAAAGTGCTGGTGGGAGCGAAGGTGAAGACGGTGCCCATCAGTATCGTTGGTTTCGCCGAGCAGGCACCGTTGGAGATGGTGGTTATCGGCTCCGATTTGGATAGTGTGCTCAACTACGCGGAAGCGATCTTGGAGCGCGTACGCAAAATTCCCGGTACTTCGGAAGCCAAGCTCTCTGTGGAGAGCGGTACACCGGAGATCACGGTGGAAGTGAACCGGGATAAGATGGCTGCCCTGGGTTTGAATCTTCAGACCGTGGGTGCCACCATGCAGACTGCATTTAGCGGAAATACCGACGGCAAATTCCGCTCTGGCGAATACGAGTACGACATCAACATTCGTTTCGACGATTATGACCGTAAAAACGTGGAAGATGTGAGCAACCTACCCTTCACGAACGACCAGGGGCAACTGGTGCGGTTATCGCAATTTGCCAGTATCCATGAAGGGTCGGGACCAAGCCAATTGGAACGGCGCGATAAAAGTACGTCGGTGAAAGTACAATCGCAGGTCGTAGGCCGCCCCGTCAGTGCGATAGCCGCTGATTTGGAGACCCAACTCGACGAGGTACAGCGGCCCGCTGGCGTAAGTTATGTATGGAGCGGCGATATGGAGCAGCAGTCCGAGGGTTTCGGTACTCTGGGCATTGCATTACTCAGTTCTATACTCCTCGTCTACTTTATCATGGTGGCGTTGTACGACAGCTTCGTGTATCCTTTTGTAGTCATGTTTTCCATTCCGCTGTCGATTATCGGTGCGTTGCTGGCGTTGGCACTGACCAACAATACATTAAATATATTCACCATCCTCGGCTTGATCATGTTGATCGGATTGGTTGCTAAGAATGCCATTATCCTGGTAGACTTTACTAATCATCTCAAAGCGGAAGGTAAGTCTACGCGTGAAGCGCTGATCTTGGCCAACCAGGCGCGGCTACGCCCGATCCTCATGACAACCATTGCCATGGTATTCGGGATGTTGCCAATTGCGTTGGCGACCGGCCCGAGCGCTGAATGGAAAAACGGATTGGCGTGGGTCATTATCGGCGGTCTCGTCAGTTCATTGTTCCTAACGTTGATTGTCGTGCCGGTAATCTACCAGATTATGGACAACATCCTGCACCGTTTTGGACTGGATAAGAAGGGCCAACCTATCGAAGAGCTGATGGTCGAAGACTATGTACATAAAGAGGTGAAAGAATACGAAGAAGAGACCGCCTACTAATTACCGACTAACGTCCCGGATGTCACATCCGGGACGTTTTCTTTGAACGCCCCGCCTGCATACCTCATGCAGCGCAATGCGGAGAGGAGCGACGACGCTATTTCGAAATCGCCCGGTGCGAACTGGTGTAATCGTTACGAATTCCGTATCTTTACCCACTTGAAAGGAAGCAATTAGCATGAAGCAATACCTCGATTTGATGCGCCATGTGTACGAAAGCGGCGTGGAGAAACACGATCGCACAGGTACCGGTACCCGGAGTGTGTTTGGTCATCAGATGCGTTTTGACCTGAAAGCCGGGTTTCCCCTGGTAACAACCAAAAAGGTGCATTTGCGCTCCATCATCCACGAATTGATTTGGTTTTTGCGTGGCGATACCAACATCGCATACCTGAAGGAAAACGGCGTAAGCATCTGGGATGAATGGGCAGACGAGGCTGGAAATCTCGGTCCGGTATACGGGTCGCAATGGCGGTCGTGGCCCACGCCGGGCGGTGGGTATATCGACCAGATCGAAAAGGTGGTGCAGCAGCTCAAAACAAATCCGGATTCCCGCCGCATCATCGTCTCTGCCTGGAATGTCGCCGAAATTGAAAACATGGCGTTACCCCCATGCCATGCATTTTTCCAGTTTTATGTGGCTCCGGCGGACCCCGATAGGGGTCTCTTGAAGCCCCAGCTATCCTGCCAACTCTATCAGCGTAGTGCAGATATTTTCCTCGGTGTACCATTCAATATTGCGTCGTATGCGCTGTTAACCATGATGATGGCTCAGGTATGCGGTATGGAAGCTGCCGATTTCGTGCATACGTTTGGCGATGCGCACTTATATAGCAACCATTTCGAGCAGGTGGAACTCCAGTTGGGCCGCTCGCCGCGCCCCTTGCCAATCATGAAGTTAAATCCGGCGGTAACCGATTTACTCGCCTTCCGGTATGAAGATTTCGAACTTACAGATTATGATCCCTATCCGCGTATCAAAGCACCGGTGGCGGTATAATAGCCCTAAGTTATGGAGCGACCCCTTGTATCGGCCATTGTAGCTGCCGCAGAAAATAACGCCATCGGCAAGGACAATCATTTGCTGTGGCACCTGCCCAACGACTTGCGCTTTTTTAAGCGTACTACGACCGGCCATCCGGTAATCATGGGCAGGAAAACGTATGAGTCGGTCGGCAAGCCGCTCCCCAACCGGCGCAATATCATCGTCACCCGGCAGGCTGCATATGCTGCAGCAGGTGCCGAGGTGGTCCACTCGCTAGCGGCTGCCCTAGACGCGTGCACGGGTGTGCAAGAAGTGTTTGTGGTGGGAGGGGCAGAAATATATCAACAGGCCCTTCCTGTTATTGACCGTATTTACCTTACCCGCGTACATGTAGTACTGCCTGGCGACAGCTTTTTCCCCCAGCTGGATGAAGGCGTTTGGCGGCTGGTTTCGGAGGACCATCACCCGGCGGACGATCGGCATGACTACAGCTACACCTTTGAGATTTACGACCGGCAGTAGGTGGATTTCAAAATCAATTACGTATTTTTAACCCATGACACATGCTTCTGACATCGGAAAGGGACGCCCACTCGGTGGCTGGTTCTTTTTTGCATTCAAGCTGGTGCTATGGACTGCCATAGCTTATTCCTTCGCCGCGGATGCCGACATATATCGGCAGCAACCGCGTTTATCCGGTATTGCTTACGGCGTCAATACATTCCTTACCGGAAGTATCCTCATTGCTATTGGCCGGTTTATACTCATTTCAATTTATCGGCGGCGTAACAAGAAAAACAACCGGGTTCGTGGTAATTATATTCTGGGGATCAACCAGATAGCTACGTTGCTGAATGTCGTGTTCGCTGTTCTCGGGCTGATGATAGCATTCGGCATTAATCCGAAGGAGTTTTTGACGAGCATCACCATTGTTGCCATGGCCATCGCCCTGTTATTCCGCGATTACATTACCAATATGATCAGTGGACTGCTGATTATGTTTTCCGACCAGTTTACCATTGGCGACACGGTGCGTATCGGTGAGCATCAAGGTAAGATCATGGACATTACGTTGGCGAATATCATGGTTAAGAACGACGACGACGATGTGGTGCTAATCCCTAACAACAGCGCATTCACTACCAATATTATCAACCAATCGCTGCAGAATTCTCGGAAATTGACGATCGAATTCGAGCTGCCCTTGGCAAGCTCGCGCCGTAATGATGCCTTGGAAAATGAAATGCGTAATGCGCTGCAGTATTATGGATCTGATATTGTGCAAGGCAGTTTTCAACTGCGGGTGGTTGGTATTGGAAAAGATGCCGTCCAATATAAACTGCAGTTTTCAACCACTAAAAAAGATACCGGCCTGCGTAGAAAGGTCAGAAACGACCTTTATCAGCACATTATCGCATTTGAAACCGGCGAGGCCGTAAACAAGATCGGCGGCTAGACTTTTCTTACTTTTACGCTTTTCACAAAATGGTGGCTACCTTTTTCTAGAATCAGGTCGGCACGGAACCGCGTGGGTAGGATGTTTTTCACCAGATTGGGCTTGTTGATTTCATTCCATATACTGGCTGCGGTTTCGGCACTTTGTTTTTCGTCGAGGTTAGCATACCGATGGAAATAAGAGTCGGCACGCTGGAAGGCTGTCTTGCGGAGCCATTCGAACCGTCTGGTGTACCATTCCTGCAGGTTTTCCGGCGAAGCGTCCACGTAGATCGAATAGTCGAAGAAATCCGATACGAATACGCGTGGGCCGCGGTGCTTTCCTTTTACATTTACCTGGAGCACATTGATGCCTTCTACGATCAGGATGTCGGGTTGCGCCACCCAATGCAATTCATCAGGAATAATGTCGTATACCAAGTGGGAGTATACAGGTGCTGAAACCAGTTCTTTGCCCGATTTGATATCCGACAGGAAACCCAGTAACCGTCGGGTATCGTAGCTTTCGGGAAACCCCTTGCGGTTCAGTATGCCTTTTGATTCCAGATAGCTGTTCGGGTAAAGGAAACCGTCTGTGGTGATCAATTCTACCCGTGGACTTCCCGGTGCGAGCGACAACACCTTTTGCAAAACCCGCGCTGTGGTGCTTTTGCCAGCAGCTACACTTCCGGCGATACCGATAATAAAAGGCAAGCGCTTGGTGTGGTTGTCGAAAAACGAATTGGTGTACCCGTGCAGTTGCCTGTAACTGTTTATGTGGAGCTGTAACAAATGGCTCAGCGGAAAATAGACCTCTTCGATCTCCTGCATCGTCAGCGGCTCATTCAGTGCGTTAAGCTTTCGGATGTCTTCGTCAGCCAGCACATAATTGGGATGCCCGTTGAGCGTTTTCCATGTATCACGCGTGACGTGCCGAAAGGGAGAATATGTGATACCGTTATCCGTTTTGACCATACCGGTGGGGTTGGTTAAGTCGCAAAAATAGTTAAAAAGTGTTTTATTCGAGCACAGGATGGAATAATTCTGGCTTTGCAGCCCGCTTTAACTGAGGCCTTTCAGTATCAATTCAGCCGTGGCTGGATTAGTGGCCAGTGGCACATCATACACATCGCACACACGCATCAGCATCTGGATGTCGGGTTCGTGCGGATGCTTGCCGAGGGGGTCACGGAAGAAAATAATCGCGTCGATTTTTCCCTCGGCTGCCAACGCTGCGATTTGGGCATCACCACCTCTCGGGCCGCTCAGCTTTAACTCCACAGCGAGTCCAGTCTGCAGGATATAGGACCCCGTGGTACCCGTAGCAATAAGTTTCGCGCGGTTCAGTAACGCAAAGTGATCCTTTACAAATGCCACCATTTCCGGTTTTTTTCCATCGTGCGCAATAAGCGCAATTGTTTGTTGTTGCATCAGTTGGTTTTCATTTTTTTTATTTCTCACAAAAAATTTAAACGGGTTGTATTGGGTCTTCAAACGATTCATTATTTGGTCGATAGAAAACGCCAGGGGGCTTTGGGTTGCGAATCGTCTTTCTCTTTCACCAGCCGCACAACAATCTGATTGATTAGTTCGTCGTTTTCGCTTACCATACGGTCGCCCAGTGCGATCAACTTCTGGATGTTGCTGTGGCTAGCCGCGTCAAGTTCTTCCTGGATGCTATGGAGGTTTTTCGGCTCTATCCGTATGTATTGTTGCTCCTTACCTGCCGACCGATACAATTGCTGAAGAAAGAAATCGCTGCTTTCGGCGGCGCCGCTCATCATGATGTCGATTAACGCCGGACCGATGGATACGGCTCGGCTTTTCTTGAAATGTTCGTAGTCGTAGGCTTTCCGCGAACGGCCGGTGCCCAATGATAGGATCCAAATATCATTGATTTTGGTTTGATTAAATGCCTTTGTCACTTCAACCAATGCACTCATCGAGGGGTTGGGGGCGAATACACCGCCATCCAGTAGCGGATAGCGTGTGCCGCTCATCGATCGGATTTCTGCGACACTGAAATAGGTTGGGGCGGCTGAAGTGGCCCGACATACATCGCGAATGTAAAAATCGCGCGGATCACCACGGGTAATTGCTGTTTGCTGCCTAAAGAAGTGTGTCTTTCGAAGTTCAATGTTATAGGCCGTGATGATGCAAGGCCTAAGCAGCTGACTAAGTTTGCATTCACCGAAGTACGATTCCAGCACGTGCTCTAACGTCGTACTCGGGTAACGTTCACTCAATAAGCCGAATTTGGCAATCAGTCGGCGGAAAAAACCGGCCTTGAAGATATCGGTCCCATGTTTCACATAGATGTCTAACGCCTCTTGTGCCGAATATTTTGGGCGCGAAGGGTTCTCTTCATCCGGGCATAACAACAAGCATGTCAAAATGCCACCCGTACTCGTTCCGGCAAAGAAATCAAAATGGTCCACTATCGCCGTGCTGGGATCATTGCTGATACGCTGCAATCGTCGCTCCAAAGCCACCAACAGCATGCCGGGGATAATGCCCCGGATACCACCGCCATCGATCGAAAGGATTTTCTTCATCACTTGCACTTTGCCGGTAAACTTAGATAAAGTTGTTTCGAAATGCAACATATAATTATGTGAAATAAAGCGTAACGGAGTCTTTCTCGTTCAGATCACTTGGATATGAGTTTTTGTTCAACGAATTGCCTATTTAATGCACCAAATTCACTCGGATTATTGTAAAAATAGTTTTAATTTTCTGATTTAAGTCTTGTATATATCAAATTTAAGTGTTTTGAAATATAAAAATCAAATAAATTAATTAAAAACGTGTGTAAAATAATTATATGATTTACATTATATATGTAATTATGAGGTATATTGAATTTAATTATTGTAAAAAATGAATATTTTTTAATAATTGTATTGATTTTATGAAATATTTATACACTTTTGTGATAATAATTGATATTGTTTTACTTTATAATCAGATTTCACATCAAAAAACAAAAGTATGGAGACAAAAAAATCTATTTTTCCATTTCTGATGCTTGTAATTGTAACGTTGCTGGCATTTTTCTTTCCCGCTTTGCCGGCCGATGGAGCGGGGGAGGTTGATGGGTCGGATGTTGCATGGATGCTTACTTCCACGGCGCTCGTACTCATCATGACACCGGGACTCGCATTCTTCTATGGCGGTATGGTCAAAAAGAAGAATGTGATATCCACCATGTTTCAGAGCTTCATTTGTATGGCCGTAATTGCCGTAATCTGGGTAGTGTTCGGTTTCAGTTTGGTATTCGGCGAATCGATGGGCGGCATTATCGGCAATCCCGCCACGTACTTTATGTTTGAAGGTGTGGTAGGTGGCCCGAATTGGCCTGGCGCACCCACCATCCCTTTTGCGTTGTTTGCCATGTATCAGCTGAAGTTTGCCATCATCACCCCAGCGCTGATTACCGGTGCCTTTGCAGAGCGCATCCGGTTTAAATCGTACGTGCTGTTCCTTGTGCTGTTCTTCGTATTCATCTACGCTCCGTTGGCACACGCCACTTGGCATCCTGATGGGTTATTGGCTGGTATGGGGGTACTCGACTTCGCGGGGGGCACAGTTGTACACATGTCTGCTGGCGTTACGGCATTGGCATCTGCTCTATATCTCAAACAGGGCAACGGCTCAAGTGGTTCGAATCCTGCACGGGTTACCTATGTGATGCTCGGCACGGGATTGCTTTGGTTCGGCTGGTTTGGGTTTAATGCCGGGTCTGCATTCGGGGCAAACGGGTTGGCGGCTTCGGCGTTAGCTACTACCAGTACGGCATCGGGCGCAGCGGCACTCGCTTGGATTTTCTTCGACGCCGCGCGGGGCAAGAAACCGACAGCAATAGGTATTTGTATCGGCGTAGTGGTGGGTCTGGTGGCTATCACGCCGGCAGCGGGGTTTGTTACCGTTAGCCATTCATTGATTATCGGCGTTGTTGCCTCGGTCATCAGTCGGCTTGTGGTCGAATGGCGTACACGCTCACGAGTAGACGATACGCTGGATGTTTTTCCAAGTCACGGCGTAGGCGGGATGGTCGGTATGATCCTCACCGGCGTTTTTGCTACCCACACCATCAACGAGGCGGTTACGACTGACGGGTTGTTTTTTGGCCAAACGGGATTGTTCGTAGCCCATTTACTCGGGTTGATAGCGGCAGTAGCCTTTACCTTTATTATGGCTTTCGTGCTGTTGAAGGCGACTGATATGGTGAGCAAACTCCGTGTTTCCGTTGCAGAAGAGGAGCAAGGGCTTGACATCACCCAACACGGCGAAAGCCTTTAACTTATGATCAATAACGGCTGAACGGGAATAGCGATGGTCTAAGCCATACGCTACCCCAATTTCAACCGATGGTTTAACTGCTTTACTTAAGATGGCCTCGAAACTATGCTTAAGACAAAGCGAGCTATTTATACAAAGATGAAAAAAATTTTTATTGCGGGAAGTCTATTGTTATCCGGCTTTCTCACCTACGGACAGGATGGCGATTTGACAATTTCCGGTTCAGTCGATGCCTATTACAAATACGATTTTTCAGGATATAAGGATGGAGACGGTCTTGGTAATATCCCTACTTCATTTGCCAATGAGCAGAATTCGGTTTCGCTGGGTATGGTTAATTTAATAGTAGGTAAAACGGTGGGTAAAGCGTCTTTTGTGGGTGATGTTTCGTTCGGTCCACGTGGCGGCTATCAATCGTTGCTAAACGGGGGGGATGGCAATTCGTTCCATATCCAGAACCTTCACATGAGTTATGCATTTACCGAAAAGTTCTCCATGACAGCGGGCTTTATGGGCACATTTGTAGGCTACGAGATTATCTCGCCTACCGGAAACTTCAACTATTCCACATCGTACTTGTTCTCTGCGGGCCCATTCCAAAACGCTGGGATTAAAGCGGAATATGCGTTTTCCGATAAAGTTGGCCTGATGGTGGGATTATTCAACGATTGGAACGCCTATCAGGATTTCGATGGTGTATCCGATTTCGGTGCACAGCTATCGCTCAGCCCGGTGGATGGCTGGGATGCCTACATCAATTTCCTGACCGGGAGCACGGGCACCATCGTTGACCTCACCACCACCTACCAAGTGACCGATGCATTCACGGTCGGATTGAATGCGGCCGACTTCTCCGATGCAAGTGATGCAGATGGCGGGTACTCGGGAGGTGCGTTGTACCTCCAATACGGATTTTCAGACGCATTTGCATTAGGTGCAAGGGGCGAATATTATACGGAAAAGGACGCTGGCTGGGCCTTTGTTCCCGGTGGCGAGTCGGTTGTCGGACTTACCTTATCGGCCAATGTGAAGGCCGGTCCGTTGACGATGATTCCCGAATTCCGGTTAGACAATGGCTCTACAGAACTATTCTATAAAAACATGGAGATGGACCCGACGAAAAGCGCGTCACAATTCTCTTTAGCTTTGGTTTACGCGTTCTAGGGGCTCGCCCCTGGATTTGCTGCGCACGTGGATGAATGACCTAACAGGTTTAAAAACCTGTTAGGTTTTTTGCGTGTAGCGGTTGTGTTGATTATAAGCTTGTAAAATTTCCTTGATAATAACAACTAGTTGACTGCCGATTATTATCTTCACGGCTATGGGTTATTGAAGGAGATGACCCCTAAGTTAAACAATATAAAAGTTAGCATTATGATTAATTTAACAATCATGTTTGTGGCGGGTATGGTCATTGGCCACGGAAGCCCGGTGAAAGACGATGTCGGCGTAGACGCCGGACAGTTTATGGTAGACGAGCGCGGAAAACTCGTAGTGTATAAATCTGATGCGTTAGCAAGCGATGCCAATTTTATCACGATGCGGGAGCAATTGACAACGTTCCTGCTCACCAAAGGAAATGAAATCACCCGCACGACAGCAGCACGCTTGGAAAGCACGGGCAGTGTCCCGATGGAAAAACATGCGGGCATAGGTAACTATGTTGCAGGAGAAATTCATTACACCCTTGTATTGGAAAACAACGCGGGTGAAATAAATTATTGGTTTACCGATCTTCGTTACCAACCGTACCGCAATGATCGTTTTGGTAAACGGGCCAGAGCAACGGCAACCCCCATTCCGTTGGAAAAGAAGTTCAGCAAGATGAACGAACAGGTATGGAAGAAACAGAAGAACTATGCCTATGACGCGATCGAAGCACTGGCCGATGACGTGCTGGGGCAGCTTGAGACCGCGGGGAAGACTAAAGTGGTAACCACCGCCATGGATTAATCGACCCTTTTTGCCATTATGTCCTGCCATCCTGACGTTAATGCGCTCTTGGAACGTATATTGTTAATATCGCGGCGTTAGTTAGTAATTACGATTTATTCCAATAGTTAGTTATATATGAAAAAGGAAAAAGGCAACATATCCATCCACACCGAGAACATCTTTCCGGTGATCAAAAAATTCCTGTATTCCGATAATGAGATTTTCCTGCGGGAATTGGTCTCCAACGCTGTCGACGCCACCCAAAAGATTAAGCGGTTGGCATCTCTAGGCCAGTATAAAGGCGAGCTGGGCGACGTAACCATTGACGTGGCATTTGACGAAAAAGCCAAAACAATCACGATATCAGACCGCGGTATTGGGATGACGGGTGAGGAAGTGAAGAAATACATCAACCAGATTGCGTTTTCGGGTGCTACCGAGTTCGTTGAGAAATTCAAAGAGGCTAAAGATGCCAACGAGATCATCGGTCGTTTCGGTCTTGGTTTTTATTCGGCATTCATGGTGTCCGACAAAGTGGAAATCCAAACGCTTTCTTACCAAGAGGGCGCTGAGCCGGCGCGTTGGGTTTGCGATGGCAGCACCTCGTATGAACTTTCTAAGGGCACGCGCACCGAGCGTGGAACGGATATCATCCTGCACATCAACAAAGACTCCGAAGAGTTCCTCGACAAGAACAAACTGCAGGATATCCTCGAAAAGTATGGCAAATTCTTGCCGGTACCCATCCGCTTCGGTACGCGTACCACCAGCGAGCCTGATGGTGAAGATGAGGAGGGTAAGCCCAAGTACAAGTCGGTTGAGGTCGATAACATCATCAATAATACCAATCCGGCCTGGACAAAATCACCCTCGGAATTGAAAGATGAAGATTACTTGGCCTTTTATCGTGAGCTGTATCCATATTCCCTCGATGAGCCCCTATTTTGGATACATCTTAACGTCGACTATCCATTTAACCTTACTGGCATTCTGTACTTCCCCAAACTTAAAGAGAACTTCGAGGTACAGAAAAACAAAATCAAGCTTTATTCCCGTCAGGTCTTTATCACCGACGAGGTGAAAGATATTGTCCCCGAGTTTCTGATGCTGCTACATGGTGTCATCGACTCGCCGGATATTCCGCTAAACGTGTCGCGTAGCTTCTTGCAGGCCGATAGCAATGTCAAGAAAATCAATGCCCACATCACGAAGAAGGTGGCTGACAAACTCGCCGAATTATACCGGGGAGACCGCAAGGGGTTTGAGGAAAAATGGAAGGACATCAGTCTTTTCGTTAAATACGGGATGTTAAGTGATGATAAGTTCGCTGAGAAGGCAAACGATTTCTGTTTGGTGAAAAACACCGACGGCGACCTTTACACGCTCAAGGAATACGCCGAAAAGGTCAAAGATATCCAGCAGGATAAAGACGGCAATGTGGTTTACCTATACACCAACGATGCGGGACAGCAAGATGGATACATCACCACTGCCAAAGATCGAGGATATGACGTGTTGCTGATGGATTCGCCCATCGATAGCCACTTTGTGGCCTACTTAGAGCAAAAGGCCGAAAAAACACAGCTTAAGCGGGTAGATGCCGATATTATTGATAAATTGATCCAAAAGGATGATGCCCGGGAATTGCAACTGAGCGAGGAAGAAAGCAAAACGGTAATATCCCTTTTCGAGAAAGCCATCAGCCGCGATAATATGAAGGTTGAAGTGGAAGCATTAGGTGAGCAGGAACTGCCGGTTACCGTTACGATCGACGAGTTTATGCGACGGATGAAAGACATGGCCCAAACCGGGGGTGGTATGAGTTTCTATGGGTCGATGCCCGATAATTATAAAGTGACCGTGAACGGCAACCATCCGTTGATCAAGCGGGTCCTTTCGTCAGCAAACGAAGACGAGCAGCATCAGCTTGCTAAGCAAGCCTTTGATTTAGCATTGCTTTCACGAGGATTGCTTACGGGAAATGAGTTGACGAATTTCGTGAAGCGGAGCGTGAGTTTAATCGGTTAATTGTTTTTTTTAAAACTGTTGTTGGATTGTGGTTTAATTGTTACTTTTGCAATCCAATAACACGGTAGGTATAGCTCAGTTGGTTAGAGCGCCTGATTGTGGTTCAGGAGGTCGTCGGTTCGAGCCCGATTACTTACCCACTTAGTAATTAAAGCACTTACATTCGTAGGTGCTTTTTTTGTGCCCAGCGGCCGATCTTTTCCGATCATTGCCAATGCGCCGCCGGCAGTTATTCCCCGTTTGAACAACAGCCATCCACCATCCTTCACTGTTCCCCGGTATATGCACACGATGCGGATAATCGTTATCTTTGTAAGCAAGCTATGAAGAAAATAGGATTTTTATCATTTGGGCATTGGTCTGATCATCCGTCTTACCGTACCCGGACAGCCAGTGATACCTTGCTTCAGTCCATTGATCTGGCTGTTGCTGCGGAAGAAATCGGTTTGGATGGGGCATATTTCCGGGTACACCATTTCGCGGCCCAACTGGCTTCACCGTTTCCGTTACTGTCGGCTATCGGTGCAAAAACAAGCAAAATAGAAATAGGGACTGGGGTGATCGATATGCGTTATGAAAACCCGCTGTATATGGTCGAAGATGCAGGGGCGGCTGATTTAATTTCAGCCGGTCGGTTGCAATTAGGCATTAGCAGGGGCTCGCCGGAACAGGTGATCGATGGTTGGCGTTATTTTGGTTATGAACCGGCAGAAGGGGAAACCGATGCCGATATGGGACGCCGTAAAGCGTTGGAATTCCTAGCGCGACTCAACGGTGTTGGATTCGCCAAACCTAATCCGAATCCAATGTTTCCGAATCCTCCGGGCCTGTTGCGCCTGGAGCCCCATTCGGATGGATTACGGGATCGTATCTGGTGGGGGGCCGCATCCAATGCCACGGCTGTCTGGGCTGCGGAAAACGGTATGAACTTACAGAGCTCCACCTTGAAATACGACGAAAGCGGTAAGCCTTTCCATGTGCAGCAGGCCGAGCAAATCAGGCTTTATAAAGAAGCGTGGAAAAAGGCCGGGCATCAGCGCGAACCCAGGGTTTCGGTAAGCCGGTCGATCTTTGCATTAGTAACCGAGCAAGACCATTACTATTTCGGGCAGGAAGCTAATCGGATCGATAAAATCGGTATCATTGAAAATAATAAACGGACTATTTTCGGCAGAAGCTACGCAGCTGAGCCGGATCAACTCATCAAAGAACTGGCCCAAGATGAAGCGATTCGGGAAGCAGACACCCTACTGCTTACCATACCTAATACGTTGGGGGTTGATTATAACGTACATGTGCTGTCCTCCATTCTGAATCATATCGCACCCGGATTGGGTTGGCGTTAACATCTTAACACATCACACTTGAAAAGTGACGTAAGTGCCATTAATATGGCGTCGTTGAGCAGTTTAGGTAGCGCGGCTGTACCATAAAAATGCCGGCCCATCTGTGAATGATTACGTGTAAAATCAAACAACCGGCGGCCATAATTGTCTTTATAGAAGAAAGATATTACATTAAACCGTTAATTGCATGAGGATATTATTGTATACCAATTATTTACTTGTCGTAGGGTTGTTTTTTTCATGTGGTGAGCGTAAGACACCCAATGATACGGAGCGGAATGAGCCGGAAGCCATGGAGCGACCCCGCCTTACGGCAGACCAAATCGAGCTGACTAAAGACTTTTCCTATAACGAGTATACCCTGGAAGATCAATATGCGTATGAAGACACCATACGTGTATTCCAATGGGATAAAATCAAGGAGCAGTTAGCCATCATAGAGAATTTTCAACAGGATCATAAACGGTATGCGGTACTGCAAAACTATAACAACAGCAACGGCGAGGCACCCGAAGTGGCCAATGCTGTAACAGATGACCATGATCGACTTGCCGATACGTTGGGAACCCAGCGGTATCAATCTGTACCGATGTATGCGCCCGGACATGGCGACGTCCCCTTGATTTATGGACGCGACGGTTCGCCTGTCGAACTGCTGGGCGACGATACGACGGCCTTGGTAACAGTGGCTGGGCCGTCATTCGAGGGCCGTTGGGAAGTGCCAAGGAAGTATGTCAAAAAGCTGGATGACAGTGTCGTGTTCAATCATGTGGTAATTGTAGACGTCACCAACCAAAACATCGCAACGCTCGAACGCTCAAGTGAAGGGGCCTGGCGGATACGCAGCATGAATCCGGCGACATCCGGCAAGCACGACCCTCCATATGCGATGGAAACACCATTGGGTATCTTTGTGGTCCAAGAGAAAAAACCCAAAATGCTGTATACGGAAGATGGTAGCGAAGTCATCAAAGGTTATGCACCACATGCCAGCCGCTTTTCGAATGGCGGTTACGTGCATGGCGTTCCCACAGACGATCCGGACGGCGAAATCATCGAACATAGCCCTACGCTAGGCACGGTGCCTCGGTCGCATATGTGCGTACGCACGGCAACTTCGCACGCCAAATTCATATACGATTGGGCCGAAACGCTACATGCATTGGTTGTTGTGATTGAATGACATTCATTTAACACATTGGTTTCCATATTATTGTTACCTTTGCATCCGAAGGAAAGAAAAGTGCGTATGAAGAAGTTATTCCTAGGGGCAATGGTTGCGTTGTTGGCAGCCCTTGCGTTCCAGCCTCTACGTGTTGAGAAAATGGAACCGGCTAAATCAAGAGATTCCATGATTTCGGTGCAGCCGAGGATGTCCGAAACACAGCGGCTCTACGACCGCCTCAATCTTCAAGCTATACTTAAGTATGAGGTATTTGAACAAGCGATGGTTGGCTATTCAACAATCCCTGCCAAGAATAAGGATCTGCTTACCGTGATTGACTTTACCCTGCCGTCTACCGAGAAACGCATGTACGTGCTGGATATGAAACACAAGGAGCTGTTATTTCACACCATCGTATCACATGGCCGGAATAGCGGCGGTAATTATGCGACCAAATTTTCCAATACTCATGGGTCTTTACAAAGCTCATTGGGATTTTACCTTACCGATGTGACCTATCAAGGAGCCAACGGCTATTCCCTGCGATTGGTAGGGCAGGAGCCCGGCATCAACGACCAAGCCATGGCCCGGGCGATTGTTATCCACGGGGCCGACTATTGCAGTGAAGATGTCATCCGCACTACCGGGCGGCTAGGGAGAAGTTACGGTTGCCCGGCATTGCCCCGCGCGCTAAACAAACCGATCATTGATGCCATAAAGGGTGAATCGCTGCTATTTATCTATGGGGATAGCGATGATTATCTGGCGAACAGCGCCATTCTGAATGACGCCGCGGCGTCTAAGACATTATTGGCCCAGTTTTAAAACAGATACTGCTTGCGTCCCGCAGGGATCTCGTATGGTGCGTGCAAGAAACCCGATTAAAAGATAGGGAATAACTAGCTCCGATACCTTAGTACCACCCCACCGGTGGCCAATTGCTGGGTATCGATGAGGGTTAAGTTTTCGTAAGCTATTCCGCGTTTGAAAAGCGGCTGCCCACTACCCAATATCACCGGGGCGATTCCGATCCGGTATTCATCGAATAGCTGACTATTTATAAATGTTTCAGAAAGGTTCGCACTGCCGAACACATACATATCGCCATTGCCTTCCGTTTTCCGTTTGGAGATTTCGACGGTAGCGTCCGTCGTGATCAGGGTCGTGTTGTTCCACTGGGCCGATGTCAATGTTCGAGAGAAAACAAGCTTGGGTATTTCATTCATCAAATCGGCAATTTCGCCGGTTGCATTTTTCCAGTATGCCGCCATGCCTTCGTAAGTTATCCGGCCAAAAACAAGGAAATCCGCTGCGTGTAATTGCTCGATACTTAATTGCTCAAGTTCTTTGCCCCATACCACCTCGTGGAACGACAAGTCCCAGTGCTCATCACCCTCGAAGTAACCATCGAGCGTCATAATATTCCACATAATCAACTTTCTCATAGCGTGTGGTTTTATTTAATCCATTAATTGAGCATGCTAAGTTCGACAGTTATTTCAACAAATTCGATGGTGAAAACAGACAAATGCTGGGGCGTAAACAGACAAGTATAGGGTAGTACATTATAATTAATCAACAAATTTATTTATCAGCGGGTTTTTGGTAGGTTTGTGGGTCAACAGACACGATAGGAATTATAGTTGATGGAATCAAATTTGCCCCGCCCCATATCAGCCGCAAACAGTCCCTTTGCGGCGTTCACATTCGACGTTCGCTTTCCGTTTATCATCAACCAGCTCAAAGCCAGCAATCCACTCTCATCAAGCCAGCAGACAGCGCTTGACAACCTGCTGAAGGAAATAGCGGAAGGTGTAGTGCCATCGGAAGGCACCGTGTTTTATACCGAAGACCAAGCATATTGGAAAACATTTCTTGCCGAGCACGCTGGAAAAAGATATACCGAAGTGCCTTTTTACGAAGCGGAAGCCTATATATACTACCGCATCATCCAGATTGTGGACTATAAAAACAGCGGTTTGGATCCGTTTTACAACTTGAAAGCGAACAGCCTCAAGCATCATCTCCACTTTGCATCGGCGATGGCAAGCCAGTACATACAACAGCCGCCTGTTTTTACTGCATCGTATTTCACCTCGTTAATACACGCTGCCCTGTGGGGGAATAGCGCCGACTTGAGCCAGCTGGAAACCAACGACGTACTGGTAGATCCAGCACTTCGGAACAACCTGGTTATCGACGACTCAGCCGCGCTGTATGAATTGATAACTTCAGCACCTGCCCGAGAAGTGAATTTCATTGCGGATAATGCCGGACTCGAACTGCTTTCCGATTTTTTCCTGATCGACTATTTGTTGACCACCGGACAGGTGTCGCGCGTCAATCTGCACCTCAAAGCATACCCCACATTTGTCTCCGATGCAACCATTCCCGATGTAGTCGGCCACTTGGAGATTTTACGCGGCTCCCAGTCCGAACCGCTAGCGTACTTGGTCGACGGGCTGGAAAACCATCTCGATAGCGGTAAACTTCAGCTGTTGAGCCATCCGTTTTGGAATAGCCCATGCCACTTTACAAAGCTACCCCCAGTAATTACGAGGGGCTTCAGCAATAACTCCGTACTGATTTTTAAAGGAGATGCCAATTACAGAAGACTGTTTGAAGACCGAGAGTGGCCATACACCACGCCAGTCGAACAGCTATTGGGTTACTTGAACCATCCTTGTTTTTCCATCCGTACACTCAAATCGGAGATTGTTCTCGGGCTAAGTGAGCATAAGCTAAGCCGCATGTTCGAAGCTGATCAAAACTGGCTCACCAATGGAAAATATGGGCTGATTATGGGGAATTTATAGACGTACTATCCAATCGGTACGGTACGCGTTTCTTCACCTTCAACTCGAAATTCCAGTTTCGGTCTTGCAAATCCAAAATTAAATAAGCAACTTTGTTGCAAAATCATGGTAAAGCGCAAAACACGTTTCGGAATGCTCGGCCAGGTCATCATCCTGGTCATGGCCACGTTGGTCATAAGCGTGCCGGTTATGCGTGCGGCTCATAGCCATACGGACATCCACGAGCTTAGCTTATGCGAAGACCATCACCACGGCGACAAACAGAAGCCGGGTAGTCATGGCACTACGTGCCCCCAATGTGAGTTTTACTCCCATTTTGTTCCGGTTGGTGCCGGTGCAGTGCCCGTATTTGCCTTCGATAACCCCATGGTACCCGTACCCTTACTTTTCGGAGAGGCAGGAAATCATATGCCCTGTAAGGGCAAACTCCAATGTTTTACTAACAAAGACCCACCACGCCGTAGCTGAACGACGGTTTATCCCTGTTTTATCTATTATTAACATCGATTTTACGCAATCGACACAAATTGCATACTGTGTATATCGTTGTCTGCTGTCTTGACGGATCGCAGCCACCCCTATATACGGCCGGAGTCGATCTGATTATTTTTATTACGCACAAGTTTTGCTAAACTTTAAAAATCATGGCATTCTCAGCACCGGTTCTACGGAGCATATACGGATTATTGGCCTATTCGCTCGTTTTCTTCCTATTATGTGCCGCTTGCCACCAGGGGCACCACGGCGTGTCGAATTTGCAGGTAGGCAACGGCGGCAATCAAAATATCTTCTTGGGGGAGGCACTACCGGTAACGGCCCACATTGCCACCGATGCGCCGATTGTCCGAGTCGACGTGTCGATACGGCCCGTTTCTGGCGAAGGCTGGACATTGAGCAACGAATATACCGAAGGGCTCGACGGAAAGATGCATGTTCAATTCGAGACGATTATCGTGGTCCCCGATACGGTGGGAACGGGCGACTACATGCTGAAGCTGCGTGTCATCGATAAGGCAGAATGTATCTCCGAAGATTCCATACAGTTTAATCTGACCATCGACAATACCATACCGCAAGCCTCGGCGTTGGATGTGGGCATCAACGCGGCGGGCAATGATTTGCACCTGGAGACTGAGCTAAGCGCACCCCTTGGCATTGCTGCGGTGGTGGTGGAAATCAAGGGGGATACCTGGAGAGAAACATTCGCGTTTTCGGGCAAGGAATTAGTTGGCCAACTGACCCATCGTTTCCATGAACATATCGAGGTTACAGAAGCCCCAAAAGGATCCTACAGCGTACAGTTGGTGGTGGAAGACAGGAAGGGTCGGCAGACACGTACAACGGGGGTTTTCACAAAATAATTCTTCATCAAATTTCACATACAGACAAAAAATTAAATGGCCTCACGGCCAGTACACAGTGTCGGTTTCCTGTAAAACGATACCAACACGGCATTGTTAAACCGTCCATACGACCTATAGTCGTCCATGATATAGGCAATGACAAATGGCTATATAATAACAAGTTGATAAAAACACAACAATTAATTAAATAACAACAGTCAAATTTCAATGAACATGAGAAAAAACAGATTTGCAGCATTCGTCTTGGTAGGCTTTACCGTTTTTTCACTCACATCTTGCAACAAAGACGGCGACGAACCGATTAAGGAGGGTATTATGCGGGCGGAGCTTATCCTGACGGAACTGAGCGGCGAGGCTACGGAAGCCCATGGCGACCATTTCCACGGACTGGACGGCGCCACGGAAGGGGAGTCCATCATCGTAAAATTTGATGAAAAGGGCACAGCTACGTCCAACGGCCACCTCCATCTCGAAGCGGACGCGATCTACAAGATTCAATTGAAAGCCTGGGATCACACGGACAAGGAAGTGCAGAATGATTTCATCGCTAGTAAAGCGGTTGCTGACACGTACAAAGCGTTCCTGATCGGTGGCGATTTTATTTTAAACCCCGATTCGGATGATGAGAGCGGCGCGATTTTTCAGCCTCGTGAACAGACTTACGGCGACGGTACGGCTGTAGACGGTAAATTCGAGACTACGGGTATCCTGAGTTACTTCACCGTGGGCCACGACAATGAGGGAGCCACCAAAAAAGTTGCTTATGTGTTGCGGGAACTGGATCCCGGTGTAAAGGCAAAAATTGAACGGACCGATTGGAACCGCAGCGATTATGCGACGCAGTTCCCCGGCGAGAATGTACTTGAATTAAAATTTGAAATCCATGCCGAGGAAGGGCATCATCATTAATTAACAGCGTATTTGTTTTGTGTGTGGGACGGCGGCCGGGCAACCGGTCTGCCGTCCTTTTGGCCGATCGAATATGATACCACCTTTACGGCGAGCGCCATTACCTGCGTATTCTAGATTGGTTCGGTCGGATTGTTGGGGAAACGCCGTCAATAATTATCGACCAACCAGAAAAGGTGAAGTGAAAGCAACAATATAAGGGAATATGAGAGCGAAAAAACTACCTGTAACCGTTTTGAGCGGTTTCCTCGGAGCGGGAAAGACCACGTTATTGAATCATGTACTGCACAACAAAGAGAACATGAAAGTGGCTGTCATTGTCAACGACATGAGCGAAGTAAACATCGACGCCCAACTGGTGGAGCGGGAAAACACACTTTCGCGCACTGATGAAAAATTGGTTGAAATGAGCAACGGCTGCATCTGCTGCACATTGCGGGAAGACCTCATGGTGGAAGTGGAGCGGCTGGCCAAAGAAGAGCGGTTCGATTACCTGTTGATCGAGAGTACAGGTATATCTGAACCTATTCCTGTTGCACAGACGTTCAGCTACGTGGACGAAAACAATGGTATCGACCTCTCACGGTTCAGCTATATCGATACGATGGTAACCGTAGTAGATTGTTACAATTTCTTCAGGGATTTCGGTACCGACGAAACGTTACGCGATCGGTCATTGACGGACGATGACCAGGACAAACGAACTATCGTGAACCTGCTCACTGATCAAATCGAGTTTGCCAATGTCATTGTCTTAAATAAAACGGACCTAGTCGCCGACGAAACCATCGGCACCCTGGAAGCGGCCTTTCGGAAACTGAACCCCAATGCGACTATCATTCGTTCCCATTTCGGCCGTGTGGATACTAAAGAAATCATGGGAACGAAACGTTTTGATTTCGAGCAGGCGGCATCCTCCGCAGGCTGGGTCAGGGAATTGGAGAACAACCATACGCCCGAGACGGAAGAATACGGGATCTCGTCATTCGTTTTCCGCGCGCAGCGTCCCTTCCACCCGCAACGCTGGTACCGTTATCTCAACGAACATTACCCTCACGATATCATACGGGCTAAAGGCTTGTTCTGGATAGCCTCACGTCCTCATGCGGCTATCAGTTTCAGCCAAGCAGGCGGCAGCCTACGCATCAAAAGTGCAGGATCATGGTGGTGCACCATCACCGAAGCCGAACGGTACCGCTACGCCGACTACATCGAGCACCGGGATTCCATCGAGGATCGCTGGCATCCGCAATGGGCAGACCGACAGACGGAATTGGTTTTCATCGGGCAATACCTAGACAAGGAAAGACACCTGCGTGACCTGGAGCGGTGCCTACTCACCGAGTGGGAGGCGGTGGATTGGCGCCATACGTTTTGGCTAGATGAATTCCCTGAAAATATATACTAAATAACCCACAGCCGATGGTCATGCCAAGTTCGATGATATCGAACACTTGTTGTTCAAAAAAAGACAGGTCGTAAACCGGCTTCGCCTCCGACTGGAGACGGCTTGGGACACTGAGCGGAGTTCAGACGGACGTTATTCGGAGCTTGTACGGCCGCCGCCCGTTCGAGTTCCGTCTAAGCTCCGTTCAAGTCTCGTTGAAGCACCCGTACGAGCTCCCAAGCCTTGTCAAAGACAACCACAGAATAGGGGCGGTTATTCACATCTTTTAATAGAGCTGTTTTGAGATTATCGGCATAGTTGCTCAACGATTCAGATGATGCAGAGCAATTATATCCTAATAGCACTTTCGTTTTCGGCATGTAGTATGCAATTCAGGAAAATATTGTAACTATAACCATGGTTTCCGCCACGGGACGTTACGACGATAAATAATTCACTACTCATCCCGCAAACTATTTACTGGATTCGCCACCGCCGCCCGTACGGCTTGCCAGCTTACGGTAAATAAAGCTATGACGATGGCCGCTAGACCTGCCACTGCAAACATCCACCATTGGATGTCGATACGATAGGCAAAATCGTCCAACCATTTGTTCATCGCCCACCATGCAATCGGGGAGGCAATAGCCACGGCAATTAGTACTAATTTGACCAGATCAGTCGAAAGCATGCGCACAATACTGATTACAGAGGCACCCAGGACCTTTCGGATGCCAATTTCCTTCACCCGCTGCTGCGCAGTGAATGTGACGAGGCCGAATAGCCCCATGGTAGCCACAAGTATCGTGATAAGTGCGAAGACATTCAGTACCCTGGTCGTTTGTGTTTCTTGTTGGTAAAGTGCTTTGTATTCTTGATCTAAGAAATGGAATTCGAATGGCTTATTCGGATTCACCGCCTTCCATGTGCTTTCAATGGCTTTCAACGTGTGCGCCATGGATTGGCCATCCGTTTTGATGAACAGCTTGCCAAAGTAATAGTACTCTGGAAACAAGACGATGGGTTTTACCTCTTCGTGGAGCGAGGCAAAGTTGAAGTTGGCGGCTACCGCCTTCACCCGTCCCTGTCGTCCGTTCAGGTTGATCCACTTGCCAATGGCTTCTTCGGAAGACCAGCCCATGGTTTGGGCCGCCAACTCATTGATGATGAAGGTATACTCGCGAGTATCATCACCTAGTCTAGCCCGTTCAATATCTGCATCAGTGAGGTTACTGCCTGTGAGAAGCTGGATATCGAAAACCTGCACAAAATCTTTTTCAATGGGAACTGCGGTGATGCTCAACGCAAAATCTGGGTCCTTGCCATCTGCCCCCGAGATGGTATAGCCGCCCGTTACGTTTATCGGTGAGTGGTAAGATGCGGTGACACCAAGTACACCGGTTTGGCCAAGCAGTTCGTTTTTGAAGGTTTCGAGTGTGCTTACTGGAAGGGAAGCGCTATTGACAACAAGTACCTGTGAGCGGTTCACCCCGGTGTCCTTCGTCTGTATGTAATGCAGCTGGTTTCCGGCAATGATCGTGCAGGCGATAAAGAGAATAGAAATACAGAATTGGAAAACCACCAAGCCTTTGCGTAAGTTCCCACCGCTGCGCGTATTGGTCATCTTTCCTTTCAACACGCTGATGGGTTTGAATGCCGATAACACCAATGCAGGCCAGCCACCGGCAATGAGGGATACGAGGATAAAGAGTGTAACGAGGCCAACGTAAAATCGGAAATTATTCCAATGTACCATGCTGATGTCCATGCCTATGTACCGGTTGAAAACAGGAAGGGCAACCATAGTCAGCATAAGCCCCAACAGGATGGCAACAAAAACAGTGAGGGCCGATTCAAACAGGAACTGCCGGAACAATAGGCCCCGCTCGGCACCGAGAACTTTCTTCACCCCAATTTCTTGGGCTCTATCTGCCGACCGTGCCGTTACCAAATTGGTGAAATTGATGCAGGCGATGAGCAACAATCCTACGGCTATACCGCCGAGGATATACAAATAAGCGATATTGCCTGTCCCTGCCGCTTTGGAATAAAGATGTACGTCGGCAAGTGGTTCGATGTTTAGTTGGTAGTCACCCCCGGATTTTATGGCCTCAGCAAATTGTTGCTGAACAAATGCATTCACCTGACGCTGCAGTGGCTCAAAGTCGGTAGCGGTTTTGAGCAGTAGAAGGGTGATATCGTTGGCCGAATGCCAGACGAGGTCGCGCGAACGTTCCAACGTTGTATAGGAGAGCACCGCCGAAAAAGGCAATTGGGTATACGTGGGTGGTGGTTCTACCACGCCGGTTACTTGCCACGGTTTCTCGTCGAGCAAGACGGTCTGGCCCATTGGGTTTTCGCCTTTGAAGTATTTTTCGGCCATTGGTACGGTCAGCACAATCGATTGGGGCTGATTTAATGCAGTGTGCGGATCGCCAGCCACGAAAGGGTAGGTGAGCAGTTCGAAAAATGCCGGGTCTGCATAGCATATATTGTCTTCATTGAATAGCTGATCGCCATGACGGACAGTAACAGTTCCTCGGCTGTAAATCCGCACCGCCTTTTCCACTTCTGGAAACTGGTTGGCCAATGTAGGGGCAACGGCGTTGGGCGTCACCCCCATATAGTGCATCTCGACATCTTCGGGCGACTTGTAACCGGTGGTAACCAATGCAATGCGGTCCACGAGTTGGTGAAATCGGTCGAAACGAAGCTCATTGAGCAGATAAGTACCCAGTAAGATAAAACACGCTAAGCCCACAGAGAGCCCTAAGATGCTGATGATGGACGCCGTTTTGTTTTTCCACAAGCTGCGCCAGGCGCTTTTGAAATAGTTCTTAATCATCTCGCTGATTTATTTTATCCTCACCTGTATCAATCCGTTTGATTTGTGTCATCCGCGTTCTATTTTCTACTCATCCCTCAACGATTCCACCGGATTCGCTATCGCTGCCCGTATAGCCTGCCAGCTTACGGTGAGCAAGGCAATCGTTACGGCAGCCAACCCTGCTACAGCAAACATCCACCATTGGATATCGATACGATAGGCAAAATCTTCCAGCCATTTGTTCACAACCCACCAAGCAACTGGACAAGCCACCAAAAAAGATATACCAACTAGTTTGACGAAATCAATTGCTGTATTCTGTTTTTTCAAAGTGTAGTTCATTCACCAGCCGAAAGGTGCGCGCTGCTTGTTCATGGAAGCGGTCAAACCCCCAGTGGAACGTAATGTAGCTGTATAGGAGAAAGCATGCAGTTAAGCCCAGTGCGAGCCCTAAAACATTCAACCCGGTATAGAACTTATTTAGCGTGATATTGCGCCAAGCGATTCTGAAATGGTTCTTGATCATAACTGTCGTTACATTTTTTGCCGTTTTGCATCAATTGTTCATCCCATAAACTCGTTTCTTCCGAGTTATACAGTTATCAGGCCAAACGGGTAAAAAGCTATATACTTGTTGGTTATGAAATGTATTATGCCTTAGAGTGTTCGATATCGAACACCGAATGTTCACTATCGGACAGTTCACCATCAGGACGTAATCACATACCTAGGCCCGCGGTCCATTCCATATCCGGTTCCTTGGCGTGTAAGCGGTATCGCTAGGAGCGAGGTTGGCTATTTTGACTGTTGGGTTATTTCAATTATAAAATGATCGTTGGAACATTGCAAATTCCCCTAGCCGCAAAATAATCCGCATAAAAAAAGCATGGATAAACCCAATGCCATAGCCCACTAATTGCACGTAGCTCATCACAACAGCTAGCAAACCGATCAATACACTTCGATTCCGGATTGTAGCGTCGAACAAGATGAAAGCCGAGTACACAAGCAACAACAATAAAAAATAAGGCGATACGATGGTGGAAAGTGTTGAAATGAAAGCAACTCCCAAGGTAAACATGGTAGGTGCCAAATGTACGAGCTTCAACGAGTGAGGATGCCGCTTATACAGATTTATCCGTGCGATGCCCGAATTATACACCTGCTTGAAAAACCGTCGCAAGGTGGTGCGTCGTCGATGATATACATAAGCTTCCCGAATGAGACGCGTCTTGAATCCAGCTCCGATGATGCGTATGCTCATATCGATGTCTTCCCCGAAACGCATCGCAGAAAACCCTCCCGTACGCTCAAATACAGGCATGGAATACCCCATATTGAAACTCCGTGGGTAGAACTTATCCAATCTTTCATTCCCCCCGCGGATACCCCCGGTAGTAAGGAAGGAGGTCATCGAATAGTTTATTGCCCGTTGCAGTAATGTGAAATCATCCCGCGCTTGATCCGGCCCACCGAACGCATCGGCGTAATCCAGCGTTAAGGAAGACTTGACGACTTCGATATAACGAGCCGGCAAAACACAGTCTGAATCAAGGAAAATTAAATAATCTCCTTGTGCCGCCTTGCTTCCCGCGTTGCGCGCCGGGCCGGGACCGGAGTTTGGCTGATACAGGTAATTGACATCTAACTTCGATGTGAATGCATTCACCACGGCTTCACATGTAATGGTGGAACCATCCTCGACAACGATAACCTCAAATGCACGGTCTGTCTGCAGGGTGAGGCTGTACAGCAGGTCCTCTACTTCAGCGGGCCTGTTGAATACGGGTACGATTACGGATAAGTGCATGGGTTTCCTCTTTCCGTAAACAAGACGGTATCCGCCACGGATACGCTAACGGTTATTTGGCTTTATAACCGAAAATTACCGAAATAAAAAAAAACAGGTATTTTTATTAGCGTTTGCGTAGAAGCACTCGTCTTTACTAATGGAAGCACAAAACTTTGGACATACACGATTAGGATACCTGCTTTACGTGGACAAGAAAGACGACGATTTTTTAGCTGATATTTTTGATGGCGAGGTTGGTCTTACGGCTGAGTTGGAAGAATGGATCTACAGCCGATATTGGGGCAAATTGATGGGAGTGGCACGCAGGTACGTGCCAAACAGGGAGACGGCCAGAGAGATTGTGAACGATAGCTTTGTGAAAGCATTCAATAAACGAGCTACCTTCAAGGGTGAGGGCAACGACAAGAAAGCTATACTGGAGGCATGGCTGGTCCGCATCACGGTCAACACAGCCATCGATAGGTTCAGGACCCAACGTACATTGCCCGATACGGTGGCCATTGACGGTCTGGAAAACCATCCTGCAGTGGAAATGGACGACACGCTGGATGTAGAAGATATCTTGCAGTTGCTGCAGGGACTGCCAGACCTACACCGAATTGTTTTTAACCTCTATGAACTGGAAGGCTATTCGCACGATGAAATCGGACGGCTGATGGGCATACCCTCCAGTTCCAGTCGAGTTTATCTAACCAAAGCGAAGCAGGGACTACGGGCATTGTACATCAAATATATTGGAGGGCGGCGTGATGGATAAGCGACCGAGGAAAGAATTGATAGATGGTCTCCGGGATTCGCTCAGGAATTTCGAGGAGCGGTATGACCGATCGGAGTGGGAACACTTCCAGCGGCAACGGAATAAAAGGCGCCGTAAACCGATTCCACTATTCGTGAAATTGGCTGGAATTGCTGCATCTCTCTTTTTGATGGTGTATGCATCGGTACGGATATTACCGTTACTAGACTTTACAGATGATGCTGGTAAGCATATCCCCAGCGAGGTTACAAGTCCACAAAAAGAGCCGGAACAGGAGAACCCCGATTCGCTAGTTGTGGATTCAATAGCAAAATCGATTGAAGAAGAGCAGACACAAGAAACGGCCAGCGTATCCATAGCCCAGAAAACCTACAGTTCTTCGTTTGTGGGGCAGATAGAAGGAGAAGAAATCGGTAGCCCAGGGAAAAACAAGCACCCAAAGGTCATTGAACACGTTGAACTGAACACACCGCTAGCCCGTTCAGTGACAAACGAGCGGCTTGTAAGAACCTGGTCGCTCCCGACGACTCCCTTTGTCTCGGGCGTGGATCGAAAGGAGAAAGGCTTTTACCGGTGGTACCGTAAATCGAGGGGGCCTAGTGGGCTAGACGTCGGTGCCAACATAACGCCGGTATTTACGGATAAGGGCATTTCACTCGGCGGTGGCGTTTCTGTGCAGCTTCCGTTGTCCAACCGATTATCCACAGAAGTGGGGGTGGGCTATATGGGTTTACGGATCGGAAAGAACTTCGAGGCGAACAAAACCGATACGGTAAGTCTGCAAACTGTCGGAGTAAGGAACGCTATTGGAATGGTGGCCATCCCTATCTCGTTGAATTATGCATTTACTGAAAGCTTCTCCGGTTCCTTAGGTCTCGTGCCTTTCCGGGTGGTGAGGGACCAGCGCACCGACATCCTGCAACGGTACCGCTGGGTAAGTGGTGGTGTGTTATCCGGCGATACCACCGGACGGTTAATCGGTGAGCGGACACGTATGAAGCGTGCCGATTCGCTGTATATGGGTAACACCTACTTAGGCTTTATCCAGGTGTCCGGTCGGTATACTCCATCGCTGCTAAAGAAACGCAATGTGGTTATCTCGCCATTCATTGCGGTTCCCGTGGGCAGGTTACAGGACGATGAATACCGTTGGTTGAACGGTGGTGTATCCATCCGGTTCTATTTGCAGTGAGCATTACCGATTTACAGGCTTTCGAAATCCTGCCGTAATTGATTAAGAGGCGTCAGGCGTGATTACTACATCGATAACCGGCCCATTGCTTCTTCCTTGGAAGAAAGGAAGTTAACAAGTTTACCTTGGTTGCTTTCGCGAATAAAATCGTGCAGGCTCTTGCTGGTATAAACACTAAAATCGCCAACAATGACTAATCGTACACGGTAGTTGGAAAACTTCTGAAGGATTTCTCCAGCCATACCGGTCTTTAGGTCGAAAAAATCCGGCGAAACGTTTTTCTTATAGAGGATAACCTTGTCAAATCCTTGGTAATAGGCATTTCCGATAAGGTCTACCCCCTCTTCCACATTATTGATAACGACGTTTTCTGCAACGACCTCTGCTATCGTAGAATCGCCTACCTCCCGAAATTTCATGTCCCAAAGATAGGTCTTTTAAGAAGCAAAAACTTACGGTATCTAAAAATACTGGTTATTGTTTTTCTAATGCATACTCCGAAAGCAACGCATATTCCGCCGCAAACGTAAAGGCGAACATGCCTTCCACTTGGCGGTCGTCGCTCCACCCGCCAAGCAGGTCGGGTGGGAGGATACCTCTATGCAGAAAGCGGGTATAGCCGTAATCGAGATTCTGTTGGAACGGCTGGATGTACTGATCCACACTACGGTATAGAGGATAGGTTTCCAAATACGCCCGCAAGAGCACCCCATTGAACCAGTTGTTGAATCCTGTTGTTGCAAACTCATAATAACCAGTCCGTTGTTTGCTTTTCTTTGCAAAGTAACTGAAGCTGTCATTCGAAAGTTGCTTCATGTCGTCAAGGTATTCCGGCTTTCCGGTTACCCGGTAGAGGTCGACTGCGCCAGAGAGGATGGAGCCCGTGTTATAGGAATAGGGTGGACCTACCTGGTCATGGAGCGGCGTATGGGCCCGATAACGCACACCGTCAACCATTTCGTATCGTATCTTGCAATCCCGGCAACCGCCCATAAAATCATCGTATACGCCGTCGGGTCGGAGAAGATGCGCTTTCTGCCAAGCGTAAACGGACTCGGCAAACGTCAGGTAATAATCGCGCTTTTTAATCGATACCGTTTTGCGGCTACCATCAGGAGCAATATATCGATGGTCGATTTCCTCATCACTTCTTGCGTATTGTTCATGTAGCCATACCAACGGACTAATGAACGGCCCGTTGCTGCACGCATGCTTCGTGGTATACCCCGGCCCCCAAGGAATACCCCCATGAACATTGCCGGCGGCATCGAGCGTACTGTCCCATCCGTCCAAAACGTATTCCGTAAGATATTCCGCCTCCTCCAAGTACCGCGGTTCGCTGGTTAGTTTATAGGAATGCAGCAGCTCCCGGACCAACCACTGCTGGTCGTCATATACATTTTCTTTGCCGGCCACCTGCGCACTGCCCTTCATAGCGGCGCGGTGTACACCATAGACCGACCACTCGCGGGTTTGTGTAAATGAGGTGAGTTCGAACGTGCCGCGATAATAGGCAAGGTTGTCATAAAGCCGCGCAAGCTGGTCACGGTAGCGCTTGGTATGTATCTCGTATAGGTGCGGTCCGCCGTGTGCTTCATACGCTTGGAGTGCGTGCAAAATGGCATTAGTGGCCTCGATGGCAGCGGTGTACATCCACACGCTTCCTTTCTCTTCCGAGCGAACTTCAATGTAAGGGTTGTAAAACCGAGCCATTGCCATGCCGTCGCCAGTAAAGTAATGGGCGAAAGCACTATCCGCGAGTTCCATGGCGCGTAGCAGGTTTTGCTCGGCAAGGGCGGCAGTTGCTGTGCCGGCGGTGGGTGTTGGCAAAGGGCCGGGCTTCGTGTGATAGGCAAACTCGTTATTCAGGCGGGTGCCCATAATCAGTGTCAGCGTGCAGAGTAAAGTAAAGCGTGTATTTATCATTTGGGTGCAAACTTACGTAATTATTTCAATCAAGCCGCTGCCCATTAAAGGCCCTGAAATATGGCAGTTTATCCAATAGTCGGCTGCTAAAAGCGAAATAAATTGAATATCCGTCTTACCGATCAATCGCTGGTTTCCATACCACGGCCGGATGCTTTTCAGCATAGTTATAGATGAGTTGCATCATGTAATGGTTGGCGGAATAACAGGTGAGTTCGTCTTTAATGGCCTCAGTTGATGCCCGATCAACACCATGGTTAATGTATCCCATACCGTACAATTTACCCTGCTCCACCCAGATGCAACTGGTTTCGTTGCCATCCCGCCCTTTGTCGAAGATCGCAAAGGTGGGTAGTTTCTTGTCGAGATGGCGAAGTGCTTCATGCACCCGCGGGTTATGCACCTCAGGTGATGGTTGCGTACCTCCGAGACCTACGCCGCAAAGTGCAGGATGAAGGTCAAACTCACGAATGAGCCGATGTAGCAGGTTGTACGCATCGAGGTGCCGGTGAAAAACGTGCACGTGGTTGCGGTGTTTGCCGTGCTTGCCGACTGCCAGGCGTAGGTAACCACCGCAATCTTCGTACGCATAGAGCGCGTATTTGGGTTCAAAGCGCTTTAGCGCACGATTGTAGGTAGGCCATAAGCGTTGGATTTCAGTCGCCTCCAGCAGCAATGCCATGAGCTCGGTGCCACAGCGCTCGTGGGTAACCGCATGAATATGGCGAAGAAAATGCTGACGTTGCAGTTGCGGGGTGTGCCCGCTGAAATGTTGGGCTATCCGTTTACGGATGTTACGCGCTTTGCCCACATAAATGACCTTATTGCTTTTGTCCCGGAAATAGTATACGCCCGGCCCTGTAGGAAGCGCATCAAACTGCTCCTTGGGTAGGTTGGGGGGTAGTTGCTGGTGCTTGGACGCTTTCTTTAACATTTCAGCAATCACGCCTTCGGTATCCCACTCCACCAAACGACCGAATAAGACGGCTGTCGCTTCAGCATCGCCCTCGGCCCGGTGGCGGTTGCTGATCGGTATATCCAACGCATCGCATAACCGGCCCAAACTGTAAGAAGGAAGGCCCGGACGGATTTTCCGGCTAAGCCGGACCGTGCATAGCTTGCGTGCGTTAAGCTCATAACCTGCCGCTGAAAGATGGTGCTTTACAAACGAATAGTCAAAGTTGACGTTGTGTGCAATAAATATCCGACCTTCAAGCAGTTTGTATATATGCGGGGCAAGGTCGTCGAACGAGGGACTATCGGCCACGAGCTCATCAGTAATGCCGGTAAGCGCCTGGATGGCCAGTGGTATGGGGCGGTGAGGATTGATGAGCGACGAATAGCGGTCAACAACACGCTGGCCATCGTGGACGAGGATAGCAATCTCGGTGATGCCGCTACCCGACGCGTAAGTGCCCGTGGTTTCGATATCTACGATGGCGTATTGGGTTGGTATACCGGGCTGTTTCATAAAGGCAAATGTACTAAAATAGTTAGTCTATTAACGAGTGATTTATTTTCCCAACCAATTTTTCTATATTGCCGCCGGTTAAATCTGTATCATGAAGAGAATATTTCTGCTGGCGTGCCTCGCCGTGGCATTCCAACTCACCAGTTTCGGTCAACTCCGGATACCACATGTGCTATCGGATAATATGGTTTTGCAACGGAATACCAAGGCAAACATTTGGGGATGGGGGTATGCCAGTGTCGAGGTAGCCATCAAAGCATCGTGGCTGGATGATACCGTAAAGACGAAGGTAGACGGTGGCGGACGGTGGATGGCCGAATTGCCCACTACGCAGGCGGGCGGCCCTTATGAGCTGGAAATCTTGTCGGCAGGAAGTAAAATCACACTGCACAATATCCTCTTGGGTGATGTATGGCTATGTTCGGGGCAGTCGAATATGGAGTGGGGCGGTAACCAGCAATTGCCGGAAATACTCGATGAACTACCAGGCGCTAATGATCATCAGATTCGTTTGTTGCAAGTAAGCCGTACAGCGGCAGACTACCCACAAGACGATATTCCCAATAGCTGGCAGACATTAAGCGCGGAATCGCTGAAACCATTCTCTGCTATAGGTTACTTCATTGCCAAGAAGCTACGTGCGGAACTGGACGTACCCATCGGCATCATCAACGCATCGTGGGGCGGTACGCCAGCAGAAGTATGGACACCATCGTATCTCATTGAAAATGACAGCGAACTGGGCCATTTGGAAGCAATGTTAAACCCTTCACAACATTGGCCCACGGAAGCCGGTGTGCTGTGGAACAGCATGATCCGTCCCCTTACGCCATTTGTGCTGTCGGGCTTTTACTGGTACCAGGGCGAGAGCAACGTAGGTACTTGGTGGGGTTACGATAAGCTGATGCGTACCATGGTAACCTCGTGGCGCATGGCGTGGAATAGCGAGCTACCGTTTTATTTCGTCCAGATTGCACCTTTTGCCTATGGTAATGAAAAACCGCTGGCTGCCCTGCTCCGCGAACAGCAGGATAAGACAGCTAAAATCCTGCCCAATACCGGTATGGTGGTAGTAAGTGACCTCGTGGATAATGTAAAGGATATTCATCCAACGCAAAAACGGGAAGTGGCCAACCGGTTGGCCGCTATAGCATTGCACGAACATTACGGCTTAAACAACGGCAAAGATTACCGCTCGCCGCTTTATAGCGGATACAAGGCACAAGGCAAAACGATCACCATCTCTTTTGACTACCTTGAAAACGGATTACAGGTAGTGGGTGATCGGATTACGGACCTTTATATTGCCGGGGCCGACCGGATCTTCCATGAAGCGGTGGGCACTATCAAAGGGAATGAACTCATTGTGTCATCGCCCGCGGTGAATGCACCAATGGCGGTTCGTTTCGGGTTTACCGAGACAGCTATGCCCAACTTGTTCAACACAAACGGCCTGCCTGTAGCTCCGTTCCGGACGGACAACTGGGGCCTTTAAGAGGGGTCTGTCGGTGCTATGGTGGTTTCGTCGTCCGTCGATTCGGTAACGGGTTCACGGGGCTGTCGCTTCTTCATCGGCACGGCCATGAAATAGACACACGCCAATATCCAGGTACCCCAAAAAAGGTAGACTCCGGCATGGAAATTCACCTTCATCAACCGGTGATTGGTCGTCGTAAAATCGAGATAAGTGAAGTAAGCGCCCACCAAGCCAAACAACAGAAAGAGCAGGAGTGTGGCCTGGGCTAGCCGGCGACCGAGCAGCTTTTTTACTAGCCACAGTACGAGCGTCAAAACCAGTTGTACAGCAAACAGTAAAACAGCCGTTTTCCACCAGATTTTGAAAATACCATACTCGCGGTACATCACACTGATGCCAACCCTGCCGATAAACGACATCTGCGATAGCAAGACACCAGCGATGGTGGAAAGGAGCGCCTGAATGGCGATAACGGTAGACAAACCTTTCATCGCATTATTTGGTTACCCCCCAGCCGGTATCTTTATTGAAGCGCAGCAGATAGGTTTTCTTGATGAATGATGCATTGTTATCGGCACCTTTCTTGGCGAAGTCTGCAAAATCGGTTTCGGTTTTGGTGAGCGTCACCGTAGCCTTAGCGCGGTTCTTACCGGTTTGTTCTATATGTGCGCCGCCTTTCTCATCCAACGCATACTCCGCTGTTTTTACGGTGGCCCGCTTGTCTGTCTTTTCCAAGACGAGGGGAATGGACTTATCCGTCAGCTTAATCAAATATACGAATGTACTGTCTTTTGACAGGAAGCGTTTGCGTTGCTTCAACAATTCCATCGTTACATAACCGCCGTTTTCAAGCCCGCGGTAAGCAGCAATCAGGTCGGTGTCAGATTTTTGCCCGAACTTCACCTCGCCGTAGTCGATTTCCGCGGTTTCGTAAACGGGATTAGATTCGAGGTAAAAACTAACTTCGCTCAGTGCTACGCGTTCAGTTACCGATTTGTCGCTGCCGCAGGCCACGAAAATCACAGCTATGCACACGACCACCATTAAACGGATATATACTCCCATATGTGTAGTTTATTTTCAAAGGTATGGATTCGCAAAAGTTATTCCAACGTTTTATGATTAACACGATTTAACACGCTCGCCAATAAAAATATGATTACTTTTGGCACAGACCTGATTTCGTGACGGGTCAATGGCCTTTTATGCTCAATAATAATATGCACAACATGATTCGATTAATTCCTTCGCTGGCACTGCCATTGTTCATTTTGTTTATTGTCCCACGGGTGGCAATATCCTACTCGCCGCCTTCAATAGATAGCTTAAGACTAAGCGATACGCTGGCAATGGATACCACGGTGTTACAAGGCAAACTGCCTAATGGGTTTGCTTATTACATACGCCACAACGAAGAGCCCAAAGACCGCGTGGTTATGTATCTGGCCACGAAGGTGGGTTCCGTACTGGAGACCGAGGATGAACTGGGACTGGCCCATTTCCTTGAGCACATGCAGTTCAACGGTACCAAAAATTTCCCGAAGAACGAGTTGGTGGATTACCTGCAACGGGCAGGTGTTCGGTTTGGCTCAGACTTGAATGCGTATACCTCATTTGACGAAACGGTCTATCAACTGCCCATCCCGTCTGACGATGCCGAACTGCTGGAAAACGGTCTTCAGGTGATGCGAGACTGGGCACAGGATGCGCTTTTGGACGGGGAGGAAATAGACAAGGAGCGGGGGGTGGTACTCAATGAACTGCTTGGCGGCAGGGGAGCGCAACAGCGCATGCGCGATCAGTACTTTCCGATGATCTTGAACGACTCGCGCTACGCGCAACGGCTTCCCATCGGGACACGCGAACGGATAGAAGGTTTTGATCACGAGACGTTGCGCAATTTCCACCGTAACTGGTACCGCCCCAACCTACAGGCGCTCATCATTGTGGGCGATATCAATGTGGCCGACATGGAGCAACGCGTTAAGGCATTGTTTGCCGACCTTGAAAATCCCGTAGACGCCCCCGAAAGGACGGAGTACAATATTCCATTGACAGGCAAAAACCAGTTTATGGCAGTAACCGATGCGGAGATGCCCCAGTCCGTTGTACAGGTAATCGTCAAACATCCCGAAGCGCCGGTAAAAACGGTGGGCGACTACCGCGCGCAGCTCAACAAGTCGCTCTTCAACCAGATGGCCGGTGCCCGCTTCGCGGAGCTGACCCGCCAATCAGATCCGCCCTTCATCCAAGGTGGTGGCAGCATTGGTGGATTTCTCCGGGGATTGGATGCCTTTACAATGTACGTCGCCGCAAAACCGGGAGAAATGCAACGCGGTTTTGAAGCGGTGGTAACCGAGTTTGAGCGCATAAAACGCCATGGTTTTACGGCTACAGAACTGGAGCGCGCCAAAAGCAATTTTCTCACCAGTGTGGAATCGTCTTATGCCGAACGCGACAAACGGAAATCGGAAAGCTATGTAGGGACTTACCTCAACCATTTCCTGCAAGGAGAGCGAGCGCTAAGTAATGAAGACCGATATCGCTTAGGAAAATCGCTCATCGGCACGATTGCGCTAGGCGATGTCAATGCACTCGCAGACCAGTACTATACCGATGTGAATTGCGACATCCTTATCTTGGCACCTGAAAAGGACAGGGATAGCCTGCCTGATGAACAAACCGTGAACGGCTGGCTGGCCACGGTAAAAGTGGCGGATATTGCACCATATGACGACGACGTGCAGGACGTGCCATTGTTGGAAGAGCTACCCGAGCCGGGAACGGTGGTTAACCGGCACGAAAGACCGGAATTAGGGGTGACTGAGTTGACTTTGAGTAACGGTATACGTGTGGTCTTGAAACCTACTGATTTCAAGAACGATGAAATCAGTCTGACTGCATTCAGTCCCGGCGGTACGGCGCTCTATGATGACAAGGATTTTCTCTCGGCCGCATATGCAGCAAGCGTGGTGGGGGGAAGTGGTCTCGGCTATTATGATGCCACTCAGCTGTCGAAGTACCTCAGTGGCAAAAAGGTGTCCGTACGGCCTTATATCGGTGAGTTGTCGGAAGGCTTTAACGCCACTAGCGGTAAGAAGGACCTGCATACGGCATTTGAACTCATCTACGCCTATTTTACCGTTCCGCGTCTTGACATGGATGTGTTTGAGGGTTATATGCAACGTATAAAGGCCTCGCTAGCCAATCGGCAAGAAGATCCAGACGCCGTATTTTCGGACACGATTAACGCGGTGCTTTACGACGACAACATCCGCCGCACCAGCATGACGGTAGCGCAAGTGGACCAGGTAGACCCTCATATGGCATACGCCATCTACATGCAGCGTTTTGCTGATGCTTCCGACTTTACGGTAACCATCGTTGGTAGCTTTACCGAGGAAGAACTGACGCCGCTGGTGCTGCAATACCTCGGCGGCCTGCCCACAACGGATAGGGAGGAAGAAGCCCGAGACCTGGGCATCTATCCACCTGATGCGGGATTGGAACGCACAGTGTACCGGGGCAAGGAACAGAAAGCCAGCGTACGGCTGTACTATTTTGGCGATTACGATTATTCGGAAGCGGAGAACATGCAACTCGATGCGTTGGAAAGTATCCTGAACATCAAATTGATTGAGCGCCTCCGCGAGGCTGAAAGCGGCGTTTACGGCGTGTCAGCACGGGCGTCGTACGCCAAATCCCCGCGGCATCGGTATTCGTTTAGCTTGGCCTATGGCACTAGTCCCGATATGGTGGAACCATTGATGCTTTCCGCACTTGACGAAATCAATAAAATCAAACAACATGGGCCCGAGCAGGTGGATATCGAGAAGTTTGTGAGTGAACAGAAACGCCAGCTGGAAGTCCAGCTACGTGAAAATGGCTTTTGGTTGGGGCACTTATCAGGTGCTTACCAGCGCAATGAGGACCCCGCGTACATCTTGCGTTACTTGGATGAACTGAACAAGGTGACCCCTGAAAGTGTGAAAGCCGTTGCAAACAAATACCTTGGAGAAGAGCGGCTATTCAAATTCGTACTTATGCCGGAAGCGCAATAATACGCGCGTATTGCAACAAGAAACGCCCTGACATACAGGGCGTTTCTTGTGTAATGTATGCTTTAATACATTAACCTAAGTAGGATTTCAAGATCCTGCTGCGGGATGTATGCCGTAAGCGCTGCAACGCTTTGTCTTTAATCTGGCGCACCCGCTCACGGGTAAGGTTGAATTTTTCGCCGATTTCCTCTAGCGACAATTGGTGGTTAGAGCCCAAGCCGAAAAACAATACGATGATTTCGCGTTCGCGCTCGGTAAGCGTAGCCAAAGACCGTTTGATTTCTTCGGAAAGCGACTCGTCGATAAGCGTGCTATCCGTATCCGGGTCGGCGTTTTCCAATACATCCAACAACGTATTCTCTTCGCCTTGAACAAAAGGAGCGTCCATGGAAACATGGCGCCCGGAATTGCTTAACGTGTCTGAAACCTTGTCAACGGTAGTTTCCAGAATGTCTGCCAGTTCCTCAGGTGAGGGTTCCCGTTCGTATTCCTGCTCCAATTTGGAGAATGCTTTACTGATTTTACTTAACGAACCTACCTGATTCAGTGGAAGGCGCACGATGCGGGATTGCTCGGCGATAGCTTGGAGGATGGATTGACGGATCCACCACACCGCATAAGAAATAAATTTAAAGCCCTTCGTTTCATCAAAACGTTTAGCGGCCTTGATTAACCCAAGGTTTCCCTCGTTGATCAAGTCGCCCAAGGTAAGTCCCTGGTTTTGGTATTGCTTGGCTACGGAGACCACAAACCGAAGGTTTGTCTTCGTCAATCGCTCCAAGGCTGCTTGGTCACCCTCCCTTATTTTTTGGGCAAGGATTACTTCTTCTTCGGCTGTAATCAAGTCTACTTTACCAATCTCGTGCAGGTATTTGTCCAACGACTGCGACTCGCGATTGGTAATGGATTGTGTAATTTTGAGCTGTCTCATTTAATCTTTTAAGTACCTTCCTTTCTAAAAAGAGTGCAAAAATACGGTTTTTCTAATCATATAAACTGATTTTTTCGGAAAAAGTTGTCTGATTTAGAGGAAATTATCCGATTTTTTTACCCTTCATTTTACATCAAAAAGTGTTCCAAATATTAAAATACAGATTTAATTGGCATATATTATAAAAGAATAAAAATTTATTGATATTCAATTAAAATATATCGTTTCAAAGTTATTTCCGTTTATCTTTGGAAAATGAATATGAAAGAATTGTGACATAACGAGTTCAATAAAGTTTAGTTAATTATTTGATAATAAATGCACTTACATGAAATAGGTCTAATTAACATGTTTAGATGTCGCTGCAGATATGCGACTTGTTACAGCGCCAAACCGGGATCATGTAATATGGAACTTAACTTAATACGATAACAATGGCTATAATTATTAATTTGGACGTGGTGATGGCCAAGCGTAAGATGTCGCTCAATGAATTGAGCGAACGGGTAGGCATTACCCTTTCTAACCTTTCCATTTTAAAGACGGGAAAGGCCAAGGCTATCCGTTTGGAGACGTTGGATGCGATCTGCAGGTCACTGGAATGCCAGCCGGGAGACTTAATGGAATACCGGGATTAAAACCGGTATCCTTTTAAAAATTCAATAATATCCATCCGCTTTTTGCCTTCGAGTTGCAGCGTTTTTACGACGATATAGCCATCAGAACAGGCGAATTTAAGGAACGATTTGCCATCGGTGTAAAAGGCGCCCGGTTGATACTGTGGTGGCGTTTCGTCTTTTTCTACCTCAAAAAGCTTTAAAGTTTTTCCGTGTAATACGGTATAGGCGGTAGGATAGGGACTAAGGCCACGGATGAGGTTATGCACCGTGACGACCGACTGATTCCAATCGATTAAACAATCTTCCTTGAAAATTTTGGGGGCGTGTTTGAGTTCACCATCGGTCACTAGGTTTCGCTGGGGAACCGGCTCGGCTGTGCCACTGGCGATGGCATTTACCGTTCTTACCAACAGTTCGGCACCTACGGCCATCAAACGGTCGTGCAGATCACCAGCGGTATCGTTGGGGCCGATGGCCACCGGTTCGGCAAAAAGGATGTGACCCGTATCAATCTCATGCTGCAGCAGGAACGTAGTAACGCCGCTTTCGGTCTCACCATTGATAATGGCGTGATTGATAGGGGCGGCGCCGCGGTATTGGGGCAGGAGGGAGGCATGCAGATTGACGGTACCTCGGGGGGGCATATCCCATACGACCTCCGGTAGCATCCGGAAGGCGACCACCACCTGCAGGTCGGCCTTTAGTGCCCGCAGTTCGGCCAGGAAACCGGTGTCGCGCAGCTTTTCAGGCTGTAAAACAGGTAGTCCCTTTAAAAGAGCATGTTGTTTTACCGCAGATTGGTGTAATTTCTGGCCCCGGCCTGCCGGTTTATCGGGTGCGGTTACCACTGCAACAACGTCCAAGCCGGCATCAAGCAGGGCAGCAAGCGAAGCGACGGCAAACTCGGGCGTACCCATGAAGATAATGCGCATGCTGTAATTCGTATTTCGTATTTTTAATCTGGTACCTTACCTTTGCAAAGGTACAAATTATATCGGGCGGCTTGAATTTCCCATATTTTTTAGCGAAGCGGATTGCAATTGACGGAAAACGGACGTTTTCCGGCCTGATTGTTCGCGTGGCAGTGGGTGCTATCGCATTGGGCATTGCTGCGATGATGCTTTCGATAGCGGTGCTGAAAGGCTTTAAAGGCGAGGTAACAGCCAAGCAACGGGGCTTTTTCGGCGATATTACCCTGAGCAATTACGACCTTAACGAATCTTATGAACCCGAACCGATTGAACTAAGGCCGGCCGAGATCAGCGACCTGCGGGAGATACCAGGCGTCGCCGATGTACGTCATTTTGCCACCAAGGCTGGTATTATCAACGTAAACAACGAGGTAGAAGGCGTATTGTTTAAGGGGATTGACAGCAGCTACAATCAACAGTTCCTTGCAGCTACGCTCGTCGACGGCCATCCCATCGACTTTGCTGATAGCACGAAGGCGATCGGCCAGATTTTGTTGTCGCAGTATACGGCGAATCGGCTACGGCTCGCGGTGGGCGACGATTTCATCATGTACTTTGTACAGCAGGAAGGCCGGCCGCGGCCGCGTAAATTCCAAATAGCCGGTATTTTCCATACCGGTGTGGAGGAACTAGACAATACCTACGTCATCGGAGCGTTGTCGCTTGTTAGACGACTTAACGACTGGCAAGACGGTGCTGTCGGCGGCTACGAAGTAGCAATCGATGACTTCAACAAGCTGGAAAAGATTGTCGAGGCTGTCGGGGCGCAACTACCTGTCTCGATTGATGCTATCAGTGTGCGAGATCAACTCCCCGAGATTTTTCAATGGTTGGATTTGCTGGATGTAAATACCGTCATCATATTGATTTTGATGGTCATAGTTGCTGTGGTAAATATGGTATCGGCATTACTCATCATTATTCTGGAACGTACCTCGATGATCGGCATATTAAAAGCGCTTGGCTATACCGACGGTGGCATCCGGAACGTGTTTTTGTACCAGTCGGTATATCTTATTGGACTGGGGTTGCTAATCGGCAATGCTTTGGGCTATGGACTCTATTGGTTTCAACGGCAAACCCATTATTTCAAGTTGGACGAAGCGTCTTACTATGTTTCTTACATTCCATTGGATATTAGCTTTTTCGAAGTTATTTTACTCAATACCGGGATGGCAGGAATCGCGTTAGCGGCCTTACTTATCCCTTCCTATTTGATCGGCCGTATTAGCCCAATCAGGGCGATACAATTTCAATAAACGATCGGCGACCCGGACTAAACCGCTAATTTTGTTATCTTTGAGGCTGTTTGATGATACATGAAATCGGACACCTTTAAAATCACTCTATGGCTGGAAACATATCGGACAAGCTGGGTCATGCATTTGATATACCGTTATCGAATCCCGTGCTCATCTTCGCACTCATCCTTTTCATTATCCTACTGTCTCCCATCTTACTACGCCGGATTAAAATCCCGGGCATCATCGGTCTTATTTTATCCGGGGTGGCTATAGGCCCGCACGGCCTAAACTTGTTGGAACAAAGTTCAGCAGTAGACCTGTTTTCCACCATCGGTTTACTGTATATCATGTTTATTGCCGGATTGGAACTGGACATGAATGAATTCCGGAAAACCCGCCATAAAAGTGTAGCATTTGGTTTTTTAACGTTCGTCATTCCAATAGCCATTGGCTATCCTGTATGTTATTATATACTGGGTTATGACGTTTTGGCCAGTGCCATGATATCAAGTATGTTTGCCACGCATACGTTGGTGTCATACCCGGTGGTAAATAGCTATGGGATATCCAAGAATGAAGCTGTGGCTATCACGATAGGGGGAACCATTCTCACTGACACAGCTGTATTGATTATATTGGCCGTGATTATCGGGGCCTCGCAAGGGCAGCTGAACCAGGAATTTTGGGTAACGCTTGGCATCTCGTTCGCCATTTTCCTTTCCATCATGCTGGGTGTCGTTCCACGGATTGCCAAGTGGTTCTTCCAAAAAGTGGAGGGCGAAAAAACGGCACACTACATTTTTGTGCTTACCGTTGTTTTTTTCGCAGCCTTTTTGGCCGAACTCGCCGGTTTAGAACACATCATTGGTGCGTTCGTGGCTGGTTTAGCGCTCAATAAATTGATTCCGCATTCATCAGCATTGATGAACCGGATCGAATTTATCGGGAATGCCATCTTCATTCCCTTCTTCCTGATTAGCGTAGGTATGATTGTAGACGTGAGTGTGTTGCTCAATGGACCTGCAGCGCTTATCATCGCCGGCACGTTGACGGTGGTTGCGATTTTTAGCAAGTGGGCGGCAGCATGGTTCACCCAGTTAATATATGGTTACTCGTCTGCACAACGGCAGGTCATCTTTGGACTCAGCGGGGCTCATGCCGCAGCTACGCTTGCCGTGATTATGGTTGGTTATCGGTATGAAATCATTGACGAGAATGTGCTCAACGGAACAATCGTTTTGATCCTCGTTACCTGTATTGTCGCAACGTTGGCCACCGAAGCGGCTTCCAAAAAAGTAGTGCTTGCAGGCGAACAGGACGAAATGCCGAGCGAGAAGAACACGGCCCGCGAGGAGCAGTTGATGCTGCCCATTGCCAACCTGAACAATATGGAGTCGCTGTTGGATTTTGCAACACTGATCAAGAGCAAACATTCTCCACATCCGATTACCGTATTGACGGTGGTGCCCAACAACGAAATGGCCGAGCAAAACCTGAAGCGGGCACGTAAGAACTTGGATTCGACGGCCAAATATGCGTCTGGAAGTGAAACTGAGGTAAATATGATGGCCACTATCGATTACAATATTGCCAGCGGAATTAGCCGTGCGGCACGCGAAGTGGCAGCAGACGGTATTCTTTTGGGGTGGCCCAGCCGGCCCGGGATTATTGAGAAAATGGTAGGGGAAAAGACCGAAAGCATACTCAACCAGACCGATACGAACTTGTTCATGTGCCACGTAGACAAACCGCTTGTCTTGCAGAAGCGGATTATTGTTTTCTGTCCACCACTGGCAGAGTCCGAGCTCGGATTCGACTTTTGTATGAATAAAGTGTTGCGTTTGTCTCAGGAGTTAACTATACCCATCCTTTATGTGTGCAATGGGCGCACAAAAGATGCCATTTCGGCATATATGGAACAGAATAAGAGTAGTACGCGGGTACTGTTTTCCGAACATAGTGAATGGGATGACCTGGTGACACTGCGTAATTTTGTAAAGGACAATGATCTTGTTGTATTCATATCCGCACGGCAGGGAGAGGTCTCGTACCGACACTCGTTTGACGGGATCGCGAAAAAGCTTGGAAAAGTATATGCCGAGCAAAACCGGGTACTGGTGTTTCCAAGTAGACGAGCGGCATATTCGCTCGATGAATATGAGGATGTCGCCGCCGCACCGATTTTCCAACGCATTGGCAGAGGTATAGGCAATATCTTTAATAAAGAAAAACAACATTGATTTATGGCTACAATCCACATCACAAAGCTGCACGATGGCACACTCGCCGTTCCGGACCAGGTGACCATCCCCTTCATCATTGGCGACGGCATTGGTCCCGATATATGGCGTGCTTCCGTACGGGTATTTGACGCCGCGGTGGAGAAAGCGTACGGTGGAAAACGGAAGATTGACTGGAAAGAGGTGCTAGCGGGTGAAAAAGCATTCCAACAAACGGGCGAATGGCTGCCAGCGGAAACATTAGCCGCCTTTAAGGAGCACCTGGTCGGTATAAAAGGACCGTTGACCACGCCCATAGGCGGTGGCATACGCTCGCTCAATGTAGCCATACGCAAGGCACTCGACCTATATGTATGCCAACGGCCAACCCGTTGGTTTGAGGGCGTGCCTTCACCGGTAAAACACCCCGAGCAAGTAGAAATGGTCGTTTTCAGGGAAAACACCGAAGATATATATACGGGCATCGAATTTCCAGCCGAATCTCCCGAAGGGCAACGCCTTAAAACCTTCCTTGAACGTGAAATGGCAGTGGATTTTGATTTTACGGAAGATACCGCCATTGGCATCAAGACCGTTTCCGAATATGGTTCGAAACGGTTAATCAGGGCAGCTATCGAACACGCCATCCGGCATGGATTGCCATCGGTAACCCTGGTGCACAAGGGAAACATCATGAAGTATACGGAAGGAGCATTTAAGAGTTGGGGATATGAACTGGCCGAGACCGAATTTGCTGAAGCCACATACACATGGCAGCAATGGGAGCGGAAGAAGACCGCAGATAGTGAAGCCGCGGCAAACGAGGAGATGGCTGCTGCGCAAACGGCTGGTAAAATCATCATCAAGGATGTGATTGCCGATAATTTTCTGCAACAGATACTGTTGAACCCCAAGGATTATTCGGTCATTGCCACATTGAACCTGAACGGTGATTACATATCGGATGCGCTGGCGGCAATTGTGGGTGGCATTGGGATAGCACCGGGCGCGAACATTAACTACCAGACTGGGCATGCGGTTTTCGAAGCCACGCACGGTACCGCACCGCGCTTTGCGGATACCGACAGCATGAACCCATCGTCTGTGATTTTAAGCGGGGTGATGCTCCTCGAATATATTGGCTGGGACGAAGCCGCCATGTTGATTGTGGCTGCTTTGCAACATACGATATTGAATAAGACGGTGACAATTGATTTTTTCAATCAGATGACTGATGGAAAATTGTTGAAAACAAGCGAATTCGCCTCGGCTATCATCGACAAAATAAAATAGGTTTTTGACCGTTCGATATACTAATAACAGATACTAAACACTTTAATCGCTTGACATGGCCAATATTCTTTTGGTGGAAGACGATACCACATTTGCCACGATACTGGAAAACTTTTTGAAAAAAAAGGGGTTCGACGTAGTGGTGAAATATAGTGTAAAAAGTGGCATTGAAGCACTCAAGGCCCATGAATTCCAGTTGATATTGTTGGATTACCGGTTAGGTGACGGCATAGGATTGGAAGTATTGGATGCGCTCCGTGCCCAGAATAAGGTAATTCCTTCGGTCATCATGACCAGTTTCAACGACGTCCGCACAGCGGTTAACGCCATACGTCAAGGCGTGTTCGACTACATCACTAAACCCGTAAACCCCGATGAGCTGCTGATGGTTGTTAATGAAGCATTAGAAGGGAAGTCGGAAGGTAAGGCTAACGTGGCATCGCAGGCACGCAAAACCAATGTGGACGTCTCGCCGGGCCTGGACTTCGTGGAAGGAGCAAGTACTGCCGCGCGCAAGCTCCACGAATATATTGCGTTGGTAGCGCCTACGGATATGTCGGTTTTGATACGGGGTGAAAGCGGGACAGGGAAGGAGTATGTGGCGCGGACTATTCACCGGAAGAGCAAACGGGCAGGCAAACCGTTTGTTTCTATCGACTGCGGTACGTTATCTAAAGAACTGGCATCGAGTGAGCTTTTCGGACACGTAAAGGGCTCATTTACCGGTGCGCTGAACGACAAAACCGGCCAGTTTGAGGAGGCGACAGGGGGTACCTTATTTCTCGACGAAATCGGTAACCTTTCATATGACGTGCAGGTGAAATTGTTGCGCGCGTTGCAGGAACAGGTTATACAACCCGTAGGGGCGAATAAGACCATTAACGTAGATGTGCGCGTTATTGCTGCGACGAATGAAGATCTGTTAGGTTCGGGTAAATTTAGGGAAGACCTTTACCACCGAATCAATGAGTTTGAAATCATCGTGCCCGCACTTCGCGATCGGCGGGGGGATTTCCAACAGTTCGTCGATTTCTTCGTCAGGAAAGCCAATGAGGAACTGGGTAGGAACGTGTCGGAGCTGGCTGACGACGTAAAGGATATTTTCAATGCATATGACTGGCCGGGCAACTTGCGGGAGCTTAAGAATGTGATCAAGCGCATGGTATTGCTTTCGCCCGACACGAAAGCCGAAGCGGTTGCCTTACCCGAAGAAATGGTGTATGCGATAAAAAGATCAGCGGAGAATACCACACCGACACCATCAGACGATAACCCCGACCTGCGGCTGCATAGCGAAGCACACGAGCGAAAACTGATTATGGATGTGCTCCAGAAGGCCAAATACAACAAAAGCAAGGCCGCGCAAATGCTCAATATCGATCGGAAAACCCTATATAACAAAATGGATAAATACGGAATTGAATGAGGTTATTCTCTGATTGAACCCGATAATGCTGGCAGTGTAAAATGACGAAAACCATCGATCCACATACCCACCCGCAGTTTGACAGCCTGCTCAAATGGGCCATCGCACCGCGACCTATTTGTTTTGCAAGCACTGTTAACAAATCCGGTAAGGTGAATCTGAGCCCCTTTAGTTATTTCAACCTCATGTCGCATCGTCCGCCTATCTGCGTGTTTTCTCCGCTGCGCCGCATGCGAGACGGCAGTACAAAACACACACTCGAGAATATTGCGGAGGTACCCGAAGTTGTGATCAATATTGTCAACTACGCTATGGTGTACCAGCAGTCGCTTGCGAGTACCGAATACCCGAGAGAAGTAGATGAATTCGCTAAATCGGGATTCACCCCGCTTGCGTCCGAACTGATAACACCCCCACGTGTGAGTGAGTCGCCCGTGCAATTGGAATGCCGGGTACGTCAGGTCATTGAATTGTCCGAGGTACCCGGTGCCGGGAACCTGGTACTGGCTGAGGTGATGCGGATGCATGTGCATGACGCGCTACTGGATGAAGAAGGGCAGATGGATCAGGCAGCACTCGATCTGGTGGCCCGACTCGGTGGCAATTGGTATTGCCGTGTTACAGTTGCCAACCTGTTTGAAGTGGCCAAACCCTTGCGGAACCGCGGAATGGGTGTTGACCAACTGCCGCAGCATATCCGCTTATCGCCGGTGCTCACCGGCAATCACTTGGGGCAATTGGGGAATGTTGACAGACTTCCCTCAGAAGATGAGGTAGATGTGCTGCGGGGAGACCCTGAAATCCGGGAAATGCTGGATGCTTTTATCGGCGACAAGGCCACGCTTCAGATCCACTTGCACCGGAAGGCAGCAGCACTGCTCGACGACGGTGAAGTAGTGAAAGCATGGAGAACGTTGTTGTTGATTTAACAACATTCGTTTATCATTGAATTATTCGCAACGTAGTATGAGAATTGTTGAATGAATTTCAATAAATAATTCTTATTTTTGCGGCAAATTAAAAGAATACACCTCTCAGATCAAATAACATGAAGCATAATTTTGGAGCGGGGCCGTGCATATTGCCCCAAGAAGTTTTTCAGGAAGCCTCCCAAGCCGTATTGAATTTTAATGATACCGGATTGTCGATCTTGGAAATATCGCACCGCAGCAAAGAATTTGAAGCTGTGATGATTGAAACCGAGCAATTGATGCGTGAGCTGCTTTCGGTACCGCAGGGGTACGCAGTCGTTTTCCTTCAGGGAGGGGCTAGTACACAGTTTGCAATGGTACCCATGAACCTACTTCCCGAAGGGGGAAAAGCAGCCTATCTCGACACGGGTACGTGGTCGAGCAAAGCGGTCAAGGAAGCGAAGAAAATAGGCAATGTAGAGGTCGTGGCATCTTCCGCAGACGCGAATTATAACTACGTACCCAAGAACTACGAGGTGCCGTCTGATGTGGCATACCTGCACTATACGAGTAACAATACAATTTTCGGAACGGAAGTCTTCGAAGCTCCTAAGACCAATGTACCGCTGGTGTCCGATATGTCATCCGACATCTTGAGCCGTAAGATCAACGTGGCGGACCATGGCCTTATTTACGCAGGCTTACAGAAAAATGTAGGGCCGGCTGGTGCAGCGGTGGTAATCGTCAAAGAGGAGTTGTTGGGAAAAACCGGCCGGACATTGCCTACTATTTTTGACTATCAATCACATATCAACGCACAATCCATGTATAATACGCCACCGGTATTTTCCATCTACGTGGCTATGCTGAATCTCCGTTGGCTGAAGAAAAAAGGCGGAGTATCGGTCATCGAACAGGAAAATATCATTAAGGCGCGTACGCTGTATGACGAAATTGATCGGAACCCCCTGTTTAGAGGAACCGCTCAAGTAGCAGACCGATCCAGGATGAATGTCACATTTGTAACCGAAGACAAAGCACACGAAAGCACCTTCCTGGAATTGGCAAAAGAACGCGGTCTGGTCGGCCTAAAAGGGCATCGGAGCGTCGGTGGCTTCCGCGCTTCGATTTACAATGCGCTGAGTATTACGGGTGTGAATGCATTGGTAGATACCATGCAGGAATTTGAAGAGAAAAATAAATAGATAACCAGAACATGAAGATATTAGCTAATGATGGTATAGATCCTTTGGGCAGGAAAATGCTCGAAGACGCAGGATTTACAGTAGACACAACCCATATACCCCAAGAAGAACTCGCGGAAAAGCTTCCCGCATACGACGCGATTACGGTACGCAGCGCCACCAAAGTACGTAAGGAGCTGATCGATGGATGCCCGAACTTGAAGTTAATCGGCCGGGGTGGGGTAGGGATGGACAACATCGACGTAGCGTACGCACGCTCCAAAGGCATAGCGGTGGTGAATACGCCAGCGGCATCTTCACTATCCGTTGCGGAGTTGGTGTTTGCTCACTTGTTGGGAGGGGTTCGCTTCCTTTACGATTCACAACGGAAAATGCCTGTAGAGGGTGATACGAATTTCGGTGCGCTCAAAAAAGCGTATGCCAAAGGTGTAGAGCTGCGTGGGAAAACGTTGGGAATAATCGGTTTTGGACGGATTGGCCGCGAAACGGCGAAAGTAGGCCTAGGTTTGGGAATGGATGTGATTATAAGCGACTTATTTGAAGCACCAACAAGCCTGCCATTGGAGCTTTCAGGAGGAATAACGGTTGATGTGCCCATCCGCCAGGTACCAACCGAAGAATTACTTCGACAGGCTGATTTCATCTCAATCCACGTTCCTTTTACAGACAAACCGATTATTGGAAGGGCTGAGTTTGACTTGCTGAAAACCGGAGTGGGACTGGTAAACGCCTCGCGGGGTGGCGTAATTGAAGAGCTCGCACTTCTTGAAGCGCTCGACAGCGGTAAGGTTGCGTTTGCGGGTCTGGACGTGTATGACAACGAGCCTACGCCGCGTAAAGAGTTGCTTAACCACCCGAAAATCTCACTTACACCGCATATTGGTGCAGCAACAGGAGAGGCACAGGAGCGGATTGGATCAGAGCTAGCGCAGTTGATCATCGATCACCTCCAAAAATAAATTCAAGGCATGTTTATCCGATTCCTAGGGGGCACTGCTCACCGACTGTCGGTATAGTAGTACCGAACACGGATTGGGGTAATTCAAATCATACCATCGATGAAAGTACTAAAATTCGGGGGAACATCCGTAGGGAGCGCGGATCGTATTAAAGGATTGCTAGATATCATCAATCCTCAAAACCGTCAAATCATCGTATTATCGGCCGTGGCTGGTACGACCAATGCATTAGTGGAAATCTCACAGGCCTACACGGCCGGAGACAAAGACAAGGCGGCGGAACTCATCAGCGCGCTGTACGATAATTACAATAAGCTGCTTTCGGAGCTTTTCACATCAGAAGAGGGGATTCGGAATGGCCAAGAGTTGATCGACTACCATTTCAACTTGATTGCCTCCTTTTCAAATCAACTGTTTACACCTGTTGAAGAAAAAATCATCCTCGCCCAAGGAGAGCTGATTTCGACCACGTTATTCCATTTCCATTTGACAGAGCTGGGTATAAGGTCAAAACTATTGCCCGCCTTGGATTTTATGAAGATAGATGAGGATAATGAGCCGAAAATTGACTTTCTCCGTGAGCAGCTGAATGAATTGTTACTTCAATCTAGTGATCATAACTTCTTTATCACCCAAGGGTATATCTGTCGGAATTCCTTCGGTGAAATCGATAACCTTCGAAGGGGTGGAAGCGATTACACGGCATCGCTCATCGGGGCAGCCATCGGTGCCGATGAAATACAGATATGGACGGATATCGATGGTATGCACAACAACGATCCTCGCATCGTGAAAGGTACTGAGCCCATTGCCCACCTCAGCTTTGATGAAGCAGCTGAGTTAGCGTATTTTGGTGCGAAGATTCTCCATCCGCAAAGTGTTTTCCCGGCACAGCGATTTAACGTGCCGGTGCGGATACTCAATACGATGGCGCCCAACGCGCCCGGTACGCTAATCAGCAAGGACGGTGCTGCCAAAGGTATCGTGCGGTCCATTGCCGCGAAAGATGGTATCACTGCCATTCGTATACACTCATCGCGAATGCTATTGGCTTACGGCTTTCTACGGCGGGTTTTTGAGGTGTTCGAACGTTACAAAACACCAATAGATATGATCACGACATCTGAAGTGGCAGTTTCTTTGACCATAGACGATACGAAATACCTTCATGAAATCGAGCAGGAGCTCCGTGATTTCGGTACCGTAGAAATCGATCGTGATCAAACAATTATCTGTGTGGTGGGTGACTTCGGTTGGGATACCCACGGCTATGCATCGCGTGTATTGGATGCGGTGAAGCATATTCCCGTACGGATGATTTCATATGGTGGTAGCGATTACAACATTTCCTTATTATTGCAAACAGCACACAAGGTCGAATCCCTTCGATCACTGCATAATAGGCTTTTCTAATTAACAAAGTAAATGACCGATATCATGTTTGAACCTGACCGCGTCAACGCATTTACTCCGCAGGAAACGCCTTTCTATTACTATGACATCGCGCTGCTCGAACGGACGTTGGATGCGGCCCGCCAAGCGGCAGACCCCATGGGTTTCCATGTGCATTATGCCCTGAAAGCGAATTTCAACGACCGCTTATTGGAGTGCGTACGGGCGATGGGATTCGGGGCGGACTGCGTAAGCGGAAATGAAGTGCGTAAAGCCATTGAAACGGGATTCGACCCCGGTAAAATTGTGTTTGCCGGCGTGGGTAAATCGGACAAGGAAATTACTTTTGCATTGAGCAAGGACATCTTTGCTTTCAATGTCGAATCGATACAGGAGCTGGAAGTAATCGACGCACTTGCGGCTGCAGATGGAAAAAAAGCCAGGGTAGCCCTTCGTATCAATCCCAATGTGGACGCACACACCCACCAGTATATCACAACCGGCTTGGATGAAAATAAATTTGGTATTGCCCATTGGGAATTGACGGAAGCCATAGAAACGTTAAGACGATGTCTGCACATTGAATTGGTAGGGATCCATTTCCATGTAGGCTCACAGATCACGGATCTTAATGTATTTAAGAGTCTATGCGTGAAGGTCAATGAATTGAACAACTGGTTTGACGAGCGCGGTTTCCGGATAAAGGTGCTCAACGTGGGTGGCGGCTTGGGCGTGGACTATCACGAACCGGATGCGCAATCGATACCCGATTTCAAGGCTTATTTTTCGGTTTTTGACGAGTTCTTGGAGCGGAAACCTGGCCAGGAAGTTCATTTCGAACTTGGCCGAGCTTTGGTGTCACAATGTGGTAGCTTGGTTTCTCGCGTGCTATATGTGAAAAATGGCATCAAGAAAAATTTTCTTATCATCGATGCGGGAATGACGGAACTTATGCGTCCAGCACTGTATCAAGCGTATCACCGAATAGAGAACCTTACAGCGCAGGCGGATGGGGATAGGGACGACGTTGTCCACTATGACGTAGTGGGCCCCATATGCGAAAGTAGCGATTGTTTTGGAAAGGAAGTCCCTCTTCCGACAACCTTTCGGGGTGATCTTATCGCCATACGCACAGCAGGCGCCTACGGTGAAGTAATGGCCTCACGGTATAACCTCCGCCAAGAAATAAGGTACGTATACAGCGACCTGTTATAGCCGGGAAAACATCCACGTTTAACTATTGAGTAATGAAAGCATCTCAGCCGTATTGCGCACTTGCAATTTGTGGAGGATGTTTTTTCGGTGAGTCATCACGGTGTGTACGGACAAAAAAAGCTTGTCTGCGATTTCGTTATTGGTAAGTCCGTTGCTTACCAATGTAATGATTTCCAATTCGCGCGGGGAAAGTTTGAATTTGTTCACGAATTTGTCGTCAAAAAGCTTACTAGGCCCGGCTGCTGCCGAAGCATGGTCGTAATCGTAATGGTTTCTGCCGTTATGGATGCATTTTATGGTGTCAATGAGGTGCTGTGCATCCGAGTCCTTGTGTAGATATCCGTTGATATCTAGCTCGCGGCATTTCGCATAGATGTTTTCGTCGGCATACATGCTTAATACAACGACCTTACAGGGTATTTGATTGTTTTTGATAATGCGAATGGTGTCTGGGCCGTTAAGTATCGGCATATTCAGATCCACTAACACCAGATCAACCGCATCGGTCCGGAGGTACTCAATAAGTTCCCTGCCGTTGTTGCAAATTTTCACAACCGACAATTCTGCATCCGACTGCAAAATGGAAGCGATACCCTCCGACATCAACTTATGGTCATCCGCTATGGCAATCCTTATCATTGGTTAGTCTCTATTCGTTTTGCTGTAGCAACTATTACCGTGGGATGTGCAATAAAACACTGGTCCCATGCCCAGGTGAAGACATAATTTCGATGGACGCTCCGATGAGCTTAACCCTGTCATATATATTGATAAGCCCAGACCCAATCCGCGTTGAATCTGATTCGAACCCTACGCCGTCATCGGTAATCGACAAGGCACAGGCGCCTTCCTCCGCTACTAACTTAACAATTATATGTTTAGCATCCGCATGTTTTAAAATATTGTTGATGCATTCTTGAAATATCCGGCTAATCATCAATCGGCCATGGACAGACGCCGGTTCGCAAAACCCTTCATTTTTGAATGATATTTTAACGATGCCCGCTTTGTGGACTTTATTGAGCTCTTGCTCAATGAAATCGCTGAGCGAATACTGTTCCACCCGATTGATATTGAGGTCGTGAGACAATAGCCGAATATCTTTGATGGCCTGGTCAATTAACTGCGTCACGTCTGCCTTGCGCTGCGTGGTCGGACTGGAAAGATAAAGTTTGATTAATGAAAGCACCTGCCCCACATTATCATGAAGCTCTTGCCCGACATATTTAAGCGTTTCCTCCCGTATTTCCACCTTGGCCTTCAGTACCGCTTGCTCATACTGGGCAATCAATAGCTGTTGTTCTCTGATAGCCTTTATTTTACGCTTTTGGTAAATAATGACCATGAGGAACATAAACACACCGATCAGTGCCAGCATCAGGCTGCCAAATAAGATAGCGATTGCTATTTCGATGTTCGTTGTTTCTATCGAGTCTCCCACGATTCAATATTTCATAGATCGGTTAGTCAGCCTCTCTAGGTGGTTTATGTAGTACTATACCAGCAATATACATGGAATATAATATGAATGCAAATACCCGTAACATCACCGAGCCGAAATATACGTCGTTGACCACAAAGTAAGTCCAAAAAATAATAGTAAGCGTACTGCTCAGGTAAAAGAAGAATATCCCAGTAACAATCCAGAATGTCGCATTTCTGACCGGATTGATGTCGTATTGACGATCGGATTTAACGAGATCGTGAAAATAGAGTAGAGCAAAAACAACCAAAGACACCGACATCGTCGTCCGGGGATAGGTCATTAAAAATGAGATATCTTGGATAAATATCAAATCAATAAAGAAAAACAATAGGTTCAATACCGTACCTACAATAATCACTTTCCGTTTCAGGGGGTGCTGAACTACCCCATGAAACAATGCCCCGAAATACAGAATGTTCATCGGTAGCGCCAAATTGAAGATAAAGTGGTTGGACGAGAGATCTGTAAAAACAAAGGAATACAGGGATGCAAACAGCTGGTAAAGAAATTGGAATAGCAGGAAATAAGGAAACAGTTTCAATACCGGCAGACCGAGATTATGCCGGTGGTAAAACCCAATTACTGCACCCAATAGAACTAAAGCCAATAATACGATGGTAATACTATTCATAGGCTGATATTTCGGCCTTAGCTTAAATTCCCCCTATTGGGTGAGTATCGGGTCGGGCTGTCATCATAGTAATTGGCCTTTGGGCGATGGGGGAGGGCACAAATCCAACTCGTCAGCTGGCAGCCCTGCTCTTGACGGAGCCATGTTAAGGACTACCGGGCCTAATTTCCCTTTGCGCGTTGCCGGTATTGCATCTTTCGGTATATCCAGGCAATCCACGCTATTCTCCATCGTTGGATTTTCAGGATCGGCCGAGCGCGTAGCGACCATAACAGCGGTATGTGCTTTTTTATATTCGGGCTTCTTTAATTTAAACCCCGGGTAATCGTCAGCGATGGCATAGTAAAAGCGTACCCCATCGGCCTTGTTGATTTTCAATAACTCGAGGAGCGCCTCTTTACTCACCCAAAATGAACGAGGCTCCTCCACTTTCTTACCCAACTCTTTGCTCCGTTTCCTTGCTGCGGGCGCACCCCGCTGTTTCTCGTACGCATTGACCATCTGCTGTGCCAACTCTACGGGAATAAGATTCAATCTACTTTTCTTTTGAATGGTTGTACTTTTCATAATCCGATTCTGATAAAAAACTTATTATTAGTATGTTACAAACATCGCAAAAAACCAATGTAACGACAATACACCAAAATAGGTATTTTATCAGGCATTTCCCATTTCGAAAGCGCTATCGATTTTCCAATGTACAGCATCCTGAGCGGCTTGCACGGCTAAGCGGTCGCAGCGCTCATTTTCCGGATGGCCCGCATGTCCTTTTACCCAAATGAACCGGACGTTATGCAATTTGTAAGCGGTCAGAAAACGCATCCAAAGATCACGGTTTTTCTTGCCAGCAAACCCTTTTCGTACCCATCCGTGTACCCAACCTTTTTCTACAGCGTCAACAACATACTTCGAGTCTGAATAGACGGTGACGTGCTGATTTGGCTTTTTAAGTGCTTCTAGGCCTTTGATTACGGCCATCAATTCCATTCGATTGTTTGTTGTCTTACGGAACCCTTCGGACAGCTCCTTATAGTGGGGCCCCGATCGCAGAATGGTACCATAGCCACCTGGGCCCGGATTGCCGCTTGATGCGCCGTCTGTATATAGTTCGATCATCGGTCCAAAGGTAATCCATTCATATCGGAATCGCCCGGTAGATCGGCTAAAAATTGCTTATTTTGCGCCCATGGAACACATCGTTGTATTTACGGGGGCTGGCATTTCGGCGGAGAGCGGTCTCAAGACGTTCAGGGGCGATGATGGATTGTGGGAAGGATATCGTGTGGAAGACGTCGCAACGCCGGAAGCATGGCAACGCAATCCGGCTCAAGTCCAGGCATTTTATAACGTGCGTCGGAAATCGGTACTGGCTGCCCAGCCTAATGCCGCACACCTTGCGTTGGCAGCGCTTCAACGGACGAAACCAGTGACAATCATTACGCAGAATATCGACGACCTGCATGAGCGTGCTGGGTCGACCGGTGTCGTGCATCTACACGGCCTGATTACGAAATCACAATCGAACATTAACCCTACGCTTACCTATCCCATCACAGGAAGTGAGATCGCGATGGGGGAGCGCTGCGAACTAGGCAGTCCATTGCGGCCGCATGTCGTATGGTTTGGCGAACCCGTTCCAGCCATGGGCGAGGCGATACGGATTTGCCGGCAAGCCTCGGTTTTCCTTATCGTTGGAACATCGCTACAGGTTTACCCCGCTGCAGGCCTCGTGGAAGAGGTGCCCGCTCAAACAAAAATTTATGTGATAGATCCGCACGCCTCCCAACTCCCCATCGCAAGGGCAGCCAATTACATTGACCAACAAGCGACGGTAGGCGTCCCTAACGTCGTTGAGGAGTTGATGGCTTAGTATTCATGTCTTTTGTAAGCCTCCACAAAGCACTTCCGCATCTCGTCGAAACGCGCCGAGACCGATTTGGTGAACTCCGCGTCGACGAGCTGGAATAACCCGTCGATCCCATCGGTCACATCGGCCTCGGCGATCTTATAAATTTGTTCGAGTGTACCCTGCTCAAATTTGATAATGAACTTTTGGTTCATTGCAAAGAATGTGATCTTGAAGTCAGGGTGGGGAAGTTCAGCTATGGTTCGCATATGCGGTTTCTAGACATACCCTTGGGCTTTCATCGCTGTGGCCACTTTAACGAAGCCCCCAATGTTGGCACCCCTCATATAGTTGATTACGCCGTTTTTGTCCTTTCCATAATGTACGCAAGTATCGTGGATTTCCTGCATGATTTTTTTGAGTTTGCTATCCACTTTATCGAAAGCCCATTGCTGTCCAATCCGGTTTTGCGACATCTCAAGGCCAGACACAGCAACACCACCGGCATTTGCTGCTTTACCAGGTGCGAAAAGAATCTTGGCCTTCATTATCGCTTTTACGGCAAGCTCTGTACAGGGCATATTCGCACCTTCTGCAATACACATACAACCTCCTTTCAGCAGTTGTTTGACGTCCTGCTCATCAAGTTCATTCTGTGTAGCGCAAGGTAGCGCAATATCACAAGCAAACTGCCACGGTTTTTTGTCAGGGTGATATTCTGCAGGAAAGCGGTTTGTGTATTCCTTAAGGTTACGTTTAAGTGAATTCACATAATCCAATTTTTCTTGGGAGAAACCATGTTCATCATAAATGGTGCCGTTGCTGTTGGAGATGGTGATTACTTTGGCACCAAGCGATATCGCTTTGAGCGCAGCATAGTAAGCCACATTGCCCGCACCAGATATCGCTACCGTTTTGCCTTTAAGCGAGTCTTGTGTTTCATAGAGCATGCGCTCAACAAAATAAAGCAAGCCGAAACCCGTTGCCTCCGGCCGAATGAAACTTCCACCCCAAGCAGGGCCTTTGCCGGTCAAAACCCCGGTGAAATTATTCCGAATCCGCTTATACTGCCCGAACAGGTAGCCAATTTCCCGCTCCCCAACGCCGATATCTCCCGCTGGCACATCCGTATCTGCTCCGATGTGGCGATAAAGTTCGGTCATGAAGCTTTGGCAGAAGCGCATAATTTCACTGTCTGATTTATCCCGCGGATCGAAATCGGCACCGCCTTTTCCAGCCCCTAGTGGGAGACCAGTAAGGCTATTTTTAAATGTTTGCTCAAATGCGAGGAACTTCAATACACTGAGATTAACGGTAGGGGAGAAACGCAATCCGCCCTTATAAGGCCCTAGGGCACTGTTCATTTGGACACGGTAACCGCGGTTTATTTGCACGGTGTTTGAGTCGTCCAGCCATACTACGCGGAAGGAAACGGTCCGTTCAGGCTCCGTAATCCGTTCGAAAAGCTTACACGCAATCAAATCGCTAGCGTGGTTTTCAATATAAGGTATAACGTCTTCGGCAACCTCCTTGACGGCTTGAAGAAATTCCGGTTGATTCGGGTTGCGCACAGTAACATAATCGACGAACGATTCTAAGTAGTTTGGCATACTAATGTAATATAATTTGTAAGAAGCAGGCGAATTTAACGAAAATTTAATTAAAGTCGTTATTTTTTATGAATTTATAACGGCAAATCCCAAATTCATTGAAATTATGTCAAAGTCTTGATACATATACCTGCAGCTAAATACAATCCGTAATCGATAAGAGGGAGGCCCTATTTATCTATTTAACATAACGTCAATTATAATAAGAAAGCGCCGGTATGTATACGTGCTTCCTAAATGATATTAAGTTAGATAATTACGTGCTGATCGCCCTTACAGGTTATTCATATTTTTTTTTGCCTTAAGCAATAGAAAAATAGAAATAATATATTTGCTATAAATCGTGGATGACTATTTAGGATCAGAATTATTTATTTTGTTTCTAAAAACAAAAGATTGATATGAAACGCTCTTCACAAGCAGAAAGTATCTTGGCTCAAATCAATATTAAAACGAAGCTGGGAGATTTGCGAAAGATTGCGAGTAAGATAAAAAAAGACCACGAATTGGCTTTGGAACTTTGGTCAACAGGACAATTTTTACCCCGGCAGTTGGCAATTTTGATCATGGACAAGAAACAATTTTCTCAAAAACTTATTGACAATTTAGATAACGACATTCAGCAACATAATGGAGATGAAAGACTCCATTTGATTGATTGGTTAATGGCAAACCAGCTTTCCAAAGACAAAAAAAATATCTCATTAATGGAAACTTGGGAAAATAGCCAATCTTCACTACAAAGACGAGTCTTTTGGTATTATCAAGCTCGTTTACGTTGGGTTGGACAAACACCGCCGCCAAACAGTGAAGAATTACTTTCTAAAATTGAAACACGTATTGAAAAAGAAGTACCGGAAGTACAATGGGCAATGAATTATACCACGGCTCAGATCGGAATTTTTGAAGAAAAATATCGTTCAAGATGCGTTGCACTTGGAGAACGTACAGGGCTGTATAAAAATGAAATAGTTGCTAAAAATTGTACGCCCAACTTTTTACCCAAATTAATAGCCATACAAGTTGCTAAACTGAATAAAAAAGAATAGCCACAATACCGTAAGCTGAACAAGCCAGGTCAACCGGTACGCGGCTATCAAATCATAAACAATAATTCGGGTCTCAATGATCGACCGGTTCGCTTATCATCAAGGCAGCCACCGTTAGGTTATTTCGCGTATCAATAAGGATTGCGCCGCCGTTTGCTTTGTTGAACGCATAACGGTCGAATGCCAACGGATCGGCACATTTAAACTGGATTCTGCCGATGTCATTCAATCCGAAGCCGTCGCTCGCTGTTCTTTCCAGTGTTTCAATATCAATGCGATAAACGATGTCCTGTATCTTCACTTTGGTCGTTTTCCCATGTTGCTGTAACAGATAGGTTTGATTGACGTCTAGCGGCCTGGTATCCATCCAGCAAATATCGGACTCGAAACTTTGGGATAATACTGGCTGTTCACCGGCTTTCACAAGCATATCACCACGGCTGATATCGATGTCATCTGCCAAATGGATAATTACCGATGCGCCGCTTTCGGCAGTTGTTAGGCTTTCCGAAGCCAATTCGATACGCGTAATGGTACTGGCCACTCCAGATGGCAATGCAACAATTCGGTCTCCTACTGCAAAAGAACCACCAACAACACGGCCCGCATAGCCTCGGTAGTCTGGCAGTTCCGCCGTTTGCGGCCGGATAACCCATTGAACGGGAAAACGGGCCTGTTGGACTTCGGGCTGCTGGTTGACTTCAACGGTCTCGAGGAATTCCAATAACGGCTTTCCATCGTACCATGGTGTATTCGGCGACCGCATAGCAATATTATCGCCTTTCAATGCACTGACCGGGATATAGTCCACCTGGGTACTATTCATGTTTTTTGTCAACCGCTCGTAATCAGCCTGGATTTTGTCAAAGACCGCTTTATCGTAATCGACCATATCCATTTTATTGATACAAACAAGGATATTGGGAATGGCCAACAGCGATACCAAGAATGAATGTCTCCGAGTCTGCTCTACAACTCCTTTCCTGGCATCGATTAAGATAATTGCCAGGTCCGCATTAGACGCACCGGTAACCATATTACGGGTGTACTGGATGTGCCCGGGTGTATCGGCAATGATGAATTTACGTTTCTCAGTATGAAAGTATTTATAAGCTACATCAATGGTGATACCCTGTTCGCGCTCCGCTTTTAAACCATCTGTTAAGATAGCTAGGTCCAGTGTGCCATCGTCGTTTTTTCTATTGGCGCGCTGGATAGCCTCCAGTTGGTCATCTAATATGGAGTCGGTATCGTACAACAGTCTACCGATTAACGTGCTTTTTCCGTCGTCTACACTACCTGCTGTTATGAATTTTAATAGATCCATGTTGGATTTTCTTTTTTTTGTGTGATTTCTACTACTGTCAGGTCGTCGATTAAAAATAACCACCTTTTTTCCGGTCTTCCATAGCCGCTTCCGATACCCTATCGTCCATCCTAGCTCCACGCTCACTGATGTTAGACAATTGTATTTCTTCGATAATATCATCGATATGGTACGCTTCAGATGGTACCGCAGCTGTGCAGGTCATGTCTCCAACTGTTCGAAATCGAACCTTACGCCGTTCCACTACGTCTTCATGGTCGATGCTCAGGTGTTCGGTAGCCGTCATCAATTGCCCATTGCGAGTGATGACATCCCGTTCATGCGAAAAATAGATGGATGGCAAATTGATGTTTTCCCTACGAATATAATTCCACACATCCAATTCCGTCCAGTTACTGATTGGAAAGACCCGTACGTTCTCGCCCTTGTGAATGCGTCCGTTATAGATATTCCACAATTCGGGACGCTGGCGTTTGGGGTCCCATTGCCCAAATTCGTCCCTAACGGAAAATATACGCTCTTTTGCCCGGGCCTTCTCTTCGTCACGCCGTGCACCACCGATACAAGCGTCGAAACCATACTCGGCAATGGTATCCAATAGTGTGGTGGTTTGCAGTTGGTTACGGCTAGCATTCTTTCCTTTTTGTTCAATCACTTTGCCGGCATCTATACTGTCTTGTACGTAACCGACAATCAGTTCCTCCTGCAGTTCTGCTATCAATGCATCCCGAAAAGCAATTGTTTCGGGAAAGTTGTGGCCGGTATCGATATGCACCAACGGGAAAGGGAACTTACCGGGTCTGAACGCCTTTTTTGCTAAGTGCACCAGCGTAATAGAATCCTTCCCGCCCGAAAACAACAATGCCGGTTTTTCGAACTGGCCCGCCACTTCCCGCAAAATATATATGGCCTCAGCCTCTAGATGGTCTAAATAATCCATTTTTGTCGTTTTCTATTATTTTCTCTATCGTCGTTATTAACTCAATCAATTCTTAAATGCTCATCAATCTAACCACCATCCGATCAAGTGGCATGCAAGCCACATTCCTTTTTACTTTTGTCTTCCCACCACCAACGGCCCGCTCGAAAGTCTTCCCCCTCTCCCACTGCCCGTGTACAAGGGGCGCAACCGATACTTGGAAACCCTTTATCATGCAGTGGGTTGTAAGGGATTTGATGCTTCTTTGCATAATCCCAAACCTCATCTTCCGACCAATGATAAATGGGGTGAAACTTGATAAGATCGTGGCCGCTATCCCATTCAACTTGGGCCATGCCTTGCCGATTGTCGGATTGGGAACCCCTGATTCCTGTTATCCAACAGGCGGCACCTTCCAAGGCCCGCTGGAGTGGCTCTATTTTACGTATATGGCAACATTCCTTCCTGTTTTCAACCGATTCATAAAAACTAGCAGGACCCTTTTGGCTGATCAACTGCTCCACCGCCTGGGTATCCGGAAAGTAAGCTTCAATCTTTTTTTGATAAACCTCCAATGTACGGTTCCATACATAATATGTTTCGCGGAACAGCCGACCTGTTTCGAGCGTAAAAACCCGAATCGGCAAATTATTGGTGAAGATCATGTGTGCGATGACTTGATCTTCTATTCCGAAGCTCGTGGAAAAAACCACGCGGCCGGGAAAACGATCGGCCAGTGAAGCCAACGCGTCCGATATGGACTTCCCCGCTACGAGCGTAGCAATTTCAGTTGTCAGTGCATTCATTTTTTTTCCTGTGAAGCAAGCAAAGATACGGTGTGTGCATTTAGCGTTCTAACCTTGTCGGTAAAATCGCCTTTCAGTAGGTCTCGAAGCTGATTCATATAGGTCAGCGTTTCGTCGATTTCCTCAGGCAATGCTTCATTCAATAGCTCTTTGAGTCGCTTTGCAATTGTGGGCGATTTCCCGTTCGTGGATATCCCAAGTTTCAAATTCCCCTTTTTCACGACAGAACCAAGATAAAAATCACATAAATCCGGTTTGTCTGCCACGTTGATCAATAAATGCCGCTTACGGCTCTCGTTGCGAATATGCACGTTTAGTTCGGCATTATCTGCGGCAACAACCACGATATCTACCCCGTCCAAATCGCCATCCTCGAAAACTCGCTCGTGCAGGACCACCGATGGATAATCACGAACGAACGTTCGTACGGCCGGACTGATTTCTTTCGCGACAATTTTAATGGTCGCACCAGGACTGTTACCAAGGAGCGCAGTAAGTTTTTCCAGCGCCACATTCCCGCCGCCCACAAGGAGCGTGTACAAGCGGTTCAACTGCAGGAAAACCGGAAATAGCTGATTGCTTGGCTTTTCGCTCATACGGCTATTGCATCTTCCCTACCCTGCTTCACCCCATAGTGCTCGTGTTTGGCGACCACTTCGCCGATGATAATCACCGCCGGCGCTCCGATTTGCTGCACGTTAGCCTGCTCAACGATGTAATCCATTGTGCTTAATGCAATTTTCTCATCCGGCAGCGAACCATTCTGGATAACCGCTATCGGCAACTTCCCACGCCCGGCATCCTGATAAATACGGGCAATCTCCGGTAATTTATTCAGCCCCATGAGCACAACCACGGTAGCATCTGTATGGGCTGCTGCATGAATGTCTTTTGAAACCATCCCCGCCGTTGTAGCGCCGGTAATCACCCAAAAGCTTTCGCTTATGCCACGATAGGTTAAAGGAATCCCTTGCAACCCTGCGAGTGCAATGGAACTAGAAATACCGGGTACCACTGCCGTCGGAATATTGTTTTCAGCTGCATAGGCCAATTCCTCCCCTCCTCTTCCAAACACAAAGGGATCACCGCCTTTCAGGCGAACCACGTGCCCATTTGTTTGGGCAAGCTCAACCATCATCTGATTAATTTCCAACTGACTAAATGTATGATGGCTCGCGCGCTTCCCCACAAAGATACGCAATGCATGTTCAGGAGCATAATCGAGCAGCGCTTCATTCACTAAAGCGTCGTATAGAACCACGTCTGCCGTAGCCAGTGCTTTCAACCCCTTCAAACTGATTAGGTCGGTGTCACCCGGCCCCGCTCCCACCAGCGTTATTTTTTGATGTTTGTTCATTTCGTCGTTCAGTTTATTTTGTTTACGCACAGGAAATCCTGCCGTTAACCGTTTATTGCCTCGGGCACCGATCGTTTGGCGATATTTGCCTTGTGAAAGTCGATGGCGTTAGCCAGATACTGTCGCGCAAACGCTTCGGATGGCTCATACTTTTTGATTTCAAGCACCTGATTGGCAAAACCATTTGGTACATCCATGTCGCCAGATTCCACAAAGTGCTTCTCAAAATCGTTGATAATGGCTATTTGGGTGCTACTGTGAATGCCTTTTTCCAGCAGCAACGCTTTAGCTGCACTGATATACATGCTATAGGTATGGTAAATGGCATCGGCAAACGAACCGTTACTATAGCTTTCGTTAGCCCAATCGAGTTTTTCTTCCGCTTCGAAGAGCAATACAGAAACCAAGTCTACAACCACACCTGCGCATTCGCCCACGCCGATTGCCTGCTGGTAGGTCTCTTGGTGGCCCCAATCAACGAACTCTTCTTCCACTAACGTCGTGAGATCGGCCAATGGTTTCAGCATTCGGTAAAAATAGTCCTTGGTTTGGCGCTCAAAGTAGTCATGGAAATACTCAGACGGAAGAGCGTTTGCCGCATAGTCATCCAATAGTAGCCGTACCGCTTGGACAACCCGTTTGGATGGTACCTTAATCACACGTTCTGCCACGCGGCCAAGCCCATCACCTAGCACACCGCCACCCAGCATAACCTGTGCAGCCGGCACGACCTTTCCATCCGCTTTCAATGAGCTACCGTGCAAACCAATATGGGCTATTCCATGCTGTCCGCATGAATTCATACAGCCGCTGATTTTGATTTTCAGGTCCCGATCGTAAACAAGATCCTCATATTCTTCATAGATCAGCCCCTCCAACACCCTAGCCATTTCGGTACTGTTGGAAATACCCAGGTTACATGTATCCGTTCCGGGGCAAGTTGTCACGTCCGCAACGCTGTCGAATCCTGGCTTTGCGAAGTCTATTTTAAGCAGTATGTTGTAGATATGGGGGAGCGACTCTTCGCGAGCGAACTTTAGCAATAACCCCTGGTTTTGCGTTACTCGCAATTCGTCAGCCACATGTCCACGAATACCAGCAAGCAATACCCTTGCTTTCTCAGTAGGCATATCGCCGGTTGGAACCTTAACGTTAATTGCATAGAATCCAGCTTGTTTCTGTTCCCAGACGTTTGTTTTCCGCCATATTTCGTAAGCAATGCTATCAACTACCGGTACTGCCTCTGTTGGAACCAGACTCGGAGGTTCCGGTTGGGGTACCGTATTGCGGTCAATTGCAAATGTCTTCACTTTGGTTGCCATCTGCTCCTCCTCGATCAGCCGCTTCACTTCTTCGAGGCCCAATTTTTGGATAAGGTATTTAAACCTTGCTTTGTTTCGGTTATTCCGCTCACCGTACCTATCAAATGTCCGCAGTACGCTTTCGGAATATGGTATCAGTTGGTCTTCGGGAAGAAACTCATGCACCACATGCCCTGCCATAGGCTGAGCGCCTAATCCTCCACCCAACACCACGCGGAAGCCCCGTTCCTCTTGGCCATCCACGTTGCGGGTCCTTGGGATAAACCCCAGGTCTTGGCCGAAGGCAAACGCGGTATCCCGGGAGCTGGACGAAAAGCCGAACTTGAACTTCCGGCCAAGCTCTTGGCAAATGGGGTTGCGCAGGAAATAGGAAAATGTGGCGTGGGCATATGGCGATACATCAAAAGGCTCGTTGGGGTCGATACCCGCCTCGGGCGATGCAGTGACGTTACGCACCGTATTGCCGCAGGCTTCACGTATCGTTACATCATCCGCTGCCAGCTTCGCCCAAAGTTCGGGTGTGCGGTCCAAGCTTACAAAATGGATTTGAATGTCCTGACGGGTAGTAAAGTGCAGATTCCGAATTGCATATTCATCGGAAATATCGGATATACGGAGCAGTTGCTTGAACGTGACCTTACCGAACGGCAATTTGATCCGCACCATCTGTACGCCAGGTTGCCGTTGTCCGTATATGCCACGGGCAAGCCGCAGGCTTTTGAATTTTTGTTCCGGCAACGATCCGTCACGAAACGCCCTGATTTTGCGCTCAAGTTCAATAATCTCCTTTTCAACGACCGGGTTTTCCAGTTCGGTCCTAAAGCTCTGCATGGATGTTGTTTAGCTAAAAGTAAAAATTAATAAAAACGCACACGATCCTCGCCCCCTGTCAATGCTGCTACCACCTCTTTGTGATGGCATAAGGCGACATCACTGTTTCGACGACAAATATACTTAAAGTATATAGAAATAGTAGTTTTAAAATAAAAAATCCACCTAGTTGTCACACAACATATTGTTAAGCAATCTTTTGGGAACTAAATCATCATTTGTAATATCAGCGCCATATCAATTTATGTAACACCGATGCCTTCGGATAGGCAATGAATTATGGCAAATATTTCCTCACAGCGTTGTTGTTTTTTCGCGCGGCGCTTATAGTTTACTGGCACACACAGGATGGGTTATCTCACTGGTCGTGTTATGGATTGATACCAAGCCAGTTCACGGTATCTTTCATTTAATTTCTGAAACCCTTCTTGCGGGATGTAGGTTGTCAGGCCGCTGTGGCGGTTGATATCGAAACCGCGTTGGCTGGGAATGAATGTCGGCGTTGCGGCCTGGTATACGACGATAGCACTGAATAGGTCGGCCAGTTCATTCATCGCTCCAGTTTCTGTCGTCGTGTGTTGGTAGTAGTCTTCAAAATCAAAGAAAAGCCGATGGGTTGAGTATCGGTCGAAATGCTGTATTTCAGACAAGGCTGCTGGCGGCAGTTCGTTGACGCCCCATCGGTTCACCCAATTTGCCAGCGCGGGCAACTCTTCGGTCTTTGCCACCGTCACGGTAGCCGAACGATAATCTCCGCGTTGCCCGTCCCAGAAGTCGAAATAGGCCTGAGCAAAGCCTATGAGGTCGGCTTCCGGCCGATACAGCATCGGCAATGAGGCTGGGAAGATCGGAGCGAAGCCCGGGGATAAGATTTCGGCTGACGAAGACAAGATGTAATCGGTTTTATCTTTCAGTTCGTAGAGCACCTCTACCCCTGCCATGAAACACGCTTCAAAGGCAATGAAGTTAAAAAAACGATCGGGAATGGCATTGGCGAATTCTTTCAAACCAAGTTCGGTGGTGCCGTCCATGGCTATGGTATAAGTCCGTATGGGAACCAGCCCCATTTGTAGCAAGGCCGCTTCCGGCCGTAAAAGTGCGCCTGTGGGCAACCAACCTGTGGCATGTGAAAACAGGATAAGTCCATAGGAATCTGCGGGAGTAAGTGCTTCCACATCATTTAGTACGGTTTGGAAAGTTTCTGCCGTCGCACTGTTCTGTTCCGGGTAGGTTTTCACCTCACGGATTTTGTTCTCGCCGATCTTGTCTTGGTAAACTTCCAGCAGACGGGGTGTTTCGGTTTCGGTATCCCGGTAAATCACCAAACGGTCATTGCCTCCGGGAAAGCCGAGGCGCAACGCCTCGGTCTTCTCGTCGGCTTCATCCTGTAGATTATTATCTGCCGCCAAGTAATAGAGAATCGTGCGGCTGGGTAGGTCGGGCTCGGGTTCAATGGTGGGATCTTTGCTGCATGACCAACTAAAAAGCACTAGCACGAATGCTACCACGCGGAGACATGAATGATATGTTAAGTAATAACCTTTCATGGTGTATCATTGGCTTTCATTAATGGTGGTAACCGTGTACATTAGCCCTCCGGTACTTTTGGGAACGATGTCGCCGTATTGCGTTAATGAATTGGGGTTCGTAACCTGTGCGGCCTGTGCGGGTTTCACGCCGGTAGCCCCACCGTAAGCACCAAGTGGAATAACAGAAAGTGCTCCGAAAGCTGCCGGCACATCCGCGTGTCCAGCATTCAGAGCGTCGGCAATTGTAATCAGATATCGGCGATTGCGCAACACGGGATACTCCGTATTAGAGTTATTCGGATCCCGAAAGTCTATCCTGTAATACGTCGTGGAAGGCCCCGCACCGTATATTCCGCCAATCACCAGCGCTGTGGCGTTGGCATCATTTATAGGTTGGGCATCGGCCTCAAATAGGTAAATTTCCCGAACCGAATTTTCGCCGCTTGTCTGATATTCCAACGGATTGCTGTTGTTGGTCGGACCACCGACTGGCAAGCTTGGGTTTTGGGCGACACCGCCCACGACCTTGCCGGGTTCTGGAATGATCAACCCGTTTGATTTGCTGTTAAAAACCCAAACCTCAGTAAGCTCGAAATTCGCATTTTCGTCCACCACGACATCCACGCGAGCGAGACTACGCAACAAAGTGACGTCGTCGAGGATGACCTCCCCATTAATACCGTCTTCAATATCATCGGGTTGCCCCCACATCGGCAACGGTGTGAAATCATCGTCGTCAGCAAGCCATTTATCAAGCGGGTCAATCTCATAGACCAGCTCTTGTTGGATATCGTCCGGTGTGGTTATTCCAATCTCAAAGTCAAAAGCATTTATAACGTCACGCGCATTAGCGATGATGACCAGCCGCGTATCCACCACGGTCCTCCAAAGCGTTACTTTGATGTCTACGGTGTTCCCCACGCTGGGCATGATGTCTTTTCCAACTGACCGGTAGCGGAATTTCATATTACCACTGCCGTCATCAGTAAAAACTAATACATCTATGTCTTTAAGGAAATTCTCGTCTGCATCGGACAACGCGTATGTTTTTACACCCTGCGAAGCACTTGGTAATTTTGCAGAAAATGTGAGTGTTACCTCGTCAGAATCGGGCGGTATCGGCTTGAAAGGGCTTTTATGGCAAGCGTTGAGCACGATGCAGAGCAAGCACAGACGTGCCAATCGCCACCTTATACCCCCGTGTTTGTCATAACGTTGCATAATCCTACTAAATCAAGATATAACCATCACTGTATACTTTCCAATTTTCAATATAGATAGTCAGTCCGGCATTGATTCGATACACAATCTCGATGTCAAAACCAGTGGAACATTCCAAATCGATTTCCGGCACACGTTCCAGCAATTCCAGTAAAATCTCGTCGACGACCCTTCGACCTGTGGTTGGATCGATGATCTGCAATCGGGTATAATCGCCTTCGTCTTTCAGTGGCCAATTGACCAACGTTTGTCCCTCGAAGATGCCGCCCTCCTGCTTTAACGGGATATAGATTACGGGGCTTCCCGTTAGGTAGACTTGTCCCATCTCAAACATATACCGTGCAGCGTTTCCTGCAAGCGCAATCCGGTATTGGGTATTGGCTATTCCATCCACTGTGACGTTCAATGTTTTCGTTTGTTGGACCAATGTCATCGAGAGCTCCTGGCCCGGCACCTCGGGCTGCACTGTAAGTGTATCGTGTCCAAGATAAAGCACTTGTTCTGCCGACATCAACGAACCGTCGCGTTGTTCGAGGTAGCTCGATACGGCTACGTCCTGTATATGTGTGACACCTGGAATAAACGGAACGCCATCCAATTGACCCTCGTCGTATCCGGCAACGGCTACGAATTGGTAATGGGCGGGCTCTAAGGATAATTCAATCTGATAATTACTTCCGGTTGGTATGGTATCTACCTGTTGCACAAATCGTCCATGGTGGTCAAATAAAAACACCGATAAGCGATTCAAATCTGTTGGAATGATCGGTTCTTCGGCGCACGCTTCAGAAGGAACAAACACAAAATTAAGGCGTACCAACTGTGGCAGACAAATCTCAAGGTCTTCCTTGATGCAGCCTGCAAAAATCATTGCCCATATGACACAACTATATATCTTAAAATAGGAAATGACTTTCATGAATTGAATTGTCAATCTCTTGCTGGTTTTTTGTAAACAGAGGTCCCTGATTGGATGAGGGACCTCTGTCAGGTTTGTTACTCTATACGATGAAAACTATTAAACAATTTAATACACTTCGTAGTCCTGATCGTCAGTATCCCAGGGACTCAACGTTATTGTTGCACCAAGACCTGTCATCAAGTCAAGTGGGTCAATCTGATCAGTATTCGCAATCGGCAAATGAGGAAGAGGGTCAAGAAGCCACGCGCCGGGGTAGGTAGGTGTGCCTTTACCGTTTGCATATACCACCGACCCAGGCAGATGATCAGGTGCCGTTGTACCGATATAGTTCACACCGGTGACAGTAGCTAAATATACCGTATTTCGAAGGATATTGTAACCTTGCGTGCCTGTTCCGGCATTGCCATCACTTCCCAAAGTTGGGTTGAGGTATATTCGGTAATAGCAGTAGCTATCTTCATAAAAATGGATGTAATGGTCGGAGTCAGTGTTCAATGCATCGTTATCCACCGTTCCGGTAGAACTTCTGGTCGCAAGGTCGGGTGCTAAACCTTCAAAAAAAGCTCCCATTACAAAGTCCCGTGCATCTTCTAAATCGGCAAAATACCGTACACCAATAGCGCTCGTGCCAACTGACTCTCCCGTAAAGACTGCATAAAAACCGCCCGGTATCGGCGCGTTATTATAAGACGAGCCATCGTCAGGTATCTTTCCCGTAGCGGCATCTGCACCTATACGATGTGGTATGAATTGTGCTTTTACACTAACATAAGTTACATCTTGGTGTCGATGGTTTTCAGAAGTGTTTTCCGTGGCGTACCGAATATGCGTAGTCGATGATGATGATATTGCCTCCCTATCTATATTGATATCATTTACCGCGAGGTAATCGTTTTCATCAACAAACTGCAGTTTTTGTATACCCCCGGGGGTACTGGTTGCACCAACAACGGAAATAGAGTCGTTTACATAATTTGGGTCCACCCCACCAACAAGCGGAGATACAAACATTTGGTTGTTACGCTGACCAATAGCAAATTCTAAATTAGAGACAGTTCCGCCATTAACATCCCATGATGCATCATTGCCTGCAGTTATATCACCGTCTCCATCTTCTGCCATTACAATCACCTTTGCAACTAATCTGCTTACACTTACAGGAATATCTTCGCCGTCTGCGTCAACATCGTACTCAACAATAGCCGTATTAAAAAATGCCAATTCTCCCGACCCTGTTGGCAATGCGTTAACCAACTCGTCAATCAAGTCGGTTTGTTGAAATATCTCATTGACGAAATATCCCGTTCTTAGCCTATTCACAATGAAACTTGGTAGATTGATACCAACGTAAACTAATTTAGGTCCTTCCCTTACGTCAAAATCAGCCGTTATGAACTGCGTGCCTCCCGCATTATAAGCAAATTCACCTGCGCCCGGAGGATCTGTAAGAGTTGCTGCCGGGTCGAAGCGATAATAAGTTAATGCATAACTCCCCCCATCTTCATAAATAAATACATCAATGCTATTTGCTACCTTCTCTTCCGAAGTGGCGTAGTTATCCAGATCTCCAGGTGCATACGTACGGATACTATTCGGCACATTAATGGCTAACTTGGTTTTTACTATTCTTCCCTCCGGTTCTACCACATCCGGGCCGTCTCCTCCCGGCTTGTTACAAGCGCCGAGCGCGAGTCCAATCAGCGCAAAGGCTGCATACTGTTTGATTTTCATAAGTAAAAAATTTTAAATGTTTAAAAAATTGATTAATTGAATGTGAATAATTGTTAAGTATCTGATATATAATTATTAGTAAAGTGCATATACAGCAGTTAGGTAGATGATAGAGAGCGACGACTTACCAGGTCCTACATACCTATGCGTACCCGATCCTTTAAAGGCACCACAGGTTTTGCATTCGTAGCTATCATACCATAAATACGAAAAGACCAGCGTAGTGCCTACTTCGCCCCGCCACCGGCCACCCAAGCCGAACTGATTGGCATAGGTAAGCCCCCCGCCGGCCCCCTGACCCTCATAACGTGTAGATTTGGGGTCAGGGAACATACGGAACGGGAGATTAACGCCCCCCACATTGTAATATAGGTAGTGCAACTGTAGGCCAATAAATGATTGTACGTTGATGAACGACCCCCGGAATGTCTCGCCAAACCAAACCCTGAATTCAGGCTGAATCGCTAAGTGCTTAATTTTCTTGTTATCTTTAAATGTCCAGGGATTATAACTCACGGGAATACTCAGGCTGAATCGGTTACCGATATATTGCTCAACTCCTACATTCAATGTGGTGGTGGCCAATTCGGTGACGTTTGTCTTGATGGTTAGCATGGGCGTAACCCAACGACTCCCACCAATCTGCGACAACGAGCCCGGGTAACTCTCCGATGCCAAAGCTGATATACGATGGGTAGAAATGGCTGGCGCGCCGTGCGCAAGCGAGACCTGGGCAAACAGTCGCGGAACCCAAGCCATGCATAATATAAGCAACAGGGAACATACCAGACAACGCTTGCTTACTGGCTGTTGTGGCAATATCAATTCAATGTTCTGTAAACTCGGTTTCGCTAACATGCACTGCGCGGAATCAGGATGAATAAACTGAATGGCGAAAGTATTCGACAGACTTATTAAATTTAGTCGCAGGCCGTCTAAATAGCTAATAAAAGAAAACCGGCGGTTTAATGGTCAAAAGGAAATAGGACTATGCGATGTTTTGCCAAAAAGTAGATGTAATTATCTCTTAATAGTTAATTACCTTGATGCGTTTTTCGTAAGGGGTTAATCAACATAACCGAAACGGTTTTTTTTGGCATCATTTGTGGTAATTGTGTGAATGAATTTTCCATAAGCGATATTCTTTATAAGAGTGTTATTGATGGTAGAATTAAACGCAACGAATATACAGAATATATTCTAAAAACAGCAAGCGTCTTTAGAAATTTCTATTATTGTTATGTCGAATCCGTTAAAGAGAATTAAGGATTATATTGATTTTAAAGGGATTAACATTAGTGCCTTTGAGAAATCAGCGGGATTTTCCAATGGTCTTTTTGGAGGGCAGCTAAAAAGAAACCGGTCGATAGGTATTGATAAATTAGAAAATATACTGAAGGTATATCCCGATCTCAACCCAAACTGGGTGCTTACTGGAAGAGAAAGTATGTTACTGGATCCAAGCGATGACATGGATACCGAATGGAAGTGTAGAGAGCGGCAGATCGCGCACATGCTCAGACATAACCACGACGAAGTCATTGCTTCACTCAACAACATCGTAGCCGCGCAACAGCAAACGATTACTATGTTGGAGCAGCTGATCAAGCAGAACAACGGCTCGGAAACCACATGATGAACTATCCCTTAATTCCCCAATTCAGACATGAATTTGATTCGCATTAGCTGGATTTCTTCGTAAGTATAATCATCAGCACCTAAATCGCGTAGCGCTTGATCCACCGAATCGATTTCAGCCGCGCGGAAATAATCAAAAACCTCGTCTTGCCGATCCTCGTCGATAATCTCATCTACAAAATAACCGAGGTTCAATTTTGTGCCAGAGTTGACGATAGACTCAACCTCTTTCAATAAATCTTCATACGTAATCCCCTTGGCATGGGCAATGTCTTCGAGTCCGATTTTGCGATCGATGTTCTGGATGATTGAAACTTTCAGGGCCGATTTATTGGCCGTACCCTTAATCACCAAATCTTGGGGTCGATCTATCTCATTCTCTTCTACATACTGCTTTATCAGTTCGATAAACTTACTCCCGAACTTGAGTGCCTTTCCGGCTCCTACACCATGAATCTGTTTCAGTTCGTCGATGGTGATCGGATAGTGCGTGCACATTTCGTCGAGCGAGGGGTCTTGGAAAATCACAAATGGCGGCAATCCTTTCTGCTTGGCAATTTTCTTACGTAACTCCTTCAGCATCTTGAGCAACTGTGTATCCACCGCTCCACCTCCTTGTTGGGCGGGCTCATCACTACCGTCTTCAGCCGCCGCTTCCATAGGTTCATTTAAAATGAATTTCAACCCATATGGGTTTTCGATATACCGTCTTCCCGCCTCAGTGAGCATCAACAGCCCATAGTGGTCAATATCTTTCGCCAAAAAATTATTCAATACAGCCTGCCGGATAAGTGACTTCCAATAAAGGATGCCACGTTCTTTTCCGCTGCCAAACATCGGGTGGGTATCGTGCTTATAAGACGATACCGGCTGGTTATTCTGCCCCATAAAAACATTGATGACATGGTGGTCATCAAACTTCTCACCCTGCTCTTGGATAAATTTCAACACATTCAAAAGCGATTCCTCAGCATCGAAGGTTGTTTGCTGTGAACTGCAATTATCACACATACTGTTGCAGCCCGTCTCATCGAAATTCTCGCCGAAATAATGGAGAATCTGTTTGCGGCGGCATACCGAAGATTCGGAATAATCAATGACTTCCTTGAGTATCTGCGTGCCAATCTCCCGTTCGGATACTGGCTTATCCTTCATGAACTTTGTCAGCTTCTCAATATCCTTTTCAGAATAGAATGCTAAGCAATGCCCTTCTCCCCCATCCCGTCCTGCACGGCCGGTTTCTTGGTAGTAACCCTCCATGCTTTTGGGGATGTCGTGATGGATCACGTACCGCACATCCGGTTTGTCTATCCCCATACCAAATGCAATGGTTGCGACAATGACCTCCACGTCTTCCATAAGGAATTTATCCTGCGTATCCGCTCGTGTCTTCGCATCAAGGCCCGCGTGGTATGGCAATGCCCTTATGCCATTTATATTCAGCACCTCCGCTATTTCCTCCACCTTCTTCCGGCTCAAGCAGTAAATGATGCCTGACTTGCCCGTATTGTTTTTGATAAAACGGACGATTTCCTTAACAACATTCCGTTTGGGCCGTACTTCGTAAAAAAGATTTGCCCTGTTGAAAGAGGATTTGAACAACGTGGCATCGTTCATCTGCAGGTTCTTCCGGATATCCGATTGCACTTTAGGTGTCGCTGTCGCCGTCAATGCAATTACCGGGATGCCTTCGCCGATGGAATTGATGACCGAACGGATTTTACGGTACTCCGGCCGGAAATCGTGCCCCCATTCGGAAATGCAATGCGCTTCATCTACAGCCACGAACGACACGGTGATTAGCTTAAGAAACTCCACGTTCTCACTCTTCGCTAACGACTCGGGAGCAACATAAAGTAACTTTGTTTTACCCGCTACTACGTCCTGCCGAACGCGCGTTATATCACTTTTGTTCAATGAAGAGTTTAAAAAATGGGCAATACTGTCATCACCACCGAATGAACGCAGCTGGTCCACTTGGTTTTTCATCAGCGCAATGAGGGGGGATATAACGATAGCCGTACCCTCACTCATCAGCGCAGGCAATTGGTAACATATCGACTTACCACCACCGGTCGGCATAATCACGAACGTGTCTTCTTTCTGTAGGATGTTGGTGATTATCGCTTCTTGGTCGCCCTTGAATGTATCAAACCCAAAAAAATCTTGTAGATTGTCAAATAATCTTTTCTCTATTTCCATTGCGCCTTTCGCAAAAATTCAGATAGACTGATAACCAAAGAATGCCCAAAATAACATATTTTTGCGCATATCAGTATCTAAAATTAGAAAATATATTTGTGATAAGCAATCCGAAATAAAAAAATATTGCATTAAGCATTCCGCTGTCGCTGTAAGCCAGATGGCTGCGTTAAGCAGCGAGGAAGCATGACATTACTTAATGCATACTTGGTTATGACGGCATCCGCAAAATGACTATATTATGCACGGAAATAAAAAAATCGGCCGGACGGCTGGAATCCAGAAGCACATAGAGAATAGAAAGCACGACAACACATGAAGAATTATTACGCCGTTATCATGGCTGGTGGCATCGGTAGTCGGTTTTGGCCTGTGAGCCGCACCAAATTGCCTAAACAATTCATAGATATGCTGGGTATCGGTAAAACGCTCATCCAAAGCACATATGATCGTTTCCGGCAGGTAATCCCCAAAGAGAACATTTTCGTGGCTACAAACGAGTCCTATGCACAGCTCGTCAGGGAACAATTGCCAGAGCTTTCGGCCCAGCAGCTGATCTTGGAACCTATTATGCGCAATACCGCACCTTGTATTGCCTATGCCGGCCACAAAATACAACAGTTGAACCCCGATGCAGTTATGGTCATTGCACCGGCTGACCACCTGATTCTGGAGCCTGATGGTTTCTCAGCTGATGTGATTAGGGGACTCGAATGTGCAGCGAATAATGATTGGCTCATTACCCTAGGCATAAAGCCGTCTCGACCCGACACGGGGTATGGATATATCCAATACGGCAAAAGCGCCGCGGTGCCGGGTTTTAAAAAGGTGAAGACCTTTACCGAAAAGCCGAATCTTGAACTCGCTACGACGTTTCTGCAAAGTGGTGATTTTCTCTGGAATGCGGGGATTTTCATTTGGTCAGCTAAAGCGATTATCGAAGCCTTTCAGAAGTACCAGACGGAAATGAATGAAGTGTTCCGGGAAGGCACAGAAGTATACAATACCAATAGGGAGGCCAAATTCATTTCCGGAGCATTTGTGCGGTGCGTCAATATCTCCATCGATTTTGCCATCATGGAAAAGGCCGACAACGTATTCGTGCTGCCCGTCGATTTCGGATGGTCCGACTTGGGTACCTGGGCCTCCATATACGAACTGTCTGAAAAGGACTACCTCGGCAATGTATCCTCTTCGTCAGAAAATGTGATCGCATACGATTCGTCGAATTGTATGATCCATGTACCCAAGGACAAGCTCGTCATCTTGAAAGGACTCCACAACTTCATCGTGGTCCAATCGGACGACACCTTAATGATTTGCCCCAAGGATGAAGAACAGGGTGTTAAGGAAATCGTAGCCGATGTAAAGGGGAAATTTGGCAATAAGTATATTTGATGACGGAACACAGCGTTCCTTGCTGATGTAATCACTATGGATTCAGGATTCGTAAAAACCGAAATAACCACCGACGGGCTCGCCGTTATCACTTTCGGTCACCCCGCGCATAATTCGCTACCATCCTACCTATTGAAACAGCTCAGTGAACATATCCAAGCGGCGGCCGAACCTGCCGTAAAGTTAATTCTACTGCAAAGTGACGGTGACCGTACATTTTGCGCCGGGGCAAGCTTTGATGAGCTCTTGGCGCTAACAGATGAAGAAGCAGGTAAGGCCTTTTTTTCCGGGTTTGCGCATGTCATAAACGCTATCCGACGGTCGCCCAAACTCGTGATAGGTAGAACCCAAGGTAAAGCGATAGGTGGCGGCGTTGGCCTTATGGCAGCCTGCGATTATTGTTTTGCATCCGAAAACGCAGCTGTCAAACTCAGCGAAATCAGTATTAATATCGGCCCGTTCGTTATCGCTCCTGCATTGGAACGTAAAATCGGTCTCTCCGCATTCACCACGCTTTCTTTAAATCCGACCACATTTTTTGACAGCCATTGGGCACAACGGAATGGCTTGGTCCACAGCGTACAGCCCACCACTACCGAGATGGACAAAGCCATCGACGAATTCTGCAATACATTGTTTAACAAAAACCCGGAAGCACTCACTGCATTAAAGCAGACGTTGTGGCAAGGTACGGACCATTGGGAGGTGTCGCTCTACGACCTGGCTACCATTAGCGGCCGCCTAGCGCTGGATGAAGAAGCACAACGCTCGCTTCGCGAATTCAAAAGCCGATAACCATCTCCCGTAATGAAAACAGTAAACGCGACATACATCCTAATTTTATTCGGCGTGTTGTTTTCACTGTCCGCCACCGGGCAAAAACCGTCCAACAATAAACGTGCACAACAGGCATTCGATAAGGCGGGATTGCAACTTAGGGCTCAACAATATAACCTCGCCGTTGCATCACTGGAAAAGGCGATTGCATTGGATTCCGGATTCGCCACCGCCTATCAACAACTTGGAGACATTTACCGCAAACAACGGGACTATGAAATGGCCAAACGCAACTACAAGAAGGTCATTCAACTTGACCCTACCCTAACACCGCTTACGTGGTTTGGCCTCGGTGAAAGCCTCCTGCATACGGGCAATTATACCGATGCACTGACTGCCCTGAACCGGTACAGGGATACGCCAGGTTTAGCGGCGGAAAGCAGACGGCTTACCGATAAATACATTGCGGATTGTGAGTTTAGCGCAACAGCATTGCGCAACCCCGTCCCGTTTGCCCCCCAAAATGCCGGACCCGCGATCAATAGCCCCTTCGATGAATACTTCCCCCGGCTTACCGCCGATCAGCAGACTATCATCTTTACACGCAAGAAGGACAACCGCGAGAATTTCTTCATGAGTACCAGGGATAGTAGCAATACCTGGCAGGAAGCCGGGTTTTTACAAGGGCAAATCAATTCGGAGCTGTACAACGAAGGCGCCCATTGCATTTCGCCAGATGGGAAATACCTGTTTTTCACCGGCTGCAATCGACCCGACGGCTTGGGGAGTTGTGATATATACGTTTCGAGGCGCGAGGGTGATCGTTGGGGAGCGCCCCATAATTTAGGTGCGCCCATCAATACCCGGGGTTGGGAAGCACAGCCCGCATTGGCCGCCGATGGGCGTACGCTTTACTTCGTCAGCAACCGCCCTGGCGGACAAGGAGGGTATGACATTTGGAGGGCCTTGCTCAAAGCAGATGGACAATGGGGAGAACCACAGAACCTCGGCCCCGCCGTTAATACACCCTACGATGAAAGCTCACCTTACATCCATGCTGACAACCGCACGCTTTACTTCGCCTCCAATGGCTGGCCGGGATTGGGCGATAAAGATATTTTCAAAAGCAGGAAAGATAGCATTGGTAACTGGGGGCATCCCGTCAATATCGGCTATCCAATCAACGACCATCACGAGCAAAACGCGTTGACAGTGAGCATGAACGGCATGCAGGCTTTCTTCTCAACCCGCAGGCCAGACGCTATCGGCGGTTTAGACATATACGCTTTCCAACTGCCAGAGGCTGCACGCCCCGATCCCGTAGCGTATCTCAAAGGTATCATTGTGGATGCCGAAAGCAGCAATCCGCTTCAAGCCGAGGTGAGGGTGACAGACGTTACGACCAATCAGGTGTTATATAACGAAACCGCCGATTACGAGGATGGGACTTTCCTCGCCCCCCTACCCTTTGGCAAGACATACGCGTTGCACATCAACCAGCCCGGCTACCTCTTTTTCTCAGAAAGCTATCCGCTCGACGACAGCGTGAAAATCAACGATGCCTATGAAATACGTATCCCGCTGTCGCGGATAAAGGTTGGCAACTCACAAACACTGAGCAACATTTTCTTCGAAACCGATCAATTTGCCCTGCTGCCCCAATCCAAGAGTGACCTGGATCAACTCGTCCGCTTCCTTGACCTGAATAAACAAGTACTGGTCGAAATCGGCGGCCACACCGACAATACGGGCACAGAAGCTTACAACCAACAGCTGTCGGAAAGCCGTGCCCAAGCCGTATATGGTTATCTGGTCCAAGCCGGTATCTCGGCGCAACGGTTGCGTTTCAAGGGATATGGCCAATCCCATCCGGTGGCCACCAACGAAACGCCGGAAGGTCGCCAGCTCAATCGGCGCACAGATTTCAAAATCATTGGATTAAACACAAATTAACAATAGGAACGATGAATCGAAAATTCCATCTTACGGTCGTCATAGCCGTCTTCGCGGTGCAGTTGAGCTTCGCGCAGGTTGTCGCCCCCGGCGCTACATTGCAATTGCTTGCCGACGGTTTCAGCTTTACCGAGGGACCCGCCGCGGACCGGAATGGCAATGTGTTTTTTACCGATCAGCCCAATAACCGGATTTGGCGATACGGTACGAATGGGAACCTGGCTATCTTTATGGAACCCGCGGGCAGGGCCAATGGTCTCTACGTCGACCAACACGGATACTTGATTGCGTGTGCAGACGAACAATACGAACTGTGGCGCATTGGAATGGATAGGAAAGTCGAGAAGTTGGCCGTGAACTACCGTGATTCCCTTTTCAACGGGCCCAACGATGTTTGGGTTTCCCCAAAAGGTGTCCTTTATTTCACAGACCCGTATTACCAGCGCGACTATTGGAGTCGGACTTCACCCGACCTCGCCGCCGAAGCGCTGTATAGGTATCAGGATGGACAGGTGACCCGACTGGACGACCAATTCAAACGACCGAATGGCATCATTGGCACACCGGATGGAAAGTTCTTGTACGTCGCCGATATCGGGGACAATAAAATCTATCGCTACACGCTGCGGAAGGATGGCACAATCAGCGACAGACAACTCTTTGCAAACCAAGGGTCCGATGGAATGACGATTGACGAAAAAGGCAATGTATACCTCACAGGCAAAGGTATCGACGTATACGATCCTGCTGGAAATAAAATCCAGCACATCGATGTGCCGGTAAACTGGACAGCCAACGTCTGTTTCAGCGGCTTGAATCACGATGTATTGTTCATCACCGCCAGCGACAAAGTATTTACGCTACAAATGGCAGTCAGGGGTGTCCGTTAGGTTTATGCATGCTGGCCAGCATGCTTACCTTCCGTGAATTCCTCGATGACCTTTTCGTTAAAATCGGGAAGGTCGTCGGGCGTTCGGCTGGTTACCAACCCCTGGTCAACCACAACGGCGCTGTCCTCCCAACGTGCACCTGCATTGATCAGATCCTTGCGGATATTCTTTACAGAAGTCATCTTTCTTCCGGCTACCACTTCGGCGTCGATAAGTACCTGCGGCCCGTGGCAGATCGCGGCAACGGGCTTCCCTGCATCGAAGAATGCTTTCACAAAATCCAGTGCCTTGTCAATCGCACGCAGCTTGTCCGGATTAATTACACCGCCGGGGATGAGTAGTGCGTCATAGTCATCTGGACTAGCCTGTTCAAGCGACACATCGACGTCAAAATCCAAACTCCATTCGTTTCCTTTCTTCGCACGCACCACATCGTTTTTCGGCGATACAATATACGTCTTGCCACCAGCTATCTGGATGGCATCGCGCGGACTTGTCAGTTCGATTTCCTCGAATCCATCAGCTGTCAAAATAGCTACACGCCGGTCTTTCAATTCATCAGCCATAAAATCTTCCTCCTCTTTCTTTATTAAGACTTACAGGGAAACGGCCGGAATTGTTTTGGAAAAATGAGATTGCAGCGACTTATTCGTCCCAACCTATGGGCGTTTCCACATGATGCGAGGCAACGCCTTCCGACACCATGAAAGGGACACCCTTTGCAGACGGCCCGGTATGCATTCCATTCACTACCCGCAGCAGATCCACGTCCACCGCTACCAAGGGTGGTCGGGGGTCCGGCCTATCACTCCCGAACTGGAAGCCGATTAGCGATACACGCTTCGCATGGCGGATAAAGAACATCGACGAAGGCAAGTTCCCCCACACCGTGGGCTGCGGATAGCCCCGTTCATCTTCTGCCACATCCTTAGCACGGCTGATATAATCTCCCGGCTGGAGTCCCCCACGGTTGAAGAATTGCACATTGCTCAACAGTACATTTTCGATGTAGTGGCCCGGGATGGCGGTGATGGAACTGGAAAAATTGCCCGTATGGTAAGCGATCACGTTGCTGATGGATATGTTTCGCATTTTGCCCATCGGCGGCGAGGGAACATCCTCTGCATATTTCCTCGCCCGGTTGCCCAAGCGGATATACAGCGGGCACTCCGTCCCCTCGATAGTAACATTGCTTATCGTGATGCCTTCCATGGTTCCACCATCCACGATTTCCAGCGATATGCCGGTTATACCATGACGTGGAGTACCGAATATCGGATTCGTTTCGCTCCTGCTCGGTTTCACCACGCAATTGCTGATGCTGATATTACGGAATCCACCGGTAGACTCCGTCCCCGCTTTGATTGCATTGCAGAAGCTGGACACCACACAGTTAGTGATCACTACGTCTTCGGTTGGGGCCGGACCGGTACTCTTGAGTGTGATTCCATCGTCATCGGAATCGATGATTGAGTTGGATAAAACGACCCGGCGGCAGCCGTCGATATCTATACCGTCGTTATTGCGATTGGAATGGTTATACACCTCAATCCGGTCGATCAGTACATCTTCACAATCCAGGTAATGTTGGTTCCACATCCCCGAATTCCGCATGCTGATACCCTCCACACGGACACCTTTGCAGGAAATAAAAAGGATATTACGGGGTCGTCCATCCAGGTCGCCTCCAAACAAGGTCGGGTCAGGCTGCTGCGCAGCTCCGTTGCCATCAATCGTACCCTTGCCGGTGATAGCAATATTTTGGGCTTCCAGAGCATACACCAATGCAAACCAACCCCCTTTATCTTTTAAGGAGCGGTACGTCGGCTGAGGCTGCCGTGGAAAGTCCCGTCGATCGGTGCTTGCCATAAGTACGGCTCCCGTCTCCAGATATAGTTCTACGTTGTTAAGCAGCCGGATCGTACCGCTCTTGAATGTTCCGGGCGGGATAACTACGCGCCCGCCGCCATCGACAGCACAAGCCCGTATTGCGTTGTTGATCGCTTCTGTGTTGACGGTGATGCCGTCACTTATCGCACCGAAATCGACGATGTTATATCCATCCTGCTGAGTAGCTAAACAGCTGGATAGCATGGTCACTATCCATGTAACAATGGCAACCGATTTCCTAATCATAACAATGAGTTGACAATATAAACAAGTATTAAAACGTGATGGGGATACCCAATGCTTCGGTATAGGGCTTCCCATCCACAGTAACCGTATACCCGTTGGCATTGGCGTCGATGGCCAGCTCCTTACCCCGTATCTTCAATCCCTCCAATCGGATTTCCGGCGAGAACGAAGGTACCGTCGGGTTTACCGTAATGGTTCCGTCCAATCCTACACTGACTCCGAACAGCCCGAAGATAAACGTCTGTGCACCGGTACACGCATCAAAGTCGCTTTGCAGCGGGGTATCTTCACGGTAGCCCATATAGTTGGCCACCTTCGAGTCACCCCAATAGGGCAGCCGCTCACCCCACCAGAGGTGACGCTCCAACAGGTCGTTGGCAGCATCAGCGAAACCTGCGTTATACAACCGCTGGCAGATCAGTGGAGGAAACGCCACATAACTACCGCCGCCACCGTGGTCTATATCTACCTGATCATAGGCCGGGTCAAGCTTGGAAATGCTATGGATACCGTAGTCGCCCAGAAATTCCTTTTCATTCAGATGCGACAGCAGCCCCCGCTCCACTTCCTCATCAAACACACCCGTACCGATCAATGTGTACATAAAATTCGTATACCGGATATCTTTCTTACCGTCATACCGGAAGAAAAACCATTGGTCTTTCTCGCTCCACAGCTCTCGTTTCAATAGGTCTTTCAACTCCTCGGCACGGGCGAACAACTGCTTCATGGGCTTTCCGGCTAATTTTGTCAACTCATATGCGCGGATATAAGTTAGGTACCGCAACGCATTCACATCGGGCATGACACCCCGGTAAGGATAGCCTCGCCGAAGTTCCAGGTGATTCTCGCCATCGTGACCATAGTCCACGAGGTTGATTTTTTTGCTGAGGTCGTCACCGAATAACGCGTTTTGTAGCATGTGGTCATAAATAGGCCTGCCTTCTACCACCTCATCAAGGAACCCCACATCGCCGGTATGAAGTATATAATAGTAAATCAACTCCACGATCTTATCTTGGTTCACCTGGTACCACACTCCCCCTCCTTCGCCGGTCATCGGTTCGAAGAGGTAATGTTTGGTCATGTCCACTTTGAGGAACTGCTTGATATGGCTCGCTGATGCCAGTGGATCATAGAGCGGGAAAATCTGCGCAGGAAGCCCGAACTCCCACAGGTAATTACCTACACAGCCGCCAATAACCCCCCCGCTCCCATAATAGGGTTGCAAGAGGAATTCCGGCACCTCCCACTTATTGGTCAATAGGGTTACCAAAGACCGATAGTAATAATCCTCCAGTCGCTTGTCGCTCGCAGAGAAGCGGGGCAACTTTCCAAACATGTCTTCCACCTGCTGGGTATGAGCCGCATTCGCTTGCCGAATGACCATCGGCGGATTTTGCAAGATGGCCGATATCGCTTCGCCGGTAATCTCAGGACCGCCGATCTCCATAGCGATATGGAAGGTCACATCCGTTCCGGCGGGGACGGTTACCTTGGTATCCCAACGGGAGCCGAGCTCAAACCAATCCAACCCGGGAATATCGGTGGCGATGACGATATTTCCCGCCGCATTTGACCTGACCAGCCTGTTCGCTTCTGATAGGTTTGTCGTTTTACTTTCCGCTTTCGGCCGCGAAAACTCCCACCGTTCCACGTAGTCCAAGCCACCCTGTATATGGAACTGGATCGGCATCAGGATATCCTTCCCGCTCTGGTTGCCGAATGTCATCCTAATCAATGCAGCCCGATCCCCATGGGGCAGCACGGTTGTCGTCTTCACGGAAATGCCGTTGATCTCTCCCTCACGCTGCACTTCGAACGGATACCAGCGGTAATCGGAGGTCGGTACCTTTTCACCGAAAAGACGAGTTTCCAATAAAAAGTTGGAACTGGCGTAGGGCGGCGCAAAAAGACCACTGATCGTACCAATATCCCCGTGATGGACACGGGTGGTGATTTTTCCATTGATGATGCCGAAATTTTCCTCAATCATGATGTTCCGCTTGCCGTCGAGCGCAAATAATTCCAAAGGGTCAACAACCTGTGCGGTAGCAAAGGGTTGCCCCACGACCACCGATGCAACATAGAACGGCAACAGGTATATAAAAAAAAGGTTACTATAGAGCTTCATATTTTCTAATTTAAGATATGTTCGTTATTAGCGTTCCTCTTCCAGTGCTTTGCCCTTGGTCTCGGGTAGGACTTTCCAGATGAAGAAAAATGTCGGCAGGGTAGTCAAAGCCAGCAACCAAAAGGTCGCCGATTCGCCAAAATATTCCATGCTGACGGGAAAAAGCTGGGCAATGACCCAATTGGCGCCAAACAGGGAAAATGTAGCCAGTGCCATCGCCTGTCCCCTTATCTTCGTTGGAAATAGCTCGGCCATCACGATCCAGGGTATCGGTCCCATGGAAAATGCAAAACAGGCAACAAAGCAGGAAATGGCGATGAGCAGTCCCGTCTCCGAAAACGCGGTATCTGTAAAGAAATAGCCGATCAGCAACAACGTCATACAGATGCCGGCATTGCCAATGAATAGCAAGGGCCTACGGCCCAGGCTATCAACTTTCCACATCGCCAGCAATGTGAACACGACCAACACAACCCCAAACACCAACTGCCCGCCCAGGGAGTCCACGAAAGAAAATCCCGCCCGCTCCAAAATAAGCGGGCCGTAGTGCAACACCAAATCAATGCCACTCAACTGCGACACGATGGCCAGATACAGGGCAACGAAAGTGGTCATCCGTAACGGCGGTTTGAACAGATCACCTACCGAGATGGCTGTACCGGCTATCGTCCGCCGGATAAGCAGTGCTTCTTTTTCGGCCACTTGGGCTCCATTGAGTTTCTGCAAGATGGCTAAAGCTGCCGAACCTCGTTGCTTTAACATCAAAAAACGCGGACTTTCGGGTACCCATACCAGCAGCAACAGAAATACCAAGGACGGAATTGCTGCTGCACCCAACATGATTCGCCATACTTCCACCTCCGAAAATAAGCCCCCCAACACATGTGCCTGGTTTGCCATTACATTACCCACGTAGTTATTGGAAAAATAGGCTGCCAGGATTCCGATGGTCAGGGCAAATTGGTTGAGCGCCACCATGCGGCCCCGGATGGCCACCGGGGCCATCTCAGCGATGTACAGCGGGGAAACCATCGCCGCGGTGCCCACGGCAAATCCCGCCATCAACCGGAACCCTATGAATAGGAAAAAGGTATCCGCAACGGCCGACCCGATGGAAGACACCAAGAAGAAGATGCCAACCCATACCAACGTGGATTTGCGGCCGAACCGATCAGCAGAATAGCCGGATAGTAGGGCACCCACTACACTGCCCAATACCACGGAGCTGACCAACCACCCCTGGAAGGCTGGCTGGGACGCTAAACCAAAATACTGGATAAGCGGGCTAAGTGCACCGGAGATGACCGCCGTATCGAACCCGAAGAGGAAACCGCCCAGAGCCGCCACACCGGCAAGGAACCATACATAAATCAACTGCTTCATCAATCTACCTCATATTTAGCAACCGCATCCATGTTCAGTGTAATGCCCAATCCGGGCTCGTCCGGCAGCGTAATGACGCCGTTTATCATACGGATCGGATCGTCCACCAGTTCGATGCGTAGCGCCGAGTCGCACATTTCGGCCGGCAGAAACTCAATCATGGGGCAATGGGGCGTAGCAAATGCCAAGTGGGCAGTAGCGGCTATGCCAATGCCCGATTTCCAGCAGTGCGGCACAATCAAGCGCCCACGATCCTGTGCCATATCACATACACGAACAGCTTCCGTAAGCCCCCCTACCCTGCCCACATCCGGTTGTGCCACGTCTATAAGCCCTTTGTCGAGCAGATCCATAAATTCAAACCGGGTGTTCTGCCATTCGCCGGCAGCGATCCGCATGGGTGCTTCTTTCGCCAAGAGCGCATAACCCTCAAGGTTATCGATCTGCAGGGGCGTTTCCAGAAAATAAATATCCAGATCATCCCACTTCTGTATGGTGCGCAGTGCCGAACGTGCATCATACCACAGGTATTGCACATCCACCATGATCCGCATATCCGTCCCCACTGCACGGCGACAGGAGCGGATGATATCGGTCATCTCCTCATCACTGCCGCACAAGCCCGTGTGGTTATAGGGGCCACCAAGCGTGCACTCGATTTTCGCTGCCGAATATCCATAGTCTTTGGCCCGCTTGATCCAAGCAATCAGCGAATCGCCGTAGGCCGTCACCGAATCTCCATAAGGTTGCAGGGAAGCATATGGCGTAATGGTTTCCTTCGCTGCCCCACCCAGTAGTTTGTAAACGGGTAAACCCAGGGCTTTTCCTTTGATGTCCCACAACGCCATGTCGATGGCGCCCATGGCACAGATCACCACGCCCCTGCGGCCGCTCATACAGGTATAGGTATATAATTTCTCCCAAATGGCCCCGGTGTCGAACGGATCCATACCAATTAGCAAGTCACGCATACCCATGGCCATGGAATGGCTGCCGGGGGACTCAATGGCCGCCTTGGCCAGCCACGGTCCGGTGTCGGTCTCACCGATGCCACATATACCTTCGTCGGTGTGTACTATCACGACCAAATCGTCCTGCGAAGAAGATGTGGCGTTTTCCTTCAAGCCCGGAATCTTCAGGATCTTACATTCAATATTTGTTATCTTCATTTAAAATTAAGTATGCGTTTATTGCTGTTTTTCAAATCTTTGCTTTGTACTCGGGCTTACCCGCGATATCTTGAACGATATGGTACACACTGCCACCCCTGGGGAATGAAAAATCGTGGCCAGTCGGAGCCAGCGGTGTTTCCCAATATTGGGCAGCCGAGGTGACAAAAATGTCACGGAAGTCCGGGCCACCGAATGTTAGCGAACTGGTTTGCGCAGCTGAAAGATCAATTGTCCGCTCGAGCTTTCCATCCGGATCATAGCGCGATATGCCGCTACCAAACCATTTCGCAACCCAGATAAACCCATCTTGGTCCACGGTCATCCCATCCGGCAAGCCATCATCCTTATCCAGTCGGATGAACGGCTTTCGATTGGAGATGGCACCGGTGGCACGGTCATAATCGTATGCGTAAATCATCCGGGGAATGCTATCTACGAGGTAGAAGCGATCGCAGGAAGAACTGAATCCCAGGCCGTTGCTGAGGTGCAATCCTTCCTCCACAACCGAACAGCTTCCATCAGGATCGATACGGAACAGGTATCCGGTATCGTACGCTTCATCCTCACGAAAAGCTTCCTGGCCACCGAAGACCCGGCCTTCGGGGTCGGCAATGATATCGTTGATATCGTTCACCTCCATGTGATCGCTACGGTCGCATATCAAACGCGGCACCTCGCCTTCCTTCCATTGGAAGAATCCGTCCCGCCCGCCGAACACCAACCCGCCCGATTCATGCAGCGCCAATGATGCTGCGTGGTAGCCGCTAAGCACTAGTTTTGGGGCGTCATCAGCTATACCTTTGGCATAAATGGCCTCGCCGCCACAGTCTGTCCAATAAAGCCGACCGTTGCCGGCATCCCATGCCGGCCCCTCTCCGCAAAGCAGTCGTTGGTCGGCGAATAATCGTATGGTTGTTGCCATGGTTAGTTCGTCAATTGTTAGGTCCCTTCTATACGTACCCCAATACCACCGTCTACCCGGTAAGTTTGCCCGGTGGCGAAACTTGCTTTGTCACTGGCGAGGAAAGTGATAAAATTAGCTATCTCGTCAGGCGTGGCAATTCGCTTCAACAGATGGATATTTCGTGTTTCTTCGAGGATGGCCTCCTTGTCCACGAAATTTTCGATGTCTTTTTCCAACATGGGTGTCTGTACTGCGCCGGGGCATACAGCCAGGCACCGTATTTTAGGGGCGAAATCGATGGCAATGGAACGCGTTAACCCGTGTAACGCTTCTTTGCTAGCGGCGTAAGCAGCCACATTACGCTGCGACACGAAACCTTGTACACTGCCCACATTCACAATGACGGCGTAGGGGGCCTTTTCCATTAGCGAAATGGCATATTTGGCACATAAGTATACTGCTTTCAAGTTGATATCCATCGTGAAATCCCAGATATTTTCACCCGTGGTCACCACATTCCCATAGGTTTGTACCCCAGCATTGTTGACCAATACATCAATTGTTCCGAATAGGTTCCCAATCTTGGCAAACGTGTTTTTGATGGACGCGTGATCCGCTAGCTCGCAACGGAAAAAGAAAAGCCGATCCGGGAATTCAGCGAGTTCACCGGTCAGTTTGGTGGCGTCCCTACCGATAACGGCTACCCTTGCCCCGGCGGCTACCAATTGTAAAGCCGCCGCCTTGCCGATCCCGGATGTTCCTCCCGTCACCACTGCTGTTTTGCCTGTAAATGAAATGACCATTGTAATCTTGTTAATTGAAATTGAACGTTAAATGCATTGTTAACCGCCCACCGGCATAACGCGGGGCCTCGAACCGTGCCGGGTTGGCCTGGGGTCCCAATCTGGAGGCATCCATGAATTTGTCTCCGATACCGTTAATGGTATGCAAGAAAGAAATATCCCCGTCGGGATAAACCATCTTGGCATTTTCGGGTTTCTGCGGCTCCGGGGGGGTAAACAGGTGAAGGAAAATATCGTTGCTGTGCACATACACCGTAAAGTCAGGCACATCCTTACCATCGATATGTGCCCAATACATGTTCGCATGGTAGCCCTTGAATTCGGGATACATATATCCCGATTCGCCGGTCACCGTGTTGTTATAGGCTTTTTCCCAAACACCAAAACGGACCCCTTTCATACGGTTCTTGTACACCCGGTATGGGCCGTCACCCAGCCATTTCGCACCAGCTACCCGGTCTTCCGGGTACGTAAAAGTTATACCCGCGAAAGCACTGGTAAGCTCCGGTTTATACGCTACTTCCAAATCCAACAGCCCATTTCTCTTGACCGTCCATCGATATTCGTCCCCGTCGGTAAATGTGGTGTGGATTACCACACCGCCTGCTTGGAAGGATTGGTCTACGCTGGCAACTTCCCTTTTGCCGCCAAGCAGTACCGGCCCATTGGCAAGCGGGATTTGCTTCCCCTCCTTCGTCACCTCGATTAGTCGGCCCTGCTGTTTGTCGAACGTATAGCCTATCGTACCGGCGTGCACACGCCAGCCATCCGCCGTTTCCTGTACCACCGGATTGGTAAATGCTGATTGGATAAGCTCTACGTTCTTTGCCGACGCCGTCTTCAATGGCCAGCTAAACGTATTGACCAACCGGCCATGAGGGTCAACCACACGGATGCGGAGCATATCCATGGCATGCCAAGCGTCCGGAAGTTCCAGTTGTATTGTCCCGCTATGTCCGGGAGGCATACGTACTGCCAGGTCTTCTTTTTTCAGGATCCTTTCTTGGATGGGTTCACCCGGGGCTGATACATTCACCCATTCGGCCACAAAACGACATTCGGCTAAATCGGTGAAATGGAACCTATTTTCCACGCGAAAACTGCCGTCAAACACTGGTGTGATGTACCGCTTGTCGAAATGGACGGGGGACCAAACTTCCTTAATAGTATAAAAGCTTCCCTCCTTCTCATGGTATGGTCCCACAATTCCGTCTGGAGCCTCGTTGCCGTAGGTATCCAATTCGTTGTCTCTGTCGGCGCGTTCCACGGCCTCATCCGCGAACACCCAGAGAAAACCTCCTGCACAAAGCGGATCATTCCACATCCGTAACCAGTAGTCTTCCAACCCGGCGCCGTGCCCACCGTCGTACAAGCCATGCAGGAACTCGGTGGGCATAAACAGCTTGCGTTTGCTGTACCCATCGTTAGCGAGGTAATTGTAGTCCATGTAATGGTAGGTATTGAACAGTCCGAAATCCTGCCACGGATGCAGCACATGCCGGCGCTGGATATCCAATTGAGCAAAAACATCATCCAGATTGGTATTCCACCCGCCTTCGTTGCCGTTGTCCCATAGGATGATGCTGGGGTGATTGACATCCCTTTCAATCATTTCGATGAGGAGCTTCCTGCCCACGGTATCGTCATACGGGGGATGCTGCCACCCGGCCAGTTCGTCCAATACAAAAAGCCCGAGTGAGTCGCATACCTCCAAGAAATGTTTATCTGGTGGATAATGCGACATCCGTACGGCATTCATGTTCATATCCTTGATCAGATTGACGGCCAAGATACTCAGCGCTTTGGAGGATGTCCTACCAAATTTAGGATGAAAGGTGTGCCGGTTCACACCTTTCAGTTTTACCCTAACCCCATTGATGTATATGCCGTCACTTTCACGGATTTCTACCGTCCGGAAACCAATCCGCTCCTTGTATTCATGCACCAGGAAGCCCTCTTTGTCAAACAGCTGGAAAACAGCAGCGTACAAATGCGGAAATTCCGGCGACCACGGCCGGTGCGCATCCAATCGCCCCATGATCCGCGTAACCCCAGAAATACGGTCTGTTTGCCATGTAGCTACTTCCGTTCCTTCGCTGGATTGTATGGCTACGCATACTTTACTGACCTGTCTAATGTCAGAAATATAGATATCGGCATTAAACTGGCCATCTGCTTTGGCATCCACCGCGACGCGTTCGATATGTGTTTCCGGTTTGGCTTCGAGGTATACCGGCCGGAAAATGCCGCCGAACACCCAATAATCCGCATCACGCTCCGCTTGGTTCACGCTCTTGTTATCGGAATGTTTCTTGACGAGCACGTCCACCGTGTTAGTACCGCCGTAAGTCAAAAGCGATGAGACGTCATACCTGAATCGATAGAATGCTCCTTGATGAACGGGGCCAGCCAGCCTTCCATTGATCTTCACCTCCGCATCCGTCATTACCCCCTCAAACACGATGTGGATGGCTCTTCCTTCCCAGTTTGCCGGGATATCGAACCCATGGCGGTAGTGACCGGTTTCGTAAAACCGGTCACCCGAGCCATAGCCGTAATAATATCCGCCGAACCCCTCCTGCTCCCAACAGGAAGGCACCGGAATCGTCGTCCATTTCCCGCTATTCCTCCCTTTTGAACAATAAAACTCCCAATCTACACGGTTATCTGCACCAGTACCCGATAGGTATATGATGTCTGTGGCTGACTGGGCAAATCCAATCGATAGCCCCCCCAATAACGATAATAAGAAAATCATGCACCTCATAAACACGGATTAATTGGGTCCAACGCCAGCGTTCATCGGCCATCCCGGATTCTGGTATAGCGGCGATGTACTCATATCGTTATTTATTGACGTGATCAAAAAATGTTCAATGGCAATGGGCGATAAGTAATGCGCCATATTCCAAAGATAACCGTTATACACCAATGATACGGTAGTCCGTTCGTAAGGGCGGAGGTATGCACTGCGTGCAGGGTCTGAAACCGTACTCGCCGAACCGTCATTGTAAGTCAACTGTGCTGCATCATACCAATGCTGCATCGGCCCCCACAACTTGAATCCCTCAATATGATAAGGCGTATTGATCAATTGGTCCATGGCGCGCCATCTGCGCAAATCCATCCCCCGCAAACCTTCACCCATTAATTCGACCCGCCGCTCACGTCTGATATTAAATAACGTTTTATCTACCATCGTTCCCGCTGAGTATACTCCCCAGTCGCCGGCCGCTTCTTTTGCGAGGTCGGTCGCATCAATTGTCTTCTGAAAATCTTCATCTACCCCGCCCCGCCTTCTAATCGATTTCCAATATTCATTAGCGGTACCATCGAGACTCCCGAATTTCTCATAACAAGCTTCAATGTAATTGAGGTAAGACTCCACGGCCCTGAAAGAGATTTCACCCTGGGTGCTATATCCATCGAAGTTTTGGTTATCATCCAGGTTAAGCCCTTTTCGGTGTGCATATCCCGTAGTGTACTTCTGATGCTCGTGCGATGCCAGGATATCGGGTATTCCTTCCTCCACAATGACCGGGTTGTTGTACAGGATTTTCACCTGCCCTGGCACCTTCAAAAACAATTGGAGACGATTGTCACGGTCTTTGGGGATATCCTCCAAGTACTCATCACCATGATAACCAGATCCAGTTGCATAAATCGGGAGACCATTAGCCATCAAAAAGGATTCCACCATGCCTCTCGTTAGGCCCACCCCCATGTTTCCCCCTTGGTAGCTCTTGCCGGCGTAGCTGGTAACGTTGAGGTTGCGGTCAAACTTACGCCACATAAGCACTTCCGAAAACCCAGACATGTCTACACTGCTAAATATCTCGCAATAGGGGTTTAGTGCATCTGAAGGAGTTTGCGGAAAATGATGGGTATTATCAACAAGCGGCACATTGTCTGCCACTTCTTTCGCCGCTGCCATAGCTTCCGTCAAGAAAAAGTCGATTTCACCGTCTATATTCCCCGATGGAAAATTATATTGGGCATGGTAATCTTTTTGTTTACCGGGCCAGCCCTCGCCGTTGGGAACAAAAGCGGTGCCTTTGAAATATTTCAGGAAGGTGGCTTCATACAGGGCGACCCTCGATTTATACTGGAGGGCCACCAATCTTGACAACCTGTTTTTCTGCCCATCGGGAGAATTATTCTGCATCAGCATAATAGCCGAATCCAAATCCGACAGGATAAAACGTGCCACTTCGGTCCGGGGCGCACGCTGGCTTGCTTCGTTCAGCACTTGATGGTTGTCTGGAAGAACGTTCCTGATGATTGGGAAATCACCGTAACTCTTGAGGTTATTGAAATAAAACTCTGCGCGGAAGAAATAGATTTCGCCGATGTGGTGACGGATATTGTTGGCGTTGCCAGTTATTGTCCCCGCATGAAACCTAGGTAAAACCGTTTGGAGAAAATAGTTGCACTGATACAGCGACCCAAAATCCCATCCCCCAGAGGCTGAAACCCGCCACTCTCCAGGTGCGAATATCGTAGAATACCCAATAGCGGCCTGATTGTCGGTATCTGCATCACCGATATTCCAGCCATTGGTGGGTCCGTACCGGGCAATGGTGTAGGCCGCTAAGTGGGCCTCATCCGTCAGGTAGTTTTCGGGCGTCACGGCCGATATTGGCTTCCGGTCAAGAAACGACTTCTGGCAGGAGGTCATGCCAAAGCAGGCCAATAGCAGCAATAAAATATAGCTATGTTTCGTCTTCATTATATTCGTTTTAAAAAGTCACATTTAACCCAAGGCTCACTACCCTACTAAAGGGATACACTGCACCGGTGAATCCTTGATCCAACAACTCCGGATCAAATAGCTCCGAAATCTTAGTAAACGTCCATAGGTTCTCGCCGGAGGCAAATAACCGGACCCGCTCGATCTTTGCCTTCTTGGTAAGCGCCTGGGGCAACGTATATCCAGCGGTAACATTTTTTAGCCGGATATAAGCCGCATTTTGCAGGTAGCGGGTCTGAGCCGCTTTATTCCGTCCGCTGCTTTCGTAATCTCCGTTGAAATAAGGCCGCGGATAATAGGAATCGAGATTTAATCCCAGGGGATGATCGGGATCATCCCTGAAATAGTCAAGATGGGGTATATACGCAGTAGACCACCAAACATTTGGGCCAGATCCCCAGAAATTGTATCCACCATTGAAGTAATCTCGCTTCATGACGCCTTGGAAGAACATGCGCAGGTCGAGGCCCTTCCAATCCGCGCCCAGGTCAAACCCGAACCGGAACCTCGGTGTGGAGTTTCCGATAACCGAATAGTCTCCTTGGTTATCCATGGTACCCGTACCGCCGTCAACCCTGCCGTCGCCATCGATGTCTTTGAACATGATATCACCCGCACTCCAGTCACTACCGAGGTACTGCTGTCCACCGTTTGGCAACGTCGCTAAATGCGCATCCATTTCCGCTTGGGTTTTTGCGATGCCGATGGTCGTGAAACCCCATATGTTCCCAAGTTCCTGCCCAGCGAGATAAGTCCAGAAGTTGTTTGTCGGATTCGGATACCTCAATACAACGCTTCGTGCGTCCGATAGCATGAATTTTGCCCGGTAGCCCAATCCGTTGCTAAGGCGGTCATTCCAGCTTACCTCCGCTTCGAACCCGTAGGATTTCATGTCGGTATTGTTGGTGGTTGGCACACTTGTGCCCAGTACTTTCGGCAGCTGTGGCGCTGGTCCCACCATGTCTTCCGTATAACGGGTGAAGTAATCAAACGTGAACGCTAACCGATTCCGAAGGGCTTCCACATCGATTCCTATGTTCCAAGCCCTGATATTTTCCCACGTGAGTACTGCACTTACCAACCCTGGGGCCGACGCGGTGTTTGGTCGCGCATTATTGATGATCCAACCGCCGTTAGCCGTATTTACCGGCATAGTTACATATGTGGGGTAGATTGAACTGGTGTTCTGGTTGCCCAATACGCCATAGGAGCCCCGCAGCTTAAGCTGACTGATGTTCTTTATATGAGCCTTCCAGAACTCTTCACCGGCAATATTCCATCCCGCAGAAAAAGAAGGAAAACTGCCCCAACGTTTGTCTGCACGGAATCGCGATGTACCATCGTACCGGTAGTTGAGTTCAACAAAATACCGCTCGTCATAACTGTAGTTGATTCGACCAAAATAACCCATCGTTGCCCAGTCGTTTTCTCCTCCGGATACTGATGGTGGAATAGTAGACCCATCCAGTGCCTGCCCCGTAGTTACGTTGATAGTGGGATTTTCCCGGATAATCATGCCATGACGGGTTGCGGAGGCATTCCGGAATTTGTTGTATTCCGATTGGAATCCAGCCATCACCTGAAACCCATGCTTATCAATGGATTTATCATATCGCGCGAAATAATCTTGTGAAATATAATCGTAGCGTTCAATATATTCACTCACATAATTTTCCGGCTCGGCCACATACGGGTTTCCCTCCACGTCATGCGCATAGGTGGTCAGTCTTACTGTCCGTGCAAAGCGGTCGCCGAGGTTGTAATAAAAACGACCTTGCAAGGTCAGTCCGGGCAATGGATCAGCGATGAGGCGGAATTGGTTACTGCTGTTATCGATAATGCGGTTGTAGCGGCCGCCAACCGCTATGATGGATAACCGGTCGGTCGTTACATCAAACAAATGACCATTCGGATCGTAGAGCGGATTGGCTGGCTGGGTCCTACTCATGTATTGCATATATCGGCCCTCGAAGTCCGATGGGCGGTCGTAATCTTCCCGTGAAAATTTTCCATTATAACCCAAGGTAAGCCAATCAGCGATTTTAGACTCGAGGTTCACAACTGCATTGTATCGCGTCAAATCATCACCACCCAACCTCAACATACCTGTCTGATTAAGTACATTGCCAGACAAGTAATAATTCATCGCATTACCGCCCCCACGCATACTCAGCGTATGTTCATTGGCAGGCGAGCTTGAACGGAATACCGACGTCCACCAGTCGTGATTGTCGTTGCCTTCAGACGAACCGCCCGCCCAACGTACAGGATTTCCCGGATCGGGGGGAATGTTTGTCACTCCGGATTTGCCGGCCATATAATCGATAATCCGCTGCATACGCTCAGGGCCCACAAAATCCGGCGCCCCGCTGTTTCTCGATGCATCGTTGATAAAAAGTGCCCAACGATATGAATCAGCTGTCTCAGGGAAATTGATGGGTGAGGAATTACGGAAACTGTTGTTATACGTGATAATCGGCCCGCCTTTTGTTCCCCGCTTGGTCGTAATTAAGATCACGCCGAACGGTGCCCGAGATCCGTAGATGGATGATGCTGCTGCGTCTTTGAGGATCGAAATACTCTCAATATCATTTGGACTCAGGTGATTAGGGTTCCCTTCGGCACCATCGATTAAAATCAGCGGACCGCCGTTGGACCCCTGGCCGATTGTATTGCGGCCCCGAATGTTGATTGTCGGAGCACTCTCGAGGCTCCCCCCATAACTGCTTTGCCCTATTTCTAAACCGGTAGCTAAACCTTGCAGCGCTTGCGCGACATTGGTTACCGGCCTTGATTCCAGTTCTCTACTGCCGATCACTGAAACCGAGCCTGTGACGTTGGCCTTTCGTTGGGTAGCAAAACCCACAACCACAACTTCATCCAATGCTGATGCTAACTTGAGTGAAATGTTGACAATATTTCGGGTGCCTATTTCCACTTCTTCGTCAACGTAGCCAACGTATGAGAACACCAGCACGGCGTGTTCGCCGGGCACCGAGATCTTAAATGTGCCGTCATCTACGGTCGATGTACCTGTGGTGGTACCACTCACCACAATACTTACACCCGGCAGCCCCTCTCCCTGTTCGTTCGTGACTTTGCCAGATACTTCCCGTTGGATGAGCCCCCCAGACCCATACCCTTTAAGCATGTGGGGAACGGAAAGGATGATAACTATCATCATCCACCAGTTTGCAACCCGCATAGTGCGGCCCGTGCCTCGGCTCGCACCGATAGTTTTAGGTATTTTCTTCTTCATAATTCATATAAATAAATAATTGATGATTTATCAATTGCAATATTAGCGTGAATATCCACCTGAAAGAAAAACGAAGTTTGCAGCTTTTGACACTATATTTCCCTCGAGGCTAACCTGCTCGACGTGTGCTTGGTTGGGTGTTTAGGCTTCATTATCAATCTTAATCACGGTTTAATAAGCTATAAACATACGTAATTCGTTTCTAAATTTGCCGTGTTTTACACTATATTACCCTTCGTATACGGCATTAATAGGATTTTTAAATATAATTCCGATATTCGAATAGCTTAAAAAACCTATATTATGTTACCGGTATACCGAAAAATCACTTATTCGCAATTGTTCTCATTTTCCACCGTGTTGGAGAATCCTCCAGAATTCGATACGGCGTGGCATCATCACCCCGAATACGAACTGATTATGATTACGGGAAGTGTAGGCACCCGATTCATGGGCGACAGTATCCAGCAGTTCAATGAAACCGAGTTGGTTCTTGTAGGCCCCAGCCTTCCCCATTGCTGGAAAGAAGACCTCGGCAACAAGAACCCCAACGCCAAAGCCTATGTCATCCATTTTTCCGCCGACTTCCTCGGGAAAGATTTTTTTGATATTCCGGAAGGCCGACAGATCAAGCATCTACTGGAACAATCGCAGCTCGGTTTGCGTTTTCCACCTGAAATTGAACAGCTTGCCGTTTGGAAAATCTTGCAGATATTCGAAACAACCGATTTTGACCGGATAATGAACTTGTTGGGATTGTTGAACTTGCTTGCCAAATCAGATTCGTTTGAACAGATATCGAGCCCGGGTTTTATCAATTCATTTGTAGAGAACCAATCTGACCGTATCAATAAGGTGTTTGAATACACATTGGAAAACTTCAAGAAACCCGTCGACCTAGACACCGTAGCCGGGCTAGCGCATATGAGCAAAACGGCATTCTGCCGGTTTTTCCGGAAAAGCACCGGAAAAACCTATTTCGATTTTCTGAAAGAAATACGGTTGGGCCATGCCTGCAAACTCCTGCAGGAAAGCGACCTGAGTATTCATCAAGTAGGCTTTCATTGTGGCTACGAAAGCATGTCGAATTTCAACAAGCAATTCAGGGAACTGTTCGCTACCACACCATTTAAATACCGGCAAAGTTTGTTGAATCAAAGTCCCCATTCCCAAACCTGATCTCCCGCTATTGGATAAATGCGAGCATGACGTGCAGGTTGAACAAGGTACAACCCGGTTAATGAACCGAAAGCCGGAAGCAGCAATATCTGCTCCCGGTAGTAGAAACAAGGCAAACGGTACGCCTGTCTTCCTTTTGCAGGAATAAGACATCCCGGATGCACATGTCCTGCTAGGTTAAGTCGTCCAGCAAACCCATTCTCTTCGGGATGATGGGTACAATGGATATGCGGTGCGATGGAATACGACGCTACCACATCAACCGCCGCCTTTTCCAATAAATCGTCCGGCAGGATATCGTGATTGCCGCGCGTAAGAATAAATCGTATTGAAGGATTAGCCATCCGGAACCGCTCAAACACCAACCATTCGCTGTTCAGGTCGCTATGGAAGAGATCGCCCAGAAAAACCACGGTGTCCACTGCATATCTATCCAACAACGACTGGATACGCAGCACGTCTTTGTCGACCGATGCGGACGGCATGAAAATCCCTGCCTTACGGAAATGGGTGCTTTTCCCCAAATGCCAATCGGCTACGACCAGCGTACGGTAATCGGGTAGCCAAAGTGCCCGTTCGGGCAACAATACGAGATCCGTATCTATCAACCGGATTGTTTTTGCCATACCGCTATGCTTCCAATTGATTTTTCAATTTCTCCAACCGGGATTGCCAATCCTCATTGCTATACCGCTCGCGGAAAGACTCCGCAAATATCGGGAAGGCAAACGGTGTGAGCTGGCCTGGACGCTGCACAATAATGCGGTGGGTCTCAATGCGTCTGAATGCTTTATGCATGCGCGATGCTTCCAACTGAAAATCATACACTTCATCGTAGGCTTGCTGGAGTAACAGATTGCGGGCATCATGCTCTTCAAAGACAGAAAAAAACAACCCCGAATTGGCCTGGAGATGCTTGGTCTTCATCGGTTTACCCGGATACCCCTGAAATACCAAGCCTGCAATGCCGGCGATGTCACGGAATTTGCGCCTCGCCATCTCCCGGATGTTGATGCCGCTGCGGATATCGTCGAACAGGCTGTCAGTGGCAAACAACCCGTTTCGCAAAGCCTCGTCTAACGGTATCGGAGCATCACAAAGCAGCTCAAACCCGTACTCATTGCTTGCGATGCTGAATGTCGCCTTTTGGATGCTGCTTAGGCGGTAAGCCACCACGGCAGCCATCCCCTCATGTACCAGCTTTCCTTCAAATGGATAGACAAATAGGTGGTGGCCATATCTCGTCTGGATGTATTCCACCAAGAGTTCATCTTCATCCGGCAGTGCCGAAACACGACGCTGTTCAGCAAACAGCGGTTGCAGAAACCGTAATTCTGCCGCAATCCCCCGGCCTTTCCGCTGGATTTCCGCAAACGTGTGCCGAAGCGCTGCCCCGAAATTGTCCGATATGGGAAATCGCCCGCCCATCCACGAGGGGACAGCTCCTTTTTTGCCCTTGGCCGGGCGGACGATAGCCTGGATATCCTTTACATGTACCAACTCCAGCAGCCTACCCGAAAACCAGAACGTATCACCGGGTTGGAGCCGCGAAATAAACCATTCCTCAATGGTACCCAAGTATTTGCCACTCATGAATTTCACGCGCATCATCGTGTCGGAAACAATGGCGCCGATGCTCAAACGGTGGCGCATGGCTACGCGTTTACTGGTAACGCGATACACGCTGTTTTCCACTACTACTTTATGGAATTCCTCATACGTATCCAGGGTTCGGCCACCCTGCGTAACCATCAGTAAGCATTCGTCGAATTCCTCACGGCTAATCGATCCAAAACAGTGTGTTCGTTTGATTTCGCTATATAACTCCTCTGCACGGAAACCATCGGATACGGCCAACGTAACCATATATTGAATTAAAACATCGAACGACCGCACATACGGCATCCGTTGCTCTACCAGGCCGTTGGCCACGGCATAGCGTATGGCCGCCCCTTCCATGATTTCCAGTGAATGGGTAGGTAGGAAAAAAATCGTACTTGTTTCGCCTGGCCGATGGCCGCTCCTACCCGCCCGCTGCACGAACCGGGCCACGCCCTTCGGTGAACCGATCTGTACCACACAATCCACCGGGCGGAAGTCGACCCCAAGGTCGAGACTGCTTGTACAAACCACGGCTTTGAGCGTGCCTCGGTGCAGCGCATCTTCCACCCATATGCGTAGTTCGTCGCTCAACGACCCGTGGTGGATAGCTAACGCACCGGATAGCTGCGGTGCGGCATCGAGCAACCGATGGTACCAGATTTCTGCCTGTGATCGTGTATTGGTAAACAGCAAGGTCGACCGATGGGATTCGATGATGGGCACGACTTTGTCAATCATGGAGGTACCGATGTGGCCTGCCCAAGGGAACCGCTCCAAGGTATCAGGAAGCAGTGTCTCCATGTAGGTGTCTTTTTTCAGGTTAGCCCGCACAAGCTTACCGCAATGGCCATCGCCCAGCAGAATATCCATAGCCTCATTGAGGTTGCCAATGGTAGCGGAGATTCCCCACACCTGAAGCTTTGGGCATATCGACCGGAGGTGGCTAAGGGCTAACTCGACCAATACCCCCCGCTTGCTCCCCACCAGCTCATGCCATTCATCGACGACCACGAACTCCAAACCGCTAAAAAATTCACGATACCCCTTAGATGCCAATAGGAGATGGACGCTCTCGGGCGTCGTAATTAACGCTTGGGGAGGGTTGTTCCGCTGCCGTTGCCGCTCGGCTGTATGGGTGTCGCCCGTTCGTAGCCCAATACGGTAGTCGAGCTCCAAGTCGTTGCTCACCGCCTGTGTGGCTTGCAAAATCTCAGCAGAAAGTGCGCGCAATGGTGTAATCCACAATCCGTGGAGTCCTTTCCGGCGTTTCTCTTTTCGGTAATACCGCTGGAGGATGCCAAACCATACGGCGAAGGTTTTGCCATATCCGGTAGGTGCGTTCAGCAACCCCGATTTACCGGCAGCGATAGCGGCCCACGTTTCCTGTTGGAAACGGTGGGGCTGCCAGCCCTTATTGAAAAACCATGTTTCTGCGAATATGTTCAATGACAATATAACCCGATATGCAAAGGTAAGGTTTTATAATTCAAGTAAAAACCTCGCCAAGACCGTGCCGCAAAGGTTTCTACACGGTTCGACTCTTGTTCGCCAGTGGTTCGAGACTGCTTCGCTATGCCTGCACCCTGTGAGCACGGTAAGTCCACGTTGAGTCCACGTTTTTACCGTAAAAACGTGGATACACCCCGGACTCAGCATAGGCGCAACTTGGTTTCGTTGCGAAGCAGGTGCGACGCAGGTACGAAGCAGGTATTAACTATTGACGAACATGTTGCAATGGGAAGGTAAATGTTAAATGCGGTGGAGACGATACGTCCCACTAAGATACAAAAAAATCATTACCTTTTACCTTAATGCGTCAATCAACTGCAATAAATCTGCCTTGGTATTAGCGTCCTCGGGCGACTTGTCGCGTCGCCAGCGCAGAATACGCGGAAAGCGTAGCGCCACACCGGATTTATGCCTGCTGCTTTCCCCGATGCCCTCGAAAGCGATCTCGAAGACATGATACGGTGTGACACTCCGTACCGGACCAAAGCGTTCGAGCGTATTGCGCTTGATCCAGTTATCCAGTTCGGCAATTTCTTTGTCGGTAAGGCCCGAATACGCTTTGGCGAACGGCACCAATACACCTTCTTCATCCCATACCCCAAAAGTGTAATCGGTATAAAGATTGGCTCGACGGCCATGACCACTTTGGGCATAAATGAGTACACCATCGGCGGTAAGTGGGTCCGTCTTCCACTTCCACCAGTTGCCACGCCGCCGACCGCTGCCATAGGGGCTATCCTTACGTTTGAGCATCACGCCCTCGCAATGGAATTCGCGCGCCCGTTGGCGGAAATCCGCTACCTCGCGCCAGCTATCGAAAGCCATGGTTTCCGACAGCAGCAGTGCCGGATAGGATGTAGGCGAAGACAACAGACCTTGCAGGAGGTCACGGCGCTCATGCATCGGCCTGCCCCGGATATCTTCCCCGTTCCATTCCAGCAAGTCATAACATACCATCACCAATGGGGCCTCGCTAAGCGATTTAGGCGAAAGGTTTTTGCGCCCGATTCGTGTTTGCATCACCTGAAAGGGCAACGGATGCCCTTCCTGCCACGGAATGATTTCGCCGTCGATAACTGTACCGTCGGGCAACATTTCCGCTAACGGACCGAACTCGGGAAATTTGTCGGTGAGTAAATCCTCCCCCCTGCTCCACACGAAAAGCTGTCCGTTCCGGACAATCAGCTGTCCCCGGATACCGTCGAGCTTTCTCTCAATGTACCAACCGCCCACGTCACCCAATGATTCGGGCGATGTATCCAATTGGTAAGCCAAGTAAAAGGGATATGGCTGGAAATCACGCTCGCCCAAAGTAGTTTCCGAAAACAGCGAGGCCATGGTCTCGGCGGTAGGCATCCATTTACCCATTAACCGGTGCGCTACGGCGGTTTCATCCATACCGAGATAGGTAGCCAGCGCCTTGATGACCAATTGACGGGATACGCCCATCCGAAAATTTCCCGTAATCAATTTAGTGAAAACGAATCGTTCGTCTTTATCGAGACGTTTCCAATAACCGGTTATGCTTGCTTTTTTCTCTTCATCGGTTCGCTTCGAGAGGTTGGCCAGCTCGTCGACCACCTGTGGAAGGGTGAAAGCTTGGCCGGGTTCCGCTTGCGGGGGGAGCACGAGTGCGATCGCTTCAGCGAGATCGCCCACGACGTGGTACGATGCTTCAAAAAGCCAGCTCGGTATTCCGGCTGCAGACGCTGCCCATCCTTTGAGATCCGCGGTTTTTACGGGGCGCCGTGGTCGATTGCCGATCAATAGCGCGATGGCATATAATGCGCTTCTATCGTCGCTATTTTCAAGGTAATTTACGATGGCGCCCACCTTTGCGTTCGTCTTTGTTGTTTGGTCGATGGCAATAAACAATTTAGTGAACCGCTTCATAGATCACCCTCCGTCGTCTCGCCGCCTTGCAGATGTACCTCGCGCGCATAGAGGCCCTTTTCTTCCCGCAGCCAACGCGCAAATGGCCCTTCATAGCCGTGGGTTACGTATACATTCTCAGCGCCCGTGGCGGCTACCGCCGTGTTCAACTGCTTCCAATCTGCATGATCCGAAAGGACAAACCCTCGGTCTACGCCCCGGCGCCTGCGTGCGCCGCGGAGTTGCATCCAGCCGCTGCATAATGCAATCCGGTAGGGCGATAGCTTCTTTAGCCAAGGTGAGCCGAGCGCAGATGGCGGCGCCACAACGACGGCTCCTTTTATCGTGGCACGGTCGGTCTCCGGGGTGATGCGCTCACCGGCGAACTGATAACCGATTTCTGCCAGCACTGCATTTACGTTGGCCACAGCGCCATGTATGAATACTGGCCCGGTTGCGGGGTCTAAGTGCTGGAGCAGCACTTGCGACTTACCCAATGCATAGGCCAACAACACCGTATTGAACCCGGCTTCCGCATTCTGCCGCCACCATTGCTTGATTTCTAACAATACAGATGCAGGATCGGGAAAACGGTATATGGGTAGTGCGAATGTAGACTCCGTTACGAAAGAATGGCAGCGCACCGGCTCATAGGGTACGCTTATTCCATCATGAGTAAGCTTATAGTCACCGGAAACCACCCAAACTTCACCGCCATATTCTAGTCTCACTTGGGCGGAGCCAATAATATGCCCAGCCGGATGCAGGCTAATGCGGACACCGTTTAGGGTAACCACTTCCCCGTATTCCAGTGATTGGATGGCGGTATCTATCCCCAATCGCAAGCGAAGGATGGCTGCCGTATGCGGATGGCAGAGGTAACGACCCATGCCCCACCGCGCGTGGTCGCTGTGGCCATGGGTCACCACCGCCCGCTCTACAGGCTGCCAAGGATCGATATACACATCGGCTTGGGGGCAATATATGCCCCGTGTAGTGAATTGCAACATCGTTAGCACATTAACAAAAATAGCGGCGGTTGGTTTATCGATATTATTGCTATGTTTGGGTTATGGAAGAAAACGTTTTCTATGAAGGGCAGATTATCTGGGCACAGATCGATGCCAATCGGCACCTACGCCACTCTGCCTATGCCGATCTCTGCGCCCAAGCGAGGAGCAATATGCTGCGGGATACGGGGCTTTCGCTTGACAAGATTGCGGAAATGAATATCGGTCCGGTACTTTTCCGCGAAGAATTGGTATACCTTCGCGAAATACACCTCAATGACGAAGTGAAGGTGACCGTAGTGATGACCAAATACAACACGATCAACTCCCGGTTCTCATTCCGGCATGAGATTTATCGGTCAGACGGGACAAAATGTGCTGTGGTAACCGTTGACGGCGCATGGATGGATATCGAAAAACGGAAACTCACGATATTACCGAAAGAATGGCAAGCCATCGTAATCCACCTACCTAAAAGTGCCGATTACGAAGAAGTGACTACCTAAGCGCAAATGAAAAAGCCCATGGTATATCATCCATGGGCCCGGGGAACTATAATATTTAATGTCCGACTAATCTTTTCTAGTTCACTTCAATCAACCGTGAAGCTACTTTTGCTTCTTCTTTTTTGCCGATAGACACTTTCAGCACGCCGTCTTTGTAATTGGCGTCAATACTGTTGTGATCGATGCTTTCCGGCAAGGTGAATGAACGGGTGAACGACGTATAGCTATATTCCCGTTTGCTATATTTTTTGTTTTCGTCGGTATTTTCAACTTTTTTCTCACCAGAAATCGTCAATACGTCTTTATCGACGTTGATTTTGAAATCGCCCTTTTCTAAGCCGGGCGCTGCCAGTTCAATGTGAAATGCATCGCTCGTTTCCGCCACGTTCACCGCCGGCACACGAGAAATGAAACGATCAGACAAGAATGAATCATTGAAAATCGGGTTGAAAAAATCGTTTACCCAGTTGTCTACTCCCCTGTTTTTGTTTCCAGAAAATTTTACCAGTGTCATTTTGTATCCTCCTTTTAATTTTTATGTTTCTGACTTCGGTATCAACCTTCCAAATGATATACCAAACAGGAAAAAACTTGTTTTAATGACTTTATGTCATTTATTATTGAATGTGTAGTGACATATTGTCTTCAATATACCGTTGTTTGTCTTATGTCGATAACCGTCCATTGCGCCATAGAAAATATCGCCTCACACGGTACCGTTGTATGGTGCAGCCCTCCACTTAAGCACGACACGCGCATTGGCACGGTCGCCCCCGAAAGGCGGATTATGTTTGGTGATACCTACTTCAATGCTAAAAACGAACGGAAAATCTGCCCTAACGCGGTGCAATATTGTTTCGACAACCGTTTCGAGTAATTTGCGGGGCTGTTGCATTTCGGTTTTTGCGATGAGGTAAAGCTGCTCGTAATTGACCGTATGCTGCAGTTCATCGGTTGTTGTGCGTTCGCCTTTCTCGAAAGTCACCTCGATATTTACCGTAAATTCATTGCCGAGCACCTGTTCCTCGGCATAGTAACCGTGATAGGCATAAAAACGCGCGTCGACGAGCGCTACCTGTTGGCGGATATGTCCCATACCTGCAAAGGTACAACATTACCAGTCGTTTCATTTGCTCTTTCGTCTAGCCACCTTCCTATACGGTTATTCTATACAAGACAGCTGCCACGAAAAACCTTCTTTCTTCTCCGTTAAAACCTTTTGGAAACAAGACGCTGAAATGCGGCACGTTTCGACTACCCGTCGGAAACCTTCGGGAAGACGATGCCAAGGATGAGTGTATGATGTTCGTTAAACCAGATTTTATCGCTATAATTGCCCATTAAATAGACGATAGATGGGCCAATATACCGCACCGGATTATTACCTGCTAGACGAACTCATCGGCGAAGAACACTTGCTGATCCGCGATAGCGTGAGGCAGTGGGTCAACACTGAACTTATGCCGGTGATCGAGTACCATGCCCAACGTGCGGAATTTCCTAAACAGTTGCTTCCGGGCATGGCCCAACTGGGACTATTTGGGCCGACCATCCCGGAGAATTACGGTGGTGCCGGACTGGATTATTTAGCTTATGGCCTGATGATGCAGGAACTGGAGCGCGGCGATTCCGGCATCCGCTCGACGGCTTCCGTTCAGGGATCGCTTGTGATGTACCCCATCTATGCCTATGGTAGTGAAGAGCAAAAACAACGATATTTGCGCAAGCTTGCCAGCGGGGAATTGATGGGTTGTTTCGGCCTTACCGAACCTAACCACGGTTCCGATCCCGGCAGTATGCTAACACGTTTTGAAGATGACGGCGATGCCGTGCTATTGAATGGGTCGAAGATGTGGATTTCCAACGCTCCGTTCGCAGATATCGCAATGGTTTGGGCCAAAAATCCGGAAGGCAAGGTGCAGGGGCTGATCGTGGAACGGGGCATGGAAGGTTTCACCACGCCCGAAACACACAACAAATGGAGTTTGCGGGCCTCCGCTACCGGCGAGCTTGTATTTGATAACGTACGTGTGCCAAAATCTAATATACTGCCGGGTGTAACCGGCATGCGGGGACCGCTCAGCTGCCTCAACCAGGCGCGGTATGGCATCGCTTGGGGCGCGCTAGGTGCGGCCATGGATTGCTACGACACAGCCTTGCGCTACGCGGGAGAACGGAAACAGTTTGGCAAGCCGATTGCAGGCTTTCAGCTGCAGCAAAAGAAGCTGGCCGAGATGGTCACCGAAATTACGAAGGGGCAGCTACTCGTATGGCGGCTCGCCCAGCTCAAAAACGAAGACCGCGCTACACCGGCACAGATTTCGATGGCCAAACGCAATAACGTAGTCACCGCACTGCATGTTGCCCGTGAGGCCCGCCAAGTACTGGGCGCCATGGGTATCACGAGCGAATACCCCATTATGCGCCATATGATGAACCTCGAATCTGTGGTCACTTATGAAGGCACACATGATGTGCACCTGTTGATCACAGGGATGGATATCACCGGAATCAATGCGTTTAATTAATCTTAAGTCATTAACCTTTTGTCTTTAATCATTATTATAAAATTAGTATGGATACAAAATCAGTTATCATTACCGGCGCGGTGGCATTGCTCGTGCTCCCGGCCCTAGCACAACAATCAAAAATGAAACCGGAAGAAACGGAAGTATGGGAGCCAGAACCTCGGGTCGTTAGTACTGCTGCCGACAAGGCACCCTCGGATGCGGTCATTTTATTCGACGGCACGTCACTTAATCAATGGGTGAGTCAAAAGGATGGGTCTTCTCCGGTGGAATGGGAGGTGTCGGATGGCGCATTCACGGTGGTGGGTGGTAAGGGCGGCATCCAAACCAAACAGCAGTTCACCGATTACCAGCTTCACGTAGAGTGGCGGTCTCCGACAAAGATCGAAGGCGAGGGACAAGGACGCGGTAATAGCGGCATTTTCATGCAGGGGCTATACGAGGTACAGGTATTGGATAGCTACAATAACCGCACGTATTCGAATGGGCAGGCAGCGAGTCTTTATAAGCAGCGGATTCCGCTTGTTAATGCCACCAAGGCACCCGGCGAATGGCAAACGTATGATATCATCTGGACCGCACCACGTTTCAATGCGGAGGGGATACTCATTAGCAAAGCACGTGTCACCGTGTTGCACAACGGGGTACTGGTACAAAACAACGTTGAACTGGATGGCCCAACCGAATTCATTGGCCTTCCTAAATATAAAGCACACGGTGCAGGTCCTATCGTATTGCAGGATCACGGCAATCCAGTAAGTTTCCGCAATATCTGGATAAGGCCACTTTAATTAATTGGTTAATTAATAGTTGATAATGGATAATGAATGGTAATTATCCATTATCAACTATCCATTATCAAAAACTATCAACTGTCAATTAAAAATTAACTATCGCCTTCTCGTAACTTTCGTTATGTACGCTGGCCACCGCCCGGCCTGACGGGTCGTTCAGGTTTTGGAAAGACGCATCCCACGCCAGCGCTTCGGGAGTACTACACGCTACCGATTTGACTGAGGGTACCGTGAGCGCCGAAGCTGTTGAAGGGAAATGCTCCGTAAAAATAGACCTATACAAGTATTCCTCTTTGTTTTGGGGTGGATTAACGGGGAATCGTTCTGACGCCCCCGCTAATTCATCATCACTGACACGTTCCGCAGCCTGTTCTTTCAGTGTATCGATCCAGCTGTATCCTACACCGTCTGAAAACTGTTCTTTTTGGCGCCAAGCAATGCTTTCAGGCAGATAATCCTCGAATGCCTTCCGTACGACCCATTTTTCCATCCGTCCCTCGCGGATCATCTTATCTTCGGGGTTCAAACGCATAGCGATATCCATAAATTCCTTGTCGAGGAAAGGTACACGGCCCTCTACACCCCAGGCTGCTAACGATTTGTTCGCCCGTAAACAGTCGTAGAGATGCAGCTTGCCAAGCTTGCGGACCGTCTCTTCGTGGAATTCCTTGGCATTGGGCGCTTTATGGAAATACAAGTATCCGCCGAACAACTCATCGGACCCCTCGCCCGATAACACCATCTTAATACCCATCGATTTGATGACCCGTGCAAGGAGGTACATGGGTGTTGATGCACGTATGGTGGTCACATCATAGGTTTCGAGGTGATAAATCACATCGCGCACCGCATCGAGCCCTTCCTGTATTGTAAAGTTGATTTCATGGTGAATCGTGCCGATGTGGTCAGCAGCCTTTTTTGCCGCGATGAGGTCTGGCGAACCCTTTAGTCCCACCGCAAACGAATGCAACCGCGGGTACCAAGCTTTTTCCTGATCGTTAGACTCCACACGCCGCGATGCGAACTTCTTCGTTACGGCAGCAATTACCGATGAGTCTAATCCACCCGAAAGCAATACGCCATAAGGTACGTCAGACATCAATTGGCGGTGTACGGCATCTTCAAGTCCTTTACGCAATACATCGATATCGGTAACGTTATCCTTCACGGCATCGTATTGTTCCCAATCGCGGGTGTACCATTTCTGTGGCGTGTTGCCCTCCTTACTATATAGGTAATGCCCCGGAGGAAACGTTTCTATCCGGCTACAATAGCCCTCCAACGCCTTCAGTTCGGAAGCAACATAAAAAGTGCCTGCTTCGTCCCATCCCATATATAGGGGGATAATTCCGATATGGTCACGGGCAACCAAATACGCATCGCTGTCAACGTCATAAAGTGCAAACGCAAAAATGCCGTTCAAATCTTCAATGAACCGTGGTCCTTTCTTCTCATAGAGCGCCAAGATGACCTCACTATCAACTTGCGTGGAAAATTCATAATTGGACAGCTCATTCCGCAACTGTTGGTGATTGTAAATCTCGCCATTCACTGCAAGCACGATATTACGATTCGAACTGTACAGCGGCTGTTGGCCAGATTTCGGGTCAACGATTGCTAAACGTTCATGCGCCAATATAGCTCGATCTGAGCTATATATCCCCGACCAGTCCGGTCCCCGATGACGAATCTTCTTCGACATCTTCAATACCTGGGGGCGCAATTCTTCCGACTTGGTTTTCAAGTCAAAAGCTCCAATGATTCCACACATAAATGTAATACGAATTAAATACTCATTCTAGCTAATGTTGCAAAGTAACGGATAAAATATTGACATTCGCAACAGAAACTATTTTTTTTAATCATTTTTTCAAAAAAATGAGATTATTCAAATAATTATATTAATGAAACCAGCTGTGTACTGTCACAATTTTAATATACACCCTTCTTCAAAAAGGCGTTATGCCCCGTGGGATCCCATGTGGGGCACGAGCTATTGGTCGACCGCAAGATAAACACTATTTTTGCAGCGCCCAAAGATAATCGTATGCCTTGCTTTATTAGGCAAACTTTATTAAGTTTGGGTGCATTCTGCTGGAGAATCCATCAATTCAACAAAGAAACGTGAAAAAAAGAATCGCTATTTTTGCTTCAGGCTCAGGGTCGAACGCCCAGAAAATTATGGAACATTTCAAATACGACGACCGGGCCGAAGTCGCTTTGATTCTGAGCAATAACCCGGATGCGTATGTGCTCCAGCGTGCCGACAACTTCGAGGTACCTACCCATGTATTTGACAGGTACGCGTTATACCAAACGGACGAAATCGTCGATCTCCTTATTAAACTTCAGATTGATTTGGTGGTGCTGGCGGGATTCCTTTGGTTGGTTCCACAAAACCTGTTGGAAAAATACCCCAACAAAATCATCAATATCCACCCTGCATTGCTGCCCGCTTATGGCGGTAAAGGTATGTACGGTGATCGCGTGCATCAAGCTATACTCGATGCCGGTGATGAGGAATCCGGCATAACCATCCATTTCGTCAATGAGCAGTTTGATGAAGGCGAAATTATCTATCAAGCTCGTTTCCGTATCGAACCAAGCGACAGTCTGGAAGTCATCAAGTTCAAGGGACAGCAATTGGAGCACCTCCATTATCCGAAAGTCATTGAAAACCTGCTAAAGAAAATGTGACCGACAGGATTTTTGTTATCTTTGCCGCTCATAAACTAAATAGCTGAATAGCGAATGAGCCATCCCGTAAAAATCAAAAATGCATTGGTCTCCGTATATTATAAGGATGGCCTTGCACCGTTAATTAATCTATTACATAAGCATGGTGTTACCTTTTATTCTACAGGTGGCACCGAAACGTTTATCCGTGAGCTCGGTCACGATGTGGTTCCCGTAGAGGACCTTACCGGTTACCCCTCTATCCTGGGCGGACGCGTGAAGACACTTCACCCCAAAGTATTTGGTGGCATCCTGTCGCGCCGACCGCTGGAGGCGGATAGGCAGCAATTGCAGGAATACGAGATTCCCGAAATCGATCTGGTGATCGTAGACCTCTACCCTTTTGAAGAAACCGTAGCATCGGGCGCATCGGAGCAGGATATCATCGAGAAAATAGATATTGGTGGTATCTCCCTTATTCGGGCAGCTGCCAAGAATTTCAACGATGTGGCCATCATTGCCTCCAAAGATGATTATAAATACCTTGAAGGTATCCTCGCTGAGAACGAGGGTTACACCTTTGTGGAACACCGCAAAGAATTAGCAAAACGCGCATTCAACGTATCGTCACATTACGATTCAGCGATATTCAATTACTTTAACCAGGAAGCGCCGCTGCAAGTTTTCAAAAAAAGCGAGCAACAGGCGCAGGTGCTCCGTTACGGAGAGAACCCTCACCAGAAAGGTGTTTTTTATGGTAATCTGGATGCGTTATTCGACAAGCTGAATGGAAAGGAACTATCGTACAACAACCTTGTGGATGTGGATGCCGCAGTGGCACTCATCGATGAATTTGAGCAGCCGACATTCGCCATATTGAAACATACGAACGCCTGTGGCGTTGCCACCCGTTCGGATTTGTTGACAGCATGGCAAGATGCACTGGCTTGCGACCCCGTATCTGCATTTGGCGGAGTAATCATTTGCAACGGCGAAATCGACAACCAAACGGCTGCCGAAATCAACAAGCTTTTCTTTGAAGTCTTAATCGCACCCGCCTACAGCGACACCGCGCTACACACACTCACTAGCAAGAAAAATCGGATATTGCTAAGACGTAAGGATACGACGCTTCCAAAAAGCCAGTTCAAAACACTGCTCAACGGCGTAATCGAGCAAGACAAGGATGCTGTTATCGAAGGACCGGAACAAATGCAACCTGCTACGGACAAGGTTCCCACGGAGCGGGAATTGCAGGATCTTTTCTTTGCCAATAAGATTGTCAAACACACCAAGTCTAACACGATCGTGTTGGCGAAGGACGGACAGCTATCTGCAAGTGGTGTGGGCCAGACTTCGCGGGTTGACGCGCTGAAGCAAGCCATCGAAAAAGCCAAGGCATTCGGTTTTGACCTTCGCGGAGCGGTGATGGCGTCAGATGCGTTCTTCCCGTTCCCCGATTGTGTTGAGATTGCAGCCGATGCGGGCATCGCTGCTATCAGCCAGCCGGGTGGTTCTATCCGTGACAAGGAATCTGTGGAAATGGCCAACAAGAAAGGTGTGGCGATGGTTATTACTGGTGTGCGGCATTTTAAACATTAATTGATTTGTTGATGTGCTGATTTATCTTCAAATCTTCAAATTGAAAAATCGGAACATATGAAATTTGGAAGTGCCGCTGACCCCTCGGAAGTAGATTTCACCCTACCCCCTACCCATCCGGACACCCTGGCTTTATTGGGCACGCATAAACCCGCCAAACCACTGGAAGTGTACGTTGGCTGTGCCAAATGGAATCGCCAGGACCTGAAAGGTTTCTACCCTCGGGGAACAAAGGACGAGTTGAGTTACTATGCAACGCAGTTCAATTGCATTGAACTGAACGCTACGTTTTACAACTCGCCCGATAAACAGCAGGTAGAGACATGGAAGAACAAGACGCCTTCCGATTTCAAATTCTTTCCGAAGGTACCACAGAGCGTCAGCCATTTCGGGCGTTTACTGAATGTCGATGAGAAGATGACAGCCTTTTGCGATGCCATTGCACTTTTCGAAGACCAACTGGGGGTAAGTTTCCTACAGATGCACGATAACTACAAGCCGAAAGATTTTGACCGCTTGGCCACATTCGTTAAGAAATTCTCCAAAGCTGTACCGTTTGCCGTGGAAGTCCGTAATGCGGAATGGTTTGCCAACGAGGACGTCTCCCGAAGATTATATACCCTGTTGCAAGAAGAGCAGGTGGTCAACGTATTGGTAGATGCATTGGGCCGACGTGATATGCTGCACATGCGCCTTTCCACGCCTTCCGCATTTATCCGCTATGTGGGACATAACCACTCCACGGACAAGCAGCGGTTGGACGAATGGGTGGAGCGCATCAAAGAATGGCGCGATGCGGGACTGCAATCGCTCTACTTTTTTGTTCACCAGCATATCGAACTCGAATCGCCGATGCTATCCACTTATTTCATCGATCGGCTCAACGACGCACTTGGGCTCCAAATAAGAAGGCCCGATAGCAACCTGTTTAGTTAATCGATCTTGATCAATCGTCGTATTTCTCCAACTGACGGAGCAACGTAGCGAAGTCCTTTGGGTAAGGCGCTTGGAAATGGTAGGGGCTATCCCCTATTGTAAGCCGCAGTTCGTGCGCATGCAGTGCAAACCGCCGCATAATGGGTTGCTCTTCTTTTCCTCGCCCCAGTGAAAAGCCACGTTTTTTAATCTGCGACAGGTATACGGGTTTGCCATGGTACAGGGTGTCTCCCACAATTGCTGCTTGCTGAGTTGCCAAGTGTATACGTATTTGGTGCATACGGCCAGTCACCGGGCGGCATTCCACCAGGGTGAAGTGTTTAAAATAACGAAGCGAGTTGAAATAGGTTTCGGCCCGCTTGCCATTGGCCCGGTCTATCGTCACATTTTTATTGCCAAGGTTAAGTATGGGTAGATCGACCAGCAGATCTTCAAACACGTGGGTCCCACCAATAATTGCGTGGTATACTTTGGTAACGCGCCGACGTTCAAATTCGATAGATACCAACCGGTAGGTCTCGGGGTTTTTGGCGATGAGCAACACACCGGAGGTTTCCTTGTCAAGCCGATGGCACACTTGCGCATCCGGATGGTACTTCTTGGCTAAACGCAATACGCTGGGCTCACCCCCCTCCCGCTCATCCAATGACGCCAAAAAAGGCGGTTTGTTGATCACGATCAGGTTGTCGTCTTCGTAGATAATCTGTTCCGCAAACTGTGGCAACTTGGGCGCATAGCGATCGTGGTTATTCATACGGGCAAAATTACGTATTCATAACGACAACGGAAAACCTATTCCGCCCCACGTTCCACCAAAAAGGCTATCTTTGCCATATGGACAACTATGCCGTTATTTTTGACATGGATGGGGTCATTGCCCATACCAATCCATACCATACGGAAGCATTCAAGCAGTTTTTTGACAAATATGATGTGACCTACACGATGGGGGAGTTTGCCGACCACATGTATGGCAAGCACAACGATTACATCATGCGCTACTTTTTCAAACGCCCACTGGATGACGCCGAGGTCGCCAGACTCGCCGAAGAAAAAGAGTCGCTCTTCCGTGACATCTATGCAAAACACGTTGTGCCCATAGCCGGCCTGCTCCCGTTTCTGGACCGGCTTAAGAGCGCTGGCTACCACATAGGGGTAGCTACCTCTGCACCGCGGGCCAATCTCGACTTTATCATCGATAAACTGTCCATACGTACGTATATGGGTGCGGTTTTATCCAGTGAAGACGTAACCGCCCACAAGCCCGATCCGGCAATTTATCTGAAGTCGGCTGCGATGCTTGACGTCGAGCCCCACAATTGCGTCGTCTTTGAAGATTCGTATTCCGGGGTATCCGCAGCAATCAACGCTGGTGCCACGGTAGTCGGCGTACTCACCTCGCATACCGTGGACGAACTCCCACCATGCAAGCGCTATATCCACGATTACCGCGAAATTGGCGTGAACGACATCAACCAATTGCTAGCCAAAAAAAATGCTTGATTTTTCAGGTCTTTTACAAGGGCCGTATGAATGGGCGGTTTTTTTGGGTTGCGCGCTGCTCATCGGCATGTCCAAAACAGGCGTGCCTAATATCGGTACATTTACAGTGCCAGTCTTTGCGCTGCTGTTCGGTGCGAAAGCCTCCACAGGCGTCGTATTGCCGATGCTCTGTTTTGCTGATTTATTGGCTGTTATTTATTACCGTAAGAGGTTTCATCGCGATTTAGTGCTCAAACCCATGCCTTGGGCATTGCTGGGATTGGTGGTAGCACTGGTGGCCGGCCATCTTATCCCCCAATCGGGATTCAAAGTGATGATGGCTGCCTGCATTCTCTTGGGAATAGCAACAATGGTTGGTACCCGACGGCCCGAACGGGCTTATGCGCTTACTGATTCGGTGTGGTTTGCACCGGGGATGGGCTTTCTACTTGGTTTCTCGACCATGATCGGGAATGCTGCCGGCCCGCTCCTTGTTGTTTACCTACTCGCCTTGCGATTGCCGAAGTTCGCGTTCGTAGCCACAGGAGCGTGGTTTATTATGATTTTAAACTACCTTAAAATTCCGCTTCAGGCCCTGGTTTGGGATAACCTCACGTGGGATGGTCTGTTGCTCGACCTGGTGGCCGTGCCTTTTATCCTGCTTGGCGGTTTACTGGGCATCTATATTATCCGTATATTTCCCGAACAGCGGTTCCGGATGGTTATGATCGCCTTAACCGTGGTTTCTACCCTGATACTGTTATTTTAAAGGCACCTGCCACCGCATTTAATCTTTTGCGGGTCTGGGCCACCGTACTTTTTTGCAAGAATCAGCTAAGTTTTTCTTTAAAGAAGTCTACCGTACGACGCCATGCGAGCTTTGCCGCTTCCGGATCATACCGCGGCGTCGTGTCGTTATGGAATCCATGGTTTGCCTCGGCATACATGTACATAGTATATTCTTTATGGTTTGCTTTCAGGGCTTGTTCGTAAGCCGGCCATCCATCATTTACCCGGGTATCCAACTCGGCATAATGCAACTGGAGTGGGGCGTGTATTTTCGGCACATCCTCAGCAGCGGGCTGGCCGCCATAAAATGGTACGGCAGCTTTTAGCTCCGGCAAACGGACAGCCATCATATTCGAAATCCATCCACCGAAACAGAACCCCACCACCCCTACTTTGCCATTACAGGCGTCGTGCTGCTCCAGAAATGCCGCTGCTGCGATGAAATCTTCGAGCATTTCATCGCGATCCCGTTTACTTTGCATTTCGCGCCCTTCATCGTCGGTACCCGGATACCCTCCCAATGGGCTCAGTGCGTCAGGTGCGAGACTGACAAATCCTGCCAATGCTGCCCTGCGGGCCACATCTTCGATGTGCGGATTCAGTCCCCGGTTTTCATGGACCACCACGACACCACCAAGCTGTTGGGTATTGCCCTTCGGCATGCACAATAATGCCTTAATCGTACCGCCACCTTTCGGCGACGGGTAGTCGATATATGCTTCCTCGATCCGGGGATCGCCGGCCTTTACCTGAATGCGGTCCTGGTAATTGGGCATCAGGAAACTCATGAGCGCCGGCACCGTGACTGTGCCACCGGCATACACCGACAAACGCTGCATAAAATCGCGACGAGATAGTCGATTGTGCGCGTAATCATCGTAGAGGTCGAAGACCTCTTGCTTAATGTCTTCCTTTTTTAACTGTGGCATCGCTCTCTTTTTTTGGGTTAACTTTTTTCATTCGAATAAATTGCTTTTTAATGGCAATGAAGCTTGCATAAATTATTCATGTTCTTTTGTTTATGGTAATTTATGCAGGTTTCATCTCTTTAAATTTGTCTTTTTTCTGTGCTGAAGCTATCAGATTTATTCATCCCCCTGTGTGGTCTGAAAAATCATGATGGTTTCATATTTTTAGCCACCGCTCAAAAGGGCAACGGCCTGATAAGTTACGGATTTCCATTGTTATTTTTCCAAACCTTTGAGTAGCTTCTTGAGGTTGATCCCCTTGCCCAATACTGGTTTGAATATATCGCCTTCGGAGCGAATACGATCTAGCGCATTGGCAATCGTAAAATCACTTAATTTCAACCCTTTTTTCACTTCTTCCCAGTGAAGCGGCATAGACACCGTAGCGTCCGGCTTGGGACGGAGCGAATAAGGCGCGGCTAATGTGGCGGCAGGTCGGTTTTGCAAGAAATCGATATACACTTTCCCCCGGCGCCGGTCGGTCATCCGCTCAACGCTTGTAAAATCCAGTGTCGCATCCACTTCATTGGCTACCCAGCGTGCAAAAAGCTGCGACTGGTCGTAGGTGTATTTTGCACCTAAGGGAACGTAGATATGCAGTCCCGTCGAACCGGACGTTTTACAGTATGATGGCACAGCGATATCTTCCAGGAAAGCATGGATGGCATTGGCCACCTCAATGACCTGCTCGAACGTATTGCTTTTATCGGGATCAAGATCCAGCAGGCAATACGTTGGGTAATCGGGTTTATGGATGGTGCTGCTCCATGGGTTCATCTCAATAGCCGCAAGATTAGCCATATACAGCAGGGCCGCCTCATTATTGCATAGCATGTAGTGCTTGCGTTTTCGCTCACCCTCGGCTTTATAGGGGTATTTATCCACCCATGCCGGTACTTTCCCGGTTACATCTTTCTGGTAGAAGTTCTTGCCTTTTACCCCGTTTGGGAATCTGTTGAGCGACTGGGGACGGTCTTTGAGGTAAGGGAGTATGTATTTCGCCACCTGCCAGTAATAATTGAGCATGTCGCCTTTGGTATATCCCCCATTCGGCCAGAATACTTTTTGCAGATTCGTGAATTTCAACTCGTTGCTGTTCACTTTCCTCACCTGCGTTTTCTGGGAAGGGTTTAAGAGTGTACGCCTTCCGCGGTTCGGCGCTTCCTTGATGATTGGTGTTGCTTTGCCTTCGCTTTTTTCCATGATAGCTTCTTTTTCCATGACTACCGCCTTAGCGTCCTTATCCTCGCGCAGCGCGATGAACGCAGGATGCCTGAACACACCATCCTCGGTCACTTCGGTATAATGAATCTCGCATACGATTTTAGGGGTGAGCCAGGTTGCTGCTGCACGTGGTGGGTTGGGCCTGAACCGCGATGGCTTGTTCGGATCGGGAGGGGTGGCGAAGGGACTGGTTTTGCGAATTAGCGGTTTGAACAACCGCAACATTTCACGTTGCTCCTGATCTTTGAAGCCAGTACCTACCTTTCCCACATAATGAAAATCGTTACCGTCAAATACGCCGAGCAACAGGGAGCTGAAAGGTTTCGATGTTCCTGCATTACGTGTGAAGCCACCAATCACCGCTTCCTGGCGCTTTTGCAGTTTGATTTTCAGCCAATCCCTTGTACGCTCACCGGGATGGTAGCTACTGTCGGAGCGTTTAGCGATAATGCCTTCTAAGCCAAGCTTACCTGCCGCTTCGAAAAACGCGTTGCCGTCGGCATTGACACTATAACCGCTCCGGATGATTCCCTCGGCCGGTATCAGGCGCTGGAGGATGGCCTTCCGTTGCGACAGCGGTATCCCCGTGGTGTCCTTGCCTTCATACCACAGCAGATCAAAGACATAATACAACAGCTCCCCGTCCGCTTCGCTACGCCAATTCTGCAACCCGTTGAAGCTGGAAATTCCACCGTCCGTTACCGCAACGATTTCACCATCTACCACGGCATTAATCTCCCACGCGGTAACCGCTTCAAAAACGGGGTAAAATTTATCGGCAAACGATTTGTTGTTGCGCGATTTCAATGCCGCTTGTTTTCCGTTGCGGAACGCCAGTGCGCGATATCCGTCCCATTTTACCTCATATTCCCATTCGGGGTCGTCGAAAGGAGCATCGACGAGTGTAGCCAGCATGGGTGACATCGCTTTCGGAAAAGGCACTTTCTTAGCGATTTTCAGCAGTTTGGCGGCATCGATATCGGTTCGTGGGTTGGCATTGCCCTCGGGGTTTACTTGTTCCTTTAGTGTTGCTTTAACCGCCTGCTTCTTTTCGGTCTTTCCTCTCGCCGATGGCTTGGTGTGCGCATTGCCCGCCGCGGCGGCCAACTGATTGAGCGTCAACTTGGAGACCACCGACATCTCCTTCAGTGTGACGTCCGCATCGGTGGCGTACTGATCGTTATGCTTGATGAGCAGCCAGGCGTTATCTTCCTTTCCTTTCATCTTCACCAATGCGAACTCACCTTTCAGCTTTTTACCTTTCAATACCACTTTTAGTGAACCGGCCCGCCATTGTTTCATCAGGTCTTTTTCCATGGCCTTTTTATCGCCGTTACTTTCCAGCGGCTCATAAGTCCCTTCATCCCAAACAATCACCGTCCCCGCTCCATAATTGCCTTTCGGTATGACGCCTTCGAAATCTTTGTAATCATAAGGATGGTCTTCCACCTCCATAGCCAATCGCTTATCGTCAGGATTAAGTGAAGGGCCTTTCGGTACCGCCCAACTCTTCAATACGCCTCGGAGTTCCAGCCTGAAATCGTAGTGCAACCGTGAAGCATGGTGTTTTTGCACCACGAACCGGAGTTGCGCGGCGGGAGCCCTCCCCCCTGCCGGCTCGGGAGTTTCGTTTAACCGACGCTTTTTCTTATATGCGGTGAGTGCCATGTTTTCTGGTTTATGCAAGGCTTGCTTTCAATTGCTCCAGCAGATCGGCCGAACCCTTGGGCTTCGTTTTAAGTTTCCTCACCGTGGGCCGTTTGCCCTTAGCTTTTGCCCGGATGAGCTTCATCAGTTCCTTGCTGTATTCATCGCGGTATTCCTCCACATTGAAATCGCCGGTATGCTGCTTGATCAGCTTTACCGCCATGTCCATTTCGGCTTTCGAAACTGATAATAGCGTAATGCCAGCATCGGATGCGGGCCGGATTTCCTCTTGGAATCGGAGTCGGTTGAGCAGTAGCAATTTATCATGAGGCCGTATCACGGCCAGGCTCTCCGTACTGCGCATCACAAAGGTGGAAAGTGCGGCCTTCTTCGTTTTGGCCAATGCACGATACAGCAGTGAATAGGCTTTCTCGCCCCCTTTTTGCGGGCTCAGGTAATAAGGTGTTTCAAAATAGATACTATCGATAGCCGATTCGTTGACGAACGACTGCAGGTTGATGATCTTCGTCTTCTCAGGGCTTGCCTCTTCGAAATCGGCATCTTCGACTACAATGTACCTATCTTTAAGGTAATGGCCTTTAACGATGTCGTCCCAATCGACTTCTTTTCCCGTGCGTTCGTTCACCCGTTTGTACCGCACGCGGTCCAGCGACTTTCGTTCCAGCAGGTCGAAGTCAGGCCGGTTTTCCTGCGTGGCACTGTATATTTTTATGGGTATATTCACCAGGCCGAAGCCGATAGCACCAGTCCAGATGGCTCTCATAGCTTTGATTTTACAAGGGTAAACAATCGGCGGTGCCGATTGTTCGCTAACTGAGGAAACCATAATTGTTTGACAAGAAAATATGAACCCGATGAGCAACACCATAGGAATTATCGTAGGTAGCCTACGCAAAGCGTCATTTTCGAAGAAACTCGCCAAATCCATTACTGCCATGGCCCCCTCCGGATTTGCGTTCAAGACCATACCGATTGATGACTTACCGATTTATAACCAAGATTTCGATGACGAAGACCGCGCGCCGGAATCGTATACCGTATTCCGTAATGCGATTAGGGCTGTCGATGGCGTGATTTTCGTCACCCCTGAATATAACCGTTCCATACCGGGCGCGCTGAAAAATGCATTGGACGTCGGGTCACGGCCGTATGGTAAAAATACGTGGGATGGGAAGCCCGCCGCTATATTCAGCAATTCGCCGGGGAACCTTTCCGCATTCGGAGCAAACCACCACCTCCGGCAATGCCTGGTGTTTCTCAACGTACCCGCTATGCAGCAGCCGGAGGTTTATCTCCCGGATATGAAAGATGCATTCGATGAGGACGATAATCTGAAAAGCGAAGAAACAAAAGCGTTCCTCCGCCAAGCGGTTAATGCGTACATCGATTGGTTTAATAAACTGACGTAATCCGTGCGCATCGGTGCGGGACTATTGCAAGAAAGCATCGATGTGTTCAAAAGCTGCAACCAAGTGTTCTGGAGGGATGCCATGTCCCCCGGAATAGGTAAATACGGTGTGTTCAACATCGTTTTCGCTAAGTACATCCCGTAATTCGTAAACTTGTGATACCGGCACCAAGGTGTCTTCCGTGCCGTGCAATAAGAGAAATTTCGGACTGGATGGGGTGACGAAGGTTACCGGTGACGCCTGCTCGTATCGATCGGTTTGATTGGCTGGGGTACCGCCCATAAATGCAGCGACAATCAATTTGGCTTCCGTATTTCCGTACTCATAAAGCGATTGCATATTGTAAACGCCGGCAATCGCTATACAGCCCTTGATATTGCCGTTACTGTTGTGCTTCAGGGTATGAAGCGCAGCGAGGTGTGCCCCGGCACTACCCCCAGCCAGGTACGTGTCTGACGACAATTGGTACGGTTCCAATCGGCGATACAGGTAATTCATCGCTTGCTTCACGTCATTCTCCGCCGCTGGATATCGGTTTTCGTCGCCATTCACGAGCCGATAATTCAGATTCACCAACGCAAAGTCGGGAAAATGCGCTTTCAGCGTCTGTAAATTTTCATCCGTAAACTGAAGGTCATCTTTATCGCCAGCCATCCAACCGCCGCCATGGATAAAAACGACAATCTTCGTTGCCACTTGCGATCTACCTGCAGGAAGATAAACATCCATCCGCTGTTGCTCGTGATCCCCGTAGGCCACGTCTTTCAAGATTACGTCTTCTGCTACCGGATACACCTCCGGCGCAGTATCTTTTGTACAACCCCACACATATAGAGCCGCGATAAACAACGATACGACAGCAAAGTTAATGGTCTTCATCCACTTAGTGTTTTTAAGTCTGCAGCAATCCTTATGCCTAAACGGGGTACACAAAAAAAACGTAATAAAGAAAAGCCCCTAATCCTGGCGGAACGGGGCTTTAAAACTAACCAATTATAAACCTAAATTATGAAAAGACAATCTTACTTTAATCTAATAACGTACATGTATTGCAATGTATTGTATTAGATGTATTATTTTTTTCCCGGTTTCTGTTAAGTAAACAATGCCATCTCCGGCAGGTGCACACCATCGGGGGTAGTATAAAACGGCCGACCCTCCACCATCGCGTGCTTTTGTTGGTCGATACCCAACGCATGATAAACCGACTGGTGGATCTGTTCAATCCGGATGGGGTTCTCGATGGTCTTGCAAGGCCTTTCATCCGCCGTTTTTCCAAATACCGATCCTTTTTTAATTCCTCCACCAAACATCAATATGGAGCATCCATCGGTAAAATGACGGTGCATGCCATAATTGCGGATGTCATTGATCACATCGGGTTGGTCTACCTGGTGTAACACTTCGGCGCCAGGGCGTCCTTCCATGACCATGTCGCGGCTGAATTCGCTGGCGACGATAACCAGTGTACGGTCAAGATGTCCAGTACGATCCAGATCTTTGATAAGCTGGGCTACGGGTGCATCGATGAGCTTCTTCATATCCCCTACGCGTACATGGCCATTTTCGTGGGTGTCCCACCCCATAAATGGCTCATATTCGCTAGTTACACTGATAAATCGCGCACCTTGTTCAATAAGCCTGCGGGCCATCAAACATCCCAATCCGAATTTGCCGGTGTTGTATACAGCGTACTGTTCCTCCGGTTCCTCCCGCAAATCGAATGCCTTGGCCTCGGGCGATTTGAGCAGCATATACGCCTGTTCCATCGATCTTTTGAATGATTCTTTTTGATAGTCACTCCCTAGGTCGCCAATTGCGTTTTGGTCGAGCAGTTCGGTATACAGTTGGTTGCGCCGTTCAAACCGGCTAAATGACATCCCTGCGGGTGGCTTTACGGCATCGAGGCCAGCGGAAGGGTCAGGAATCATGAAAGGCCCGTATTCACTGCCAAGGAAACCGGCCGTATGGAAAGCCTTGAGTTCTTCGGCCTCTCCCACCGTCATCCGTTGACCGATATTAATGAACGGCGGGACTACTGGGTTTTTAGGGCCAAGCTCCTGCGCTATCCACGCACCGATATGTGGGGCAGACACCGTTTGTGGGGGCTCATAGCAGGTATGCCAGTGGTACTGGTGCCGCGAATGCAGGATATGCCCAAGGTCGCCGGCCACATAAGAACGGATAAGTGTACCCCTATCCATCAGCGAGGCCATAGATTCCAGACCCTCCGAAAAAGAGATGCCATCCAATGCCGTTGGAATGGACGGAAAAGTGCTCAATACCCGGTTGGAATCTAAACCTTTCTCAAACGGTGTATAGGCCTTGGGGTCGAACGTGTCTGTGTGGGCCATGCCGCCGGCCATCCATAGCAAGATGACTGCGTCTGCACTCGCCTGCTTTCCGGAGCACGAATTCAAGAATCCCGCGAGCGGCGCACCGGCAGCCAATGCACCCAAGGTACCGGCAGTCGCCGTTTTCAAGAAATTTCGCCTGTTGTAATATCGGTTCATAACTATATTATTCGATAAATTGAAATTCAGGTAACAACACCACTGACCATAACAAGTCTTGCACACTGGTCGTATCCATCTGCTCGCCCAGGATTTCACGCGATACGTGCCGTTCATCCTCCGATGGCAGGCGCCCAAGGCTTTGCGTGAACACTGCGGTGATAAGTCCGTCCTCGTCCCGGTGGGTTGCCATCCACTCCTGCGCACCTGCTATCAGCGTCTCATTCAATAGGGCGCCATTGGTCAATTCCATCGCCTGCAGCAGTGTAGCCTGCCCATCGCGCACGCTAATGATATTCTCGCGGCTAGGGCGGCCAAGTGCGGTCAGAAACGGGTCGTTTTGCACCAATGCCGCACGTACAAACGGGTGGGATTCCTTGTACGATGCTTCATCGCCTTCGGGATTATACTTCAGGGATGTCGTGGGATACAACGGATGGACGATCATGCTGATGGCATCGGCATATTGCTCGGCGGTAAGCTTTCTTTTCAACACTCCCGTAAACACAAAATCAGCTTTGTTGATCGTCGCCGGATCGGCAATGGCTACCGACGGAAGCTGGTAGGTCTTTGACGTGGTGATCAGATAAAGCAAATGCTTCACATCATATGCGTTATCCACAAAATTTACCGCCAGCCAATCCAGGAGATCTCTGCTCCAGGGCTCATTGTCCATTTCGTCGGTGGGTGCCACGATGCCGCGTCCCATCAGCTGCGCCCATATCCGGTTTACCAACGTGCGATAGAGGCGTCCATTTTCCGGCTGTGTAAGCAACTGCGCAAGTTCGCGCGACTTCTCTTCGACCGATCCGTTTTTTGTAATGCTTCCCAGTTCGGGCCAAAGTAGCCTCGTATCGGCCATTTGTCCGGTGGGGATATCGCAACGAGCTATTTCGAGCTGATTTTCGGAGAAGATGTTAGCAAAGGCATACGCGTCATCAAGTTTCCAGTCGCTCACAAAGCTATCATGGCAAGAGGCACATTTCAAATTCACACCCAGCAGCGCCTGTGACACGTTCTGGGCGGCCTGCATTGCGGTAGTTTGGCTACTGTTAACAGCCCCCCGCCACGCGATACCTTTGATAAAGCCTTTTGACGATTCATCGGGATTCAGCAGCTCCTTCACGAACTGGTCGTAAGGCTTGTTGTCCACGAGCGCCCGGTATAACCAGTCGGAAATATTGAAGCGGCCGTTGGTGATATAGCCTGGCCCCGTATAATCGTTGCGAAGCAAATCATTCCAAAAAGTGGTCCAATGCATCGCATAGTCATCGTTGCGGCCTAATAATTCAGCAGCGACCTGTGCCCGTTTATCGGGCCGCGTGTCTTCTTCGAAATCGCGTAGTTGCTGCGGTGTAGGTAGCAAACCAATCAAATCAACGTAAATGCGTCGGAGAAATATCCGGTCATCTACCAGATCGGGCCATGTCAGTTGATTGCCTTCGAAATAATCATTGACCCATCGGTCAATGGGATTTTCCAACCCTTTCGTTAATTTCGGTAATTCGGGGCGCCGAGGTTCCAGCGGCGCAACGGGGAAAATCCCTTTAACATGCTCTGGCCATGGTGCGCCCTTCGCTACCCAAACCTTGATCAGATTTACTTCGTTATCATCCAGCGGCTTGCCTTTTCCAGGCATGGCCTCCTTATGCCCCGCCGGCAGCGTAATGCGTCGAACGAGTTCACTGTTGTCTACATCTCCTGGCAGAATGGAGGGCCCTGATTCGCCACCTTGAAATACAAACTCCCGTTGGTCGAGACGTAATTTCCCTTCCGTTTTATCACTACTATGGCATTGGAAACAGCGATGGGCCAGCACCGTGCGGACGGCCATGTTCAACTGGGCTTCTTGCTGTTCGTCCAAGGTGTCGAGCTGCGCGAACGATTGCCATGCTACAGTAGTTGGCGCGCCCCCCAAGGCTGCCGCCATCCGTTCGTCTTCACCCCCCCAGGGTGTAACACCCAGCAGGTAGTCTTGACCGTGGGTAAGGGACCCACCATAGTGGCCGGCAAGGAATACACCCACGGATGAAAGAAGCAAGGTAATTTGGTATGCCTTAATAAAGGCTAGTCGCTTTTTACGAACCACCGCCCAAAGTAGTAATCCGGCCAACGCACCAAGCACCGCAGTGGCCGTCCCGGACCATTGATGGGCATAGAATGTGTCGCCCCCATATTCGCCGGTCCAAGCAAGCAACCAGCCACATAACGCAGCGATGACAGCACTTGAACTCCCGATGAAAACGAGCCAATTGATACCGGTGCGCAGTTGCGACTGGAAGCGACGGAAGGTTAACAACTCCATCACAGCAGCAATCAGTAAAAGCGATACCGGAAAATGTACCAGCATGGGATGCATCCGTCCTACAAATTCCCAGCCCCACCATATGTCCGCAGGTTCGCTCACAGGCGCCTCTGGCTGTGCATATGCGGCAAAGGCCAGAAGCTGTACAAGAACAACACAGACCGTTGTCGGCAACCGTCGCGGTGCGATTATTAAAGATAGAAAATGGGCCGGCCGCTGTTCCACCGGTAAAATCTGTTTAATCATCGAGTGGTTTATAAATACATCTATCGCCTACTAAAGAACGCAAAATATCCCGCGGAAGTATCCTGTACCTTCCTGCCTGCACCGAAATGCACCCGATTTCCGCGTCGTGTATACGTAAAATTACGACGATCTGAATGAGGTGCTCGGAGTTGGCTATCGTTAGGCAAAAAAATCAAACCAATTTCTTAAATTCGCACAGGAAGAACAAAAGGAACCGTTGGCGTAGATGCAACTCACTAAACTCGAAATAAAGGGTTTTAAAAGTTTTGGCGACAAGATCACCATTCATTTCAATGAAGGTGTTACCGCTATCGTTGGGCCAAATGGTTGCGGAAAATCCAACGTAGTAGACGCTATCCGATGGGTATTGGGCGAGCAAAGCACACGTGTATTACGCTCGGAGAAAATGGAGAATATCATCTTCAACGGAACGAAAAGCCGGAAAGCAGCCAATCTGGCCGAAGTATCGCTTTCGTTCGACAACACGAAGAACATCCTACCCACTGAGTTCTCCCAAGTGACCATCACCCGGAAACTTTACCGCAGCGGCGAAAGTGAATACCGACTCAACGACGTGAAGTGCCGTCTAAAGGATATTACTGATCTATTCCTAGACACGGGCATTGGAGCCGACACCTATTCGATCATCGAATTAAAGATGATTGACGAAATCATCAACAATAAGGAAAACTCACGCCGGTTGCTTTTTGAGGAAGCATCAGGTATTTCTAAGTATAAAGTACGCAAAAAACAAACACTAAATAAGCTAAGGGATACCGAGAACGACCTGGAGCGGGTGGACGACCTGCTGTTTGAAATTGAAAAAAACCTCAAGACGCTGGAGAACCAAGCCAAGAAAGCCGAACGATATTACCGGTTGAAGGAACAATACAAAACGCTCAGTATCGCACTGGCCACCTACCGCATTAGCCATTTCAATGCGTCGCTGACTACGCTTGACGCCCAAGAACTCAACCACCGTACCGAGCAGACGCGCATCAGCACCGAAATTGCTAAATTGGAAGCACTCGTCCAGCAGCTTAAACAAGAGAGCCTGGTTAAAGAGAAGAACCTGGCTGCTCAGCAGCGCGCCACCAACGAATACGTAGGTAAGATAAGGGCATACGAAAGCGATAAAAAGGTCAAAAATGAGCAGCTCCGGAACCTGCAGGATAAGGAAACACGCATCAATGGCGAGCTTACGCAAGACCGGCAACAGCTTAACCACGTGTTGTACAACATCAAGCGCCTCAACGAGGAACACCTGGAAGCGCAACATAAGCTCGATGTCGTAACAGCCACACTGGAACAGCATCGGGCCGACGTAGATGAATTGCGTGGACAACAACATGCGGCCAAACAAAAGCTCGATGGCGCAACAAGGCAGCATAGCGACGAGCAGAACGAAATCTATAAGTTGGAAAAAGAAATTGCCGTACTGCGTATCCAACACGATGCGCTTGAACAGGAAAGTTTGCGCAATGTAAGCGATGTGGAGTCCAAAGCCGCTGAACTTGACCAGTTCAATACGTTAGTTGCCGACCTTGAAGGACAGACGGAAGCGGTACAACAGGCCTACGACGCTGCAACCGAGGCTGAAAAGGTTCTTCAGGAACAAGTGGACGGCACGGAAGCCGCTATCCAGTTGCTCAATGAGGAGCTGATGCGTGACAACAGACAGCTTGACGCCAAACAGAATGAATACAACCTCACGAAATCGTTGGTAGATAACTTGGAGGGTTTCCCCGAGTCGATACGTTTCTTACGTAAAAATGCAGGCTGGAAAAGCCAGTACCCACTGTTTTCAGATATCCTCTTCTGCCAAGAGGAATATCGTGTTGCCATTGAGAATTACCTGGAGCCCTATATGAACCACTATGTGGTACAACGGCCCGATGAAGCGGTCCAAGCCATCCGGTTACTTAGCGATGCGGCACGCGGCAGGGCCAATTTCTTCGTACTCGATGCCATTGAACGGGTCGACGATGTCGCGTTGGCAACGCGGGCAGATGAGCAGCAACTTATCCCCGCATTGGATATCATCAGCGTGGAGGAACGATACCTGCCCCTTTGCCGTATATTACTGCACAATGTATACGTGCTCAATACCGAAGATGAGCGGGCGTTGGATAGTGAGCTACCTGGTGACCGGGTGGTTGTGCTGCATAAAAGTGGCAAATTTAGCAAAAACCGCTTAGGCATGTCGGGCGGTTCCGTAGGCCTATTCGAAGGCAAACGCATTGGCCGTGCAAAAAACCTAGAGAACTTGGCCAAAGACATCAAATCGCTGGGCCAGCAAATTACCAAGCAACAGGCGGCGCTGGATGAAGCTACCCAGCGGCTAGCTATATTAAGGAGTAGTTCCAAGAAAGCCGATATCGAGGAGTTGGGCCGCCAGCTCAACCGATTGAATGGCGAACTGGTATCGGTAAAAACCAAGCAAGAGCAATACGAAGCTTTTATTACCAACAGCCGGAACCGCAAACAGGATATCGAGCAGAAGATGGCGGGCATTGCGGCCGACCTCCGCACGGCGGAGCCACGGCTCGAGGCGCTGAGTGCAGCGAAAGTAAATAGCGGTGTGGCACTGCAAGAAATGCAGATTGCCTACCAGGAACTTGCTGACCTGCTGACCGATAAATCGTCGGCATTCAACCAAGAGAACATCCGTTTCCACCAGCAGCAAAATGCCGTAGCAGGCATCACGAAAGACCTGGAATACCGAGAAAGCCTACAGGACACCTACGAAAGCCGGATTACCAAAAATGAAGCGGAATACAAACAGGTACAGGCTGCTATCAAAGACACGCTACAGCATGTCGATAATTCGGATGAGGACCTCGTAGCGATGTATGCCCAGAAGGAAGCCTATGAAAAAGGTCTACAGGAGGTAGAAGAAGACTATTACGCCGCTCGTGGTAAAATCAATGAAACGGAGGAACAGGTTACACTGTTACGCCGGCAGAAAGAGCAGGTCGACTTCCTGTTTGACGAACTCCGCGATAAGAAAACAACCTTGAAACTCGATCTCAACGCATTGAAAGAACGGTTGGCTGTCGAGTTTTCCGTCGACATCAATGACCTCACACCGCCTACGGGAGACGATGTCGATGTAGACATGGCACAACAGGATGACGAGGACACATTACGTCAAAAAACCGACAAGCTGCGGCGGCAGTTGGACGACTTCGGCAGCATCAATCCGATGGCGATGGAAGCATACCAAGAGATGAACGAGCGCTACACGTTCATCATCAAGGAGAAACAGGATCTGCTAGACGCGAAGAATTCGTTATTGGAGACCATCCAGGAAATCGACGATACCGCACGTGAGAAATTCATGACCTCCTTTACGCGAGTGCGTGAAAACTTCATCACGGTGTTCCGCTCGCTATTCAACGAGGAAGACACGTGCGACCTTATCCTTACCAATCCTGAGAACCCGTTGGAATCCGATATCGATATCATGGCGCGCCCCAAAGGGAAGCGTCCGCTGTCTATCAATCAGCTATCCGGAGGTGAAAAAACGCTGACGTCAACGGCGTTGTTATTTGCTTTATACCTCCTCAAGCCTGCGCCGTTCTGTATTTTCGACGAAGTTGATGCCCCTTTGGATGACACCAACATCGACAAATTCAATCATATTATCCGCAAGTTCTCAGACCACTCACAATTTATTATCGTGTCGCACAATAAGCGTACGATAGCCAGCACCGATATCATCTATGGGGTTACCATGGTTGAACAGGGCATTTCTCGCGTCGTTGCTGTGGATATGCGGGAAGTGGCTTAATCTAATTGTCCGGTCTGCCCGGTATGTGAGGCATCCAAGAAGCCAAAACCGGGTTTATTTTACTCCTCAAGCGCACCTGCACGCCGCGCACCGGAGCACGCGGGGATTACGGCATGGAAAAGTCGGGGCTAGCCTTCCGTGAACCGGGATAATCGGACATTGCCCAATCGTCTGGCTAAGATTTTCCGAAATGGTACGAGTCTATCCCATATCCACCGATTGGGGTCCTTGCCTCGCTCACCACAATCAATTACCTTACAGGAGCGACAAAATCTATCATATAAACCAAACGCACAGATAAACTTAAGTATCCTCCTATATCTCAGCAATAAGTAGTCAAAATAAAGATGACCCAATATTTCCACGACGAAGGAATCATCACGTATAGCGAGGCGTTTGCCGAAGACGGCATCATAATCGGCCTTGATTTCCGTAACGAGTGCCGTTGTAATTCCGTCGGGCTGATCAATCACAGCCTGTTTGAACGGCAGATCATTAACAATACGCACCAGACCTTCCACAAGCGCTACCCGAACCGACACACCGTCAAGCCTGTATTGTTTTTCCATCGTGTGCTAAGATAAACCTTAATTACTGCATTTCTAATTCAACCCGGTTTACTCGTGTGCTTCACGCATTGCTTGCAAGAGTACCTCTCGGATGCAGGGCAACCACTTGTAGTAAAACATTAGATTGTGATTTCAATATATTGATTAGCAACGCAATCACAACCTGTATTAACTATTGGTTAATACAGATGAGCGCTCCCTTGACCAAAATAGACACTACATTTTCGGTTTTCACTATCGTATTTGCTATATTCGTTTTTAATTTTTGGGTGACTCGATTTCGTCATGATTTGACAACTAATGTAATCAACATGGGAAAAGGAGATAAGAAAACCAAACGTGGTAAAATTGTAAATGGTACTTATGGCCGGAGAAGGCAGCCAGCAAAAAAACGGAAAAAGGCGTCAGCAGCGGTGAAGGAAACCGACGGAAAATCCTCGTAATGCCCTTCCGCCGATTGCCACTATTTAACGGCTGCTAAGCGCTGCCGAAGCGCTTCATAAAGCACGACACCGCCAGACACGGAAACGTTGAGCGATGCGATCGTACCTGCCATGGGAATACGCGCCAACTGATCGGCCATGCGTACCAGTTCGTCAGCAATCCCTCGTTCTTCCGAACCTAAGATAAAAGCAATCGGACCGGAATAATCCAGCCCATAGATGTTATCTTGGGCCTTTTCGGTACAGGCTACCACTTGAATACCCGATTCCTGCAGAAACCGCACCGTATGCGATAAATTGTCTTCGCGGCAAACGCTGATTTTGAACAATGCACCAGCAGACGTTTTGATGGCGTCGGGGTTGATTTCAGCTGAGCCCTTTTTGGGTACGATGAGCGCGTGTGCGCCCACACACTCGGCTGTTCTCGCAATAGCACCCAGGTTACGCACGTCGGTAATACTGTCGAGGATCAGTAACAGGGGTACTTCACCCCTTTCATATAGGACGGGCACCACGTCTTCCACCCGCTGGTAGGTAATGGGTGAGATAACGGCAATTACACCTTGGTGGTTTTTGCCTGTCATCCGGTTGAGCTTTTCTACCGGCACCTGTTGGTAACTGATATCATATTGCCGTAGTAGCTGTTTCAGCTCTTGGAACAGCGGTCCCGACAAACCCCGTTGTATAAAAAGCGACTCGATTTCCTTTCCGCCGTCGATAGCTTCCATAACGGCGCGGATACCATATACCTGTTGGTTGGTTTCGCGCTTTTCGGGATTCCCCCGCCACTGCCTATGCTGCATATACAATTATTTGTCCGCGAAGTTACATATAGTTGCAACGAGTTGCAATTTTTACCATTCCATTCGCTCGTTATTGATCTCGATCCAATACCCATCGGGGTCTTGAATATAGAGCTGCTTTACGCCATCTACCCGTGTGCCGACCTTTCCGGGCTCTTCCTGCACATTATAGTAGACCACACCGAATTTATTAAGCCGGGCAATGATATCGTCTATGGACGTCACGCTGAAACAAATGTGCGTATTCCTTCGGTGTTCCGTAATTTCAGTTGCATCGTTGACGAGGTGGAGCGACAGACCCGGGCCAATTTCGAACCATTTGTGTTTACCAATCTTAAATGGTTCGGGTATGGTATCGAGCTGCAGCACATGCTGATAAAATGAAGCACTTTTCTGCAGATCAAAAACGGAGAGCGCGACGTGGTTGAACTGGGTCCTTTTTTCTTGTGCAAAAGAAGGAAATACACTACCGAGGAGGCACACCGCAATAACTAAATATCGGATTATGGATTGTTTCATCTACCAAACTTAGCTAAATTATTGATAATATAAAAGCGAATTCATTCGCCTAGACATCTGCTTTTACAGGTGCTCATGGGGGCTTACGCCGTTATCGGTCTACTCGGCTGCTTCTGAAATATACTCTTTCGCGTATAATTGTGCGTACAATCATGGTGTATAAATAAAAGCATTTCGTAAATTTGAGTCAAAACGACACATCATGATGCTGAAATCCCTGCTTGCCGAATTCGAACATGAAGTAGCCAGTACCAGAAAGCTATTGCTGGCCGTTCCCCAAAAAGACATCGACTACCGGCCTGCCCCTACTTCGTGGACAATGGGCGAACTTGCGCAACACATCGCAACCATCTACTACTGGTACGTGGGCACACTTACCGAAGACGTGTATGACATGGCCGCCGACCGTATTCAACGTGGGGACCCGGGAGACATCCAGGCAACCGTTGACCTTTTCGAGAAAAACGTAGAATCGGCCAGAGCCGCGTTACATTCGATATCCGATGAAAAGTTGCAAGACCTTTGGACGATGAAATCGGGCGACCATACGCTAATCGGACCGATGCCCAGAGGTGTTGTAGTACGTAGCTTCCTGTTTAACCACGTTTATCACCATCGAGGGGAAATGATTGTATACCTCCGCGCGACCGGCAATAAAGTGCCCGGCCTCTACGGTCCAACGTACGACGACCGCCCTACTCGCTGATGCGGCCCTCCAATTCGACCACCCGCTTTTCCACCGATTCCATAATATCGGTCAGGTGGGTTATCGCCTCGGCGGCTTCGGCATCACTGATTTTCTGCTCCAGGCTTTTCATACGTAGTGCAATGCCGTCCAAGCGGCTATGCAATTCCTCCAGCCCGTCGAAATGGGCCGACTGGTGGTCTGGTTCCTTTTTCTTAAGAAACGGTAAGGCAGCAATGACCAGGGCCATGAGACCGATGGCAATAGCGAGGTAAGCAATCATGTTGTTTTCTTTTTCGGGGTTATCAATCTGACCCGAGTCTTGTTCGGGGTATATGGGTTCCGATCCGACGTGGTCAGGGACGCGTTCGGGGATCGTGTCTTCAGCGGTTTCGACTACAGGTACCGGTGTTTCGTTGGGAGGTTCTATCAGGTCCGTTGTGCGGATTACATACCCTTCATAACCGGGTAGCTGTTTCCGATATCCTTTGCCAGGCCGGTCAAAAATATCGGCGAACATCCGGTCACGCAACATTTTTAAACCGGCCTCGTCAGTTATCGACATCGATCGCCAACGGTTATACCATACCTCAATACCAGCTATAGGATTACCGGACAATTGCTGCCCGAAGCATCCGTAGTCCAGCGTTTCGCACGAGATCTGGAACGTGGTGTCTTGTGAGACCGCTTTATCCGTAGCTAGAAAATTAATGGTTTCCCGTATGAGCTCATATTTGGCGCGATCTATTTGTTCCTGCGCAAAGGCACTCCAAGCTAACATTGCCCAACATACTAGGGTCAATAAAGCACTCCGCATAGCTTTTTTGTTTATCGTAAATTCAACTGTCGATTATTCGTACCGCCCAAGATAGGGAGAAAATCGTATCCTGTCAAAAATCGGACCACTGGATCCACAAATCAATTACATAAATCATTACTTTTAGCCACGAATACAGACGAAATAAGATGGGATTAATCGTTAAACAACATGCGCCACATTACCAGTGGGGCGATAATTGCGATGGTTGGCACCTCGTGAAAACGGATGCCCTGAGTGTAATCCAGGAAAATATGCCACCGGGCACGGAAGAAACCCTCCACTTTCACACTAACGCACAACAGTTTTTCTTTATTCTCAATGGAACGGCCACGTTCGAAAAAAACGGTGCATATGTTGATGTTGGCGAACGGCAAGGGTTTTATATCCAACCGGGCGAACATCATCGGATATTTAATAAAACGGATCACGACCTCGAATTTATCGTCATCTCGCAACCAATGGCCCATGGCGACCGAACATCCGTATTCGAATAAATAACCCGGCGCTATTAACACGATATCAATCGGGCATCGCCTTCTTGGTGGACACGCTGCGGTTAAGGTTGTAGGTCATAACGATTTGTAGCACCAACATAAGCCCAATAAAGCCCAATAAAAAGGAATAGCCCAGGTAAGAAGCCAACTTCCCAAACAATAGCGGCATCAATGTGATACCAATATATGCGCTGGCCATTTGCATGCCCATAATGGCCTGCGCATGCTTTTCGCCAAAATTCCGTGGTGTTTCGTGCAATAGGCTCGGGAAGATGGGTGCACATCCCAGACCAATCAACAGGAAGCCTGGAAGCAAAGCGGCATCAAACGGCAACAACAGGACGAGTAACCCAAGCACGATAATCCCCTGTCCCATATATACCAGTTGCTTGTTCGTAAGGTGACCTGCGATAAAGCCCGAAGCGAAGCGCCCTGCTGTGATGCCCACGTAGTAAATGGAAACCAGCCTTGCCGCATCATCAGGCTCCAGATGCCGGGCGAAGACCAGATAGCTTGCGCCCCACAGCCCAAATGTTGCCTCGACAGAACAATAGCAAAAGAATACCAAGAGCGCCTGTTTCAAACCTGCGATACGCAGCAATGTCTTAAACCCCGCTTTGGTATCACCGTGATCTCCAGAAAGGGTCGCTGATCTGCGCATCCAAAGCGGAATTGACAAGAGCAAAACCAGCACCAGAGCCAACTGGATCGAACCCACTGCGAAATATCCGCTGTTCCACGATTCGCCGTTTGCCAACTGCCGGGCCATGATGATTGGACCAACCGCCGCCCCCACCCCCCAAAAACAGTGCAGCCAATTCATGTGTTTAGCTTTGTAGTGCAGGGCCACGTAATTATTGAGGGCAGCATCCACACACCCTGCACCCAAGCCTAGGGGAATGGCAAGTAGGCACAAAAAAATGAAGTGGTGTGAAAATGAAAACCCCATTAATGCCAAGGCAGTCATTAAGACGCTGCAAGTGGTTACCGAGGCTACCCCCAAACGGGCAATCAACCTCGCACTAAACAAACTGGAAATCACCGTCCCGCCAGCTACGATCATCGAAATGATGCCTGCAAAATGGATGGGTACGGCTAAATCGATATACATCGTGGGCCAAGCGGGGCCTAGTAAGGAATCAGGGAGGCCCAGACTAATAAACGCCAGGTAAATTACAACGAGCAGTAGCCCCTTCTTCATCATAGGCTTCATCGGGTCCCCTCAGCCTGCTCCGTACCCGAAATGATGGCTGCCAACTGGCAGAGGTGCCAGTAGCTCGGGCATTTATTCAAATCCCGAGTCCAATTCCGAACGACGTCGAGGTTGACCTCCAAATATTTATCAGGTTCGGTGATGACGGTTGCTGCATTAAGCATCGTACCTTCAGGTACCGGATGCATACGGAAGAAATCTTCGAGTTCTTGGACAGACTTCATACGATATCAATGGTATTCATCGCCAACGGCAGTGTGCTCGCGGCGGACAAAGGTAAGAAAAATACGCTATTTATAGGTGGCCAGCAATGCTGCGGTTTCACGTCGGCCCCAATGGGGATCCAATGGAATAAAGTCGGTGGAGGCATCGAAGATTTCCCTCGCACGTTCGAGGAATGGTTTCGCCTTCTTTTTTCCACCACCAAAAACTGCCGGCGTATAGAAAATACCCATGCCACGTACATAAAGAGCACGAGGGTTATCGGGAGCCTGCTCAAGCGCGGTGGTTAAATGAACTTTGCTCTCACGCCCCATGCTGGCACCCCGTGTCATCGGGTTGACGTTGATACGCGCACTAAGCAGGTAGGCGGCCAGAATGCGATTTTCCACATCATCCGGCCTGATGGCCATGGCGACATCCAGATATTCCTGGGCACGGTCGCAACGTGCATCGATTTGATCCTTCGGTGCTGCAAACGCAAGGCATGTATACGTATAGGCGGTGTAGTAGTTGGCATGCCAGTTTTTGGGGTGAGCCAGTGCAATACGTTCGAAGTCGTTGGCCAGTTGTTGCAGACCACTCATGCCCTTAGTGGTATCTAATACAGCGATTTTGGGTGTTAACAATTCTTCCAGTGACTGTGCGCGGGCTGCGCCCATCAATACGGCAAGCGAGATACAGAGAAGCAAAAGATAGTTCATGGCAATTGATTTAAAATTTCTTCCGATCGGTCCCTGCCGATACTAATAAATGCTGCTATCAACAACGCACGGCCATACGGGCGCTCAATAGGCACCCGGAAACCACCATCGTCTGCATAGCGATAGCCGAATACCTGTCGATTTCCCAGCACGTTATTCACAGCCGCGACAACGGTAATAAAGGTATTGCCCCATTTGCGGAGCAGTGCGGCGTTGACATTCACATGATGATAGGCAGTGGTGCGGTCGCCCAGAAAGATTGGGTTATTTGGGTTAAAGTAGGGTCGGCCGGTAGCAAACGAATACGAAGCACCGACGTAGACACCTATCGGTTGGATAAATTGCTTTGCCACGGCATGAACGGTATGCGGTGTGGCAAAAGTAGGCATAGCCCGCGTCGGATAATCCAGGTAGGTACGTTCCGTATGGAGGTAGCTGTATGTCAGCCAATAATCAAGCCCGCTGTCGCCTTGCTGGTTTCGGTAGAAAATTTCCACGCCACTGGCGGTTCCGCTACCGTCATTCGCAAGGTCATCGCGGGTGGTCACCAGCGCTCCGTAATCCTTTCGGTAGCCCTCTATCCGCAGCAGGTGGCCACCGCTACTATGCTGGTAGTTGGCGATGTAGTGATGGGCCCGTTGGTAGCTGATGTTGGGCATGGCTGCAAGATACACATAATCGGGTTGCTGTGTATATTTACCCCACGCAAGCGATAGCCGGTCGGCAGCGGACAATTGGTAGGTTGCCGTTAGGCGGGGTGACAGGGTGGCTCCTGCCACCAAGCTACTGTAATCCAAGCGTAGTCCGGGTCGCAGGGTTGCCCTGTCGAAGGCCGGTATGGTCAATTCCGCCCACGCCGCACCTTTGTGGTCGAATACGGCCATCATATCCGAAAGTGAGAGGCGGACGCTATACCCTTCCATACCCGCATCTATGGTAGAAGAACCGATCAACGGGGTACGGAAGGCAAACCGCAACTGGTGCTGTGCCTGAAGGGAGCCCGTAGCTGATGCAGCAACGTATTCGTCGTGGTTGAAGTTAAAACCGTAGCCGACATACATATAAGCCCTTTTGGCCAACGGACGCTCCAGGGTGAATAGCGAAACAGCGTTCCGGTTGTTTACCTTGAGGTAAGCCGGCCTTCCTGCATCGTTCTCGTTGGGCAGATTGGCAGCCTGCAGCGACGTGTTGGCATAACCATACCATTTGATGATGCCGCCCTTCGGCATACTGTATCGAAGATTTGCGTTTGCGGTCCAATTCTCAGGGGCGCTGGTCCAATCGGTTCGGTGATTGATCAAGCGGTAATAGGGGCCGAAGTTGGAATACCCCACATCGACACCGGCTGATGTACGCTCACCGAAAAGTTGATCGTGGCCACCCTGCACGCCGTAGGGCAGGAGGGCAATGACCGTTGAGCTTTGGGTAGGGTGCTGGCGTGAATCCAGCGAAAGGATGGATGACAAGGCACCGCCATAAGCAGAGGCATAGCCACCCGTACTGAATGTGATCCCCTCGAATAGGTGAGGCGAATAACGGCTCCGCTGGGCGATGTCGGGCACGCCCGTGACGTAGGGATAGGTGATTTCCAGGCCGTCGATAAACGTTTTGCTTTCTTCGCTGCTGCCACCACGCACAAATAGGGCGCCGCTCTCTCCTACGGTCTGTACACCTGGAAATTGCCGCAACGCCGTCGTTACGTCGCCATCGCTGCCCGGCGAGGTGTCTATATCCATGGTGGTGAGCGTAATGGAACGGTTATGGTCGATGGAACGATGGTTACGTGTATCAACCGTTGCTTCGTCCAATAAAGTGGATCGGGGTTTAATCCTCACGGTGATGGGTGGTGTATCTGCCTTGATGGTTACCGGCATTGCTGCGGCCTGCATGGCCAGGTGCCGCACCACCAGTACCGTATCGCCGAGCGAAGGTACATGGAAGGTAAACGAACCGTCGTCTTCGGTGGTGGCACCATACACGGTACCCTTGATGAACACATTGGCACCGCCTACCGGGTGTCCGCGGTGATCTATTACGTTACCCCGCACCGGGACTTCCTGCGCATAGGTTACGCTTGCACAGGCCATTACGATCCATATCACATAATAGCGGATGACACACATAGCTTCACGGCAAGCTTACGTAATCGAGGCGAATAAGCTGTCATGATTTGGTAAAGAGTAGCCGTTCCTGATGAGGTTTATTTACGTCGTTGGACAATATCGTGCTGGACTCGGGCGAGAATATTTTCCGGTTATTTATTGCTAACCGTTCGCATTGCAAACTACAGACGAAATACCAATCTTTGTACCATATTAACCCGTCAGTCCAAGCCCGATGACTACTGAAACGTCGTTGGATAACCCACCGGGTAGCACCCCGATAATTTTAAGGACCATGATAGCAGCAAGAAAAAGAATTTTGATTACAGGGTCTACCTCGGGTATTGGAAAAGTAGGCGCTTTGGAATTGGCCAAACAGGGGCATGCGGTAATCAGGGCAATCGGGTCTTATTGTTTTTACCACTTTACCTTATTCCAACAATCACTCATCCCTCAGCGAGTCAACCGGTTTGGCCAATGCCGCCCGTACCGCCTGCCAACTTACCGTAAGTAGCGCAATCGCTACCGCCACGAGTCCGGCTACAGCAAACATCCACCATTGTATCTCGATGCGGTAAGCGAAATCTTCCAGCCATTTGTTCATGGCCCACCACACAATGGGGGAGGCAATGGCGATAGCAATCAGCACCAGCTTCACAAAATCTTTGGAGAGCAGCGCCACGATTCCTGAAACGGACGCACCAAGTACTTTTCGGATGCCAATTTCCTTAGTGCGTTGGGAAGCAGTGAGTGTTGCCAAGCCGAACAGGCCTAGGCAACTGATGAATATAGTGATCCCTGTCGCAGTGCCAATTAGCGTTGACGTTTGGCGCTCTTTACGATACAATTCCGCGATGACATCATCATAAAAACGAAAATCAAAGGTTGCTTCAGGATAAAACCTGTTCCATTCCGTTTCTATTTTGGCGATGGCTTGTTGCCATCCGTTTGAAACTGCTCGCTCCAGTTTGATATGGATATCCCGTTGGCTATAGTATCCAAACATCAAAACGAGTGGACTGATCTCATTCTTGAAATCTTGTTGATGGAAATCGCGTACAACGCCAGCAATAGGGAGGGGTTCTGCACTGGAGCCGCTAACAAGCATTTTACCCACGGCGTCGTTTGGAGAAGAAAATCCAAAGGCCTCGACAGCAGCCTCATTTAGGATGTATTCCGGCGTACCTTTTGATAAGTCTATGTTTCTCCCGGCCACTACCTCCAAGCCAAAGACATGGAGGTAGTCTTCATCGATATACTTTCCTCCTGCAAGAACTTCGACCATCCCCGTGTCATTTTGATGGAAGAAATGGGTATGACCCAACATCTCGTCCATGGGTAGATCGCCCAAGGATACGGATGCTATCTCCGGATACTGCTCCAACGACCGTTTCAGGTTTAGGGAGTTGTTCTCATTTCCATGTTTTTGATGAATACGTTCGGGAATATTTACCGATAGCACCACATTATAGTCGAATCCCAAGTCTTTTGTCAGCGCGAATCGCAGCTGCTGGCCGATAATGATCGAACAACTGATGAATACCATTGCGATTACGAACTGGAAAGCAACGAGGGCCTTTCGGAAACTCACCTGAACCCCGCCGATAGCGCTCCCTGTCTTTCGTTTCAAGACATTCACGGTGCGAACCCGTGTAATTAGCCATGCAGGATAGACGCCTGCAATCAGCGTGATCACAAAAATTAGGGCAGTTAGCGAAAGTACCTTTATTCCGATATGATCATACACATCAAGGTCTGGAGGTATAAAATCAGCCAACAGGTAGGAAAACACTTCGGAAAGGGCGATAGAAAATAAAACCGCAACAAATGCGATAGCGAGTGTCTCGGCCATAAATCGGACGATTAATTGGCGGGGGTTGCTTCCCAATGTTTTTCGGATGCCGATTTCCAACGCCCGCTGTGGGAGCTGTGCAGTGCTAAGATTGATGTAATTAATTACAGCAAGTAGAATTAAGAACGCTGCAATCCCCATAAGCCCGTATAAGACCTCCCGATCCACAGTCCGATGCCTTATTCCGCCCAAATTAGCTGCATAATGAACTTCCGATAAAGGTAGAAGCCGGTAGCTAAATGACGATTCATATTTGGCAAAATCCGCTTTATTGCGAGCATTATTGATGGCATTGAGCTGTCCGGTAACCCGTTCGGCAGAGACCCCATGTGCTAGCTTCACGTATAATTGTTCCCGCACATCGATGACATTCCAGGAGTCTGCAAGCCAGTAATCTTTGCTAAATTCCACTTGAAAAAATTCCTGCCATTCAAAACTGCTTTCAAAGGGAAGTTCGGCGACAATACCGGATACGACATATGGAATGGAATCGTTGTAAACGATGGTTCGGCCATGGATGTCCTGTGGGGACATTCCGGGGAAATATTGATTTGCTCGACGTTGGGTCAGTACCACTTTATTTGGTGCATCCAGTGCCGTTGATTTGTTTCCCGATAACCATCGATAAGGCACGAGGTCGAAATAACCGCTGGTTGTCGCAATTTGCTTTTTCGGCTCATCAATGAATGGCGCATTCTGAACACCGCCTTTCCCACTGAGCATCGAACGGACGTGAATCGGTACGACCAATTCGACGCCGGGGATGTCCTGTTCAACAAATTCAACTATCGGACGGGGGACGCCGGCAATATAACTCGTTATTTGGAATACGCGGTCGCCGTCGGGGATCTTTTTATTGAACCTACTTTCATAATCAACGATAACGAAGATTAACCAACAGGCACTTATACCAACGGCAAGCCCGAACACATTCAAGAGGGTGAACAGCCTATTTTTCCATAAATAGCGTAGTGTCGTTTTCATCTTTTTTCTCCATAACGCACCAGCCAACTTTTCCGGCCAGTTGAACACAGATACCACGGATTTATCAGTGTCCTTCCGTTTAATCTGCATTTTCCGTGTTCCGTTTTATTCTTTCCGCAAGGAGATGTTACAGTTATCAAGCCAAACAAATAAGTTGCTTATTATTAATATCTTGCATTGATTTAGATGCAAGCAAGTGTTCGATATCGAACACCAGCTGTTCCATATCGGACAGTATCTCACCTCATGCTAAAGGGAAAAAGACTACGATGGGTCACATAAAAGCCGCCGGCCTTTTGACTAAAAGGCGCGCGGCTTCTACCTAAAAGGCGGGCAGCTATCAATTTAAAGCCGCCCGCCTTTTCTGATACCGACTTCGGTCACTTGGTCGAGAAGCTGGTTTCCGCCAGTGTTCGCACCAGTTCTTTTCCCGCGCGGAAGTAAACTTTGCATCCTTTTATGCTATGGGCATTCACCTCTTTCGGTGTGTTTTTCGAATCGGCTTCCAGCGCGAGGTAGAACGAGCCGAAGTCGCCCAGCTTGACAATATAACCATCGGACAGGGCGTGACCTATCGTGTGGATCAGCCCTTCGATTACGGCCACGATATCGGCCGCATTCAGCGTAGATGCGTGGGATAAGTCCCGACTGATGTCGCGGACGTCTACGTGGCCCCGGCTTTTGCATTGCGCGATATAGCGTGGTTTATCCGGGTTCCTGAAATCATGTTGTTGTACAGTAACGTATTTTACAGCCATAGGTGTGGTGTTTTTTGATTCCGAAAGATAGGAAATATTTTTAAAGTATGCTGGCTACCCTCGCCACATCATGGATACTGATCGGCTCCTCTCATAGCACTATTCAAATACTGTACAGAACAATACATTTACTATTTCAAACACTACGATTACTGTTTTATGGTTTTAGTTTTCCTATTATTGTGACAAGTTTGATGAAAATTAAACTAAAACACCATGAAAAAACTAGCCGTTACAGTTCTTAGTTTCATTATCACGGTACCAATGGTAAATGCGCAAAAAGGCGTCAGCCCCTATGTCAATTACGCTGCCGGAGGACGATTAAACATGCATGTTGATAGTGCTGCCAAAAATGTCTATTATGCCAATAAATTTCCCAATCAACCCAACACCTCTTTTAATTATTTGCCGGAAGTCAACCATGTAAGTGTCCAAATGTATTTTCAAAAGACAGAGAATCCGGAGAACTTTCGGTACACGATCTTGGAGGATAACAAACCCTTAGTAGTAAACAAGCCGATCAATAAAGAGCAACTACAAGATGTCATCAGGAAAGATCATGAATGGAAAGACGAAGTACGCGATTCCACATCACTTGGTACCTTCCCTATAAAAGGCAAAACCATTACCATACTAACGTATGACATCAAAAGACCGCAGGATGTTTACAAAAGTGTGTTTTACGGGAAGCCTATTCCGAGCGCAAAAATCGAAGTCTTAGCAAAGCGTTTTGCAACTGAAAGAGGCGTTGACTATAGCCATATAGTCAATCCGAAAGAAAGAATCGACCTTACTTTCGCTGAAAAAGATGACGAACTGACCATTGTTAAAGAAAGATCGGATCTCGACTATCTCTACTCCACCTCCATAAAAGACAACAAAACAGGTAAAATAATCTTTGAATCTACTGCATGGCTATATGGTGGCTACCTTAATGAAGAAGATAAACTTTCACCTTACGTAAAGATCGACAAAAGCATTTTCAAAAAGTCGGGAGATTATGAAATTATCATTCAGCCAATGATTCGATGGGATATTTCCCTTGATAATGATGTTTTCAAGTATGATATTTCACCACAAGAAATAGAAAAATATACGGCCAGATATACGCTCGCTATCACTTTAGATCAAGAAAGTTATACCAAAAAAGAAGCTTTTATATATATCCTTATCATCGCATTTTTTCTCGGGTTGGTTTTTCTTGTTATCCTCTACTTTACCAGAAAAAGAAACAAGAAAAAATTGGCAGAACAAGAGCAGCAGAAAAACGCGGCAAAGCTTCAGCTTAACTCCATTCGCTCCCAATTAAACCCTCATTTTCTGTTCAATGCGCTCTCCGGCATTCAAAATCTGATGAATAAAAACGAAACAGACCGTGCGAATAAATACCTTGCTAAATTTGCCCGGTTAACGCGCAACGTATTGGATGACAAAGAACTGATTAGTTTATCACAAGAAAAGACCTTATTGGACGATTACTTACAAATGGAACAATTGCGGTTTGGCTTTCAGTACGAAATCAATCCATCCGAAGACCTGGATTTAGCGAACATAGAAATACCAAGTATGCTGTTACAGCCTTTTGTAGAAAATGCGGTGAAACACGGCATATCGCAACAAGCTACCGCCGGAAAAATTACGATTGAATTTATGAAGCAAGCAAATGATTTGGTATTGACTGTTGCCGATAATGGCAATGGATTTGACACGGAAAAGAAGCACAATGGCTTAGGTATGCAATTGAGTAGCAGTAGAATAGCGCTATTAAATCGGATTTATAAAGAAAATCGCTTTATCTTAGCTATGCAATCAACCACTAATGGCACTAAAATAGGTTTAACATTAACGGATTGGCTATAATATGATGAGAGCAGTTTTAATCGATGACGAAATTTCCAACTTGGAGAACCTACGGACATTGTTGGCAAAGCACTGTCCGCAGGTAACGATAATCGCCACGGCACAACGTGTAGGTGATGCGGTTGATGCCATTGAAAAATATTTGCCCAATTTGGTGTTCTTGGATATTCAAATGGGCGATAAAACGGGTTTTGATGTACTAAGACTGTTGCCATCGCGTGATTTTGAAGTTATTTTTGTGACCGCTTACGACCAATACGGAATACAAGCTGTAAAATTTGCCGCCTTGGATTATCTTTTAAAACCTATCGATATTGAAGAATTGATGAATGCGGTAAATAAAGCCGAGCATAAATTGGCCGCACAAACGCAAACCTCGCAGCTCGATTTTTTACTGCAACAACTCAGAAAGCCTGAAACGAATGTGAACAAAATCGCCCTACAGATGCAAGGCGAAATAAGGTATGTTGCTTTATCAGAAATTATACGTTGCGAAGCAGACAATACGTATACCCATTTCTTCCTTTCGAGTAGTGAAAAAATAATGGTTTCCAAATCACTTAAAGAATATGCAGACTTACTGTGCCCCAACGGATTTTTAAGAACCCACCAAAGTCATTTAGTAAATCCGAAATATGTAAAAAGCTGGTTAAAAGAAGACGGTGGTATTCTATTGTTACTATCTGGTGAAAAAATACCCATATCCAAGCCCAACAAGGACACTGTAAAACAAGCCTTGCAGCAAGCTAATTTGACAAATTCAAGGCGGAGTTTAAAGAGCGATTGAAGCAATAGACTATACTGTGCTACCGTATCCTTACAGCCAATGCATGGGCAGGATTTTTTATAAATATCAGGTTGATCTCGGCATCTGAGAATCCACTTTTCCTCAATGCTGGAATAAGTGCTGTAAAGACAGTATGATACGGACGGTAATTCCCTCCATCTGGCTCACCCACATGGTACCATCCAGCATCATGCGAAACCAATACCTTGTGCAGCATGTTTGCGGTTTTCATATTGGTAAGGAATTGGATATAGGTATCGACGGATTGGTCACTTAATCCATCAAACGATACCCATGCACCTTCTTTAGCCATGTTGATATGTGTGGCACTATTCAACTCATTTTGAGCATGAATCCAGATCCAAGCTTCGGGTGCTACCCCCATGTTTTTGAGGATGTTTAGCTCCTCTTGTGCTGCCGCTCCGCTACCGGTGTGAATGCCGATGGTTAAACCGGTTTCCAGGTGGGTCAGCGCAGCGGCCGCTACCAATTTGCGTTGTACGGCGGAAAGCGGATAACCATCGACACCTATTTTAATGAAACCAGGTTTGATGCCAGAGCCGTCGATTCCGTCTTTCCATTCTCCTATCCAACGCGCGGCGAGTTGTTCAGCAGATTCACTGTGAGCATGTATCGGTAGAAACTTTTCTGCAGAAGCGCCATAATATCCCGTGTTGGTGATGATATGGAGGCCGCTTGCGATAGCGAGTCGCCGCATTAACAGTACATCGCGGCCCAACCATGCAGGTGTACATTCTACCAACGTCTTGCACCCCAGTTCACCCGCCTGTTTTAGGTGTGGTAGTGATTTAACAAATACATCATCGGTATCGTAGCGGGCAGGTGTTACCTCATCAGCCCCAATAAAGTCTACCATGATGTGTTCATGTGAAAGGGTGAACCCGATATCCCGTGTTGACACGGGGCCATTGACAGTCATAACATAACCATCTTCGAAATCAGGTACGCCCTTGCTACCAAACGGAATGATTACTGGCGTACATAGGAACAGGGTAGAACGGAGAAAATCTTTTCGATTCATTTAAAAAAAATTTAAAAAGCACCAAGATCGGCATTTAAGGCGGCTACTAATTTAATGAAATCCGGATGGTTAGAATCGGTGCGTTGGATACTGATCATGTGTGTATTTTATTTTTCCAAGGTCTCCCTCACGCGAAATGCGACGATCCTGCTAATTAAATCCAGCGGCATGGGGTTATTCAAGGGAAACTGCACCGACCCTTTGCCTTGTTTGTATGTTGCTAACTCCTCTGCAAATTCGGAATGCCCCGTTGGCGTGGCATAAAATCCGATGTGGTTTTTGTAACCTGCAAAATAGACCAGCGGTTTGCCGTTTAGCTTGTAAGTAGGCATGCCGTAGCTGATGGATTCAACAGCATCGGGAGACTTTTGCCTGATGGTCTGCCGGATTTGCTCCAATATCACTTTGATTCCTTGTGGGAAACTGTTGATGTATTCATCGACGTTGCTTAATTTATTCATAGCGAGTAGGGTATTTGTACCCTTTGAATGTACAACTATTTCCTGATTTGAAATTGGTTTATTTTGTTACGCATCTCGCCTAACGCTCAGGGGGATACTCGGGGATGCTTAGGGTATGCTCTTATATGTCAGAATAACAATAAGTTACAGGGGAATAAAAAAGGGACAAGTCTTAGTTTTTTAGACTTGTCCCTACAGGTGACCCCGGACAGGTTCGAACTGTCGACCCACTGATTAAGAGTCAGTTGCTCTACCAGCTGAGCTACGGAGTCTGGTTATTTTCCCTTTGCAAGGGTTGCAAATGTAGGGAATGTCGTTTTTATATGCAAAAAATAATCACAACTCATCTTTGTCATATCCACCAAGGCAATCCATGCACGCATTCCCATACGCATTGTACTCGTCGTAAGCGGCACCGGGCTTACCGAAAAGTGTGATAATCCGGTCTACCCGAATTTTTAAATCGGTATTCAGCACCATGAAAAGCCCTTCTTTACTTATTTCTTTCAATTTAACAATGCTCCCAGATGCTTCGCATATCCCTTCTTCCTGGCAGAAGTAGAATACTTTTCCAGCTGTCTTTTTTTTAATCGCCTCTTCGATGACTTCCCGGTATTCCCATGCTACGGGCAGGTATGAAGAGTCTGCCATTGGTTTAAGGATCACCCCAAATTGCTTTTTTTGTTCCATACATACAACGTTTACCCAGCACAACTGATGGATAGAAGATATAATAGCAAATGTACGAAAAAAGCCAACACATGGGGGTGAGTTGTCCCTTATCTGATGGACGTGGCGGGGATATGGCCATAGCGTTTCGTTTAAGGCACACGTCTTTACTATAAAGGGATATACCAACCAATCGACTTTGGTTTTAAACGTTATATGAAACCGAGACGCAAATAATATTGACACACAGGGCAATCATTATTTACATCAAGCGCTCATCAGCTAATAAAAAGAAAAAATAATCAGAAAATGAGAATATTAAATGGTCTAAAATTCCTATGGTTTCTAGCTAAACGAAAAAATGCCAAAACAGACCCCTTTATAAACTGGTTGAAATTTGCTAATGCAGGGATGCTCAACCAGGGAAACATTTATTGTATTGAATATGTTGTCGATCATTTACCTTCGGACAAACCCATTATCGAAATAGGAAGTTTCTGCGGCCTATCAACAAATGTTATAAGCCATTATTTAGCAAAATCAGAAAAAACGAATAAACTTATAACGTGCGACAAGTGGATTTTTGAGAGAAAGACCCAAAATAAAGAAACGAACTTTGGCACTTCTGATATCACGCACAACGAATACCGGCAATTTGTCAAGAATACATTCATCAGGAACGTAAGTTTCTTTTCAAAAATGCAACCATTTACAATCGAGGAATTCGCTAGTGATTTTTTCCGACTATGGAAGGAAGAGAAACTGGCAAAGGACGTTATAGGTCGAGCTGTCCAATTGGGAGGAGCAATCAGTTTCGCTTATATTGATGGGAATCATAGTTACGAATTCGTGAAAGCCGATTTTTGTAATGTCGACAGTATCTTGAAGTCGGTGGATTTATCCTTTTCGATGATTCAGCGGACTACCACGCACAATTTGGAGTAAACCGCTTGATGAAAGAAATCAAAAAGAAAGGCAACTATAAAGTTGTAATTAAAAACCCGAACTATTTGGTTAAAAAGACCAAACAATAAGAATAACTTGGTATAACGAAATCGAACTCCCTGATAAGAAAGGAATTATAGTCGATATCGCAGCGAAACAGCGTGCCAGATGGCCTGTGCAAAGGCGGCGTTATCTTCTCCCCCATCGAAACGCCACCCGTCACCCGTGTTGACCAACCTGTGCGGCTCGTCATCAATCCGGATCTCGAGGTAATCGGCATGCCGACCTACTTCCTTTTGCAGCAATCGCAACTCGTGGTCGGTGCCGCCGAATGTAATCCGCAACGGCAAACCAATAAAGGCGGGTTTCTGTGTAGTGAAAATGGCTTCGTCCATTGGGGTAATATTGATTTAACAAAGATAGACCGAATCGACCAATACTTATCCACATTCTTCAAATTACCTAAAAATAGGTATAGCTTACTTTAAACGGGCGGTCATTTGGTAGCCTCTCCATCTTGTGGATAGACGGAATTTAACTAAGTTTGCCGTATGAAGATTGCTACATACAATGTAAACAGCATCAACGCGCGGCTACCCGTGGTGTTGCGATGGCTGGAAGAATCGCAACCTGATGTGGTGTGCTTACAGGAACTCAAGGCTATTCAAGAGAACTTCCCGGAGGCGGCACTCCTCGAAGCGGGCTACGAATCCGTCTGGCATGGCCAGAAAAGTTGGAACGGCGTAGCTATCCTCTCCCGTATCGGATTACCTAAAGAGACTTGCCGCGTGCTACCCGGTGATCCCGAGGATGCACACAGCCGGTATATCGAAGCCGAAATTAACGGTATACTGATCGGTTGCCTATATCTTCCTAACGGCAATCCCGCACCGGGACCTAAATTCGACTATAAACTCAGCTGGATGAACCGCCTGCTTGGGCATGCGCAAACGCTACTTAGGCAAGGTGGACCGGTGATATTGACAGGCGATTTCAACATTATTCCTACCGAAGCCGATGTATACCGCCCCGAGCGGTGGGTGAATGACGCCCTCTTCCGACCTGAAACACGGGCGATTTTTTCGGCATTGGAAGAACAGGGCTGGACCGACGCCATTCGGCAGATTTACCCCGGCCAAACCATCTATACCTATTGGGATTATTTCCGCAACGCCTTCGGCCGCGATGCGGGTATGCGTATAGACCACTTCCTGTTGAGCCCTGCAGTGGTGCCGAAGTTACGTGCCGCAGGCGTAGACCGCGATGTACGTGGATGGGTAAAGACCAGTGACCATGCACCTGTATGGATTGAAGTGGAAGTGTAGGGAACGGAACACATTTATAAAACATCTTAGCTTCCGCTTTTGTTAGTGTACGCAACGGCTACATCGAGATCCACCTAAAATGATCAAGTTTTCTGATTATTTTGGTGACAAGGCATTTTAAAATTTCAAGCTTAATAGCATGGCAAAAACAGATTTCAAAACCATCGACGAGTATCAAGCTACATTCCCATCCGAAATACGAGAGCGGATGCAGCAAATCCGGGAAGTTGTCAATGAAGCGGTTCCTGGCGTAGAAGAGGTAATCAGCTATCAGATACCAGCCTTCAAAATCGGGAAATCCTTTCTGATTTACTATTCTGCCTACACCGCGCACATTTCACTCTCCAGTCCGTGGAGCGATGATCTGTTAAACGAATTTGCAGACGACCTAAAAGGATATAAAGTCTCGAAGTCGGCCATACAGCTACCCAATGATCAACCACTACCGTTGGACCTCATCAAACGGATTGTACTGTTTCGGAAAAACGAATACGTACATCCCGGTTAGTGGCGACCGTGAGACGGTGGTGTGAAAACTAATGAACTTTTTCTACCTTAGGCGACGTATTTAACGCACCACCATCATGTCATATTGCACCGCCATCCCTGCCCTGCAGCCTGAAGCGCGTAAGGCATTACATCAACGCTACCACGACCACCATTATGGCTTCCCCATCCATAACGACAACGAATTGTTCGGAAGACTCATCATGGAAATCAATCAGGCTGGCCTGAGTTGGGAGACTATCTTACGGAAAGAGGAGGCGTTCCGAGCGGCATACGACCAATTTGATGTGGCCAAAGTAGCTGCGTATGGCGAGGCCGACAGGAACCGGCTGCTTGCCGACGCGGGCATTATCCGCAACCGACTCAAAGTGAATGCCGCCATAGAAAATGCGAAAGCGATTGTTGAGCTTCAGGAAGCTTATGGTTCGTTCGAGCAATGGCTCAACCACAATCATCCGAAAACCCTACAAGAATGGATGAAATTATTTAAAAAAACCTTCAAATTCACGGGAGGTGAAATCGTCAACGAGTTTTTAATGAGCACCGGATACCTGCCCGGTGCCCATGATCTCGACTGCCCGATCCATGCTGCCGTACTGAAAACAAAGCCGAAGTGGGCAGCGAACAAATAAATGAATCACTAAAAAAACAAAAAATATCCTATCTTTGGGCCGGAAACAACTCATTACGCCGATGAAACTGGTTTATTGCAATAGCACCCCGCATTACAGGGACAGGGCATAAGCCCGAGGTAATCGAATCTCGGGTACTACTTCGTGTTTCGGTTTCCGCCGAAACATTTCGCGTTTATTCACGTCTTATTTACTATTGTTTTCCACGCTACGCATGCGTGTATCCGTGGGAAGCCCAATAATTTAGCTCGTCGCCATGACAACTACATGGAAAAGAACATTTGCCATCATTTGGACCGGACAATTTGTATCTTTATTGAGTAGCTCCGCAGTCAATTTCGCCATCATCATCTGGCTCAGCCTCGAAACCGGATCGGCCGAAGTGCTGGCGTTCGCCGCCATCGCGGCCTTCCTGCCGCAAACCATCATCGGCCCCTTTGCCGGTGTATTCATAGACCGCTGGGACCGAAAGCGTACCATGATCCTGGCAGACGGCTTCATCGCTGCCTGTACCGGGGTAATGTCTGTATTGTTTTACCTCGGATACTCCGAACTAATGTTCATATACATCTTGTTAGCCTTACGCTCGGTAGGATCGGCATTCCACATGCCAGCTATGCAAGCCTCGGTACCGTTGCTGGCACCCGAATCTGAACTGCTCCGTATCGGAGGCATCAATCAAGTCATCCAGTCGGTATCCAGTATAGCAGGCCCGGCACTCGGCGCGTTGGCCATCGGACTGATGGACATCGGGTATGTGTTATTGCTTGATATCGGCGGAGCCGTGTTTGCCATTGCTTCCCTCCTGTTGGTGCACATCCCCAATCCTGACAAAGCTACGGCTGAACAGACTCCGGGGATCAAACAAGTACTGCGCGACCTTCGTTTAGGCATCAGCGCCGTTACCTCAAACCAGGGTATATCCTGGCTATTCGGGTTTTCTATTCTCGCCACATTCTGCATCATGCCCGTAGCGGTGCTATTCCCATTGCTCACCCTGCAGCACTTTGGTGGAGGGAAATTTGAAATGAGTGTCATCGAGGTGGTTTGGGGCGTCGGAATGCTCGTGGGTGGCGGGGTATTGGGTATCTTCAAGCCGACGCTGAACAAAATCATCATCATCAATGGCATGCATATCCTTTTGGGAGTCAGTTTGGCCGGCTCGGGCTTACTACCTCCATCCGGATTTATCGCTTTTGTTGTGCTTACCGTCCTGGGTGGGATAGCTGGCTCGGTCTATAACGCGTCGTTCATGACCGTTTTACAGGAAAAAATAAATCCTGCCATGTTAGGCCGCGTGTTTTCCATGTATTTCAGCATCGCATTGCTACCATCAATGATTGGATTGTTGAGCACTGGTTTCCTGGCCGATACAATAGGCATCAGCGTGACATTTGTCATACTGGGCAGCGTAATCGGCCTGATAGGCATCGCATCGTTTTTCGTACCTGCGCTGATGCGGCTGGACGTAAAGGAAACTTAGCGCGTCAACGAAGAGGGAGTTCACCACTCACCCCTTCGAAAAAAATTCATTGAAATATAACAATTGATAAATAATGGATTGCTGCCAGTATTCCCAATTGTGGGCCCCCGGCCCGGTGATATAGGTATGCGGAATATTACGGTCCAATAGTTTGCGATGCAGTTGCTCATTTACGCCGTAGAAGAAATCACTTGTTCCGCAGTCGATTATGAGAGCGAGCGCATTGGGCGTGAGGCGATGGAGCAAGTTAACCACCGTATGGTTATCCCATCGCTCAGGATGGTCGGCATAACTTCCCAACCGCTCGGCGATATCCCAATTAAGTGGAAATGGACGAATATCTACCCCTCCTGCCGTGCTACCGGCCGCACCATACACATCAACATGTTTCATAGCGAGGTAAAGTGCACCGTGCCCACCCATGCTAAGCCCAGTAATCGCCCGCCCATTACGGCTTGCGATGGTTTTGTAGTTCCCGTCAACCCATGTGATCAGTTCGTCCGAAACGAACGTCTCATAACGGAACGAATTGTCCAATGGGCTATCCCAATACCAACTGCCGTACCCTCCATCGGGACACACAATAATCAAGCCGTACCTATCGGAAAGATCCTTGATTTCGGGTGCCTTATTGACCCAGTCCGCGTAATCGCCACTGTAGCCGTGCAACAGATACACCACGGGAAAGGCACGCTGTTGTACATAGTTTGTTGGTGTAACAATAACAGACTTCACCGCTTTGTTCATCGCCTCGCTCCATACGGATACGGTATCGACATCGGCACCACGTACACTGCCCATGCAAAGCGCCAGCATAGTAAATAACAGGAGTTTCTTCATCATTTTTCTTCTAATCAGGTTTTGCTGTTGTTCCCGGTAAACTTAGCTAAAGTTCATCGAAATACAAACTGTAATTGCAGTTATACCGCTATCAGTATAGTCAGGGTCATAGTTAGGCACCCAATATCCGTGCAGCCATCAATATGCCGCAGCTCGAAATCGAATCGGTGATTTCCGAGCGCATCACCATGTCCACTGCTTCGGCCAACGACACCTTTCTCAACACCAGTTCCTCGGTTTCCTCCGGCTGGGCGCATCCAAGCGTTAATCCTTGCGCCAAAAAGATAAAACCCTCTTCATCGGTAACGGAATTGGACGTATGAACACGGCCAATCTGCCGCCAATGTTCGGCGGTTAATCCGGTTTCTTCCTTCAGCTCGCGTTGGGCTGTTATTAATGGGTCTTCCCCTATCGGCCCGCCTCCTTCGGGGATTTCCCACGAATACTCTTCCAACGGATATCGATATTGGCCCACCAAATAAATGAAACCGGCGTCATCGACTGGCACGATGCCAATTGCCTTGTTCTTGAACATGACCACGCCATAAATACCCGGGCTGCCGGCAGGTGTGATCACATCTCGGTGCTCCACACATATCCACGGATTCTCGTAGGTCGTCTTTTTATGTATCGTTTTCCAGTTATTTGCCTCCAAGTTGTTCATAGTGATAAAATGAAAATGAGGAATATCCGTATTTCCGTGTTTCCACCAACATCGCATGGACAGGGATTTTACGTGTCGTTGCGTGTTCCAAAACCAACCAACCGCCCGGCTTCACTAGGCCGCCATCGAGTATGCGGCGGGGAATGTCGGGCAACTGGGGCATTTCATAAGGCGGATCTGCAAAAATGAAATCAAACCCTTCTTTGCATGAGGCAATGAATTTCAACACATCTGCCCGGATACCCTTAACGGCCGGCATCTGCAATTTTTTGGCCATTGCATTGATGTATTGTACACACTTAAAGTGGATATCTACGGCGGTTACGTGGGCAGCCCCGCGGGAAGCAATTTCCAAGGTGACATTGCCCGTTCCCGCGCAAAGATCCAGCACGTCTATGCCACCAAAGTCAATGCGATGTTGGAGTACGTTGAATATCGCTTCCTTCGCCATGTCTGTCGTTGGCCGAACGGGCAAGCTGGTTGGCGGTTGTAGCCGTAGACCGGCGTGGCTCCCCCCTATTATACGCATTGGTATAATCCCAAAAGTGACAAAAAGCGGTGTTGGTTCGGCTTCACATCATCCGGTACGTGAATGCCAGTCCACGCACGGCTATCGGCTAATGCCACGTTCCCTCCATACGTTCCAGCACGTTCATAATCCGGACCGCCACGTTCAATATCACCGGCCAGGTAAATACTAGGTCGCCGGCTACCAAAACCAAATCGATTTACAACGGCTAATAAGTGATAAGTGAAGTCATCTTCGTTACTCACCTCAAAATCATGGCAATACAAAAACCTATGATCATCAAATACACTGATGGTTACCCACGGAGCATGCCGCTCGATAACCAGCAATGGTTCATTTGCCTGCAGCCCGCGGACAGCCACCGCACTGAGCAGCCCCAATACCTGCGGATAGATTTCAGCATATGGGAACCGAGAAATAAGGGCTTCCAAGCCAATTCGGCTGCTCTGATGAAGCAACTTTATATTAAGCGGATCCACATCGGCAACATCCGTTGTCCCAACGCCATCGAAGGGAAGATATTGGAGATACATGTCGTGCTGCTGTTCGTCGTATACCTCAGCGGGAATAAAGGAATAACGGCTATCGGAAACAGCCAGTTTCACGGCAGCGAAATCGAGGTCGAGTAGCGCCGTCACTTCCGGCTCCGTATTTGCCGGGTCGTAGCTCGCGGCAAAACTCAGCTGTCGCGCTCCATCAACAACGATCAACGTATGGGTTACCGCCCCCACCCCGATCAACAGCGTATGCGCCGCCCCCTGCTGCTCGTCAAAACCTGTCGTGGTATATATCATGTTGATTTATTTGTGCCGCGACAAACTTACTTAGAATAAATCATTTTGAACAAACTTTTGGGTACCTTTGGCCGTGCAGCTAGTTGAATTGATTTCCAGCCGTTTTCCCATGCGGCCTACCGCACAGCAAGACGAAGCGTTGCGGCGGCTTGCCGATTTTCTAATCGATCAAGGCACGACCCAATCCAGTTGCTTTGTGCTCAAAGGGTATGCCGGCACCGGTAAAACAACCATTATCAGTGCGTTGGTAGCCGCGTTACCGGCATTGCGCATGCGCTCAGTGCTGCTGGCCCCCACTGGCCGGGCTGCAAAGGTGATGGGCAGCTATGCCAAAAAAAAGGCACTTACCATACATAAGAAAATTTATCGTAAGAAAGTGGCCCTATCGCCGGACATGGTGTTCAGCCTTGCCGACAATCCTCATACGGACACGTTGTTTATCGTCGATGAGGCTTCGATGATTTCCAACGAGCGGCATACATTCAACGGGCGGAGCCTCTTGGAGGACCTCATACAGTACGTCGCCCACGGCGAACGCTGTCGGTTGCTGTTTGTCGGCGATACCGCGCAACTTCCTCCCGTGGGACTACTGCAGAGCCCGGCGTTGGATGCACCGGGGTTATCGCGGCGCTTCGGCCTGCATAGCGCAGTCTACGAACTTACCGATGTGGTACGGCAGGAACAAGACGCTGGAATTCTTCTCAACGCAACGGCTATACGTCACCAAATCCAAACAGCACTCGAAAGGAACGATGAGCATGAGCCGCTACCCTTCCCGAAGTTCACGGTAAAGGGCTATCCGGATATATACCGGATGACCGGCGAACACCTCATTGAGGGACTACACTATGCATATGACAAATACGGCATGGAAAACACCATTGTCATCTGCCGCTCAAATAAGAATGCCAACCTGTATAACCAACACATCCGCAACCGGATACTGTTCCGCGAAGAAGAATTGACGGGCGGCGACTACATCATGGTAGTGCGCAACAATTATTTTTGGCTTGCCGCAGAATCGGAACGAACAGGCTTTATCGCCAACGGCGACATGGCCCAAGTGCGGCGAGTGCGCAACGTGCATGAACAGTATGGATTCCGGTTTGCAGATGTGAGTCTCGAATTCATGGATTCGGATGAACCAGAACCCGTCGATTGCCGGGTGCTACTGGATACCCTTCATAGCGATTCGGCAAACCTACCGCAGGGCGATCAGCAGCGCCTCTTTGAGGCGATAATGGCTGATTACGCAGACATTGCCGACAAAAACGAGCGCTTGGCGGCTCTCAAGGCCGATCCTTATTACAACGCGTTACAAATCAAATTTGCCATGGCTATAACCTGCCACAAAGCACAGGGCGGGCAATGGCGGGCGGTATTTGTAGACCAAGGCTATCTTACCGACGAGTTGCTCGATGTGGAGTTCCTACGATGGCTTTACACTGCCTGTACGCGTGCTATCGACGAATTGTTCCTGGTCAACTTCCACCAAAAGTTTTTTGTTTAGTCATAAGTTGTAAGTCGTAAGTCCAACTGGTCATTACCTTACGGCTTACGACCAAAAAACTTACAAATAAAAGACTTATCACTAAAAAATTACAATCCGCATTAAACAAACTTAAACGGTTTTTGTCTGTACACCATACACCAATCGTAAAAATAATCGTATGAAGGAAGGAATGGGGACTAGTAAGCATAGTCCAAGGCCCGTGCTCCGTATGGTGGATGCCGTAGTTATCATTGTGGGTGTCGTCGTTGGAGCCGGCATCTTCCGTACGCCGTCTCTGGTAGCCGCCAGTACAGGGAGCTGGGAACTATTTCTCACGGCATGGTTGCTGGGCGGCTTGGTTTCATTAATCGGTGCGTTGTGCTACGCAGAACTAACCACTACCTTTCCAAATACCGGTGGCGACTATCACTTCCTCATGCAGGCTTTTGGAAGGAGGTTTGCATTTTTATTTGCGTGGGCGCGAGTGAGCGTAATCCAGACAGGATCGATTGCGCTGCTTGCCTACATTGTGGGTGATTACATCACCCCGCTGTACCAACTCGGCACCTATTCTTCTGCCATATACGCCGCGCTGGTAGTGGTTATCCTCACTGGGGTGAATATCGTCGGTGCTAAATTCGGTACCGGCGCACAAAAAGTTCTCCTAGCTATCCAATTTACCGGATTGCTGCTGGTGGTCGTCGTCGGCTTCTTGGTAACCCCCAATCCTACCGCATTGGCCGAGCTACCTACGGCCAGTGATGGTATGAACAACGCGCTTGGCCTCGCCATGGTATTTGTACTGCTCACCTTTGGTGGCTGGAACGAAGCTGGCTACATATCGGCCGAGTTACGGGCTGGCAGCCGGAAAATGGTTCGGGTGCTCGTGATCAGTATATTCGTGATCACCGCAATATACCTCTTAATAAACGGGGCCTTCCTTCGGGTGCTGGGCATGGACCGGATGGCGGCATCAGACGCGGTGGGCGTAGACTTAATGCGGGTGACGCTCGGCGAACCAGGTGTTTTCTTGATCGGTCTATTGGTGGCACTTGCTGCACTTACTTCGGTAAACGCCACAATTTTCACCGGAGCGCGGACCAATTATGCCCTTGGTCGCGACTTCAAGGCCTTCGCTTGGCTGGGGAAATGGTACGACAAGACGTCGTCACCCATCCATGCGCTGCTCGCACAGGGAGTAGTCGCCTTGGCGCTCATCGGCTTAGGGGCGATGACACGCGACGGCTTCCAATCGATGGTCGATTTTACCGCGCCCGTATTCTGGTTCTTTTTCCTCGCCATCGGCATTTCATTGATTGTGCTGCGTAGAAAAAAACCACATGCACCGCGACCATTTAAGGTGCCGCTATATCCGGTTACACCGATCATATTTTGCGGATCGTGCACCTATTTACTGTATTCGAGTTTGATGTATACCGGCGTCGGGGCGCTCGTAGGTGTGGCTGTATTACTTTTTGGAACTTTGTTTTTCTTTATCATACGATGAACCCCGAAACGATGAAGGAGAAAATCGCAACGTGTGGATCATGTGACCAATATGATACAAACGGCAATGAAACAATGTTGACTATTGGATGTTAACCTTGTTGATTTACCACGCGAGTAAAACTGGAAACACTATTTATAAATCAATAAGATAACATTAAAAAACGAAGACGATGAACACAATTAAAAATTGGCTGATTGCCCTGTTTATCGGTGTGTGTTCGGTTGCATACGCCCAAAAAACCCAGTTGGATGTCCCATATGTGCCCACCAGCCAAGAGACGGTTGAGGAAATGCTGAAGCTTGCCGGTGTGAAACCTGGCGATGTGGTGTACGACCTCGGGTGCGGCGATGGCCGGATTGTTATTACGGCCGCCGAAAAATTCGGTGCCACAGGTGTTGGCGTGGACCTTAATCCCGAACGCATCAAAGAAGCCCAAGCCAACGCAGCAGCAGCGGGTGTAACGGACAAGGTGAAGTTTGTACTGGGAGACCTGTTTGAATTCGACTTCAGCGAAGCCAATGTAGTCACTATGTATTTGCTGCCATCGGTGAACCTAGAGCTGCGGCCCAAACTCCAAAAAGAATTGAAACCCGGAAGCCGCATCGTATCTCATGATTTCCATATGGGCGATTGGGAACCGGAAAAAACCATACGGGTGGGTACGCATGACACCATTTATCTATGGACGATCCAATAGGAAATGCATAGACCGGCGTTCGCCATCACCGGATGCCGGTCTTTTCAACATCACGCGATTATTACAATCGTAAACCCGGTATTTTCAACCAAAAACTGTTCCTTTGCATGGTAAAACAGCACCAATATACACCATTAAGCCGCCATGCAAAAAAATTACATGCTGATATTCCTCGTGTTTGGGTTATTTACCACGGGGATTGCACAAGAAAACAATACGAAAACCAGGGCAAATTACCAGTTGGCCGCCCGATTTTCACCCGAAAAACTAAAACGCCTGATTTTCTCTACCTCGGTAAATCCAAATTGGCTGAGAAATTCCAGTCGATTTTGGTATGTATATGAAACATCCGAAGGTAAGAATTGGTATCTTGTCGATCCCCAAGCACGCCGCAAGGATGCGCTTTTTGACAACGCACACTTGGCAGCCCAGCTCACACGGATTGTAAAAGACCCTTTCGATGCCCAGCATATCGACATCCGCAACCTGCGGTTTACGGATGATGAAAAGCACATCCGCTTTGAGGTGACCAGTACAAAAGACACACTCAAAAGTGAAGAGGAGCGCGAGAAAAGTAAGAACAAAGCCGATTCCCTGAAGAAAAAAGTATTTTACCTTGAATACGACTTGCAAACACGCCAAGTGATGGAACTGGCAGACTCACTCAAACCTAAGCCCCACCTTTCATGGGCCTCCTTCTCACCCGATACCAATACGGTGATTTTTGCCAAGAACTTCAACCTGTATTGGATGGACCGTGAAAACTACAAGAAAGCCCAGAAAGATGAAAAGGACAGTACCATTGTAGAGCATCAGTTTACCACCGACGGCGTGCAGCATTACGCATGGGGCGGCGACGAGCGTACCACCACCACCGGCGATGAAAAGAAAGATGAAGAGGAAAAGGACAAACGCAAGCGGGCCCGCATTACCTGGTCGCCCGATGGTCGCCATTTTGTGGTCGTCCGTAAAGATAATCGGCATCTCGACGCGCTGTGGGTCATCAACAACGTGGGTGGTAAGCGCCCTACGTTGGAAACCTACAAATACCAGATGCCGGGCGAAGTCGACAGCACGGAGCAGGAACTCCACCTCTTTGATTTTCCCACTAAAGAGGCAACCCAAATCCCCGTGGCTGCATTCAAGAACCAAACACTTTCCATATGGACGGCACCGAGGCCGCGTAATACCCAACCCGGCGACATCCACATAGATACCTGGCTCGGTTCCAATGAACGCTTTTTTATGGCACGGAGCAGCCGGGATCTCAAGCGCGTAGACCTCATTACGGTAGGGGTCAACGGTGACGTAAATACACTCGTGGAAGAACGCTCGAACACCTACCTCGACATCCAGCAACCGGCATTGATCAATAGTGGGCAAGAGTTCGTGTTCTGGTCGGAACGTGATGGCTGGGGCCATTATTACCACTATGATGGCGACGGCAGCCTGAAGAATCAGGTAACCTCGGGCGAGTTTTATTGCTCGGATATCGTTGGCCTCGATGAAAAGACACGTACCCTTTACTTTCAAGCCAATGGCCGTGAGGAAAACGAGGACCCCTACTACCAACACCTGTACCGGATAAACCTCGACGGTAGCGGCATGAAATTGCTCAATCCGGGCAATTTCGACCACCAGTCGGAAATGGACGACCATGAACGGTTCTTTGTTAATAACTCGTCACGCGTGAATACCGTTCCCGAATCAGCATTGTTTAACAACACCGGGCAGCTAATTCTGCAACTGGAAACGGCCGACCTAACCCAGCTGTTTGCCGCGGGCTACCAATTCCCCGAGCCCTTCCACGTAAAAGCCGACGATGGCATCACCAACTTATATGGCGTGATGTACAAACCATTCGACTTCGATTCCACCCGCACATATCCGCTTATCGAATATGTATATCCAGGTCCGCAAACCGAAGCAGTAAATAAAACGTTCGGGCGTAGCATGGACCGCATCGACCGTTTAGCCCAGTTTGGCTTTATTGTGGTGACTGTAGGCAACCGCGGCGGCCACCCCGCCCGATCCAAATGGTACCACACCTATGGGTATGGCAACTTGCGCGACTATGGTCTCGCCGATAAGAAAGCTGCGGCCGAGCAGCTGGCAGACCGCTACCCATTCATCGACATCAACCGCGTGGGTATCACCGGGCATTCCGGTGGGGCTTCATGTCTACCGCTGCCATGCTGGTATATCCCGATTTCTTCAAGGTGGCCGTATCGGGCGCGGGTAACCACGAAAACAACATCTACAACCGCTGGTGGAGCGAGCGCCACCACGGCGTTACCGAAAAAGTATCGGCCAAGGGCGACACGACGTTCTCCTACGCCATTGAAAAAAATACGGAATTGGCGCAGCATCTCAAAGGACACCTGCTATTGGCTACGGGAGATATCGACAACAATGTGCATCCCGCAAATACCATCCGGATGGCCGAGGCACTTATCAAAGCCAACAAGCGGTTCGATTTCCTGCTATTGCCCGGACAGCGCCACGGGTTCGGTAACATGACCGAGTATTTTTTCTGGAAAATGGGCGATTATTTCTGTGAACACTTATTGGGCGACCACAACGACGGCATCGACATGACAGAAATCAATAAGGAGGTGCCGCGCACACGGTAGCCTTTTTCGTTAGTTCGCTGTTCCATGGTCGGCTCTGCGCCTATTCCACACAAAAAACACAGGGATACCCAGCAGTACAATAATGAGCCCCGGCCAAGTAAATGTGGGCTGATAAATCAAAAGGCCTATGCATATGGTAAATGCGGCTAGCACATACAATGCCGGCAATATTGGGTAGCCAACAGCCCTGTAAGGCCGTTCGGCGTCGGGCCGCTTACGCCGTAGGATAAATATCCCAATGATGGTAAGGGCATAAAAAATCAACACCACAAAAATAACGTAGTTGAGCAAATCACCGTACCGCCCTGTAAGACACAATACCGACGTCCAAACACACTGCGCCCAAAGACCCCAGCCGGGCACTTCGAACCGGTTCAACTCACCTGCTTTTTTGAAAAATAGCCCATCTTGCGACATGGTGTAATACACCCTTGCTCCTGCCAGGATCAACCCGTTATTACAGCCAAAGGTGGAAATCATGATCATCACCGCGATGACTAATGTACCCACTTGACCGAAAATGGCTTGTGCCGCCACCACAGCCACTCGGTCTGCCGGCGCATAAGCGATTGCTTCCATAGAAAGCGTAGCCACATACATGAGATTGGCCGAAACATATACAATGGTAACAATCAGTGTACCAAGGAAAAGGCTCAGACCGATGTTCTTACGCGGGTTGCGTATCTCGCCAGCAATGAAAGTAACGTTATTCCATGCATCACTCGAAAAAAGTGAACCCACCATCGCCGAAACAATACCGGCAAATAATGCTGCGCCGCCGATCGAAACAACGGTACCACTGTTTGCATCCCAACGCACCGATTCCCAAGCAGTCGCCCAGTTAGCACTCCAAACATCCGCATTAAACGCCCCGAACAGCCCCATAACGATTAATCCTCCCAACGACAGGATCTTGATGATGGTAAAAACCGTCTGGATAATCTTACCGTTTTTTATACCCCTGGCATTAAACCAGGTAAGGATTACAATGGTACTGATGGATACTAGTTGGGCCGCATTGATTTTCAGTATGCCTAAATTCCACAACACATTTTCGTCACTTAGTGCGGGAAAGATATACGCCGCAAATTTGGCGAACGCCACCCCTACCGCGGCAATGGTACCCGCTTGGATAACCATAAACAACGACCACCCGTAGAGAAAGGCTACCAGTCGGTTATAGGCTTCACGGAGATAAACGTATTGCCCACCGGCTTTCGGAAACATAGCCGATAACTCTCCGTAGCTCAGTGCTGCGATAATCGTGATTACACCGGTGACTACCCAAATGGAAATAAGCCAGCCAGCGCTGCCCACATTGCGTACGATGTCAGAGCTCACAATAAAAATTCCGGAACCGATCATCGATCCGGCCACCAGCATGGTGGCATCGAGCAAGCCAAGCTCGCGCTTCATGTCGTCATGCTGTTCAGGAGTTGTTTGCATAAGGGCATCTTAAAATTTATAATTAGTAGCATCGAAAGTAGGTAAATAATATGAAATCATGCAAATAAATTTGTTTATTGCAATAAGCATCTTATTTTTGGCGACTCTTTGTTAAGACCTATTTTGACAATGAAGGATTTTGTAAACAGTTGAATTGGTTATAATGGAATTTTTACAAGAAAATTTGATTTATTTCATACCCGTATTGGGTTTGGTGGGTATCCTTGTCATGATCGGCAAATCGGCATGGGTGAGTAAGCAGGATGCCGGCGACGACAACATGCGTTCATTAGCCGGCCACATTGCTGAAGGCGCTATGGCGTTTTTAAGAGCTGAATGGAAAGTGTTGTCGTATTTCGTCGTCATTGCGGCGCTCCTATTGGCTTGGTCCGGCACGTTGGTTGAAACCTCCAGTTGGGTCATTGCCATTTCGTTTATCCTTGGTGCTGTCACGTCGGCATTTGCAGGCTACATTGGTATGAACGTAGCTACCAAAGCAAACGTTCGGACCACACAGGCCGCCCGTACCAGCCTTACCAACGCGTTGAAGGTATCTTTTACAGGTGGTACCGTGATGGGGCTCGGCGTGGCTGGGTTAGCCGTATTAGGCATGGGCGCTTTATTTATCGTATTTTACCAGGTCTTTGTAGTGAGCACCGGAGGCAGCGTAAACGGCATTGAAATGGAAACGGCGCTGGAAGTGCTGGCTGGTTTCTCGCTGGGTGCCGAATCTATCGCGCTTTTTGCTCGCGTAGGAGGCGGTATTTACACCAAAGCTGCGGATGTGGGAGCCGATTTGGTGGGTAAAGTAGAAGCCGGTATTCCGGAGGATGATGTACGCAACCCCGCGACGATTGCAGACAACGTAGGTGATAACGTTGGCGACGTAGCCGGTATGGGTGCCGACCTGTTTGGCTCGTATGTTGCCACCATATTGGCCACGATGGTGTTGGGTCGCGAAATTGTGTCGGCAGATAACTTCGGCGGCATTGCCCCGATCCTTTTGCCGATATTGATTGCCGGGCTGGGCTTGATTTTTTCGATTGTCGGTGCTTCGTTGGTCAAAGTGAAAAACGACCAAGGGGATGTGCAACAGGCACTCAACCTCGGCAATTGGTCATCGATTATCTTCACGGCCATTGCTTCGTATTTTGTAGTCGGCTGGTTGTTGCCGGATCAGCTGGAGCTCCGTGGTGTATCGTTTACATCAATGGATGTGTTCTTCGCCATCATTGTCGGCCTCGTTGTAGGTGCTCTTATGAGCATCGTCACCGAGTATTATACCGCCATGGGTAAGCGTCCCGTCAATTCCATCGTGAAGCAATCGTCTACCGGCCATGCCACCAACATCATCGGAGGCATTTCTATCGGTATGGAATCAACCGCTGTACCTACCATCATACTTGCCGCGGGTATCATCAGCTCGTACGCATTCGCCGGCCTTTACGGCGTAGCTATTGCCGCCGCGGGGATGATGGCTACCACAGCCATGCAATTGGCGATTGACGCCTTCGGCCCCATAGCCGACAATGCCGGCGGAATTGCTGAAATGAGTGGACTACCTAAAGAAGTACGTGAGCGCACGGATAAACTCGACGCTGTGGGAAATACCACCGCGGCGACGGGAAAAGGGTTTGCCATTGCTTCGGCAGCGCTTACCGCGCTCGCTTTATTTGCCGCTTTCGTAGGGATTGCGGGGATTGATTCGATCGACTTGTATAAGGCTCCCGTCCTAGGGGCGCTTTTCATCGGCGCAATGATCCCGTTCATCTTCTCCTCACTTGCCATTGCAGCAGTAGGTCGTGCCGCCATGGCTATGGTGGAAGAAGTCCGGCGCCAGTTCCGCGAGATTCCGGGCATTATGGAGTATAGAGCAAAGCCCGAATACGACAAATGCGTGGCTATTTCGACGAAAGCGTCTATCCGGGAAATGATTTTTCCAGGTGCTATTGCGTTGGTTGTTCCCATCTTGGTAGGTTTCGGATTCAAAGATGTGTTTGAAGACACTTCTTCGGCCGAGATCCTGGGTGGTCTTTTAGCTGGTGTTACCGTATCAGGTGTATTATTGGGCATGTTCCAGAACAATGCTGGGGGTGCATGGGATAACGCGAAGAAATCGTTTGAAGCCGGGGTTGAAATCAATGGCCAAATGGAATATAAAGGTTCCGACGCCCATAAGGCTTCTGTAACGGGAGATACCGTGGGCGATCCGTTCAAAGACACCTCCGGCCCATCGATGAATATCCTCATCAAGCTGATGTCTATCGTTTCACTGATTATTGCCCCACATATTAGCGTCGGCGGTGCACATAGCCACGCCGTAGAGCGTAACACCGATGGTCAAGAAAAAGTGATTGTGTACGAAGCTGACCAACCGGGAGAGAACAACGACGTTTCCTTGTTTTAGAGCTTACAAGCAGAATCCTTTACGGGTTCAGCAGCATACAAAAGAGGATACCGGATATAATCTGGTGTCCTTTTTTATTATAAAAGTGGTTTATAGAAAAGGCATTGCCGAGCCCACGGGGTTGATTGTGTGTGAAAAAAATTGCGTTCATACTGATAAAAATTTGTAGGTTTGACCGATTACTAACGAAACGCCTGAATTGTAAAGGAGAATAGTATGTTATTTAAAAAAACGATTCCAGCCTTAATCACCGAGGCCGCAGAGAGTGGCGAAGGCACATTAAAACGGACATTAACGAGCAGTGGATTGGTAGCATTGGGTGTCGGCGCCATTATCGGTGCGGGCCTTTTTTCACTTACCGGTATAGCTGCTGCCGAAAATGCAGGACCTGCCGTAACGATCTCATTCATCATTGCTGCTACAGGCTGCGCATTTGCAGGACTATGCTATGCGGAGTTCGCGGCCATGATCCCGGTAGCCGGAAGCGCGTATACGTATTCTTATGCAACCATGGGCGAATTTGTGGCTTGGATTATCGGATGGGACCTGGTGCTTGAATACGCATTGGGTGCTGCAACCGTGGCATCAAGTTGGTCGCAATATTTTGAGCAGTTTTTGCTCGAATTCGGTATACACATCCCTCACAGTTTTCTCCACGGGCCGTGGGAAGGAGGCATTGTCAATATCCCCGCCATTGTTATCGTTTGTCTACTATCGTTGCTCCTCATGCGAGGAACGCATGAGTCGTCTTTGGTCAATAACATTTTGGTCGTTGTCAAGGTAAGCGTCGTATTGATTTTTATTGCGTTGGGCTGGAGTTTTATCAATCCGGCAAACCATGTGCCCTTCATTCCTGCAAACGAAGGTGAGCAAATGTTGAGGTCTGGTGAATTAGGCTTCTTTGATTTTTTTAAGAGTGATTACTTCGGTCAATTCGGTATCAGCGGCATTATGCGGGGTGCGGGTGTGGTCTTTTTCGCGTTCATCGGGTTCGATGCGGTGAGTACGGCGGCGCAAGAGGCCAAGAATCCACAAAAAGGTATGCCTATCGGAATCATCGGTTCGTTGGTTGTGTGTACACTACTGTATGTATTGTTCTCATTTGTGATGACAGGACTAGAAAATTACCAGTTATTTGCCGGTGATGCAAAGCCCGTAGCTACTGCATTTGCGAAAACGGGATATACGTTCTTAAATACGGCGTTGATTGTAGCCATCCTTACGGGATATACTTCCGTGATGCTGGTGATGCTGCTTGGTCAAAGCCGGGTATTTTACACCATGAGTAAAGATGGCCTATTACCCCGATTTTTTTCGGATTTATCAAAAAGGCAAACACCATGGAAAACCAATCTGGTATTTATGATCTTTGTCAGTATTTTTGCCGGTTTTGTGCCTGTTGCAGACCTCGGACACATGGTAAGCATCGGCACCTTGTTTGCCTTCACACTGGTATGTATCGGCGTCATGGTACTCCGCAAAACGAATCCCGACACACCGCGGCCTTTCCGTACACCGCTGGTGCCGCTAATACCGATATTAGGTATCGTGGTATGTATCGCGATGATGGCATCCCTCCCCATCGAAAGCTGGGAACGGTTGGCCATTTGGATGCTTATCGGAATTGTCTTCTATTTCATATACGGCAAACGCCATAGTAAAATACGTGCTGCGGTGGAAGCCGGGAAGCCACAAGGCCCTACGGTTTAGCGTATCAAGAAACTTGATTTTCAAACTGCCTTCCACGTGTGTGCAAGGCAGTTTTTTATTAATAGGATTTGTTATACTAAAAACCGACGACAATAGCCGTTTCAAGGGCCTGCTGAATACCCTCAGGAAGCTCAGCAAACAGGTCGTAGCCGGTCCGCTCTTCAATGTCGTCAACGCTTACCCGGTATGTTTTCCAGTCCCGATCGATGACATTCGTGTTCGGCATGTCTACGGCAATTACCGATGTGCGGCCTGTCACGCGGTCAAAGTCGTCATCACCGTTAGGCAACAGCAAAGCCACTTTCCAAATGTGGGATGGCACCGTAACCTTGCCTCCGGCCAGTGCGTTCGCGCTGCCATGGTTACCCACCCCACCAATACCATAAGAACCCATGATGATGTATGCCTCGTATCCGTTGCGTACTTGTTCTCTAATGTGGCTTTCTAGATCTGCCCAAGGCCCGCTGTTGTTTTCCGGGGCCTGCGGAATCATATTGGTCATCAAAAAAGTAGCTGCATTGGCCGCGAACGAGCTTGTCCGATCGGCTGACGGGCAGTTGTGTCCCCGGTCGAAACCCGACCCAGTGTAACTTGCGTGCGAAACGGCATGCCAACGCTCCGGTATGCCAATATACGCGGCAAAATTATTCTGGCGGCTTACGGCTTCCGAAATGTCGGCCGTATCTAGATGCCAGCTTACCCAGTTAGGTGTACCCCGGTCGCGATTATAGGATAATACAAAGTAATGGTGATCAATCAGATAATTTGAATAATTCATCACATCAGGTGTGGCTCCAGATGGATTACCGAACAGCAAGTTGCTATCATCTCCAAAAGCGGCTGGCGCATCATCACCACGGTCGACACCGCGCGGTGGAAACGGTTCCGGGGCTGCTCCAATTGGTCCTTCGCCCGGCTCACCCGGCACAATGCCGGCCTCACCGCTGCCTTTAAACACGATGTCGTCTAAATTCAGGCGGCCCCCACCGGTCTTTTTAACTTGAAGCCGTACTTTTCCGGTGCCTATAATCGCGAACGAATCCAATTTCAGCGTATGTGAAACCGTGGTCATCTCCTCACCTACCGGTTGGAAGCCCTGCTCGTCTGATGCGATATACAAACGCCATGTTGCGGGGGCATCGTTGCCAAAAAGTCCATGTTTGATGTAAACCATGTCTAAGTTGGATACCTCAAACGTTGTACTAATGCTTCCAACATCGCGGATGCGCACGGCACGCTCACCAACTTTTGCATCAGCTTGGTATGCCCCACCCCAAATGAGGGCATCGTCGAATTCCCATATGCCGGTACGCAGCTGGAAATTAGTCGCGGCGTAAGCGTCTTTCCGAGCGCCTTCAAAGTCTTCGGTAATTCGGTAAGTTCGTTGTTCCGGTCTTGGGTCCTTGCGCTTAACACCGCAACTCAGTGCTAAAAGCAAACAAATGGCAAGCATGGCTGGTTTCATACCCCAAACTTAGGCATACGCCAGGTCTCCTGCAAATCCTGTGGGACACCGGACGGGTAAAATCAATATAGTCACCGGTTTGTTGATAAAAAATGTGTTAGATAATAGTATATTAACATCAGCTTCACACACAAAAAGTTACCTTTGCAGCGTAAAATTATCATTCATCCCATGAATGCACTATTTTTCACGGCACACGACACACAGTCCTTTTTCAAAAAAGGCGGAAACCCGGCTTTGTTTACATTCACCTTCAATATTAATTCTTGTACGTATGAGCGCAAAAACTACTAAATGTTTCGCACTGGTTGCTATGCTACTCCTGTGTAGCAACTATTCATGGGCACAACGCGTGCTCACGGGAAAAGTTACCGATCGCGAAGGTCCCGTAGCCGGGGCAACCGTGTTGGTTAAAGGCACTTCCAGTGCAACAGCAACCGACGGTGACGGCAACTTCAATCTATCTACCGACCTGCAATCCGGCGAGATCGTTATACGTATTCTCGGTTTCTACAGCAAATCGATACCCTTTTCGTCACAAACGAACTTGGGTACCATCACCCTCACCACATCAGACTCACAGTCGCTTGACGAAGTTGTAGTGATTGGTCGTGGCATCATCGACATTGCGGAAGACCGAGAAACACCTATTGCGGTATCTACCGTTTCCCGCGCCGAAATACTTGAAAAGGGCGTTGGTAACGTAGAGTTTCCCGAAATCATGAAAAATATCCCCTCGGTATTCATCACCAACCAAGCCGGAGGGTTCGGCGACAGCCAGAATTTCCTCCGCGGCTTCGACCAGTCGAACACCGCCTATCTGTTGAACGGTCAGCCTATCAATGGCATGGAAGACGGCAACATGTATTGGTCAAACTGGAGCTCAATTGCCGACATCGCCAATGCGGTGCAGGTACAACGGGGTCTGGGCTCATCCAAATTGGCCATCTCGTCTGTAGGCGGCACGGTAAATATCGTTACGAAAGCAACGGATATGCAGGAGGGCGGTTCAATACGTTTCTTAACCGGTAATTATGGCTACGCTAAAGGTACCGTGGCATATAATACGGGGCTCCGTGGAAAATGGGGATTTTCATTTATGCTTGACTATTGGCGCGGGGACGGGAAATATGCCAAAGGTACAGCTGGCGAAGGACAAAGCTATTTTTTCTCCGTGGGGTATAAGCCCGATGAACGTCATAATTTCAACTTCATGGTGTTCGGAGCACCACAATGGCACGACCAGAATTATTCAAAAGCGCTGGAGACCCGCTACAACACAAACGGCACCATCAACACGCCGGGCTACGACATTACCGGTATCAAGGGGAATTCCAATTACGGGTACCTGAATGGCGAAGGATTGGCCGTCCGAAAAAACTATTACCACAAACCGGTCGCCAACTTCAACTGGGACTTTGAAATTAATGAGAAATCATCATTATCTACGGTACTTTATGCTTCTTTGGGCCGTGGCGGCGGCGTAGGTCCTCTTGGCAATGGCCTGGGTTTCATCGATCAGCAATATGGCGGTGGCTACCTACCTAACGGCTCAATTAACTGGCAGGGCGTGGTTGACTACAACGCTACCATCGATAACGGTATCGGCGCCGACCGTACTGGGTCAATGCTGCGTGCTTCAGCCAACAACCATGCCTGGTACGGTTTGGTAACGAATTACAATTTCGACACCCAACGTTATTTCACTTTTAATGTGGGTGCGGACATACGCTTCTATCGCGGCGACCACTTCCAGCAACTGGTGGACAAGCTGGGACTGGAGGCATGGAATGCGCCAAACGAAAATCGTGGTGGTGGCGATTATCTCGTAACCAAAACATTTAAAGCCAGTCCATGGACTGCCCTGTTCAATCCTGCCGGAGAGGAATATCGGGTCGGCTACGATAACTCCGAACAAATCAACTACCAAGGCGTGTTTGGGCAAGCCGAATTTAGCAATGGGATTATTTCGGCTTTTGTCCAAGGTGCAATTTCAAATCAGTCGTACCAGAAATTTGACCGGTGGAATTATGCAGGCGGACAAGCTGAATCACCTGTTGAAAATAAATTGGGCTACAACGCGAAAGCCGGATTGTCATTCAATTTTGAAGAAAACCATACCCTCTTCGCAAATGCTGGTTTCTATTCCCGCCAACCGTTCCTCGATAATGTATTCGTCCAAAACACCGTAGACTTCACCGACCCTGTAGTAGACAATGAGGAAATTCTGGGACTTGAAGCCGGTTACCGCTTCACCTCCTCCAACTTTACCGTCAACCTAAACGGATACTATACCTCATGGGCAAATCGCTTCTTATTGCAAAGCGGACGGTATGGCGACGAAAATACCGAAGGTGCTTACCTGATTACCGGCATCACCCAATTGCATAAAGGTTTGGAACTCGACTTCCAGACCCATATCACACCGGAATGGATGTTACGTGGATATGCGTCGGTAGGCGACTGGCAATACGATGGTGAGACACCGTTCCGTTTCCGCGAAGAAGTGAATTCAGAAATCATCGGTACCGGTAATTTGGATTTGTCGGGCGTTAAAGTAGGTAACGCGCCGCAAACATCATTTGGCTTAGGCACTAAATACAATATTCTCTCCGATCTATCGGTCGATGTAGACTTCAACTTCTATGATAACCTGTACGGGCAGGTCGATCCTGAAGATGTGGTTGGAGCTGTGCTAGCGGGTGAAGTTTATGCAACTGAAAAACTAGATGGCTTCGGCATAGTGGATGCCGGCCTCTCGTATACCTTCCGGTTGAACGCACAACGGCTGAAATTCCGGGGCAATGTTTATAACATATTCAACAAGGAGTATTTCGGCCGTAAGGATGGATTTGGCTACTTCTACGGTTTGGGTACTACTTGGAACGCTGCGCTTACATACAGCTTCTAGAAAAAAACGAACAATACAGAATGAGCGAGGCCGTCTTACCCGAGTGGGAAGACGGCCTTTTTATGCGTTATAATAAAACTCCTCCACATAGGTGAGTTCCATCATGGTATTATTAAATTGTTGCAGGTACTTGCGGTCCGCTAACAGTTCAAAAACCACCGACAATTTTCCCTCGCGTTTGGACACCGTCTTACGGGTATATTTGATTCGATGCTTGTCCATCACGTCTTTTAGCTTTTCCAGGTTGTTGATATCCATATCACCAAACCCCACATAAATCGTGCGTGTAAGGAACAGCCGTTCCATCGCATTCTCTACCTTATTGAACACGGAAAGGATAACAACGGTAACCACGGAAAGCGAGAGCGCCAAGCTATGGTAGCCCATTCCAGCCGCCATCCCGATACCGGCCACCACCCAGATGACAGCAGCGGTAGTGAGTCCCATTACCGAAAACTTATCCTTGAAAATAACCCCCGCGCCGATAAAACCGATACCGGTAATGATATTCGCCGCTATCCGGTCATCGCTACCGGCACCAAAACGAGAGGCAATCGTAAATGCGGTCGCTCCAAGACAAATCAACACGATCGTTCGAAAGCCTGCCGACTTATTTTTATACTCACGCTCAAGCCCTACCAGACTACCCGCCAACAGGGAAACACCGATGGCTGCCAAATCGTTATTTTCGGGTAAAATTTCCATTTTATCGCGGTTGTGCTTTTTGTTATCAAAATCAATTAATCCAAATAGGCATACGTAATCCCTTCACCGCCACGATCGGGGTGTTCGTCTTCCATACGTGTTACTTCACCATATTTACGCAGATACTCACGGATAAACTTACGTAAAATCCCGTCACCTTTTCCATGAACAATTTTCAAGCTCGGAAACCCCATCATTAGTGCCTTGTCTAGGTATTTCTCAATTTCGGCAAGGGCAGCCTCGGTACGCAAACCTCGCACATCCACTTCCGGACCGAAGCTCGCCGTGCTGTCGGCTAGCTGCGTTTGGTGCGAGCGGCCACCACTCACTTTTGACTTTTTCCTATCGATAAGGACCACGTTACTCCGTTTTTGAACAGTCCGGAGTTCTCCCATGGCCAATACCAGGTTGTTCTTAGCCGTGCTTATCACTTCGGCCTCACTGCCGGTACCTAGTATTTTTACCCAATCGCCCACTTGTATAGCAACCGTTTCCGAAGTTTTTTGTTTCGCGGGTGCCGCTTTCTCTTTCGCTGGCTTGTGTTTATCCAATTCCCGATCAAGCTGATTACGGAGCGCCTTGGTTCTTGCCTTATCAGCCTGGCTTTCCCGAATACCAGCGATGGTGTTTTCGACCACCTTATTTGCATTGCTGATAATCGTCCTGGCCTCTTCGCGGGCTTTGCTGATGATGCTCTTCTTATTTTCTGCTAGGTAAGTCTGCAGGGTATCGTTTTCGGCCTTCAGTCGCGCAAGCTGCTTCTCTTTCTGGATCAGGGATATTTTTGCATCGTGTACTTCTTTTTTGTCGCGTTCCAAATCGACCAATAAAGTGTCTACCCGTTTCTGCTGTGCACCGATCTTTTGCCTAGCTGCGTACAGGATGTCCTTGCCCAAGCCGATCTTTTCGGCAATCTCAAATGCGTACGAACTACCCGGCTTACCCGTTTGCAAGATATACAACGGACGCATGGCCGCGTTGTCAAACAGCATTGAAGCGTTTTCGACACCATCAGTATTGCTCGCGAAAACCTTCAAATTGGAATAATGGGTGGTTACCACGCCTCGTACCTGCTTTTTGTTAAGGACTTCCAATACGGCTTCGGCAATCGGGCCACCAAAAAGTGGATCGGTGCCGGTGCCGAATTCGTCAATGAGCACCAGGGTTTTGGCATCGGCGTGATCCGAAAAATGCTTCATTTTCGTGAGGTGCGCGCTGTAGGTACTGAGATCACTCTCAATGGACTGGTCATCGCCGATATCCGCGAATACCTGCCGGAATACACCAATGCGCGACGTTGGGTCGGCCGGAATAAGCAAGCCTGCTTGAACCATCAGTTGCAGAAGCCCAATGGTCTTCATGCATACCGATTTGCCCCCCGCATTCGGCCCCGAAACCACCACAATACGTTGATCTTTGTCGATCGTGACATTCAATGGAACAACCGTTTGCTGCGTACTCCTGAAATTGAGCAACAGCAACGGGTGTCGTGCTTCAATGAGCGATATGGATGCGTCAGCAACTAATTCTGGCATATGGGCGTCGATATCGATTGCAAAAAGGGCCTTTGCCCGCACGAAATCGACCTTACCGAGAAGCCTGTGATAGTCAACCAACAACGGTACATGTGGCCGGAGTTCGTCGGTGAGTGCCGTAAGGATGCGAACAATCTCTCGCCGCATATCAAACTCCAGGTCGCGCACCTTATTATTTAGGTGAAACACCTCTTCGGGCTCAATATAAGCTGTTTGTCCCGTGGCCGATTCGTCATGTATCCAACCCTTCACCTTGCGTTTGTTTTCGGCCAGCACGGGAATACACAACCGGCCATCGCGCACAGTCAGGTTGCCATCAGCTGTCCACCCCTGCTGTTGGGCTGTCCGGAATACCTGGTCGATCCGCTTTCGGGCTTCCTGTTCTGCTTTGGCGATATTGGCTAAAATATCAGCCAGCACCGGCGACGCATTAGGTTTTACCTTTCCCTTGGCATCAATCACTCGTTCGATGGCAACCAGGATATCCTTTTCTATCGGCAGGTTTTCAAATAACACCTCCAGATTGGGGTACTGGCCATTCCGTTCGTTAAAATACCGGATAATCGCAAATACGGTACGCAGCGAAAGCATCAGCTGAAAAAAATCCTCCTCACCGAGGAAAGCACCCTCTACCCGGGCTTTTTCTGCCAGCGGCCGTATTGGGTAAAGATGGTCCACCGGTAACGGGGCATCGTTCGTCAACACGTCTTTGAATTCAACCGTTTGCCGAAGGAACAGGTTAATCTGGTCAAAGCGCGTCTGCGGTTGGATCCGGTCTACAAGGTCCTTTCCCACATCACTGAGGCATTTAGCAGCAATCAACGCCCTTATATCGGTAAAGCCTAGCTTCTCTATGGCGTTCTCGGGAAAAGTCATCGTGAATTGATTTTCTTAATGGGCTTCAGTACCGGTTCCGGATGCGCTTCCGCTTTTGGTGGTACCACAGGTGGGGCCGTAGGCTTCGCGCGCAATGTGCCAGGCTGTTCCCGTGCGCCGTCGCTTAGTCTAATTGCTTCCATCATACGTTCCCGCAACAACGTATAGGTTACCGGTATCGGCTGGCTATACAGGAGGGTGTCGGGGCCGTTGAGATACAGGAGGTAACGTTTGCGTTTAAAATCCAACGAGTCGCGATTCACCTTCAGTAAGCTATCCGTGTGCCGCGCACTTACGATGGAGTCGGCCCTGCGCTGTGCACTGTACTTTTCGTCGATGGCTTTCTGCTCAGCCGTATTATACGCCTCTAGTCGCTTTTCGATATCGAGGTACATTCTCTTCATCATGGCCGGCCGCGTGGCGTAAAAGTCAATACTCCGTTCAAATGTGACGGAATCAATTCCGTATCGATTGAAAATTGCGTCGTAATAGGCATCCCGGTACAGCCGGGCAGAATCGATCATCATGGACGCTAATTGGCCATCGGCCAAGTGCATATCCAACAGCATAGCACCCATCTGTCGCTGTGGCACGATACCTTCAGGCACCTTTCGCCCACAAGCATAACTAAAAATCAAAATCGTTAATATGATGGTTATTAGCCGCATGTATTTACATTACCACATCTATCGCTACACCTTTATCGCCTATCCGCCAATTCCCATATCCTACGCTTGATGGATACCCGCAGGTTTCGTAGTTTTGTGCAAACTTAGACAAATTGCTATTTAAATGCAATTTGTCGATCTCTCATCTGCCACTGAGAGAAAGTTGGGAAAGATGAAACTTAGACAAATTGCTATTTAATTGCAAAATATCAGTTTCTTATCTGCCTTTAAAAGAAAAGTATGACAGATGAAACTTACGGAAATAGCTCCCTATTTATGGATATAGCCAGTCAAATCAAAACCACTAACGACGAATTAAACCGTCTAAACGTTACCTTGGTTGCCGTATCAAAAACCAAACCACTGGAAGTGATTCAGGAAGCGTACGATGCCGGTCAACGGATTTTTGGGGAGAACATCGTCCAGGAACTGGTGGGCAAATACGAGGCCCTGCCCAAAGATATCCAATGGCACCTCATCGGCCACCTACAGCGCAACAAGGTGAAATACATCGCACCGTTCATTACGCTTATCCATTCGGTAGACAGCTTAAAACTACTGGAAGAAATAGACAAGCAAGCGAAAAAAAATGACCGTATCGTTGACTGTCTACTACAAATCCACATCGCCGAGGAGGAAACCAAATTCGGGCTCGACCATGTGGAATTGATAGCGCTATTGCGGTCTGAAGAATTTACCGAGATGAAGCACATTCGTATCCGCGGATTAATGGGTATCGCCACCAACACCCCTAATGAACGGGAAGTGAAGGCGGAATTCGGCGAATTGAAATCATTATTCGATGGCGTCAAAGTTAGTTTTTTTAGGCATACCGATTATTTCGACATCCTCTCCATGGGCATGTCGGCAGACTACAAGATTGCCATTGAGCAGGGTTGCACGATGGTGCGGTTGGGCAGTACGCTTTTCGGAAACCGATAAAACGGGCAGCTGAGGCTAAAGATGTAACAACAACAAAGACAATGAATCCCACCATACGCAAAGCCACCGCAACGGACTGTAAGCAGCTATTGGAGCTGGTTAGAGAACTGGCGAGGTATGAACGTGCTCCTGATGAAGTGACCGTCAGCCTGGACGAATTCATCGATGCCGGCTTTGGCGACCATCCCGTTTGGGAAGCGTTTGTAGCCGAGGTAGATGGCCACATTGTCGGCATGTCACTCTTTTATATCCGGTACTCCACATGGAAAGGCCGGCGCCTCTATCTTGAAGATATTATCGTTACCGAGCACATGCGCGGCAAAGGTGTGGGCAGGCTGCTTTTTGACGAAACCTGGAAAGAATGCCAATCCAAGGGCTATAGCGGGATGGTTTGGCAAGTATTGGAATGGAATGAGCCCGCTATCCAATTCTATGAAAAATATGGAGCGACTTTTGACGGTGAATGGGTAAATGTAGCCATCGCCAGTTCAGAAGCGATAAGTAAATAAAAAGAGTAAGCAATGGAGATAACGAGGGTAACCGCATATTGTATTTCTTTTGGCTTGGCGCTGGCAGCGTGCCAACCGAATACGGGCAAACAACAAGAAACCGCGCGGAACACGGCAACCGATACGTTGGTTTACACGTACAAAGATTATATCAAATACAGCGAAAACCTGATCAAGACAAGTGAGACCACCGATACGGCCTTTTTTTCCGCATCATATCCCGTATTTGACGACTCGACAGCCAACCGGTTTGTCCAAACGGCCTTATTGGGCGATGATAGCACCACGGTGGAAGAGGCAGCAAGTACATTTATCGGTGAGTTTGATCGCTTCTATGCTTCCGACTCGTATCCGCGGATATGGACTTCTGAATCGCACGCTAAGGTGTACAGCATTACGCCCACATATTTGGGGCTGGCTATCCACGCATCGTCCTATACAGGGGGCGCCCACGGCAACTATGCAACCATCTTCAAGCACTACGATTTGCAGGCCAACGAATGGCTTACGCTAAACGACATGGTGATCCCGTCCTTCCAGAATGAATTGGCCGCTGTGGCCGAGCGCTATTTCCGCCAGCAGGAAAATCTGGGAGTCGACCAGTCGCTAGAAGATGCCTATTTTTTCGACGGTGGCCAGTTCAGCCTGCCGGATAATTTCGCAATCGAGCCTGACAGCATGCTATTCCTTTACAATATCTACGAGATAAAACCTTACGTAAACGGACAGACCGAACTCCGCATTCCGCATACCGACATTGAGCGGTTATTGTCAGACCGGGCGAAAAGGATTATTGCCGAACTAAACACACAAGTTAAACCTTAATGCAAGTATTCAAATTTGGCGGTGCATCCGTCAAGGACGCTGAAGGCGTATTAAACCTGGGTCGTATTGTCGGGGCACATCGCGACAGTATGCTGCTGATCGTGGTTTCGGCCATGGGCAAAACCACCAATCTCCTGGAACAGTTGGTTCAACACCATGTTAACGGCACCGATTCCGCGGCCGACCTCCTCGAAGAGACCAAAAGGTATCACTTAGCCATTGCACAGCAGCTCTTTCCAGACCATGACCATCCAGTGCACAACGAGGTTGCCAACCGATTTGTTGAAATCGAGTGGATATTGGATGAACCGCCCATGGACCCATACGACTACCTATACGACCAGATTGTCGCTGTAGGTGAACTCGTTTCTACGACCATTGTAAGCCACTACCTGAATGCAATCGGATTGAATAGCCGCTGGATAGATGCCCGTGATTATATCCTTACCGACAATACACACCGCGAGGGCCGCGTAGATTGGAAAGTTACGGCTGCACGCATACAGGAGCGATTGCCCGGATTACTCGAAAGCCAATTCTTGGTAACACAGGGCTTCATCGGTTCCACCTCAGAAAATTTCACCACCACATTGGGCCGCGAGGGATCGGACTATTCCGCGGCTATTTTCGCTGCGTGCCTGGGTGCCGAAAGCCTCACCATCTGGAAAGATGTACCGGGAGTGCTAAACGCTGACCCGAAATGGTTCGACCAAACGGAGCTTATTCCCGAATTATCATATTTAGACGCCATTGAACTCACGTATTACGGTGCAACGGTTATCCATCCGAAAACAATCAAGCCGTTGCAGAATCAGAACATCCCCCTTTTCGTGAAATCATTTATCGATATTGAGAATGGTGGCACGCAGATCAAAAGCACCAATGAATCGCTTCCCGTACCTTCGTTCATTTTCAAGGTAAATCAGGTACTGGTGTCCATCCTGCCTAAAGATTTCTCCTTTATCGTTGAAGACAACCTCAGCGATATCTTCAGCCGTTTCCATGCACATAAAATCAAAGTGAACATGATGCACAACAGTGCCGTCAACTTTTCGGTGAGCATCGACGATACGGGCAGTAATGTATCCGCTTTGCTTCACGACCTGCAAGGACGCTACGATGTACAGTTCCAAAACGGATTGGAATTGATTACCATCCGCTACTATAACCAGCAAACCATCGACCGCGTACTGATCGAAAAGGAAATCATCATGGAACTCAAAGACAGTTATACATGTCAGCTTTTGGTACGTAAACTATAATCATAAACCCTTACCTTTGCATACATGACAATTCGAGTAAATCTCTTTTCAAAGCTTGTTGCCGCCGCCATTTCCGTTACTGCGGCGTGTAGTAACAGTGGAACAACAACACATTCAGCCGACCAAGTGCCTCCGGTCGCTGCATCTGAACAGGCGCATACCGCTGCCCCCGCCAGCCAACCACCACAGCCCGCCACCGCTGCTGAACCGGCATCGTCCATACCCGACTTTACATTCTATATCCTGAAAAGTGGCATCCGCTTCACGAAAGAAGACTTGGCCAAAACGGGAAATATCGTTTTCATTTTATTTGATCCCACATGCAGCCATTGCCAACATGAGGCCAGTGACATCGGCAAACATTATAGCGAGGTAAAAAATGCCAACTTTTACTTTGTATCTATGAACGATCCAGCCTTGATGGCGTCGTTCCTCGATACCTGGGCACAACCATTGGTAGGCAAAGAAAACGTGGAAGTGCTCTATGATCGAGGCGCAGACTTTATCAACAAGTTCCACCTTCCATCGCAATATCCCGCTACGTACGTTTACGGTACCGACGGTGAATTGAAAACATACTGGAATGGCGAACGCCCTGTCAACGATATTATCGCTGCCATCAATAAATAGTACCTCTTCGGCTATGCGATTTTCGCATGCTACGTTTTCGAATTGTGCTTCGTCGGAGGTTGCTCGCTGAACTTCCGCTTCAATGCCGGATTCGCCATTTTTTCACCTTTTTGAACATGTCCTTGGCTGGCTTTTCGGGTAACCGCCCGCTCCTGCTGTTTGACGTCACGGGTTGAATCTTTGGGCTCGAATTTTTCTTCTTTTTCCATACTATCAAAACCCGGAGACCACTAATTTGTTTCCTCGCACACGAACGAAATATGTAACTTTGTTTGCAACAAGACCGTAATAATACAATTGAACATGCTTAACGTCGCCATTAATGGATTTGGCCGTATTGGCCGCAATACCTTGAGAAACATTCTGCTTCGCAAGCTGGATGGAATTACCATCGCCGCGATCAATGACCTTACAGATACACCCACACTGGCCCACCTTTTTAAATACGACTCAGTACACGGTCCTTATCCGGGGGAAGTAGGCATCGACAACGATCGGCTGGTCGTCGGCGGGCATCCCCCCATCCCTATCGTACGTGAACAAGATCCGGTCAAATTGCCGTGGGCATCCCTAGACATCGACGTCGTCATCGAGTCAACTGGGAAATTCACGGCAAAACACCAGGCGGTTCAACATCTTGAAGCCGGCGCCAAGCAGGTCATCATTTCCGCCCCCTCACCAGATAAGGAAATCCCTACTGTCGTACTTGGCATAAACGACGACGACATCGACATACGCACGCCTATACTGTCCAACGCTTCTTGTACCACCAACAATTTGGCGCCTTTGGTAAAGGTATTGGACGACCATTGGGGAATCGTAGACGGTTATATCACCACAGTACACAGCATGACGGGCGACCAAAGCCTGCACGACCGCCCCCACCGGGATTTGCGGCGGGCGCGTGCAGCATCGGCATCAATCATTCCCACTACCACCGGTGCTGCCAAAGCCATCACCAACGTATTTCCGCACCTCGAAGGTAAACTCGGCGGTGCAGGCATCCGCGTGCCCGTGTTAAACGGATCGCTCACCGATTTCACGTGCAATCTGCGGCAACAGCCGACGGTGGCAGAAATCAATGCGGCGTTTAAGGACGCTGCCACGGGCAGCCTAAAGCATGTATTGCAATATACCGAAGACCCCATTGTGTCGGTGGATATTATCAACAGCCCCTATTCATGCGTGTTTGACGCACAACTGACGTCGGTTGTGGGAGGACTGGTTAAGGTTGTTGGTTGGTATGACAACGAATATGGCTACTCCAACCGTTTAGTGGATTTATTGGTCAGATTGGCAGCAAATGGATAGGTCCACTATCAAAAAAGGGAATCCACCGATTGGGGACTCCCTTTTTCACTAACAAAATCGATATCGGTTTTTAAAAACGTTATTTCACTGCATCAACAACGGCTTTGAAAGCCTCCGGATTGTTCATCGCCAAGTCAGCGAGTACCTTGCGGTTCAACCCGATATTTTTGGCGTTCAACTTACCCATCAATTGCGAGTAGGAAACCCCATGCTCGCGGGCACCGGCGTTGATACGTTGTATCCACAACGCCCTAAATTCCCGTTTTTTGGTCTTGCGATCGCGATAAGCGTACAACAACCCCTTTTCTACTGTGTTTTTAGCAACGGTATAAACCTTGCTGCGCGACCCATAATAGCCTTTGGCCATCTTGAGGATCTTCTTACGTCGTCTTCTAGACGCTACTGCGTTAACCGAACGTGGCATAAACTTTACTTTTTTGGTAGCAGGCGCCGTGTTTCGCAACGGTCTTACAACCCAATACCCGGTTAATTAATATGAATAATTACTACTTTTACTAAGACGTAAGACTTACGACTAAAGACATAAGACTTACGACTTATTTCCCAATAACAAGCATACGTTTTACGTTGCCCATATCGGCTTCAGACACTAAACCGGTCTGCGTCAGATTGCGTTTCTGCTTGGTGCTCTTTTTTGTCAGGATGTGACTCTTAAAGGCATGCTTCCGGGCAATCTTACCTGTTCCAGTAAGCTTGAAACGCTTTTTCGCACTGGAATTGGTTTTTACTTTTGGCATGATTACTAATTTTTATATCGACTTGTTAGTATTTACTTTTTAGCTGCCGTCTTCGGCGCTACGGTAAGGAACATCCGTTTGCCTTCCAATTTGGGCAGCAACTCCACTTTGCCATACTCCTCCAGTGCCTGTGCAAAACGCAACAACAGGATTTCACCTTGCTCCTTATAAACGATGGCACGGCCCTTGAAATGGACGTAAGCGCGGACCTTCTCCCCAGACTCCAAAAACTTAATGGCATGCTTGAGTTTAAACTCAAAGTCATGGTCATTGGTGTTGGGGCCAAAGCGGATTTCTTTAATAACCGTTTGCTTAGCATTGGACTTAATCTCCTTCTGCTTCTTCTTCTGCTCGTAAATAAACTTGCTGTAGTCGATGATTCGGCAAACGGGAGGAACCGCTTTTGGCGATATTTCCACCAAATCCAGCTCTAATTCATCAGCAAGCTCCAATGCCTTACGTGTGGGGTATATCCCTTGCTCGATATTGTCGCCTACCAATCGTACCTCGGGTACCCTGATATGTTCATTGATACGGTGCTCCGGTTCCTTCTTTCTAAATGGTGGCCTCGGGCCTCTGAATCCTGGTCTTTTTAATGCCAAATGTTCAACTAATTTAAACGGTTATCTCTTTTATTAACTGCTCACTAAATGCGTCTACGCTCATCGCTCCTAAATCTCCGGCACCGTGTTTCCGCACAGAAACCGTACCATCCGCCTCTTCTTTCTCACCTACGATCAGCATGTAGGGTATTTTCTTCAATTCTGCATCCCTGATTTTGCGTCCGACCTTTTCGTCGCGCAAGTCCAGTAGGCCGCGAATATCGGAATTATTGAGTGATTCTAAAAGTTTTTTCGCATATTCTTCGTATTTCTCCGATACCGGAAGAATGATAAATTGCTCCGGGGACAGCCATAATGGAAACTGGCCGGCACAATGTTCAATCAACACGGCGACAAAGCGTTCCAGCGAACCAAACGGCGCACGGTGTATCATTACCGGGCGGTGCTTCACATTGTCACTACCGGTATACTCCAGCTCGAACCGCTCGGGCAGGTTGTAATCCACCTGGATGGTACCCAACTGCCACTTCCGCCCCAATGCATCCTTCACCATGAAGTCGAGCTTCGGACCATAAAAGGCAGCCTCACCGTATTCCACGATAGTATTCAAGCCCTTTTCGTTGGCTGCTTCGATGATATCCTGCTCGGCACGATCCCAGTTTTCATCCGTTCCGATGTATTTGCCCTTATTGTCGGGATCCCGAAGGGAAATCTGTGCGGTATAATCTTCAAAACCCAGCGCCCCGAAAACATAGAGAACCAAGTCGATAACCTTCTTAAACTCATCCTTTACTTGATCAGGGCGGCAGAACAAGTGGGCATCGTCTTGCGTAAAGCCACGAACACGTGTCAAACCATGCAGCTCACCACTCTGTTCATACCGGTACACGGTACCGAATTCCGCATAACGAATCGGCAGGTCTTTATACGAGCGGGGTTTCGTTTTATAGATCTCGCAATGGTGTGGACAGTTCATAGGCTTCAGCAAGAACTCCTCCCCTTCCTGCGGGGTATGGATGGGCTGGAAAGAATCCGCTCCATACTTCTCGTAGTGCCCCGAAGTTACATATAGATTTTTATGGCCGATATGTGGGGTCACCACCGGCTCGTATCCAGCTTTAACCTGCGCCCGTTGCAGGAAATCAATCAACTTCTGCCGCAAGCGCGCGCCTTTAGGCAACCATAAGGGTAGCCCCAGCCCCACCTTTTCCGAAAAAGCAAATAATTCCAGTTCCCTCCCCAACTTGCGATGGTCTCTTTTCTTCGCTTCCTCGATCATGTGCAGGTAGTCCGCCAGCTCACCTGCCTTGGGAAAGGTTACACCGTATATACGGGTGAGCTGTTTGCGGCTTTCATCACCACGCCAATAAGCTCCCGCTACATTGGTGAGCTTCACCGCTTTTATAAAGCCCGTATTCGGAATGTGCGGGCCGCGGCACAGGTCAGTAAAATTGCCCTGTGTATAGAACGTGATGCTACCGTCGGGCAGGTCCTTGATGAGGTCCAGTTTATATTCGTCGCCTTTATCCGTGAAATATGCTACGGCCTCGGCTTTACTGACGGGTTTGCGTACGTAGGGAGCCTTCGTACGGGCCAGTTCTACGATCTTATCTTCAATTTGCTTGAAATCATCGGACGAGAATTCGCGATCACCAAAATCAACATCGTAATAAAAACCCGTTTCGATGGCTGGGCCAATGCCAAATTTGATGCCGGGATACAATGCTTCCAGCGCCTCAGCCATCAAGTGGGCCGACGAGTGCCAGAACGTGGATTTGCCTTCCTTGTCGTTCCAAGTGAGTAGGCGCACCATAGCATCGTCTTCAATAGGGCGCGACGCATCCCAAACCTCGCCGTTTACTTCGGCAGCCAGTACATTGCGGGCCAGGCCGGCTGAAATGGATTCGGCGATTTCCATTGCTGACGTCCCATGCGCATATTGCCGCACGGAGCCGTCCGGTAGGGTAATGTTCATCATTTACAAGTATGATTTTACGTTAATTAAAAAATCCAATAAACCACAATACAAATGTGATTGCCAGTTCGGGTGCAAAGGTAAGAAAGAAATCTAGAATATCATCCCAAACCTTACGGTCATCCGGTTGAGGGTATATGCTGCGGTCTGGAAGGAGCCGGGCCCCCACACGGTGTCAGCCGTATGTTTGGCTACGGCCTGTCTTTTATAACCGATGTTGATCAGGTAGCGGTCTTTGTCGCTGACCTTCCAACGTAAGCCGATGGTCGGATTGAACACCGTGCCACCATCGTACCATTCGCCGGATGTCTTTTTTTCAAGCCAGGTAAACCCATATCCCACTTCCACCCCGAGGTAGGGCGATACCCGCTTGCGGGGCAGCGCGGCGCGGCTGCCTACCGCAATCGGTACCACGTGTAGGCCGAAGTACTCGTCGATGCCTGCGGTAAGTCCCATGCTCAATACCCTACCAAACTGTACGCCATGGAAGGTTTGCACCGTGGCGGCCACTGGCGAGAAGAAATTCGCCTCCGACCACATCACACCTATTTCCGTTTCGTTTGTATAGTTAATCGTCTGCCCAAGCAAGGGGCTCCCCACGGCCGCCATACCTACCATAGCGGCCGCAAGCATGTTGCATTTCCATCCCATAGTGCGGCTATTTCGTTCGGATAATGCTAAGCAGGCGAAGCTTGGCCGGATTACTGTAGTCGTATTGGCATACGCCATCCGGACCGGTTACGATCAACGACTTAGGTGCTGGAATGACGTCAATCGCACTTCTGTCTTTGTGGTGTTCAAGCAGGTTTTCGCCGATACGCAGTACATCGGCAACGTTGAAACTTTTCAACCCGAAATCCCCTTCGCAGATATACAAGTTGCTGCCCCGTATACCCAGTCCGTGGGGATTCTCCATGGGGTAAGATTTGAGCAATTTGGGATGATAGAGGTCTTTGATGTCCAGTACGTGCAACGCATTTTCGCCTAAGCGGCACATCGTGCCCGACCGCAGCGTTACAAAGGCGTAGTTGTCATTCACCACCACCGGATCGCAAGCCATGATATGTTGGTATACCGCCATAGGCTCGGGCGCCGACGGTGTACTGGCGTCGTAGATGTGCATACCGGTCATTGAGCCGATAAAAAGCCGCTCTTTGTAAGGAAATATAGTTTCGATACCCCAACCCAACATGATATCCTTAACAAATTGCGGTTTGTCCGCTTGGTGCACGTCAAACAGACGTAGCGAGTGATCGTCTACCGCATACAGGTGCCCCCCCATTAGCGTAAAACGCGCCATGGAACCACCCTGCCCGTAGTTCGGCGCCGAGAAATCGCCCGATCCATTGGCAAATTCAAACCACGGCCCACCCCAGCCCCTGCCGTCTTCGGTGGTGACGGTGGTAATTACGGTATCTTTATAGGTCATGAACTTCGACCGCTCGGCGTTGACGAACATATTCGGAAATACATCTTCTACCCGCTCCACCAGCTTTATATCTTGGATATTGCTGATATCAAAGGCGAGAAGGTCGATGTAGCTATCGGCATACAGAATGTTGCTGTTCACCGCCATATCCACGTTGCCCGGCACACTGATGAAATTGATGTTCTTGGGGTCTGACGGATTGCGGTTGTCGACGATGTGGATACCTTTCTGGGGTTCGTTGATAAACAGGTAATCGTCATACACATAGATTTTTCCGGTTTCGGTGACACCTTTCGGCGGCTTGACACCGACGTCCATACTACGGAACGCATTTACCTCCCAATAAACCGGTACCTGCGTTTTATAAGTAACCGTGTGTTCTACCTGGTCGTTGCAGGAAGCAAAGACCGCCGCAACGGCCAGTAGTACGCCGATCCAACTATTGGATAAACGACGAAGGTCTGATTTTCTTTCCATATCAAGTTAAGTTTTTAGGAACCTAATGGCATTTGTGTTGAGAACGAGCTTCACCTGCGAAACGCTACAACCAAACCCACTATAAATTTTGCTACCTTTGCATTTCCAAAAAGCAACATGGCACACCAGGTTCCCGAAGACGGCACATTACTTCCATTGATGGAGGAGTTTTACACCATCCAAGGTGAGGGTTATCATACGGGCAAAGCAGCTTATTTCATCCGTCTCGGCGGATGCGACGTGGGCTGCCATTGGTGCGATGTAAAGGAAAGCTGGGATGCTGAGCTCCATCCGCTTACCTCGGCAGATGCTATCGTCGAACATGCCAAGCAGCACCCTTCAAAGGCGGTGGTGGTAACAGGTGGTGAACCGTTGCTGTATAACCTCGATTACCTGACCAGCGGTTTGCAGGCTGCCGGCATCCAGACGTTTATCGAAACCTCCGGAGCTTACCCACTCAGTGGTTATTGGGACTGGATTTGTCTCTCACCTAAAAAGTTCAAATCACCCCTGCCCGATGTGATTGCGGCTGCCGGCGAGTTGAAAGTCATCGTGTTCAACAAGAGCGATTTCGCCTGGGCCGAGCAACATGCCGCCCTCGTGTCTCCCAAGTGCAAACTTTACCTGCAACCCGAATGGTCGAAAGCGCAGGAAATGACACCGCTCATTGTTAACTACGTAATGCAAAACCCCAAGTGGGAAATCTCCCTGCAGACGCACAAATACCTGAATATTCCGTGAGTTTCAGGTAAATTAACTAGCCGACAAAAAAATGACACCACCTTGGCTTGTCATGCTCCAAATCCAGTGGACATGACGGTTTTTGGAACATTTTTTGACTGTTTCATCTTAAAATAGTAAATTTGCTTATCACAGTTACAGCAGTAACCCATACTAGAACAAAAACTAAAAGGAAAACAATGATGAAAAAAATTGCTACAATATGTGTTGCTTTGGTTGCTTTCGTTTGCACCACTGCTTTCGCACAACAAAACAGTAAAGCGGAATTCAAATTTGACAAAGAAACCCATGATTTCGGCAAAATCCCACAAGGGAAGCCGGTAACGCATGTATTTACATTTGAAAATGTGGGCACTGAGCCCATCATCATCAGCGAGGTGAAGCCATCGTGCGGTTGCTCTGTAGCCGAATTTACCAAAACACCAGTAAAGCCCGGCGAGAACGGTAAGATATCCGTAACCTACAACGCTGCGGCAAAACAACCCTTTACCAAAAACTTTACCGTACGGTCTAACACGAAAACCCCGGTAAAAACCCTGTATATCAAAGGGGAAGTAACAGACTAATAAACAGTACGTTTTCGTAATAAAAAAGCCGCTGTTAGAAGCGGCTTTTTTATTACGCTGATCTTAAACATTGTTATTGATAGCTCACTTGATGCATCTGTCTAACCGGAGCCCGCTCAACGAGCGTTAGCGGCACCAATTCCTGAAAATAGGCCAAAGGCTGGGCATTTCAGATCAAAGGATAAATTTTAAACGCCCCCCTCTTGTTAAATCAAAAGCTATCCGTAATATTGCAGCCGAAATAGCACCAATATGCCATCAATATCCACCAAGGGCCGCGAGATGCCGGCCTCACCCATCCGCAAACTAACTCCTTATGCCGATCAGGCGAAGGCGCTAGGAAAGCAGGTATATCACTTGAATATCGGGCAACCGGATATCGAAACGCCGCAGGGAATGTTGGATGCTGTACGTAGTATCGATTTCAAGATCTGGGCATATACACCTTCGGAGGGGACAGCGGCTTACCGGGATAAGCTGAGTGGCTATTACAATAAATTAGGCTATAACATTACACCCACCGATATCTTGGTGACCAACGGCGGATCGGAGGCCATTACCATCGCCATGCAGGCGTGTGTAGGCCCAGGCGAGGAAATCATTATCCCGGAGCCTTTTTATGCCAACTACAACGGATTTGCGTGTTCAGCGGGTATCCGGATAACGCCCATCCTCTCTTATATCGACGACGGGTTTGCACTTCCTTCTATCGCGGCGTTTGAAGAGGCCATCACTGAAAAAACCCGCGCCATTGCTATCTGTAGTCCGAACAACCCAACAGGCTACCTTTACTCGAGCGAAGAAATGCAAGCGTTGCGCGATTTATGCATCAAACATGACCTCTTCCTGCTGGCTGATGAGGCGTACCGCGAATTCTGTTACGACGGGCGCGAATTTATATCGCCCATGCATTTAGCGGGCTTGGAACAACATGCAGTGATCTTAGATACCGTAAGTAAACGGTACAGTGCTTGCGGTGCCCGGCTCGGCTGCATAATTACCAAAAACAAAGAACTGTGGCAGGTAGCCCTGAAATTTGCACAGGCTCGCCTCAGCCCGCCGGCGGTGGCCCAAATCGCTGCGACGGCGGCGGTGGACACACCGCAAAGCTATTTTGACAGGGTCAAAGGGGAATATGAAGCAAGAAGAGACACATTGGTTGACGGCCTGAACAACATTGAAGGCGTATATTGTCCCAAGCCCGGCGGTGCTTTCTACGTGTTGGCCCGCCTCCCGGTAGATGATGCGGACCGGTTCTGCCAGTGGATGCTGGAACATTTTGATTACGAAAACCAAACAGTGATGATGGCACCGGCCAGTGGATTTTATAGTGCGGCACATGCAGGGAAAGACCAGGTCAGGTTAGCTTATGTGCTGAATACAGATGATTTGAAAAAATCGTTAGCTTGCATCGAGCGGGGGCTGGCAGTCTATCCGGGCCGGCGTTAATGCTTTGACCGCTAAAGCCGGTCTAACACGAACTGTAGTTGCTCCGCTTCATTAAGCTCGGTATTATCCAAGATAATGGCATCTTCCGAACGCACTAGCGGACTTTCGGCTCGGGTGGTATCGATGTAATCACGGTGTGCAAGGTTCTCAAACACTTCCTCCAATGTGATGTCGTTGCCCTTACCTTTCAATTCGAGGTATCGGCGCTCGGCGCGTACCTTGGGGTCGGCGGTCATGAAAATCTTGAGGTGTGCATCCGGGAAAACAGTCGTACCAATGTCGCGCCCGTCCATCACAATATTTTTATTTTTTCCCATCCGCTGTTGCTGGGCCACCATCGCCTCACGGACAGCCTTGACCGCACTGACCTCACTCACGTAGTCGGAAATATACATCTGCCTGATTTCATCAGACACGTCTTCGCCATTCAGCGAAATACGGGTCCTACCGGGTTCGATGTGGAAATCGATATGGATTTGGCCCAACGCCGCAGCTACTTTTTCAGCTTGCGTAAGGGGAACGGCATGGCGGATGAAATACAGCGTAACCGCCCGGTACATGGCTCCACTATCGATATACAGGTAATGTAGCCGCTCGGCCAGCGCCTTTGCAAGTGTACTTTTCCCACAGGAGGAATAGCCATCAATAGCTATGATCTTATTCGTCGAGGCCATGGAATTAATTTTGTCCACCGATAAGCACACCCGGCTTGTTCAGTACGGGAATTTTGATCAAGTTATCATCAATGATGCTTTCCGGAAGAAAGATGTATTTTTTGTCGTAGATGGTACCGTTAATGTAATAACTGAGCCAATATTCATTGGTAAGTCCAAACACCTGCTCATCGATGGCCTCAATCTTGGCATAGTCATGCGGATCGATATCGCCGATAAAATGCCGTAAAACAGACGTTTTTACCTCCTTTTCATCCTTGACTCCATAGCCTTTTGAACTCACCATCACATTGTTAATCGGTTCGTTTTTTTCATTTATGAGATATACATTCCATGTTTTGCCTGAAGGCGTCTCGCCCTCCAGCACCACGGCAATGGAAATATCCTCGACGATATTCAGGGGTAAATCCTTTTTCATTTAATCCAGCTTTTTCAGCTACCAGTTATTCGCCTTCGGCTGTCGGTATTCTACTTCTTTCCACGAGCTTTCTTCTTTGGCTTTTTCTCGTCTTCCGCAGCCCACTTAACAACATCTTCATACGTAATATTGTCCACGGAAGTCCCTTTGGGAATCTTGACGTTCTGCTTGCCGAAACGTATGAACGGACCCCACCGGCCATTCTCGATGCGCGCATCAGTATTTTCTTCGAAAACTCTGATGATTTTCTCCTTATCTTTCTGCCGTTTATCTTTGATAATCTCAATTGCTGAATCCGTAGTGACATCCAGTGGATCCAGCTCTTTCGGCAGGGAATAAAATGCATTGTTATGCCGTATATATGGGCCAAAACGTCCCACAGCAACCGTCATTTCTTTGCCCTCGAACTCACCCACTTTCTTGGGCAGCTTAAACAGATCAAGCGCTTCTTCAAACGTGATGGTTTCAATCATCTGCCCGGGTCGTAAACTCGCGTACCGGGGCTTTTCCTCGTCGTCCGGCGAACCGATCTGTACCATGGGGCCAAAACGGCCAATACGTACGCTGACCCGCTTTCCGGTACCGGGCTCCTCCCCAAGTTCCCGCTCGTTCGTCGCGCGGTCAGCATGTTTCGTTGTCGTTTCAACCTCTTGATGGAAAGGGCCATAGAAACTGTGCAACATCGCTGTCCATTCCTTCATGCCCTGGGCAATCTCGTCAAATTCTTTCTCCACTTTGGCCGTGAAGTTGAAGTCTACTATCCCGTTAAAATGCTCAACCAAAAAATCATTTACCACCACGCCGATGTCAGTAGGGAATAATTTCGCTTTCTCTGCGCCCGTGGTTTCCGTTTTGGTTTGCGACGATATGGTGCCACCCACCAGCTCCAATACCCGATAATCGCGGGGTTTACCATCGCGGCTCTCTTTGACCACATAGCCCCGGTTTTGGATTGTAGAGATCGTAGGTGCGTATGTCGACGGACGTCCGATTCCCAATTCCTCCAGTTTTTTAACCAAGCTTGCTTCGGTATAGCGGGCTGGCGGACGCGAAAAACGTTCCGTTGCCGACATCCGATTCAGGTGCACCTGCTGCCCCGCCGTTAACGGCGGCAACAGCGCGTTGTCGGTATCGTTATCGAGATTGGGTTCATGTTCATCATCAGTAGACTCAAAGTAGACTTTCAGAAAGCCATCGAACCGCATCACTTCGCCATTGGCTACCAATTCTTCCTGACGGGTGGATACGCCAATTTTCGCCGTCGTTTTCTCGAATTCGGCCTCACTCATCTGCGATGCGATGGCACGCTTCCAGATTAGTTCGTATAACCGACGCTCAGCATTGTCGCCTCCAAGCGTGTGCTGGTCGAAATAGGTCGGTCTGATTGCCTCGTGTGCTTCTTGAGCCCCGGCGGACTTGGTTCGGTACTGGCGGCGCTTGTGATACGTATCGCCATAGGCGGACCGGATCTCTTGTTCGGCACCTTGAAGGGCCGTATCACTAAGATTTACCGAATCGGTACGCATATAGGAGATGTGTCCGGCCTCATAGAGCCGCTGGGCAACGGCCATCGTACGCGCTACGGAAAATCCAAGTTTTCGACTGGCTTCCTGCTGCAATGTAGAGGTGGTGAATGGTGCTGCCGGACTGCGTTTCGAAGGTTTGGTCTCCAGGCTATTGATGACAAAATCTGCTGGAATACAGTCGGCAAGGAAGCGTTCCGCCTCCGCCGCTTCGACAAACCGCTTTGGCAATTCCGCTTTAAATAGTTCCTTCGCGTTACCGGTATGAAAAATAGCGACGATTTTGAATGCTGCCTCAGCCGTGAACCGGTTGATTTCCCGCTCCCGGTCGACAATCAGCCTAACCGCAACGGATTGTACACGCCCGGCTGATAGGGATGGCTTCACTTTCTTCCATAATACTGGTGAAAGCTCAAAACCCACCAAGCGGTCAAGTACCCGCCGCGCTTGCTGTGCATTGACTAGGTTGAAGTCGATTCCCCGCGGGGTTTCTATGGCCCGAAGGATGGCAGGTTTGGTGATTTCGTGAAATACGATACGCTTGGTCTTTTCATCATCCAGACCCAAGGTTTCATAAAGGTGCCAAGAAATGGCCTCTCCCTCGCGGTCCTCGTCAGATGCCAGCCATACGGTATCGGCTGCTTTTGCCAATTTCTTTAACTCGCTCACTACCGCCTTTTTTTCCGCGGGAACCTCATAACGCTGCGTAAAATTATTTGATGTGTCGATTGCGTCGTCCGTTTTTACCAGGTCGCGAATATGTCCGTAGCTCGATTTCACCATGAAATCTTTGCCAAGGTATCCTTCTATTGTTTTTGCTTTCGCCGGTGACTCTACAATCAGTAAATTCTTTGCCATTGATTTTTTTGGATTTCTGCAAACTTAGATAAATTTGTTTTATATGCAATAAATTGGGTTGCATGTAGCGCAAATTCTTCACGCGAATACGCTTCATAAGCGTTATGCAGAGACGCATAACGAAAATAATAAACAGGAATAAATGAGATATATTTCGGGGAAAGCAATCAAAAAAATATGTCCAGAAGGAAAAAGCAGGCAAACACGACAGATGCCATACCGTTGGTCGTCATGAACGCGCGGTCTACTCTACTCAGGTCCGTCGGGCTGACAATCCAGTGCTGGTAAACAAGCAATCCACAGTAAAAAACTACACCAGCAATGTAAAACCAACTCAGTGAAATAACGTACATCGGCAAGATTACAAAAACGGCTGACAATACATGGAACACACTCGAAACGCGCAGCGCAGTGCGTTTACCGAGCCAAACCGGGATGGAATTGAGGCGGTGAGTTCGGTCGAACGATTCGTCTTGCAGTGCATAGATGATATCGAACCCGGCCACCCAAAACAAAACTGCACATGCATAAAATATGGGCACGATATGAAACATACCGGTAACCACCAAATAAGCACCAAGGGGTGCGAGCCCCAGCCCCAACCCCAGTATGAGGTGGCAAAGCGGCGTAAAACGCTTCGTATAGCTGTAGCCCAACACGACGGCCAACGCCACGGGGGATAAATAGAAGCAAATCGGGTTGATAAACCACGTGGCCGTCATGAACAATACAACGTTAACCAAAGTAAAACCCAATGCTTGGCCGGCCGTGATTCGGCCTGCCGGGATGTCGCGCATGGCCGTGCGGGGATTAGCCGCATCGATGTCGCGGTCCAGATAGCGATTAAAAGCCATAGCCGCATTGCGAGCAAACACCATACAGGCCAGCATTAACAACAACTTTAACCAATTGAAATCGGCGGGCGTGGTGTGGATAGCAAGAAAAAAACCGATGACAGCAAAAGGAAGGGCAAAAATACTATGGGCAAAAAGGACAAGTGAAAAGTATTTTTTCATCTGTGTATAATTTGTTTTTTAATCGTGATGAAGCTATCAGATTTATTCATTCCCCTATGTGACTGAATAAATCATGATGGTTTCATACGTACTTTATAAGGTGCGTTCAACGGTCTGGTGCATCAAGCGGTTGAAAATTTGCGTTGATTTCATCGATGGCAGTCAAGATTTCCTCACATCCCGTACGATTCGCTGAAGAAGTAAGGAAATGAGGGGGCGTTTCCTCAAACCATTGGAGCAGCGCGCGGTGGAATCGTTCCACATTTGCGTTAGCCTTGCCGAGCGAGAGTTTGTCGGCCTTGGTAAAAACCAACAGAAATGGGATCCCATTTTCGCCAAGCCAGCGGCAAAACTCCAGATCATTCTTTTGCGGCTCGTGGCGACTATCAATCAGTACAAAAACACATTGCAGGTTTTCGCGCACCGCAAGGTATCGCCGGATGAACTTTTCCCAAGCGACACGGTTGGTTTTAGAGGTTTTGGCAAAACCATAACCCGGCAAATCCACCAAATACCAGGCATCATTTATTAGAAAATGATTGATTAGCTGGGTTTTTCCCGGCGTCTGCGAGGTCTTAGCCAACTGGCGGTTACCCGTAAGTGCGTTGATAAGTGACGACTTGCCCACATTAGAGCGGCCGATAAATGCGTATTCCGGCAGATCCGCCGGTGGTAACTGATCCACACGGGTATTGCTGCACACAAATATCGCTGTTTTTACCACCATGGTGCAAACTTAGGCAAATTCCGCGATTAGTCAATAGTGGAAGTCAGTCAGACATCCGGTCGATTTCATGTATTGACCAATCCCTCAAAATATGTACATTAGCAAATCCTTAATATGCAACAGGAATTTCAATGAGTGGTCACCGAATTGGGCGAAATCGAAATAGCAGTACTCGTCTCATATGCTGTCTATTGGCAGCAGCACTCTCCCTCAGTGGGTGCCTCACCCGGAAAAACGCATTGCCACCCGACAAAACCGTGACGTCCATGCCGCGCAAACATGCAAAGGGATCGATCCTTACGGATGCATCGTCGGCACCAAAAGATGTACGCGCGGGGAAACAGCTGCTCGAAAGCTATGCAAAGGTAATTGGCGTACCTTCCAACGAATTGCAACGCCCGGAGTTATATGGCTTTATCGACAATTGGATGGGAGTACCGCATCGTACGGGTGGAACCGACCAGCGCGGGTTGGACTGTTCGGCTTTTGTGGGCTTAGTGATGCGAACGGTGTATGACAAGGATGTACCGAGGGCATCGAGGGATATGGCTGAACACGTCAAACGGAAGTATGAACGGCAGTTACGGGAGGGCGATCTCGTTTTCTTCTCATTCGGCCGAAGAACCATTGACCATGTGGGTATTTACCTACACAACAACAAATTTGTGCATGTATCTACTAGCAAGGGTGTAATCATCAGCGACCTTCGTGATCCGTGGTATTATAAATATTTCACCAGAGCCGGAACCCTTCAATAAGAAAACTAGGGTCATTCCATTTTGAAAGCTTCGACGCTTTCATTAGTTTAGCCAACGCAAGTAAACATTAACTACGAAATCATGAATAAACTATTAAGCATTACATTGGTCGCTTTAATTGCTACGGCCTGCCAACAGACCCAAAAAAAAGAAGAAGCTGAAGTACCCCAAATTGACCCCAACGCAATTTCGTGCGAAGGCATTGGACCAGTGAAACTAGCTTATTCCCATGCTGCACTCGACAGTGCTATCGGCGCAGACAACCTGGAAAATGGAACGGCAGAGGTGGAAGGTCGAACGGTGCACATTACCAAGGTATTCCCCAACGAGGCAGAAGAAATCACCGTTTATTGGGCGGAAACCAAGGAGCCTTACACCACCATAACCAAAATTGCCATAGCGAATAACTTCGGTCCCTACCAAACCGCCGAGGGCTTACGTGTGGGATCTACATTGAATGAAGTAAAAGAGCTTAATAATTTCATGCCCGTAACAATGACTAACTTTTATAACAGCGTGGACGGGTTTGCGAACATCCTCGGTTTCGGTGGTGGCGATATCGAAACCAACTACCCATGTATTGGCGGTAAGCTGGATATTGTGAAACAACGGGGCGTTGATGTCCGGACATTGGACGAAATAAAACCCGAGAAGGAGTTAAAATCCTCACACAAGCTCTTTAACTCGATTGATGTAGAAGTGGTGGAGTTGACTGTTTCCGCAAAATAATCACTATAATCCCATCACTCGCGCCACATTGTCCTTCAGTTTGGTTACATCTGTTTTCAATCCGCCATAGGTAGACAATACGTTGACTGGCCGTTGCTGGATATGCCGGAAATTGTGCAGCCAGCCCATTTCGACAAACAGGAAAAAGCCACCGATTTTATAGTCAGCGCCCACGCCACCACGTAGCGTGGGCGTTATGTGTACTGACGTCTCAATAGTCACTTTGCTGGCAGCCGCTGAAACGGCTGCCCGTGGCTCTACAACAACGCCGACACCCGGTCCGCCAAAAGCATATATATTAAGCTTATCCAACTGTTTGCGGATGCCCCCAGCTAGGTTTAGGATATAGAAGTTACTGCGGCCGCGATCCAAATCATATGGATAATCGGGGTCGTGCACTTGCTGATTGTAACGAAATGTCAGGAAATCGATAGAAGGATATACAAAATAACACCTATCGGCCAACGAGATATCCAAACCGAGGCTATTGGAAAATTTAGCTTGCAACAAATCGCTGGTTTCGCCCAGCGCAAACCCCCACCCCATCCCGCTAGTTACAAATACTTTACGGTGGTGTATCGAGTCCATTTCTGATTGAGCCATGGCATTGCCGATGAACCAAATAGATAAAAAAAGCAAATATTGTTTCCGCATCGTTTTTAGTTAAACCTGACACTAAAACAGGAGCTGCAGCAAAAGGTTTTCCATGTTCAGAGATACCCCCTACTTTGCGGCCCGTGGTTGAAAAGCAAATCGACAATACTCAAGTCCGCGATGAAGCCATGCTTGGACGCAAACACCTGATGGTACATTTTACAATGGGTTAACGGCGAGTTCCTTTTCGGGTGGAGAAGCTGTCTGAAATCCGTGCCTGACGGATAATCATCACGATAATCCAGCGTATGGCCTACCTCCTTCGCTATCTTGAGCAATCGGAGCACCAAAGCCAGTTGGGCTTCATTGAAGTCAAACAACCACTCAAATCGGCGCTGATAAAACGGGGCAAAATCATCTTCATAATATTCGAAATAAGCTGAACTTCGATAAGCAGTCTGTATGCTTGTCCAATGCAGGCGCTGCCAATCACCCCCATAGCTGATCCGGACCTCTTTCATGGCTGTACGGTTTTTACTACCATGTTGTATCGGTATGATCAGGTCGAGCTTACCGTTGGCAGAATAAATGGATGTGCGGTTCCGATAAGTTTGTTTCGGATAGTGCTCATGCCGTTCAAGTTGTATAGTTCCCGAGGAGCCATTTAGCACACTGAAATAGGAAACCGGAGGCAAATAACAAATGGGTAAAATAAGGGTATCGTCCATGTATCGCAAAAAATAGAAGTTTTGTGCTGTAAACTTAGATAAAGTTGCTTCGAAATACAAACCATGATTTTTGACGCGATTGTCTTTCTTCTGCTTGATACCGATCTGGCAGATTCCGCTTTTAAATAACGTGCAGTAGCTGCGTGGAGGCCGAAAACCTCAGGTTACACAAGCTATTAATCTTATTGCATATAAACGTAACTTTATCTAAGTTTGCGGCTTCGTGCACCATAAATGGCCAACATGCGAAACGTTTCCATCTTGTCCTTCTTTATTTACCTGCTTTCCCTGCTGCCATTCCGGGTGCTCTATGCTTTATCTGATTTGGGTTATGTATTACTATACCACATCATCGGATACCGGAAAGCTGTGGTTTTCAAGAACCTTCGGAATGCATTCCCTGAGAAAAGCGAGGATGAGCGGCGACAGATTGCACGAAGGTTTTACCGCTTTCTCCCCGACCTATTGGTGGAAGCCATTAAGATGCGCAGCATTTCGGCGGACCAAGTGGAAAAACGGATGATGATGTATCAAACTGAGGAATTGGAACGTCATTTTCGGGCGGGCAAAGGTGTCATTGCTGTTACCGCGCATTATGGAAATTGGGAACTGGGTATACACCGTATAAGCTTATTCACTGAGCATCCGGCGCTGATTATTTACAAACCACTGAACAACAAAAGCTTCGACACGGTCTACAACGGCATCAGGAGTCGCTTTGGTGCCATTATGGTGCCCATGAAGCTGACCTTAAGGAAAATTATCGCATACAGGCATCAGCCCCATATCAGCGTATTTGTTGCCGACCAGACCCCCGGACGTAGTGATTCACACTATTTTATCAACTTTCTAAATCAGAAAACCCCCGTGTACACAGGCGTCGAAAAGATTGCAAGGGCAACTGGATTCCCCGTAGTTTTTTGTCATATTGACCGCGTAAAAAGGGGGCACTATTGCTGCAAGTTCACTACATTGGTCGAAGAGCCTGCCACTGTCCCAGTGCATGGGATCACCGATATCCATAATAAATTCACGGAAGACATCATTCGCCGCAAGCCGGAGCTGTGGTTATGGTCGCACCGCCGTTGGAAAACCAAAGCCACATGATGAACCATTACCCGAAAGTAGCCGTAGTCATTTTGAACTGGAACGGTAGGTTTTTCCTCGAAAAATTCCTACCATCGGTGTATAATAGTGACTATCCAAACATCGAATTTGTTATCGGCGATAACGGTTCTACCGACGACTCGGTTGAATTCGTACGCACCGTCTACCCTGCTATCCGTGTTGTACAAAACGACCGTAACCTCGGATTCGCCGGCGGGTACAACGAAGTGTTGAAGGCCGTGGAAGCTGACTACTTCGTATTGCTTAACTCAGATGTGGAGGTGCCGCCCGATTGGATAGCGCCGGTAATCGAATTGCTGGAAAACAATCCCGACATGGCCGTAGCCCAACCGAAAATTTGTTCAAACTACCAACGTGATTACTTTGAATATGCCGGCGCAGCGGGCGGATTCATCGATAGTTACGGCTTTCCTTTTTGCCGGGGCCGTATGTTGCACGTCTTGGAAAAAGACCGTGGTCAATATGACGAGCCTTCCGATATTTTCTGGGCCAGCGGCGCCGCATTTTTCATAAAAAAACGGCATTGGGAACTGTCTGGTGGATTCGACGCAGACTTCTTTGCACACATGGAGGAAGTAGACCTTTGCTGGCGCTTACAACGGGCCGGTTACCGCATTGGGTACTGCCCCCAATCAGTGGTTTACCATGTGGGCGGAGGCACATTAGCAACTAGCAATCCGCGGAAAACATACCTCAATTTCCGCAACAACTTGGTTATGTTGCAAAAGAACCTACCGTTCTTACGTGCGTGGTGGGTGATTTTTGCCCGCATGTGGTTTGACTTGGCGGCCCTCATACACTTTTTAGTCTTGGGCAAGTTCCGCGATGCGTGGGCAATCAGTCGCGCCCATCAACGATTTTTCCTCGACGTATTCAAGACTGCCAGAAAACGGAGCCGGAATGGTGGAACGGTCAAACTGCATGGTTTTTATCGTGGTAGTTTCATTTGGGCGTTTTATGTCTACGGGAAAACGACGTTCAGCAAGCTCGACCCAAGGTGGTTTCTGTAAAATACCGGCTACACATCAACTTTTTGAAACAATAGTTGTTACCTTAGGGTGTTAAAGCAAATACATTGTAAACCAAAATAGTGAAACATGAAACATATCATCATTTCCCTACTTATCGCGGGCTCGACTGGCCTGATCAGCAAAGCACAGCAATCAGATGCCTTGGCTGGGGCATGGCGCTTCCAGCAGGGAGACATCCAACAAACAGCGGTTTTTGTAGATGGTTACTTGTCGCACAGCGTATTTGACTTGAAGAATAAAAAGTTCATTTCTACAAGAGGCGGTACATATACGGCAGAAAACGGTAAATTGACGGTAACGTGGCAATACGATACGGAAAAGGCGGCAGATGACCGGTCTAACGACACATGGGTGGGCACGAACAGTTCCTTCGACATCAATGTTGCTAACGGGGCGCTGACAGCCAACCTATCGGGCAGCAACGCATCGTGGAAACGAATAGATGCCAATGAAGGTGCAATGGCGGGTGTATGGCGCATCACCGGCCGGAAACAAGGTGACGACATTGGCCAGATAACACTCCAGGATCGAAGGACCCTGAAAATATTAAGCGGCACTCGCTTCCAGTGGGTAGCCATTAACATCAAAACCGGCGAGTTTTCCGGTACCGGAGGTGGCTCGTACACCTTTGAAAATGGAAAGTACACGGAAAATATCGAGTTTTTCTCACGCGATAACGACCGTGTCGGCGCTTCGCTTTCCTTCGATGGCGAAATCAAGAATGGATCCTGGCACCACAGCGGATTGAGTTCCACCGGGAATCCGATTTATGAGATATGGGACAGGTTAGAGGAATAAAAAAATCGTATTTTCGCTGCCATGTCACCAGCAGAAGCAGCCATCCGTGTTGAGGAGCTCACGAGGGAACTCAACGAATACAATTACCAGTATTACGTACTGGCCAATCCATCGATTTCAGACTACGACTTCGATCAACGGCTCAAGGAGCTTGAAGGGTTGGAGCGGCTGTACCCCCAATTACTAGATCCCGATTCACCTACCCAGAAAGTGGGTGGAGACATTACGCAACGCTTCCAAACCGTCCGCCACCGGTGGCCGATGCTGTCGTTGAGCAATACGTACAGCGAACAGGAATTACGTGATTTCGACGAACGGGTACGCAAGGCTATCGGCAACGACTTTCAATACGTATGCGAGCTTAAGTTTGACGGCCTGTCCATTAGCCTTACCTACGAGGGCGGCATACTCAAACGGGCCGTCACCCGGGGTGACGGCGTGCAGGGCGACGAAGTGACGGCTAATGTACGAACGATCAAGAAAATCCCAAACAAGCTCCGGACCAATGGCTATCCCGATGTATTTGAAATAAGGGGTGAAATTTTTATGCACCGTCCGGCATTCCAACGGCTCAATAACGAGCGGATTGAAAATGGCGAGATGGCCTATGCTAATCCCCGCAATTTCGCTGCGGGAACTATTAAACTACAGGACTCGGCAGAAGTGGCCCGTCGCCCACTAGACTGTTTCCTCTACTTCCTTTACTGTGACGACCGAAACCGACTCTTCAGTACCCATTGGGGCAGCTTGGAAGCTGTAACATCCTGGGGCTTTCATGTGTGCGAGCACACTGCCTTATGCACCAACATCGATGATGTATTAGCCTTTATTGCCAAATGGGATAAGGAACGCCACAACCTCAGCTATGACATTGACGGCATCGTAATCAAGGTAAACGATTACGGCCAACAGGAAGAGCTGGGCTTTACCGCCAAATCACCCCGCTGGGCAATTTCTTATAAATACAAAGCCGAACAGGTGGAAACCGTATTCCTGTCGGTAAGCTATCAAGTTGGTCGTACCGGTGCGGTAACACCCGTGGCCAACCTGAAACCGGTACCGTTAGCCGGTACAACGGTAAAGCGGGCAAGCCTGCACAACGCCAATGAAATCGAACGATTGGACCTACGGATCGGCGATACCGTATTTGTAGAAAAGGGTGGTGAGATTATTCCCAAAGTAATGGGCGTTAATATGCTGAAACGGTCCGCAGACGCGCAGCCTATTGTGTATCCCAGTGAGTGCCCCGAGTGTGGCAAAGCATTGATTCGTAAAGTGGGCGAAGCTGTGCACTATTGCCCGAACGACGAAGGATGCCCACCTCAAATCGTTGGTCGCATGCAACATTTTATCGGGCGGAAAGCGATGGATATTGAAGGCATGGGCGATGAAACCGTCGATACCTTTTTCCGGCAGGGTCTGCTCCATGACATCACAGATATTTACTTGCTCAAAGATAAGCAAGATACGCTCAAACAACTGGAACGGTTCGGACAGAAATCCATCGACAATATGATTGCTGGCATTGAGAAGTCCAAAGAAAAGCCTTTTGAAAAAGTGCTATTCGCATTGGGCATCCGATATGTGGGCGAAACCATTGCCAAAAAATTAGCCGTACATTTCAAAACAATCGATAACCTAGCCATTGCCACCAAAGAAGATATCGCATCGGTTTATGAAATCGGTGAACGGATTGCAGAGAGTGTAACGGAATATTTTGCAAACGATATTCACCGGGCACAAATTGAACGATTGAAACAACATGGCCTTCAACTCACAATGAAGGAGAAGGTTGTGGAACGTTTGGGAGACTCACTGTCGGGTAAAACATTTGTCATCTCAGGTGTGTTTGAACAATTCAGCCGCGAGGAACTGACTGCCCTCATCGAAAAACACGGCGGCAAATTATTGAGCAGCATTTCAGGCAAGCTTGATTACCTGGTTGCGGGCGATAAAATGGGCCCCTCCAAACTGGCCAAAGCCGAAAAGCTGAAGATTCCCATCATTTCGGAAACGGAATTACTTCAATTGATCGACGAATGAAAAGAAACCAGATTTGTTCGGAAAGAGGATGCGGTAAAATCATTTATTTCTACTAATTTTGGCCGCTTAGCAGCCATTGGCAAAGCGGCTGGCAAAAACATAAAAAACAACAGTTAATATAGTAGCATGAACGAGCTATACGGCGCGGGGGTGGCCCTAGTTACTCCATTTCATTCAGATGGAAGTATCGACTTTGATGGTTTGGGGCGGGTTATCGAGCATCAGATTAAGGGTGGTATGGATTACCTGGTTTCCTTGGGTACGACAGGAGAAACTGCAACACTCACCGCGAATGAACGGAAAGCCGTATGGAAATTTACCGCTGAGACCGTAGCAGGCCGGGTGCCATTGATAGCCGGCATCGGTGGCAACAATACCGCAGAAGTGGTGGACCAACTCCAAACATTTGATCGCCAAGATTACATTGCCGTCTTATCGGTAAGCCCATATTATAACAAACCGACACAAGAGGGCATCTACCGGCATTATAAAGCGGTGGCGGCAGCCTCTCCCCTGCCCGTTGTTTTATATAATGTACCGGGCCGTACCGGCAGCAATGTCAGTCCGGAGACAACGGCACGGCTTGCCCATGAGGTCGACAACATCGTGGCTACGAAAGAAGCTTCAGGTAGTTTCGACCAATTCAGTAAAATCATGCGAGACAAACCCGAAGATTTCCTGCTGATTTCGGGCGACGACCCCGCTACGCTGCCTATGATGGCATTGGGGGCGGCAGGGACTATTTCTGTGGTAGGCAATGCATTTCCTTCAGACGTGGCGCAATTGGCGAAACATTGTCTGGAAAACAATTACGAGGAAGCCCGCAAAATCCATAGCAAGCTGATACGGATAACCGAGCTTTGTTTTGTGGAAGGAAACCCTGCCGGCGTAAAAGAAATACTAAATCAATTGGGTATTTGCGGCGCCACGGTGAGATTGCCATTGGTGGCGGCGAGTGAGTGGCTGTCGGAGATCGTCCAAACTGAATTGCAGGCGATGGCCGTAGTTTAGACATCGTTTCAGCCTGTAGGAAGCGTAATTCCCAGTTGGCGACTGCTAGTTGAGTGGGTCGCGTGCCAGGCTAAGCCACGAATGGCGGCACTGATAAGATCGAACCGGCCCTTGATAGTATACTTGGCCAACAAAAACGGTATGGCGACAAACAGGTAATAAGAGCTAAAAACAACTACTGACGGCCAGTTTGCATTCCGCCGGATAAAGAGCCACCGGTTACGCACCATAAAATACGTCTTCAACGGACTTTCCTTACCGACACTCATCGACTCTTTGTGGTAAATCTTCGCTTTTCCCGTAAATCCAATCTTTAAGCCGGCCCGTTTGAATTGCTCACACCAATCCAGCTCTTCGTAGTAAAGGAAGAAATGCTCCTCCATCAATCCTACCCGATCCAAATCAAGTTTACGGCAGATCATCGCCGCACCGTGGCAATAGCCCGTTTCAACTGTAATACGGTCGTATTGCCCTTCGTCATCATCCATGGTACCGATACCCTCATTTCTACCGGTGAAATAGTTCATGGAGGTATAGCCAGCATATTGGATCTTACGCCTGTCTTCATCGTACAAGATGAGTGGCGAAAGCAGACCGATATCCGGATGGCGATCCAGCTCTTCGCGGAGTGTTTCAATAAATCCTGCCGTGATTTCCGTATCGTTGTTCAGAAAGAGTAAGTAATCTCCTCGGGCATGTTGAATACCGAGGTTATTGCCGCCGGCGAAGCCGAGGTTTTTTTCGGAACGGACGTAGACAATGGATGGGAATATTTCTTTGAAATACCCTTCACTATCTTCCGTGGCGCCGTTGTCGACGACGATGACTTCGATGTTTTCCCCTTCGGCATGCTGTGTTAGGGAACGGAGGAAGTCGGCCGTAAGTGCCGCTTGGCGATAGTTTACAGTAATAATGGATATTAAGCTCATAAATGATCAACATCGCTAAATGCCTAACAAAAATAAGTGAAATAAACCAAACGCTGCCATTTGGATATGATCGTATGTAGATTTACACCTACATTAGTGAAAAATAGCAGTTGTTCCTACCCAATTATATAGTCCTATCCGATAAATTTGTGCTGATTTTATTTTGCTTACTACCTTTCAGATGCAGTACTACAAAGAACAGATACGACTTTCAGTTGTCATTCCATGCTATAATCATGGGCAATATTTAAAGGAGGCATTGGCTTGCTTTCCAGATTACGAAAAGCAAAGCAGGTATGAAATTATCATCGTCAACGACGGTTCCACGGATAAACAGACACTGTCGTATTTATTTCAATTGGAAAAAGCAGGTTACCATGTCATTCACCAAGAAAATCGAGGACTAAGTAGTGCGCGAAATACAGGAATACAATTTTCAAGAGGTGAGTACATTCTTCCGTTAGACAGTGATGATAAAGTCTCTGTTGACTTCATATACGAAGCCATCAACATTTTAGATAATCATCCGCTATATACCGTGGTCTATAGCGATGGAGAATATTTCGATGCAAAAGAAGGACCATGGATAATAGGCGAATTCAATCTTCAGCGGTTGATGCTTTGGAACTATATGCACGCTATGGCCGTGTATCGCAAATCAGCATGGGAGCATGTTGGTGGTTATGACATCAATCTCAACCATCTCGGATTTGAAGACTGGGATTTGTGGTTATCAATTGCATTTTCGGGGGGCAAATTCTATTACTTGCAAAAATCTCATTTTTCGTATAGGATTACGCCAAATTCAATGGTAAGGCAATTTACCGGTGAAAAATACAAACGGATGCAGGACTACATCAAAGAAAAGCACCACACATACCTGAGTGATGACCACCTAAACAATCACCTTACTCTTTTGATGAGACACAATAAGTGGTTATGGTTAAAGCTATTTTTGCGGATCTATTGCCCCAAGATTTTAATGAATTTCGTGAAAAAAGGAAAAATAGACAGCACAAATATCATTTATTAGTATGCCACATATGCCATGTAACACTACGTTCGCACGTAATACATTACTTAGCCTTGAGGAATGGAACGGCAAAAAAGATAATAAAAACCAGCACGCTTGAATATTGACCGATGTCAATTTTCATCATGCCCCCCTTGTTACGGCCGGCGAGTTAATTCATCTGAGTGTAGCCAGTATATTGAATTCTTGCTTTGTTTTCGTCGTACAGGATAAGTAGAGAAAGCAAGTCGATATCGTGATAATTACAATTCATCACACAGTGTCGGTATGAAGCCTTCGTAATTTCAGTGTTGCTATCAGAAGCAGCAGGTAATCGCGGGTGGCATGTTGGGTGCCGAGATTATTCCTGTCGGCGAAGCCGAACTGTTCCGAAGAACGTGGTTAGATAATATGTGCCCGTAAGTAACGTCAGCCTATCCGAAATCAAAATAACGTAAACAGATCGAAAGAAAGGAATCAAAAACATTTTCTTGTAACTGAAAACGGAAGAATATGTAGCATAACCACTACAAATACAAAAATGGAATATCTCGAATGCAACAGGTAAGCGATATTCGTAATACTTTTGGGAACTGCTGACAATAGCATTCATATCTAGCAAATGAAAAGCAAGGGAAATTCTACGATTATTCACGTATTCGACAACCAAGCGCGGAAATCTCCTGATGCACCCGCAGCGCTTTTTGACGGACGAGTATTGACTTATCGTGAACTAAACGAAAAGTCAAACCAGTTGGCCCGTTATTTAATCGAACGCGAATTGAAACCGGGCACGATGGTAGGAATCTGCTTAGAAAGGTCATTCGAAATGCTCATAAGCATCCTTGCTATCATGAAGGCCCGTTGCGCTTATGTACCCATAGACCCTGAATATCCCATCGACCGCATCGAGTACATTTTGGCAGATACTGCGATGCCGATGGTTTTGACAACGCCCTCAATACACACTAAGCTTTCGCAAGTTATTGACGCAGAAGCCTGTTATCAAGATATAGTATGGGATGATATGATGGCCGACTGGCTATCATATTCAACCCATAATCTTCCCGATTTTCCTGAGCCTAATGATGCGGCTTATGTTATCTATACTTCCGGCTCCACCGGCAAACCAAAAGGGGTCATAAATGAACATATCGGATTATTTAACCGGCTAGAGTGGGCTCAAAACTATTTCGACCTTACAGATAATGATTCCGTACTGCAAAAAACAACCTATTGTTTTGATGTATCTGTTTGGGAATTACTATGGCCGATATTGGTCGGCTCACGGATTGTCTTTGCGTCACCTGGTGGCCATAAAGACAGCGACTACCTAAAGCGTACAATCTGCAATTATAAAATCACGACTGTCCACTTCGTCCCCTCCATGCTCGAAATGTTTCTACTCGATTTCGATGCAGACGCAAGCCATGTTCTGAAACGTGTGTTGTGCAGTGGAGAATCACTAAGCGCACATCAAATTTCATTGTTTCGGAAGAAGCTCCCGCACGTTGCGTTATTTAATCTCTACGGCCCCACTGAAGCCGCAATTGATGTAACCTGTTGGCACGTACCTGAAACATTCGAAACCGTAACCATTGGTACGCCAATCGAAAATACCAGCATCTATATCGTTGATGAACAACTCAACCTCCTTCCCGATGGAGAAGTTGGGGAGTTGTGTATCGGTGGAATTCAAGTCGCGCGGGGCTACCTAAACCGACCGGAAATGACCGCCGAACGATTTATTGAAAATCCATTTGCCGCAGGGCGCATCTACCGAACAGGCGACCTCGCGAGACGACTTCCGTCTTCTGAAATAGAATATTTGGGACGGATCGACAATCAGGTAAAAATTCGCGGCTTCCGCATTGAACTTGGTGAAATCGAACATGTATTAGTGTCCGTTCCGGGTGTAAGACAATGCTGTGCAAGCGTCTGGGACGATGCGTACCTCGGGAAACAATTGGTCGCTTATTGGACAGGCAACGATCAGACAGTAAATGAAAAACTAATTTCGACGCAGTTACGGAAGCAATTGCCAGACTACATGATACCTGATCGGTACATCCATCTGGATGCGCTTCCGCTTTCGGCCAACGGAAAGTTGGACCGGAAGGCGTTGCCTGTCCCGAGCCGGCAATCTAAAAAAGCACCTGCTAGTGCGGGTGTTCCTCAAAATGAAACGGAAAATACGATACGAAGTTCTTGGGAGGCAATTCTAGGACTAGAAGAGATTAGTGGTGCCGACAATTTCTTTGAGCTAGGTGGAAATTCGCTATTGGCAATGAAATTCGTATCCCATTTCAAAATGTTAACTGGACATCATTTACCAATCGTCAAGCTCTATCAGTACCCTACATTAAGCGGATTAGCCAACTATCTCCAACCAGGGCAAAGTACGGCAATCAGTGTAAAGACGCGACAACGAAATAACAGAAACCGGTCAGTGGCGATTATCGGTATGGCGGGTTGTTTCCCAGGTGCTAATAGTGTGGAAGAGCTTTGGGAAGCATTATGTGAGGCGAAGGAAACGATATCGTTTTTTGAAGACCATGAGCTGGATACAACCATCCCCCTTGAGCTACGCACCGCGCCTGAGTACATTAAAGCCCGCGGCATTGTCGATCAAACCGGCTGGTTCGATGAAGCTGTGTTTGGCATTACTCCCGTAATGGCCCGACTCATGGATCCCCAGCAACGAATATTCCTTGAAATTTGCCGAGATGTACTGGAAAAAACCGGTTATCTTACAAAAAAGCACGCTTATACCATAGGCGTTTATGCCGGTTCTGGTAGTGGCACCTATTATCTAAATAATGTGCAACATCATCCAGAAGAAATTGCTAAAATCGGTGAATTCCAAACGACACTGGCGAACGAAAAAGATTATATAGCCACACGCATCGCCTACCATCTCGACCTAAAAGGCCCTGCAGTGGCCATCAATACCGCATGCAGTACTTCACTTGTAGCAGTTGCGCAGGCAGTCGATGCCATCCGAAATGGGCAATGCGATATGGCAATTGCCGGTGGTATATCGATTACCGTACCTATTAAAAGAGGGCAACGCTTCGAAGAGGGGGCTATGTTCAGCAAAGATGGACATACTCGTACATTCGACAAAGATGCTACTGGAACAGTTTTTAGCGATGGTGGTGGTGTTGTGTTACTGAAAGACCTAGAAACGGCCCAAGCCGATGACGATACCATATATGCAGTGATAAATGGTATAGGAATTAGTAATGACGGGCATGGAAAAGGTAGTTTCATGGCGCCGTCATCAACGGGCCAAGCACTCGCAATCCGTATGGCCATGGAAGATGCTGGTGTACAAGCTAGTGATATGGGTTACGTTGAAGCTCACGGTACCGCAACTCCACTGGGAGATCCTATTGAAATAGAAGGATTAAAACTCGCCTTTGGAGAAACTGAAGCGAAACAATACTGCCAAATTGGCTCCATTAAGAGTAATATAGGGCATCTTACCCATGCGGCAGGAGTCGCTGGGTTAATAAAAACTGCATTGTCATTATATCATGGTATTATTCCGCCATCGATTAATTTCAGGAGTCCTAACCCCCATATCGATTTCGCTGACAGCCCCTTTGTGGTAAATAATCGTGCGTACACTATTAATCGCGAACAACCGTTCCACGCAGGCGTTAGTTCGTTTGGTGTCGGCGGCACTAATGCCCATGTGGTAATAAGTACGTACGCGGCTCCTTCCCTGCCATCCACCCAAACTGTGGAGGAGCGAAAGCCACTAATTATCAACTGGTCTGCAGAAACGGCTGCTGCCGGAGAAAACTACGCTGCAAAACTTGCCGATTACTTAGAAAGACATTCTGATGAATCTTTGGAATCCGTAGCGTATACGTTACAGCGCACACGCGAACCCTTGAATTTTCGCTACGCCATCGCTACAGATAGCCCCGCACAATTGATTGAACAATTACGTACAAAACAGTGGAAGCACCATGAATTGAGGATACCATCGGAACATGTTGTCTTTCTTTTTCCTGGACAAGGAGCACAATATTCCGGCATGGGGCACCAACTTTACCGCAATGAGCCTGTATACCGCGAAGCCGTGGATGAATGTGCGGCTATTTTACAACAGGAGATCGGTGAAGACATCCGCCAACTTATGTATCCGACGTTAAGCCAGTCGCCAGAGCAATCTGCCGAGATGCTCCGAAACACCTATTATACACAGCCTGCGCTCTTTATTACGGCCTACGCATTGGCCAAACTTTGGATGAGTTGGGGCGTTTACCCCACGGCACTAATCGGACATAGCATCGGTGAATTCGCAGCGGCCCATCTTGCCGGGGTATTTTCGCTGGCCGAGGCCCTTAAAGTCATTGCTACAAGAGGGAAGCTTTCTGTCTCAGTTTCTCCTGGAAGTATGCTCTCTGTACGCGCCGCTGCCGACCGTTTAACGGCACTGCTACCGACCGGTTTGTCTCTAGCGGCCAACAATGCTCCGAACCTATGCGTGGTCGCTGGCCCTACAGATCAGGTGGCAGCTTTCGCACATATGTTAGACGCTGACGGAATTGCTGCTAAACTGCTACATACGAGCCATGCTTTCCATTCAGAGATGATGCGGCCGATTGTCGATACATTCGAAGAAACGATCGCATCTATCAAACTTAACACGCCCCGAACACCGATTGTTTCTACGGTTACAGGCAAGTGGTTAACTGATGAAGAGGCTGTTTCCCCGGCTTATTGGGCCAACCACATCGTCTCCACTGTTCGTTTTTCGGATGCGATTACTTTTGCCGAGCGTGAACTAGACGGTCCCGTTTATTTGGAAACAGGAGCAGGACAGGTAACTTCCACCTTAACGAAACAGCACGGTGCCAATCTTGCTATGCGAACCTTTGCTTCGATTTACCAACCCCAAGCTAATGAAGGTCTTTCCATGCGTACCGCGCTCGGTCAGCTGTGGCTACATGGGCAAACGCCCCAGTGGGACAGCGTATACGCTAGACACCCCAGCATATTGCAGGCAGTGCCCACATATAGCTACGATAGGAAATTATATTGGATCGACGCCATCCAGTCCATCGGCAACAACGTACCTACGGGCAATAATATAGTTATTGAAAAACAATCAATTAATCATACCATGAGAAAAGATGATTTAATCGATCAAGTAAAAATCATTCTGGAAAATGCTTCCGGCATCGACATTTCGACGGCTCCAGTAGATGCGAGTTTTATCGAATTAGGTTTAGATTCACTCTTATTGACTCAAGTTTCCCAAAGCTTAAAGAAAGCGTTTAACATACCGATTACTTTTCGTATGCTCAACGAAGAATGTCATACATTGGACCTACTTGGTTCGTATCTCGACGCACAACTGCCCGCTGATGTCCCCCAACTTGCTCCTACATCAGTCGCGCCGACACAACCAACTGTTATGTCGCCCACTTTTACACCACCGCAATCCCATGGAGTAGATGCCATCAGTTTGATTTCACAACAAATTAGTCTCATTTCGCAGCAAATCGCGCTGCTGCAAGGTGCCGCACCGATACCAATCGCCAACATGCAACCTACCGTTGCAGCTCCACGACAACAGCCTGTTATAGACCCAGCTACCACTGACGTATCACAATTAGCACCTGAAGAGGCCGCGGAAATCCGGAAACCTTTCGGTGCTACTGCACGTATCGAGCGGCAATCAACAGCACTCACTGACCAGCAAAGTCAATTTTTGGCTGATTTCATTGAACGCTATGTTGCAAAAACCGCCAAAAGTAAAGCATATACACAAGAACACCGCCGGCACATGGCAGACCCACGTGTTGTCTCGGGTTTCCGGCCCACCACCAAGGAGCTAGTATATTCCGTCGTGGTAAACCGTTCCAAAGGTGCACGACTATGGGACATCGACGGTAACGAATATATCGATGCTCTAAACGGATTTGGCTCCAATATGTTGGGTTACCAGCCCGACTTTATCACAGAAGCGCTACACCGGCAAATAGACGAAGGCTACGAAGTCGGACCACAACACGAAAAAGCTGGCGACGTATGTCGGCTATTGTGTGAGCTAACCCGATCGGAGCGGGCGGCATTGTGCAACACAGGTTCGGAAGCGGTACTGGGCGCTATGCGCATTGCCCGTACCGTAACAGGGCGCAACACCATTGTTGCGTTTTCCAATTCCTATCACGGTATTGTAGATGAGGTCATCGTCAGAGGCACAAAGAAGTTGAAGACATTTCCGGCTGCATCCGGTATTTTGCCGGAAGCCGTACAGAACATGTTAATCCTCGATTACGGGTCGCCAAAAGCCTTGGAAATCATCCGCGAACGAGCAAACGACATTGCTGCCGTACTCGTGGAGCCTATCCAAAGCAGGAGACCAGAATTCCAACCCATCGAATTTGTACGTGAGTTGCGCGATATCACAAGTCAATCTGGTACTGTGCTTATTTTTGACGAAGTAATTACTGGTTTCCGTATGCATTTGCACGGCATGCAACATATTTGGGGCATCCAAGCAGACTTAGCCACCTATGGAAAAATCGTTGGTGGAGGCATTTCAGTAGGGGTAATCGCTGGTAAACGTACCTTTATGGATGCATTGGACGGAGGCTATTGGCAATATGGTGACGATTCTGTTCCAGAAACGGGCGTCACATATTTTGCAGGCACCTTCGTTCGCCACCCATTAGCATTGGCAAGTGCAAAAGCGTCTTTGGAATACCTTAAGGAGCAAGGGCCGCAACTGCAGGAGCGGCTTAGCGCACGGACAGCCGAGCTAGCCGACACACTCAATAAGATTTGCAAAAAATATCAAACTCCTTTATTCATTGCGCACTACGGTTCTCTTTGGAAAGTAAAATACCACGAGGAATTCCCCTACAGCGAGCTCCTTTTTGCTGCGATGCGGCTACGGGGCATCCATATTCAAGATGGATTCCCCTGTTTCCTCACGATTGCTCAAACTGATGAAGACATCCGTCATATCGTGCACGCCTTCGAAGGAAGTGTACACGAACTTGTAAAAGCAGGATTTATCCCGACGACTGATCCCACAGCAATCCCTCCTATCGCTCACGCTCGTTTAGGCAGAAATCAGGATGGAAATGCAGCGTGGTTTGTTGCGGATGAAAAAAAGCCGGGAAAATTTTTACAAATAGTAACACCGTAACCCGACATATATACAATGACATACGATCTAATACCCGTTGATTACAATCCCTTTTTTAACGGTGAAATTGAACGGATTGTTCCAACAGCCGAAACGCAACTAGAAATCTGGCTGTCGTGTACCCTCGGAGGTCATGAGGCAAGCTGTGCCTACAATGAGTCCATTTCCCTACGTTTGGAGGGGTACTTGAACATCAAGATGCTCGAAAAGGCGTTAGGCAAGATTATCCAACGCCACGAAGCACTACGCTACACCTTTAGTGCCGACGGTCGGCAAATTTATGTAGCCGACCAATATTTGAAAACGATTCAGTTTGAGGACATTTCTGTTAAAAGCGAAGCGGATCAGGAGCATGACTTAACGGAATTTGGGAACCGGGATGCAAGAGAACCGTTCGATTTGCAAGCCGGACCACTTTTCCGAAGCTTCTTGTTCAAATTGGCGAATGACAGCCATATGCTCAGACTGACCGCTCACCACATCATTTGTGACGGATGGTCGTTCGGAATCCTGTTGGAAGAGCTTTCCGAGATCTATGGAGCGTTGGTGTCTGAAAGAGAACCGGCATTATCCGAAGCCATTCCTATGGCAAGGTATAGTCGAGAGATGGAAGCATCGGTTTCTAGGGAAAACTACTTGGAGACGCGGCGGTATTGGCTTGAAAAGTTTAACACCATTCCGGAACCGTTGTCGCTCCCCACCGACCGGCCCCGACCCGATCAGCGTACCTACAAAAGCCGAAGGGATGATTTTGCCATAGACCCCACCTTGGCACACGGTATCAAGCGCTTGGGGGCCACCCACGGACTCAGTATTGTTAATACGCTCCTGATTGCTTTCGAAGTTTATCTGAGTAAATTGACCGGCCAAACCGATATTGTAATAGGATTACCCGCTGCCGGCCAATCAGCCACGGGCTATTTCAACCTCGTAGGACATTGTGTAAACTTACTTCCCATCCGAGGGTCTGTACAATCATCCATACCGTTCGATCAACATCTAAAAACACGAAAATCAGAGTTACTCGATGACTACGACCACCAATTGTTTACATTGGGAACGCTGCTAAAATCAATAAAAATGAAGCGTGACAATTCGCGCGTTCCGTTGGTTCCTGTTGTATTCAACATCGATATGGGTATGGATACGAATGTTTCGTTTCCCAACATTAATCATACGCTTATCTCCAATCCACGTGCCTTTGAAAACTTTGAAATTTTCCTAAACTTGACTGGATCACACGATACTTTTGTATTAGAATGGTCGTACAACACCGGCCTTTTCAATGCAAATACCATCGAGAAGATGATGACTGACTTCGAAGCAATGCTCAACACTGTCGTTCAAGAACCCTCCACGCTCATTGGATCACTGAACATTTCAAGCCAGTCGGACAGAAAAGGTACAGCTAAAATAGGGTCTTCAAAGGAACAGGACTACCCTAAAGACAAGCCGTTTTTCGAGCTAATTAGTGAGGCAGCCTTACGTATGCCAGAAAAAATGGCAATCCAATTCGGGTCAACGCGGCTATCTTATGGTGATCTCGACTTCCGCGCTAACCAAATCGCTCACTACCTGCAAGGAAAAGGTATCGAAAAAGGCGATATTGTCGGACTCGCAGTAGACAGAACCATAAGCATGGTGATTGCCCTGCTGGGAATAGCCAAGTCGGGAGCTGCATACCTTCCCATCGATCCAACCTACCCTAGCGATCGTATTCGCTATATGCTAAACGACTCGGGGGCTAAACTACTGATTACTAATCGCCAATATATAGGAACATTAACCAGCCATGGCGAAGAGGTTGCGCTTGAAACACTGGAGCACGAGAGCATGCTATTACCTCGTCACGCACCCGAAAACAAAACCAAAGGTCATGATTTGGCTTACATTCTCTACACGTCCGGTTCTACTGGGACACCCAAAGGTGTGGAAATAGAACACCATAGCCTCACTAATTTCCTGCTAAGCATGCAGCGTGAACCAGGCATAACATCAGCCGATCGTTTACTGGCTGTTACCACGATATCATTCGATATCGCCGGCTTGGAGCTATACCTACCGTTAACGAGTGGCGCGGAATTGATACTCGCCGACAAAGAATCGATTAAAGACGCGCGAGAATTGCTCCGGTTGATGGATGATACAAAGACCACCATTATGCAGGCCACTCCAGCTACTTGGCGAATGTTAACCTATGCCGGTTGGGAAACAAAGAAAACAACGAAAATACTTTGTGGTGGCGAGCCGCTACCTCCTGATTTGGCAAAAAGACTTTTGGAACTCGGCAGCGAGGTATGGAATATGTACGGACCCACTGAAACCACTATCTGGTCGACCGTAAAACAAATTCGAGCTAACGAGCTTCCTTCAGTAACAGTTGGCCTGCCCATTGCCAATACAACAATACATATACTCGACGAAAGATTGAATCCGGTTCCACGCGGTGAAACCGGGCAACTATTTATCGGCGGCGAGGGCGTGGCGCGTGGTTATCACGGTAAACCAAAAATGACCCAAGAGCGCTTTCTATCTGATCCGATTGACCCTAAAAGGCGGATCTACGCCACAGGCGACTTAGGCAAGGAGACAGAGCGCGGCGAAATCGTTTGTCTCGGCCGGTTGGACCACCAAGTCAAAATCAGAGGCTACCGAATCGAGTTGGAAGAAATCGAGCACCAACTGACCAAGCAATCAGACATCAAAGAAGCTGTAGTCGTTGCCCGGGAGGATACACCCGGCGACCAGCGCCTAGTAGCGTACGTTGTTCCTACCAGCGCGGGCGACCGGGCCGAACAATCGATTACCTGGAAAGACAAATGGGACAACATCTACCATCAAGGAATTCGGTCAGAGGCAGACCTTGACCTTGCGGACCAAAACCTAGACGTGGCAATCGTAAAACAATTAGGAAACCAGGCAGATGATTTAAAGGATCAAACCATAGAATGGCTAGATAGTTCAACGCAACGAATAAAACAGCTGGCTCCCCGCCGTATTTTCGAAGTGGGTAGTGGCGCGGGACAGTTAATGTTTGAGTTAGCTGCTGAAGTAGACCAATATATCGCTACGGATTACGCGGAATCAGCAATCAAAAAACTACAAGAAAAAATTGCGGTCTCGCCTGACACACTGGGCCATGCAAGAGCTTATGTAGCTCCTGCAGACGATTTCAGTTGCCTCAACGGCGTGAAGCCCGACCTGGTACTTGTACATAGTGTGGTTCAGTATTTCCCGGATATGGATTACCTCGTCAAGGTAGTTACCGAGGCAGCAAACCACATGGATCAAGGCTGTATTTTCTTAGGTGACATCCAAGGCAAAAATACCTTGCCTATTCACCACACAGCCGACCAACTAAGCCATACGAAAGACAATACAACCGTAGGGGCTTTCAGGAAAATCGTCGCCAATAGGTTGCGACTCGAAGATGAGTTGACCATGGATCCGGCTTTTTTCTATCGCATTCGAGAACTCGTCCCGCAAATTACGGGGGTTGATGTCCAGCTACGTCGTGGAAAATTCCTCAATGAGATCACTAAATACCATTATGACGTATGGCTTTACGTCAACAGTGGCCATACTTGTGTTCAACCAACACATACCGAGTCGTGGCAATCCTTAAAGCGTACCGAAGAGTTGTTGGCACAATACCATGGCAAAACTGTAGCTGTCCGAGACATTCCGAACCATCGTACCACGCGTGATCTGGCAATCACCAGCCACCTGGAATCATTAAACGACAACCAAGCCATTAGCACACTAAGAAACCGTGTGGAGGCTTCCATGACACACGATCATGATGGTATTGACCTGAATACACTCTGGGACGCTGCCATCAAATACGGTTACAATGCCCACGTGCGTTGGTCTACCGATGGTACCGACGGCATCTGTGAAGCCGTGTTCATAAATCAACAAAATCCGCAACTACTCCCTCCACCCCCGGTCTCTATTGACAATCAGATTGCCATCCGTGAATTTATCCGGATACCGGGCGAAACCATACCGATAATTGGAAAAGACCAATTATTGCGGTGGAAAACCAGTCTTCGTAGCTCGTTACCCGACTACATGATTCCGAACGATTGGGTTGCACTCGAACAATTGCCACTGACCAGCAATAATAAGATTGACCGGAAAGCTCTGCCTAAACCGACAAAGCAACAACACCATAAGCAGGAACAAAAAACTGCCTCCGAATCACAGCCGGATATCGAAAAAACCATTACCCAAATCTGGTCAAGTATACTTAATATCGAAAAAATCCAGCCTACCGACGATTTCTTCGAACTCGGTGGGCATTCCCTCCTGGCCGTCGAACTGATGACAAAAATTGAAAGAGCAATTAACATAAGACTGCCATTGACCACCCTTTTCGACAAATCCAAGTTTGGCGACTTCTTACAACTTGTACTAGGCAAACAGGCGGAAATAAGCTGGAAGGCCCTGGTTCCCATCAAACCCACTGGCACTAAACCTCCAATTTATCTCATTCACGGCGGCGGACTAAACGTACTCGTATATCGCACCATGGTAGAATATATGGATCCAGAGCAGCCAGTATATGCGTTTCAGGCCCTTGGGCTTAGTGGCGAAAAGCAGGCTTTCGACAGTATTGAAGAGATAAGTAGACGGTATATTGAAGAGCTTTTGGACAATAATCCGGATGGCCCTTATGCCATTGCCGGTTATTCATTTGGCGGATTAATCGCGTTCGAGATGGCCAAACAGCTAAAAGCAAAGGGAAAGAAAATATTATTGCTAGGCATTATTGACACCTATATTAATAATAAGTTTGAAACGGATCCTTCCAGTCGTACTGCTGGGCGGTTTGCAATACGGCAATTAAAAAAACTCGCCTTCTTTACAAGTTCGTTTTTTCACCGTCCGATAGATACCATCCGATACCAATATAAGCGTTTAGTCGATGGAATGCGTGCCGGATTGGGTTATGAAAATGCCGAATCGGTAGCAGATTTTGCAAAACACTTTGAAATTTACCAAAATTATAACGTGGCAGAGCAAATGTACCGAATTGTACCTTTAGACATAAAGGTGAATTTATTCAAGGCAAAGGAAAGAATCTATTTTCTTGAAGAACCGAAATATCTGGGTTGGTCCAACGCCGCCCTAAAAGGAGTAAATGTCTATGAAATCCCAGGTGACCACCATAATTTTCTAGATCCTCCTAACGATCGTTATTTTGCCAAGGCACTCCAATATTCATTGAATCAAGCGGCAAACAACCAAACTGTTAACTTCCAATAGCACAAATGATGTATAAACAACAACTGAGCATCATAATTCCGGTTTACCAGGCCGAAGCATACCTCAACGCCTGCATTGACTCTGTGATAAAACAAACGTTTACTGATTTTGAGCTTATATTGGTAAACGATGGTTCATCCGACCGTTCTGGCGATATATGCGACGAGCGCGCTCGATCAGATGCTCGGATAAAGGTTATCCATAAACCCAATGGCGGACAGTCAACCGCCAGAAACCGAGGTATTGAGGTCAGCACCGGGAAGTATATCGGCTTCATCGACAATGACGATATCGTAGATCCCACATTGTTTGCCACGCTGGTTAAAAATATCGAAAAAAATAGTGCCGATATTTCCGCGTGCTCATTCCAACAGGTAGATGAGGCAGGAAATAAGTATCCCCGTACACACTCGGAAAGAGAATTTTTGTTTGACAATGAAAAAGGGATGACAGCGTTCTTGTCTGCCGAAGTACTAGACCATTTCGTTTGGACAAAGATTTACAAAAAAAGTCTTTTGGAAGCCGAAAATATCCGTTTCGAGGAAGGCAAAAGTGAGGAAGATTTTCTATTCAACTTTGAAGCCTTTTCCTTCGCACAAAAAAGTGTGTTTATAGACAATCCGCTTTATACATATCACCACCGGGAAACCTCAACCTCCAGGCTTTTTGCGAAACACCATCTCAATAAATATTTGGAGGGGGTTTTGTATCGCGTAAATAAAATCGAAAACATAACATCTGATCGTTACCCAAACTTAGCACCATTGGCTAGACGACAGAAAATGTTTTACGCAATACAAATGATCAGCAAAATGGTAAAAGTGGAAAAATCAGCAGTTGAGCAATTCTACAACGAAGTCATGCGGTTCTTCAAAAAATATCCAGGCGAAACGTTTCGAAATAAAGCGTACATCCAATTGAGCTATCTAGGGATACTGCTACTAATATACTTGCCATCGGGTATCTACTTTTATTACAAAAAAATCAAGGAACGCTTATAATCCAGATCGCTGTCCGAAGCTACAACAGCACTTCTGAATACAAGGGATTCAGCGCAAGGACGTGGCAAACCAAAAATAAAAACATGACTCGTAGAAAACTAAAAATACTGCATACCATAAGGCAGGGAAAGATTGGCGGCGGCGAGTCGCACGTCCTCGATCTGGTAACCCACCTCAATAGCATCCACTTTGAGTCTGTGATATTGGCGTTTACATATGGACCGATGGTTAGTTTGCTAACTCAGAAAGGTTTTAAAGTTTACGTGATTGAAACCACTCGCCCATTCGATTTCAGGATTTGGCCAAAAGTAAAAAAAATACTAGCTACCGAAAAAATTGACATTTTGCATGCTCACGGAACACGTGCAGCTTCCAACACAATACTTAGCGCCAAAAGACTCGGGTTAACTACAATTTACACGGTTCATGGTTGGTCTTTTCACAAAAACCAAAACTTCTTGATAAAATTTATCAGAATTAAAAGCGAACAGTTTTTGGTGCGTAAATCAGACATAACCCTCTGCGTGTCGGAAAATAACATGAAAGAAGGGAAAGCTAAATTTGCGATGGAAAGGACATGTGTAATCAAAAACGGTGTCGACCAGCATAAGTTCAGCCTTAATAGACAGTTTAAAGACATAAGGACAGAATTGGGAATTGATCGAAGTGTTACGCTTGTTGGATTCATTGGCAGAATAACCGAACAAAAAGATCCCGGGACCTTAATCAAGGCTATCGCATTGCTGCCGAACGACGCAAATATACGCTTTTTGATCGTGGGCAATGGCGACATGAAGAAAACAATAGTCGATATGGCTACATCTCTAAATGTATCAGAAAAAATTGTGTTTCAAGATTTTAGGCAAGATGTACCGGATCTTCTCAACGCAATTGATATTTTCTGCCTTCCTTCTTTGTGGGAAGGACTGCCAATTGCTGTACTAGAAGCTATGGCCATGGGGAAAGCTGTGATTGCGACCGCTGTAGACGGAACAAAAGAAATTATCACGCACCAACACAACGGCCTTTTAATAGCAACGAAAAGGTCAGATCAGTTGGCCAACGCCATCCAAAAATTGACGGAAAAAAAAATCGAAAGGGAAATGCTAGGAAAGGAAGCGTTAAATACCATCAGTACTAACTATAATATACAGAAAATGGTAAATAAGATTGAATCGGTTTATTCAACCGTAAATGCAAAACATTAATATTAACACCTATGCGCCCCATTCGGATTCCATCTTATATTTCCAAACATAATAGGCCAAATGATGTGTTGTTATCAAATATATCAACAATAAAAAAGAAAATCCACGGGCTCCAAAAACAAACAGTACCGTTGGTGTCTGTTGTTATCCCGGCTTATAACGAAGAGAAAGGTATTTTGAAGACACTGTCTTCATTGTCGGACACGGCAACAGACTTTCCGACCGAAATCATCGTTGTAGACAACAACTCGTCTGATGAAACAAAAAACCTGATTTTGCAAGCCGGTGCGATTTACTTGTTCGAGGAAAAACAGGGAGTGAAGAATGCGAGAAACTGTGGTTTAGATTATGCTAGAGGACGATATATTATCAACGGAGACGCCGACACGATATATTCACCTTATTGGATCAATTCGCTGATTAAACCGCTCGTTAACGACGAAACGATTGCCGTAGCTTATGGAAAGTTCGCCTTTATACCCGAACCTGGCTATACTAGACTTAGCTTTTTCTTCTATGAAACCATAGGTGATATTTTCAAACGCGTACAGGGAAATCTGAAAGACAAAGCGATGTATATCTACGGTTGCTCGTCTGCCTACAGGAAAACGCAGGGGATTGCTGTTGACCGTTATGAACACCCGCCCGGCGCTAATGAAGACGGCTATCTAGGGTTAAAATTGCGAAACAGATTTGGTAAACTGCAACAAATCAAACAACCGAAATCACTGGCTTGGACCTCCAGTAGAAAGTTTATCACGGATGGAAGTCTTTTGAACCGGATAATAAAAAAATTCCGTCGAAGCTTTTAGCGCTGATATTGCCACTGATGGTGTCCACTTCCGTTTAGTTATAAGAATTTATCTACCAACGGAAATAACTCTTCTTCTTTTTGGGCGAGCATAATCTCGGTATTCGCAAGCTTAGGATATAAATCAAAAAAGCAATTGAAATAGTGTTCCCCTCCCGCCCTCGAGTAAATCAAATTCTTTCCACCAAAATAGCTAGCCAATACAGAAGTACCACCGTGAACAGATATGAAGTTCTCACAATTCGCATATAAACACAGTTGGAAGTGATTGAAATTATTAGCCTTAATGACATTCTTGGCGTAAAGATCATCGACCAAAATGACTTCGGGATGCTGTTGTCGTAGCCATTCATGCTCGTTTAAATCTCGAATATCACTATTGTCATTAACAATATGGCTGCCAGAGGGGCGATTATAGATGACTTGATATTTGCGTTTAAGTTGACTTATAAAAAAATCAAGTACCGTTATCGAAAAATAACTTACCGGTGGGCCATCCCATTCGGTATTATACTTATTAGCGATAATGAGCATCGGCTTTTTAAACACCAAAATATCGTTCCGATAAATTGATTTTAATGGAACCTGAGCCCATTTCTTCATGTTGTAATCTTGGCTATGTATAATTCGAGGAATTTCATAGTTATAGTTACCTTCATTTGTACGACGTTGGTTGGTCTCTGTGTGTTTAGGCGAAAAATAATACAGCTCTTTCGTGTTCGGTGTAGACACCGTCTCCTTTAATGTACCGTTAAGGTAATGCCAGTACGCAAACGGGAGAGCAAATTGTAACTCAGCTCCAAATTCCCCAGAGAAGTCTACTACTTTATAAGGCTTTTTTATACCGTAGTCGCCAAAAAAATACTTTGTTTGGTATAATTTGCACGCCACCGTATCCCTGAAAAAATAGAGATACTTATACGGAACATTTCTGTACCTCACTTTAGTATAAAGACTAGCTAGCTTCTTTACGAGGGCTAAAAAGAGACCACGATTCTGTTTCCCCATAGCGATTTAATGTTGTTTATTTAGATGTTGCCCACGAGCCCCAACTTCACAAAAAAAGCGGGTTAAAAGTTTAAAGATTGACAAATTCAGGAACAATTTAAAAGGCTATTCCCAAGCCGTTACCTGTTTGAAAATGTTCACCAGACCCGTTTCAGCATTGAAACTTATCCTATCAATATTTGAGACTGTTTTCACGCCCGTAATTATTCCCACGGGTTTTACCAAAAAACTCAAATCCCGCCAACGAAACCGGTCGGGAAGTGTAGAAGCATCTATTTCCACCAAAAGCTTATTCTCTTGGAAAACATAGCTTATTGGCAGGTCAGCCATGATTCGATACTCCATGGCTTCGCGAGTCGGGATAATCAAGATATTATCCTTTCCAGATTTCTCAAAGAGTTCCATTAACCCACCAAAAATCTGCTCGTCAACACGATGCGATGCTATACGAAAATAATGATTTTTCTTCGTAATGATCTCTGCGAAAGCTGCCGTAACTGCTTTGTTCATTTCATTCCAATCGTCATAAAACATCCGATTGAACGAGGAAAAATCTTTCGGTGCCAAATCGAAATCTTGTACGTCTTTATATGTGGGGTTTCCTGCAGGAGGCAGATCATCGAAGGTGCCCTGCGAAGTGGAAAAAAGATACCCAAAGTCTTTGGCCGCACTAGGAAATCCATCATAGTTAGTTGGAACGACCAATCCATTCATTCTGTAACCAATACGATCATAAATCAACTCGTCTAACTCGCTGACATTTCTTGCGCGGTCATTTCCGTAGTTGTAATTCCCGGTTGGCTCATGGTAATAGCTATGATTTTCCATATCCCAGCCTTTCGCGATAAGCATCTTCATTTGCGCATAGGTAACATTCGTGCTCATCAAACCAGCCTCTTCATTGTGGTACTGATTTCTCCCATTCACGGCCACTGCCGCGCTATAATTAATTCTATTTCCACAACCATCCGTGTAGTACCTTTCATCTAAATACGGCAAGGCTTTAAGTGCTTCCAATGAATTATCGTCCCACTCAATGCTTACCCACCCACGCTTATTGAACTTCAGCATAGCGGGTTGTATAGTGGCATTGGCCGCGTCTGCAGCGAATTCTATTTCAAATCGCATCAGCTTAGAGTCGTCGTCGTGTCCTTCTCCTTCTCCTTCTCCTTCGGAGGGAGGATTTGTAGGCGTGCTGTCTCTGTCGACAATCGGTGTGATATTATCGTCCATACGCCCAGCACAAGACGCTAAAGAAAAAGGTAATAAGCAGCTGATTAAGACGAGCAAATGTACAATATTCAGGTGCTTAGCGATAATTTTAGCTGACATTTCGATTAATCAATTTTGTTTACGGAGATAAAAATCGGCTTTTCCGACACATCAACAGTAACCGAATTGTTATTTATAGACAGTTTATCAGCACTAGGCGATTTATCATCAGACCGAAGTTGGATTAGGGTAGCCTCAGTAGCACCGGCATCTAAAGGTAAAACGAAAGCTTTTTCGGTAGCATTTGTAGATGTTGCCATCCATACCGCGTAGCATCCTATTTTCGTTTCCGGATCTATAAATTTATATATGCGCAAATCAGGATTGTCGCTTTTCTCCTCACCAACAAAATAAAGACCCGTCAGTGCATCCCTGAATTGGTGTACGTAATACCAAGATGTTTTCTTCGAAAATGCTAACGTGCGGTCCAACAATCCGCTGGTACCGAATTGAGTGGAAATATAATTTTGGCTCGGATCCACCAGCATAAACATATGGGCCTGTGAAATTCCCGCGGCCGCAAACTCGAGATAGCCCCTAATAAGCCAACGGGCTTGTGTTTCTTCGAGAGATATTCCGCTGATTGGCTTAGGGCTTAAAACAGACTCTGCATTCGTGTCCCATCCAAATTCAGAAATCCAGACTTCACTATTTGGAATATGCGTTCTACAAAAATTAACTAGCTCAGCAGATTTTTTTTTGAAAAGAGCATCCTCCGGCGTTTCAGACGGCCCGAATAAAGGCCACGTTTTCCCCCACACAATTTTATTATTGAAAGCATAAATATGCACATTTACCGCATCCGCGGCAAACTTCTTATCTGGACGATTCTCAACGAACCAGTCCCTCATACGCTCAACATATTCAGTACTTAAGGTTGCTAATCCGGCCATTGCGACCTTCATCTCAGGGTCTGCTTCCTTTATACGGTCATAACATATCGAAAGCATGGCGGCGTACTCTTCGGGGGAAAACTCCGCGTCTTCACCCTCCCAATCCTTATCTGGCTCGTTTCCAACCTCGATATAATCGATTAAACCAAGCCCGGAAAGTTTATCATCCGAGGTTAGCGCATCAACATCAACCTTGGCTTTGCCGTACCTCGCCGCTATTTGGTACAACATTTCAGAAACTTTGCGATACGAATGAGGATCTGTAGTACTAAGTCCGGGCGCATCAATAGGCTTATCACTGAATTTAAAGTCGTCGCCACCTTGGAGTCCCTTTGGCGCACCCTGAAAACACATGACAATAGAGATGCCTTTCGATTTGATACGTTTGAACACATCATCAAAATACCAACCGCTCCTCGAGTTTTGGAAAATGAGTTCATTCTCCGGACTGTCTCCTTGAAACCAATCCCAATTGCAGTAAGCCCTCAACGTTCCAATCGGCTCCATCCAGTCCAAATCATCTTCGTGGATTCCATTCGCTCCGATAAATTTATCCATGGGGATAGGCGATAAAACCGTATTTACTATAGAATCAGGCAACGGGTCAACTACTTGGTCCTCGCTGGCGGCACGGTCTTTCGCACATGATTGAACAGAAAAAAACAAAACGACCAGCACCAACACCGCTACAAGATGTCCATACATTTTCATCGGATTCATAAAATTACATTATTTAATTGATCCACACCTAATAAACAATCATATGAGTCACTAACGCAGTTCATAAGAATTTCACCCAAAAACCCGCTGCAACAAAAGAAATCAAATATCCTTTCAATAAAAAAACAAATGGAAGCACTTAAATTCAGCACAAACCAAACCACATTAGATTAAATTTTTTATCGTAAATATTTATACTAACAACAAACATACCATTTTTTAATACGGAAATATGAAAAAAATTTCCTTATCATTAAACTATTTTTCTCGAAAAGATTTAGATATAAGGTGAATAATTTGCTCAATCCGTTGTTCCCAAGTGTTTTGATTCGCTATTTCCAATCGAGTGGCTAATCCAGCTGTTGGATTGTTTAATGCTCGGTCCAGCGCAAGGTTCATCTCGCCTACAGTACCACAATAATCCACGGCACTACCTGTATATGCTTTCAAATCTGGGTTGAAATTCGTTGCCAAAACAGGTTTTCCCGATCCCAGAAACTCAAACAACTTCAATGGAAAAATAGTTCGGCTTACAGAATCAACCTTGAAAGGAATCAAACACGCGTCAAACCCTTTGATAATAGATGGGAGTTCTACGTACTTTTTCGATGAAATGAGCTCCACGTTGGGTTGTGTATAAAACCAATCCGGCACAAATTCCGGACTTACCGGTCCCACAAAAACAAACCGCTTATCTAGATTGCTGGCAAACAGCTCTTTCAAAAAAACGTAATCCAATCTACGCTCCACCGTACCAATATAACCCACAATGGGACGATCGATATGTTGCAAACACTCATGAATTGGCGTCTCCGTTTCCGTTGCCTTACGGAAATGCGCAGCATCAGCAGCATTCGGTATAAAATGGGTATTAGCATTAACCGCACGTTTTTCTTCAAACAATGCGCTACTTGTACAGAAAACAGCATCGCATTCATTCAGCAATATCTTTTCGGAAACGACACCATGCTTGCTGTCAAAATCCATTACAAGTGGGTCTACACATTGATAGATGTTTGACAACGGCTTGAGTTTCCGACCGACACCTGGATAATGGAAATTGAACGAATTGATAAATACGAATTCCGTTATTCCACGTCTTCTCAATTGCAACCGAATAAAAGAGACCAACCGCCATTCATTGATATCTTGCAAACGCCTATATAACCATCCTTCGGGAAGAAAATGTGTTGATAAAACAACAGGAGGTGTAATAATCTCCAAGTCCGAGCTTATACATTGGTCCACGCCACAAATTGATTTTCGCCCCTTCTGATTTGATGGGGCTTTCTTAACCGAAAACCGCAATTGATCTTTAACTGTAAATGGATTTTCGATATATAAAACATGTGTCCTTTGGGAAAGATAAATGGCCGTATTCAGGCTTGTAGAATGAAAGTCTTTCGCGTACCTTACGGCACCTAAAATAACAACCGTGGGAATAGACTGGTTCATTGCGAAGCAAAATCTTGAAAATCGAGCATCTTTTTAAAATGCTGTGAATTTCCTTTTAGGTTATCGAACGAATCAATAGCGATAATTTCGCCGTGACTTAACACCGCGATTCGATCGGCGTTTCGTATCGTCGACAAACGATGCGCGATAATAAGTATCGTAAATTGTCCTTTTAGCTTATTGATATAATGTTGAATATTCTGCTCCGTTTCGGAATCCAACGCAGATGTCGCTTCATCGAGTATCAGTATATCAATATCTTTATACAATTCTCGGGCTATTGAGATACGCTGTTTTTGTCCCCCACTTATATTAATTCCGTTGTTCCCCAAAAGCGTTTCTTCTTTGTCCGGCAATCCCAAAACAAATTCATCTAACGAGGCTTGTTCGAGCGCATGAAAAAAACGCGTCCGGTTTCCTTCATTAGGCAGATCCCAAAGCGTTACATTATTAAAAATCGTATCATTAAATACCACTGGCTCTTGCGCGATATAACCTATTCGATTTCTGAATGTCGCTTTATTTAAACGAGCTAAATCAATTCCCCCAACCGTTATACGGCCACTGTTTGAGGGCAGTAGACCTATCAACACATTTATTAGCGTGGTTTTTCCACTACCACTTTCGCCAACAACCGCTAGGGTTTCGTTAGCGTTCACGGTAAGGTCGATGTTGCGCAGTATTGTCTTATTCCCATAGCCGAACGAAACATCATCCATTATAATCTGTCCATGAACTTTTTCAAGCAAAACATCGCCGTCATCCTCGCAGTTACGCTTTAGCTCATTGTCAAACGCCACCATATTGTCTAGCGAACCGGATACCGCAAGGAAATGGTTGTAAGAAGACTGCATCAATATCACTGCAGCGAGAGCCCGATAGAAAAACAATAAGCTTACAATCACCCCCCCTAGATTTCCCCCGAAAAAGTTAATTTGCAAGTAAATCACAACGGCAACGATGACAATTAGCAAAGGCTCCCTAACAGCCGTTGAGAGTGCATACATGCGTCCCATCCGACGATTATTAACCTGTAGGTCGACCACTGTGTCTTTAACAATATTTTCCATTTTTGACACAGATCCTGTAGACTTAAGGTACTTAAAACTCGCCACGAATTGTATTACCAGCCCCTGATAACGATGCGCTACACCTGTAACAATAGCGGAAAACCGTTTCGTAACGTTGAATATCCTGGTAAACAGAAAATTAGTCAGAACCCCTCCGATTGTAATCAATACCGCAAAAGAAGCGTCAATGGTAAATGCAAAAGTCATGTAAACCGTGATAAGCACACCCTGTTGGATCGTGTCAAAATAGGTGGCGTAAGCATCCGAGAGCTTATTTACTTCACCAGTTGCGGTATTCTGGATTCTACCAACATCAGCGGAAACAAACGACTTAAATTGCATCCGGGTAAGCCCCTCAACGATATCATATCGAATCTGTTTGATGAATGCTTCCTTCAAAATTACTTCATAGTTGTGGTTTATATAAGCTACCACACCCTTTAAAACAAAAAATACAATCAGCAAAGACAGCGTATTCGTCAAAGTCAACTCAATTCCTATCCCCTGAATAGCGTTCACCAAAAAGCCAACACCCGAATTCTCATCCTGCCCACTTCCCCCCTCACCATCAATCATTTGAAACAGCGGGATAAACATAGCCAAGCCGAATCCGTCTAATAACCCCATTAGAATGCTTAGTCCCATACGAATAAACACGCGATACCTAAGGTAAGAATAGAAGTAAGCCAACGTGCTTAAATATCGCCTTACTATTCGCTTAATCAGTTCCATTAGTTTAAATAATCTTTACGTCAAGAATCATGTTCGATATCGGAAGTTTTTGCGTCGTAATAATGCGCTGTAGCCACCGACAATTTATTTGCTCTCCGTGATTTGAAAAGCGCCTTTATCTGATAAAAAACAAATTGCGGAACCTTAAACAAGGCATTAACGACTGCACGGTCAGCATTAAAATAGTTTAAAGCTATCAGAAATGTGCCTATGAATACCGATATAGCTAGCCCCCAAAGGAGTAGAAACCACGGATAAAATAAAATATTTACGATCAACGCCAAGCCAAGAAAGCCAATCAAGAGGAACAGTGGCGGCCGAAGTAACATCATGCTGAAAAAAAACAGATTAGAACGCCTACCTTTAACGGAATATAATGACAATTTTAAACCTAGTCCCCAAAATCTAAACCACGTATTTATCCATCGGGCGCGCTGTTTGACCAATTGATCCGTTGCCGCTGTTTTCTCATCGAAAACGACCGCCTTTTCCGCAAACCCTATACGAAGACCTTGCTTAACGATATCATATTGCAATAACTTATCGAAGCCTGCCCCACTCAATTTATAATCATTCATAAAAGAGCGATATAGATCCGACTCGAACGCCATTCCGGACCCACATAATGCGGCAGAAGAACCAGCCTCAAATAATAATTTCCGATCGATATATCGATAAAAGATATCTCCAGCTTCATCTAAACAAGCGTAGGTAGTGTTTAGATTTTTTGCCCGCCTAACTCCTTGAACGGCACGATAACCACGCTCAAACAATCTATCCATTTCATGTAAAAAGCCGCTATCAACCAAATTGTCCGCATCGATGATTGCCAAACGCTGGTGATTGCGAACGAAATTCGAAACAGCATAGGCATGAGACTTCACATTATTGGCCAATTCGACGGGGGGCGTAAGTAAATGCACTTTTTCAGCGTCAAACTTCAATCCACTGGTGTCACAATTGTCAGCAACGACGTAAATATCAAACGTACCGTAATCTAAACCCAACAATGAGTTAACTACTGCCGGAACTTGGCTACTTTGACCATATGCGGTAACAATGATGGCATAATCATGCTCACCCATATCCTCCGGCATTTTATCGCTCCCTACCTTGCTAGTATTCCTCAAAAATCCCACCAATCGGAGTACCGCTGGCATCAAGAGCCCTTGGTAAAAGAACAATTGAATGACAAGCCAAAATACCTGCGTAATATCCATAGTCATCAGCACTTAGTTCTTTTCCAATCGTTAGTTTTCACATCAAAAAACTTAATCGGCCTAGCCGGATTTCCAACAACTACTGTATAAGGAGGAATGTCTTTCGTTACCACACTGCCAGCGCCCACCACACTATGCTTACCGATCCTCACACCCGCCGTAATAACAGCATTGGCGCCAATCCAAACTCCATTGTCAATAATAATTGCCTCGCATCGTTCTTTTTGCCTGCTTGGCGGCAACGAAACATCTTCATAACTATGGTTTAATCCCGATATCACGATATGTTGAGCTAACATTACATCGTCTCCGATCTTGACCGGGCCAATCAATACAGACGAGATGCCAATAATACTCCGCTCGCCGATCTGTACATCACCAGCACCGTTATTGATCGTTACAAAGTCTTCAATTATAGAATCTTTTCCCAAAGAGAAAGCGTTAAACGGAAACACATCCATTCTTGTTCTGAGCCTGATGACGCTACCGCGGCTGCGATCATGGAAAAACGGGTTAAGCAATAACCGCACCCAATAACGAGGTCTTGCCTGGTTTTTGGGCATCATCATCCGAAGCGCCAGCCTTTTTAACTTCGGATTTGCTTTCACCTGTTTTATAATCGATGCAACCAATTTATTTCAATTTCGACAAACCTTTGAAAAAACCCCAAGCAAAACAAATTATCCCCGGAATAACGAACCACTCAAACGGCATAGTTTCTTACTTTTACTTTTTCACCTTGCTCTTTTTCAGAAAGATACTGATCAAATCGCGGTCCTAAAAAGATAAAAACCCAAGACAGATACATGACGTATGATGAGGGAGGATAATTCATCACCTCATTACCGTAACTACAAACAAAAATTCCAGCGTAGCCCGCGGTTAATGCCAGCAATTTTATACGCAACCCGGCATGTCGGATTGCCCATACGATACCACACCCTCTTCCCAAAATATACATCATCATGCTAAACCAAACCGTAAATCCAACAATACCATACATGGCCCATACCTTAACCCAGTAACTATCGGGGGCAACAGAGGCTAAATATGTGCCGGGGTTGTATTTTACACCGTTATAACCAATGGTGCCCAAGCCATCGCCAAACGGCCGCGTATTTAAATACGCATGCAGCCGTTCCTGGTTCACTAAGCGTACATTTAAGGATGCATCTTCAAAGTCAAGGGCGGTTCTCAACCGATAAATTGAATAATTTGTATTACCGATGTAGGTGAATTTCAGAAACCCAACAAAAAGTAGCAGCACAAACGCACCGCTTAACATATAAATCAATTTCTTTGAGAGAAAAATCGCCACCACTCCTCCAGCCAGCAGCGCGAAAAGCGCACCGCGGGTACCTGATATAAGCATACCATAAAACAACACTCCTGCAAACACAAGCAGGAGCATCCGCTTCCACCACGTAAATTTACCGAAGAAAAGCACGAAACACATCAATGCAAATTGGGCTTGCGAAGCACCGAATTGCCCAGCATCACTGTAAAAGGAAAAAACCCGTAGTTGGCCAAAAAGCACATGGGTTATTTCTCCCCCGTCATCCAAGAAAGCCTGTTCACCAGGAGATAGTCCAATATGCAGTTGTTTGATACCGTTTAGAGCACCGATGAGCGAAAACAGGATGCTCAATGCCAAGAAACAGTCTAACTGACGATGAGTTTCTATAACCGCAAAACCCAATGAAACCACCAAAAAAGGCAATAAAACCCCGACCCGAAGTTCGCGAATCCAGCCGGCGATGCTGGCGCTGGGCGATAAGACCATTAATACGCTCCAGCAAGTCCATATCAGCAAGACGATTAATAAGTCATTGCCCCTAAAGGTAAAAGGTGTTGATTTCGAGACCCCCAGAGCGGCAGCCCAAGTCGCAACCGTCATCGCGTCAATTACATACATCGGAACCTCAACCAACTCCCGCGTGAAAGCCCACTCAAAAAAGCCGATAAATAGAATGGATACAACACCTAAAAACGGTTGTTTGAAAACCAAAATCAGGTAAATGGTACCCAACGAAAGCCCAATCAACACCAATGGAACAACGATCCCGCCGAGTATGGTCATTGCTCCGATCAAGCAAGGAGCTAATAGGAGCATACCTATGACAACGTAAACATGTGTGTTACCTGCTACATTAAATAGGCCCGCAAATGGTCTCGATACGTTACCCAACTTTTAATGACTTATTGAACACCCATCCAAGAAAATGCTCTTGGTTTCCAATCAATGATATTCTCCGCTTGGCCTCTTCGTCGATTACCGTACCCGAGCTACAGACAGCAAGGCAACCGTCGGCAAAATACAGCCATTCTTTTATTTCGTTTGTTTTACCGAGATCACCGCCATCGATTATGATTAAATCAAATTCCCTCTTTAACACGTCAAAACTGGAATGCAGCCCATCAATACCGTCCAATTCCATAAGCGATCTTTTGGTGTTATTTATTTTTAGAAACGTAATCAGCTCAGTTGCTTTGATTTTTCGTTCGGCCAGAAAGTGATTGAAATTATTCGCAACTGGCGACTCCTTTGCCAATTCAATGTCTTTTTTTATCGCTTGATCATCATCACCAATGAGCAGTACCTTAACTCCGCTTATGGCGAAAGAGTAAGCCAACGAGGAAGCAATAAACGATTTCCCATCACCTTTATTCAAGCCACTAACTACCAGTATCTTGCCATTGCTTTCCATTAAATACTTCTTGATTTCAAATCGAATAACACGCAATTGGTTCTTCAGTGCTCCGTATCTTTTATTGCCTTCTGTATTCTCCCATACCTCTTCGAAATCACGCTCGGGCAGCGGACAGTTCACTATTTCACCAATTATTGGCATCCCGTTGGTGTACTTGGCGAGTTCATCCACGGTTTTAACGGATCTATCTGACAAGAAGAGGATGAATAGAAGGGCTAAGCAAACCGAGCCACCTGCCACTCCGGCGCCAGCCACATAGAGTATTCGCTTTGACGCCTGAGCTTCTCCGGGGAGCCCGCGCATCACAATACTCAACCTCCAAGCCGACAACCCTTCTTCTCCAATCGTATTCAATCGGCCAACAGATTCCGTATAACCTTCCAAAGCCAAATCCAACTCCTGTTGGAGGCGTTGTAGCTCGGCGTCTGCCGGCATAATGCGGTCTAAACGCGATTTTAATGATCGATGCTCTGATTCTAGTGCAGCAGTGCTATTTTCGAGCATCGCCAACTCGGTTTCAAGCGTTCTTCGTTGACTCAACAATTCAGCTTTAGCAACTCTAGAGACTTCACCATTACTCGTCGTAGACCCAGCGAGTTTGGCTTTCCGTACTAATTGGAGGGAATCGACGATCTGCTTGTCGGCCGACTTGAATCCACCGTCTACATAGCGCTGGTTAGCTAATTTTAGCGCTTGGTCCAACATCACAATCTCACTGCTATTTGATTGCCCTGTTTCTGTTGTCTGTTCCTGAATTTTCTGATTTATAGCGCGAATAGCCCCCTTGGTTGCCGAAATCTGCCGCCTATTATCTGCTAGGTTCTGTTCATAAGTTGCCACGCGCTCGTATAACGCACTCGACTGGTCTCCAACTCCGGTAACGCCACGGCTCAACTTGTACGCATTCAGCTGAGTCTCCGCTTCGCTTACCCGTAACCGTTTGTCTGTAATTGTAGAATCGAGCGAAGCCCGCCTACTGTCGCTGCTAGACGAAAGATGTATATTATAATAATCAACAAAATCTTCCACCAACGCATTTACCGCATAAACGGATAAACCCTGCTCATTCGATGTGAACGCAACATCTATAAATCCGGTAATATCATTCTGGGAGACGGAAATAGACTCTTGGAGATTAGCCTCATAATACCCCATAGATTTGATGTAATCATAAAGCTTTAAGGCTCCTTCATTATCCGCAGGAGAAATAATCGAACGCTCACGGAGCTTTTTCCGATAAGCCTGTAAAACCTCTTGGCGTTGGGCAGGAGAAAGCGCCTTTAACGGATCACTCAACTCTTTAAACGGCGACTCCTGATTTTCCAAGTCGTGAATAATCAGTCGATATGAAAGCACATTAATCATCGACTTTGACCGGATCATTTCTGTAAAATAATTGAACTGGCGGGCATTAGAGACCTCTCCAACGGAAACACTCGAAATAGCCAAAATCCTTGCTTCAGACGTATAATTATCCGGCATGTCCTCGGTAAGGAAGTATGTCAGCACGCCGGTTACTAACGGCACAACCAGTAAAAGCCAAGCATGCCTTACCAAATACTTCAATAGCGCCTTGAAATCAATCATAAATCGAAATTATTCTATGTCAGCAACTTTAACACCGATCAATTGCTCTAGAAGGTCTTTCGTTTTCAAGAAAGCAATTTCGGCCAATCTAAATTCACTATTCGTTAAGTAATACGCTTCTCTAGCACTTGAATATTCGCTGCGTTCTATCTCGTTTCGCTCATACTTCAACCGAGCATCTTCAAATAAAGCTTCAGCATCTTGCGCTGCCTGGGTCTGTGATTTTAATTCACTCAAAGAAAGTACATAATCATAGTATCTGCTTTTAACCTCATTTGTCAATTGCAATCGATATTCCTGCGTTTCAAGCTTAGCTATCTCATACGCCTTTTTTGCCTGTTTAACCTGAAATGGCTTTTGCAGCAATGTGCCGGGATTGAGCGTCACGCCCAATTGCCAACCATTCACTACGTAAGGGTTTGCCGGATCAATAGCTGTCTTACTTTCTGGGCGATAAAAGTACGATGCATTAAGCGCGTCAAAATAGGATACGCGCGCGCCGTTTAACGTGCTTTTCGCTAAGGACTCCCTGCTGTCCATGATTTTTCTTTGTGGGTAGTTTTCAATTGCCAATTCAATCAAGCGATCCAATTTTTCCAACTTGATGTCGGCCATAATCGACTCTTGCGAAATCGCTTTTGAAGCCACTCCAAAAATCATTGAAATTATAAGTAATATCTTCATTGCTTTATAACAAATTTGCGTGGTAAACATCATGCTTTTCCATTGTTGATGATTCTTTTGTTTTTCATATCTCGCAGCAAAATTCATGTATTTTTTTTTTAAATCACCGGTTTACATGCTGCTTTCCGAGGAAATGTAGTAAACATGCTACATGATTAGCCTTATTGGCAAACAACGCAGCTTCATTATTCAAGCAATCGATTTCTATACCTCCAACGAGATAGTCGTATGGCCAGGAGAAGTACAGACTTAGGCTCCACTTCCGTGTACATCAAAAGCCCGTAAAAGTAAAAACGCCAGTGAGAGGCATTTATGACCTTAAACGGATTCACGCTGAAACAACGCCGGAACCGTCTTCAGTAAAATCTTCAAATCCATCCAAAATGAAAAGTCACTCGCGTAATCGTTATCGAGTCGACGCCGCTCTTCGTCGGACATCTCACTGCCCCCGCGTTTGGTTACCTGCCATAACCCCGTTATCCCCGCTGGCCCTAAAAACCGCATAGCCCACTCATCCGATGTGAGTTCTTGCGCCTCATATAATGGTAGGGGTCTGTTGCCGACCAACGACATATCCCCTCTCAGTACATTGAAAAGCTGGGGTAGTTCATCTAAACTTGTATTTCGCAAAAGAGAACCGAGCTTCGTAATCCTCGGGTCATTCTTTATTTTTACAAAAGCAGACACCCCATTATTAGCAGCGTATTGATTCAAAGTTGCCAACTCATCCAATTCTTTTTCCGCATTAACCCTCATGGAACGGAACTTATAGAAATCAAAGACTTTATAGCCTGTTCCTGCCCGCTTACTTTTGTAGACAATAGGTCCCTTCGAATCAAGTTTGATTAATAATGCAATCAATAGCATAAGCGGCGACAAAAGCAATAACAGCAACCCTGCTACCACCACGTCAAACAATCGCTTGGTAGGCGGTATAACGTACGATTTTGGAGGGGTGGCCGGACAGGTTTGCCGGTCATTCTGGATATATCTGAATCTTAGAATCAGTTTAATACGTTCCCGTAAATCAGCCACATTGAACGGGTAAAAGTAGATGTCCCTCACAAAAGGCCGAAATGTCTCCACTACGGTTTTTCTGTCACCTTTAAAGCTAAGCAGTATAACACTGATTCCCTGAGTTAGGGGGTTTTTTCTTATATTGTTGATCAACCGTTTTGTATCCAGAACCTCATCACCAATCTCCAACAATAAGATTTCCGGGATTTGTAATAGGTGGCAATTCTGAATATAATGTTCCAAATCTTCTATTTCATCGAATTTAGCGATATCGACGTTATCAAACATGCCCTCTTCCAATTCATCCCTGAACTTCGTACCTAAGTACGCTATGGATATGGTGAGAAAATGCTGCTCTTTTTTAATATCAGTTAACAAATCCATAGGGTGATGTATTAAATATGTTTTCAATGGTTTGTTTTAATTTGAGTGGATCGAAAGGTTTACGGAGGCAATAACTGATTGAATATGGAAGACTATCTAGCTCCTCCACTATACCCTTTGAAGCGGAAAGCACGATTACTGGTATTTCACAATATAGCCCACTTACCTTAAGGCATTTAAGAAATGCGTTTCCATCCATCTGAGGCATAACCCAATCCATGATGATTAAGTCGGGAATGTTATTTTTCTCCAAATAAAGAAATGCTTCGTATCCGTTGGCCATGGCTTGCACGTCAAACTCCTTAGACAGGATAAACAGTAATAATCTTCGGATCGTGGGCTCGTCTTCTACCAGAAGTATTTTTTTCTTCATATATTCATCTTCTTATTGAGAAAACCTGTAACACGCACAAATCTGCATGTTTTTTCAGCGAATAGAATAAGAAAACCATCGAATAAACTACATTTGTAGCCAAAGCACTACAATCGATCCTGCAGAAAAGCCGAGCCCGATGCCCAATGGCTATCTGATGATAAATTTGAGGATGGTTACCGCAAAATCCCTAATAATCGCAATCATTTTCATCGGGAATAATACACAATGAACAATCAACACAATTGCCGATCGAGGGTCATGGAAACAAGCTATCAACAATAGCCCCACGGGAAAAAGAACCTGATAAAAATCAAGCATCCATACTTGGAACGGTTGGTTTTTCGGTGTCATCAGAATAATTGGTTTATGGCCATAGCGCTTCAGGCGAATGACAACGAGGACGAAATATACCAATAGTAATATCACTAATAGCTTCTCATCTATGTATCCCAATATTCCAACAAAAGCCGCTAATTCAATACTGAAAATAGTGATTGCAATGGGCTTAAATACTGAAAGATTCATCTGTGTAGCAAACGTCCTTATACCTGCTTTGAAATCGTTTTCCCTATCCAGATACTGATGCCACAAAATTCCTCGAAGCCCAAACGAAAAAGCCCAAATACCAACGATTATAAGCCAGTAAAAATCAACGGATTGACCAGATATGGAGCTGATCCCCGATAACATTGTCAATGTAGGGAACAAATGTGCCCCGCATGCATCACATAAAGGGCCCAATGCCCCCCTGTTTTTGAACCTGAATGGTGGGATGGAATATAGACTGAACGCTATCCACGCCAAGGAATAGAAAGTGACGGTCAATATATCCGGCCACATCAAATAACCAAATACCATCCCAATGACCACGCATCCAATAGGGAACAACCACCTCCATTTGGCTGGAATCCCCACCAATCGGTTCCGCTTCCCAGCAGCTCGGTCGGCATCAATATCGGTGATGTCATTGATAATACTTACGTAAATGGCACCAATGACTAAGGATACAAGATAGAATAAGCAGTATGGCGCTACTTTATATAGCGGCATATCAGAAAACTCGCTTGTTGCGTATGCTATTGCCAGAATGGGAGGCAATTTGTATTCCCACCATTCAGCCGCCCGAATCGCCTTAACTACTTTTATCCGAAACGCCATAACGCAATCTAATATAAGCCATAATGGCCTCTAGACAATATGCTGTAGTGAGCTCCTCCGACCCCCATCCCATTGCTTTGCTGGGCCCCGAGTAATAAAACGATCTCCGCGGCCAATAGCCTCTAACGTTTTGACTTTCCAATAATAAATGAATGGCTTTATCTAACCGATCACCTCGGTAACCCGCATTGATTAACGCAGTGGCCCCAAGTGCCGTATCCAACAGAGAATCACCCAAAAGGCCTGTAACCGAAGCACGGGCTAAAACTTTCTCAATGATGACAGTTTCTTCCGGAACCAGTTCATCTATACCACGATTAAAGTTTCGCGAAAGGAAATAGTAGTACGTAAAGGGATTTCGATACCACTTGTCGCAATCATCTTCGGCATTCGTATACAATATACTTTTGAGAAAAGGGATGATTCCCCGTGTATCTTCATTCAATCCAAGCGCGTAGAGAACGTTAGCATTTACGACACCATCAATATCATATTTGCCGCTTTCGTTTCTAGTCCAATATAAGATATTTCTGATCGGATATTTGAACTCCCGGAGAATTAACTTCAGATAAATAGGATCTAACTTATTTTTGAGTCGGGTCGTGATCCACGTATAAAACAATCCGTTCCTGCTTCTGTTATAAAGAAAAATTCTTTCATTATCGGGAAATTCCACACCACATCCGATTAAAACTTTAGAAGCCATCACGGTAGTGTCGAGATCCGGAGGATTCACCTTAAATAACGGATTCCGGACCGTAAAAAAATTCCACACCCCTCCTCTCATCATTTGATACTGTAAAAAAATACATATCTTTTCCAATATCCGCGCTGTTTGGATGGTCTTTGGCAATGTCTGTAGACACAGTCCAATCACAGCGGTTGGAAAAACGCATGAATCCGTCGTAATATCATTTTGCATATCATCATCGGACGCGATATAGCAACAAAACTCCCCACTGGGATATTGGTGTTCATATAGGAAATCGACGCCCTTGTTAATGGCGGTCGTCAATTTCTTAAAATCGGCTATCATCACGAATCCATAAGATTAAAAAAAAGCGACAACTTCATCAAACGATTTCGGAAAGCCTGAGACATGAGACTAGGAATTTCCATAACCGCTCGCAAAGGTTGTAACATGAAAGCTTCTTTGTATAGTTTCCACGATTCGGAAAAACGCCTTTCGCGTATCAACTTGTGTTTCGCTAGCTCCATCATTACTGAAACACGTTTCTTTGTAAAAACTGCTATTTCATCGTCGCGCAACAAATGCTGGTACAGATTCAGAATTTCCTGATCATCTACATTCATGATTTCCAACACTTGGTTCCTTACGCGACCGTCGTATATGTTATGGTCGTGCACCTGCTTATACCATAATTTTTCCAAGGTGAAGGCAGCCCTGCACGGTTTATTAAGAATCATATCCAAGTATAGGCTCCAGTCCTCTCCTATCCGCAGTAATTTATTATATCTTCCAGCGATAGATGATTTACGGATAACGGTAGACGACGAAGGGGACGGGCAAGCAGACAAATAGAGCTTTCGTAAGTCATCGCTTGACAATAACATCCAGTCGCCTACCTGATCTTTCCCTATATAAGGTCGTAAAAATGGATCTCGGCATAAAAAATCGTGAGGCCCCCCGATTTTGTTTTCTTGAAGCCAGTTTGCGAACACGAAATCCAACCGGAAATGCTCAATCGCATGTACACATTTCATCAGGAAATCCGGTGTCCATACATCATCGGAGTCCAATGGGGCAATAAATGTTCCTTGAGATAATTCCAAGCCTACATTGCGTGCGGTTGATTGCCCGCCATGTGGAATTTTAATGTATTTTACCCTTTTTTCTACGGAAACCAATTGTTCGGTATGGTCTTCCGAGCCATCGTCTATAACCAGCACTTCCACATTGGGATAGGTCTGCTGCAACGCGCTTTCAATCGCTTTCATAACGATAAACGCCCTGTTGTAAGTGGGTATAATAACCGAAACTAATGGGTAACTCATCATAAAAAGTCAGTAAGCATGTCAATAAAATCCTGTTCAGGGTGGGCCGGTAAAATATGATCAATGGCTTTCCGCGCTTCCTCACCGATTTCTTTCCATTCGTATCTGCGTGCCCATGCCCGTTCCATGGCATCTTCAAAAGATTCCTGGCTACAATGGCTCACAAATCCCGTAACATTATCTTCAATAAACTCCGCACTCCCACCGGCGTTAGTGGTAATGACCGGTCGACCGGTTTTCATAGCCTCGACAATCGTGAGAGGTAGCCCTTCACAGCGTGATGGAGCCACCAATGCATGTTGATTTTTCCATATTTCTTCAAAGTCATTGGTAAAACCGGCAAACGTCACCTGATCAATTTCAAGGTAGTTAACGAGCGCCTTCAACCCGACCTCATCGGGGCCCGAACCAAAAATTGTCAAATGGATATTCCGGGTTTTCCAGACCGGCCTACTCAAAATCCGCAGCAAGATATCCTGCCCTTTATCAACGATAAACAATCGGCCGATACAGCATATATGGAAGGTTGACATAACCGTTGGGAAAGGTACCGTTCGCGTCACCCTCACCGGGTTAAAAATAATCCTACTATGGGGCAAGGACAAGCCAAACTGTTCCTGGGTCAATTGCTGGTTATGCCGAGAAACAAAAAAGCAAGCCTTGGCGTTTAAAAAGATCTGCTGTATACATGTCCTGTCAGCGGGCCAGGGCCAAAAAGATTCCGCCGCCTTGTGGGAGATAATGACATAAGGAATCCCCATTTCCATACAGGCATACATATACCCCACCCCATCGAAATTTATACCTTGTGATAAGATAACCAATGACGGTTTTTGTTTAACCAGATGCATCTTAAAATTCCGAATCGGATCGGTTTGCACGAATCCGGGTAGATTTCTTTTCCATTTCTTTTGAAGCCGACCCCATATTCGAGCAACGACATGTCTTTTCGGATTCGTCTCTAAAAACTGGACCCCATTTTTTTGGTGAAGCGCAATTTTCGGATGCTCCGGATGAACAACAGACTTTGCTACAACCACATGGAAATTCCGTTTTTGTAGGATAGGAACACAAGCAGACCAGAGCTCCTCACTCCCTCCCCATGCATCTAAAATCGCCGAAACAATGAGGACGCATTTTTTTGACGAGATGTCTGATGGCTTTGTCTTAGCGTAAAGATTCCTCATCCAGTATTTCATTGTTAAACAGGGTAGCGTAAGTACCATTTGATCGGGCGAGTAAGAGAGGAGATCCTTCTTCGACTATTCTCCCCCTATCCAGAACATAAACATAGTCGGCATTCTTAACGGTCGAATAGCGATGGCTAATCACCAAGGTGCCCCTATTTCCAACATGTGATCTCAGTTTATCGAACAATGTATATTCCGCTGTTGTATCCAATGCACTTGTTGCCTCGTCCAAAATCAAAAAATGCCCGCTACTGTACAACGCCCTCGCAGTGGCAAGCTTTTGCCATTGGCCGATACTTACCTCCTGCCCATCTTCGAAAATCCTACCCATCATCGTATCATAACCCTTATCAAATTGCCGGATAAATTCATGGGCACCCGACAGCTTGGCCGCGTTTGAGATGTCATCCTTACTATGTTCGCCGCGGGAGATATCCCCAAGGGAAATATTTTCCGCAACACTCATGTTGAACCGGGTAAAATCTTGAAACACTACGCCTATTTGCTTTCGGTAATCCGAAAGTGAAAACCGTCTGATATCCATACCGCCCAATTCAATCCGGCCCTCGGTGGGGTCGTAAAGACGGGTTATCAGCTTGATCAACGTACTTTTGCCAGCGCCGTTCAACCCTACCAATCCCACAATTTTGCCAACCGGTATATCGATACTAATGTCTTCCAAGGTGGGGGTGTGCAGATGTGGATAGGTAAACGAAACATGTTTCATTTCAATGCACATATCGGGTCCACCCGGTATAGGTGCCGGATTGTGCGTTTTGTCAAAATCACTTTCCATCTCAAAAAGTTCGAAAATACTATTGACAAAAATATTATTTTGATAAACAACCGAAATCGCCGCGGTTACCCCTTGCATTAGATTGAAAATCTGAGGAAAGATGACAAGGAAAATAGTAATGTCTCCCGCGCTGACGGTCCCGTTGATCGCACCCATTGCAATATAGAAAATACAGGCAAAAAAACCTAAACTCGCCAAAGAGGTTGTGAGTACCTCGCCTTTGGTGCGTTGGAGGCTTATTTTAAGCCGCTCAGCCATCAATTGCAGCCGGATGCCGAAATACTGCTTTTTGAAATGATGCCCCAAATTATAGGCCCGTACTTCTTTGGCCGATACCTCTGTGGTGATCAGGTTACTGAGGTACGTCGTTTTACGTTCCAATGGCGTATTTTTTATACGCAGCTCATTTAACTTTCCCGAATAATGGATTCTTACAAATAGTGTAGGTAAAACAAAAAGCACCAATATGGGTAACAACAGCCAGTCTATCGATATAATGATAGACGCAATGGCCAACATACTCAACAGATTTTTTACCGTATCCAATAATGCGATAATCACGGCGTTGGGACGCTCAGAACCTGCCTCCCGCGCACGCTGCAGGATATCGAAATATGCCGGGCTTTCGTAATAAGCCAATTCCAAACTTACCGCTTTTTCGTGTATTTTGTTATTGATGTGCTCAGACACTTTTGCGGCCTGTATTTCGGTGGTATAGGCCGATATGGCTTTGGCGACATTGTATAATCCAGCTAGTATTCCGGCAAAAGCTACCTGACGGATTATCTGGTCAGCGAAATCCGGATTACCAAAATCCTGTTGGGCGACAATATCTAAAAGCCCTTTGAGCGCATATAATGACCCGAAAAACAGTGCTGTTTCGACAACGATCATCAAGATAACCAAGAGCGTCATCCCACCAGCCAATGACCAAACCAATGCGATAGGCTTCCTAACATCCAAGTTAGACAAAATCTGCTGGAACCGAATAGAAATCGATTTTATCATTTGCTTTTCTTACGCTTTCGTACGCTCCGGGTGCCGACAACTAACAAAACGATAAAATCGGTTAGGCCGAGTAAATTCATTATAATCATAGATAGTCATAAGTAACCAGAATATACTGCGCAATGATAGCAAATAAGTCAACCACAAAAGTGTTTTCCTAATCACATATTTTTATCTTGTAAAAAAAATCCTACATGATGTTATCCACCATGTAGGATTTCTCTAAAAAAGAGCTGAAAATATTACAACCGCTTCACCCTTATATTCCGAAAGTGAACCTCCGATCCATGCCCGAGGAACGCGATATGGCCTGTCGCGCGTTTCAATCCTGGGTGATCCTTCTTGTCCAACGTGCCGTTCTTAGACGCTTCGGCCAAGTCCCCATCCACAATCACCGTTCCGTTCAGCGTTACCTTAATCTTGTTACCCTGTACACGAATTTCCTCGGTATTCCATTCACCCACGGGCTTCAAGTAGCCGCGCTTCGCTGGAATAACGCCATATACCGAACCGTGATACTGATATTCCTCCAGGTTCTTATACATATCGGCACCATCGTCAAGCACCTGTATCTCCATACCACCGTAAGCGGCGTCGCCTTCCATCGGTGCACGGATGCCAATTCCATTGTTTGCACCGGGGGTCAACCGGAAGTCAAACCGGTAAATGAAATCGGCAAACTCCTCCTTCGTATAGAGGTTCCCCCCCGACCCTTCTGTCGGATAGATGGCTAATGTGCCTTCATCACTCACATGGTAAGCCGTGGTATTGCCTGTCCATGCGTCCAAATTGCTCCCGTCAAACAGCACTTGGAAACCTTCCGCCTGTTCTTCCGTGCTAAGCGTAAACGTTTCGCGGCGTGGCAGCTCCCGTACATAGATATCGCGGTACATCACGTGCGTGCCGTGCGCTTGCAATTCGAGCTGTTCCGTCGGGAATATCGGCAGATTTCGGTCCCAAAAGTTCTCGAGCACCACGTTATCGGTTACCAACTCTCCGTTGAGGTACACGGTTACCTTGTCGCCAACCATGGCAATACGAAATGTATTCCATTCTCCCAATGCATTGTCGGCCACCTTAAGGGGGATGCTCTCGTGCTTTTGGTTGTTATACAGTCCACCGGATCCTACCTGTGCCCCTACATTCACCCGCGATGTGTCCCATATCTGTACCTGTGGCGTACCACGTAGGTAGATACCCGCATCGCCCTCTTTTCCTTCCTTGTCTAACTTCCAGTCAACAAGCATCTCAAAATCACCATATTCCTTCGTCGCAACAATATTATCGCCATGGCCATTGAAATGCAATACACCCTCTTCTGCGTACCAACCCTGGCGCATTACTTCATCCGCTTTTGCCTGCTCAGCAGCAAGTGTCTTGGTATCCATTGCATTTCGTGCAATCGGATTGGCAACAAGCCCTTTCCATCCATCCAAATTCCGGCCGTTGAACAGGGATACGTATCCCGGACCTTTAGGGAGGCCATCGATATGCTTCTGAATCGCCTCGCGTAGGTAGCTGCTTTCGCTGCCGGACAGCATCCCGATGGCTTTAGTCAATAGCCGGGTCACATCTGCGCCATAAAACTGGTTATTCTCTAGCGCAATGTTTATCACCGTATTCATCGCGGTGCTACCCAATTCATTATCGTCCATAAATTGGCCCGCAAAGCACAACGCCTGATAAGTCGCTTGGCCTTGCAGTGTCTGCAATATCGACTTGCGCTGATCTGCGGTCTGCGCAACCTCAAAAGCGTCTCGCAAATAAAGCACCTTCTGGTCGGCGGGTAGGTCGGCAATGCCAATAACGCGAACCAAGCCGTTGATTACTTCACCCAATTGGCTGGCATCCATTACCTTCTTGCGGCTTAGCTCCACCAATTTAGGTAACGCCTCCGCGTCAGTCCAACTGGCCAACGCCGACGTCGCAGCGCGCCGTAAAGCGGGGTTTTCACCATCGGCATAGTCCGACACAATGGTCAAGGCATGCTGCCCACCTATTCCTGCCAGGATGGGGAAATAGTGGGGTTGTGCATTGGCACCTGCGCCCTGCAGGCCGGAAATAACCTGTTGCACTTGGCCCGCTCTGTCAGCACCTCGATCTACCGCTACAACCACGGCATTTTGCACGTGCTTGATATACCGGCCATCGGCCGATACCAGCAGCCCAGATAAACTGTTCAGGTCATCCGGACGGGCAACTTTCGGTAGGGCGGCATAGGCAGCCGCTTTGGCGGCATCCGACGCGTCGCTTTTTATAACGTCGAGAATCACCGGCATACTTTCGCCTGCACCGCGATGGGCTAGCACCTCAATCAACAACACGCGTACCTCGTCGCTCTTTGTTGCTGCCAGTGCTGCTGCCGCCGTTTGCGTAAGCTGTTTGCTCTTCGAAATGAGCAGCACGTCTTTGATGGCAGCCCGCGTCTGGTCGTCGGCATCGGCTAATAGGGGAATCAACTCTTCCGCCTCTGCATCACCATTTAATTGGTGAAATGCTTTTACCGCAGTTACGCGCACCGCCGGCGAGGTGGCATGCAGCGCCTTTCGCACGATAGGTAGCGCGGAGGCCTGCCGCTGGTTACCCAAATAGCGCAGGATATCTGCCTGTGCCTGTTCGTCGCCCTTGGCAGCGTTGCCGACCAATTTAGCAGACGTCCGCTCATTGAGGTAAGGTACCAGCAAGCCCAGTGTAGCATTCCGGTATACCGGATTATCATCTCTGGTTTCCTTCAGCAGCTTGCTGACCTGCTTTGCGCCGTTGATGTCCGTCAGCAACTCCAATGCCGCGAAATGGGTATGTACCTGGTTGTCTCCGCGGGTATCCTTGAATAGCCGTGATGCCAGCTTGCCTGCGGCTTTTGTCTCACCCAATTCGATGAGCCGGTGTAGATAATTGACATAGGCCGCCGTCGCGTCCGTCGGATCGTATGCGTAGTCCGCCGCACGGGCCGCTGCCCCCAATGTTGATCCGGAGGCTGTTCCGCCGATGCGCGAAAGGGCATACAATACCGCCTTCTGCAAGTTCGCATCGCTAGCCCCGGCTTTGGCGAGGATAGCCTGCTCCGCTGGCGCATACCCAATGAAACCAAGCGCGTTGACGATATTCATCTCCGCAACGCCGTTGGCTTGGAGCAGTGCCGCCAGCAACGCACCGCCAGCGGCATCGGTACCAATGCGGGCAAGTGCCCGCGATGCTTTCTCACCCAGGTAGGCATCGGTAAGGTAGCCACTAAGGGCCTCCACCGCCGTGTCGTCTCCCGCATTTTGCAACAACTGGATAACGAAGCCTTTATTGTCTTTGTCATCAACCGCCGCCAAGGCAGCTACCGCTCCTTGGATAAATGCTGCCCGTTGCCGGTCTTTGCCCGCAGACAACACATGGTAGCTGTAACTGTTTGTAGCGTATTCGATCCCGGCATTATCGCCTTGTCCGGGGGGCGTCAACTGGGATAGCAGCGCTGCAATATCCGCGGCCGTGAACCGTTCGAGCTGCCCCATGGCGTCGTTGAGTCGTTGGGTAGTTTCCGATGGCTGTAGTGCCAATACATCGGCAATCTTGGTCGTGGTCGTTCGGGTGTCTCCCTGCTGAGCATATATTGGTGCCTGTAAGATGATTAGCGCTAAAAGCGCAACTATGGACCTTATCATGGATCTGTCTTTTTTTCGTTTTATATCGACCAAGGACCCCGCATGGGTTGGTCTATTAATCTATTCGCTGCTTCGTCGTCGATAAACACTTGCTGCTCGGAATCGAACTTCAATGAGCGTCCGAGGCGCAGTGCGGTCAATCCCATATTCACAATCGTACATGAACGGAATCCATTCTCCTCATTCAACGCAAACTTCTGGCGCGTCTTCACCGCCTCCACAAAATCGGTCATCTGTGGTTCAGGGTCGGGAAACGACGCGAGCTTCCGCTCCATATCGGGGATATCAGACTTGAACCCCCGGTACAACTTCCCATTGGGTCCTTCGATATAGGGCACGCCCACATCTTTGCCTTCGCCATCGAGCACAATCTGGCAGCCATCGGCAAACGTATAGGTAATCCTTCGCCAAGTACCTACGGCATCGCTGTGCTGCTGCGGGGCATCCACTTCAACAGAAATCGGGCTCTCCCCGTCCTTGTTCAGGAAATATTGAACCGGGTCGATGTAGTGTTGCCCCATATCGCCCAGTCCACCACCATCGTAGTCCCAATAGCCCCTGAATGTCATGTGCACACGGTGTTCGCTATAGGGTTTGTAGGGTGCCGGCCCCAACCACATATCGTAATCCAGCTCTTTTGGAACCTCTTGTACCGGAAGGTTCTCCTGGCCCACCCAGAAAAACTTCCAATCAAACCCGGTATGCTTGCTAATGGTTACCTTCAATGGCCATCCCAGCATGCCCGAATCGACCAGTTTCTTAATGCGTTTTACCGGCACATTCATTCCGTAAAATGTGGAATCAAACCGAAACCACGTGTTCAACCGGAAGATGTTGCCGTGTTGCCTGACCGCTTCCACGACTTTTTTCCCCTCACCGATCGTGCGTGTCATCGGCTTTTCGCACCAGATGTCTTTGCCCATACGGGCCGCTTCCGCCGCCATGATGCCGTGCCAATGCGGAGGTGTCGCGATGTGTACGATGTCAACTTCCGGCAGTTGAATCAGTTCGCGGAAGTCCGCCAATTGCTTCACCCCGCTGTCGCCCAATTGCTTCATAGCCAAGGCCAAATGGCGGCTATCCACATCGCAGATGGCCACCGTTTTGGTGCCTGCATAGCCGAAATGCCCACGCCCCATACCACCAACGCCGATAACGCCTTTGGTAAGGTGGTCGCTTGGTGCTAAATAGCCCTGCCCACCCAAAACAAAACGGGGCACAATGCTGAATGCCGCTGCCCCCACTAATGATTTCTTGATAAATTCCCGACGGGACGTGTTTTTTTCCTTCATGATTATTCTGATTTCCAAATCGGTTCCGAAGTCACAAATTTATTATTTCCTTAATCAACACCAAAACTTTTTGAATTTTTTTTAAGAAGATGGATTATATTTGCAAATATGTAACAAAACTATATCGAAATTCGCCAATTAATCCCTATTTTTGAATGCTAATTAAAACGTCATGTCTCCGGTCCTATCACTAAGCAATAATGTAGCCCGTAAATCACGTATTGAGCGCAAAAACCACAGCTTCAGGCTGAAATTGGTTAAGGCCTTAATTGCAGTGAACGGCATGACCAATGCGGCTATTTGCAAACACCTCAACCTTAGTGCGCCCAAGACCCTTGAGTTAATTAATAGCTTGGCCGAAGCGGGGATATTGGAACAAAATGAAAAAGGAAGTTCCATCGGGGGCCGGAAACCGATCTTGAACAAGCTAAAAAGCGACACATTTTTCGTTCTGTGTGTAGAAGTAGAATTATTCAAGGTTAAAATGACCATTGTCGATAATACGAATGCATTTACCCGTACCACTTCTTCGTCGTTCCTGTTAACCAAAGACTGGTCATCGGCCAGCCAACTGCAACAATTAATTGCTGATTTTATAGCCAATGCTGGTATCACGTGGAACTCCATTTTGGCCATAGGCATCAGTATGCCCGGACTGATAAACAAAACAGACGGCCGCAACCACACCTATATGTCCAACAATCGGCGGGAACAGCCGCTACAGGAATACATGGCGGCAGCTTTTGACAAACCAGTGTTCATTATTAACGACGTCAAAAGTGCGGCTATCGCCGAATTGAAATTCGGCCTTGCCAAAGGACGCAACGATGTGTTGGTCATTTTGATGGATTGGGGCATCGGTTTAGGGATTATCATGGACGGTCAACTGCGGAATGGGGCTGCGGGATTCTCCGGAGAAATGGGTCACATGCCATTCGTCGAAGATGGGGCCTTATGCTATTGCGGAAAAAAAGGTTGTCTTGAAACCGTAGCCTCGGGCATCGCGTTAGCAAAGATGGCTAAAGAGGGTATCCAATCCGGCGAGGATTCCCTACTCAATAGTCTTTCAGAACGTGAAATCGAAAATATCGAACCGCAGTTGGTTATCGACGCTGCAAATAACGGCGACCAGTACGCAATTAGTATCCTCGCCCATACCGGAGAAAAACTCGGGAAAGGGATTGCTACGCTGGTTCAGCTTTTCAATCCGGAATTAATTATCCTAGGTGGTAAAATTGCCGCAGCAAATGACTACATCACTATCCCGATTCAACAGGCTATCAACACGTACTGCATGACTCAACTAAAGGATATCGTCTCGGTAGAACGTTCGCAGTTGGGAGCAGATGCCGGAGCAAAAGGCATCGCTCATATCACTTTCGAACGTTATTTTGACCAACTTATCGCACACACCCAAGTCAAATAAGGGTTAGTTGATGGACAGCACGACAATTATATCCACTTGGATCAAAGAGCCGCACTTGGTAGACGGCTGGTCCATATTGGGCAGCCCCGATCAAGTTCCGCGGCCTAGCTTGTGGTTGATCGATATAGATCGCGCCCATGCTATACTTAGCAATCGTTACAGCCAACTCTTGAGTGAAGCTGAGTTGACCCGCTCATCACGCTTCCACCAACCCGCGCATGCCGCCCGTTACAAGACCACGCACACCATGCTGCGAATCTTGCTGGCCGGCACTTCCCAGTCAAACCCCGCAACCCTTCAGTTTGTGGGTGAGCGGCATAACAAACCACGGCTATCTTCTGACCACCGTTCCATTGCCTTCAATCTTTCATATACCGAAGGAAAGTCGATGATAGGGATTGCGGACGGCGCTGCCATCGGTATCGATATTGAATGGTCACATCGGCCGATTATAGTCGAGGATATGCTAGCGGTCTGTTTCTCAACCAACGAAATCAATTACATCACGTCCCAACAAGACGGCGTTCACAGTCGGTTTTTCACATTATGGACAAGGAAGGAAGCCATTCTAAAATTGACCGGCGAAGGCATTGGCGAACATCTACCCTTTTTCGAAGTGTTGGACGGCGCCTGTGTTGCTGAAAAGAGGATTATAGGAGGTAACCCGCCCGACCGGGTCTATCTATATTCGTTCCACCTTCATACAGGCTATGTGGGGTGTTACGCTACATCCGAACCAATAAACCACCTACCCATCTACGAGTTATAGCCACGGGCTACTGTTTGCGGCTAGAACGCTCCCAAATAGCGCTCTGACCACCACGGAAATACCTTATGATGCCCGCTATGACCGCATAGTTCATCACGCAAAAGTAATAGGGAACAAACAGGGCCTTCACACGGAGTGCCTTTCGCTCAAGTAGAAAACCAATTAGCGCGCATAGATAAAATGCCATTTGGCCACAAAACAACAGCGTGTAAATCATTCCCACCCCACGGCTATGTAAAATAGCATTGATTACAAAAACCACCACGAGCAGCAGCGGTGTAACCGTCCATCGGAGTACCCGATGGCTGATATATTGAAAGGCCAGCATCGGATCGGCAAACGGGTTGAGTGCTCGCTTTAACCGCGTAATGGATTGAATACCGCCCGCTGCAATGCGGATTTTCCGCTTCAGCTCCTCTTCCACGTTTTCTGAGGCCATCTCGGTTGCGTATGCATTCGGCTCATAGACCACCCGATACCCACGTTCGGCAATCCGCATCGAAATCATGAAATCATCCAGGACGGTATCTAAAGGGACGGGCTCATACAGCGTTCTACGGATGCTGAAGAGCTCACCAGCGCTGCCCACCACCGTGTGCAGGGCCGAGTCCCAACGTTTCAAAGCCGACTCGTACTTCCAATAAAAACCTTCCCCCGCGGCGCTTGCGTCAGCCACTGCCTCTGCATGCACCCTTTTCTCGCCGGCCACAGCGCCAACCCTGGGATCTGCATAGTGGCTGCAAATTTCCAATATGGCGGTAGGGTTCAGCCACGTGTTTGCGTCCGTAAAAACAACAACATCGGTTGCCACGTATTGCATGGCACGATGTACCGCCGAAATCTTTCCACCGCGGACATCGGTATGCAGCAAATTGATCTCCGGGAATTTCCGGACAAACTCAGGTGTAGCATCCGTGGACCCGTCAGTTATGAAGCAATAGCTTAGTTTTCCCTCCGGATATTGCAATGCCAACGTATTGTGGATTTTTTCTTCGATAACGGATGCTTCATTGTAGGCGGCCACGATGACGGTACACGATGGCAGTTCCGCCACTACGTCCTGCCCTTGTGCTCGCCTACGCGAGCACAACAGCCGTTTCAACCGGACGAAAAGGTACAGCACGACGCCGTAGCCGACATAGGTATACCCAATAATGAACAGGCTAATCCAAAAAACAGTTTCCATGGCGACGGCTTCTTCAAATAATGGCACGAAAGTATCGAATTATCCGATGCGACAGGCAAAATACCCGCAATGGTTAGGGTAAAAAATGAAAACCGTGGCTTTTTTCCGACACGAATGCACGCCAGGCGATGCGGTCCATCTCGAAAGTAAGGTCTGATTCCTTCAATTTGCCGACGGGTATCCAACGAAACACTTGGTCAATTGCCCTATCCGCTTCGAAATCGAAAACCTCAGTACTGAAACGGCATCGCAACGGTGTTCTATTTCTCACGAGGTAGTATACCGCGAGGACCTGGCTGTCGTTGAATGCTGACTTTATAAACACATCGGTGGTATGCACATGCCGCAAAATCTCAATCTCGACATCACATTCCTCTTTAAATTCCCGAATGAGTCCGGCCGACAGCCCCTCGCCGTATTCCAAGCCACCGCCCGGGAATTTACTGAATTCCATGCCATATTCCCGTTCATCGCTGATCAGTACTTCCTGATTCTCGTTAATCAATATGCCGTAAACACGTATGTTAAAATAACCACTCATCGTAAGGGCTTTTTTCGCTTCATTGAAAAGTAAAGTGGCTCAAAACTACGGTTAAATTGTGATTCTTGTCATATTTTAAATATAATCCAACGGTTAAAAAAAGATTATCAACCCATTTGATTATCTTTGCATAGACTATGCAATTGACACAACAAATACCTGAAGGATCACGAAAAGAAGTGATGGCTTACTTGGAGCCATTCATGCTCAATGAAATGAGCGAGTACCTGAAGCCCGTGGAAGAGATGTGGCAACCCGCAGACCTACTCCCCGATTCGTCAAGGGACACCTTTTTCGAGGAAGTACGGGATTTACAGGAAAGCGCCAGGGAGCTGTCTTATGATTTGGTTGCTGTACTGATCGGCGATACCATTACGGAAGAAGCCTTACCTACCTACGAGTCGTGGCTTACCATGGTAGAGGACGTCAACAAAAACGAGCAAGGGGGGTGGATGAAATGGGTACGTGCTTGGACGGCAGAAGAAAATCGGCATGGCGATTTACTCAATAAATACTTATACCTCTCCGGCCGCGTGAATATGCGGGAAATGGAAATTTCCACACAATACTTGCTGCAAGACGGTATCGATATCGGAACGGGTAATGACCCCTACCGGAATTTCATTTATACCTCTTTTCAGGAGTTGGCCACCAACGTGTCGCACAGGCGGGTAGCCGCTTTCTCAAAAAAGGAAGGCGACAGGCTGTTGGCAAAAATGTGCGGCGTAATCGCCGCTGATGAAGCGCGCCATGCGAAAGCTTATATGTCTTTCATTTCCAAAGCAATGGAAGTTGATCCCAGCGAAGTGATGCTGGCATTTGAAGACATGATGCATAAGAAAATCGTGATGCCTGCGCTGTTACTTAGGGAGTCGGGCGAGCCACAAGGAGAAGCATTCTCACACTTCTCGGATGCAGCGCAACGACTGGGTGTGTATACTGCGATAGACTATGTAGATATCCTGAAAGAACTGCTGCGTGAATGGAAGGTCGAGTCCGTCAAGGAATTAAATGAGGCCGGTGAACGTGCACGGGATTACCTGGTCCGCCTACCCGACCGCTTACTGCGTTTGGCCGACCGGATGAAAGTTCCTGATAAAAGCTACAGCTTCAAGTGGATACACGCGAGATGATGTGTTGATTTGAAGATTCCTTCCAGCCCTAGCGGTCGGCCAATTTGTTCAGTTTGAGATAGCCGGGGTGTAATTCATCATCAGGCCGGGCTGTATCGCGATCCCCAATGATAACCGTGTATTTCTCTTTCAAACGCGGCGCAAGTACTTCTTCTATTTCGTAAACGTCGTCCACATCAATTCCATATTTATCATCAATATGGGATGAAATATTATGTTTCCAGAAAGTTTGTTCCTTCGTTTGCCTGATTGCATCGGCGACCGTTGTCCCTACCGAAAGGCATTTATAATGGTATTCCTCAAAATCATTTTCTTTATAACCACCAAGGTTAACGAAAAACAGCTTCCGATGGTCGTTGCGTTCCAGCACACGGCTTCTTAATCCAATGTCGATGGCATACCCATCCACCACCGTAACTTCACGCCAAGCATCGATATGGATTTTACCGTCCGCCTCCGGCCAAAAACCGACAATATCCGGCACCAAGTCTTTCAGTGACGCCCCAATCCCGAAGAAAACATCGTGTTGTTCGGTATGCCTGCCCTGCGGTTTACAGCCAAGCAATAACATATACAGTTTCAAATCCATCATGGTTAATATTAGAAGTGCTTTAAATTTGATTTTTATTCCGGGATGACCTTGAATCCTCCCTCACCGGATACCGGAGCCAGCGTGTACGCGTTAATGCCCTGGACCGTAATCGTGTATCCGCTCGCCGTATCCGAGGTGTAGAAGCTGAACGTCGCCGTACCATCCGCACCGGTCACGATATTCGGGTTCCACGGTCTACTGGAATTCTACAGGGACGGTGATGTTCCATATCAGCAATGATCAGCAAGCAAGGGTAGATATACTTCCGCCATCATGCAACGGGCGCTACCTCCGCCAATTTGCTCGATGGTGTGCAATGGTGAATGGAGGATAGGATTGAACGATTCCAGCAAATTCATCTGTTGTGGTTGGAGCGAACCGAATGCCTGCGACGACATCACGAGGTAATGCACGCCATGTTTGTTTTTAACCTGCAGCATGTTGCCCGCAAAAGCGGCCATCTGTTCGTGATTGATGGATACAATAATTTTACCCGACCTTTGCAGCGATTCGGTGACCGAAATCAAATCAGCGGAGACAATAGCTTCCAAATTGATAACTACATAGCGATCGGCAATGCACATCATTACATTGGTGTGATAGATGGCTATACCGTTCCGATCAACAGCATCGAAAATAATCGCGCGATAATCCAATTGTTCACAAAAATCCCGAAACAACTGCTCATCCGTACGGGGAGAGCGACAGGCATAGGCCAGCCGGTTTTCCCGATCTAACACAAAACTTCCCGTCCCTTCCAAAAACCTCCCGTTGGCCTCATGTACACTGAAATCAATTTCCCGCCGTACTAGAAACCGGCTTTTTATAACGGCGAGCACCTCTTGCTTACGCTCCAACCGTCGGTTCTCCGCAAACATGGGGTATAGCACCACCGAACCGTCACGATGGAAAGACACCCAGTTATTTGGAAAAATGCTATCCGGTGTATGCGGCTCGGGGCTATCCTGCACCACCAATACATCAATACCGTGCCTACGCAACTTTTCTACAAATGCATCGAACTCTTGAACAGCTCGAAAACGTATCGTATCGTTGCTTTCCACTGAGCGCCTCTGGAATGCATTATTGTCGGCGGTTTGTTCGTTGTAGCCAAACCGTGCCGGCCGGATCATCAATATGGTTGTAGTTTCATTTTTCGTCATCTCCGTGCAGCATATCAATCCCTCATTAATGGCATACTCATGCAGTGAAAGCCCCCCCTTGCCCGCGACAGTTCCGCCGAAGGCATCAGTACCAAGGTGTCGGTTAAGTCATCCGCATTCACTTTACCCGATTCCAAGTCGATCAACAGGTCGGAGACGTTTACTACGTTGAATCCAATTGCCCGAAATGCAGCTGTGGTTTTGTCATTCCGATCGTAACCCAACACCACGCCATCCCGGATGGCGAGGACATTGCAGCTATCGGTCCACTGCTCGCGGGCGTCATACGGAAATTCGTTATTTCCAGACATGACAATCCTGACAGCTGCAGGAGCAGCACCGAGATCGGTTACGCTGATGTCCGTCAACAACGCTTCCAGCGACTGAAAACGCCGCGGGTTGGATAAGTCGCCCTTTTTAAATTGCAATATTTCCAAATCATCCGCCCGGTGCGGCTGGATACCCAATGCGCGGTGCACCGCATCTGCCTTCGGGCCGGTGATACGTTGGCTGGAAAAATCGCCTAACATCACCCACACATTTCGCTTCACCTGCGTAAATACAGTATCAATATGCATATAGTCGCGTCTATGGGGGATTCTAATGATGGTCGCCTTGCGTACCACATCCTTTTCGAACAAACGCCGCACCGCTTGGGCTGCCGCTTCGCGGGTGGTGCGCTCACTTACCCCAATCAGCACATGACTGGGGCCCACCACCATCACATCACCTCCCTCCAGTGTCACCCGCTCAACATCGGCATCGTTGGGCAGCAGGAAGTGATGTTGAGTATCCGTAAGCTCGATCACCTTATCGTGATAGGCGGCAAAAATGGGATGGTGGTAAAAAATATACTTGGCAATCAACGCTTCGCGTTTCCGGGCCTCTTTCATCGGCTTGTTGAGCAAGATGTGGTCATTGATCACAATGCCGATATCCCGGGTAAAAATGAAATTCGGAATCGGCGGAAAGATCATCTCGCGTTCGTCGGGCGTGCCGCTGAAGAATATCCGTGCCAGTGTGGCGGGCGCATACGCCATGAGTTCCCGTTGCACATCATAGCTACAGGCTTCAATAGCACAGACTGAAGCGACTAACTGGCTTTTGATGGATGTTTCAGCCAATATATCGGCCAGCAAAACCTGCAATTCAATCACGTGCTGGGAGTTGTAAAAATCAGGATGATCGGGTTTGAAGAAATTACGATGGTACCCGGGTGCATTGATTTCTGCCAATCGCCCCCTGATTTTGCCTTCATCCATGAAATACAACAGTAATTTGATGTAATAATCATACTCATTCCGACGGATGGTATCCAAGTGTACAATGTCTTCAAACAGCCAGTCCTGTGCTTTGGAAGGCACAACCTTGCCGAGGCCACTGTCCGGGCTATGCACCAGCACTTTTCTTAATCGGCCGGTTTCAGAAGAGACATTCAGGGTATCGGTACGCATAAAATAATGGTTTTACTAAAAACGCAAGATACGAAATCCCATTCTTTCTCCCTAATATCCCCAACCAGCTACCAACCCATAACCAGCTCCTCATATTTGAAGGAAATATTAGGGACATACTAGGGACTTTCTAGGGAGATTATAGGGAAAAATCCCTATTACCTATTACTTATCTATCTATTAAATCACAATAACTTTAGGAATTGGCAATAACTTTTTATTACTTTGGAACCAACTAATTGAGAAAACCATGGCAATACTCAAAAATGGCCCCAACGGTGGATTCAGCGGTCGAGTCGGCAGCGTGGTCGGCTACCAATGGCGTGGCAAGGATGTGATACGTGGGTTGCCGCGTTTCACGTCCAAAAAACGTAGCCCAGCACAGTTGGCAAACCAGCTGAAAATGAAGCTCACCCAACAGTTCCTCAAATCGTGTATCACTTTTATCCGTGATGGGTTCAAACACGAGGCTGAGCAACGGGTGATGAGCGCTTTCAATGTTGCGATGTCGTACAATAAGAAACAGGCTATTACGGGCGAGTATCCAAATTTGGTGTTCGATTACAGTAAGGCGTTGGTGAGCATGGGCGGTGTACCTGCCATGAAAGACGGTACAGCGGTGTGGACAGATGCCGGCTTGAAGTTGGAATGGTCTAACGACACAGGCAAAGACGGCGCCGACCGCGTGGACAACCTATGGGTACTGTTGTTTTACCCGGAATATGAAACATGCGAAGCATGCTTCAACGGGGCTTCACGGGATAAGGGCGAGGCAATTATAACGGTCAGACCGTACTATCTCGGAAAGCCCGTACACATCTATACGTCATTTGTCCGGTACAATGGGAGCGATATCTCCCCCAGCACTTATATTGGGTCGCTCACCTAGTCGGCGCCAACAATAGCCGCAATCTCGTCCATGATCTGACGTGCAATGGCCTCCGCTCGTTCAGGGGTCGGCCCCTCGGAATAAACCCGGATGATGGGTTCGGTATTCGATTTCCGTAGATGGACCCACTCCTCCTCGAAATCAATTTTCAATCCATCAATGGTACTGTGGGTTACGTCCCTATATTTCTGCTGCATTGCGCTCAGCAGGCCATCGATGTCTAACCCCGGAGTAAGGGTTATTTTGTTCTTAGACATGTAGTACTGCGGGTAGCCCGCCCGCATTTCGGAAATGCGCTTGCCGCTTTTGGCCAGATGGGTGAGGAAAAGAGCAATACCAACCAGCGCATCCCGGCCATAGTGTACCTCCGGGTAGATGACACCACCATTGCCTTCACCACCAATTACCGCGCCCACTTCCTTCATTTTTGTGACCACATTCACTTCGCCTACGGCGGCAGCGTGGTATTCCGCACCCCTGCTGATGGTTACATCGCGTAATGCCCGCGTAGACGAGAGGTTGGAGACGGTGTTGCCCGGCGTATGTTGCAGCACATAGTCGCTCACAGCCACCAAAGTATATTCTTCACCAAACATCTTGCCGTCTTCCATCACAAAACAAAGTCGGTCCACGTCCGGGTCTACAGCGATGCCTAAGTCGACCTTTTTTCCGACGACTAACGCAGACAAATCCGTCAGGTTCTCGGCGAGTGGCTCGGGGTTGTGCGGAAACAGCCCATTGGGTTCGCAATGGACCTTGTAAATCGTTTCAACACCGAGCGCCGCCAATAAAGCGGGCACAAAAACCCCACCTGTCGAATTAACGGCATCTACAGCAATGGTAAACCCCGCCTGCCGTATGGCATCTTTATCCACCAAAGGTAGCGCTAAAACCTGGTCGATGTGTTTCTGCAAGTAACTATCGTCAGCCGTAACTTTCCCTAAATTATCAACGTCCGAAAAATCAAAATCCAGGTTCTCTGCAATTTCGAGCACTTCGGTGCCCGCTGCGTCGTCGATGAATTCGCCTTTAGTGTTAAGCAATTTCAGTGCATTCCATTGACCGGGATTATGACTGGCCGTAAGGATAATACCCCCTGCTGCCTGCTCGCCCGGTACAGCAATTTCTACGGTGGGTGTAGTAGAAAGACCGAGATCTATAACATCCATTCCGATGCTCTGTAGTGTTCCCACCACGAGGTTCCGCACCATCTCGCCAGATACCCGGGCATCACGGCCAACAACCATTTTTTTGGATCCCGATTGCTGCTGGATAAAATGACCGAATGCAGCCGTAAATTTCACGATGTCAATCGGTGTCAACGCCTCGCCCGGCTTCCCCCCAATGGTTCCCCGTATACCTGAAATGGATTTGATTAAAGTCATGTACGATTTTGCTTTTGAGACCGCAAAAATAGGAATATTGTTCGGCTTTCTAAATTTCACCAATTTCATAGGATTTTGAAATTTATTTTTACTTTTGTTGCAACTTTGTTTAATTTATATGATCGACCAACTTATTTCGTTCGACCAGGAAGCTTTCTTGGCGATCAACCAGGGGTTGAGCAATGCTTTTTTTGATTGGCTGATGCCTATTTTACGAAATAGGTATACCTGGGCTCCGCTCTACCTTTTCATTATTATTTTCTGTATCAGGAACTACAAGAAGAACGGGTTATATATCATTGCTTTTCTATTGATAACCTTTGGTATTACGGACCATGTATCTTCTTCCATCATTAAGAAATCCGTAGAGCGGGTACGGCCCTGCCGGGATGTCGAATTCAAAGACCAGGTGAATGTATTGGTGAGGTGCAGTGGTGGCTATAGTTTCACATCATCCCACGCAGCCAATCATTTCGCAATAGGCGTGGCACTCATTATGGTCTTTTACCGAAGGTGGAAACACATCCTTTGGCTCGGGCTTTCCTGGGCTGCAATCATCAGTTTTGCGCAGGTCTATGTGGGGGTACACTATCCCCTCGATATCATCGGCGGAGCATTGCTTGGCAGCACAATCGGGTATCTTACCGGCTTAGGGTTCAGGTATTTAGTTCCTAATCTAACCCCTGTCAAAAACGAAGCATGAGTCCGTTAGCCGTTATTGCCATTCTATTTATCTCGGCATTTGCAAGTGGTATAGCCGTGTTTTTCGTAAAACGCGACAACACCCACTTACTGAAACTTATCCTTTCGTTCAGCGGAGCCTACCTGTTTTCCATTACCGTGCTTCATTTGATTCCAGAGGTCTACCATACGCACAGTGCGCACGACCATACGATCGGATTATTTGTCCTATTGGGATTCCTTTTGCAGCTCGGTTTAGAACAGTTTTCACATGGCGTAGAACACGGCCACATCCACCACTCCGAAAAAGGCAGTAATATATTCCCCTTAGGAATAATGATCAGTCTGTGTTTACATGCCGTATTGGAGGGCATGCCATTGGCTGCTGGCCACCAAGGCGCATTGACTTTTGGGATTGCATTGCATCACGTCCCTGCGGCTTTTGCTCTCGGCAGTTTGCTGCTCAACACGTCGCTTTCCAGAAACAAAATCACCCTGTTATTGGCTATATTCGCCATCATGACGCCATTAGGCTACCTCTTTAGCAAGGCAATAAGCTCAGGCGGCATGGGGCATATCGAACAGTATTTTGATCGGATTATGGCCGTTGTCATCGGTATTTTCCTCCATATCTCCACAACAATCTTGTTCGAATCTGGATCGGCCGATCATCACAAATTCAATAAGAAGAAAATGATCGCCGTTACATTGGGTATTGCTGCCTCACTATTGAATTTCTTGTTTCATCCCCACGTGCACTAGGATACAGCAATGACCAATCGGTATGTCACTCGTGTCCTCGTAATTTATCAAGGAGGTTATTGAGGGTTTGGCATTCTGCTTCCGTTATATTTTCTTGGAGAACATCCATCATCAGCATCCGTTCATCCAGGTCCTCCAGTGTATCCAATCCCTTCGTGGTGATTGTGATGTCGACGGCGCGACGGTCTGAGGCACATCGGCTTTTAGCGACCAACCCCTTGGACACCAGTCGGTCGACGATGCGCGAGACATCTGGAGTCTTATCCAACATGCGCTCTTTGAGCAGGTAATTGGTGGCCGGTGCCGGATACTGCCCACGTAAAATACGGAGTATATTGAATTGTTGGAGCGTAATCTTGCTCGTACTGGCACGTTTTTCCAATATATCGGTTACCCAATTACTAGTGAACACGATGTTGATCGTCGCCTTATGCCGCTCACTGTGGAATTTGCGCGTTTGAATTTCGTCTTCGATCTTCATCCGGGTAAATCTTTCTTGGTGGGCGACTCATCGGAAACGAGCTCCAACGACTCCTTCAATTTCAGAAAGGTTGTCACTGCTGCCTTTTTTTCATCGGTATACAGATAGTCGATATTCTCCATTAAATATTGCCGATAATCGAAATCGATCCGGGCGGGCAATTCGCCAATCAGTACCTCTCGTTGACTTAGTCCGTAAGCCAGGGCGTCATTGAATGCTTGGATAAATGACGGGGTAAGCGGTTTATTGGCTACCCATACCGCAAAGGTAAACGGCAACCCTGTGAATTCCCGCCAATGCCACGACAAATCGTACACATAAGGATGGGCATGTTGTTTTCCGAAAGTGCGGTCGCCTATCTCCACATACGCATCGGCTTCCCCTTCTACCGTGATGACCGTCTCGTTCTTCCAATAATGGCGCAACAGGATTCGCGCCAACGTGTTAGATGTTCTCGATTGGCTATCCAAACGGAGCGATTCGATCGATTCTATCGGTTTTTCGCTATAAATAAAAACGGAATTTACTGCTCCGTTTGCACCCAGGCAATAATTGGAAACGATCTGCGCATGGGGGATATCGGGTAGCGCAGCAACGGGCACAATACCCAAATCTGCGTAGCCGTTGATCAACTTATGTGCACACGCACTTGGAACATCCAGACTCAATGAAATCTCATCGATCAACGGAGAGTGTTGGAGCCCATACAAAAATGGCAGTGTGTTCGTATAGGATACGGCAGAAATATTCACTTTTTCCATAATCATCTTATTCGGCCAACAGGCCCGCCAAATGTTCAATATTATAGGCGTCTACAATCGAAAATGCCCTGCCGTTGTAATGCACTTTGTACAACGCTGTGTTGGTATGGGGAAAGTCATCCATCGCAGCGATGTTGCGATCAATGAGCAAACAAAGGAATACGCGCATAGCCCGCCCGTGCATGCATATTAATACGGTTTTTTCATCTCGGCGGGACAGGATACGGGCAAGTGCCTCGCGTTGCCGGGTTACCAATTGATTGGGCGTTTCACCTCCTTCCACTGAACGGTCCAACTCGCCCATTCGCCAACGTTCGGTCAAATCCGCAAAGCCTTCCATGATCTCAGGAGTTTGTTCCTTCCCTTCATAAATGCCCCATCCGATCTCATCGAGCCCAGCCAATTGTTCCGTCGGTAAACCGGTGAACGGCGCGACGGTCTGATGGGTACGCAATAAGGTCGATGTATATATTTTATCGAAATCTACGTTGCGATAGCGGGCGTAAAATGCTTCAGCTTGCTTTTTACCGGTCTCGTTCAACGGCGAGTCGATCCCCCTACCCTGAACGATCCCTTTCAAATTAAGGTCCGTTTGGCCGTGGCGAATAATGTAAAGTGTTTTTTCCAAAAATATATTGCTATTTATCGTTCAATACAGGTAATTGATAATACCGTGCTTGTTTGTCAGGTGCGTCGTCGTTAAAGACCACCTCGTTGTAATCCGTAATGACATTATAGAGTGTATCCCGTTCGATGGGATGCTTACCCACTTGTTTGATTAACTCGACCAGCTCCCGCGTCGTCATTGCTGGATGCTGTTCCTCCGCGCCCGCCATAGAATAGATTTTGGTGGTGTCATCTAACGTACCGTCGATATCGTCCACCCCAAAGCTTAGGGACAATTGGGCGGTCTCTCTACTTATCATCGCCCAATACGCTTTAATATGTGGAAAATTGTCTAAATAAATACGGCTGATGGCGTAATTGCGGAGGTCTTCCACCACCGTCGATTCCGGCACATGGGCCATCTGATTGTCCTTGTTCCGGAATTTCAAAGGAATGAAGGTTTGAAAGCCGTTAGTTCGGTCTTGCAACTGCCGCAACCGTTCCATGTGGTCTACCCGGTGCCAAAACGCCTCGATATGACCATACAACATGGTTGCGTTCGAATGCATGCCCAGTTTATGCCACTCTTCGTGTATTTGCAGCCATTGTTCGGCATTGCATTTATCCTTCGCGATCTGGTCTCTTATCTCCGGATGGAAAATCTCGGCCCCGCCCCCTGGCATCGACTCCAAGCCGGCCTCCTTCATCATGGCCATGCCCGTTGCATAATCGACCTTGGCCTTTTTGAAAATATAGTGGTATTCTACTGGGGTAAGCGCTTTCACATGGAGGTTGGGGCGATGTTTTTTTATTGCCGTAAACAGGTCCATGTAAAATGCCATGTTATATTGCGGCAACACTCCCCCTACGATGTGGACTTCCGTAACCGGCTCATTGTCGTATGATTTCACGACGTCCAGCATTTCTTCCATCGTGGCCTCCCAGCCATCTGCCCGTTCTTTGATTAACCGCGAATACGAGCAGAATTTACAATCATAAACACAAAGGTTGGTGGGTTCGATGTGGAAGTTCCGGTTAAAATAGGTGATATCGCCGTGGCGACGTTCGCGTATGGCGTTTGCCAACACCCCCAAATAGCCCAATTCACCGCGCTCATAAAGCAACACGCCTTCCGCTTGATCGATCCGCTTACCATCACGCACCTTGGCGGCAATGGCTTTCAAATCATCGTCCAGGTGTTTGTCTTCAAGAAGAAATGTGAGCTTTTTCTCGGCGTCCATACCTTGATATCTTTGAGAGCAAATTTAGCTAATTTTGCTCTTATATGCAATGGCAGCGCCTATTCTCCAAACTGCTGCATTTCTATCAATCTTTTGTAAAGGCCGTTGTTGGCCAGCAATTGCTGGTGGTTTCCTTCTTCCACGATGTGGCCGGCTTCCAGCACAATAATCTTATCCGCATTTTGAATGGTGCTCAGCCGGTGGGCAATGACCAACGTGGTACGGTTCTGCATCAGTTTGGCCAGGGCTTCTTGGACCAGCTTCTCCGATTCGGTATCCAATGCAGAGGTCGCCTCGTCGAGCAGTAAGATTGGTGGGTTCTTCAAGACTGCACGAGCAATGCAAATTCGCTGGCGTTGGCCACCCGACAACCGCACGCCACGGTCGCCAATGGATGTCTCATATCCATGTTCCGTTTCCAGGATGAATTGATGCGCATTGGCGATCTTCGCTGCAGCGACCACATCTTCCTTGGTTACGTCGGCCGAGGAAAAGGCGATGTTGTTAAATATGGTATCATTGAACAAAAAGGAATCCTGATTGACCAATCCAATCAATGATCTTAAATCATTTGTTATCAGATTTTTCACGTTCAAACCATCAATCAGCACTTCACCATTATCCACGTCCATGAAACGGGGGATCAGGTCCATCAATGTGGATTTCCCACCACCCGATGGACCGACCAGCGCAACGGTCTGTCCCTTGGGGATTTCGAGGTTGATACCTTTAAGCACCTCGCGCTCCCCATAGGAAAAACATACGTCGCGCAACTGGATACTTCCGTTGAATTTTTTTATGGATTGTGCGTCTGGCTTTTCGGAAAGTAAATTCTCTTGATCTATTAAATCCAACACACGCTCCCCGGCTGCTATTCCCGAATTGATGTTACTGAATGCATCCGTAAGGGCTTTGGCCGGGCGCATCACCTGCGAAAAAATAGCGATATAGGTGATAAAGGCTTCGGCAGGCAGCTCACCAGATCCCGTCAGGACAAGGTTACCGCCATAAAGCAACACAATGGCGACCATGGTTACCCCCAATAGTTCCGAAACCGGTGAGCCCAGCTGTTGCCTCCGGACCATCCGCCGACTTATTTTCGAAAACCGAATATTCTCGTTATTGAAGCGGTCTTTGATAAATTGCGTTGCATTGAACGCTTTAATGATTTTCACGCCGGATAGCGCCTCGTCGAGGTAGCTTATCATGTTGCCGTAGACCTGCTGTGCCTGGGTGGCCTGCGCTTTGAGCCGCTTGACGATACGCGAAATGATAAAGGCAGAAAGTGGAATAACCAGTACCGAAAATAAGGTTAGTTTGGCAGAAATCAAAAATAGCGCAATGATATAAAATAGGAGCGTAAGCGGTTCTTTGAACACCACCTGTAAAGTAGCTGTTACAGAAAACTGTACTACTTGCACGTCTGAAGCAATCTTGGAAATGATATCCCCTTTACGTTGACTGTTAAAATAGCCGACATGCAAATCCATCACGTTATCGAACACGGTTCTTCTTAAATTGAGCAACGTGTGGATACGCAGGTTTTCCATGATCCGCTGCGACAGATAGCGAAACAGGTTCGCTAGGAATACTGATCCGATAATGACGACACATACCCGTTGCAAGGCGCCATAGGGTCCGTAAACAGCAATAGCCTCCGTTGCATAATACTTGAAATAAGCTACGATATCAAACCAACTATCAGGCTGGGCAACATCACCTCCCTCATTTCCGTTAAACAATGTATGTAACAGCGGGATGATAAGCGCTAAATTCAGCGTAGCGAAGAGCACGCTCAACAACGTCGTGGCCGCATAGGGAATGGCAAATTTCCCAAGGGGTTTGGCATATGATAGTAATCGGAAGTATGTCTTCATTAAGAATTGAACAAGGTGCAAAGCTACCAAAAAAGAAAGGGTAGCCGAAAAATACGAATCCAATAATGTGAATGGTTTTACTTAATTTAGTCGCCTAAACGTAAAAAAATGCAGATACAGGTTGCCCAACGGCTTCAACATACCGAAGAATACTATTTTTCAAGAAAACTACGTGAAATTGAAGCATTAAATCAGACGGGTGAAAAAGTAATCAATTTGGGCATCGGCAGTCCCGACTTGCCACCCCATCCGGCGGTTGTAGAGACCCTTTGCACGTATGCTACACAACCGGACACCCATGCTTACCAAAATTACAAAGGCATATTGCCGCTCCGGCAGGCTATTGCCGACTGGTATAGCAATTGGTACGGCGTCTCCTTGGATCCCAATGCCCACGTGCTCCCCTTAATCGGTTCGAAAGAGGGTATTGTGCATGTGTGCATGACCTACCTACAGGAAGGCGATGAAGCACTATTTCCCAATCCGGGGTATCCGGCTTATGCGGCTGCGGTCCGCCTGAGCGGCGCCACCGGCGTACCGTACACGTTGGAGGAAAAGCAGGGATGGTTGCCTAATCTGGGTGAGCTGGCGAAACGTGATCTTAGTAGGGTGAAAATAATGTGGTTGAATTATCCCCATATGCCAACAGGGGCGCCTGCAACGGCGGCATTTTTCGACGAAGTAGTTGCCTTTGCGAAGGAGCACCATATCCTGCTATGCCATGACAATCCGTACAGCTTCATCCTGAATGAACATCCGCAAAGCCTGCTCGCTACCGAGGGTGCGATGGATGTAGCCATCGAACTCAATTCGTTGAGCAAGTCGTCTAACATGGCCGGCTGGCGCGTAGGCATGCTGGTGGGTGCCGAGGCCCGTATCCAAGAGATTATCCGGTTTAAGAGTAACATGGATTCGGGGATGTTCCTTCCCGTACAAATGGCAGCAGCCAAAGCGCTATCGCTCGGACGTGATTGGTACGACGAGCTAAACACCAACTACCGAAACAGGCGGGAAAAGGTATACCGTCTTTTGGACGCACTGGAATGTACGTATAGCCGTCAGCAGGTCGGGTTGTTTGTATGGGCAAAAATCCCCGTTTCCCATTCCGATGGATACGCGTTGAGTGATGTGATTTTACAGCAGTCGCGGGTCTTCATCACCCCTGGCGGTATTTTTGGGGATGGCGGAAACAACTACATTCGAGTGAGCCTGTGTGCCACGCCTGAAGCACTGGACGAAGCGTACGACCGTATAATACGTGCGCAGGTAAAAGCGGTTAATCATCTATAAACGAAGCACAAAATAACAATGAATATAGCCATTGTTGGCGTAGGGCTCATCGGAGGATCCATCGCCATCACCCTGAAAGAAAAAAAAATTGCCACACGCGTGATCGGTGTCGACAAAAGCGAGGCCAATCTTAAAAAAGCCCTCCAATTGGGACTGATTGACGAAGGGATGACGCTGGACGATGCCGTAAAAGCGTGTGAAGTGATCGTGCTTACCGTTCCGGTAGATGCTATCCTTAAGTTGCTTCCCGGTTTGCTCGATCAAGTGACCAACCAAGTGGTTATTGATATGGGGTCTACCAAAGAACGCATACTCCAAGCCATTGCAGACCACCCGAAGCGTGGTCGTGTCGTAGCGGCACACCCCATGACTGGCACCGAATACTCCGGACCGGAAGCGGCCATCCCCAACCTATTTGCTGGCAAGGTAATGGCATACGTGGATGTTATGAACAGCGACGAGGATGCCTTCGATACCACCGAAATGATCGTGGACCAGCTGGATATGCAGGCAACCTTCATGAACGCACACGAACACGATGTTCACACAGCCTATGTATCACACATTTCACATATTACCTCGTTTGCCTTGGCGCTCACGGTGCTGGAAAAGGAAAAAGCACAGGGGCGAATTTTCGAGTTGGCCGGGTCGGGCTTCGAATCCACGGTGCGATTAGCCAAGAGCTCTCCCGATATGTGGACACCCATTGTAATGCAGAACCGCGACAACGTATTGGAGGTATTGCAAGAGCACATCAAGCAACTACAGCATATATACGACGTCATTCGCGACGAAGACTACGAGGCTTTCCACAAGCTGATTAAAAAATCGAATAAAATCCGACGCATTCTAAAATAAAAAGGGCAGCCGATAAAGCTGCCCCTATGGATTTCAGGTTGATTGAACTCCTTTAATATGCCAGCACGGTAACCTCGGTCCTTCGGTTGGCCTGATGCTCGTCACGCGAGCACGGTACCCCGTCGGCACACCGGTTGACCAGTTTGGTCTCCCCGTAGCCCTTGGCCACCATCCGGTCACGCGCGATGCCCCTTGACACGAGGTAATCCACCGCCGATTGCGCACGCCGCTGCGACAGGGACTCGTTGTAGGCGTGGCTGCCACGGCTGTCCGTATGGCTCGAAAGCTCGATCCTCAGTGTCGGGTTGTCGCGGAGCGTACGAACCAGTTCGTCAAGTATCGCCGCCGCGTCCGCACGGATGTTGTGCTTGTCGAAATCGTAGTAGATGTTCTCCAGCTCGAACGTCTGCCCCACCCGGAAGACCGGTTCCAGAAGCAACGCAACCTCCAGCGTGTCGGACCGCGTGATGCCATGCGTGCTTACCCGGGCCGAATCGGCATGGTAACCTTCTTTCTGGCCCAATACTGTGTAAGCTTGGTTGCGGTCAAGCACGAACTCGAACGTGCCCGCCCCGCTGCTGCTCTTCCTGGCAACGATCTCGCGCTGGCCGTCGTATAACGTGACAGCGGCCGCCGGCAACCGTTCTCCCGTCGCCTTGTCCGAGGTGGTCCCTTTCAGGATGATGATGATCTTCGGCTTCTCGTAGGAAAACGAATAGATGTCATCACCGCCCATGCCGCCGCGGCGGTCCGACGACAGGAATCCCCGGTAACCGCTCCCGTCTTCCTCGTAAACCAGGTAGCCAAAGTCATCGGCAGCGCTGTTCACCGGATAACGCAGGTTCTCCGGCGTGCCCCACCGGTCTTTGCTGCCCCTGGATTTGAACACGTCCAGCCCGCCCATGCCGGCCAGCCCATCCGTGGAATAATAAAGCGTCCCGTCGGGCGCGATGCCGGGGAACAGCTCATCCCCTGCGGTATTTATCGCAGGCCCGGCATTCACCGGGCTGCCCCATGAACCGTCCGCCTGCCGCTCGCTGTACCAGATATCCGTGCCGCCCTGCCCCCCGGGCATGTCGCTCACGAAATACAGCACGCTTTCATCGGGCGACAGCGCCGCATGCCCCACCGAATAGGCCTTCACATCGTTGTAAGCGAAGGGTTCGGCCACCCAGGCCCCATCCTCCTGCCGGTAGATGTACAGTTCCAGCGTGTGGGTCCGGTAGCGCTTCCCCGCTTCTTTCCGCGATGCCACGTCCCTGCCCGTGTGCGTACGCGTGACGTACAGCGTGCTGCCGTCTTTCCCGGCCGCCAACGGCCCGGCGTGGTATTTCGCATCATCGATCCCCGCGGATGCCAGCGTGGGCCCGCCAAGTGTCCCGGCCGCCGACAGCGGCGCGGTGTATACCCGCAGGAAGGCCTTGCCCGTCCAGCCGTACGTATTCGCCGGGGATGCGCTTGCCGGCTCGCCCGCATAGTACACCCCGCCACCCGACGGGAAAACCGAAAACTCGGAGTTGGCCGTGTTCACCGCCGTTTCGTTGCGAAGCCGGTGCAGGGTCGGCGAGGCCATCCAGCGCAGCGCCGAATCGCAGCCCGCGATCTGGGCCGCCACGGTGGAATCGCTGCCGGTCTTTCCGGCGTAGGCCTCTAGCTGGCGCTTCGCCTCGGCGTACTTCCCGTTCACCTTGAGCACCTGACCGTACATGAGCAGGCTACCGGCAGGTGCCCCTTCGTGCCGGACCACCCGCGCATACCAGTTCTCGGCAGACTCGTAATCGTTCATCCGCCAGTAGCTCTCCGCTAGCCGCTCCAGGTCCTGCAGGCGGGGCCTGCGCGTATCCACCAGCTTGGTGTACAGCTTGGCGGCATTCGCGTATTCATAACGCCTGTACAGCTCCTCGGCACGCTCGCGAAGGCCCGGCTGTTCCTGTGGAAAGGCGGCCCCGCCCATGCACGACAGCACCGCGATCAGAAAAAATTGTTGTAACCCGTATCTCATAGTATTAGTCTGTTATCTGATGTCCCCCCTAAAAAAACCGTGGGCTCAGCAACCGCTGCTCCCTGCGGCCGAAGGTGATCCCCAGCGTGATCTCGTGCGAACCGTTCTGAACGCTGCTCAGCCGGCTCACGATGTGGTCGTACGAGTAGCCCACACGGAGCGCTTCCGTAACATAGATCTGCGTGACCGCAGAAAACGAGTTGCGGCCGCTCAGGCTGTTGCCGCTAACCCGGCTGTACTCCCGCCTGAACACCGTCACCCCCGTGCGCCAGCCCGCACCCAGCCAGAAACGACGGCCGAAAATGAACATCGCGTTCACGTCAACGCTCGTCGGGCCCCTGAAATCCTCCTTCACCAGCAGGCTCGGACGGAAGTCCAGCCCAGTGCCCAGGCCGAACAGCGCACCCCCGATGAAGTACAGGTGCCGCCTGCGCCGGATGTTGTCCGTGGTCGTGTTGTCCCACCGGAAGATGTTGTTGCTCTGGTCGCCCGAAAGCAGGTCCATCACCGACACCCCTGCGTACCACCCCGGGTTGTAGTAGTACACCCCGAAGCGCACATCCGGAACCCAGTTGCTGATCCTGCCCGCAGGGATCACCTGGTCTCCCCCCTCGATAGGGTCCAGCACCGCTCCGTCAAGGCTGTACTGCGTCACACCCGCGCCGATGCCGAAGCTCAGCCGCTGCGTGTCCTCCTCGTTCAGCCGGAGCCGGAAGGCGTAGTTGGCATAGGCCGAGGTGGCCGACTGCGGACCGAGTTTGTCGGCGATCACCTGCAGCCCCAGCCCGTGCCGCCTGTTCACCGGGTCGGCAACGCCGTCGATGGACAGCAGACCCGTCTGCGGTGCGCCATCAAGACCGACCCACTGGCTGCGCAGCCCCAGCTGACCGAACCACTCTTCCTTGTAACCCGTGTATCCCGGGTTAACACTCATCGAATTGAATATGTACTGCGTGAACTGGATGTTCTGCTGGGCCCGGCTTTCAGATACCGCCAGACCGATCACGAATACCGCTAATGTTATAATGCGCTTCATAGCCATTGTTTCGTTGCTTTTACCTTACTGCTTTTTTATAAGTACCCAACCTGCGTACCGTTCTTGGCGGCTACCATCATGAGTAATAATCACATAATAATAGGTGCCTTCGTTCAATCCCTGGCCACCCCAATCGTTCTTGTAGTTATTGTGGCGATACACCTCATTGCCCCACCGGTTCACCACGGTGATCTCCACGCGGTCGAAGCTTTCAAGACCGACGATTTCAAAAACGTCGTTCTTGCCATCCCCGTTGGGGGTAAACACATTCGGGATCTTGAATGGCCGGGATTCGACGGTCACGAGGATTGTAGCGATGTTAGACACCAGTCCGTTCTCGTCTGTCACTTCGTAACGGACAGTACTGGTACCCGTAAACCCGTCGGCCGGTTCAAACGTCACCACGCCCTGCGCGTTTACAGTGTACCGGCCTTCACCCGGAACCGTAACCGCAGTTGCACCATTTCCAGACCCATCGATGAGCCTAACCGTTGAGGGGACAATCGGGCTACTGCCAGGCTGGTCATTTGCCAGTGCCGTAATCGTTACTGATTGGCCATATGGTGTGGTCGCCTGATCGTCATTAGCTGTCGGAGCAATTTCCGCAGCAACACCTTCCACCGTCACCGTGATGGTAGCGACATTGGATTCCAGTCCGTTTTCATCCTTCACCGTATAGGTAACAGTGCTGATGCCCACGTACGCTGCATCGGGCGTAAAGGTCACTGTGCCATCAGCACCTACGGTATAAGTACCTTCCCCTTCGATGGTTACGGTGGTCACGGCTTCGCCGCTATCGGGTTCAACCAGCCGTACGGTACCACCCACAATCGGTTTACTTCCCGCCTCATCGTTACCTACCACATTTATGGTGACCGGACTGCCCTGGTTGGTGCTCACGGCGTCGTCGTTGGCCACTGGACCAAATACGCCGGGCACTTTGACCTCGGTTTCATCGCCAGGTGTTCCACCGTCGGGATCTTTGGCAATTACTTTTGCAACGTTAACTACCGTACCTTCATCCACATCGGCTTCCGTAATGGTATACTTGAGTTCGAACGACTGGTCAGTTTTCGGTGCCAATGTGGTGATTTCTTCTTTCCATTCCGGGAACAGCACGTCGGTAACCAACACGTCGGAGAGTGTCACGTTACCTGTGTTGGTCACCGTAATCGTATACGTGATAACATCACCGACATTGCTGAATGATTGGCGGTCGGCCACTTTTGTGATATTGATACCTACATCCTTACCTACGGGCACTTCCACCTCGTCCTCGTCCTCCGGATCATCGGGATCATTACCCCTAGCGCTGGCCACGTTCACCACACCGCCGTTGTCGATGTCAGTTTGGGTAACCGTATACTCCAGCTCGAAGCTGCGCGTGGCAGTTGGTGCCAGCTTATCGATGCTTGCATTCCAATCCCGGAAAAGTATATCGGTAACCGTATAGTTCTCCAGCGTCACGTTGCCCGTGTTGGTCACCGTGATCGTGTAGGTAATCACTTCGCCCACCGTGCTGACCGTTGCCTTGTCGGCTTTCTTGCTGACCTCGATGCCTGGTTGCTTGTCGCTCGGCACTTCCACCTCGTCCTCGTCCTCCGGATCATCGGGATCATTACCCCTAGCGCTGGCCACGTTCACCACACCGCCGTTGTCGATGTCGGTTTGGGTAACCGTATACTCCAGCTCGAAGCTGCGCGTGTCAGTTGGTGCCAGCTTATCGATGCTTGCATTCCAATCCGGGAAAAGTATGTCGGTGACCGTGTAGTTCTCCAGCGTCACGTTACCCGTGTTGGTCACCGTGATCGTGTAGGTAATCACTTCGCCCACCGTGCTGACCGTTGCCTTGTCGGCTTTCTTGCTGACCTCGATGCCTGGTTGCTTGTCGCTCGGCACTTCCACCTCGTCCTCGTCCTCCGGATCACCTGGATTCTCGCCCGTAGCGCTGGCCACGTTCACCACACCGCCGTTGTCGATGTCGGTTTGGGTAACCGTATACTCCAGCTCGAAGCTGCGCGTGTCAGTTGGTGCCAGCTTATCGATGCTTGCATTCCAATCCGGGAACAGTATGTCGGTGACCGTGTAGTTCTCCAGCGTCACGTTGCCCGTGTTGGTCACCGTGATCGTGTAGGTAATCACTTCGCCCGCCGTGCTGACCGTTTCCTTGTCGGCTTTCTTGCTAATTTCTATGTCTGCGTCCTGCGGAAGTTCCGTCTCGGTTTCCGTGTCGTTGTCGACGGAAGTACCGGAGATATCACGCACAGGACCCACAGGGCTCGTGCCCGTGGCAATGGCCGTGTTCGTTACCACACCGGCCTCGATGTCGGGCGCGGTGATGCTGTATGTGGCCGTGGCTGTGCCCGTGGCACCCGGTGCCAGCGTGGATGGCGTGACCGCAAGGTCAACAATGCCCAGCTTGCCGTCATTGATCACAAGATCCCGGACAGTAACGTTGCCCGTGTTGGT
>NZ_DATMFT010000004.1:0-269088 GCF_035556095.1 Parapedobacter sp. | reverse complement strand
ACAGTGTTACCGGGGAATCCGGAACGCGACTACACTTATACACAATGTGCACATGAACACCGAGATGTCGGAGGTCGAGATTGCCGATTACCGTGGGCAGGCGCGTTTCGCGCGAGCGTATCTGTATTGGCTATTGCTACGCAAATACGGCCCCATTCCGTTACTGCCCGATGAGGGGTTGGACTATACGGAGAGTTATGATGAACTGGCCGTTCCCCGTAGCACGTATGAAGCATGTGCCGAGTACATCAGCGGTGAAATGCTACAGGCCGCGAAAGAAATGGAAGCACTGGGAATGACACGCGGTCAGGATGGGTCGGCCCGTCCTACATCTGGGGCAGCATTGGCTACCCGGGCCAAGGCGTTGCTCTTTGCAGCAAGTCCGTTGGCCAATGGAAATACATCGGCCTTCGCCACCCAACTGACTGACGATGTAGGGAATCGCCTGCTTTCTCCCGACTATGATGAAGAGAAATGGGCGAAAGCCGCCGCAGCAGCAAGAGACGTCATCGAGCTTGGCGTTTATGAACTCTACTGGGTACCTTTGCAGGAAACTGGGGACGATGCCACCGTTGTTCCACCGGCGGACAACAATTTCTCGGAGAAAAGCTGGCCGGAAGGCTGGGCGAATGTCGACCCAGCAAAGTCGTATGCCCAAGTATTTGATGGTACGCTGCAAGCGTCTGGAAACCCGGAGCTGATCTTTACGAGAGGTAACAACCAAGGAGGGGAAAGCATCTCTGCCATGGTTGCGCACCAATTGCCCCGCTCGGCCACCGGCTGGAATACCCATGGCGTAACCCAGAAACTGGTCGATGCATATTACATGAACAATGGCGCCGATGTGCCCGGGAAAGACAAGGAAATCGGCCGTGGTGACGGCTCCGACCGCTTGGGTGGTTATGTAACCCAGGAAGATTATGATGCCGGAATGTATCGACCGCTGCGGCCGGGTGTCTCTTTGCAATACGCCAACCGCGAGCCTCGCTTTTATGCGTCTGTGGCTTACAACGGTAGCTTTTGGACCTTGCTCAATGAAACACAGGAGCGTAACCGGAACCAACAGGTGTTCTATTACCGCGATGATAATCGGGGTAACGGGTTCAACTCGTCCAATGCGTACTGGCTACGTACGGGGTTCGGTGTCAAGAAGTTTGTACATCCCAGTGATACCTACGAGGGTGGGGCCATCAGCCGTATCGTCCCCAAGGCCGAGCCTGCCATTCGCTATGCCGACATCCTACTCGCGTACGCTGAGGCATTGAATGAGCTCGACGGCTCCTACAGTATCCCGTCATGGCGGGGAGAAAACTATACCATCAGTCGCGACATCACCCAAATGCAACGGGGTATCCACCCTGTCCGTATTCGTGGCGGCGTGCCTGACTATCCGGCGGATATATACAGCAATAAGGATGAGCTGCGAAAAACATTGAAACGCGAACGTTTCATCGAGCTGATGGGTGAAGGGAAACGCTATTACGACCTGCGCCGCTGGATGGACGCACCTACGGAAGAGGCACTGCCGGTTTATGGCTGCAACGTATTGATGAATGAAAACGAGCGGGATCTTTTCCATCAGCCTGTAGCGGTGTGGGCACTTAAAACCACTTTTGCCGACAAGATGTGGTTTTGGCCGATTAGCCATAGTGAGCTGAAACGTAATGAGCGCCTTACCCAAAACCCGGGATGGACATATAATGATTAATAATATAAGTATAGGATGAAGCTCAGGCTCCATTACCATTAAACAAAAACTGATGAAGAAGTTACATATAACAATCTTTCTATTTTCGCTGTTGGTTATCTTCGGCTCCTGTAACGACGAATGGAAAGACGAGCAGTTTGAACACCTTGTGTCGTTTAAAGCGCCACTCACAAACGAAGGGATATCCAACATTTACGTTCGGTATAGAGGTGATGAGAAGACCGTTTTTCAACAACCGTTGATCGTTAGTGGGTCCACCACCGTTGAGCAGGGTATGACCGTGCATGTTGCCGTGGATCCCGATACGTTAGACGTACTGAACTACGAGCGTTTCCAAAACCGGGACGACTTTTATTATCGGGCGTTGAGCAGTCAGTATTTTACGGTATCACCGACGGTCGACATCCCGGCAGGCCAAAGTACCGCCTTGTTGGCAATCGACTTTACGCTCAAAGATATCGACATGACGGATAAGTGGGTGCTCCCACTAACCATCGTAGACGACCCTTCTTATAATTATAAAGCGAACCCCCGGAAGCACTACCGGAAAGCGCTTTTACGTATTAACCCGTTCAATGACTATTCGGGCACGTATAGTGGCACTGCGCTGAAAATAAGTATGGAAGGTTACGAAAACGAAACGCCAATCGTTAAAAGTGAAATACGGAGCTATGTTGTCGATGAAAATACCATCTTTTTCTATGCGGGAAACATCGATGAAGAGCGGCAGGACCGCCGTGACTATAAAGTCTATGCGACATTCACCGAAACCGGTGGCGTTATCTTCCGGGCCGATAATCCGGACATGAAGTTTAAGGTGAATAAGGACGCCAGTTATACGGTCACCGAGCAGATGGATGCCGTTCGGCCTTATTTACTGCACCGTTACATAACGATCAACAACATCGATTATGAGTTTACGGATTACACCATGGTCCCCAATGTCGATATCAACTACAAAGTTAACGGATCGTTGATTTTAGAGCGTCAGTTGAATACCCAGATTCCTGACGAAGACCAGTCTATAGAGTGGTAATTGATTCCCTCCCTTCCCTCCCTGCAATGCCTGTGTCCCCTACGGCCGGCGTTGCAGGGAGGGTTGATTACTATGAATATCTACTGCTATGCCCGTGGCAAGCCATTTTAGGCCTGACGTAAGATATAATTTGACTATAAAAGGGCAACATATTGCGGTTTTCCGAGTATATACCCGTCTACCTTTGTGATAAGGGCAATTTAATACGATGCGATGAACATGTTGCCATATTTCTTGTTTACTAGAAAAACGGATATTCATTTTCCGTGGTTTTGAAGCCTGCGTTATAGAAAAGTATAACCTCGGGGTGACAAATAGGGAAAGTGTTTCTCGGGCGCTGACGGTATTGTTTACTTGCCGGAAGAGCCACTTCAGTCATTATCATTAACGTCCGGTTAATCCACCTACCGTGCCGGGCTTGGGCTGAAATTGCCGAGATAGTCTATATCCCACGAATTACATGTGTTTAACAAGGCCTCAAAAGGGCCAGTTTATGTTGTGGTGCAATTTCGGGCAGACGGTTTGAATGCAGGGTTAAATCAATACAAGTTATAAACAATTAAAACAAAACAACAGAATTATGCGCAGAGCGTTATTTGTAGCATTGCTATGGTGTGTCGGACTATCCATAGTAATGGCCCAAACCCGTTCCATCACCGGAACGGTGAGGGATGCTGAGGGTAGCACCCCGATTGGCAGTGCAACCATCAAGGCGGTGGTAAGCCAACAAACCACGTCGAGTTCGGTCGATGGTACATTTTCTATTGACGTGGCATCCAACGGGGATTCATTAGTGGTTACTTACCTCGGTTATGATCAGGCCGTCGTAGCGGTGGGCGCAAACACCAACAACGTGTCCGTTGATTTAGTCTCATCTTCTGAAGCGCTGGAAGAAGTCGTCGTGACTGGGTTTGGTTTGGTCCAGAAGAAGGAGACATTGACGGGGGCTATTTCCACCATCAGTTCGGATGATATCAGCAGATCACTCTCATCAACCACTTCGGGTGCCTTGGTGGGGAAAATCCCGGGATTGAATTTCCGACAGACGGACGGCCGGCCGGGATCATCCACCAATATCCAGATCCGTAATATGGGAGACCCGCTGTACGTCATTGACGGTGTGCAGAAAGATGCCGGCCAGTTCAATAACCTCGATTTCAATGATATTGAATCAATAGCGGTGCTGAAGGATGCCTCTGCGGCCATCTATGGCGTGCGTGCGGCAAACGGCGTCGTAGTCGTTACCACGAAGCGGGGCAAGCGGAACACCAAAAACACCATCAGCCTGACCTCGAATTATGGATTCCAGAATTTATCAGCCTTTCCGAAGCCTGCCGATGCGGTGAGTTTTGTGGAGAGCTACATCCAATCCGAAACGGTGCAAGGGGTTGGTGATTATCGATATGATGCCGACGATCTGGCTAAGTGGCGAGCAGGAACAGAAAGAGGCTATGTACCATTTGACTGGTACGATTATATTTGGGAGACTTCGCCCCAAGTTTACCTGAATGCCAACGTTTCGGGCGGATCGGAAAAGATTAACTATTATTTTAGCTTAGGCCACCTCAACCAAAACGATGTCATCGTAAACTATGGGGGTTTTAAACGGACCAATGTGCAGATGAACATCACCACTCAGATTTCTGACCGTTTCCGCGTAGGGGCAAATTACAATGCGCGGCATGAGTATCGGAGAAACCCGGGTGTGCCGGGAGGTGACGACCTGTGGCTGCCACGCTTCGCAACGTTCCGCAACTTGCCGACGGTGCGTCCGTTTGCCAACGATAACCCCGATTACCCAACGTTGACCTCTACTGACCCCGGTACGAACTTTGGCTGGTTGAACTATGACTTAGCTGGCGAGCGAACCGAGACTTGGCGGGTGAGCCAGCTGAACTTTGATGCGGAGTATGACATCATTGATGGTCTGACAGCCAAAGCATTAGTGGGCTATTACTACGCCTCTCGACGGATGGATAACCACGAGTATACGTATAAGTTGTATGAGTACGACGAGGCCACCGATACTTATCCGGTCATTTTTGAAAACAACAACCCTTGGCGGGAGCGTGCCATGGACCACGTAGAAGAAATGACTTCCAACGTACAGTTAAACTACAACAAGGCCTTTGGGGGCCATACGATTGCCGTAGTTGGGGGCTTAGAAACCATTCTTCGTAAAACGCCGACCACGTGGCTGCACTCCATTCCCACCGCCAATGCCTTGGAGCTGATCGATTATGAAACAATGGATACCTATGATGATGAAGGAGACAACCCACAGGCACGGTTGGGGTACATCGGTAAGATCAATTACGACTACGAAGGGAAATACCTCGTTGAGTTGCTAGGGCGCTATGATGGTTCATGGAAGTTCCCGCCTAATGACCGTTGGGGCTTCTTCCCGGCAGCATCTGTAGGGTGGCGGATTTCGCAAGAATCGTTCTGGCAGAACAGCACGCTTGCAACGGTTGTCAACGACCTCAAAATCAGAGGGTCGTTCGGGCTGGTTGGCGATGACAATACCGCTGGGTATAACCCGTTCGATTACATGAGCGGCTATAATTACAAAAGGTACAGAAATGCGGAAGGCGATTGGGTAAACGTCGCCTCTTCGGTAATTGATGGTGCATATATAGTCGGTACACAGCCTAGGGGTATCCCGGTTACCACGTTATCTTGGATGCGTGCCGAGATGACCAATATTGGTATCGATGCTGCGTTTCTCAATAACCGATTGACGACGACCGTTGAATTCTTCCAACGTAAACGCACGGGTATTCCGGCGTCGCGGTATGATGTGTTGTTACCAAGCGAAGTCGGTTTCGATTTGCCCAACGAAAACCTGAACTCCGACATGCACCGTGGTTACGAAGGGGTGGTGCGGTGGAGTGATCGCGCCGGCGAACTCAATTATTCACTGGCCGGAAATATTACTTTTTCCCGTTTCTACGATTGGGGTCGCTACAAACCCCGCTTCAGTAATTCGTGGGACTTCTATCGAAACTCGCTCGTAGAGCGGTTTGGCTATCTTAACTGGGGGCTGGAGTCTGACGGTCAATTCCAAAGTTGGGACGAAATTGCCAATTGGCCAATAGACAACGACCGTCAAGGTAACCGTACATTGCGCCCGGGCGACGTGAAATACATTGATCAGAATGGCGATGGCGTAATCAATGACTTGGATGAGCGGCCAATCGGGTATCGCCAAGATGCTACGCCTGCCTTGAATTTTGGGTTCAACTTCACATTTGCTTACAAAGGCTTCGATTTGGCATTGGATTTCTCTGGCGGTGGTATGTATACCTTCTACAAAGAGTGGGAAATGCGCACCCCGTTCCAGAATGGAGGCAACATGCCGCAGTACTACATCGATGGTGCTTGGAAACTGTCCGACATCTGGGATGCCAACAGCGAGCTGATTCCGGGTGAGTACCCGATGCTTTTGATTGGTAATGGTGAGCATAGCAACTACTGGAACAGTGATTTCTGGAAGCAAAAGATCCGGTATATTAAACTGCGCAATGTGGACTTCGGTTATTCATTGCCCGCGCGGATTCTTGAACCACTATCCATAACCGGTGTCCGGGTATATTTCTCCGGACAGAATCTCCTTACGCTCACTAACCTGATTGGTATAGACCCCGAAATGCAGGATACAAATGGATTGGGCTATCCGACAATGCGGATTTTCAATTTTGGTTTGAACGTGAAGTTTTAACGGCTAGGTGCCTCTAATTAAAAAGTAAAATGAAGAATTTAAATAAATCAATAGCCAAGATGCTGGTGCTGGTCGGGATTACCTGCTTTGCCAGCTGTTCAGACTTCCTTGAGCGTGAGTCCGATACGATTTTGCCGGAAGAACAGATTTTCGAGGATGAGGTAATGATCCGCTCGGTGCTGGCCAACTATTATGGTCGGGTCAGTTGGGGACAACATATCGGTGATGATTATCAATACACCATATTGGATGAGGCAGGGAAGTCAGATGGCGGGCCTGATAATATCCAGAATTACGGTAATGACCTTTGGCGGGTGTACGATTACGGGCTGATACGTAATATCAATCAATTCCTACAAAGTTTGCGCGAGAGTACGGCGCTCGACGAAGAAGATAAACAAGTATACGAAGGAGAAGCCAGGTTCCTCCGCGCCTGGACCTATTTTAACATGGCCAAAGGGCTAGGCGGCATGCCAATCGTAGGCGATGAAGTGTTTGAATACGAACCCAGTATGGATGTCACGGTATTACAATACCCGCGCGCTACGGAAGCGGGTTTATACGATTATATCATTGCCGAGTGTGATGCGATTTCACCCTTGTTGTCTGACGAAACCAACACTCATTCCGCGCGTGCTAATAAATGGACCGCATTGATGCTGAAAGCGCGGGCAGCCATTTACGCAGGGTCGTTAGCCAATTATAACAACAAGATGCCCAGCCCTATCCGCACACCCGGAGGCGAAGTAGGGATTCCGGCTGATCGCGCTGCCGGATATTACGAGCAAGCATTGGCCGCTGCGGAAGATGTAATCGATAACAGTCCGTATGAGCTACAGTTAAAGAAGCCGGATGACCTGGAACGTAATTTCTATGAAGTGCTAAGTGTAAAGGATGGCAATACCGAGGTCATCTGGGCACAGGATCGCATCTATCCGGGTACGGGGCAGCAGACGGCCTTTACAACGAGAAACATCCCCGGTTCGCACGCCGAAGATATCGACCGTGCTTATGCCGGTCCTATCCTGAATTTGGTGGAAGATTACGAGTATACAGACGATCGCAACGGCGATATCCATATTCGGGATAATGAAGGAAATTATATTTTTTACGACGACCCGTTGGACGCGTTTGCCAACAAAGACGCCCGGTTGGGGGGGACGGTCATCCTGCCAAACGCGGAGTTCAAAGGAATACCGGTGGAATTGCAAGCCGGGCAAAAGGTGTGGAACAGTGGCTCTTGGCAGACGGTCATAGGCCAACCCGGTGAGCGTGACGCCGCAGGGCGGTTACTTACGTCTGATAACGGGCCAACCCGTTCCAATGACCAGTACATCAATAAAACCGGCTTCTTCTTCCGTAAGTTTCTGGATGAGGCTGCTGGGGCTTCCACCCGTGGGCGCAACAGCGAAATGTGGTTTCCCCGCTTCCGTTTTGCCGAAGCGGTGCTAATTGCCGCTGAAGCAGCGATGGAACTTGGCCAGCAGCCAGCAGCGGTTGGCTACATCAACCAAATTCGGGACCGTGCCGGCATTCAGCCATTGACGAGTGTTACACTGGATGACATCATTCAGGAACGCCGGGTAGAGTTTGCTTTTGAGAACCACCGGTATTGGGATTTGAAGCGATTCCGGCGGGCGCATATCGTATGGAACGGTGTGGTCAATAGTCCAACCGCCCAACAGTATGCCCTGTTTCCCTATTTGGTGGTGGCTCCAGGCACGCCGAACGATGGAAAATACGTGTTCGACCGATTGGTGTTCAGTGGCTCACTGCATCCACGCAATTTCGAGTTAAGGAACTATTATAATTTCATCGACTTAGATTGGCGAAATTCGAATCCCAAGATTGTATTGAATCCGTTTCAATAACTTTATATGATTACGACAATGAGAAAATATCTGAATATATTGTTGCTTCCTGCGATAGTTGCGGTAAGCAGTTGCGGACTGGATAACTACGACGCTCCGGAGTCCAAATTGGTTGGCCAGGTCGTTTACAACGGTGAGCCTGTGGGTGTCCGTGGCACGGGTGAGGCGGTACAGCTACAGCTTTACCAAGACGGGTATGAATTGCGGGATCCCATTCCGGTGTATGTGGGACAGGATGGTACATTTGAAGCGAAGTTGTTTGATGGTGAGTATAAATTGGTTACCCGGGATAACAACGGCCCTTGGGTAAACGATCGCGATACGACCGTAATTAATGTGAAAGGCACGGCGAATGTAGCTGTCGAGGTAACTCCATTCTATACGTTATCCAACGTGCAGCTTTCATTGAACGGAAGCAGCGCCGATGCCTCGTTTCAGATCAACGAAGTAGCAGGTGGCCGGGATATCGAGTATGTGATGATCTTAGTGGGCAAAACGTCTTTTGTTGATGACGTGTCGTATACGGTTCGAGTTGATATCGATGATGTTGCTGCCGGAAGTACGGTCACTGATGCGATTGATCTCTCAAACAACACCGATTTCCAATCGGGCAGGGCCCTATACGCTAGGGTTGGATTACGCCCGGTAGGTAAAGACCAGGCGATTTATTCACAGGTTGTGAAATTACGGTAATTCGTAGCAAATTTATCGTAAGCCGTCTCGCCTCAGGCGAGACGGCTATTTTTGTTTTCCGTAGTCTGGTTTGTCTCGCACGGATGCTTATTTTACGGTGGCCCATTTACGTACCAGTGCTTTGCTGTGGGCCCTAGCCTCTTCAACGGTAAATGTTTTTTCAGGTTTCCATTTGAGGGCAGCTTGTCAAGGCTTACGCCGAAAAGTTGGAATCTGCTCGTGAAATGAAGAAAGATGGTATTTCAAATGAGCGAATTGCTAAGTTTAATAAACTGCCTATTGAAGTAATCGAAAAACTGTAACGGTTGGCCGAGTCGTCAACAGTAACGATATCTCTTACGCATCCCTAAATTTATAGTAGTTTATTTTCCCTACTTTTCTGCTCGATAGTATACACTACCAGTATTTTACCAGTACTTGAAACGTGCTCATCTTTTCCTCGTACGTTCTTCTCCCTTTGTTCTAACTTCTCGCGTGCGGTATGCGGCGTGGATGCGAGCCGTATGCGGAAAATCCGTGCGTGTGGCGTGCGTACGGCCCGCGCACGGCATGCGAGATGGGAGAACACGGGAAGAAGAAAGGCAGGCATCAGTGTGCCCCGTCTCCGAAAAGCCCAGCCAATCCCATGCTTCAGCCCACCTTCCCTTATCCCTCATCCGTGCGATATCCGTATGATACCCATATATATCTCGGTAAAAAGGCCAAAAGACGGCGCTTTACCGAAGGGTATACGGCAAACCTACGGAAAAAACACACATTCGGGGCGGGAAAGGATAAGGCGGGGATCGGACCGGAGTCATGAGGCGAAGATGGGGTATGTCAGCAAAGAGAAGGCCGCATTGTTCGGCGCGTGGTACGCTGACTGTCGGTCCAGGCACGAGGTGGCTTAAGGTCGCTTAGGCCTGATTTGTTATTTGCTCGTTGCCTGAGCGGGGTATAATGATATAATTTGACTGCAAAGGGGTAACATATCGTGGTTTCAAACCAGTCCTTTGGTGTATCTTTGTGATACGGACAATTATAACCGATAAGGAACGCGTAACTTTTACTGGGATGAGGAAGAAGATAATAGCTGACCATTGTACACTGACTGCCTTGCTCGTTATGTTGTTTTTCTGTGGCGGCACAGTATTGGCCCAGTCGCCGGAAAAACCAAACATCATCGTCATCATGGCAGACGACCTGGATTCGCGGCAACTGAGTTGTTATGGCGGGCAGAACCTGAAAACAACCTATATCGACCAATTGGCCTCGGAAGGGATGAAATTCAATGCCATGATTGCTTCCGAAGCAATGTGTATACCCACCCGGGCATCGTTGCTGACCGGGTTGTATCCGGTGAAACACGGTGCATACCAGAACCACAAGCCGGTAGACCGTGATCTGAAAAGTGTGATCCATTACCTCAACGACCTGGGGTATCGGGTAGGGCTTACCGGAAAGGACCATATGACCAAACCGAGGTCTGTTTTTCCCTTTGATTTGGTAGACGGGTTTGAACCGAATTGTGTGGCCTCGACAGACGAATATTTCTTGGATAGCGTAAGGAACTACGTCCTCCAAAAAGAACCGTATTGCCTTTTTGTGATGAGCATCAATCCGCATACACCATGGACTGTTGGCGATCCCGGCGAATTTGATCCGGATGAACTGGTCTTACCTGCCCATTGGGTGGATACGGAACTCACGAGATCCGAATTCCAAAAGTACCTTGCGGAGGTACGGCGGCTAGACAATCAGGTGGGCGACATCATGAACCTGCTGGAAGAAACCGGTACGGCAGATCACACCATGGTCATTTTCCTGGGTGAACAGGGCCCCCAATTTCCCGGCGGCAAATGGACGTTATACGATAATGGACAAAAAAGCTCGATGATCGTGAAATGGCCTGGAATAGTGAAGTCGGGCACGGAAACTGATGCTATTGTACAGTATGAAGATATTACACCCACGTTAGTCGATATCGTGGGTGGGGAGCCGATTGCTGGATTGGACGGCCGCAGTTTCAAGCAGGTGCTGTCGATGGGAGAAACGCAACACCGGGATGTCGCCTACGGCATCCACAATAATATTCCCGAAGGGCCTGCTTATCCGATCCGGAGTGTACGTGATCTCCGATACAAGTTAATTTGGAACCTGACGCCCGATTCTACCTATTACATCAAGTACATGTTGAATACCAACAATAGCAAACTGGCATGGACGAGCTGGGTAGACCGTGCTGCGCATGATGATCATGCAAAAGCGCTGACCGAGCGTATTGTAACGAAGCCGGCACTGGAATTCTATGATATCGCCAATGACGCCGATGAACTGAAAAACCTGGCGGAGGAGCCTAAATACAGAGCACTGGTACAAAGTTACCTAGCGAAGTTGCAGGGATGGATGGAGACACAGGGAGATAAAGGAGCAGCGCTAGATGTACCAATAAAACGAGATTAAACACGCTCATGGATTTAACTAAATCAGTAACCAATTTTCAATTGAGCCTTTCGGTGTTGTGCGCCGTGAGTGTAGCGATATTAACCAGTGGTTCGTGTATAGCGATCGACAAGCCGAAGCGACCAAACGTCCTGCTGATTATGGTAGACGACCTCCGTCCGGCAATTGGCGCCTATGGAGACCCGGTGGCAATAACACCCAATATGGATAAATTGGCTGCTAATGGTGTGCTGTTTGAACAAGCGTATTCCAATCAGGCTGTATGTGCTCCTTCGCGGTTTAACCTGATGTTGGGTAGTCGATCATCTTCATCCGGTATTTACGGTTTTGGTCAGAATTTTCGCGATTATTATGCAGATGCAATTACCCTACCTCAGTTTTTCATGCAACAGGGTTATCATACCGAATCAATGGGTAAGGTGTTTCATATCGGCCATGGCACCTACCAAGATGAGGCATCTTGGAGTGTACCACATCACGGGGACTTGGTCATCGAGTATGTAGACCCGGTTAGTAAAAGCAATGGGTTTACGCGCGAAGAGGCGCTTTTTTCGAATCAAAGTGCCCAAGGGCTCTCTCGTGGGCTTGCATGGGAATCACCGGACGTGGAGGACGATGCCTATGCAGATGGCCGAGTAGCGAATCGCGCTGTTGAGCGGCTCAGGAGCTTAAAAGCACGGCCAGAACAACCCTTTTTCCTAGCCGTGGGTTTTGCCCGGCCGCACCTTCCGTTTTCAGTGCCCCAGCGATATTGGGACTTGTATGACGAGGATAAGCTGCCTTTGCCCACTAGGACCACCCGGCCGGACGGTGCACCGCCGTATGCTGTGAAATACGGAACCGAAATAGACCAATATGTTCCCATTCCCGCACAGGTTACCGAAGAACCTTTTCCGGATAGTCTCACCCGTAAATTGATCCATGGCTACTACGCAGGTGTAAGCTACGTAGATGTTCAGATCGGGAAAGTGCTGGACGAATTGGCAGCGCTCGGGCTCGATGATAATACCATTGTGGTGCTTTGGGGCGACCACGGCTACATGCTCGGGGACATGGGGATGTGGACGAAGCACGTCAATTACGAGCTGGCCAACCGCATACCGCTAATCATCGCCGCGCCGGGTATAGGACAGGCGGGCGCGCATACCGGTCAGCTTGCAGAAACGGTGGATATTTATCCTACGTTGGCCGCGCTTGCAGGTTTGCCCGCCCCACAGGTGCCGCAGCCGTTCGATGGCCTAAGCATGGCGCCTGTGTTGACTAACCCCGATGCACGCATCCGCAACCACGCTTACCATTGTTTCCCACGAGGTGGCCGGTTGGGCAGGGCCATTCGGACCGATCGCTATCGCTTGGTTGAGTGGCGGGATGTCGGCGATGCCACTGTGCCCGTGGAATACGAGTTGTACGATTACAAAAACGGATTGATGGAGGTAAAGAACATCGCTGATGAACAGCCGGCTGTACGCGATTCCCTCAAGGCCATCTTGGCGCAGCATCCCGATGCGGCACCTCCACGCCCCCGCAAGTAACCGGTAATCCATTTACCTTAACATAGAAAGCACGATGAGAACCGCGAAACAAATGATGAATAAGCTTTTGATGCTGGGGCTATTGGTGAGCACCTTAGCTGCTTCTGCGCAGGAACCGCCAAATATCATTATCATCCTCGCTGACGACATGGGTTTCAGTGACATCGGCGCGTTCGGCGGAAAAATCATCCCTACTCCCAGCTTTGACCGCTTGGCTGCGGAAGGAACCAAGTTTACGCAATACTACAGTGCTTCCCCGATTTGCAGCCCTTCCCGTACAAGCATCCTAACGGGTATGTTTCCCGCCGAATGGAATTTTACCACGTTCCTGAATGACCGCCAAAGTAACGGCCAGGCCGAACAGGCTAACTACCTGAACATACATGCGCCATCTATCGCCAAAGTATTGAAAGCAGCCGGATACGCCACGGGCCATTTCGGTAAATGGCATATGGGCGGCGGCCGCGACATCCAGAACGCTCCGGGATTCGACCTGTACGGCTTCGATGAACATGCCAGCACGTATGAAAGCCCCGAGCCTGACCCGGCATTGACCGCGACGGACTGGATATGGTCTGATGTGGACAGCATATCACGGTGGGACCGAACGGCTTATTTCATTGATAAGACGCTCGACTTCTTGCGCAGACACAAAGGGACGCCCTGCTTCGTCAACCTCTGGCCCGATGATATGCATACGCCCTGGGTGCCGGAAGAAAACCGACGCCAAGCCGGAGAATTCCCCATGAATCCCAATGAGGAGGCCGCCTTCAAACTGGTGCTTGCCGAGTTTGATAAACAGATGGGCAGGCTGCTTGATGGGCTCGCCGAGCTTGGAATTGCTGAAAACACGTTGATTATCTTTACCAGCGACAATGGGCCTTTGCCGAGTTTTAAAGGTAGTCGGGCTGGCGGGCTCCGCGGAACGAAGCTGTCGCTATACGAAGGTGGAATCCGGATGCCATTTATTGTGCGGTGGCCAGGGCATGTACCCGCAGGGGTTACCGACAGCGTTTCGGTGCTGAACTCCACCGACCTGTTCCCAACGCTGTCGTCGATCGCTTCCGCTGAGGTGCCGACTAATTATAAAGGCGATGGCGAAAACCGGGTAGGTGTACTGATGGGAAGTCCGGCACCGCGGAAAAAAGACATGTATTGGGAGTATGGGCGGAATGCCCATGCGTTTAATTATCCAAAAGGGCGCGATCGGAGTCCGAACCTAGCCATCCGGTCGGGCAAATGGAAACTGCTCATGGACTACCAACGCGGTAATGTAACATTGTACGATATGGAAAGCGACAAGTACGAAACGACCAACATTGCCGAAGCACATCCTGAAATCGTGGATGAATTACGCACTAAGCTTTACACGTGGCGATCGTATCTGCCAGATTTGACGCCGGAAAGGGCAAACCCGGCGAGGAAGTAATTTTCCATTTCCATCGGCATTATGTATTTTTAGCGATGAAGATTTAAAAGGTCTCGTAGTAACAAATAGGTTTTGATATGACCATCAGAAAAAAGTATGTAGTGATAGGCTGGTGTTTGATCGCATTCGTGATTACCGCTCATGCCCAGCAAGCCGCCAATTCGATAACCTACCAACTGGTCGAAAATATTGGGTACCGTGGCGACGGTGTCGAAGATGCTTATGCAAAGGAACGGTGTGTATTGGATGTATATTACCCCGAAAATAAAAAGGACTTTCCCACGGTTGTCTGGTTTCACGGTGGTGGTATCACCGGGGGGCAGAAGTTTATTCCCAGCGAACTTAAAGGAAAGGGGCTGGCGGTGGTGGCCGTTAATTATCGGTTAAGCCCTAAAGTGAGGGCTCCAGCTTATATTGATGATGCCGCGGCGGCCATTGCTTGGACATTCAAGCACATCGCGGATTTTGGTGGAGACCCGAAGAAGATCGTTGTTTCCGGCCACTCCGCCGGCGGATATCTGATTGCGATGGTGGGATTGGACAAATCGTGGCTGCAGAAATACGGTGAAGATGCGGATGAGCTGGCTGGTATTGTCGACTTCAGCGGGCATGCCATCACGCACATGACTGTCCGCGCCGAACGGGGGATAAAAGACACACAACCAATTGTCGACGAATATGCGCCGCTGTACCACGTACGGAACGACGCCCCACCATTGGTGCTCATCACTGGCGATCGGGAAATGGAGATGCTGGGCAGGTATGAGGAAAACGCATATTTCTACCGGATGATGAAGTTTGTGGGGCATACCAATGTGCACCTTTATGAACTGGACGGTTTTGACCATGGAGCCATGGCTACGCCGGCTTTTCATATCCTGCTCCACTATGTGGATGAATTGACAAAAACAACGAAATAATTGACCGATGAATTTAAATACTGTAATTGCTTTCCTTTTCGCAGCTGCGCTACCGTATGTGGCGGGCGCGCAACAAGATGATGCTGTCTCATTCAATAACCCGTTGGATGTGGCTTTTGGTGATCCGTATGTGATTTATGATAACGCCAGCGCGCGTTACTACATGTATGGCACCGGTGGTGGTGCCAAAAACGGCTTTGCAGCCTATTCCTCTACCGATCTGGTGAACTGGAAATCCGAAGGCCAAGTCTATTACGCCAGCAATGAGAACGGTTGGAGTGATTCCACCGCTGCCTGGGGCGGCGCATACTGGGCGCCTGAAGTGTATGCGCATGACGACAGATTTTATATGTTCTACAGCGCGCAATGGCGCGATAACCCCACCAACGAGTTGGAAAATTTCAAGATTGGCGTAGCCGTATCTGATAAGCCGACCGGTCCATTTATCGATATGTATGATAGGCCGCTGTTCGATCCCGGTTATCCGATTATTGATGCCAATGTTTATTTTGCGGAAGACGGCCGCATGTTTCTGTATTATTCGCGCTGCTGCTATAAACACCCCGTAGAAAGTGAGGTGGCTAGCTGGGCGCAGCAAAAAGGGTGGTTTGACGAGATTGAGGAGAGCTGGGTTTACGGGGTGGAGCTCCGGCCGGATTTTTCAGGAGTCATCGGCGAGCCGGTACTGTGTTTGCGGCCCCCGGTGGACATGGATAATGCACAGGCGGAATGGGAGAGCCGTTCGGTGACCAGCCGTGAAGTGAACCGTAGGTGGACGGAGGGTTCTTTCACGTTCAAACACAACGGCACATACTACATGATGTATTCAGCTAACCATTTTGCCGGAGAAAACTATGCCGTTGGCTATGCGACTGCAGAACATCCGTTGGGACCGTATATTAAAGCGGCCAACAACCCTGTGCTGGAAAAAAATACGGCGAATGGCGGCAACGTAACGGGTACTGGGCATAACAGTGTGGTGTTCTTACCGGATGGACGGATGTTGTGCGTATACCATGGCCGTACAACCAAGACTGGCGACGAACGGGTGGTTTTCATCGACGAGATGGAAATCGATGATAAGGGTGTGTTGAAGGTGATGGGGCCGACAACACAGCCCTGATGTTGCGTCGGTTGACTACTGATGAAGATGGTTGATTAAGGAACGGAATAAAGAGTTCCTGCAAGGGATAGTGCGGGTTGCTTCAGTACAGTGCGGGTTGCCGTTCCGGTTTATTGTACCGATTATAGCCACGTTATAATTCGCTAAATTGGATTACATAGGTGAAATACGGAAAGCACCGTACACGCTTTCATATTTTCTCAAAGCGCAGTTTTTTGACAGTGAGCAACGTGTGTAAGTGCTGTTGGGGATAATCGCTGGCTAAAGTGTATTTCGACTAACTAATTAAAAATGATGGTTTATACGCTGGGTCTTTTACCGCGCCGCCTCAGTAGGTGGAGTGCGATTGCATTACTGTTTGTGAGCACCTCTTTATTGGCGCAGGATGTCACTTCTACGGAGGCCCACGGCACGTACTATCGTGATATATATCCCGATACGTGGGTTGCTTCAGACGCTTTGGGTCGGACAATGCCCGATTTGGAAGAGGTAGGGCCGGTGAAAAGTGACCAGCGGAGGGTCGTCGGGATTTTTTACATCACCTGGCATGATGATGGAAAGGTCAAACTGCCGGCACCCTATAACGCCGATGTTTCTCGTATATTGGCGGCCAACCCGGAAGCCCGATTAGAAGCGAAACACCCGCTGTGGACAACAGGGGCCTACCACTGGGCGGAACCTGAAATGGGATATTTTTTGAGCAAAGACGAGTATGTGATCCGGAAAGACATGTCTATGTTGGCTGATGCTGGGGTGGATATGCTGGTGATGGATGTAACCAATGCGGTGCGTTATTGGGAAGAATGGGAGGTGCTTTTCACCACGATGCAAGCGATGAAAGCAGAAGGAAACAAAGTGCCGCAGTTTTGTTTTTGGGCGTTTAACGGAGATGTGATTACCGTAGTACAGGACCTCTATGATCGTATTTATAAAACCAAGCGTTTCGATGACCTATGGTTTTATTGGGATGGTAAGCCGTTGCTTTTGTATAATGGAAACCCAAAATACGATGCCAATGGACAAGATGCCAAACAACCCAATCCGCACTACACCCCTGAGGCTAAGACCAATGTCAACCATCCGCATTACGGAGATCCGGACTATTCATCCGAGTTTTACACCGACTATACGAAGGAGGTAAAAGATTTCTTTACCCTGCGAACGATGTGGTGGGGCTATCATATGTGGGCGGGTGAGCGATTTGTGGGTACCGAAGACAACTGGAGTTTTGGCTATGATCTCGGGAATGAAGCGGTACGTAATATGGATCCGGACAGCCTGCTTTCCCGGCATCAAGGGAAGAAAGAGCAAGCAGCGGTAACTCCTGCTCAACACTCGTCGACACTGATCGGAAAGTCGTGGAGCCGGCAGCACGGAGAACCTCCCTTGGATGCTCACGATATGCCCAAAGCCACGGAAGTGCCTTGGTTGAAGAAAACCGTTGACAATCCGGAAGGCTATGGAATCTATTTCCAGGAGCGGTGGGACGAAGCGCTTCAGGCCGATCCCCAATTTTTATATATTAATGATTGGAATGAATGGACCGCGGGCAAATACGATACGGAAGAAGGGAAAACGCAAAACTTCATGCGGCGCAAGAGCCCATTCGTTTTTATTGATCAATATAATGCTGAATTCAACCGAGGCATACAGCCCATGAAAGGAGGTTACTCCGATAATTACTATATGCAGATGGCACAGAATATTCGCCGCTATAAAGGCGTTCGCCCCATCCCCGCATTATTCGGAATTCATCGGGTGGTTATCGATGGGGATTTTACCGAGTGGAATCAGATCGATGTGGAGTACCGGGATACCAAGGCAGATGTCGCTCATCGTGATTATAATGGGTATGGGGGGCTTCATTATACGAATACGTCGGGCCGGAATGATATCGTCGTCAGTAAGGTCTCGTTCCAGCAGGAATCGATCGCTTTCTACGTGCAGACTGCCGGGGCGTTGTCGCCTCATACGGATAACAATTGGATGCTTTTATTGATTGACGCGGATCAAAATCCCGAAACCGGGTGGTTCGGCTATGATTTTCTAGTAAATAAACAGGTGAATGACGAGAATAAAACAACGCTCATGCGCTATGATGCGACTCGAAAAGAAAATCCCTGGGCTGAAGTTACCCTATTGGACTTTCGGTATGAGGGCAATGAGCTGGAGCTGGTTATTCCGAGAAAGCTGCTGGGACTGGAAGGTAACCACGCTAGCTTTGACTTCAAGTGGAGCGATAATGCCGCTGATTTGGTCAATCCGATTTCGTTATCTATGAATGGAGATACCGCGCCTAACCGAAGGTTTAACTATCGATGCATATGGCACCGGAAGCGATAATTACGCATTGCTATATTGTAAAGGATGATTTGCACGTACAGCCCGTTGATGTTTTTCTAAAGTACTTTGATGTTTTTCTGGGTAAAGGAACTCAATAGTTGGTCTGCGGGTTCCAGTTCGGTGATTAAGTAGTCAACCTGACTGGCTGAGCAGATATTGAGCCATTTTACGCTATTCAGTTTTTCGGAAATGCTGATGACTGCCACTTTTTTCGCTGACCGGATAAGCGCTTTCTTTACCTGTACAACTTCCCAATCAAGATCAGTGAGCCCCTCCTCCGAGGAAAAGGCATTCGCACCCAGGATGCAGAGGTCGGCTTTCAAGCCCGCTAGTTGATTAACGACGCTTGCTCCAATATGTAGATTTGCATTTTTTGCCAGTTTCCCGCCGATACTGATCACGTCGAGACTTTCATGTTGAGCAAGAGTAATGGCTACCTGCGGACTGATTGTAATAAAAGTGGCTTTCAAATTTGATGGGATGGCCTTAGCGAGTTCCAGCATGGTTGTCCCGCCTTCCGTGAGAATAACCATGTTATTTTTAATCAACGATAGTGTTTTGTGCGCGATTTGGGCCTTGGCGGTAGCGGCATAAACCACATTATCTGAATTGAACGGTGTGACGAACGACTTGCCGATAGCACCCCCATGCACCCTAATCAGCTTCCCCTCGCCCGCCAGTTCCTTGATATCACGGCGAATGGTGTCATCCGAAACATTCAATTGTTCACTCAGGTCGACTGAAAGCACCTTGTTATGCAGGTTGACCTCCTTTAAAATAAAGGCGTGCCTTTTATCTTTTCTCATCGTTTGCTTGTTTTAATGTGCGGGTTCCCGCAAATATATACTCATTAATACCGCAAACTTAGATAAAGTATTGATACTTTAATTGTTTTTTTTGGCATCAATGAGATCGCTACGCCGATCTCCTTGCTGCTGCTGAAAGAAACAACTTTTATAGCGGAATATATTAGGTATTTCAATTTCTTGATTTATGCGCGTTTCAAATTATTAAATCAGAAAAAATATTGCATTTGTTGATTTTGTATATATATTTGCTGGCATAATGCTGATTTGATGCGTTAATAGGAAAAATAGTAGCTAACCCAATACTTAATTTATGAATCGTGATTATACGCCAGTATTTTTAAATCAATCCGGTATCCGTTCGTTATGTCGCATCGTAAGTGCGATAGCGATATTGGTAATCATTGCCTGGTCTGCCACTGCACAAGACGGGCAGCAGATTTCCGGCAAAGTGACGGACGATACGGGGCAGGCAATTTCGGGAGCCACCGTATCTGTCAAGAAACGTGGAGAAGCGACCGTGACGACTGATGCGGAAGGACAGTTTTCAATTACGGCTTTACCAATTGATACACTGCTGCTGACACATGTCGGTTACGAACCCCAGGAAATCCCCGTGGGGAACCGTATTGTTTTTACCGTGGTCATGACGGTGTCTGCCAGCATGATGGATGAGATTGCGGTGGTGGGATATGGGACGCAACGGAAAATTACCGTAACGGGTGCACAGTCGACTATCTCGGTTAGAGACGTGGAGCGGGCGTCGACACCTTCCCTCTCGAATGCTATTGCCGGCAAGATGCCCGGTATTATTACACGACAGTCTAGCGGCGAACCTGGAGCCGATGCTGCACAGGTATTTATCCGCGGACTTTCCACGTTCGGAAACAATTCTCCCCTGATTCTCATCGATGGCGTGGAGCGCAACATGAATCAGATCAACGCGCAGGAAATCGAAAGCTTTACGATACTCAAAGATGCTTCGGCTACCGCGGTCTACGGTGTTCGAGGGGCAAATGGTGTGATTATTATCAATACAAAGCGGGGTGTGGTGGGCAAACCGGAAATCACTTTCCGTACCGAAACGGCTTCATTGACAGCATTGCGGCTGCCCGATTACATCAGTGGGGGAGAATACGCGCTCTTGATGAACGAAGCCCGTGATTTCCAAGGCTTGGATCCGCGATGGTCGGATGAAGAAATCGTAAAGTTTTTCGATCAAACGGATCCCTATCTCTATCCAGATGCTGATTGGACGGCATCTGTACTGAATAAAAAAACGTGGCAAACCATCAACAACCTGAGCGTAACAGGCGGATCGGAGATCATAAAATACTATACCAATGTGGGGTATACATTGCAAAATGGAATTTACAAACAGGATCCTGCGAATAAGTATAATACGAACGCCAATGTCAAACGTTATAATTTCCGGAGTAATGTAGATATCAACCTGGCCCAAAACTTGACCATGCAGCTGGGAATCGGCGGTATCATTCAAAACGGCAATTATCCCGGCGCCTCTTCAGGCCAGATATTTGATATGTTGAGGGTTATCTCGCCAATCGCCTACCCGGTGCTGAATCCGGATGGTACACCCGGTGGTGCATCCACGTATATCGGCGGCAACCCATGGGGGCTTGCAACGCAGTCGGGTTACTCGACACAAGATCACACCACACTTCAGGCGACATTCGGCGGTAGATGGGATCTTTCGTCGTTGCTATTGGAAGGACTGTCGGTACGTGGGCTTTTCTCTTATGATCGTTATGCGCTGACCAACAACGTCCGCACCAAAGAATTTGAAGTGAAAAGATACTTAGGCAAGGACCCGGAAACGGGTGAAGACCGTTACAGTACACCTTTCCGGGAAGAGAAGCCCCTAGGCTATGCAATAGCTAACGCGGGCAACCGTGCGATTTACATGGAGGGTCAGATCAACTTCGAACGGACGTTCGACGCACATTACCTAACGGCAATGTTGTTGTACAACCAACGCGATTATGTGGATCTCACTGCGGGAAGCTCCATCCAGAATCTGCCATTCCGGAAGCAAGGCGTTTCGGGAAGGCTGACTTATGCCTTCCACGATCGATACCTCGCCGAGGTAAACTTTGGATACAACGGTTCGGAGAACTTTCCCAAAGGTAAACGTTTCGGTTTCTTTCCAGCGTTTTCGGCAGGCTGGGTGGTTTCGAACGAATCGTTCTGGAACTGGGAACTGGTCAATCATTTCAAGATCCGCGGCTCGCACGGCAAGGTGGGCAATGACCAGATCGGCCAACGGTTTCTGTTCCTCAACACCATCAATACAGCCGGGCAGTCGTATCTGTTCGGCCCCGATCAACAGCTGTATTATGGGATGGAGGAAAACCAAATCGGAAACGACCGGATAACCTGGGAACGTGCAACGAAAAACAATCTTGGCATCGATGTAGGCTTGCTGAACGACAAGGTTACACTGCAGGTAGACGCGTTTAATGAACACAGGTCAGGCATCCTTATGCGGCGGTCTACGGTGCCGGATGTGGCCGGTTTCTTCCCTTGGTCCATTCCTTATGCCAATATCGGTGTAATGAAGAATAAGGGGGTAGACGCCCTGCTGGAGGTACGCAACGCGACTACTTCCGGCTGGATGTATACATTCCGCGGCAACTTCACTTTTGCAAAAAATGAGATTGTTGAAAATGACGAACCGGAACGCCGTTATCCCTATTTGTCATCGCGGGGGCTGGCGGTGGGCACACACCATACCTATATTGCGGAAGGATTCTTTGAAAGCGAGGAAGATATTAAGGCTTGGCCGCACCAAACGTTTTCGATAGCCCGTCCGGGAGATGTAAAGTATCGCGATATAAACGGCGACGGGATAGTTGATTCGTACGACCGTGTACCGGTTGGTTATCCGCGATTGCCACAAATGTCATTTGGTTTCGGGGGTACGGTGGCTTACAAGTGGTTGGATTTCAGTATGTATTTTACCGGGGCAGCACAATCGAGTATTTTCCTGAGCGGTTATTCCATGTGGCCTTTTTATGATGGGGAAGGAGTGAACAATGTACTGCGTGAATACTACGACAACCGTTGGACACCCGACCGTACGGATGCGCTTTACCCGGCGATTGACCGGGGAAATAATCCGAATAATTTTCTCAATTCGACGATCTGGCTGCGGAATGGCAACTACCTCCGGTTGCGGAATGCCGAAATCGGCTTCAATTTACCGGAAGACGTGGTCCGTCGGCTACATGTGAAGGATCTGCGTTTGTTCATCAATGGAATGAACCTATATACATGGGACCATGTCAAGATCATTGACCCGGAGTCTAACGATGGGACCGGCGGATATCCGCTACAGCGGTCCTTCAACTTCGGCGTGCAAATTAACTTTAATTAACCACTACCAACCAGATAATGATGAAAAAACTTGTTATACTTGGGTTTGTTGCCATCGTTCAATTGATGATGGCATCCTGCCAGAAGGGCTTTTTGGATAAAGCGCCCGAGGAAGATATTACCATTGAAGAGGCTTTCCTGCAACGTCGGTATGCAGAAGCTTTCCTGACAGATATTTATGCCGGAGTTCCGAATGAAATCTATTTTACGGATATGGCCGAAATACAACCATTTGTCATTGCATCCGACGAGTTGAATGTGCCGTGGCCGGAGAAGTTTGCCAAGCTGGTGAATCGCGGTTCTTGGAATGCATTCAATGTGGCGGGACAGATATGGAAGAACATGTACGAGGGGATACGGAAAGCCAATATATTTCTGAAATACATCGAGCTCACGCCGCTGGATAACACCTTTACCCAAGCAGATAAAGACCGCTGGATTGGCGAAGCACTGTTTTTGCGGGCATTCTACCATTTCATGCTGATGCGGATCTACGGACCCGTGCCCATCATGGATTACGCTGCGAGTCTGGATGAAGATTTCCATCAGATTAAGCGGCGGCCACTGGACGAATGTGTCACGTTTGTCGTCAGCCAGTGTGACGAAGCAATCCAGCGGCTACCTATGAAAGTTGTTGAAAGCCGCCATCTCGGCCGCCCTACTGCCGCTTCGGCACTGGCTTTGAAGGCGCGCGTACTACTTTACCACGCCAGCCCACTGTGGAACGGGAACCCCGACTACGCTGATTTTACCGACAAGGATGGAACGGCCCTGTTTTCCACTTCTTACGCATCGGAGCGGTGGGCAATCGCCGCCGAAGCAAACAAGCAATGCATCGATCAATGCGAGCAGGCCGGCTATCGTTTATTCCGGTCGGCAAGCAACGATCCCATCGCAAATTATCAACAGTTGTTCATCACCAACCACAATGAGGAAGTGTTGTTTGCCCGCAACAGTGGTCGCGACGCATGGATGGAACGTTGCGCATTCCCAGGCAGCTTGGGTGGATGGAACGGCTGGAACCCTACACAGTACATCGTCGATGCGTACGAAATGGCCAACGGCGAAATGCCGATAACTAACTACACAGGTAGCGGTAGTCCCGTTATCAATACGGCATCGGGCTACCTGGAAGCCGGCTATGCGGCGGAAGACGACCCGCAGGGTAGATGGCAGGCGGGCGTAAGAAACATGTATGTGAACCGCGACCCGCGGTTCTATGCAACGATCAATTTCAACGGTGCGTCCTTTGCTGGGCACCGGATGGAGTTCTGGCAAACCGGTGCCGACGGCCGTGGTAATGCTGGCCGAGATTATAACACCACCGGTTATTTGCTAAAGAAGTTCCTGGACCCGTCGGTGAACCTTTCGAAGGGTGAAATTTCGTTAAAGACCTGGATTTTTTTCCGGCTGGGTGAGATTTACCTCAATTATGCCGAAGCATTGAATGAGGCAAGTGGCCCCGTTGCCGACGTATACCAATATGTAGATGCCATCCGTGAGCGGGCAGGTATGCCGCTATTGCCCAAGGGCTTGTCTAAGGAGCAGATGCGGGAACGCATCCGACACGAACGACGTATTGAGCTAGCCTTTGAAACACATCGTTATTTTGATTGCCACCGTTGGAAAATCGCCAATCAAACGGAGAGCGGTCCGTTTTATGGAATGAATATAGCGGCAGGGACACACCTGCAGGACGATGCCTTCTATCAGCGGACTGAGTTTGAAAAACGTGTTTTTCAGGCACCCAAGCACTATCTTTTCCCTATACCGCAAGCGGAAATCGACAAAAATCCCAGTTTCGTGCAGAACCCGGGATGGTAAGGAATAATGGCTAAAAAGTAACAAAGATGAAAATAATAAATTACTATATGGCTGCGGTTTTTGTACTGCTGCTGATGGGATGCAGCAGTAATATCGCAATCGATGAAGATATGGCCACATTAAAGGGGTTCGGAAAGGTGTACATACCGCAGGCTAATGATCAGCCGCTTACTTTGGGCGTTACCCTGACGGATGAAGATTTCCGCATCGGATACAGCGCCTATTATGCAGGCATTAAAAATGCCGAACAGCCTATTTCAGTTTCATTTACCCCCGACGAAAGCTTGGTGGAGGCCTATAACTTGGAAAACGAAGTGGATTACGAGTTTCTGCCCCCTACCAGTTTTTCCCTGTCGCAGACAACCGCGACAATCGATCCCGGGCAACGTTCCACTCCCGTGTTCGATGTGGTGGTGAACCCAAAGGACCAACTGGAGCCCTTTAAACCTTACTTGTTGCCAATAAGACTGACGGCGGAAGGTACGCCCGTAAATGAGGCGCTGCAAACATTGTATGTGGAAGTAATCGCGTCGTTCGGACCCGGTGAAGTGCCCCGCCAAAAGGTATTGTCACTTGGTAGTGGGCAGGAATTGCTGATACCTTTTACGGAAGAACAACTCATCGTACGGGACGCTACGGGTGCCTTACAGCTTTATTCCGCCGATGAAGGTCGCTTCGGCGATGCAAAGGCGATCGGCCAGGGATGGGGTGGTTTTAACCACATCTTCTACTTCACACCTAATCGGATCGTGGCAATCGCGACCGATGTGTTTCAATATCAAGTGGACGCGGCGGGCAATTTTGGGGACAGCCGTACGATTGGTTGGGGCTGGAATATTTTTGACCGTGTTATACCGTATCAGCATTATTTAATCGGCGTCCGGCCCGATGGGTTGACGACTGCTTATCCATATAGCGAGTTTGGTGACCTGGACGGTGGGAACATCCGTGATTTGGCTGCCGATTGGAATCGGTATATCCATTTGTTTGCTTATGGGGATTCGCTGCTTGGCATCCAAGAAGATGGTACCTTATGGCAAATACCGATGGGAGAAACAGGCATGCCGCAGCAGCGCGTACAGCTTGGGAGCGGCTGGGATATGTATGAGTCGGTCGTTGCGTTGGGTGATGATTTGTTGGCGATGGATGCCGCAGGTGACGTGTGGCGTTATGAATTTGATGTTCGTGGGCTCTGGCCACTCAAGGCGAACCAATAATTTAGCCATAGTTTTAACACACTCCATTTTTTTTGTAGGTTTAGTTTAATTTTAATAGCGTATATGAAACAGAAATTTAACAGAAGGGCATTTATCGGCATGACCGCCGCTGCCGGTGCAGGGTTGACCCTTAGTGGCCCACAGTTTGTTTGGGCGCAACAGTCAGCGAAGCCAGCCATCTTGGGTGGTAGTAAAGCATACACTAGTGGTTTTAGTGCATGGCCTATTTTTGATGATACGGAAGAGAAAGCGCTGATTTCGGTATTAAAAAGCGGAAGTTGGGGCCGGCTTAACGGTCCCGTTGTGGCGAGGTTTGAAGAAGCATATGCCGGACTGAACGGCGTTGGTCATTGCTTGGGCGTATCCAGCGGTACGGCGGCACTGACTACCATCTTGGGGGCATTGGATGTCGGCCCAGGGGATGAAATCATCATCCCGGTGTATACGTTTATTGCCACTTATAATGTCGTAGTGTTAAACTATGCATTGCCGATCCTGGTGGATACAGATATAGAAACCTTTCAAATTGACGTAAAAAAAGCGGAAGCTGCAGTGACTGCCCAAACGAAAGCCATTATGCCGGTGCATATCGGCGGCACACCGGCGGATATCGACGCGTTGATGCGGCTAAGTGAAAAAGCCGGTATACCGATCATCGAAGATGCCTGCCAAGCCCACCTTGCTGAATGGAAGGGTAAAAAGGTTGGCAACTTCGGTCTGGCGGGAGCCTTCAGTTTCCAGTCGTCTAAAAACCTCAACTGCGCCGAAGGCGGGGCTATTTTGACCAACGATGCAGACTTTGCTCGGGCCTGCTATACCTTTCACAACCAAGGACAGGGAGGGACGGGTACGTCTTATGGTACGGGCACGGGCACGCGGGCTACAAATTTGAGGTTGACCGAGTTTCAAGGTAATTTGCTGTTGGCACAGATGACACGTTTGCAGCAGCAGGTTAACACGCGTTCGGAAAACGCCAAATACCTGACTGAACTATTGGCCGATATCCCCGGTATCGAACCGGCGAAATGGTACCCGGGGACTACACAGAGCGCCTACCATTTGTATATGTTTCGATACTTGAAGGAACATTTTGGCGGGCTTAGCCGCGACAAATTTGTGGAAGCGCTCAATGCGGAAGGAATACCATGCGACCGGGGTTATGGCCAGATGAACCGTGATGCTTACGTCACCGGCTTGGCCTCCAATCCGCATTACCTGCGGATTTATGGGAAGAAGACCATGCAAGAATGGCTGGAGCGCAATCAATGCCCGCAAAATGATAAATTGACCGGTGAGCAATCACTTTGGTTCTTCCAGACCATGCTGCTGGGCACACGTGAAAATATGGAACAGATTGCGGAAGCGATACGAAAAATCCAAAAATATGCCAGTCAAATCGCGAAGATTTAGTCGAGGGAGTGGAGTTTGGTCGTGGTTGTATTAATAGGGAGCAAAAGGAAAAATACATGAAACCTGCCATGTCAGCGTCTGGCACCAAAGGCGATGTAACCTGCGGAAGCGCAAGCTTCATTGCCGTTGAGGTCAAATAGTGCCAATGAAAATGCAGGTTCCATGAGGCAATTAAAGAACAAATTATTTTCGAATGAATTTGAGAATTACGGAAAGCCAGTCTGCGTACAGGCATTTGGAACAGAAATCAGTCGATGAGCTTATTGGGTTGATTAATCAGGAGGATCAATCGGTTGCAATCCAGGTAAAGGAGGCGCTGCCCCAACTCAGCGGGCTGATTAAAGCGATTGTGGAAAAAGTTAGCACTGGCGGTCGCCTGTTTTATGTGGGTGCTGGTAGTGGTGGTAGGCTTTCCGTATTAGACGTTATCGAGCTTCCGACAACGTATGGGTTACCTAAGGGGGTATTTAACGTCATTTTGGCCGGAGGTGTCGATCGGCTGGCAGATGCATTGGAAGAAAAGGAGGATGATACAGCGGAGGCTTGGGCGCGGTTGCAGGAGGCCGGGGTAACTTCCAACGATGTCGTTGTGGGTATTTCGGCCAGCGGCACCACGCCTTTTGTGTTGGCCGCCCTCCATCAGTGCAAACAACACGGCATCCCCACAGGCTGTATCGTTAGTAACCCCGATTCGCCCATTGCTGCTGCGGCTATGTTCCCTGTGGAAGTTGTCACGGGACCGGAATTTGTTACCGGTAGCACCCGGATGAAGTGCGGTACGGCCCAAAAGATGATATTTGACATGATCAGTACCACCACAATGATTCAATTAGGGCGCGTAGAAGACAACAGCATGGTCAACGTGGCACTGATCAACGACAAAATCACAGACCGGGCCGTACGGATGCTCATGGAAAAGACCGGTATTGCGGATTATGAGGAAGCCAAAACCATACTATTGAGGCATGGTAGTGTAAAGCAAGCGCTGGAAAATGTATCAAAAATCGTTTAGTATGGTGAACTATCGGAAATGGAGCGGCTTTGGTTGTCTCATCGGGCTTGTGGCACTTGTGGCCTTCCCGCCACCCGCATTCGCACAATACGAATACCGCATCGGCAAAGGACAGGCATCCATCGAACCGGATCATGCCATTCTTTCCGTGGCACTAGCCGGCTATGGCGCACCCCGTGAAGGACGCTTTTCGCTCGAATGGAAAGCATGCGCAAACCCAGGTAAGGCAGACGATGCCACAGCGGTAGCTGACCGATTATACATGCTGCGTGAGGGCGGGGTTTGGCAGATCGATTTGAACGAGCTGAAACGCGAAGCGATCGCAGTTGCACAATCGACGAATATCCGCATGATTGCCGGGAGTGAAAATCGGTTATTCGCGTTGGATGTCGATAATGAATTGCTGGAGGCCAAGATACCCAGCCGCGGTGAGTTGCGTTGGAGGCGCAAAGGGGTATTGCAACAAACGCCAAGGGCGTTAACGTATTGGAAGGACCAATTGGTTATGCTGGATACGGCGGGAAGGCTTTGGACTGCGGAAGACCGTCGCGGTCCGTTGACTTGGAACCCTATGTGGGAATGTGACGATGTGATCGATATCATGGGCGACCGGCATGACCTCTATGTACTCACCGCCGAGCAGGAAATCCTGCGGTATGATGAGCCCACCGGCTGGCTACGGGTAGCAATCCACAATGGGATTACCTACAATCAGGATATGCAGTTATTGATGGCGTCTGATAAGGGGTTTTGGGCGTTGGATCGGTCAGGCACACTGTATCAAGGGCAGCACAGTAGCACGCGCCAGCTTGCGGTGAATGCGTTGGTGATTCAAAAAGGGAAAGACCGGGTCGCTGTTTTGGGGGCGGATGTCTGTGGCTTTGATGCCAGCTTTGTGGACGCCGTGAAGCAGGATGTGCAACGAACGCTCGGCATAGCACCCAATGCCGTGATGGTGAATGCGTCGCATACGCATTATGCCCCCGTTACGCAAAAATGGCATACCTGGGGGCCGCATTGCCAAAAACCGGACAGTGCATACCTGTACACGGTGGTTAAATCTGCTGTCATGGACGCGATGAGACAAGCAACACAGACCCTGCAGCCGGCAAACCTATATATCGGGAAGTCGGAAGTTGAAATTGGACATAATCGGAGTCTGCCGGGTACCGACTTACCCTATGACAAGGCGCTTGATGTAATCCGTATCGATTACCAAAACCTGCATAAGGACGATATCGTATTTCTGGCGGGTTGCCATCCCGTGTTCCAAAATGCAGGTCGCGAAGGTGTAACCATTAGCCCGAATTACCCCGGTGTCGCTAGGGAAATGCTGTTGCACCACTCGAATGTAAAATCCGCTATGTTCTTGCAGGGCTGTGGTGGTGATATCAATCCCGTGGATGCGGATCATCGAGTGACAGCGGAAAAATTAGTATCCGCCGTAACGGAAGTGCTTGACGGCGATGCGATGCAACCTATCGAAGGTGACATTACTTTTCACCTGGATACCGTAAAGTTTGACAGCCGTCCCTGGCCGGAAGATAAAATCAGGGAATTCCGGACAGCAAATGCAGGAAGGGAAGGCGACGTTGGTGCAGAGAAGAACGTGCGATGGGCGGATTTGATGCTTAACTATATCAACAGCGATGAAATGCCAGCGACCATGCCGGTGATTGTGCAGACATTTAATATCGGGAACTGGAAACTGATAGGGATTTCAAGGGAAACAACAACCGAATACAGCTTGGGCATCAAGGCACTATGGCCTGACAAATTAGTCACTGTAGCCGGTTATTGCAACGATGTCTCCAGTTATCTCCCCACCAGCAGGCATATTCAAGCCGGCACTTATGAAGGGGCTGATTCATTCTTTTGGTACGGCCAACCGAATATATTTCCCGAGAACGTCTATGAAACGATTATGGAATCTATCAAGTCAAGAAATCGGTAGTAGCTGATGGAGCCACTTCTTCATACCATAACGCAGGGAAAAAGAGGTTCCCTGCAACCACTGGTGATTATCGGTGTTCTATTTTTCATCTTCGGATTCATCACTTGGCTGAGTTCGGTGTTGATTCCCTACCTGCAGATTGCCTGTGAGCTGAATAACTTTCAGTCCTATTTGGTCGCTTTTGCATTTTATATTTCTTATTTCGTGATGGCCGTGCCCTCCGGGTGGCTCCTGAAGTTTACTGGATTCAAAAAGGGAATGTCGGTGGGATTACTCGCGGTAGCGGTTGGGTCCCTGATTTTTGTGCCAGCAGCCAGTTATCGTTCTTATCCACTGTTTCTGTTTGGCCTATTTATTCAGGGAGCCGGGCTCGCTGTATTGCAGACTGCATCAAATCCCTATGTAACGATTCTTGGGCCGATCGAAAGCGCGGCCAAGCGGATCAGCATCATGGGCATCTGCAATGGCATAGCCGGTATTCTCGCACCCGCGATTCTCGGTGCGGTGGTATTGGACAACGCAGACGGTATACAAAATCAGTTGCTTGCATTGACGGATACCGAAAAGGTGGCAGTGTTGGATAAACTCGCCGGCAAAGTGATTATACCTTATTTGATTATCACGGGCATGTTGCTGGTGCTTTCGTTATTGGTTTATCGCTCCAGTTTGCCGGAAATTGATGAATCGACGCTGGAAGCAGAATCGGGTGGAGTGGAAACAAAGGGGAAAACCAGTGTGTTCCAATTCCCACAGCTGCTTTTCGGTGTGCTTGCCCTTTTTGTTTATACAGGTGTTGAGGTTATAGCAGGCAATACCATCATCAGTTACGGTGCTTTTCTAGGTATCCCGTTGTCTACCGCAAAGTTTTTTACTTCCTTTACCCTTGTTGGTATGCTAATCGGTTACTTGATCGGCATAATATGCATACCCCGATTCGTAAGCCAGCGTACCGCACTCAAATGGTCGGCTGGATTAGGAATTATTTTTGGCTTATTTGCTGTATTTACCGACGGTGTGGCATCGGTGGTTTTCGTTGCATTACTCGGTTTGGCCAATTCGCTCGTTTGGCCGTCGGTATGGCCCTTGGCAATCGATGGGTTGGGGAAATTTACCAAGATCGGTTCTTCCCTGCTAGTGATGGCGATTTCCGGGGCAGCGGTTATACCGCTGTTTTATGGTTGGCTTGCCGATCAGTTTGATCCCCATCAGGCTTATTGGGTGGTCATTCCCTGTTACCTCATCATTGGTTGGTATGCGACAGTCGGCTACCGGCTGGGCAAGAAGCAGGAAGGAGGATATCGATTATGATGTTAGTCGCGGACAGCGGATCTACAAAAACCGATTGGGGAATAATTTCGGCTGATGGTTTGACGACCTATTTCTCGACTTCTGGCTATAATCCGTTTTTTATGGATATCGATTCCATTCGGGCCGCCATCTCGTCTGAGGTAGGCGTACACTTGGCCCCACTTGAAGTACATTGTGTTTTTTTCTATGGTGCTGGGTGCCAAGGCAGCCAAGTTTCCAACATGGAGCGGGCGCTGAGACAGGTATTTACAGCAGCTGTTACGGTCGAAGTGTCTGTGGACCTGCTTGCCGCTGCGAAAGCATTGCTTGGTGATCATCCGGGCTTTGCGGCTATTTTGGGTACCGGTACCAATACGTGCCTATACGACGGCAGTGCAATTACCTACCACATCGATTCGCTGGGGTTTCTGCTGGGCGACGAGGGGAGCGGTGCCGCTATCGGGAAACGTATATTAACGGATTTCCTAAGAAACCAGATGGATAGCCCGATACGTGATGCGTTTAAACGCAAATATGGGTTACATGAGGCTGAAATCATGGAGCAGGTATATGCTTCGAATTACCCTAACCGATATTGTGCGTCATTCACACGGTTCCTGGATGAGCCCGAAGCGGAGGGAAAATACCGTGAACGGATTGTCGGGGAGGCTTTTCGGGTTTTCTTCGAAAAATTAGTGTGTTTATATCCCGCATATCGAACGTTGACGTTCAATTGCGTGGGATCTGTCGGTTACCATTTCAGTGATCTGTTAAAAATTGAGGCTGAAAACCGTGGCATGGAGGTAGGATTGATTCTCCCCACAGTTATTGAAAAACTTACCTTGTATCACCATTCTTGATGTAATAAGGTATGGAGATGAATTAAGGGTGAAATTGCAAACCTTTGGTTTGGAATTATATTCCGAAGTGTGTAGCTTCACCCCTGATTTGCTACATACGTTATGGGAGACCAATCCAGTTTTATCGAAAAAGTAACCGCCTCCTACAACCCTAAAGGGGCTTTTATTTTCTTAGGCGCAGGACTGCTCGATGGTGAGGTCATTGCTAGGGCCAAAGTGAACTTGCCATTGAAGATGATGAATCGCCATGGCTTGATTGCTGGCGCTACGGGAACCGGAAAGACCCGTACGTTGCAGTTGATAGCCGAACAGCTTTCGGATGTAGGTGTGCCGGTTTTCTTGCTGGATGTGAAGGGGGATCTCTCGGGGCTGCATCAGCCCGGCGAATCCAATCCGGCGTTGGTGGAGCGCGGTGAAGCACTGGAATGGCCATTTGTGCCCTCCGGGTTTCCGATCGAGCTTTTTTCACTCAGCGGAAAAGTAGGCAACCCGATGCGACTTACCGTGGAGGATTTCGGTCCGGTAATGCTTAGCCGGATTTTAGATCTGAATGATACACAGACAGGGGTGCTGGCTGCCGTGTTCAAGTATGCCGAAGACACTGCCTTGCCCTTGGTGGATTTTGCCGATTTGAAGAAGCTGCTTAGCTATCTCACCGATGGATCGGGAGCGGAAGAGATCAAGGACAGTTATGGGCGAATAAGTGGGAGCACATCCGGGACGATATTGCGCAAACTGGTGGCGCTAGAGCAGCAGGGCGTATCTGATATTTTCGGAGAAAAGGAGTTTGACATTGACGACCTGTTCGGAAGGGTCGACGGTAAAGGGGTAATCAGTCTACTGAATATCTCGGATATCCAGGACCAGCCAATCCTATTTTCCACTTTCCTGTTGAGTCTATTGGCCCAGCTATTTAAAAACCTACCGGAAGTAGGCGACCTCGACAAGCCGAAACTGGTTTTCTTTTTCGAGGAAGCGCACCTGCTCTTCAAAGATGCACCGAAGGCATTTCTCACCCAAGTGGAACAGATCGTGCGGCTTATCCGCTCCAAAGGAGTGGGTGTTTTTTTCTGTACCCAATCGCCGACCGATATACCCGAAAGTGTATTGGGACAACTGGGTAACCGCGTGCAGCATGCCCTACGCGCGTTTACACCCAATGATGCGGAAGCGTTGCGCAAAACGGTAAAAACTTATCCGCGATCCGATTTTTATGAAATAGACCGAGTACTCACGTCGCTCGGGACAGGACAGGCACTGATCACCGTACTTAATGATAAAGGTATCCCGACGGAGGTAGTGGCTACGCACCTCATACCTCCGCGGGCCGTTATGGGACCGGTGGACACCCAAACATATGACCGATTGGTCAAGGCTTCACCCATGTATACGAAATATCACGAAGCAGTGGATCGCCGGAGTGCTTCGGAAATCCTAGAAGAGAAAATGCAGGCACACGCCGCCGAAGAGGCCCGCGAAGCCGAAATCAAGCAGACTGCAAAGAAATCCACAAGTCGGCGAAGTACGCGGCAGACTCCGTTGGAAGCAGCACAGAAAGCGGCGACAACGACATTGGCTAGGGAAGCAACCAAACTACTGGCCCGGCTAGCTAACGGTTTAGTGACGGCAATGTTCCGGAAAAGGCGTTGAGGCGATAGCAACGGTGGATATTTTTATATCAGTAGGAATTTAGCTAAGTTTGGCCATTTGAAGAACACAATTCATCATAATTAAGTTAAAACAATGAGTAAACCCACCTTGTTAATTCTCGCGGCCGGTATGGCCAGCCGCTATGGAAGCATGAAACAGATAGACCCATTCGGGCCTAACGGAGAAACGATTATCGACTATTCCATCTATGATGCCATCCGGGCTGGGTTTGGAAAAGTGAGTTTCATCATCCGGGAGGAATTTGCGGATAAATTCAAGGAGATATTCGAGTCGAAGCTAGCTGGAAAGATTGCGACGGACTACGTTTACCAAAGTTATGATTTGACACCGTTTGGCATCGATAAGCAAATCGAGCGTTCGAAACCCTGGGGAACTGCCCATGCGGTACTTTCTGCTCGTAATCAAATCAACGAACCATTCTGCGTCATTAATGCCGACGATTTCTATGGCTATGAAGCGTTTGAAAAGATGGCCAAATTCCTTACCCATGAGGTGACTGACAATAAGTTTTCGTTGATGGGCTACCAGATAGATAAGACCTTGTCTGATTATGGTTCTGTTTCGCGCGGGGTATGCAAGGTGGATGATGAAGGTAACATGACGGAAATCGATGAGCGGCTGAAGGTTTATTTTAAGGAAGTGGATGGCGAAAAGCGCATTTTCTTTGAGGAAGATGGTGTGGAAACCGAACTGCCCAGGAGCAGCAGGGTGTCGATGAATTTCTGGGGTTTTACGCCTGCCATTTTCAAGGTAAGCGAGGAGTTGTTCAAAGCATTTGTGCCGGCCAATGAAGATAATCCGAAGTCGGAGTTTTTGATTCCGAAGGTGGCCGATGAATTGATTAAGCAAGGCAAAGCAACCTTTAAGGTGCTTCCCACCTCGCAAAAGTGGTTCGGAGTTACCTATCCCGAAGATAAGCCCATTGTGCAGGAAAGTATTGCCAAATTGGTGAATAGTGGTGCATATCCCGAAAAGCTGTTTTAAGAACTAGAAAAATAACTAATAAAAAACCTCGCAGGTCTATCCCGCGAGGTTTTTTGTTAGTTATGATGACTAACGACTAGCGACTTAAAACTTATTTCTTGTCGTCGTCTTTGACTTCTTCGAATTCGACATCGGTCACGTCGTCGTTGCCCGCTGCCTGCTCTGCACCACCTTCTGCACCAGCTTGCCCGTTGGCTGCCGCTGCTTCCTGAGAAGCCTTGTACATCTCCTCGGAGGCCGCATTCCATGCATTTTGCAATTCAGCTTGAGCCGCATCGATTGCAGCGAAGTCTTTAGCCGCGTGCGCATCTTTTAACTTCTTCAGACCATCTTCAATGGGTGCTTTTTTATCCGCACCGATTTTATCGCCGTATTCCTTCAGCTGTTTTTCCGTAGAGAAGATGAGGGCATCAGCAGCATTCAGCTTGTCGATTTCCTCTTTTGCTTTCTTGTCTGCCTCGGCATTGGCTTCGGCTTCCTGCTTCATCTTTTGGATTTCGTCGTCGGTCAACCCGGAAGATGCCTCTATGCGGATTTTTTGTTCCTTTCCGGTGGCTTTGTCTTTCGCCGAAACATGCAGAATACCGTTGGCGTCGATGTCGAATGTCACTTCGACCTGCGGTACACCGCGCGGTGCGGGTGGGATGCCATCCAAGTGGAACCGCCCGATGGTGCGATTTTGCGCCGCCATAGGCCGTTCGCCCTGTAAGATGTGGATTTCCACGGAAGGCTGGTTATCCGATGCCGTAGAAAACACTTCCGATTTCTTGCTCGGGATGGTGGTATTCGACTCGATGAGCTTGGTCATGACGCCACCCATGGTTTCGATACCCAACGACAGCGGGGTCACGTCGAGCAACAGTACATCTTTCACTTCGCCGGTCAATACACCGCCTTGGATAGCAGCACCGAGTGCAACCACTTCGTCCGGATTTACACCTTTAGAAGGCTCCTTGCCGAAGAATTTCTTCACTGCTTCCTGGATGGCCGGAATCCGGGTTGATCCACCGACGAGGATGATTTCATCGATATCGGAGGCCGAGTAACCTGCATTTTTCAGTGCTGATTTACAAGGATCGATCGTCCGCTTAATCAGGCTATCAGCCAACTGCTCAAACTTAGCACGGCTTAGGGTGCGTACCAAGTGCTTGGGGCCAGTTTGGTCTGCCGTGATGTAGGGCAGGTTAATCTCGGTGGAAGAAGAACTTGACAATTCCACTTTGGCTTTTTCCGCCGCTTCTTTCAAGCGTTGCAGTGCCATCGGGTCTTTGCTCAAGTCGAAACCGTTGTTGTCGTTCTTGAACTCGTCATTCAACCAATCGATGATAACCTGGTCAAAGTCGTCACCACCCAAATGGGTATCTCCATCGGTTGATTTTACTTCAAATACACCGTCGCCCAGTTCCAAGATGGATACGTCGTGCGTGCCGCCACCGCAGTCGAATACGGCGATTTTCATGTCCTTGCTGGATTTATCCAATCCATAAGCAAGCGCTGCCGCCGTCGGCTCGTTGATGATCCGCTTTACAGTTAACCCTGCAATCTCGCCCGCTTCTTTGGTTGCTTGGCGCTGTGCGTCGTTAAAATAAGCAGGCACCGTAATTACGGCTTCCGATACCTCCTGGCCTAGGAAATCCTCTGCGGTTTTTTTCATTTTCTGCAGAACCATTGCAGAAATTTCCTGAGGGGTGTATTTGCGATCGTCTATTTCCACACGGGGTGTGTTATTATCGCCCTTCACAATGCTGTAAGGTACACGTTTGGCCTCCTTGGCGGCCTCGTCATAAGTTGTACCCATAAACCGCTTGATGGAAGAGACGGTTTTTTTTGGGTTGGTAATGGCTTGGCGCTTAGCAGGGTCACCCACCTTGCGTTCACCATTCTCTACGAATGCCACAATCGAAGGGGTGGTGCGTTTACCTTCGTTGTTGGTGATGACTACCGGCTCATTACCCTCCATCACAGCTACGCAAGAGTTGGTAGTTCCTAAGTCGATTCCAATAATTTTTGCCATATCTTTATTTCTTTTTTCTACTTGATAAAATCACTTGTGCTATTCAAGTAACAAGCCTTGTGCCAATTGCACTTTCGATGCCAATTGTCTCCGGATAGCAATTAAAGCGTCATTATCAGTAATTGCATCATGACATTGTGTCATTTTGTCCGGGGATATGAGACATGAGATATGAGATTTCCGTTTTGCGATTTGATTGAATAATGTCGATGTTTGATCCGAAGTAATCAGTAAACGTAAGATTAGCGACGTAAGACTATCGACATAAGACTATCGACCAACGACTAAAACATGCATATCGAACAATTACGTGAATATTGCCTAGCCAAACCCGCGGTAACGGAAAGCTGTCCGTTCGGTCCGGATGCACTCGTATTCAAGGTAGCCGGTAAAATGTTTCTCCTCGCCGGGCTGGATAGCCAGCCACTGTCGTTCAGCGCCAAGTGTGACCCCGAATTTGCGCTGGAGTTGCGTGATCAGCACCCGCACACGATCCAAGGAGCCTACCACATGAATAAACGCCATTGGAACCAGGTGGCTTGTGATGGCGAATTAAGCGATCAACAGTTGGCCGAGCTTGTTGACCATAGTTATGAGCTGGTGGTAGCCGGATTGCCTAAGCGCATCCGGGAGAACTTGCAATAGGGGAATCTGACACTGCCGCGACGTATCGCCGGTACGCATTGCCTACCTTTACACGCAAAATAGTTAACAGTTTTGCATCGATGAATTTTCAATCTTATCGGGCTGAATTCAGCCGAATATTAGACGATCCTATGCCGCAACCCCCATACGATAATGCGGTATATCTCGATTACACCAAGCTCAACTGGTCGCGGATGAATCGATGGTTGAAGAAAGGCGAGTTGTCCGCAACGTTTGGCGAAACGATTAGGGCGATTTCACAGCCCCAGCAATGGATTGTGATTACCGAGCCTTGGTGCGGCGATGCCGCACACTCCGTGCCTTTTATACAACTGGCTGCCGAACTGAACCCGCTGATTTCCGTGGACTACGAGTTGCGCGATGCTGAGCCGTTCCGTATCAACGAATACTTGACTGGTGGAAGTAAGTCCATTCCCAAATTGATCATCCGGGATGGCCAAGGTACTGATCTCGCCACATGGGGGCCGCGCCCGGCGGAATGCCAAAAGCTGTTTGATCGGCTTAAGGCGGAGAACGCCGACTTCGAACAACAGAAAATCGCTACGCAGCAATGGTATAATGCCGATAAAGGGCAGTCTGTACAGGCTGAGTTGGAAGCAATTTTCACGGCGTTTTAAGTCGTTAGGAATAGGTTAGTCGGCCGTGTACCTGCTGGTGGACCGTTGTCTGACTGCTGCGCGTGGCTTAGCGGTTTGCGTGCGGTGAGCTGGTAGTTTGCCGGCTGTTTTGCGCACCCTTATGGCAAGAAGACCACAAGCAAACCCCCAGCAAACCCCTCCATAAGGCGAGGCCTTCCAGTCGCGGGTTTCCAACGTGTCTACATTACATCTTTAATCCGATTTCACGGAGCCGTTCGTCCAAATACTCGCCTGCCGTCACATCCGGATAGGCCTTCGGGTGTTCGGCATCGATACATGATCCCAGTGCTGCCAAACTCATATCGGCTTTCGGGTGAAGAAAGAACGGTACGGAGAACCGGGAGGTCGTCATCAGTTCACGTGGCGGATTGACTACGCGGTGTGTGGTCGATTTCAGTTTGTTGTTGGTGAGCCGTTGAAGCATGTCGCCCACGTTTACCACGATGTCCTCACCGTGGGCTTTCACCGGATACCACGTACCGTCCCGGGTGAGTACTTCCAACCCATCAGCACTAGCGCCAATAAGTAACGTGATGAGATTGATGTCTTCATGGGCGCCGGCGCGTACGGCGTCGTCGGGTAAGCTGTCCGGGTCTTCGATCGGAAAATAATGGATGGCACGTAGGATGGAATTGCCTTGTATGACCTTGGGTTCGAAATAGTCCTCTTCCAAGCCCAGGTATACGGCGATCGCTTTGAGCAATGCACGGCCCGCGGTTTCCAGCCGCCGGAACACGTCACCGGTTACTTGGTCGAAACGCGGCAATTCATCCACAACGGGGTTATCCTCCTGCCCGCGTTGCCAAAACTCTTTCAGGTCCGGAACCTTTGCATCTTTCGCTTTTTCTTTCCCTTTCGATGTATAACCCCGCTGCCCAGCAAGGCCGGGGATTTCGTATTTTGATTTCGTATTTTCAGGCATGGAGAAAAAGGCTTGGACAACCTGGTACAATTCATCGATCAATGCCTTATCCATGCCATGGTTGGCGATGGTGACAAACCCCGTCTCATTGAACGCCTTGCCAACGGCCTGTGAAAATTGATGGCGCTGCTCCGCCGATCCGTGGGTGTAGTCATGCAGGTCGAGCCTTGGGATGTGTATGTTTGCCATGCTTTTTTAAAGTAAAGGTACAAGTTTTTGACGATTTACAAGGGTTGTATCCGACTTAGCGGGCTTCAAATTCCTTCGGGTATTCAGTTGCACAATCCTTTCGCCAATGGATAATTAGTCGGAGCGCAATTAATCGCCAAGGTACCTTATTGAAGGTCTACCATCTTCAGATTGAAATGGGCTCCTAATTTCTACAAAAATTTGCAATCCAAGATTATTCCACTTAAATTTGCTATGCATGCATAATAAATTGAATGCAAAACCGTATGAGCGACGACAATACAATAGACTATTACCTGAAGGCTGCCTGGCAGTCAGCAGCCAATAAATATAACCAGATTGCCTCGCGTTTCGGGATTACCCAAGCTACGGGGTATGTGCTCATCAATATCCATAAAGAAGGCACGCCGGTTTCGCAGATTGCCAATCTGTTGGGGGTCAAGACCACGAGCTTGTCGCGTATTCTCAACAATCTGGAAAGGTTAGGGTTGATTTACAGGGAGACCAATAGTGCCGATAAGCGCTCTGTAAAAGTTTTCCTGACGGAATTGGGCAAAGAGAAACGGGAGCAAGCCAAAGATGTGGTGCGAAAATTCAACGCTTACCTCGACGAACACCTCTCTGATGAAGAACGGTCGTCGGCAATTCACACGTTGAAGCGTATCAACCAGTTGGCCACACAGTATAAACCGGAGTGAGGTTTGAGACATTAGACATTAGACACTAGACATCAGACACTAGATATGAGACGAATTAAGAAAGTAGCTGTATTAGGCTCGGGGGTGATGGGTTCGCGCATCGCCTGCCATTTCGCCAATATCGGTGTGGAAGTATTGCTGCTCGATATTGTACCCAATGAATTGACCAAACCGGAAGCGGCCAAAGGCCTCACGCTCGACAGCAAGGCGGTACGTAACCGCATCGTGAACCAGTCGCTGGAGAGCGCCATCAAAGGTAATCCCTCGCCTGTATTTAGCAAACGTAGCGCAAAGCTAATCACCACCGGTAATTTCGACGATGATTTCGCCGATATTGCATCTGCCGACTGGGTCATCGAGGTGGTGGTTGAGCGGTTGGATATCAAAAAACAGGTGTTCGACCGGGTGGAACAGCACCGCAAGGCCGGGACATTAATTACTTCCAATACCTCGGGTATTCCTATCCATCTCATGACCGAAGGGCGGAGCGATGACTTCAAAGCGCACTTCTGTGGCACACACTTCTTCAACCCACCCCGTTACCTGCGGCTGCTCGAAATTATTCCGACACCGGATACCAAGCCGGAGGTCGTCGATTTCCTGATGCATTATGGCGACAAGTTCCTCGGTAAAACCACCGTGCTCTGCAAAGATACGCCGGCATTCATTGGGAACCGCATTGGGGTGTATTCCATGCTGGCACTTACCCATTTGGTCGAACAACTTGGTCTAACGGTCGTAGAAGTGGATAAGTTTACCGGTCCGGCAATGGGACATCCCAAGTCGGCGACATTCCGTACTGCCGATGTGGTGGGCCTCGATACACTGGTGAACGTGGCTAACGGATTGGCGGAGAATGCTCCCGAGGATGAAGCCAACGGTGTTTTCCAGTTGCCTGACTATATCCGGCAGATGGTCGACAAAAAATGGCTCGGCGAGAAGAGCGGACAGGGGTTCTACAAAAAAATAAAGGACGACAAAGGAAACAGCGTAATTTTGGCGCTCGATCTGAAAACGCTGGAATACCGCCAGCAGGATAAGGTGAAGTCGGCGACGCTAGATGCTACGAAAGCAGCGGATGACATCCGCAAACGGATGAAAGTGTACGAACAGGGAACTGATAAAGCAGGCGCGTTTTTTCGCGCCATGCATTACCCATTGTTCGAATACGTTTCCCGGCGGGTACCCGAAATTACCGACGAATTTTTCCGTATCGATGATGCCATGCGTGCCGGATTCGGATGGGAGCTCGGTCCGTTTGAAGTGTGGGATGCGCTAGGCGTGAAGGAAACCATTGAGAAGATAAAATCAGAAGAAAAGCGCGTGCCGGGTCACAGTGGTGAAGTGGCTGGATGGGTACAGGATATGCTGGCTGCTGGCCACGATTCCTTTTACAAGGTGGAGAATGGGGTACGGCACTTTTACGATATTGGGAGTAAGTCGTATAAATCCATCCCGGGTACGGAAGGCTTCATTATCCTGGATAATATCCGCGGACAAAAGACCATCTGGAAGAATAATGGCCTTACCATCACCGACCTCGGCGACGGCATCCTCAACGCTGAGTTCCACACCAAGATGAATACGATAGGGGGCGACGTAATCCAGGGACTACATAGAGCGATCGACCTCGCGGAAAAGGACTTTCGTGGACTCGTGGTGGGTAATGATGGTGCCAATTTCTCGGCTGGGGCAAACATCGGCATGATTTTCATGATGGCTGTAGAACAGGATTACGACGAGCTGAACATGGCGGTGAAGACCTTTCAGGATACTGCGATGCGATTGCGGTACTCCGCGATACCCGTGGTAGCGGCACCATTTAATCTTGCATTGGGCGGAGGCTGTGAGTTTTCGATGCACGCTGACTTCGTACAGTTGCACGCCGAGACCTATATGGGGCTGGTGGAATTTGGAGTGGGAGTTATACCCGGGGGAGGTGGCTCCAAGGAGTTCGCCCTCCGCGCCTCAGACGAATTCAAAGAGGGGCAGATTGTGCAGCAGGTGTTGCGGGATCGGTTCCTCACCATTGGGCAGGCTAAAGTGTCTACCTCGGCCGTAGAAGCCTTTGAGCTTGGGTATTTGGAAGCCGGTAAGTATGCCATCAGCATGAACCGTAGCCGGTTGCTGGCGGACGCTAAGGCAAAGGCGATTGAATTGGCGGAAGCTGGGTACACGCAACCGGTACGGCGTACGGACATCACGGTGCTGGGCAAGCAGGGACTGGGCATCGTGTATGCCGGGGCGAACTCCATGCGTGCCGGCAACTACATCTCCGAACACGACCAGAAGATTTCCGAAAAGTTGGGCTGGGTGATGTGTGGCGGCGACCTGTCGTCGCCTACCGAAGTATCGGAACAATACCTGCTGGATCTCGAGCGGGAAGCCTTCTTATCGCTATGCGGTGAGCGGAAAACGTTGGAGCGGATCCAGCATATGTTAACCACAGGTAAACCACTAAGAAATTAACTATGGAAGCGTACATTATAGCAGGGTATCGAACTGCCGTAGGAAAAGCACCACGTGGCGTATTCCGTTTCACGCGGGCAGATGACCTTGCGGCGGATGTCATCAAGCACCTTATCGCATCGGTACCTAATCTCGATAAAGAACAAATCGATGACGTAATCGTAGGCAATGCCACGCCGGAGGCGGAGCAGGGACTTAACATCGGCCGGATGATTTCCCTGATGGGGCTCGATACGGAAAAAGTACCGGGTGTGACGGTGAACCGCTATTGTGCTTCCGGCTTAGAAACCATCGCCACGGCCGTGGCTAAAATCAAGTCGGGCATGGTGGATGCCATTATCGCAGGCGGCGTAGAAGTCATGTCGGGTATGCCGTTTGGCGGTTGGAAACTAGTGCCCAACCCGGAAGTGGCAAAGCAGCATCCCGACTGGTACTGGGGGATGGGGCTTACTGCGGAAGCTGTGGCAAAGGAATATAAGGTAAGCAGGGAGGACCAAGATGCGTTTTCGCTGAAATCGCACCAGAAAGCCGTGGCTGCTATCGCGAATGGGCACCTGAAAGATGGCATTGTGCCGATTACGGTTCATGAACGTTATCTGGAAGACGGCAAAAAGATCAAAAGCCGCGAGTATGTTGTGGATACCGATGAAGGGCCTCGGGCAGATACGAGCTTGGAAGCCTTGGCCAAGCTGAAACCGGTCTTTGCGGCGGGGGGAACGGTGACCGCCGGAAATTCGTCGCAGACATCGGATGGTGCTGCGTTCGTGCTGGTCGTTTCCGAAAAGAAAATGAAGGAACTAAAAGCCGAACCCGTCGCTCGGTTGGTGAGTTATGGCGTAGCCGGTGTGCCACCCCGCATCATGGGCATCGGACCTATTGAAGCCATCCCCAAAGCATTGAAGATGGCGGGAATGAAGTTGGAAGATATGAGTCTCATTGAGCTGAACGAGGCATTTGCTGCCCAATCATTGGCAGTAATCCGCGAGCTCGGAATCAATGAGGACATCCTAAATGTAAACGGCGGAGCTATCGCATTGGGACACCCGTTGGGTTGCTCGGGAGCCAAACTTTCCGTGCAGTTGTTCCACGAATTAAAGCGCCGGGACCAAAAGTATGGTATGGTAACGATGTGCGTGGGTACCGGCCAAGGCGCCGCGGGTATCTTTGAGATGCTTTGATTGAGGAACAAGGAACAAGGATTTAAGGATAGGTATGCATAATTTTAGGCAGTTAGCTATTTGGAAAGAATCGATGAAGTTAGCTAAAGAAATATACACCGTAACTACTGAATTTCCCGATAGTGAGAAGTATGGTATCATAAGTCAAATGCGACGTTGTAGTGTATCCATACCGTCTAATATAGCTGAAGGGTCATCGCGGAACTCCAATAAAGAATTCTCTTATTTTCTTCGCATAGCACTCGGATCCTCGTTTGAGTTAGACACCCAGTTAATGCTTGCCGGCGATTTGGGTTTCATCTCGTTAAATAATCAAACGCAATTGAGTGAACAGATTGTTTTGATACAAAAGAAAATAACGAATTTTTTGAAAACATTGAATAAATAGGCTGGAAAGGAAGGAGTCTTTTATCCTTGCTCTTTTCATCCTTAATCAATTAAAGACATGACAAGTGAAAAAAAATCAACGATAAAAGGCGGTGAATTCGTTATTCGCGAAACATCCTTTAAAGAGGTGTTCATTCCGGAGGAATTTGACGAAGAGCAGGTGATGATCCGGCAGACGTGCGAGGATTTCCTGGAGGCGGAGGTTTTACCCAACCTGGATCGTATCGATGCACAGGAGGAGGGACTGATGGAAAGCCTGCTTGACAAAGCCGGCGAGCTGGGGCTGCTGGGTGTCTCCGTTCCGGAGGCCTACGGCGGATTCGGGAAGAATTTCAATACTTCCATGCTGGTAGCCGATGTAATCGGTGCGGGCCATTCCTTCGCTGTGGCACTTTCGGCACATACCGGTATTGGCACGTTGCCCATCCTTTATTATGGCAACGATACCCAAAAGGAAAAGTACCTGCCCAAACTGGCGACGGGTGAATGGAAAGCAGCCTACTGCCTCACAGAACCGAATTCGGGATCTGACGCCAATTCAGGGCGCACTAGTGCTAAACTAAACGCCGAGGGAACACACTACCTCCTCAACGGACAGAAGATGTGGATCACCAATGGTGGCTTTGCCGATGTATTCATCGTATTTGCGAAAATTGACGATGATAAGAACCTCACGGCGTTTATTGTGGAGCGTGGCTTCGGCGGCATTACCATGAATCCCGAAGAGCACAAGCTAGGTATCAAGGGATCGTCTACCCGGCAGCTGTTTTTCAACGACTGCCCCGTGCCGGTCGAAAATAGGCTCTCCGAGCGGGAAAACGGGTTCAAGATTGCCGTGAATATCCTCAACGTGGGGCGCATCAAGCTTGGTGCCGCTACCATTGGCTCTTCTAGACGGGTGATCAACCAAGCCGTGAACTACGCCAATGAACGCATGCAGTTTGGTTTGCCGATTTCCAAATTCGGTGCCATCCGCTATAAGCTTGCTGAGATGGCCGTACGGAACTATGCGGTGGAAAGTGCCGCGTACCGCGCTGGCCAAAACATCGACGATGCGTATGATGCATTGGTGGCAGAGGGTATGGATGCGGCCAAAGCCAAGCTGAAGGCGACCGAACAATTTGCCATCGAGTGTGCCGTACTGAAAGTGTGGGGCTCGGAAATGCTCGACTACGTGGTGGATGAAGGGGTACAGATTTACGGCGGTATGGGCTATTCGGCCGATGCGCCGATGGAACGTGCCTACCGCGATTCGCGCATCAACCGCATTTTTGAAGGCACCAATGAAGTGAACCGTTTGCTCATTGTGGATATGCTGCTGAAACGCGCACTTAAAGGGGAGCTTGACCTCATGGGGCCGGCGCAGGCGGTGGCCGGTGAATTGATGGCCATTCCCGATTTTAGCGAGATAGACGATGCTCCCTTCGTGTATGAAAAGAAGCTGCTTGCCAACCTCAAGAAAGCGGGTCTGCTGGTGGCGGGTGCTGCTGTGCAAAAGCTGATGATGACGTTGCAAAAGGAACAGGAGATATTGATGAATATCGCCGATATTATCGGTTATGTGTATTTAGCGGAATCGACCCTGCTTCGTGCCGAGAAACTGGTGCAACAGCGGGGTGAAGGAACGGCACAACGGCAGGTGGATATCGCACGGATCTACTTGCACACCGCGATCGACCGCGTGTACCTCGCCGGCAAGGAGGCGCTTCATTCCTTTGCCGAAGGCGATGAATTGAAAATGATGTTGGTCGGCATACGGCGCTTCACCAAGGCCGAACCCTATAACATCAAGGAAGCCCGGCAACGGGTGGCCCAAGCATTAATTGAAGCAAATGGCTGGTGCTTTTAGAGCCGAATTTAAACAGACTCTAAACGACTCACAAACACATGAAACGGAACCGGGACAACAGATGTTGTTCCGGTTTTTTTGATGCCTACCTTTATTTACAGCTATCGAGGATTAATGTAAAAGCAACATCAAAATCATCTTTTACTTTCACCAGGCCACCGATTTTTTTGGGAGGACTAAGGTCGAAATCAGCGAATGTAAACGCCTTGCTACCCTCAAGTTTATAACCAGTGGTAGTCTTTGAAAAAGCATATTTCAGGTAAAATGATTTGCGCTGGCCCGCAAGTTCGATAAGGACCCTCCCGGTAATGAGATCGTCGCCGCCGTCGCATACAGGCATCCGGTCTAGCCATACGAAATGGATGGTCATTTGCGGATGCTGGTCAGCGTTTAGCGTTTTCCGGAGATCGCTGGTGAGCATCCGGTTACCACAGTCAAATTGGTTGATGTCAATACGGATGAAACCCTCCATGTTTACACCTTTGCCATTTTTTGGGATCATACCTTTCAATGCTTGGGTGCTGAGTGCGCCGGAAGCCATACATCCAAAGGTATTGACATTGGAGCTGCCTTTAATGGAAATGAAACTGCTGGGCAGTACACGCCAATGCAACATAGAACTTCCGTTTTCGTATATGCTATCTGCTTTGAATGAAACCAACAGGCAGAACATACCCAACCAGAAAAACATTGAAAGGAGCGATAAGTATGGGGATGTTTTCATGACATTGTGTGTTTAATGGGAAGTCCAAAAAGTCTCGCGTTTTGTTTTGCGATTGGAATGCCGTATGTCGGATTGTTTCGCACTGTTGGAGACTTTTTGGACAACTTCTTCATAGCTTTCAACGCATGTGGCTAAAACGCGATGATGGCTTCGAGGACGGCCCCGTTGAATTTGCCGCTGTGGCGGTAATCGGTGGTGGGGAAGTCGTTGTATTTTTGAATGACATACTCGCCTTTCATCAGGATGTTTTTGGTGATGAACCAGCCCGCACCTGAGGCGAAGCGATTGACATTCACGTCGGTGAGGTTGCCGGAAAGCAACAACTCCGAGTTTACCACATTATACCGTAAACCGATATATAAGTTTTCATAGCTCCCAAACCGGTATAATCCCTCCAAGGCGTACTGCGTGGTCACCCGGTTGTCGGCATCAGCGGTGGCTTTCGCCCGGCCACTCGCATATTCGTAGGTGCCGAAGAATTCGAGGCCTTGCATTTTTGCGAAGCCGTTGATCATTATCGCATTCAGCTTGCCGTTGTAGCCGGGGTTGAAGCGCCCCGAGCTGTACATGGCCGTAGCTGCCTTAGCGGTGCCATTGGTATAATACTGCTCCATGACGTTTTGGTAGTTGGATCCGGTACGGTCGCCGGCATATAAAGTCAGTCCCGACCCACCGGTGCCACTGTTGTGATACAAGCTGCCGGTCAACCGTAGCCTGAGATCGTCATTGACCTGTTTATCAATACCGGTCTTCAGATATATGGAGGGGTTAGCTGCACCGAATTGATTGCCGGCAGTCTCTTCGATTTCCTGTGCTGCACCACGGATCATCCCGTTGCTAATGCCTACCATACCAAAGATTCCGTTTTTCTGGATATAGACCTCTCCGGCAATTTCTGTGGCGAACGCATCCATGATATTGCCTTCCATAAAGGGGCTGTAAAGGGTATGTCCGCCATCTGGCCTACGGAAGTGGGCATCACCATAATTGATTTCCATATGGCCGGCCTTTACCGTGACCAGCTCGGAAAGGTTATCCCAGAATTTTCCATCAAAAGGGAACTTATCGATCTGGAGGTAACCACCTTTTACCCAAAATTCGTTATGGTGGCGAGATGACATGTAGTTGGCCAAATGCAGCCGGATACCTTCGCCTAGTTGGGCATCGATATAGAGGTTGGCCTGGGCAGTCATGAATCCGGGTGCTAGGGGAAAGAGCGCATTGTCCGATGTCCCGGTGTTATTTTCGGCGCCGGGGTTTTCATTTTTCAACGACTGGAATTGCTGGGTAAAGCCCGCTCCGAAGCTGATTTTCCGGCCGGTATAACGCGTGTTCAGGTCGGCTTTTGTTGTCTCGAATACATGGAGGCCGCGCTTGTCATAAGGGCGAAAAAAATCGGGCTCGCCATATTGGATGATGGGGCCACGGTCGACATCCCTTTCTTCCTGGGCGAGGGTAATTGCCGGTATCGTGGCGACCGCAAGGGCCGCAAAAATGGCGAGGGCTGCTGATGAAGTTTTCATGATTTTTAGCTGTTGAGGTAATTTATGTGTATGAATCCGTTTATTGTGCCGTTAATTTTCCATTGTAGCTTACGGTAATCTCGTCGCCGGTCTTGATGGTACCCATCATCACGGTCGGTGGCTTTACATCGTAGACAGTCATCTTGAACGTTGTGCTTCCATTGAAGGTGACGCTCTTGTCCGATGGATTGAATTGACCAGTCGCCGCGATGGTCGTTTGTCGGGTAACGCCGGCGATGGTCAGCCTGCCCGTCGCCTTCACTTGGAAGGCATTGCTCCCCGTGGCGGTTACTGTACCTGAAGTCATCGTAAACGTGATGTTTTTGTGTTTGTCCGTATCCAGTGCTTTGTAAGCGTTTTTATCCAAAGCGCTCTTGTCGCTTTTCAATGATTCGGCAGCAACGGTGAATGTCAATGTGTTTATTTTTTTTACCTGGTTACCTTCGATTGTAAATGAAGCCGTAGTTTGGCCACTGGATGAACCCATATTCCAATCGTGCAGCGTGGAAGTCCCGTTTATGGTAACGTGGGTGGTAGCCGATCGGTAAGTATCCTGCGCGTTTCCCGTTAACCAGGGGATAAAAAGCAGCATGACTGCGGTAGCGAGGGTGGTTCGTTTAATTCGTGTTTCCATGGTCACCTATGTTTTAATTGTTTACATGTAGGTTCGAAGCCTTTCTTCTTACCTTCTCATGACAAAACTAGCGGTTCACAAGGCTCGCTGTGATGCGGATGCACAGGTAAAAAAGTAATCGTCATTAAGTTTTTTGTGGTTGCCAAATGATTGTAATCCTGTTAGATCGATGGCTTGAGAAACGATTAGAGAATCCGTATGTCCGAAGGAATTTTTTTTTCTGACAAAGGTCAGCTTTTTGGTTAGGTTATTTCGGGATATTTCGTACGTTTGGCTAACGTGTCATCGATGGTATCAGCACTTGAAGAAACGAAACTGTTAGCAAAATACCGGGAAACTGGCGATTTGCATTTGCTGGGCAAGCTATATGAGCCATACATGCCACTCATATATGGATTGTGCCTCAAATATTACAAAGATGAGGCAAAGAGTGAGGATGCGGTGATGGAGATTTTTGAATCGCTCATCACGAAGCTACGTGCCCATGAGGTGAGCAATTTCAAAAGTTGGTTATACACATTGGCACGAAACCACTGTCTCATGGATTTGCGGTCGGCCAATCGGATCACCACCATAGACATCGATGACCACCTTGTGGAAAGTGACGCTTTTCTGCATCCATATGATGGAACAGAAGGCATCCCTGAGGAACAGCTTGCATTGATGGAATCTTGTTTAGAAACGCTCAATCGTGAACAGCAAATGTGCGTTCGGTTATTTTACCTCGAACAGAAATGTTATAGGGAAGTTGCCGACATCACTGGCTTCGACCTCAACAAGGTGAAGAGCCACATACAAAACGGCAAACGCAATCTGAAAATCTGCATGGAGAAAAATAGACATGAATAGCAGTTACCAAATTGTCCGTATACAGCGATATCTCAACGGTGAACTCAACAGGGATGAGATGTATGAGCTAGAGCGTGAAGCACTTGACGACCCGTTGTTGCAGGATGCTATTGATGGCTACCGGATGCAGAAGAATGTCAGTCACCGGCAGCTAAGCCTGTTGCAGCAACGACTAGCCAACCGCATTGCTGGGCAAGCAAGAGAGCGTGACGCGTTTTTCTTCGGGTGGCAGCGCCTCGGCGTGGCAGCCACCGCTTGCGTGTTAATGGTGCTTGTACTGGTGCTGTTGTGGATGCGCAACCAACCGGCCCAACAGCAGGCCGAGAAGGAAGTACGCGTGGAATTGGCATCTCCTGAATCGTTGGTTAGGGCCCATGCGGCTGCCGCGACAGGCCCCGGATTGGACGCTCGCCCGGCGGAGGGGTGGGACGCCTTCAATGTGTATCTTAATGACAAGCTTGCCGGTACCACCTTGAAGGGAAAAACAATACTAACCTTTGATATCGATGCGCAGGGGGTGCCAATTAATATCCAGGCAGCCGATGATGCTGATGCTACCTTGCTCAGCGAGGCCCGTCAGGTGCTAGAGCAGGGGCCGCCGTGGACCGGCAGTAAGGGGCAAATGGAGATTACATTCGAATAGGTGCGGCGCAGCACAACGGTTTCGCTATTCTTCCCACCGTACTTTTTCGCCGAGCGGCCGGCGGTTTGCTATCCGGGGTGGCTCGTTATGATACCCCATGTAAAAGAAGCCAAGGCATTCTTCATTCTCCGCAAGACCTAAGAAATCACCGATATGCTTGATGGTGCCCGGGCTACTCCAATAGCCGCCGATATCAGCTGCGGAAGCTGCGAGCCAGAGGTTCTGTACGGCGCAAGCCGTGGCCGCAAGTTCTTCCCATTGCGGTATAAGGCCGCTGTATGATACAACGATAGCCATGACCGCTCCCGACCGTAACACTTTGTCGCGGGTGCTTTCCAACTTTTTCTGGAGGAATTGCTCCGGTGATGTGTGTGCCTTGTAGAGCGATGCCAATTGGTCCGCCAACCGGGACAACCCCTGTTCCCGAAATACAACAAACTGCCACGGCTGGGTGAGTTTGTGTGTAGGTGCCGCGTCGGCACAATCCAGCAGCTCCGTCAGCAATTCCTTGGGGATCACTTGTCCGGTATAGCTTGGTGGGAACACCGCCCGACGATGGTTGATTATGTGTTTTATGGTCTCGAAATGAGTTGATGGCATGCTGTTAAGATTTTAGATATGAGATATCGGGGCTTCGCGATGCTCAGCTTACGACTAATGACTAACGACTAAACAAACTACGTGCAAAATAGTCCGTACGGCCTTTTCCATGTCCTGTACAGATACCCACTCCTCTTTGCCATGGAAGGCATGCCCCCCGGCAAAGATATTGGGGCAGGGCAGGCCCATGAACGAAAGCCGCGAGCCATCGGTCCCGCCGCGGATACTCCGGCGGATAGGCTCCATGCCCGCGCGCCGGATCGCCTCCAGACCAATTTCCATGATTTGTGGGTAGCGGTCGAGTACCTGTTTCATGTTGCGGTACTGTTCCGTCACGTCAAACCGGTAATGGCAACCGGTATGCCGGGATACCATCGACTTGACAATACCTTCCAATTCCTGTTCGTGGCGCCGGAGGTTGTCGTCATCGAAATCGCGGACAATAAATTCAATGGAGGCCTGTTCGACGCCGCCCTTGATGGCCACCGGATGTACAAAGCCTTCGCGCTTGCTGGTCGTCTCGGGCGATAGCCGCTCTTTAGGTAACGCATCGACGATACTGGCAGCAATTTTTAGTGCACTTTGGAGCTTGCCTTTTGCAAAGCCGGGGTGCACGCTGATACCATCGATGGTGACGATTACGCCATCGGCCGAAAAGGTTTCGTCTTCGATGGATCCCGCAGTTTCGCCATCCACGGTGTAGGCGAAATCAGCACCCAGTTTCGCCAGATCCACTTTATCCACCCCACGCCCGATCTCTTCATCGGGCGTAAACAAGATTTTGATCATGCCGTGTTTGATTTCTGGGTGTGCCATCAGCAGTTCCGCGGCGGCCATGATTTCCGCTACACCGGCTTTGTCGTCCGCACCCAGCAAGGTGGTGCCGCTGGCCGTAATGATGTCGTTGCCTAGTTGATTGGCCAGATCGGGGTGGTCGCTAGGTCTGATGACCACAGTAGGATCATCGGGCAATGCGATGTCGCCACCCTCATAGTTGCGGTGTACAAGTGGCTTCACAGCGGTACCCGAGCAGTCGGGTGATGTGTCCATGTGGGAGCAGAAGCAGATAACCGGCGTGAGTTTGTCGATATTGGCCGGAATGGTTGCGTACACATAGCCGTGTTCGTCGAGGTGCGCATCGTTGATACCCAAGGCCAACAGCTCGTCGACGAGTATCCGGCCGAGGTTTTTCTGCTTTTCGGTGGAAGGATAGCTCGGAGACGTTGGGTCGGATTGGGTGTCTACCTGCACATAGCGGAGGAAGCGCTCTTCGGCGCTGGATGCAGGTAAATTATTGATGGTCGACTCATTCATGATAGCGCCAAAGATAGGAAATGATTGGGTAATTCTGAGAATTACCCAACGCAGCAACTGCCTAAACAGGATATACCTTACCCCATCTCATCGGCGCTCGGCCCGTAGCTGCCCGGTATCGGAATATCCAGCAGGCGCAAGAAAACACCCAGCTGGGCGCGGTGGTGGATCGTTTGGGCGAATGCATGGCGGACCATGCCGTATTTGGTAGTGTCCAGATACACGGCCTCACCGCCCCGCATGATCCACGGCTTATCCAGCAAAGCTTCCGGCAAGCGCTCCAACGCCGATTTACCGATCTGGTACGATTTTTCGAACAGGGCCAGCAGGTCGGCATTACTTTCAATGGGGGTCGGTGTGTAATTCGCCTCGTTGAAGTCTAAAACATCCTGATCCACGGCTATTGAAAACCACGATGGGATTTCAGCCAGATGCGTGGCCAACTGTTTCAAAGTCATACTTTTCGGATGCGGCGACCAGTCGAACCGATCTTCCGGCACCAGTGCCAGCATTTTACGAGTAATTGTCGCTTCGCTTTCCAATTCTGTCAATAGTTCTTTGATGATGTCCATTTTCTCTCTATTTTAATTTCTACAGCAAAACTAGTTGCAGTTAATGACAGCCTTTTGTCAGGATAAGAAAGATAAGGTTATTTTGTTTTCTCCAACGACTTGATGCGCTGTATCAAGGTATCGATGGTGACCGGCTCACGGCAATAGAACCGACATACAATGCCTAGGACAATCTTGATACAGGATATAAGTCTGCCGCTAATCGGGCATGCGACCGCCATTGATGCGAAGTATCCTCCTCGTCAAAAGCGTGGCCCTGCCGTCCGGATTGATACGGCAAACAATCCCCATGTATTGGTAACGACGGTGCAGGCGGCTATCCCACTCCCACTCTCTGTGCCAGACAGCTCCAAGGGATTGCAATTTGGACCCGATCACGTCGGAGACTTCCGAAGGAATCCCCGTGCTCATCCGAAAATCGACCAACAAGCCATCTTCCGAAATAGCGCCACCGAAATTAAAAACAGAGTCGTTCGCCGCATGCCCGTCGGGCAATTGATACTTCTGGTCCAGAAAGGTGTTCAGGTCAAGGTCGTTTCCTGCAAAACGGGCAATGGGATTTGAACGGGTATGAAGATAGGCGGTGTTTGCTACATCCGGCCTACACCAATGGTAAAAACCATAATGTATGGAATCAACGGTAACCACGGCCTGGATAGTATAGTAATTGTTGCTGTCCTGCAGTCCTGTGATATCGGCTCCATAATCGATGGCGACTTTCGGTAGTGAGGGCAAATCGATATAACCCAACGAACTGCTGTACCTTCCGGCGTTCTCTCGGCCCAACGTTTCGACCTGTTCTTTTTCGGAATGCCGTACAAATGCCACGGAAGTCGGCATTTCCGACTCGTAATCGACAACAATACGTACAATACCCGGATGTGCTGCAAAAAACGCTTGGTTTGACGTGCTTGGAAAGCCTAGCTTAAACATGGCCAGGAGGTTTCCTTGCCCCATGACGCTGACCGCAAGGGCGTTGAAAAGAAAAGCGAGGCACCATTTTTTGTCCATATACAGTCGCTGAGGTTAATCACTTGCCGATGACAGGGCAGATGGTGTGGGAATGATTGTTACCGTCCCATCGGCTTCCAATTGCACATACAATTTTATGGGGACACGCACCGGTCTGCCTGACGAATAGTAGATTCCTGGCGTCCATTTGGCTTGTTCGACAACGATGTTCTCGGATACGAATACTGTTTCGAGTTGGGACTTTATCCATTCGGAAAAGGAGGTCGCCTCACCGGACAGCAGGTCCAATCTCGGCAAATACCCCGTTCGGTTGACGACACCGCCAAAGACCAAAATCGAATCCCCCGATGCTTTGACACCACTTGCCTGGTATGCGTTCGTAATCGTGTGACTTACCGCATCTATTTCGCCTTTAAATCGTGGCGTAAACATATCAAAATTGCCATCGGATTTACCGATTAACTGGTACGATTCATATCCATAATACACGACGGAATCGCTATGGATGACCATCCATGTACTTCTGCTTGTTTTTCCGGGATCGTTGTCCCCATCAACATAAACAGCCGTAAAAGAAGGCGTTACAAAATTGATTGGGCTATATAGTTTCCTGAATAGGTAGGCATCGCCTTCAAATTCCATATCAAACGGCTCGCCGTGTTTCCCGTCGGTCAGCGTCGTGTCAAATTGCAAATAGAAAGTGGTTGGCGGATTCGCCCCGAATCTTGCCCGGATCGATTTCACGAACGGGTACTTTTCGAAGAAAGCGTTATTAGACGTATCCGGCTGCACGATATTCCAGGAAAGGCGGGGGAACGAACCGACCGCATGCGGCTCCCTGTTTCGCTGCGCCGTTGCCGTAAATAGGACGGAAACACTCAATAACAACGTAATGATAGCATATTTCGTCATGGTCAGTGTTAGCTGAGTGTTTTCAATAATCTTGTTACAAGTTTAATAAAAGCTGTTGTAACGTGCAAACGTACAACGGGATGCAACGGAAAAGATTGTTTGATGAAATCAATACATTTGATTTCAATATGATTTAATCCTTCATCCGCTACGGCAGGAAATGACCGATATTGATATTCTGGTTGACTTTAGTGGCTCAGTTGGTATTGGCTTTTTAAACTTGCCAACGAATTGGCAGAAGCATTTCAAGCCAGTTGCGGTTGAGTCTATATATTCAAAATGTCCAAGGCCTATTTCTGCCGGTTGAAATCAAGGACGAGTAACTCGCCGGGTAACCCGTCAAAATCCCGGAAAGCTTCTGAGACGAATCCGTTGTTTGTCAAAATCTTTCTCGACGGGATGTTATTTGGATCGATGATGGCGAAGAGCCGTTCCAGTCCCGGTAATTTCCGGGCGCGGTGGACCAATTGCTTTGCCACACGGTTTCCAATGCCCTGTCCCCAATATTCCGGAAGGAGGATGTAGCCCAGCTCCGCTTCCCCGCTATTCGCTTGCTCAACTTCCAGCTTGGCCAAGCCGATGAAAGCGCCCGATGCCGTGTCCGTAATTTTATAATAACCATATTCCTTCGCTATCGAATTGCGGGCCAGCCGATCGTTGAAATCGTCCATCGCTTCGTCCTTAGGCAATGCCCGCTCGGTAATCATCGCCATTACCCGGGCATTGCCGACCAGCAGGAAGTAGTCTTCGAAATCGTGGGGTGTGAATTTGCGGAGTGTCAGCGCGGTTGTCGTCATCCCGCAAAAATAGCCTGTTTTTCCTTATCTTTGTTCGCTCCGGTGAAACAATCCACGTCTCGCTTGGTTTCTTAAAAAGTCCGTACTGCATGAAATTCAAACTCACATCCGAATATATGCCCACGGGCGACCAGCCCGAAGCCATCCGCCAATTGGTCGACGGCGTCAATGCGGGCGAAACATACCAAACCCTGCTTGGCGTAACCGGGTCGGGAAAGACCTTCACCGTGGCCAACCTCATCCAGCAGACCCAGCGGCCCACACTGATATTGAGCCATAACAAGACGTTGGCGGCACAGCTATATGGTGAATTTAAGCAGTTTTTTCCCGAAAATGCCGTCAATTACTTCGTTTCCTATTACGATTATTACCAACCGGAAGCGTACATTGCTTCATCCAATACCTATATCGAAAAAGATTTGGCCATCAATGACGAGATCGAGAAACTCCGGCTTCGTACCACATCGGCACTGATGTCGGGCAGGCGCGATGTGATTGTGGTTTCGTCGGTATCGTGTATCTATGGTATGGGTAATCCAGAGGATTTTTCGCGCTCGGTGTTCCGCTTTGCCGTGGGTACCGTCATTAGCCGGAATGCTTTTTTGCATCGGTTGGTTGAAATATTATATTCACGCACCACCACAGATTTCAAACGAGGCACTTTCCGTGTGAAAGGCGATACGGTCGATATTTTCCCCGCTTACATGGATGAAGCCTACCGTATTTCCTTTTTCGGCGACGAAATAGACGAACTCAGTGTCATCGATCCCATTTCGGGCAAAACGCTGGAAAAAATGGAAGACATGGCACTGTTTCCGGCGAACCTGTTCGTCACGCCAAAAGAAAAATTCACCCAATCGCTGTGGGCGATAGGCGAGGAGCTCGAATTACGCAAAGAGCAATTGTTGCTGGATGGGAAACCGTTGGAAGCCAAGCGGCTTGAAGAGCGGGTTAATTATGATCTGGAGATGATGCGCGAACTGGGCTATTGCAGCGGCATCGAGAATTATTCGCGTTTTTTTGATGGACGGCAGCCGGGTATGCGCCCGTTCTGCTTGCTGGACTATTTCCCCGATGATTACTTGACGGTCATCGACGAAAGTCATGTCACGATTCCGCAAATACGAGCCATGTATGGCGGCGACCGCTCGCGGAAATTGTCGTTGGTAGAATACGGGTTCCGCCTGCCGGCAGCATTGGATAACCGTCCGCTGAATTTCCCCGAATTCGAATCAGTCGTCGGTCAAACCGTATACGTGAGCGCCACACCGGGCGATTATGAACTGCAACAAACGGAAGGCGTGGTGGTCGAACAGGTGATCCGGCCGACGGGGCTGCTCGATCCGATGATTGAAATACGTCCGGTCATCAACCAGGTGGATGACCTATTGGATGAAGTGGACCGGGTAACCAAAGAAGGTGGAAGGATATTGGTGACCACACTTACCAAGCGCATGTCCGAGGAGCTCACGAAGTACATGGCCAAGTTGGGAATCCGCGTACGATACATCCATTCGGAAATCAAGACGCTGGAACGGGTGGAGATTTTGCGTGGATTGCGGCTCGGCGAATTTGATGTATTAGTAGGCATCAACTTGCTACGGGAAGGACTGGACCTGCCAGAAGTAACGCTGGTAGCCATATTAGATGCCGATAAGGAAGGATTCCTACGTTCGGAGCGGTCGCTAATCCAAACCATCGGCCGTGCCGCCCGTAACGATAAAGGTCGTGTAATTATGTATGCCGATACCATTACGGAAAGCATGCGGGTTACGATCGATGAAACCAACCGGCGCCGCGATAAGCAGATCAGGTATAATGAGGAGCATGGCATAACACCTCGGACGGTCGGCAAATCGCGCGAGGCGATCCTAGAACAGACATCGGTGGCCGATTTTAAAGGCGGAGATGCCAAGATTTATGTGGAGCCCGAGCCGACGAGCAGTATCGCCGCCGATCCGCTGGTGCAATACATGAGCAAGCCACAGTTGCAGCAGGCTATCGAAAAGGTGCGTCGAGACATGAACAAAGCAGCTAAGGAGATGGATTTCCTGCAAGCGGCCAAACTACGCGATGAGCTGTTTGCGCTGGAGAAGACGTTTGCCGAGTTGTTCGGTGAGGGGTGAGGGGATCAATTAAACCGTTCCGGGTCGAACAATTGAATGCTGGTGGATGGTTTTGCTTGCCGGGCAACTTCGGATACGATTTTGCCGGCCGCCGGCCCAAGGCTGAGACCCATCATGCCCATTCCACCCGCAACAATCAGATTGGAAATTGACTTCGAGCGGCCGAGATAGGGAAGTCCATCCGGTGAACATGGCCGGAATCCATGCCAAATGTTTTTTTCGTCAGGCATCTGTAGCCTGTATTCCGAATAATACTGCGGCACGGCGCTCACGATACCTTCTACCCGTTTCCTGTTGATGCGGTGATTAATCGGAGCAAGTTCCATGGTTCCGCCGATACGCACTTGGCCACCCATGGGGGTCAGCGCCACACGAGCTTCGATTAACAGCGCCGGATGTTTCAGTTTCCCCTCAAACGCCGACGTCATGAACGAGTAGCCTTTGCCCGGCATCATCGGGATGGTTATGCCCGCTTTTCTTGCCAACTGGCCCAACCACGCACCACCGGTAAGTACCACTGTGTCTGCCGAATATTCGCCGTTATTAGTGAGCAATTTTGTGATTTTGCCACTATGACGAACAAAGCCGGTCACTTCCGTATGGGGGATGAGCGTCACGCCCAACTGCTTGAGCCGCTGGAGGAGAAGGGACATCAATGCCGGTGGATAGAGATGGGAATCGCTGAGAAAGTGGGTGGCCCCAAAAACATCCAGCATGACGTTGGGTTCAACGGTCTGCATCTGTTCCCGGTTCAATACGTCTACCTTAAGGCCCAATGCCCTAGCTTTTTCGGCCAGATGAACTTCTTCTTCAAACGCCTTTTCCGTCTTGCAGAGCATAAGGATACCTCGGTGTTCTAGGCCGAAATCGTTGCCCAATTTGGCTGCTAGGCCGTCGTAAAGGTCTCTGCTGAGGTTGTTCAGTGCCAGGATGTGGGGCGCCGACCGCGTTACATGCTTTTCGTTGGCATGCCCCATGAATTTCAGTCCCCATGAAATCATCGAAAGGCTGGGGGAAGGCCTTAGAAGAAATGGACTCCGGCTATCGAATAACCATTTAATGCCTTGCATTACAATGCCTGGTGCTGCCAGTGGCGTAAAATGGCTAGGCACGATCATGCCGGCACTGCCGTAGGAGCAATTACCGGTAAAGTCGCCACGATCTACCACGGTCACTTTCCAGCCATCTTTGGCCAGGTAATAAGCGGATGCGAGTCCAACAATACCGCCACCCACCACGAGGACACTTCCTAGGGGCGGAGTTGCAGTGGATTGATTATGAGCGGACATTCCTTATTGTGAGGTTTTAAAAACTAACAGCATTGACTGATGACAACTGACAACTGATGACTTACGACTAGATGACTTGAAACCCATGCGCATACGGGTCATCGTCGTCTATAATGATGGTATTGTATCCCGTCACCATGGCCCAGCCTTCGATTCCTGGAACGATGGCCGGCTTTCCGTCGCCGAAAGCGTCGGCTATTTCTTCTTCGACCGTGCCGACAAATTTGGAACCAATGATGCTTTCATGTACGAATTTGTCGCCTGCCCTAAGCTTGCCCTTGGCATGCCATTGCGCCATCCGCGCGGAAGTGCCGGTACCGCAGGGCGATCGATCGATAGCCTTGTCGCCGTAAAATACCGCATTTCGAGCTGTGGATGTGGGGTCGAGTGTTGCTCCCGTCCACTGGATATGGCTCAATCCGTTGATGTTTTCATTTTCCGGGTGTACGAATGTGTATTGGTCGTTGAGTTGACTACGCAATATCCGGCTCCAACCGATCAGTTGATCGGCCGAGTAATGTTCCAGTCCCGGGAAGTTCGCCTGGGGATCGATAATGGCATAGAAATTCCCACCATACGCTACATCAACGGCTAACGTGCCCAGTCCGGGGCATTCCACGGTCAATCCTTCGGCGGCCAGAAAAGACCTGATGTTGGTTAGTTTCACCGACTTAACCTTTTTACCTTCCTGCACATATTCAATTAATACCAGTCCCGCTGGTGTTTCTAGCCGCAGTTTGCCCGGCGTTCTCGGAATAATCAATCCTTCTTCAATGGCGATGGTAACTGTGCCGATGGTGCCATGGCCGCACATGGGTAAGCATCCACTCGTTTCGATATACAGAACGCCTATGTCGTTGGCTGGGTCGGCGGGGGGGGTAGAGGATACTGCCGCTCATCATGTCGTGGCCACGTGGCTCGAACATCAGTCCCTTCCGTATCCAATCGTATTCGGCTAGGAAATGTAATCGGCGCTCCATCATGCTATTGCCACTCAATTGTGGGCCGCCCCCAGCTACGAGTCGTACCGGATTTCCACAGGTGTGGGCGTCGATACAGAAGAATGTTTTTCTCACAAGCTGTCTTTTGCTCTTTGTTTTTTATTCGTTGAACGTTTATCCTACCTCGCCTTCCATCCTTCCATCTTTGCTCCCTCTGGTCAACTCACCATTCACCGTACGCCAGATGCCCAGCGGGTTGCCGTTTTTGAGTTCATCGGGCAACGTTCCGTCGGGCCAGTTCTGGTAACTGATGGGCCGGGCGAAGCGCTTGATGGCATCGGGCCCCACCGAAGTGAATCGGCTGTCTGTAGAAGCCGGGTAGGGACCACCATGTTGCATTGCACCGCAAACTTCCACGCCTGTGGGGAAGCCGTTGAGCAGCAAGCGGCCACATTTTTCGGTTAGCGCTTCAATCAACGCTGTATGTTGATCCAGTTCTGCGGGGTCTCCTAATACCGTTGCGGTTAGTTGTCCTTCGAGTTGATTGGCGATGGCTACGGCTTCTGCTTGGTTCTCATAGGTAACCACGAGGCCAAAAGGTCCGAATACTTCGTCACCCAGTTTCGGGTTGGCTAAGAAAGCCTGTGCTGAAACCGTGGCCACCGTGGCGTTACCGTGGGTTTCGGGGTTGTCCTCGTCTACCGCAACCAATACGTCGACACCTGCCTGGCCCAACAAATCGGCCTTGTTTTTATGGTATGATGCCGCGATGCCTTGGTGTAGCATCTGGGCCGGAGCCACTTGGCCGATCTGTGTCTTTAAGGTGTTGAGGAAACGCGGCAGCTCCGCATTCTTTGGAGCTACAAGGATGCCGGGGTTAGTACAGAACTGGCCTACGCCCAACGTGAGGGAACCGGCATACTGCGTGGCAACTTCTTCGGCTGCGGCAGCTAAGCGCCCAGGTAGCAGGAAGACGGGGTTTACGCTTCCCATTTCGGCAAATACCGGTATCGGCTCCGGCCGTTGGCTGGCGAGGTCGAACAGTGTCCTGCCCCCATAGAGTGAGCCCGTAAAGCCGACGGCTTTGACGAGTGGGTGTTTCACCAAGTATTGGCCGCCTGTGGCACCATCGGTAGCGATTGCCACAAAAAGACCGCGTGGCATCCCTGCCTTCTCCACTGCCCGTTCAATCGCACCGGCCATGATGGCTGAGGTTGTGGGGTGGCCGGAATGGCTTTTGAAGATAACCGAACATCCAGCGGCGATGGCCGACGCTGTGTCGCCACCGGCGGTCGAAAATGCGAATGGGAAATTGCTCGCCCCAAATACAACCACCACACCGAGTCCGGTATAGGTCTTGCGGATGTCGGGTTTGGGAGGCGTACGGTCGGGAATCGCTGTGTCAATCTGTACGGGTAGTACGTTGCTGTTCACCAGCGCATCCGCATAGGCCCGCCACTGGTTAACGGTACGCGCCTTCTCACCAACAAGGCGTGCTTCCGGAAGACTAGTTTCCGATTGGGCGGCAGCAATCAATTCGGTACCGAGCGCTTCGATTTCGTCGGCAACGGCATGCATGAATGCTGCCCGCTCCTTGATGTTTAATTTCTTGAAGCCTAAAAATGCCTCCTGTGCCCGCAATATGTAGGGATCGATTTCCTGAATGGGGATGTTTTCGCTCATGACGCTTGTTCAATTGTTGTCCGGGTCGGTAAATTTAAGTAATCTGGCAATACCGGGCGAGTCGCAATAGCATCTTTAATGATTTTTTGTACGCGGGCCAACTCTTCGCCGGCTAATGGCAGGCGCGGTGCGCGTACGTATTCATTGCTCAGTCCTTCAGCGGTTGCCGCGAGTTTAATGTATTGCACCAGCCGTGGATGGATATCAAGTTCCAATAACGGCATAAACCAACGGTATATCGCCAACGCCTCATCTAGACGGCCCGCTTCAGCTAGCCGGTAAATAGCCACTGTCTCACGCGGAAACGCATCGACTAAACCCGCTACCGAGCCATGTGCACCCACCAGCTGGCTCTCCAGTGCAATGGTATCCACGCCGCCCAATATTTTGAACCGGTCACCAAAGCGGTTGATCATCCGCGTGATGTTGGTCAGGTCGCGCGTGGATTCTTTAACGGCGTCGATATTCGGGCATACTTCGAGTTGCTCAAACATTTCCACGGTTACGTGGGTGGCATAGTCTACCGGATTATTATAGATCATAATGGATAGGTTGGTAGCCGTCGCTACAGTTTTGAAATACACCACCACTTCCCGGTCTGACGCCTTGTAACGCATGGGGGGGAGAAGCATTAGCCCATCCGCTCCGAGCCGCTCTGCCTCCTTTGCAGCCTGTACCGCATCGGCGGTGGTCTGTTCCGCAATGTTGAGGATCACGGGTATGTGCTCCGGCACATGTTCTTTGGCAAACACCAGCAGGTCGTACTTCTCTTGTGTGCTCAGTGTGCTCACCTCGCCCAACGATCCAGCGATGATCAAACCGGCGACCCCGGCATCGATCTGTGCTAGGAAATTCTTTTTAAACATGTCATAGTCGATCGTCCCTTCCGCGGTGAAAGGCGTCAGTAATGCGGGATAAATGCCACGCCAAAGTTCAGTTTTGCTCATATCCTTGTTGTATGTTTTTTTTAGTTAATGATCGGCTGTGACGCCGTTGTTTCCCATTGGCGGATAGTTGCGCAGACTATTCCGGAATGATTGGCACAAATATAAAGCTAACCGACAGGTCTAACCACCCGCTAATTAATCAATGCTATGCAGATATTAACAATCTGGCTTATTTCATATTACTGAGGTATTTGGATAGGTATTCTTTTGGGGAGGTGCCAGCGACACTTTTAAATACGCGGTTGAAATTGGTGATACTATTAAACCCACAATTGTAGGCCACCATCGCGATGCTATCAAATTCGCCTGATGTGAGCCTTTTGCAGGCTTGGTTGATGCGCATTTCGTTAAGGAATGTCACAAACGTGATGCCTGTATGTTTCTTGAAATATCGACAAAAAGCCTGTGGAGTGAGATGGGTTTCGGTGGCGACCTCCTCTAGTGTGAGGGCATTTTGGTAGCGCTGCAGCACATAATTATAGATTTTACCCATACGCATCCCTTCGCCATCGGTAACGGGTTCCCTGCTAAACGTCGATAGGTGCTTTGGCTTTGGGTTCATCCGGCAGAAAGTGTGTAGGAGATGCAAAAAATGGAGCATCTGATCCATATCGTTGGACTCTTTGAGCTTGCCGATGTGCTTGGAGACCGACCGGAAATGTGCATCGGGGAGCTTGAACCCGCCTTTGTATTCTTTAAGGAACATATTCAATTGACTCAACTCGGGCAATTGGAGAAAATTGGCGAGGGGTCCGTTCGGGTCGTAGAAAACAGAAATGGTATGAATCCCTCCCACCTCGGTGGTTTGCCGTCTGCCTTTGAATACATGCGATTGGTTTGGAGCAATCATAAAGATGTCATTCGGTCGGAACGAATGCATGGTATTTTCGGCAATCAATGTGCCTTCCCCTTTGATAATCCAAATCAATTGTGCCTCTTTATGCCGATGCAAATGGGGATAGAATTGAGGGAGCGTATCTTCCTGTACAATGACAGTCTTATCGGGCGTCACCGGAACGGTAAATTGGAGTGTCCTCATAACAATATTATAATTGAACCGTATCATAAATGTACGGATATTAACCTGATTTTCCCAACTGTTTAAATAAAAGTGGTTAAAATACGGTTGGTTACAGATAGTAAGTTGGACGCGTTAACGTTTTGCTTAGGTAATCCATACTTCTCGATTTTTTATTTTTTTAGTTGAAAATTTATCGAAAATGCTAGCTTTGTCAATCGATTAACTGATTGTTTCTACCAATACTAAAATATTTGATTAGATAGCTACCCCGCCGCGTGCTTACCATTAAATTGACCTGTTTGATTCCATCTTTCAACCTTAATTAAGTGTCTATGGATTTAGTAACGATAATTATACCCGTTTTCAACTACGGATTTTATTTGCCGGAAACCATCGATTCCTTGCAACAACAGACGTATTCCCATTGGGAAGCACTTATTATCGACGATGGGTCTAATGATGATACGCAGGCGGTTGTCAAACGGCTATCCCAACACGACAGACGGATAAAATATCACTGTCAGCCCCGCCGTGGGGTATCTGCGGCGAGAAATCGGGGAATTGATCATGCTGAAGGTGCTTACATACTTTTCTTAGATGGCGATGATCTGATTACTCCCAACAAATTGGCTGAGCATGTATCGCTTTTGAAGTGCTATGATGAAGTAGATATGTGCTATTCGGACGTGTATTACTTTCGTAATGATAATAAAAGTAAACTGTTTTTTGGCAGGGCGGGAAATCGAAAATGGACGATTAAGTTGAATGGCAAGGGGTTTGAAATAATCAGTCAATTTGTTGCCAAAAATCGATTCACGACACATTGCCCGCTAATCCGCACGCAATTTTTGAAAAGCAATAAACTGCGGTTCGACGAATCAATATGTTATAAAGAAGACTGGGATTTCTGGCTTAGATGCGTGTTTAGTGGAGCGAATATCCACTATCTGGCCAGTTCCGAGGTGTACGCTTTGGTGCGGGTGCATTCCAAAAGTGTAAGCCAGAAGTCTATAAATATGGACATCGCTACGATACGGATACGGGAGTCTATTGAACAGTATATCCACTCAAATACGCAACTTTCGCCCACGCAAAAGACGTATTTGTTGAAGATTAATAATCTGAAAAAGCGAGCTCCTTTAAAAAAAATGATCTATTATAATCTTAATTCGTTGGCAAACCTGCGGAAAATTTACCAGACAGAGCCTTCAAAGGAGTTTTTTATCTGCTTCATAAAAGCGTTGAACGAGAAAAGAAAGGATTTCTTCTAGTTAATAACAGTAGTGTCGATTTCCTCTCCAAGCCGGGCGACCTGTCGACGACTTGTTGTGGTGGGCATTTTCTTTTTTTGCCGAGGAGTAGCACAAACAATGGGATTCTCGTTATAAATAGGGAGCCCAGCGAAAAGCTGGCAGGTTAATTGAAGCGATTAAATGATTAAAGTATATCACTAATTGAGGTAATTGCGGAGTTACATGGCGATATTTAACGGAAAGAAGATTGTTTTGGGAGCACCGACCGCTTATGGCTTTTCTGATATTATTGAGCAGGAATTGCGATATCAAGGTTTTGAAGTGTTCAATTTATCGTTGTCTTCTCAGGGATATTTCAAATACCGGAGCGTAGGCGAGCGACTTAAGGCATATGTATATAGAAATTTTCTTGGACAACCGGATTATAAAACCTACCTCAAGTTTAAGCGGGTAGAGGGTGAGATGTTGGATCGCTTGGCCGAAATTCCCCGTGTAGATTATGCCTTGTTGATCCGCCCAGACCAATATTCGGAAGACATCATTAATATGATTAGTCTTAAGGCCGATAAAACCATTGGTTACCAATGGGATGGATTAAATCGCTTTCCTGAAGTATACAAACGGATTGGTCTTTTCGATCGGTTTTTTGTCTTTGATCCGAAAGATGTCAGGTATCCGTCCATGTTGCCGATTACGAACTTTTATACCAATTCGTTTAACGTCGGCCATAGCAAGAAACACGAATCGGATGTCTACTATGTGGGAACATATATGAAACGGCGAGCCTCTCAGTTAGAGGAAATCATTACGAAACTTCAGGAGTACGGACTTTCCGTCAAATATCATATTTGTAAATTCAGAAAGCGAAAGCCAAGTTTTAAGTATTTGGATACTACGCCCTGCGATTTGACCTACCATGAAAATCTTCGGTTTGCATTCAACAGCAAGATTTTGTTGGATGTTCCCACCACCCATCATAATGGATTATCCTTTCGGGTGTTTGAAGCCATCGGGTTTAACAAAAAGTTAATAACGACTAACAAGGAAATTAAACAGTATGATTTTTATCATCCAAACAATATTTTTGTTTGGGAAGGTCAGCCATTTGAAAAGCTTAGGGCGTTCTTGAGCACGCCATATGTTAAACTGAATCCCTATATTAAAGAAAAATACAGCTTCAATCATTGGATAAGCTACTTGCTTGAGGAGGCTCAAGTAGAACGCTCGATAATGCCGGATATTGGATTTAAGCCCGTTTTAGCATATTGAGTGCCTTATATTGATATCACTGACGTATTAAATGTGTTTCGTCGCCGTATGACGATAATTTGAGCCTGAACAGATGCGCGCTAATAAAATTACCCGATGGATTGATGACAGAAATCGTACGGTAAGCCTCATCATTGCCCGTAAATATTATAGAAATAAGGCTTTGGGTAAGTTTCCCCCAATCCTGAAGCCGTCGTTTTTATTCGCGGTTATTCAACGCTTTTTTTTAATACTACTTAGTTTATTCCGCTTTAATAGATCATTATTTGCTGCTTACAAAGGGCTTAAGTTTACATCATTCATTAAAAGGTTGGTAGGCGTGAGCAAATTTGAGGTACAAGGATTGTTGGCCGATCGTTCGTCGTTCGATGTTTTTACGTTTCCCAAGTGGGATGCTCCTCAGGTGAGTATCGTCATCTGTGCGCACAATCATATTGCATTTACTTATAACTGCTTGTTGTCGATCTTAAATAACACAAAGGGGGTTACCTATGAAGTCATCGTCGTCAATGACCTATCAACTGACCAGACCGCTGGTGTATTGGGTGCCCTCGGTAATGTACGCGTTATTGAAAACAAGGAAAATATTGGTTTTTTAAGATCGTGTAACAAAGCACTGGACTATTGTAAAGGTAAATATGTTTGTTTTCTTAATAATGACGTTCAAGTACAAGCAGATTGGTTAAAAAATTTACTGGTTCCGTTTGATCAGTTTTCTGATACTGGGTTGGTTGGTGCCAAGTTGATCTATCCTTTTGGGCTGCTTCAAGAAGCTGGCGGGATTGTCAATCACTTGGGCGAGCCGGGGAACTACGGTAAATTTAGAGACCCGCAGGATATTTATTTTAATTACTTGAGGGAGGTAGACTATTGTTCGGGAGCCTGCCTGTTAGCACTGAAAGCCGATCTGGTTGAATTGGGCGGTTTTGATGAGATATTTGCCCCTGCTTATTATGAAGATACCGATTTAGCGTTTCGAATGAGGTACCAATTAGATAAAAAGGTTTTTTATCAACCTTTAGCGCATGTGGTACATTATGAGGGTATTAGTTCGGGTAAAATTTCAGACGGTAAAAATACAAAGCATTATCAGTTTGTGAACGCTGGGAAATTCAAAGAACGGTGGCATTCTGTTTTTGAGGTGTTCCCCGAAACGACCGATTCGACCGCTATCGCGAGGAAGTTTACGCATAGTGGCAATTCTATTCTGATTGTGGAACCGATATTGCCAACTCACGACCAAGATTCCGGGTCTCGTCGAATGTTCGAACTGATTAAGCTGTTTCAGCAATTAGACTGGTATGTTATTTTTTGTGCCGAAAGGAATACCCAGCAAGAACCTTATTATTCCACGTTGGTTAACATGGGAGTTTGGGTGCTCAATAAACCCAACTTTCAGAAATCGTGTAAGAATGTTATAAGACGCGTCATGCCTTGGGTAGACATTGCGTGGGTCTGTCGCCCCGGTACAAACCGGCGCTATGGACGGTTTATTAAAAAGTTCGGTGTCCGATGGATCAATGATACCGTAGACGTTCATTTTCTACGGGAAGAGCGAGCACTGAAAATGGGGATTATGGAAGCGAGCCAATCACAGAAGGTGGCACGTCGGAAGAGACGTGAATTGTCACTAATACGAGACGCTGATACAGTTGTCGCTATTACCGATGTAGAGGCTGATCTTTTAGCTGAGTATGGTGTTTCCAATGTTGCAGTTATTCCAAATATTCACCAATCAGTACACGTTGGACATACCGTGTTTGGGGGCAGGAAAGGAATTTGTTTTATCGGCAGTTATCATCACTTGCCTAACGTTGATGCTGCGAAATGGTTGATTAACGACATTATGCCGTTGGTATGGGAAAAGCTTCCGTTAGTTCCCGTATACCTGTTGGGAAACCAACCTCCAAAGGAAGTTACAGGTCTTTGGTCAGATAACGTGCATGTGCCCGGTTACGTTGCGGATGTGTCACCTTATTTCATGTCAAGTCGTGTTTTTGTGGCGCCACTTCGCTTTGGAGCTGGAATGAAAGGCAAAATCGGGCAGAGTCTGGAATTTGGCCTTCCCGTAGTAACCACAGATATTGGTGCTGAGGGTATGGGGCTGGTCGATCGGAAACATTATCTGCGGGCAAACACAGCAGATGAATTCGCAAGTGCTATTCTTACTCTATATAATGATGAGCAATTATGGTCCGAACTTTCGCAAGGAGCACAAGAGGCCCTTGTGCCCTTTGCGCCTGAGCGTGTTAAAAACCTATTAATTGACGTGTTGCAGCAATGAGTGTAAAACCCATCGCCCTGTACCTTCCACAATATCACCCGATTCCCGAGAACGATTTGTGGTGGGGAGAAGGCTTTACTGAATGGACCAATGTACGCAAAGCCACTCCTCAGTTTAGTGGACACTACCAACCCCATATCCCGAGAGAATTGGGGTATTATGACCTTCGGCAACTCAGTGTCATGGAAGCCCAGGCAGAACTAGCGCAAGCCCACGGAGTGTATGGGTTCTGCTATTATCACTATTGGTTCAATGGTAAGCTGCTTTTGCAACAACCCTTGGAACAGATGTTGGCCGCGAAAAAGCCCGACATGCCGTTTTGTCTTTGCTGGGCAAACGAGAATTGGAGCCGCAGGTGGGATGGGCGTGAACAAGATCTCCTTATGAAGCAGCACTACTCGGCAGACGATGACCGCGAACACATCCGTTACCTGATTCGATATTTTCGCGACGATCGGTATATCAAAATCCATGGAAAACCGGTTCTTATCATGTACCGGCCTGAGCTGCACCCAACAATAAAAAACGCAGCGGAAGTTTGGAGAGAAGAGGTAAGACGAGCCGGTTTCGATGGTTTGTATTTGATCAATGTGGAGAATTTTACGAACGGGGTGGACCCAGATGCGTATGGATTCGATGCCGCAATGGAATTCGCACCTGATTTTCGCTGCCACGGCCCAAAATATCTCAAAAGATTTCCCGCCAGCTACCTAATTATGAAATTTTTGCACAAATTGAGTTTGTGTAAAAGTGGTTTTTTTGATAATCAGGTATATAGCTATGATGCTTTGGTGGAGAATATGCTGAAAAAGGCAACCGCTACTTACAAGCAGTTCCGAACCGTATGTCCGTCGTGGGATAATTCTGCTAGAAGAAAGCAAAACGCAACGATCTTTCATGGCGCTACCCCGCAGGAATTTGAAGAATGGGTGCGCAAAATTGCTTGTTATACGGCCGAACGATTCGAAAGCGATGAGCAATTTCTTTTTGTAAACGCTTGGAATGAATGGGGCGAAGGTTGCCATTTGGAACCGGATCAGCGATTTGGACTGGATTTTTTGCAGGCATTAAAAAACGGATTGGATATACAAATATAGTATATGCGTTAACGCCTTTTTCTGGCAGCATTGAGCTCCTTAAGATAAAGTTTAGCAGCCCTACCCAAGCCTATTAATTCAGCTAGCGAACGAAAACTGGTAATACTACTTAATCCGCTTTGTTTGATAAATAAACGCCCTCTGCTAGCTATCAATTTAGTGGGAGAGGAACATGGTAGTTTTAAACGATGGATATTCCGTTCCATTTCACGCAAAACTTTCATGTGGTGCCAAGTTAACTTTTCACCTTTATAGCTCATACTGTCTGTATGCACGCGTACTTTTGCGTAAGCATCGTGATCACCGCAATAAGAAAAGCGCACCCCGTGTACTGCGGCCACCGAAAAGAAGTGCCAATCCTCAAGAAGCGTGAATGACTCGTCAAATCCCCCAACACGGTCAAATACATCCCTGTTGATTAACATGCTATTTACCGGAGCAATATTCCGTGTAAATAGATATTCAATAAGATCGCATTGATTCGTCCAATCTACCTGAGGTATCCATTGGGTATCGTTCAGCTCAAATTCACCATCTTTTATGTATTCGAAGTTTCGAAAGTATTCATTGGGGTTGCCGTGATGAAAGTAAACGGCGTCTGTATAAGAGATGCCGATTTCAGGATGATTTTCCATCAACGCAACCTGTCGCTCAATTTTGTGAGGGGAGAGGAGGTCGTCCGAATCCAATAATTGGATGAATTTGCCAGAGGCTAAGCGAAATGCACTGTTTCTGGCGGCGGAAAGCCCTTTGTTGGATTGTCTATTATATCGAATCCGACGATCTCTTTCACTGTATTGATGTACTATTTTAGGTGTCTCATCCGTTGAACCGTCATCCATTACGATACACTCCCACTTATCATAGGATTGGGCGAGAACATTGGTCAAGGTTTCGCCAATGTAATCTCCGTAATTGAAGGTTGGAATTAGAATCGATACCAGAGGCTCCATCATGGTCAAAGGTAATTTTTTTCTTTGTATCTATGTAAAGTAACCCCGTTTCAACCTCCATCATAACGCGGTTTGGACTGAAATGGCTATTTTTGGCAATCAGGTAAAAAAAGACGCGATGTTAAAGAGCATATTCGACTATCGATTAAGAAAAAAAGAGATGAATTCCTTTAGCGAATTTATGGCCAATAAGGCTGCCTTTCACCAATATCAGGAATATATCAGTTTTCACACAGACTTACCGTCACTACATATCATCAAACAGAACAATGTACACAAGTACCGCGAAAAATATGGGTTCAAAATTTTCATAGAAACCGGCACTTATTTGGGTGATATGGTTGATGCGCAGAAAAGTTATTTTAAAACAGTCTATTCCATAGAGCTGGGGGAATCACTTTATAGCGGGGCGGTTGAAAGATTTAAAAATTTCCCGCACGTGAAAATTTTGTTGGGAGACAGTGGCGTGGTACTTAAAAGTCTATTGGCGGAAAAAATTGATCAGCCTGCACTTTTTTGGCTTGACGGGCATTATTCATCGGGTGTAACAGCAAAAGGTTCAAAAAACACACCTATTATGGAGGAGCTAGCAGTCATTTTGCAATCGCCTTTCAATCATGGTATCCTGATAGACGACGCCCGCTTGTTTACCGGGGAAGCCGATTACCCTAGTATCGATGAGCTCGCCTCTTTTGTAAAGGCGCGAGATCCGCAACGAAAAATTTCCGTTGCCGATGATATCATTCGTATTTTTCATGATTAAAGTCCCTGAGTCCCCCACTATTTCTGTACTCATGACCGCATATAATGCGGCCCTATTTATCCGCGAAGCCATACAGAGTATATTAAACCAGACCTTCAGTGACTTTGAGCTAATCGTATACGATGATGGTTCTACCGATCATACAGCAGCTGTAGTTAACGAATTTAATGATCGCCGTATCCAGCTAATCCACAGTGAGCAAAACAAAGGGATAGCATATGCCCGCCAAGCAACATTGAATGCAGCCCGCGGAAAATATGTAGCGATTTTAGACAGTGATGATATCGCTTTTCCAGGACGCTTGGAAAAACAATTTGCTTTTTTGGAAACGCACTTGGACGTGGTATTGTGCGGCGGAAACGCCGTCGTAATTGATGAAGATGGAAATACGACGATTAAGGTACTTATTCCTCCTTATAAACCTGAAGAATTAAAGGTAAAACACTTTTTTAATAATATTTTCGTCAATTCAACGGTCATGTTTCGCAGGGAAGAAGCATTGCTGTTGGGCGGATACCGGGATAAGGTGCCGGCCGAAGATTATGACCTTTTTGTCCGTTTGGCTGCGTATTACCGGATTCACGTTTTCACGGAGGAAGCATTTGTCTATTATCGATTACACAACAATAACATTACCCGGGTAAAACACCGTGAGGTGATGAGCCGCGTGCGTGAAATCAAAAAAGATCAATTGGCACTAATTGGCATAACAAACAGCGAAGTTTATCTTTCTACTTTTGAAGCACTTATATGGGGGCAGTTTAAAGATCACCCTATTGATGATTTCTATAAGTTATTGGTTGAGCTCAAGTCGGCAAACCTAAAATCCGGAGCGTTACCGCAGACCATATTTGAAAAAGAACTATTCAATCGATGGTATTTGATTGTGACCTCTACGATCCCTAAAAAGAAAGCCGCGTCTTATCTGCTTAGGAGAGGTCTTTTTAAGGTTTCATTAACCTCATTCAAGCAGAAGCGCCGTATTTTCAAATTTTGGTTGAGATCATTACTTAGTTAACTATGCGATTTAATCGATTTTGGCGAAAAGGAGCCATAAGAAAAAGCAAAGATTTACCACTGCACTTCATTTCACAATATGAAAATTTATTAGTGCAGGAGCAAGCTACAAATGCTCGTTTTCGATTATCCCGCGATTCGTTTTTCCCCTGTTTGGATGACGCCACCGGAGAAACAGCTTTCGATAGGCATTATATCTACCATCCTGCTTGGGCGATGCGTATCATTAAATCCATCAACCCCGAGCGCCATATCGATATTTCTTCTACGCTGCATTTTTGCACCATGCTCTCCGCAGTCGTGCCAACTGATTTCTATGATTATCGTCCTGCAGATGTGATACTGGATAACCTAACCTCGTCGTTTGCTGACCTGACGAGGCTGCCTTTCCAAGATAGTAGTGTGCCATCGCTGTCATGTATGCACACCGTGGAACATATCGGGCTAGGTCGATATGGCGATGTTTTGGATTATGACGGTGATTTAAAGGCTATAGCCGAACTAAAGCGAGTCATTGCGCCGGGAGGGTCATTACTGTTTGTGGTTCCGCTGGGCCGGGAGAGTGTTATTTGTTTTAACGCTCATCGGATCTATGATAAGCGTCAGGTGTTGACCTTGTTCAACGATATGGAGCTAGTCAATTTTACGTTGATTCCCGAAGATGGCAAAGATGGCGGACTGGTGTCCGATCCACCTGACGAGCTCTTGAAAAGGCAGTTCTATGGCTGTGGTTGTTTTTGGTTTAAAAAAATGGATACTACGCAATGAAGGTTGTAAAATTCCTCGGGGGCTTGGGTAACCAGCTTTTCCAGTACGCATTTTTCCGTGCATTACAGCAAACATTTCCAAAGGTAAAAGCGGACCTGTCCGGTTATGACGCTTATGGATTGCATAATGGGTTTGAACTTGAACGGATTTTCGGTATTCAGTTGCCTCAGCTTACGCCTTTTGAGCGGCGGCTTTTTAACTGGCAGGATCGTAGATGGCTACAGCGCAAGCTCCGCCGGGTATATGGGACAAAAAAAGCATATCGCGAAGAAAAAGAGCCATTTGGATATGATGGAGCAATATTTGGCGAGCGACGGCACCGTTACTATTGGGGATACTGGCAGCACATTGGCTATATTGAACCAGTTGCGGATCAACTACGCATTGACCTCCGTTTTCCAATATTTACTGATCAGCGAAATATCGAACTGGCTGAGGCACTTTCAGTCGGCAATACAGTCAGTGTGCATGTACGACGAGGCGATTACCTTGGCGATCCCCTATTGGGTGGGATTTGTGACGTTGAGTATTACCGTCGGGCCCTCGCTTTTATCGAACAGCATGTCGACCATCCCCGATTTATCTTTTTTTCCGATGATATCCCTTGGTGCAGAATAGCCTTCCCAATGGCTAATGCCGTTTTTGTGGATTGGAATACAGGCTTGGAAAGTTTTCGGGATATGCAATTGATGAGCCTATGCAAACATCATATTATCGCTAATAGCAGTTTCAGTTGGTGGGCAGTATGGCTAAATACATATTCCGATAAAATTGTCGTATCGCCGAGCCGATGGGTGACGATTGATGGGTTGGATCTATCCGGAATTATTTTGTCCGGATTCCGTGTTTGCTAGGCTGCAATCTCCATTGGGAAGCACCCACAGATTATGTCGCAATATATTTAGTAACCAAAGAGTATTAAGTGAAGCTAGATGTATACTCTGCTTGGAATAAATTTTGCCTCGCTACGAACATTAAATTTACAGTTAAAAATTTATAATATTTTGATATTGCATGTAAAATAATTGGTACAATTCAGGGTTTGATGGTTTTAGGGGTAACTTCCTTAAAATTTTAGAACGAATGTTCGCTCAACAGCTAGGTGAACATTTTTTTTCAAACCACTTTTTTAAGCTATTAAATTATGAAAATTATGAAAAGATCATGCTTATTCTTCTTGTCCATTGTCTTTTTTGCTACCTGTAATAAATCCGAACCCGTATTGGAAGATGGGCGGGTTGATGGGGAAAATCATTCGGTAATTGAATACATCAAAAGACTAGGTTATCATGAATCTGAAATCAGAGACATCGATGATAATTATTACTTAGTAGATGGCGACATTTTGTTTGTTAAGGATGCGAAACCCAGTTTCTCAATTTTTGGTGACGGACCTAAAACAAAACAATCTGGAACGAGTAATTACGTAGGATACAATATCCAACCCAATGTCACGGTTAGAATAGATCCTTCGTTGTCCGCATATACAGCCGAAATCACCGCTGCTCTTGCAATTTGGAATAGTGTGATAAATACCCGGCTGAAATTTAGTCTTACTACATCTACTAATCAACATATCCTTATTTCTCATTTAAATCTCGGGACAGGTGGATGTGGAGCGGCAACTTTCCCCATGAATGGACTACCCGGAACCAGAGTTTATTTAAATGCTAATGAAATGGCTGGAATGTCTGTCGCGCAGCGCCAAGGTTTGGCTGCGCACGAATTGGGGCATGCCATAGGTTTTAGGCATACAAATTGGCAGGCTGATGGTGAAAATCAAACGGGTACTGACCCAGGTACTGGAGCTAAATTTCATGCTGTGAATATTTTAGGAACTCCTGGTGGAAGTAATCCTGATCCTAATTCTATTATGAATAGCGGATCCGGAATTGTATCGTGCAGTGATATGGTTAATACGACACTTTCAAGTTATGATATAGTCGCTTTTCAATTTCTGTATCCCTCAAGTGGGTCTGTACTTGGAGCGTCGCCAGTGTTCAGGTATTTTCATGTAAACACAGACGATCATTTTTTTACCACGAATATCAACGAGCTAGGAAACGGTTCGAATAATGGATGGATTTTTGAAGGGGTTGGTTTTTTCGCTCCCTCGATGATAGCCTATCCAAACACTATTCCTATTTATCGTTACTATAGTGCTAGTAAAGGGGATCATTTTTATACTCGAACTCCAGGAAGCTATAATAAGTTTGTGTCTGAAGGAATCGCATTTTACGCCTTTTATCCAGGGTCAAGCGGAGCCATGCCGGTATATCGGTACTTTAATGGAAATAAAAGTGACCATCATTATACAAAGAATCCTAGTGAGGGTTCGATGGGTGGTTATTCGTATGAAGGAATAGAATTTTACGCTTTTTGACGCTTACATATCGGCTTTAGAAAAAGGATGCTCTAATGGATATTTACTGATTTTTAGTATGGTTAATAGCAGGAGCTGGTTAATTGTTTTGGCCGTAATAATATGGATGTACGGATGTGAAAAAGGTCGCGAAAGCGAACTTGAGTTCAATGATCAAATGGTATTGATATATATTGCGGCCAATAACGACCTTAAGCCGGAAGCTCTAGCTAGTGTAAATGAATTAGAACGTGGGTATCGGGACGGACTCAATTTATTGGTATATCTAAAAACCAGTTCGGAAGTTTCCGTTATTCTAAAAATCAAAGCCGACGATACGCCGGATATCGGAAGTGATACCATTGCGATATATGGAAATGAAAACTCCTCCGATCCTTATTTCTTGTCTAGAGTGGTTAACGATGCCAGAAAACTGAGTCCTGCTTCCTCTTACGGATTGGTTCTTTGGTCGCACGCGAGTTCATGGGCACCTCCCTTGGAAATAAGATTAAAATCATTTGGTCAAGACAATGGTTTGGAGATGGATATTGTCGACTTAAAACAAGCGTTACCGTCCGATTTCCGGTACATTATTTTCGACGCCTGTTCTATGGCCAGTATCGAAGCGATCTACGAAATGAAAAATAATGCTCGTTACATATTGGCGTCTCCAACCGAGGTTTTATCGTCGAGTTATCCCTATGGGCAAATCGTACAGTATCTATTTGGTGGAAAAGAGGAGCTGATAAAGATTGGACAATCATTTATAAGTTATTATCAGTCGCTAGGAGGAGAATATGCATCTGCGACGGTTTCGTTGATTGACACAGATTCTTTGTCGTTGTTGGCTCGAAAGATGAAGGTTTTGTTGAGTTCAAAAAGTTTAAAAGTAGGGTTTGACAAGTCGGTACTTCAGCGATTGGACTTCGACCCAAACTCGCGGGTTAAAGCTTATGATTATTTAGATTTTCTTAGAAAAGGCTTTGAACCAGAAGACTACGATGTTATTATGAAACAACTAAATGCTACCATTCTATACAAAAATAGTACGACAGCATTTTTGAACAATCCAATTACTGAATTCAGCGGTTTAAGTATTTATTTGCCCGACGCGCGGGACCCGCTTCACCCATATTATAGTATGCTACAATGGTATGGCGACGGCGGAATGTCAGCCCTGTTTAATTAACAGTTTCGAATATTCTTCGAACTAGGCCGGTCTTTTGTATGATTGTAATATAGGTTGTTTTTTTAAACTATAAGTATAGTTGAAGGCAATCGCGGGATTCTCAATCACTATTATCTGACTATACTAAATTATATAAGCTAGAAGTTCTTCTCGTAGGAAGGCGAGACGGTGATCATATTTATTTTAGTAGGGCGCACAACTTGTGAAAAAGATCAAGTGGGCAGTAGGTAGTATGTCCGGTGCAAAGTTCTCACTACACCTTCATGTCTAACCGGACGGGACGAGGGCAATAAGCGGTAATGTTATGGCGCTCAAGTTTGGGCAAAATAGAATTGGGGGGTAAGGCGTCGTCATTCAATATACAGTGCTGTATCTGTGTATCTACCTAATCAAGTCATCTTTTCCGATTAATTGATAGACAGTAGCTTTATGCTCAAAAATAATCGCCATCCCCAAAGCGTTAATGGAACTAGTATTAAGTACTAATTTATAGGGGGAATTTGCCTAAATTTAGCCGGTTTCTAGAGTCAGCGGTTATGTGTAACAATATTAAAAAAGCAATTGTCCGTTTTTTCAATGCATATGGCCTGAAAGAATACTATATGGTGCTGAAGCACTATCGCTTTTCTGCCAACCGGGTAGAAAAGCCAATGCTGATTTCGGTCGTGGATAGTCGACGCAAAACCAAAGGCTTGACTGACAGATTTAAGGGGATTGTCAGTGTTTACGCGTTAGCCAAGGCGAACGACGTGCCTTTTCGATGCATCTTTAATTATCCGATGGAGTTGATGCATTTTTTGATGCCCAATACGTATAATTGGGTGGCCGAATCGGGCGAATTGAGTGAATCGGTTTGGGACGTCCGTTTCCGCATCATGAGCAAGCAACCGCCGCTACGGCGACTGACCAACCTGTTTCCATTGAAAAAACAGGTGTTTGTGTACGCTAAGGTCGATTATTTGGATAAAATCAATAAGAAGTATAACAGGCAATATGAATGGGGACAGCTTTTCAACGAACTATTCAAACCGACAAAGCTATTGGATGACCGTTTGCAAGAGCATCTTAATAATATTGGGAATTCAGCTTTTATCGCATGTGTATTTCGCTTCCAGAATCTTTTGGGCGACTTTAAAGAGTATCGTTTTAAGCCGCTGCCCGAGGTCGATCAACGGGAACTGCTAACGAAGAACATAAATGCGCTGAAACAGATTTCCGAACAAAGTAAAGTACCCGTATTGGTGACCTCGGACAGCACTACATTCATTGCCGCCGCGAAAGATCTCGAAAACATATACACTATACCTGGTAAGGTCGTCCACATCGATAATGTGGTGGATGCAGGCAGCGAGGTCTATCTGAAATCTTTTGTTGATTTCTTTATGCTGTCGCGGGCGCAGAAGATATATAGTTTAGGGACCGGCGTGATGTATAAGACCGATTTCCCGAAATATGCGGCGAAAATTCATAATATCCCGTTTGAGCGGATTTTGATTGAATAATGCGCTGCAAAAATAAAATCCCTAATTTTGCACGTTTAACGGGCCGGTATGGATATCGATTTTGTAATTACCTGGGTTGATATGAACGACCCGAAGTGGAAGCAGGACTTTGCTGCCTATTCGGGTAAGATAGACAACAAGAAAAATGAAGTGACCGAGGCCCGTTTTCGGGATCATGGGCTATTGCGGTATTGGTTCCGTGGGGTGGAAAAATTCGCGCCTTGGGTACGTAACATTCACTTTGTAACCTGTGGCCAGCAACCGGAGTGGCTAAATACGAGCCATCCGAAACTACGGATGGTCAATCATGAAGATTATATTCCAAAGCGATTTTTACCCTGTTTTAATTCCAGCCTGATAGAAATTTACCTGCACCGCATACCGGGGTTGGCCGAACACTTCGTCTATTTCAACGACGACTTTTTTATCATCAATGACCTTCCGCAATCGCGATTTTTTACGGACGGCGTACCTAATGATATCGCTGCTTTCCGGATGAATATGGGATTGTCGCTTTGGAGTAAATGTTTGAAAAACAACATCGAGATCATCAACCGGCGCTTTGACAAACGGGAAGTGATGGCGCGTGACCACGACAAGTGGTTCCATGAGAGCTATGGCAAAAAGGCGCGCCTTACACGACTCCTTAAACCGTATGGAAAGTTCGTGACACTACGGACGCCGCACAATGCGCAGCCTTACACCAAAACAACGTTCGAAGAAGTATGGGACTATGCGGGTAAAGAGTTGACCGAGATGTCATCGCACCGCTTCCGGAGCCCCGAGGATTATACGCAAGAGCTTTTCCGTACGTGGCAGATCTGCCGCTCCAATTTTGTACCATATAATACGTACGCGGACACCAAGATGTTTCCACTCGTTTTCAGGGCACCAAAAGCAATCAGAGCCATACGCGAACAAGCCTATAAACTGGTCTGCGTCAATGATAGCGAACATATTGTCAATTACGACAAGACCATGCAAGCGGTTAACGATGCATTCAACCATATATTACCTGAAAAGTCAAGTTTTGAACGATGAATATTTTAGTGACCGGTGCAGCAGGTTTCATTGGCTTCCACTTGGTAAACGCGTTGCTAGAGAGAGGCGACCAAGTGGTGGGCATCGACAACATAAATGATTATTACGATGTGAACCTGAAATACGGGCGTTTGGCGGCGTGTGGGATAGATCAGCACACCATAAACGATAACATACCCATTCGAAGCCGTACCCAACCAACTTATACGTTTCAAAAAACCGACATTACCGATTTGGATCGGCTTACCGAACTGTTCGCTGCCCATAAGTTTGATCAGGTTTTCCATCTCGCCGCACAGCCGGGAGTACGTTACTCGATGGAAAACCCCCATGCATATGTACAATCCAACGTTGTTGGATTTGTCAACATGCTGGAATGTAGTCGCCATCATCAGGTCGACCATTTCGTTTACGCCTCCAGTTCATCGGTATATGGTACCAACAGTAAAGTACCCTTTCATGAAGACGACCGCGTAGACCACCCCGTAAGCTTGTATGCTGCCACCAAGCGAAGCAACGAATTGTTGGCACACACCTATAGTCATCTGTATCGATTACCTACCACCGGATTGCGGTTTTTTACCGTATACGGTCCTTGGGGCCGGCCAGATATGGCACCCATGCTGTTTGCTGACGCTATTAGCTCCGGTAAACCTATCAAGGTGTTTAATGAGGGAGATATGCACCGGGATTTTACATATATCGACGACATCATTGAGGGCGTAATGCGGGCAGGTAATCATACCCCTACGGCTACCGATAAGCCTCCATACTACCAGATTTTCAATATAGGCAACTCACAACCTATTCACTTGATGGAGTTTATTCGCATTATGGAAGCTGCTTTCGGCCGTACGGCCGAATTAGCGATGTATCCAATGCAGCCCGGAGATCTGAAAACAACGTATGCGGATACGTCTGCGTTGGCAGAAGCGGCCCATTATCACCCCGATACCGTGTTGGCTGATGGCGTGCGGCGTTTTGTGGCTTGGTACAAGGATCTGTATCGCTAGCTATTTCTCGAATGCTGATTTGTCTGGGAATAGGGATTCCAAGAAAGGTTTTATTTTTTTTCGGTCGTCATCCGTTACACGTTGGTTGTCGTTCAGACAGAAGAGCTTAGGTCTGTAACGACTGATGTATGCCATGAAATCGTGCTTGTAAACCAAGATGCGGCTGGCCTCCCTGCGGTCTACATATTTCAGGTGACCATGATCAATGGCCAGTGCATAGTATGAAAAGGCGGAGCGGTGGATATCTCCAAAAGTACGAATATGATGCGACTGTGATTTCTTTATTCGATCAGCAAACACGTCTTCTACGGCGTTCCGATAATCGGATTTAAGGAATGCATCGATATTGTGATGCGGTACTCCAGAGTAATATACCCCGAATTTCTTCTCCACTGTACGCGCGGAGTCGGCTAATTTCTGCGCATATTGGCCAAGCTGTTGGCCCATCAACCCCTTAAATAAGGCTGTCAATCGAGCATGCCACCTGCCGAAAAGCTTTCTTTTTAGACGAACAATGGGGTACCCTTCTTCCCCAAAGAAGAAATGCGGCGTAAGGTCAGCGTTGAAAAACATGTCATCGTTGGCAAATAAAAAATGCTCGGACAGGTTCGGAATCCGATACAGAAAATATTCGATAACAGTTGAGTTAAAACACGGTAACGCTTCTGGCGGCATGATGTCTTTATGGCTCACCAGCTGTATGCGGGGATGATTGGTATTTAACCATGCCGGTTGCTGGTCGTCCGTGACGATAAAAATACGCCGTATCCACGGGGCGTGCTTTTCTACCGATCGCAACGCATACCGCAGTTCGTCGTTGCTGATGTAGCGCCCTTTGTTATTGGTCTCGGAATTGTCGCTCACCACGCCGGTAAATGCCCGTTTTTTGGCTTGCCATTTGGGGTCATTACCATCTACCCACAGGTATATCAAATCTATTTCCACAAAAGAATTGACTATCTTCTTGATATGATTCTCAAATTTGAAACGCACTGGCTACAAATACGGAGAAGATTGCAAAAATATAATAATTGTCGCATATTCGCTATTTTCTTTCCGTCGCTTCGATAGCTATCGTTCACCAAGTGTAATATTAACGTAGCGAAACGGCACAAGGTATTGCAATGGAGCCAAATTAGCGGTAGCATTCGTAAAGAAAAGGTTGACTAAGCGGTTTTTAGGGTTTTCGGTACGACGGTTGCTATAAGTACTTGATAGGTAAATAAAGGGAGGGGTGAGCATTATGGCTAAGCATTTATTCATTATTAGGCACGCAAAGTCAGATTGGAGTTTCGATGTGAGTGACTTCGACCGACCGCTCAACTCACGTGGGTTCAAAAATGCACCTATAATGGCTAAACGAATGGCCGAATATCCCGTTAAGCCCCAACAATTGATAAGTAGTCCGGCCAAAAGGGCCATTACCACCGCTCAGATATTTGCCGAGCACCTGGCTATTCCCGTAAATGACATAAAGATCGAGCAGCGGATTTACGAAGCCTTGCCCAATACGTTATTGCAGTTAATCAGCGAACTGGATGATGGTCTGCATAGTGTAGCTTTTTTTGGACATAATCCGGGCCTTACGCTGTTGGTTAATTACCTGGCTGATGAAAATATTTACAACCTCCCAACTTGCGGCATTGTGCACCTCCGATTCGATGACATAGCCGACTGGGCATCGATATCGGGCGGGATGGGAACTAATGTTTGGTTCGCTGAGCCGAACAAAGAATATTAAGTAAGTCAAACCACCGTTCTCCATGTTCGGTAGAAAAACCTTACCTTTACCGCCAGATGCCGAATAAACTCCATAGTGAGACCTCGCCCTATCTGAGGCAGCACCAGTTTAATCCCGTTGAGTGGTATCCTTGGGGAGAAGAAGCCCTGCAAAAAGCCAAAACCGAAAATAAGCTCCTCATTGTTAGTATAGGGTACTCCGCATGCCATTGGTGCCATGTGATGGAACATGAGAGTTTCGAAGATGAAACCATCGCAGCGTTTATGAACGCGCATTTCGTTTCCATCAAAGTGGACCGGGAAGAGCGGCCCGATATCGACCAGATTTACATGGTTGCCGTGCAGTTGATGACTGGGCAGGGGGGCTGGCCGCTCAATTGCATTTGCCTGCCTGATGGCCGGCCGATTTATGGAGGTACCTATTTCCCGCCCGCGCATTGGAAGCAATTCTTACAGAAACTGGTTGCTATGTGGGACGAGAATCCCCAGCTAGCGAACGAATATGCGGAACGGCTGACCGCTGGTATCCAGCAGAGCGAGCGACTTCCCTTTGTGCAGATTCCGGATACTTATTCCAAGGAAGATTTAGTACGTATCGTTACACCCTGGAAAGATCGTTTTGATAAAAACGAGGGTGGGCACCGAGGGGCACCGAAATTTCCGTTGCCGAACAACTGGTTGTTTCTGCTGCGCTACGGCGCGCTGATGGACGATCCCCAAGTGGTGGACCATGTGCATTTTACACTCCAGAAAATTGCCTCGGGAGGGATATACGATCACATTGGGGGCGGTTTTGCTCGATATTCGGTAGATGCCCGTTGGCACATTCCGCATTTTGAGAAAATGCTGTACGACAACGCACAGTTGGTCAGCCTTTATGCCGAAGCGTGGCAGCAACGACCAATAGCGCAGTATAAGCGTGTGGTCAGCGAAACACTGCAATGGGTTCAGCGCGAAATGACCAGCCCGGAGGGGGGCTTTTACTGTGCGCTGGATGCCGATAGCGAGGGCGTGGAGGGAAAGTTCTATACTTTCCAACAACGTGAAATCGAAAATGTGCTCGGTGATGATGCCGAGCTATTTACCCGTTATTTCGGTGTCACGGAAGAAGGGAATTGGGAGGAAGAACGCACGAACGTGCTGAAAATAGACGTCGATGCGGACAAGATGGCCCAAGAGGCTGGCTTTTCCGCGTCGGAATGGGAAATGTGCCTCACCGATGCCAAACGTAAACTAATCAACTACCGAAATGGGCGGGTACACCCAGGCTTGGACGGTAAATTATTAACTGCCTGGAACGCGATGATGCTCAAAGCATTTGTCGATGCGTATCGGGTTTTTGGTGTTTCCGAATACCTTGAAGTGGCGCTGGCTAATGCGGCATTCATCAAGGCACGGCTATACGCTGAAGATGGTGGCTTGTGGCGGCAACCACCAAAAAATGGTAAAACCATCGGTGGCTTCCTGGATGACTATGCATTTACCATCGAGGCCTACATCGCGTTGTACGAAGCTACCTTCAACGAAGACTGGTTAGCTGAGGCGAAACGGCTTGTAGCATATGTATTGGCCCACTTCTATAATGACGAGGCTTCGGCGTTTTATTTTACATCAGCACATGCCGAGCCGCTCATCGCCCGGAAGACGGAAACCATGGACAATGTGATCTCTTCTTCCACCTCAACCATAGCTAGGCAGCTTCGTTGGTTGGGGTTGGCCTTCGATGAGCCACATTACACAGTCATAGCCGATCAACAATTAGCGAATGTAGTGCCGCATATCGCTTCGTATGGATCGGCATATGCCAACTGGGCAATCCAGTTGCTCGACGAGGTCAGCGGAAGCCTCGAAATCGTGTTGACCGGGCCCGGATGGCTGGCTTTGCGCCAAGAACTGGACCGACATTACGTACCGAACAAAATGATATTGGGCGGAACAAAAGGAAGCCTCCCCTTGTTAGTAGGGCGGATAGGTGGTGCAACACGAGCGTATGTGTGCCGCAACAAAACATGTAGCTTGCCGGTGGAACAGGCGGACGGATTAATGCAATTAATTACAAATTGATAAACCGGTTACGCCTGACGCGTGACCATAACTTTAAACACAATGACGATAGCACCCAACAGCGTAGTAACGCTGACTTACAAACTACACACCGTCGAGAATGGTGAGAAAACCTTTGTAGAAGAAGCCGGTAAGGACAATCCCTTGGACTTCTTATTCGGTGTGGGCATGATGTTGCCGAAGTTCGAAGAAAATATCGCTGGTTTGGGAGCTGGGGATACTAAAGATTTTGAATTGGTTGCCGAAGATGCATACGGCGAAATCAATGAGCAAGCCATTGCACCGCTGCCCGCTGACATGTTTAAGGAAAGCGGCCTTCCCACCGTGGGTGAAATCCTGCCGCTCCAAGATAACCAAGGCAACCAGTTCCGTGGTAAGGTCACCGAGGTGAGCCCGGAAACTGTCGTGGTAGACCTCAATCATCCGATGGCCGGCCAAAACTTGCATTTCGCCATCGAAGTGCTGTCTGTTCGCGAAGCCACTGCGGATGAGCTTTCCCATGGACATTCCCATGGACCTGACGGCACGCACGAGCACTAAATTATAGAATTTTATTGTTTCATTGCCCGGAGCATCTCCCTTTTACCGGGTGCTCCGGGCACTTTTTCGATGGTAAATCCAAAAGATTTCAGCGTTCGCTTGAGGTGGCCGGTGATGGCATATGTAACAAAAATTCCACTGGGCTTTAAAAGGGCACAAACGTGTTGCAATGTTTCTTCCGTCCACATCTCCGGCTGGTGAACGGCTGCGAAGGCATCGAAATATAGTACATCAAACCGTTTTTCAGTGCTGTATTCCAGTGCCCGGCAATGAGCCATTTCAAGCGAGCACCCGTTGAAAATAACCTGTGGTGCCGTCAGGCTGTTTGTGTAGCGGGCGAGGAAAGACGTCCATACCGCCGGAGATACGTAGTTGCCGTATCCGGTTTGTGATAAGGTGGCAACGGGAAGTGGGTAAGCTTCCACACCCGTATAATCAAGCGCAATACCTCTGGCGCGGCAGTCTTCCGCGGTGAGAAGAAAATTAAGCCCCGTGCCGAATCCGATTTCGAGCACGCTAACTATTTGTGGGTGGTGTTTCGCCACGAAATGGCCTAAACCCATGCCGAGAAACACATGTTTACTTTCTTGCACCGCCCCATGGCGCGAATGATAGTGCTCGCCAATAACAGGGTGGTATAGTGTTTTAGAACCGTCTAAGGTGACAACAAATTCGACCATGTCATGCAAACTTAAAATAAATCCATTACTTTAGTAACCTAAAATATGGAAAGGCGACTATCCGGTTTTTTGGAGAATTATGGCAGCATTTTGTTGCTATTGCTCGGTATTGTGTTAGGGAGCGTCGTTGGTGGTTTTTTCCCAAATTCGGTAATTTGGCTTAAGCCGTTGGGTGATATTTTCCTCAACCTGTTATTCGCTGCGGTTATCCCACTGTTGTTTTTCGCCATTGCTTCTGCGGTGGCAAACATCGATGGATCACAGAAACTTGGGCGTATCATTTCAGTAATGGCTGGCGTATTTCTTGGTACAATCGTCATCGCAGCGGTATGTACCATCATTGCGCTATGGTTTTTTCCAGTAGAAGCGCCTCAGGCCGTACAGGAGACTAGCAGTGAACTTCTTCAAGGCAATCCGGGTGACACGTGGGGTGATAAGCTGGTGCGGTTTATCACGGTGGATGAGTTCTATAAATTGCTATCGCGGGAAAACATGCTCGCTTTCGTGATTTTCTCCTTTCTTGTCGGTATTGCTGCGATGAGGGCGGGCGAGGCAGGTCGATCATTCCGTAAATTCCTTAGTTCGGGTAATGAAGTGATGAAGCACGTGCTCATCATGATTATGAAAATCGCTCCCGTTGGCTTGGGTGCGTATTTTGCCTACCAGGTTGGCACCATCGGTCCGGAGCTCTTCGGTTTTTATGCGAAGCCCTTGGGTTTGTATTATGTTCTTGGGGCTTTTTACTTCATTGTATTTTTCAGCATCTACGCATACATTGCCGGTGGTAAGTCCGGTGTCAGCCGGTTCTGGAGAAACAATATCTTACCCTCCGCCACCGCCGTGGGCACCTGCAGCAGTATTGCCACCATGCCGGTCAATCTGTCGGTAGCTTCCAAGATGGGGATTCCACCCGCCGTGGCCAATGTGGTCATTCCATTGGGGGCAACCTTGCATAAGGACGGGTCGTCGATATCCAGTATCGTAAAGATTTATGTCGCGTTCGTGCTTATCGGTTGGAACTTCTTCGATCCGATGACCCTACTTACCGCCATTGGCATTACCGTATTGGTCAGTATCGTAGCGGGGGGGATTCCGAATGGTGGCTATATTGGTGAGATGTTGATGATTTCGGTATACGGGCTTCCAGCAGAGGCCATTCCGGCGGTGATGATTATCGGTACGTTGGTCGACCCCATGGCGACGTTGCTCAATGCCACGGGCGATAACGTGGCAGCTATGCTGGTGGGGCGGTTTACAGGTGGGCGGAACGGAGTGGAGACCGATAGCGGATTGAATGTGGATGGCACGGATTGAACAGATTAACGCGGAATTACTTTTACCCTTTGTGCGGTTTCAGACATCGCGAAGTGGCGGTGCCGGTGGGCAACACGTCAACAAGGTGGAAACCAAGGTTATGCTGCTCTTCGATATTGCAGCAGCTACGGTGTTTTCCGAAGAGGAGAAAGCACGTTTACGGAAACGATTATCCAATCGGTTGCAAGCCGAAGGCCTCTTGCAAGTTACCAATCAGGAAACCCGCAGCCAATTGCGCAACAAGGAACTTGCGCTCCAAAAGTTGGTCGAGTTGGTTTCAAATGCGCTGAAGACCGAAAAGCCACGTAAGGCCACCAAGCCCTCCAAAGCTGCTGTGCAGCGACGTCTAGACACCAAACGGCAGCAAGCGCTACGAAAGATCAATAGGCGGAAGGATTGGTTTTAAAACCGATATCCCATCCCTACCGAACCATATCGGTGACGGAAAAACATCCCTGGAACTTCCTTGGTGTAGAAAATGTATTGGAAATGCAGCGAGAGTGCGTTCTTGGCATACATCATGCCGACCTGATTGTACCATACCCACCGGGCTGGGGTATGCGTTACCGGGCCTTTATCACGTAAGAACATTCCTCCTTGGAGCGTGGCATCGTAGCCGACGAAATGTAGCCGCGGGCTGTAATAGAGGAACAGCTCTTTAGCAACCGTATTGCCGCGTACCTGTAGCCGACTGGACGTATATACGGATTGGTGGAGCGGATTGATACGACCAAACCGGAAGCTGGGCGCAATGGCAAAGCCAGTATGATTAAGACCTAATGTTGCTGCCACCTGCCCCGATATGTCAAACCATTGCGTCGGGTTCCGGTAAAGCAACCCCCCATAGCGCGTTGTAGCGTCTATGCCAAATGCATTTTTCAGCTGGTATTGCCAGCCAGCGATGTCATAGAGCCGGAAAGCCTTGTGGATACTTTCTTGGAACTGCTTGCCAAGAGCCCGTTGCCCAATTGTCCCGATTTCCGCGGTAACCGAAAAGAGCCGCTCGCGCTCAAAATAGCGATCAAGATTGGCGGCAAGGAACAGATATGCCGTAATAGGTCGGTCTACTTCTTCAATGTAGCGGATGTTCGCCGTATAGGCATTGTACATTTTTTGCCCGATGGTGACACCCCATATCCGGTTGGCTTCGTTGGTCGATAGCGAGGTGCTGTCTACCGTTTTGCGGATACTGAAGAAAACCCCATTGGTATAATATTGGTCTTGTTTGTTGAATAAATAAAGGTCATTGTCATTCCGGAAGTTAAACTCCGTGTGGGAAAGATGTTGTGCCAAACATACGGAATAGCTAAATAGCAGTGCGAATACTACGCAGGCTTTGCCAACGCGATATAGGGGGCTGCTGGTCATTATTCAGTTAGTGGCTTCATCAATCTTCTAGAAAGCAAACATACGGATTTTTCCCTATGTTCTGTTTAGAACGATTCTAAAAGAGCTCAATCACTTGCATTATTCGTACCTTCATTTTCCAATTCGTAATTTTGCATTCCGGTATTAATCCGTTGGGGGATAACGACATGAAGAAAAGTTCAGTAATAGGTATCATTGTTATCGCGATTGCCATTGCCATGATTATCGTGATATACGCAGATTCGAGTACCTACTCCAGCTTCACTGAAGCCAAGGAGAAGCAAACCGAGTTATACGTAGTGGGTGTGCTCAACAAAGAGAAAGAGTTACATTATGATCCGAAGGTTGATGCCAATCATTTTTCGTTCTATATGTACGACAATGACAGTACGGAGTGCCGTGTTGTTTTCCGTGGTGCGAAGCCGCAGGATATCGAGCGTTCCGAGCAAATCGTATTGACGGGCAAGATGGTGGGAGAAGATTTCCATGCAAGTAAGATTTTGATGAAATGCCCGTCCAAGTACAACGAGGACGAGGTAGAAGTGATAGAGGCGTCGACGGCCAGTACCATGGGTACTGTTGCACCGCCAACCGCTAATCGTTAGTGTACGTAGATGGATATAACTTATGTAGGCGAGAGCCTGTTGCCCGGTAAAATTGGGCAGTTCTTTGTCATCCTTTCTTTTGGATCCGCATTGTTGGCCTGCGCGGCCTATTATTTTGCAACAAAAAGTAAAGAAGACCGCTCGTGGCTGCAGATCGCACGTGCTTCCTTTTGGGTCAATGTAGTGTCTGTAGTGGCCATCGGAAGCTGCCTTTTCTATATAATTTACAACCACTTATTTGAGTACCATTACGCTTGGGCACACTCGTCCAGATCGCTACCCACCCATTATATCATCTCGAGTTTCTGGGAAGGACAGGAGGGCAGTTTCTGGCTCTGGATGTTCTGGCAAGCACTATTGGGTGCTGTATTGTTGTTTAAGGCCAAAAGCTGGGAAAGCCCTGTGATGGCGGTAGTGATGCTCTGTCAGGCTGTACTGGGCTCCATGCTCATCGGCATAGCCGTCTTCGGCGAGCGCGTGGGCAGCTCACCCTTTATTCTGTTGCGGGATGCCGTGGAGGCGCCGATTTTTTCCGACCCTAATTACTTGGGGATGATTGCGGACGGCCGTGGCCTTAATGCGCTGTTGCAGAACTACTGGATGGTCATCCACCCACCCACACTGTTCCTGGGGTTTGCTGCCATGATTGTACCCTTTGCCTATGCAACTGCCGGCTTATGGACGCGGCGTTACAAGGAATGGATTACGCCAGGCCTGCCTTGGGCGCTTTTCGCCGTGATGACCTTGGGGGCTGGTATCATCATGGGTTCTTTTTGGGCCTATGAAGCGCTTAACTTCGGTGGATTCTGGGCCTGGGATCCGGTAGAAAATGCATCGATTATCCCTTGGTTCACGCTCATCGCGGCGGTTCACGTCATGGTAGCCTATAAGAATTCCGGACATTCCTATTTCACTGCCACGTTTCTTGCCATGGTGAGTTTTGTACTGGTCATCTACGCTTCGTTTCTCACTCGCAGTGGCGTGCTTGGTGAGACATCGGTGCATTCATTCACCGACTTGGGGCTGTATTGGCAACTGGTCGCATTCAATTTGATTTTCCTCGGCGTGATGGTCTACTTCCTGGTAGCCCGCAAACGTGAGATGCCGTCGCATCAAAAGGAGGAAGACATCTATTCACGTGAGTTCTGGTTGTTTATCGGTGCTTTGGTGCTAACAGTGGCCTGCGTACAGATCATTGCATCCACTTCGGTGCCGGTTTTCAATGCCATCTTCGGTACCGACGTGGCGCCCCCTATCGATCCCGTGCAGCATTACAATAAGTGGCAAGCGGGATTTGCCGTTGTGGTGGGGCTGCTATCGGCGTTCACGCAGTTTATGAAATACAAACGGACCGATATCCGTAAATTTTTCGGGGTAGCCATTGCCTCATTGGTGGCGGCGGCGGTGCTAACGGCCATCGTCGTTTACATCACAGGCGTATATACCAATTTCATGTACATCCTGCTTGTGTTTTCGGCGGCCTACACCATCGTGGCAAACGGGCGGATCTTGGGCGAAGCCATCCGCGGTAAGTGGAAGCTTACCGGGTCTGCTGTGGCTCATATCGGTTTTGGATTATTGCTTATCGGTGCACTTGTGGCAGCAGCAACCAACGAGGTGATTTCGGTAAACAATGCCAACTACATTGCGGTAGCGGGTTTTGATCAAGTGGAAAATCCCGGCGATAACCTGTTCCTTACCGAAGGCGAACCCGTGCAGATGGGCGATTACCGCATCACATACGTAGGCGATAGCGTGGCCCCGCCCAACGTATATTACAAGATAAATTACGAGAAGGTTGATGAGGAAACAGGCCGGGTAACCGAAAGTTTCCAGCTGCGGCCATTTGCCCAGAATAACCCGGATATGGGCGGGCTGATCGGCACGCCAGATACACGCCATTACCTTACCCATGATATTTATACGCTTATTACCGCCGCCATGTCAGATTCGCATACGCAGGCGCAGGGCGACGGTGCGCAGACCGGCTTCGAAAATTTCGAAGAACCGGCTGTGTACGAGACTAATATCGGCGACACCTTACGGTACCGCAATGGATATATCGTGGTAGAAGGCATCAATCGGAATGCGACGGTGCAGAATATTCCGCGTAGAGATAACGATGTCATCGTCGGATTGAAAGTCAGGGTACATGCCGCGGATGGTGAAACGTATGATGCCGAGCCGGTTTTCCTTATCCGCGATGGAAACACGTTCGATCTCTTCAAAGATGTGGAAGAGCAAGGCCTCCGGTTCCGGTTCAGCAACATCATGCCACAGAAAGACAAGCTGGAGCTGATGGTGTACCAAAAGCCCATGCCCGAGAAGCGGTGGGTGGTATTCAAAGCCATCAAATTTCCATATATCAATTTCTTCTGGTGCGGTGCTATCGTGATGACAATCGGCTTTCTACTGTCAATCATCCGCCGCAACAAAGAAGTTAAACCACAGCGGACCTGATGGATGTCGTGCTGCTTGGTAGCGGCAATGTAGCGACCCACTTGGGCCGTGCGCTGGTGACGGCAGGTCATCGCATCAAGCAGGTCTATAGCCGTACCGAGGAACATGCGCAGGCGCTTGCTGCTATACTGGATGCCGTTGTGACCACGGATCTGGCAGCCATCGACGCACAAGCTGACGTTTACATCATTTCGGTAAAAGATGACGCCCTAGCGGGCGTGGCCGCACAATTGCCTCCCACATTACGGGGCGTAGTTGTCCATACGGCTGGAAGTGTTGATATGGATGTGTTTGCCGGTTATGCGGTGGACTACGGCGTTTTGTATCCGCTGCAGACCTTTTCAAAATCAACGCCTGTGGATTTTTCCAGCGTCCCCATTGCCGTGGAAGCATCGGGAGAAGCGGTTTTGCTAAGGTTGGAGGCATTGGCGGGCAATCTATCCAACCGTGTTTTTCGATGTGATTCGAAACAGCGGCTTTCGCTGCATACCGCCGCCGTATTTGCCTGCAATTTCACCAACCATTTCTACGCGATTGCCGCTGATATCCTTAACAAACATGATCTGGATTTCGACCTCATCCGGCCCCTTGTCCTCGAAACCGCCCAAAAGGTAATGAAACATCCGCCCAAGGAGGTGCAGACCGGTCCAGCAGTACGGAATGATGCGCGCACCATGGAGAAACATTTGGAGTTGTTGGAGACAAACCCTACATTGGCACAGCTTTATCTGCTCATCAGTGAGCGGATAAAAAAAATGTAAATTTACCGATCATGGCAGCTATATTGACCGCGAAAGCAACTATCCAGATTCTGAAACCAGTGGCCGAGGTGTTCGAGGGAATCGTTTCGCCGGATAAGATGAAGCACTATTTCATCGAACGCTCCACCGGTAGGCTGGAGACGGGTAAGGAAGTGTATTGGAAATTTCCGGAGTTTGATGATCAGTTTCCGGTAATGGGAAAGGAAATCAGACCCCACGGGTACATTTCGTTCGACTGGTCCGGTGGCGTCGAAGGTATGCTCGTGGAAATCACACTGGAACCCGCCGGCGACTCCACGGTCGTGCGCGTTACCGAACGGCAGATGAAAAAGGACGACGAAGGCATCCAGCAAGCCATTGGCCAATCCGAGGGCTGGGCGAATTTCCTCGCCTGCTTAAAAGCCTTTTTGGAATATGGCATCAACTTACGCACGGGTGCATTTGATTTTATGAAGAAAAACGCCCCTGGCAGCGAATGAGCGGTTAACCGTTCAGAAACGCCTCTTCAAGCGCTAATGGAGTAATGTAGACGCCATCTTTATAAACCCGCATATTTCCGCCCGAGATCTCGTCGATCAGCATGATTTCGCCAGTTTCGGCATCGCGGCCGAATTCAAGTTTGATGTCATACAGTTCGAGGCCTTTCTTTGCAAGCTCGTTTTTGATGATGCCACATATTTTCTTGGTTTGGACGGTCAGTACATCGTATTCCTGCGGCGATAGGATGCCGAGCAACTGTAACGCGTCGGCAGATATGGTGGGGTCACCCCGCTCGTCATCCTTAATGGTGATTTCCACAAACGCGTCAAGCGGTTGTCCCGATTCGCAATACGCGCCGTAGCGGCGGAGAAAACTGCCGACCGCCCGGTAACGGCAAATGACCTCCAATCCCTTGCCAAAAACCCGGGCTTCGCGGACCGTCATGGTAGCCTGCTCCACATCGGCTTGTATATAATGGGTATGGATGCCCTGGGCATTCAGCGATTCGAAGAAATGCTTGGTCATTTTGAGTCCCGACTTGCCCGCACCCTCAATAGTGAGGCCCACGGTATTCGCGCCAGGGTCGAACACACCGTTTTCGCCTGTCACATCGTCTTTGAATTGAAGCAACACCTGGTATGCATCAGCCCGGTAAACGTTTTTTGTTTTACCCGTATACAGTAATTCCATGGAATAAAATATGATTTTTGGCAAAAGTACGATAACTTGTCATAAAAGCAGAAGGGACATGTATTTTTACAGTTCCGTATTTTCGTTGAACTGCCCCTTGATCCGCTCCAGATTGTCAATCATCTCCGCAATTCGTGTATTTTCGTTGCGGATGTATTGCTTCATGAATACAACGTGGCAAATCACGAACCAAAAGATCACGAATACGACCAATCCGATGAATGTCCACAACGGTAATGCGAAATACATCTCAACGCCATACAACGCGAATGCAACGGCTATGCAGACTTCGTAGACGGCATAATTTCGCGTATTGAAGCGATTGCGTTTCTGTTGGAAGGTCTTGAGGTATTGGATGTAATCTTGGGGTTTAGACAGCAGGTCGTGGCTCCTGCTAAGGGCACGGTAGTCGTTGAGCTGGCTCACAAAATAATAGCAGATACAGGCAACCATGATGGCGATAGCCAAGTAGGTGGTCCATGTCGAAAAATCGACGGTTAAGCACATCCAGAGTAAAATCGCTACGGCCACTGCCGTCGAAATGCTCTGCCAAAAGAGCTTTTTGGCAAACGCAGAACGGCTGTTTTTGATGCGTTTCAACACGGTATCAAAGCTAACGTTTGGATCGGGGTCTTGCCCGTGCCAAAGCTGTTGTATCTCTTCAAACCCTTTCATTGCTATTGTATATTTCTGTTAGCTTATGTTTTATCCGATGTATTTTCACCCGCAGGTTGCCCTCGGAGATGCCGGCCACTTCAGCAATCTCGGGGTATGGCACTTCGTCCAACACCATCGTGATGATAATCCGCTCGTTTTCTTCCAACTGTGCGATGGATTTGTACAGCAACGCAACCTGTTCCTGTTTTTCCGAAGGTTCCTCCGTATAGTTTTCGATGATACTGTCGTTCAGCTCTTCGGTGACCCGCCGTTTCGCGGTGCGCAGGTAGGACAGGCAGGTGTTTATGGCAATGCGGTATATCCACGTCGAGAATTGCGACTGGTTGCGGAACCTATCCAGGTTTTGCCATACTTTGATGAACGTTTCCTGCATCAGATCGTTTGCCGAGTCGCTGTCGCCGGTATAGCCATAACACAGGTGGTAAACCCGCTTGGAGTTCTCTTCAAATAATTGCTGGAACAGTTGTCGTTGGTTACTCATGAACGGCAGTTACATCAGTTAGACGCCTAAGGGTAGCACGTGTTACAAAAATAGCGAATATCGGCAAGCATGATGTCAGTATCGAAATTATTCCTTAACTTTATGTCGATGGAAACGTTTATTCCCATACTAATAGCGATTGTCGTTTTTGCCTTTCAGGCGTATGCCAACTACCAAAAGGAGCAGGATAAAGCGCGTAAGCGCAATCCGGCCCAACCACCATTGCCGGAAGACAACGCTAAACACATCAAGCCTGTTGCTGTTCCCGCCGACACACCGGTATCTTCCCCTACCGTGAGTTCGGAGTATGCGTATTATTCGGGTGTTGTAAATCCCGTGGAATCTACACGCAGTTCCCGTCAACGCCCGCTAATACCGCAACGGTTGGCGGTGGATACGGGAGTTGATGTACAATCCGCGGTTGATTCGGAAGAATTTGATCTGCGCGATGCCGTAATCAAGTCCATCATTCTCGAACGGCCGTATAAATAAACCTACCTAACTATAGACTAACGGCAAAAGACTTACGACTTGCGATTTACGACTAAATTAAACGTATCCATATCTTTCAGGAAAGGCAATTCCTTACGCGTATCGTCCAAATCTCTCCGGTAGATGGTAAATGTATAGAGGTCTTCGTATTCAGGCTTGTAGTATACCACGTCGCCGGCTGGTGAGATACACATCGACCCGCCGGAATAATAAATTTCGTTGCCATCGTGTCCCACTCGGTTTACACCGATTACGAACGATTGGTTTTCGATGGCCCGGGCGGGAATGAGGCTTCGCCAGTGGCCGGAACGCTTGTCGGGCCAATTCGCGATATAGAGTAATATATCATAAGCACCGTCGAGGTTGCGCGTCCAGACCGGAAAGCGGAGGTCATAGCAAATCATGGGGCATATCTTCCACCCGTTAAGATCTACAATAACCCGTTGCGTTCCCGCCGTGAACACCTGATCTTCTCCTGCCATGCCAAATAGGTGCCGCTTGTCGTATGTCACATAATTGCCGTCTTTCGTCATCCAGACAAACCGGTTGTAATAGTTGCCCTCTTCTTCGATGATGAGGCTTCCGGCCACCACGCAGTCGTACTTTTGCGCCATCTCCAGCATCCAATGCATCGTCTTCCCGTCGGGTTTTTCGGCGCAGTGCTCCACATTCATTGTAAATCCGGTATTAAACATCTCGGGCAGGACGATCAGATCGGTCTTTTCACGAATCGCCGAAAGCTTCAATGCAAGATTACTTAGGTTCTTGTCGATATTTTCCCAAAAAAGGTACGCTTGAAAAGTCGTGATTTTTAGTGCATCCATATCGGTAAGCGAAGGGTCCCTATTCGTTGCCAGTGCAAAAAGCACAAGTTAGTAATAAATCGATAAACATAGAAACTGATAGCAATTTCCCGTGCAATTATACTGCCAGTTATTGCCCCCGGTTGAGTAGCCTGTAGGCGAGCTCCCGCAAAGGGGTTTTGCGGGCAACTTCTACGGGGAGGGCATCCAGAGCCGTATAAGCTTGCTTAACGTGAAGCTGCTTGGCAGCTTCCACTTCACTCCGAATGCCAAGTGCATCATATATGGCGGTTACGTTACGGATTTTATCCAACGGGTTTGAATGATCGGCCAGCCAATCATTCAGCGTCGACCGCGTCGCGGTATCTGCCATTTCCAATGCTTTCACCAGGAGGTAGGTTTTTTTGTTGGCGAGGATGTCGCCACCGCGCTGCTTGCCGAATTGCTCGGGATCGCCATAAACGTCTAAAATATCGTCTTGCAATTGGAAGGCGATGCCCACGCCGACACCGAAGTCGTAAATAAGTTGTGCGTCGGCTTTGTTGGCTCCGGCCAAAAGCGCACCCATTTTTAATGCGGCACCCAGCAATACGGATGTTTTAAGCCGGATCATGTGGAGATAGTCGTCAATGCCGACTGTCGCCGACCGCTCGAAATCCATATCCAACTGCTGCCCTTCGCATACCTGGGCAGCCATCGTGTTGAACGTTTCGAGAATGGCCGGAAGGTTATTGGCAGGGCATTTCGCCAGCTGCGCATAAGCCATGATGAGTAGGTTGTCGCCCGAGAGAATGCCAATATTCGGATTCCATTTCTCGTGAACGGTGCGGTGCCCACGCCGAAGTGGTGCATTGTCCATGATGTCGTCATGCACCAATGAGAAATTGTGAAACAATTCGACAGCTACGGCAGCTGGTACGGCCGCCTCCATGTCGCTGATGGAAAATAAATCAGCAGCCATCAGGGTGAGTAACGGGCGGATACGCTTGCCCCCTATTTGCAGCATGTACCGGACAGGCTCGTATAGGTTGGCCGGTTGTTCCGGAATGCGGAGTTCCGCCAATTCGTCGGCAATCCGTTCCTGCAATGTGTGGGTATGGTACATGGATGTTAAATTTGCGGCTAAGATAGGAATATCCGTGCCAATTTGCCACATCCGCCCGCGGGCCGCTCCGTAAGGCTGCCCATTTCAAAATCAAAAAAAATAGCTTAGGTTTGGAGGAAATATATGGGTTACTATTTGGACAAAATCGTATTAACCAGTGAGTGAAAGGAGCAGATCTGTTGTGTCAGAAGCGGATGCCGTAATCCTCGAGGGCGTGGCGCGCGGTGATGCGGGGAGTCTGGAGCGGTTGTACCGCGATTACTTCCCGATGATTTTGAACATGATCGTCCAGAATAATGGCACTGAAGAGGAGGCGAAGGATGTTTTTCAAGAAGCTGTTATCGTGCTTTATGACAAAGTCAAACAGCACGATTTTGAGTTGACCAGCAGGCTGAAAACCTACATTTACTCGGTATGCCGACGGCTTTGGCTCAAGCAATTGGGAAGCAAAGATCGCACGTTCCGCGATGTGGCGGCATACGAAGACATCATTGTGGTGGAGGAGGATTTGGCAATGCATGAAGAGAAAGACCTCCAGTTGACGATGATGGAGCAGGCACTGGATGAATTGGGAGAGCCGTGCAGGACGATTATCCGAGACTTCTACATAGCTAATCTGTCTATGCAGGAGATTTGTGACAAATTCGGATATACGAATGCGGATAACGCTAAAACCCAAAAATACAAATGCCTGCAACGGTTAAAGAAGTTGTTTTTTACAGCGACAACAAAGTAAGTTGATACGGATATGATGGAGAATGAGCAAGAATTTATAATGCAGGCCGACAAGTACTTGAATGGCGAGATGGAGGATAGGGAGCGGGTGGCCTTTGAACGGTATTGTGAAGAAAACGCCGCCGCCGAACAGCTAGCAACACATCGGTTGTTCTTGCAGCAATTGAAAGAACACGCCGACCGTGTGGCTTTTAAAAATACGTTATCCGCGGCCGCAGCCCGATACCATGCAGGTGATAGCTTAGCAGCGGAGCAAAGGGAACCGCTGATTGTAACCCTGTGGAACAAATTCAAGGTAAATTCACTAGTGGCCGCAAGTGTGGCCATAGTGGCCGTGTTTTCCACTTTGTGGATGTCCGGTTATTACAAAACCATCGAGAAGACTTCCACCAATTACAGTGCATTGCGGCGGGATATGAATGACGTGAAGAAAAATGTGAATGCGCAAAATGCGGTTATCCGGAATATCAATAATGATAAACAGCGCGATGACCGGTCCGCAAGCAACTTTGGAGGTACCGGGTTTATCATTTCGGCAAACGGCTATGTTGTTACCAATTATCACGTGGTAAGGGGAGCTGATTCGGTCCACCTCCAAAGCACGAAAGGTGAGTCCTTTAAGGCGAAGGTCATCTATATCGACCCCACACACGATCTAGCAATGCTGCGCATCAATGATAGCACATTTGCACCATTGAAAAACGCGCCTTATACATTTAAAGAGACTCCGTCGGAACTTGGCGAGGATGTATACACCATTGGTTATCCAAGAGACGAAGTGGTTTACGGGCAGGGGTATCTTAGCTCGCGGACCGGCTATGCTGGTGATACCACTGCGTATCAGATATCTATTCCGGTTAATCCAGGCAACAGCGGCGGACCTGTGCTCGACAGCAAAGGTAACGTGGTTGGCATCATCAGCGGTAAGCAAACCGGCATCGACGGAGCGTCGTTTGCTATCAAAACCGAGGCCCTGCTGAATTCGATCGCAGCGATACCAGTGGATTCATTGGAAAGTGAGTTGGTGATCAACAAAAAGAATGCACTTGGTGGATTGAAGCGTACCGAGCAGGTGAAGAAAATACAGGATTACGTGTACTTGGTTAAAGTATACTAAGGTTGTGGCATAGGTGAAATAAATGAAAAAAAGCGGTTGATAAACATCAATCGCTTTTTTTGTAGGGCCGACCATGCGGTCCCTTGTTCCTATTGGCCCTTTTAGATATTTGGCTGTGGGGTGGTACGAAGGTAAGGCTTGATGACCTTGTGGCCTTTCGGGAATTTCGCCGGTATATCTTCCGTTGCAATGGCCGGTGATACAATGACATCCTGTCCATGTTCCCAATCGGCCGGTGTGGCTACGCTGTGATTAGCAGTGAGCTGAAGAGAATCAATTACCCGTAAGATTTCAAGGAAATTCCGCCCGGTTGAAGCCGGGTAGGTAAGCGTAAGTTTAATTTTCCGGTCCGGTCCGATAACGAACACCGAGCGTACGGTGGCGGTCGCCGATGCGTTGGGATGGATCATGTCATACAACTCGGCCACCTTGCGGTCATCATCGGCGATGATCGGGAATTCAACGTTGGTGTTCTGCGTTTCATTGATGTCCTTTACCCACCCGTGGTGGCTATCGATAGGGTCTACGCTCACAGCAAGCACCACAGTATTACGCTTGTCAAACTCGCTTTTCAACTGTGCCGTACGCCCCAATTCCGTGGTGCATACCGGTGTGTAGTCCGCTGGGTGTGAAAACAATACTACCCATTTACCTTCCGTGTAATCATAGAAGTCGATTTCTCCTATCGTCGTTACCGCTTGGAAATTCGGTGCGGTATCGCCTAATCTTAAACTCATATATTATTCCTCCTATTTTAGTGAATGAATTTGTAGTCTACAAAGTTAATAGATTTTCTGGCAATACAAAGGTTGTCCGTTATTTTTTGCCTTTCGTTCGTTAAAAAGTGATGTAACAATGCCGCTTTATCGCCGTCCAATTTAGGATGGAACAGGATTGGGGTGCGGATATGTCGCCGCTGTACCGGAAAAAGGTGATGATTGAGTTGGTTTTCTGGAAGCATAAAATGACCAAGAAGCAGCCGACGGGGGCGGTATGGGCTAAAAATATACAGTCCAGACTGAATGACCTCATTCCGGAAAAGGTTCACCAAGCGATTACGTTTACGATTGAGAAAATGGTGAAGGGTGTGTTGTTTGGCGCCACGTACACCGTTGCGCCGCCCCGTGCATATGGGAGTTTCCAACTGCGCGAAGCTTACGTGAAGAAATTGATCGACACCTACAGAAAAACTGCTTCCATTGAGGGTGCCGTAACAGGTGCCGGCGGAATACTGATGGGCATAGCTGATTTTCCTGCACTGCTGGCCATCAAGGTTAAAATGCTGTTCGATATCGCAGCAACCTACGGCTATGACGTACGGCAATACAAGGAACGCCTTTTTTTGCTTACCGTCTTCCAATTGGCGTTTTCGAGCCACAAACACCGTGCTGCCGTGTATAACCGGCTTTGCAATTGGGATGCTTATGCCGAAAGCCTACCCGACAATATCGACAGCTTCGATTGGCGCACGTTTCAGCTGGAATACCGCGATTATATCGATCTGGCCAAAATGGCGCAGCTGATTCCGGTAATCGGTGCTGCTGTGGGGGCCGTGGTCAACTACCGCTTAGTGCAGCAGCTCGGTGCCACTGCGATGAATTGCTATCGCATGCGGATGTTGGAGACAAGCTAAAAAAAGGGGACCTTTGCCGCATGGCGTTTTCTAACGATATCATTGCGTGGTATAATCGGCATAAACGAGATTTGCCCTGGCGTCACACCACCGATCCGTATGTCATCTGGCTATCGGAAATCATCCTGCAGCAAACGCGGGTAGAGCAGGGACGGCCTTATTTTGACAGATTTCTTTCGCATTACCCTGATGTCGCGTTGTTCGCGGCGGCTCCCGAGGGCGAGATACTGATGCACTGGCAGGGGCTGGGCTACTATTCGAGGGCACGCAACATGCACAATGCTGCCAAAACCGTCGTAGCGGAGTACGCCGGTATATTTCCAAATCGCTACGACGATCTTATCAAGCTCAAAGGTGTGGGCGAATATACGGCGGCGGCGATTGCTTCTTTTTCGGCTGATGAAGCACGCGCGGTGGTGGATGGCAATGTATTCCGTGTGCTGGCCAGGTATTTCGGTATCGATGAACCCATCAATTCCACGGGGGGTAAAAGAACTTTTCTGCAGCTGGCGCAAGAATTATTGGAAGGCACACGCCCGAGCCTTTACAACCAAGCAATCATGGAATTCGGTGCCTTGCAATGCAAACCCAAAAACCCCGACTGCGGGAACTGCGTATTGCGGTTGGATTGCCGGGCCTTGCAGGAAGGGCGGGTTAACCAGCTGCCGGTCAAGCTGAAAGGAAAAGCCAGCCGTAACCGTTATTTCAATTATTTCGTAGTAGCAGACGGCGACCGTATCTTGATGAACAAACGGGGGCAGGGTGATATTTGGGAGAGCCTCTATGAGTTGCCCCTGATCGAGACGCCCCGTCACATGGACCTTCACGAATTGGCCGCGTACGAAGCGGTCGTTGCTCACTTCGGATCAGATCCTGATTTAAGGTTGTTAGGCAGCCCAGTGAAGCATGTGCTGAGTCACCAAAACCTATTTGCCCAATTCATTGCCGTAGAACCGCCCGTCGGCTTCAATAGCAAAAAAATGGGATGGGATTATGTATTTATCAAAGATTTAGGTACATTAGCTAAACCGAAACTAATTTATTCTTTTTTAAAAGGATTATATGGTTAACCAAAAGTACCTAAATTATGTCAGGCATTAACAAAGCTATTTTAGTTGGCCATTTAGGCAAAGACCCCGAAATCCGCCATTTGGAAGGGAATGTTACCGTAGCGAGCTTCCCCTTGGCAACTTCCGAAATGTACAATAAGGATGGTCGCAGGGTTGAGCAAACGGAGTGGCACAACATCGTTATGTGGCGCGGATTGGCCGAAGTCGCCGCCAAGTACCTTTTTAAGGGAAAGCTGGTGTACATCGAGGGGAAACTACGTACCCGGACTTACGAAGACAAAGAGGGGATAAGGCGGTATACGACGGAAGTAGTGGCAGATAATTTCACGCTGTTGGGTCGCAGGAGCGATTTTGATCCCCCTAGTAATCCAAATACAACGCAGACAGCGGGTGAGCAGATCCCAAAAAAGGACGATGCTGGAAACGCGACGGTGGATTTCAAGGAGAATGATGGCGACGATGATTCGCTGTTTTAAACATTTTATTTTTTTCCTGTATCTTTGGCGTCATGTTGGACGAGAAGATAGCACAGTACGCACAGGAGATTGAGCAGTTTACGCCGCAATCCCAGGAAGATGTAGAAGCTTTCCGGTTGCGGTTTTTGGTGGCCAAGGGCGTAATACGCGACTTGTTTGACGCCTTTAAATCCGTTTCACCCGAGCAGAAGCGTTCACTTGGCAAAAGCCTGAATGAACTTAAGCAGGCTGCCGAATTGAAATATCGAACCATACAGGAACAATTTGCGGCGATTGCGGCGGTCCACAAGCGTGACATCGAAGACCTGACCTTACCCGGTGAGGGGTTTGTGATGGGGTCTAGGCATCCACTTGCGCTCGTACGCAAAGAAATCGTGGAGATATTCCGGAAATTGGGTTTTGTAGTAGCCGAAGGGCCCGAGATCGAGGACGATTGGCACAATTTTACCGCACTTAACTTTCCGCCGGAACATCCCGCACGGGATATGCAAGATACGTTCTTCATCAAGAAGCAAGAGGGCAATGATATCGCGCTACGTACGCATACATCGTCCGTGCAGGTGCGGATGATGGAGAATGGCCAACCCCCGTTCCGGGCCATTATGCCTGGCCGGGTGTATCGCAACGAAGCTATATCTGCCCGGGCGCATTGTTTTTTCCATCAGGTCGAAGGGTTGTATATCGATGAAAATGTTTCTTTCGCCGATTTGAAACAGACCCTATATTATTTTGTACAGGAACTGTTTGGCGAAGACACGAAAGTACGCTTCCGTCCGTCATATTTCCCGTTTACGGAGCCATCTGCGGAGATGGATATCAGTTGCACCATTTGCAAGGGAGCAGGATGTACACTGTGCAAGAAAACAGGGTGGGTTGAGATCTTGGGTTGTGGAATGGTGGACCCCAATGTGCTCGAAAATTGCAATATCGACTCGAGAAAGTATAGTGGCTTTGCGTTCGGTATGGGCATCGAACGCATCACCAACCTTAAATACGAGATTAAAGACCTGCGACTGTTTTCCGAAAACGATGTACGCTTCCTCAGCCAGTTTGAGACGGAGTTGATTTAATCATAATCGCATGACCAAAGGTCACGTGTTCTTGTTGTGCGTCGCATGTTTGTTGCTTTCTGCCTGCAAAAAGGGCGGCTGTAATGTAGTGCCGTATGTGCCGGTGAACCGGGTTCCGTTTTCGCCGGTACAATATCCGGCATTAGCCGCAACGTACGGCACGGTCACATTGCCTGGCGGCGTAGCCGGTATCCTCGTGGTTAATACGCCAAATGGCTTTTTTGCTTACGACAGGTGTAGCACGGTAAGCCCAGAGAAGCAATGTGCTGTTGATGTGTCAGCGGAAAATCCACTCGTGGCGGTAGACCCCTGTAGTGGCGCCGAATATGTGCTGCTGAACGGGTCGCCATCAAAGATTGCCGAATGCCCGCTAAGGCCATATACCATACAACAAGTTGGATCGGGTGCCAGTGCCGTTTATTATGTCGTTAACTAATGGAAGCTGATAAAGTAAAAGAATCGATAAAAAAAGCCGCCCGGGAACTTTTCAGGCGTTATGGTTATAAAAAAACCAGCGTCAATGAAATCGCCCGGCGGGCAAAAATCGCCAAGGCGACCATCTACAAATATTTCGACAGCAAAGAACTGGTGCTGCACGCCATCCTGATGGACTATATCCGCGAAAGTGTGGCCGACTTGTTGAGCAAGTATAATAAGCAAGCCGACCTTGAAACCTATTTGGGTAACACAATTCTACGTGTGAGCCGCCTTACCTATGCGATATGCAACGAATTTTTAGGATGGGATTTTATCCGCGAGTCGACCAACACACAAGAATACCTGCGTACATTGTCGGACGACCTTGAATTTCTGCTCATCAGTTCATTTATCAATAATGCGGAGATCGGCGAGTCCGTTACACCCGAAAAATTGACATTCCTCATCAAGGCGAGTAAGAATATCGTTTTCTCATTTGCATTTACATCGGTAAGCGAGGCGGACGTTCGAAAGAACTTCGTTTCTTTTCAGAAAGAAATCCTGCCCTATTTGGTTAAAGCAACGGTAGACGGCGACTGAAAATCGGTGCAAAACCCTTACCTTTGTACGTTTTATGAGTAGAAGAAGATTTACGGCTGAACAACGATTGCTAGCAGGTATTTCAATTGTGGACATTGCCGAAGGGGGCAAAGGTGTAGCAAAAGTCGATGACCTGGTGGTGTTTGTCGACAAGGCGATACCGGGCGACGTGGTGGATGTGGAACTGACCCGCAAGAAAAAAAAATTTGCAGAAGCACGCGTCCGTCAACTCAACGAATCGTCGGTACATCGTGTGGCGCCATTCTGTGATCATTTCGGTGTATGCGGGGGGTGCAAATGGCAGCACATGGATTATCCGGCGCAGCTCACCTATAAACAGAAAGGCGTAGACGAAGCGCTTACTCGCCTAGGGAAAGTGGATACTTCGATGATGGAGGATATACTTGCTGCGCCGCAAACGCGGTATTACCGCAATAAATTGGAATATACGTTTTCCAATAAACGCTGGCTTACCGACCTAGACGATGCCCAGGAAGGCCTGGAGATGCGCGCACTGGGGTTTCACGTGCCATCCCGCTTTGACAAAATCCTAGATATTGAACACTGTTATTTGCAGCAGGATCCGTCGAACGCCATCCGCAATAGACTTCGATTGTTCGCCTTGGAAAATGACATCTCTTTTTACGACCTGCGACTACATGAAGGAGCATTGCGTAACCTGATTATCCGTACGGCATCCACCGGTGAATTGATGGTGATCGTCGTTTTTGCCTATGTCGATTCGGAGACCATAGAAGCAGCGATGGCGTTTCTCCAATCAGAATTTCCGGCAATTACTTCGCTGCTTTATGTGGTAAACCAAAAGAAAAACGATACCATCTTTGACCAAGATATCCACCTGTATGCCGGCCGCGATCATATTTTCGAGGAAATGGAGGGGCTGCGCTTTAAAGTAGGCGCCAAATCCTTTTATCAGACCAACTCCGCGCAAGCCTACGAACTTTATAAAATAACCCGCGATTTTGCGGATTTTGAAGGATGGGAGCGTGTTTATGATTTATATACCGGTGCGGGGACAATCGCGAATTTCGTTGCGCGGCATGTCGCTGAGGTAATCGGCGTGGAATATGTGCCGTCAGCTATTGAAGATGCGAAGCTGAATTCGGCAATCAATGGGGTTCAGAACACGAAATTCTATGCCGGGGATATGAAAGATGTGCTCACCGCCGATTTCGTAGCCACCAACGGCAAGCCCGACGTGGTGATCGTGGATCCGCCACGGGCGGGAATGCATACGGATGTGGTAGCAAGGTTACTGGAAATCGGTGCATCCAAAATTGTATACGTAAGTTGCAATGCTGCCACACAAGCTCGTGATTTAGCACTGCTTGCCGAGCGATATGTTGTTCGGCGTATTCGGCCGGTAGACATGTTTCCACACACACAACACGTGGAAAATGTGGTATTGCTTACACTGGCGCACTGAATGGATTACCCTGTGAATTACGTTTAACTGTTATGGACTTAAAAGATTTGCTTGCTGCACAAGCCGGCGACGATGGGCAGCCGAAAAAGGAGAGCCCGCTGAAAAGCTTGCAGTTGGATTTAGACTTCTACAGTGAGTCCATCAAGGAAATTGCGGTGGAAATCATGGCCGAAGGTCTATCAGCATACCCCATTTTCATTGCCCACCAGCACGAGGTTGCATTGGGGGAACTGATATTGGATAAGGATGAGTTGGGAACCGATTGGTCTATCCATGCGGCTACCCTCGAAGAGTTTGTGGAGCGGGGTGTAATCAAGGAGGAGCGGAAGGCACATTTTATCAAGAAATACAAAAGACCGGAAGATTTCATGTGCTTATTTGTCATCGTACCGGAAGGAGCCAATTTCGTTTTTTATCCCTATAAAAAATGATAACGCTATACATTACAATTGTTGTCATTAAACGTTTAGCACGATAAGCAGTCCAATGTACTTATGAATTGCCGAAGTCTATTTGCACTGTTTGTTGCCATGTGGGTGTTGCCGATGTGGTTGGTGGCACAAGAATCCGGGCTAATTCGGGGTATCGTGGTCGAAGCGGGTTCGAGTAAGCGGTTGGGCAGCGCCACGATTTCCAATATAAATACGGGCCAGTCTACCGTGTCCAACAGCTTGGGTACCTTCGAGATCAAGGCTACTGTGGGCGATTCCATCGAAGTCTCACTGATGGGATATGAGCCGGTGCGTACGGAGATTAAAACGCTAAGCGATATCCTCATCGATATGCGGCTGGCAAGCATCCTCTTGGAACAGGTAGACGTAAACCGTATGAGTAAGGAAGCCGAGCTGCGCGATGCTATGCGCGGCTACCGCAAACAAGGCGTCTATTTCGATGGCAAGCCGCCGGCGTTGGCTTACATCTTTAATCCAATTACTTCGCTTTATGAGTTGTTTGGCCGCACCCCCCGGAATGCGCGCCGCTTTCACAATTTCATGGAACGGGAGTTGGCCGAAACGGACGTGGACCGTAAATTCAGCCGGACCAAGATCGAGGAACTTACCGGTCTCAGCGGCGATGACGTGACGAATTTTATGTTCTGGTACCGGCCATCGTATGAAAAAATGCAGTATTGGGGTGATTATGACTTAACTGCCTATATTATGCAGTCGTTCAAGCAATTTGATCGCGACGGCCGCCCAGCCACGCCCAAACTCCCTAAGCTGGAGGCTGAACCTAATCAGTAGGCAGCTGGTAAGGTCACCACGGAATTTATATGCTGTGGTCAGTTCGAACTGCATTTTGGCATCCGGTTTGCACCTAATTCTATAAATAACACATTAATATTATGATTACGAATCGAAAAATAGTGCTATTTGGACTGTCCGTCGCCACGTCGGCAATGCTGTTGAGCAGCTGTGGAACCATCCAGTCCATGAGTAATACCCAAAAAGGGGCTGCTACAGGAGCTGTAGCCGGTGGCGCATTAGGTGCCCTTATCGGTAATAAGGCGGGTAATACCGCGGTAGGTGCAATTGCGGGCGCCGCCATCGGTGGCGTAGCGGGTGGACTTATCGGCAAAAAAATGGATAAGCAGGCGGCCGAAATCGAACGTACTGTGGCTGGGGCCGAAGTGATTAAAGCAGATGAGGGCATTATCGTCAAGTTTGATTCAGGGATCCTCTTCGATTTCGACAAAACCGATCTGAAGCCTGCTGCTCAGGAGAATATTGCGAAATTGGTGGAATCACTGAACAGCAATCCCGATACGGATATCCTGGTTATCGGTCACACTGATAATAAAGGTGCAGATAAGTATAACCAGGGACTATCCGAGCGCCGGGCAAGGTCGGTAAAAAGCTTTGCGGTTTCCGAAGGATTAGCCGGACGGCGAATTAAAACGGAAGGACGTAGTTTCCATGAGCCCATTGCTGATAATGACACTGATTCGGGCCGGGCACAGAACCGCCGTGTAGAAATCGTGATCGTCGCCAACGACAAGATGAAAGAAGAAGCAATGGATCAAGCAGGTTCCTAACACAAGCTGCTTTTTTTAGCTACCCCATGCGGTGATTAACAGCCGGCGGTTACCGCCACGGTTGCGGTGCTCACAGAGGTATATACCTTGCCACGTACCCAATGCCAACCGTCCGTTACGTATGGGAATAATGACCGAAGCACCCATCAACGATGATTTGATATGGGCAGGCATGTCGTCAGCCCCTTCATAATCGTGGCGGTAGTCGGGATCATTTTCAGGCACCGCTTTATTGAAATAGGTTTCGAAATCCATACGGACCGTGGGGTCTGCATTTTCGTTTAAGGTCAGTGAAGCCGAGGTGTGCTGGATAAATATCTGACATATTCCCGCATTCCATTCGGCAATGGCAGAAAGGCAGTCTTCAATTTCTGTCGTAATGAGGTGGAAACCCCGTGGCCGGGCCCGCAGGGTTACCTGTTGCTGAACGATTTCCATACGTGTGGCAAGATACGGAATATCGGAAATATTGCATTTCATATCCGGTTTCACTAAGTTTGTGATATGAATGGCGACTACACGATTCCTGCCAGCACACGCATTGGCCACGTCCACTTAAAAGTGTCTGACCTGGAGCGTTCATTGGAGTTTTATTGCGGACTGCTGGGCTTCGAACTGACCACCCGCTATGGTAGCCAGGCGGCATTCGTATCCGCCGGGGGATACCACCATCACATTGGCTTAAACACGTGGCACAGCGAAGGCGCGCCACCTGCACCCGTGGACGGAGTAGGCCTGTATCACACGGCCATTGTTTATCCAACCCGAAAGGACCTCGCTGCTATCCTTAACCGCCTGGTACAAGCACAATATCCCTTAACAGGAGCAAGTGATCACGGTGTTTCAGAAGCACTTTACCTGGATGATCCAGACAAGCATGGTGTTGAACTCTATTGGGATAGACCCAGGGCACTGTGGCCATCCAAGCCTGACGGCTCATTGGAAATGTACACTCGTGTATTGGATTTGCAGGGGCTGTTGCGTGAATTGGAATGACGCATGATATGAATACTATGCTTGCATAGTATTTTTTTCTATCTTTGCGTACAAAGACCTACTGATTATGATATTCGAACTCACCGAAGAACACCGGATGGTAAGGGACGCTGCCCGTGATTTTGCACAACAGGAGTTGAAACCGGGTGTCATCGAGCGCGACGAGCATCAACAATTTCCCGCCGAACAGGTAAAAAAGCTCGGTGAGCTGGGTTTTCTCGGGATGATGGTCGACCCGAAATATAGCGGTGCCGGACTTGACGCCATATCGTATGTGCTGGTCATGGAAGAACTATCCAAGATCGATGCGTCGGCTTCGGTGGTGGTTTCGGTCAATAATTCGCTGGTATGCTATGGTCTGGAGGCTTACGGCACGGAGGAACAGAAGGAGAAATACCTCAAACCCTTAGCTGCCGGCATACAAATCGGTGCATTTTGCCTCTCGGAACCCGAAGCAGGTTCGGATGCTACGTCCCAGCGTACCACGGCCGAAGATAAAGGCGACCATTATGTACTCAACGGTACGAAAAACTGGATTACCAACGGCAATACCGCATCTACCTATCTGGTGATCGCACAAACGGACCTCCAAAAAGGGCATCGCGGTATCAATGCGCTCATCGTGGAGAAAGGAATGGAAGGCTTTACAGTGGGCCCCAAAGAGAATAAACTGGGCATCCGGGGGTCAGATACTCATTCCCTGCTATTTGACGATGTAAAAGTACCAAAGGAAAACCGGATCGGCGAAGACGGGTTCGGTTTCCGGTTTGCAATGAAAACCCTGGAAGGGGGGCGTATCGGCATTGCGGCGCAGGCGCTCGGCATTGCATCGGGTGCATATGAGCTCGCTCGCGATTACGCTAAAGAACGCCAGACATTTGGCAAACCTATCGCCAATCATCAAGCCATACAATTCAAGTTGGCCGACATGGCTACCCAGATTGAGGCTGCGCGGCTATTGTGCCTCAAAGCAGCCTGGCTCAAGGACCACGGCCAACCGTATACCCAAGCGGCATCCATGGCAAAACTATATGCGTCTGAAGTGGCCATGAAAACCACGGTGGAGGCTGTACAGATACACGGCGGCTATGGATATGTGAAGGAATACCACGTTGAGCGGTTGATGCGCGATGCCAAAATCACCCAAATCTATGAGGGGACCTCCGAAATCCAGCGGATGGTCATCGCACGGGAGTTGCTGGCGGACTGAACTACTATCGCTAGGCGTGTTGGCCGTACTGTCTATTAACGAATTAAGACTGCTTATATGAAACCATCATGATTTTCAAAATCACACAGCGGAATGACTAAACGGCTTCAGCCATCTTGAATGCCATTGAAGTCAAACACAAATGAAAAATCATGATAGCTTCATCACCGTTAAAAAACAAATTTAGATAGATGAAAATATCGCTACCGTACCTCAGTATTGTCGTTTTTTGTCTGGCGAGTATCAGCCAAGTCCAGGGGCAAGGAACCGCCGCGGATTACAAACGTGCTGCCGACCTCGGGAAGACGACCCGTAACACCGTTTTCTATTCGCCCAATAGCTTTTCGTGGTTGGAGGGAGAACATCGGCTTTGGTACGTCAACAACACCCCCGAAGGCCGCCGTTTCGTACTGGTCGATGCTGATAAGCAAACGAAAAAGGAGGCTTTTGACCATGCAAAGATTGCCGCCACGCTGTCATTAGCTACTGGTAAACAAGTCAATCCGGATAGCCTGCCTTTCAATCGTATCGCATTCAAATCGACGGATACCATCGAATTCGAGTCTTTTGGTAAGATATGGTACGCCAACCTGGTCGACTACACCGTCGAGGACACCGGAAGGAAACCCGAACAGCGTCAGTGGGGGCGGCGTGGGTATTGGGGCGATTCGAACGACGGTGAAAGCCGAGAAATCCCATCGCCCGATAACAATTGGGTAGCCTATATAAAGAATTACAACGTGTTTGTCCGGCCCGCCGAAGCCGATGCGGACGAAATTCAACTGAGCTATGACGGTGCACTGGGCCATCATTATTCATCGCGGATTGCCTGGTCGCCCGATTCGAAAAAGCTAGCCGTTACGAAAGTACGACCCAATACCCCGCGGAAAATCTATTTTGTCGAGTCGTCGCCGAGCACGCAATTGCAACCCATCCTCCAAGAGCGCAATTACCTGAAACCCGGCGATGCCCTGCCCCAGTATCAGCCCGTGCTTTTCCATGTAGAGAATAAGAAATCTTTTGCCGTTGACCCCACGTTGATCGCCGACCAGTACAGCTTGTCGCGCCTCGAATGGCGCGCGGATAGCCGGGCGTTCACGTTTGAATACAACCGGCGCGGGCATCAGCGTTACGAGGTTTTCTCGATGGATGCGGCCACTGGCGACGTGAAGTCGCTGATCGTTGAAACCAGCAAGACCTTTATCGATTACAGCGGGAAGCGCTTCCGTAAAGATATTGGTGATGGGAAGGAAATCATCTGGACATCGGAGCGCGACGGATGGAACCACCTCTACCTGTACGATGGTCATACGGGCAAGGTGAAAAACCAGATTACCAAAGGGGAGTGGGTGGTGCGCGAGGTCGTGCATGTGGATGAAGCGGAACGTTATTTGATTTTCACCGGAAGTGGTCGAACGATTGGCCAGGACCCTTATTTCATTCAGTACTATCGGGTCAACTTCGACGGCTCAGACTTTACGCCGCTTACTACGGAAGACGGTAATCACCAAGCGACGTTTTCGTCCGACCATTCGGTGTTTGTGGATACCTACTCGCGAGTAGATGCCCCGCCGGTCTCGGTGTTGCGCGATGCCAAAAACGGCAAGGTATTGATGGAATTGGAGCAAGCAGACGCCACTACTCTGCTGGCTACCGGATGGAATTATCCCGAAGTATTCCATGCCAAGGGGCGCGATGGGGTTACCGACATCTGGGGTGTCATCATTAGGCCCTCCAACTTTGATCCCAACAAATCTTATCCCGTTATCGAAAATATTTACGCCGGACCGCAAGGGTCGTTCGTACCCAAGAATTTCAGTACGCAGCAAGGTATGGCAGCACTTGCGGAATTGGGCTTTATCGTGGTTCAAATAGACGGTATGGGTACGTCTAATCGCTCCAAAGCTTTCCATGACGTGTGTTGGAAGAACCTGAAGGACGCCGGCTTCCCTGACCGAATTGGCTGGATGCAGGCCGCGGCTGCCAAATACCCGTACATGGATTTGGACCGGGTGGGCATATACGGCACGTCGGCCGGAGGCCAAAACGCGGCTGGCGCGGTGTTGTTCCATCCCGAGTTCTATAAGGTCGCGGTATCATCATGCGGCTGCCACGACAACCGCATGGATAAGATGTGGTGGAACGAACAGTGGATGGGTTACCCCATCGGACCGCAATACGCCGAGTGTTCCAATGTGGTCAATGCCCACAGGCTGGAAGGCAAGCTAATGCTCATTGTGGGTGAGGTAGACGATAACGTCGACCCGGCATCGACTATGCAGGTGGTGGACGCGCTAGTTAAGGCCAATAAGGAGCACGAATTGGTGGTGATACCCGGTGCAGGCCACACGTCTGGCGGCGAATACGGAGAAAAGAAACGGCGCGACTTTTTCGTGAAACACTTGTTGGCTGTGGAGCCTCCGGTTTGGCAATGAACTGCTGACGATTGTCATTTTGAAGTCGATAGGAACTTATATACCAATCCCAGCATAAAATATTGGCGCAGGGTCAATTGCTCGCTATAATAGTTGGAATTTCCATAACCCCCTATAAAAATGTTTTGATTTTGATTGAGGATGTCGAAAGCGGTGAATTTCAATTCCCCTTTGCGCTGCATGATAGGATAGTACAGCGACGCATTCACGAGGTGCAGGTTGGTGCGGTCATTACCTAAGCTTCGGGGTTGGTTTCTTACCGTGTAGGAAGTTTCCAAACGGAATTTATAGATGTCATCCAGTCGGAATACGCCACCAAGGCTATGATTCACATTCTCGATATCACGGAAATTGCTGGTTTGCCGCTGATTCTTGCTCCTGTTAAAGTTAAGTCCATACGTAGGTATCACCGTCACCTTGTTTTTGTAGGTCAATGTAAGGCTGTTGTTCAGATTACCGTACAGATGCTGTGTTTTATTTTCCTCGCTATTCACAATGGTGTACGATTCGCTCGTCGATCCATTCCCTGAGATATTCCAATGGATATTCCATGTCTTATTCTGCGCGATACGTTTCGTAATACCGATATTACCGTACAGACGCTCTGTTCCGGGTGCTTCATAGTATGTTCGCGTGTTTTCGGAGCTGCTTACATCATACGTGCTGTTCGATCCGATTGATGAACCATATACCGTATAGTTTAGCGAGGCGTTTAGGTTGAGGTGGGCATTCGCGAACCGTTTGTAATAGCTTATGCGCCCCGTTTGTTCCAGTTGGCTGTTAAAATACGGACTGGCGATGGTCAACGAGGTGGGGTATAGGTCTGAGTTTACCGCCACAATCTGGTAAAAGGAGGGTAGCCGTACCTGTTTATTGTACGATAGTTGCAAGCCAGCATAGCTCAGCGAGGCACTGGGCAACCAATAACGGTGCCGATCGTCCAAATCGGCGACCTTTCCATAATAATGATAATTGCGGCTTAAATCCAGCCTTTCGATTCCGGCGGTAATCCGTAGCTTTTTGTTGAATAGCGATGCATTTGCGCGTGTACCGATATATGTAAAGTTAAATCGCCCTTGCTTGTTGTTTGCTACATCATTCCGGTTCGAATACGTGTCCGCATTGATTTTGCTGTCTATCTCTTCGGTATTCCGGTTCAGTTCCCAATCGTAGCGGGCGTAGACGTCCCAGTTCAGGTGCTCACGAATGGGCACCTGTACATTGAACGTGTTGGCAATAGATGCATTGTTCCCGTTGGTTAGCTGCAATATACCTTGGTTAACCGTACTGTCGTTAAATAAGTAGTATCGGTTAAAGGTATTCCGGCTATTGTTGTTTTCCGATTGCTGGGCGCTTGCATTTTGGCGGAATGATAAAAGGATCTTGGATGGGATCAGCTTTTTTTCGGCGTAGAAGTTATAACGGAGGTTGCGGCTACTCGACGAGCTGTTACTGTTGTTTTCGCTTTCCTGCACATTTGTCCCCTCGTCACGGCGCCTGTTTGAACTACCGTGATTATCGTTTGCGTTTCGGCGTAAGCCGATATTGACGTCTAATGAGATTGTAGCGGTCGTGTCTGGCGCATACCTTGCAAAAGCCCGCACGTTATGTCCATAATTTTTATGCGTAGAATTGTTATGGTTGTTTGCTATTTCAGTTATGGACTCATAGAAGTTTGAATTCATGCCTCTATTGTCTACGTAGTCGTTCTGTTGCTCAAACGTATACATTAAATTGGCTTTCAGTTTTTTGGCGATGTCGTAATTTGCATTGATGCCAAGAGAAATCTTATTCTGTAATCCGCCGTAACTCATGTAACTGTACGAGTTATTCTCCGCACGGTTCATCCCACCATATTGCGCCAATTCACTGTAGTCGAAGCCCTGGCGGCTGAGGTTATTGGCATAGCCGATGAAACTGACCTGTAAGGTGTCCCGAAAGGTGTTGATCAGCGCGCCCGACTCATAACGGTCACGTGTACCGCCGCTAGCATAAAATTTTCCGAAATCAGCCTTTACAAAATCCTTTTTTGTCTTCAGGTTGAGGATGATGGGTAGGTCCGTGTCGTCCAGAATCTCCCGTTTTGAATCGCCTTTATCTTTCACCACCTGCACGGCGTCGATCAGCGAAGCATCCAAGTTGCGGGTCGCTATCGTGAGGTCGTGCGAAAAGAAGTCTTTGTTGTTTACCCGCACCCCGGAAACGGCCTTTCCTTGATAGTAGATCGAGCCATCTACGTTGACCTGGAGTCCGGGCAACAGCTGGAGTAATTCTTCCACATTGGCATTGGGGCGTGTCTTGAAATAATCAGCTTTGAATTCCAACGTGTCCCCAACCAATCGGATAGGCGCGACCTGTGTGATCACCACCTCATCCAGGTTAACACCCGCCATCACCACCGTATCAAGTGTTAGCGTTTCATTCGGCTTTAAGTTGAATTCGTGACGATAAGGCGAACTGCTAACATGCGTGATATGTACCATTAACTGTCGCCCTGTCGGTATCCTTATCAGGTTGAACTTGCCCTTATCATCTGTTAATGTGTAGGAGACTACAAGCGAATCTTTCACTGAAACAATCGCTATCGTCGCCTTTTCCAGGGGTTGTTTGGTGGCATCTACCACGATTCCATTGATCGTGCCGTTGTTTTGTGCAGTAAGCAAAAAAGGTAGCAAGAAAAAGCAAATACTTAGAAGGGGAAGTCGCATAACGGTTTTAAAATGACTAGTAGCGGTTTATCACGCCACTAATGTATAAAAAATATCGAAGAATGCACCCAACTGTCATAAAATCGCAATAGTGCCTACCACGCGATTGGGCTGCTTGCATTTATGGGAAGAATAATAGTAATTTCGCCGCATCTCAAAGCAAGAAAGATGATACGGATAGCTAGGTTTGAAGCGCCAGTGCGCAGTGTATTTTTATTGATGGTGTGTGTAATGTTGGCTACGACGTCCACGCTGGCCCAGCATGTGGTCAGCGGAAAGGTGCTGTCGCCGGATAATACGGGGCTGCCGAAGGCCAGTGTACAGGTACTGAATTCCAACTTGGCTACTGCCACCGATGAACAAGGGAATTTCGTGCTTGAGCACATTCCGTCGGGCAGTCACGTGCTGCGCGTTAGTGCACTGGGTTACGCCACCGAAAACCATACGGTGATTGTCGAAGGTAACCTGTCGATCGATATTCAGTTGAACAGCGTCGAAAACCGCCTAGACGAGGCAGTAGTGACCGCACAGAAAATGGAAAGTGATCCACATGACGTGCCGGCAAGCTTATCGGTAATCAGCAGTAGAGCGATTGAACAGCAGTATATCTGGAACGTCATGGATGTGACCGCCGTGGTGCCGAACCTCAATATGGCCAATCCGGGCGATGGCCGGAATGTAGCCTCGCTCCGTGGTATCACTACCACTTCCTATAATCAAGCGGTGGCCACCTATGTGGACGGCGTGAACCAATTCGGTTTGGATACGTACATCCCCTATTTGTTGGATGTGGAACGCATCGAAGTGCTGCGGGGGCCCCAAGGTACGCTCTATGGCCGGAACGCGATGGCTGGCGTAATCAACATCGTCACCAAGCGTCCTACCAACCAAACCACCGGGCTTGCCGAAATCAACTTGGGCAACCGCGGCCAGCAGCGATACGTGCTGGGGTTGCGCACGCCGATCGTCAAGGATAAGTTATTCTTTGGTGCGTCGCTGCTATATAATGGTTTGGATGGGTTTTATACCAACGATTTCGATAGTTCGGACTACGACAGGCAACAGGCGGTGTTTGGCAATTATTACCTGAAGTACCTGCTAAACACCCAGTGGGCAATGACGCTTAATTTCAAACACGTGTCTAACCGGAATGATGGCTCATTTGCGTTGATCATGGGGTTGGAGGATGCATTTGAAAACCCGTTCCACTTAAACCAAAATGCGAAGACAACCATGGTTGACGAGTCGCGTAACGTGTCGCTATCCATCAATCACTTTGGCAACACGATCAGTTTCAGCTCGCAGACGGCATTCCAGTCCAACTACCGGTACTATCGTACGCCGATAGACGCTGACTTTATGCCGCTGGATGCGATGTCGGTCGTTAACAACTACGGGCGCGATTGGAACAATGTAAAGGTATTTACACAGGAGTTCAAGCTCTCATCTGCGCCCAGTAAGGATAGTCCCTTCAACTGGACGGTGGGAACATTCCTTTTCCACCAGGATGCCCCCACAAAACAGGGTACGCATTTCGGTACAGATGCACCATTGCTCGGTGACGACTACCCCGCTAACGCCACAAGTATACTGACCAATTCGGCCGTTAACCAAGGGGCGGCAGTCTTTGGGCAATTGGGGTACCGGTTTGAAAATGGGTGGGAACTCCAGGCTGGACTGCGGTATGATTATGAGCATGCCAATTTAGATGCCCGCGGTGAGTTCCAGCCCGATGGCGGTGACCTGATGGTGCTACAACCGGATACCGCAACTTCGGCGGATTTCCATGCTTTGAGCCCGAGCCTTAGCGCCAAATATGCCTTCCATGACCGTAGCCAGGTATATGCTAGCTATACCCGCGGTTTCCGCGCCGGCGGCATTTCGCAGCTTTCGTCCGACCCCAGTGAAGCGTTGTTGCAGCCGTTCGATCCGGAGTATAGTGACAATGTAGAAGTTGGCAGCAAGAATATGTTGTTGAATCGGCAGCTTGAAGTAAATGTAGCTGCCTTTTATACGCGTGTACATGATGCGCAGGTACCTACCTTGGTGCTGCCCGATGCCATCACCGTTACACAGAATACCGGCCGTATGGAAAGTATGGGCTTGGAACTGGAAGCCACCGCGCGTGTAATCCGTAATTTCAGCCTCTGGGGCAATGCGGCATTTACCCATGCCCGTTACCTCGATTTAAACACGGCAGGCGAAGAAGGAAACGTGCAGTTGAAAGGTAACCGCCCGGTATTCACACCGGAGTGGACCGGCTTTTTGGGTGCGCACTATACGCTGCCGATCGGCACATCGCAACGGCAGCAATTCCAGTTGGGTGTCTACGGTAAATTTATCGGACAACAATATTTCACCGTGGAGAATACGCTAGGGCAAGGTGCGTACAGTTTGCTAAATGCCAATATTGGCTATTCATTTCAAGGATACGAGCTCATGGTATGGGGGCAAAACCTGGCCGACAAGCGCTATGCGGATTATGCGTACAACTTTGGATTTGCAGCTGTACATTTGGGGAGGCCGGCTACCTATGGGGTAACGTTGAGGAAGCATTTTGGGCTATAGATCAAAGCGTTAAGAATTTCTGTCGATATGCGGTAGGCGTCATCCCGATGAACGTTTTGAACTGCTTGTTGAAATTGGATAGCGTATTGAACCCCGATTCGTAACATATCTGTGCGATCGTTTTCGCTTCTTCTGTAGAAAGCTGTTTGCAGGCATTGCGAATACGGAGTTCCGTCAGGAAGTAGGAAAACGATTTGCTGGTTTTCATTGTAAAATACCGGCTAAACGAGGTGGGTGTCATATTCAGCAACGCAGCAACCTCTTCTAAGGTAATCTTGTATTTGAAATGCTTGGCTACGTAATTATAGACGATATTAATCCGGTTTGTTTCAACATCTTTTAGCTTGTATTGCACCATGTCATCGTGCAACAGGCGATACTCCTTGCTTTTGGCAAGCAAATCGAGTATACGGAATAAATGGATAATGCTTTCCATGCCGTGCAAATGCACGAGTTCATGCATCAATACCGACGTTTGCTGGGCGGTTTCCCCATGGATTTCCATTCCGCGCCGAACTTTTTCCAATAGGATTTTCAATTGGTCAAATTCCTGCTTCTCAATGAGCTGACCAAGGGCCGCCCCATTAAAATAAATAACCAAGCCCCCGCTGACTTTTTCGCTGTGTGGGTCGAAGTAACGTTCATCGCTACGCCAAAGGTGAGGGATGTTCGGTCCGAGGAAGGTCAGATCGCCGCCGTCGAAAGGCTTAACCGTATTGCCGATGAATTTGGTGCCGGTACCTTCCACAACTAAAAAAAGCTGGTACTCCGAGTGCGCATGCCACGTAGGGTCGAAATGCCGGTCATGCAACTCCCGGACAAAAAAAATGTTGGATTCCGGAATCCTTGTTTTTTGGATGGCTGTTTTTTTCAGCGCAACATTCATAATAATTCCTCGTTTGGCCTATTGGTACTCCAAAAATACTAAACGTCTGGCATTTCCATTTATTGTAAAGAAAATGTTAGCTAGTTATCCATTAATCGTGTTGTGTTGACGTTAATTAGATAAAATACAGTCAGCATTTGTTAATTAATAGGTGTGCTGAAGCACTGTAAACTACTACCTTAGCGGATACAATTAGCCGTATAATCAATTAATCTATATATTAAAATGCTATTGCGAAACGGTTGACTAACTATGAAGGTGTAAATAACTTAAAATCAAATATATATCAACGGCATTGTTTGAACATGACATTAAACGTTAAAATAGGTGTAAGCACATGGTTGTGGACCTCCCCTTTCCGCGCCGAAGAGGCACTTGGATTGTTCGGTAAAATTGCCGCGCTTGGGTATGACGCGGTGGAAATTGCCGTGGAAGACCCCACGTTGATCGATATCCCTACGGTAAAGGCGGCATTAGCAGCAAACCAGTTGGAGGCGATTATTTGTGGAGCGTTTGGTCCATCACGCGACTTGACTAGCGATGACAAGCAATTGCAACGCAACGGGTTGGACTATATCGAAGCATGTCTGGATATTGCCAATGCACTGGGTTCCCGATTCTTCGCCGGGCCGATGTACTCGGCGGTGGGAAAGGCTCGGATGGTGGCTCCGGAACAGCGGACCATCGAGTGGGAGCGGGCGGTATCCAACCTACAAACCGTTTGTGAAAGCGCCGCAAGCAGAGGGCTGGAAATTGCGTTGGAACCGTTGAATCGTTTTGAATCGGACTTGATAAATAACGTGGATGATTTGCTGCGCCTCATCGGTGACATTAGCCACCCCGCAGCAAAAATATGCCTGGATATGTTTCATATGAATATTGAAGAACCTGATCCCGAGGCTGCCATCATCAAAGCGGGCAAACAGCTGATCCATGTGCAGGTATCCGAAAATTATAGGGGAACACCAGGCACCGGCAACGCCAGTTGGGATGCCTACCGGCGTGGACTGGAGGCAATCGGCTACCAAGGGGTGGTGTCGATAGAGAGTTTTACACCGGCGAATAAAGAATTGGCTGCGGCTGTATGCATCTGGCGTAGCCTTGCGGAAAGCCAGGACGCGTTTGCCCGCGAAGGGCATGCGTTTTTGAGGAAGTGGGCAACAGGGGATTGATTGAACGCGGATGAAACAGATTATTTGGATAGCTACTGATCCGCGCAAATCCGTTTAATCCGTGTCATCGTGGTCCCTTAAATAAATACGCAAACAGCAAATAGCAAACAACACAAAAGCAAAAGAACATAACAGCAAAGAGCATGACCAAAAGACCAATCAATGTGGCCATCATCGGCCTGGGATTCGGAGCGGAGTTCATCCCAATTTACCAGCAGCATCCCGATGCCAATATGTATGCCATCTGCCAACGCAATGAAGAAAGTCTGAATAAAATCGGCGATGCCTTCGGTATCAAAAAGCGGTACCGCGATTACGATGAGCTACTCAGAGACGATCAGGTCGACGCGGTGCATATCAATACACCCATACCTAACCATGCAGAGCAGTCGCTCAAAGCATTGCGGGCGGGCAAACACGTGGCATGCACGGTACCTATGGCCACCACGGTAGAAGAATGCCGACAGTTGGTGGAGGCCGTAGAGGAGACGGGCTTGACCTACATGATGATGGAAACCGTGGTCTATGCCCGGGAGTTCCTCTTTATGAAGGAACTTTATGAAAAAGGCGAGTTGGGGAAAATCCAATTCCTTAAAGCCAGCCACCAACAAGATATGGATGGATGGCCAAATTACTGGCCGGGTTTGCCGCCCATGCATTATGCGACGCATTGCGTGGGGCCGGTGTTGGGCCTTACGCGCAGCGAGGCCGAGTACGTATCGTGCTTCGGGTCTGGAACAATCCGCGAAGAACTACATCACCATTATGGCGCTACGTTTGCCGTGGAGACCGCTCATATTAAATTTCGGGATTCGGACCTGAGCGCACATGTCTATCGCTCGTTGTTTGACACCGCCCGCCAATACCGAGAGAGTTTTGAAGTGTACGGCTCCAAAAAAGCAGTGGAGTGGCCATTGATAGAAGGGAACCCATTGGTAGTCCACACCGCTAAAAAAGCGGAACATGAGATTCCCGAAGAGGTGGAGTGCCCGGACTATGCCCACCTGCTGCCCAAGCCAATCCAGCATTTCACGACAGGGGGTGTGTATGACGAGGGCGATAACCAGCACCTTTCCTTTATCCAGGGGGCTGGGCATGGGGGCTCACATCCACATTTGGTGAATGAATTTGTGAGCGCACTGACTGAAGGCCGACAGCCTTTCCCCAATGCACGGCAGTCTGCCAATATCACCTGCGTAGGTATCTTGGCGCACGAGTCGGCCCTGAAAGGTGGTGAATTGATCCCCCTGCCTGATTTTACCTTGGCAGGTCGCTGAAGGCCGGCATCCTGGTAAACGAATACTGCTCCTACGGGAGCATATATACATTTATACATTAATAAACGTCGTTTGAACAATAATGAAGAGATTAATTAACGTGTCTATCTTAGCTATGCTACCACTGTTCTTTTTGGGCTGTGGTGGCCAGCGTAGCGATGACGGACCACGGCGGCTGGAACTGTTTTTTCTTGGTCATGCCAGTAAACATCACGATTCGGAGTTATTAGCCGGTATATTGGCTCAGGAGTATTTTCCGGAAGGGATAAATATCACCTATTCGGTAGACCCGGAGGATTTGACGCGCAAGGACCTCTGGCGGTACGATGGACTGATTCTGTATGCCAATCATGATTCCATCAGCCCGGGACAGGAAAAAGCATTGCTGGACTATATAGCATCGGGCAAAGGGTTTATTCCCCTGCATTCTGCTTCCTATTGTTTCCGCAATTCACCAGAAGTCGTAGCACTCATTGGCGGTCAATTTAAAAGCCATGGTGGCGGCCCTTTTTCAGCTGAAATTGTCAAGCCGGATCATCCAGCCCTGGAAGGGGTGACGGCTTTCGAAACGGAATGGGACGAAACATACGTACACGACCATATTGTCGACGATATCGAGGTGTTGATGGAGCGGGTAGACAGCACAGGCCGCGAGCCCTATACTTGGGTAAAGGAATACGGTAAAGGTCGGGTGTTTTATACCGCCTTCGGCCATGATGAACGCACATTCCGTAATCCCGGATTTCTCCAACTGGTCAAGAGCGGAATCCGCTGGGCGGTCGGTGAAGAAGCGGTGAAGAAGATGGAGGCTTATACCATCGCCCAGCCGCAATACGAGGAGGGGCGCATGCCGAACTATGAACGCCGCAATCCGCCGCCACGCTATCAACTGCCACTCAGCGCTGAAGAATCACAAACGTTGATTCAGGTACCGGTTGGCTTCAAGTTGGAACTTTTTGCCAGTGAGCCCGACATCAGAAAACCCATTGCCATGGAATGGGATGAGAAGGGAAGGCTGTGGATCGTGGAGACAGTCGATTATCCCAATACGGTACGGAATGACAACAGTAAAGGGGACGATCGCATCACGATCTGTGAGGATACCAACGGCGATGGCAAAGCCGATAAATTCACGGTTTTTGCCGACGGGTTGAATATCCCTACATCATTCATCTTTGCCAATGGTGGCATCATCGTGGCGCAGGCTCCTGAGTTCCTGTTTCTCAAAGACACCGATGGCGATGACAAGGCAGACGTACGTGAGGTGTTGATGGATGGCTGGGGTACGTTTGACACCCATGCAGGCCCGTCGCATCTACAGTACGGGTTAGACAACAAGATATGGGGCACCGTGGGTTATTCCGGATTTGAAGGAACCATCGGCGGTCATCCGTTCAGGTTCGGCGCAGGGGTATACCGGTTCGATTCCGGGGCAAAGCACTTCGAGTTTTTGGGCAACACCACCAATAATACCTGGGGGCTTGGTTTTTCGGAAGAATTTGATGTGTTTATATCCACGGCCAATAATGAACATAGCGACTTCTTTGCTATCCCGGCACGGTACTACGAAAAGGCGAACCTTCGCGAGCGGGGCATCGAAAAAATCGATGGGCATTATGGCATGCATGTACTTACCAAGGAGTTGAGGCAGGTAGATGTGCATGGCGGGTTTACCGCTGCCGCGGGGCATGCCTTGTACACTGCACGGGCGTTTCCACAGGAATACTGGAACCGGGTGGCATTTATCTCGGAGCCTACGGGCAGGTTGGTACACCGCCATGTGCTGGAGCAGGTGGGGGCCGGGTTCAAGGAAAAAGGCGACGGTTGGAATATGGTAGCGAGCTCCGACAACTGGTTCGGTCCGGTCGCTGCCAAAGTAGGGCCGGATGGGGCTGTATGGATATTGGATTGGTATAATTTCATCATCCAGCACAACCCTACACCGGATGGCTTTGAAAACGGCGAAGGGAACGCTTATATCGACCCCTTGCGCGACAATACCAAGGGGCGTATTTACCGGTTGGTTCATGAGGATGCCAAGCGGTATAAGCCCGTGAAGCTGAATCCCAAGCGTCCGGGTACGCTGGTTGACGCGTTGGAAAACGATAACATGTTCTGGCGGCTTACTGCCCAGCGGCTGTTGGTCGAGGCTGGCGATACGGAAGTGGCGGGTGACCTGCATCGGTTGATCCGCGACACCTCGCTGGATGAGGTGGGTACAAACGGACCGGCGATACATGCGGTATGGGCCTTGCACGGCTTGGGCCTGCTGGATGGAACAGATGAGAAAAGCCTGACGGTGGTTATCGACGCATTGAAGCATCCCGCTGCCGGTGTGCGGCGGGCTGCGGTACAGACCCTCCCGATCAATCACGAGGGCATGGTGCAGCAGTTGATCGCGTCGGGTGTGACCAAAGACGCCGACCTACGTGTACGCCTTGCTGCGTTTCTGGCACTGTCGGATGCAGCGCCGTCGGTCGAAATCGGTAAGTCGATCTTCGAAGCCGTCCAGCAACCTGAAAATATCGAAGATAAATGGATTTCACATGCCCTGCTTATCGCCGGTGCAGTGCACCGGCAAGCATTTCTCGGCGAATATCACCAACAAGTCGGTCACCCCGATCTCTCGAATACCGATGGTTCGCTGGCAGAACGGATCGTCGCCGGTAAAAGCATGACGGTGCTTCCGTTGGAAACCGGAGGTACGATTGGCGGACGGCAAATCCCCGATTTTTCCAATCAGGAAATCAGTTTTGTCACCGATGTGCGGCCACCGGCAATGCAACGCGTGCTGGTAGAAGGTGTACTGGTATCGCATGGGGACGGAAGGAACGGGTATGCAGTATACATGAAGGATGGCAAGGTAACTTTCCAGGTAAACCAGAACGGACGCCAAACGGTTATCCGTTCAACCGATGCGTTGCCTAATGCCTTTAAACTGAAAGCTTCGTTGCTTACGGGTGGAAAGATGACCTTGTCTATCGATGGGAAACAGGCTGCCGAAGGTCAGGCTTCCGGCCTATTCACAAATGTGCCCGAAAGGGTTATCCGGATAGGCCATAATCGGCGACAGCAATGGGGTACGAATGAGTTGCTTCCCAACGTTGGCGATTACCCCGACGATTTCCATTTCACGGGTGGACTGGCGAATACCCGGCTTGTCGCGGTTAACCTGCATGCGGCTGAGGCGGGCGAAGTGGTCGTGGCTGACAATACGATAACAATTAAGGCTGTCATTGGCGAAATGAAATACGACGTTACCAACTTCACCGCCAAGGCGGGACAAACGTTGAAAATCATTTTTGAAAACCCCGATCACATGCAGCATAACATGCTGATATTGAAGCCGGGCAGCTTGGAAAAAGTCGGTGAAGCCGCCGATGAGTTGGCCAAGCAACCTACGGGTGTCGAAATGCAGTATATTCCTGCCACACCGGATGTCTTGTTCAGTACACCACTGGTAAATCCCGAGGAGCGCTATGAACTGACATTAACGGTGCCGGATACACCGGGCGATTACCCGTACGTGTGTACCTTTCCGGGCCATTGGCGCATTATGCATGGGGTAATGAAGGTAACGAAATGACGCTTGTCCGGTCTTACCCATATTTTGTAGGTTCGCGTACCCGTAAAAAAATAGGGCGTGATTATAATTGCATATAAAAGCAAATCTTAGCGTAGCAATTTCATTGATACGAAAAAAAAATAATTAAAATATCAATAACTTAGCGCAGCGATCTCATTGATGCAAAAAAAAACAATAAAAGTATCAATACTTTATCTAAGTTTGCGGAGATAGTATTAGTAAACCTGATTTGAATACGATGACAAAAAAAGCAAACAAGTCGATCGCTGTTGTCCTAGCTGTAGCAAGTGTGTGGGCCTGTAATCCACCCCAAGAGCAGTCGACAGCTGCCGCCACGTCCTCTGTTTTGACGGTATCGCCAGCTGACTTCGCAGGAGAAATTGATGGCGACTCAGTTAAACTCTATACACTGACCAATGGGGACGTAGTGGCCGCAATCACTAATTACGGTGCCCGTATCATAAGTTTACACGTCCCCGACCAGAACGGCGACCTTGTTGATGTGGTGTTAGGTTATAGCGATTTGGCTTCTTACCGGCAGCCCGATGAAGGATTTTACGGCGCCGTTGTGGGTCGCTACGGTAATCGGATTGCCAAGGGGCAGTTTGCGCTTGAAGGTCAACCCTACCAATTGGAAATCAACAATGGGCCAAACTCGCTGCATGGCGGAACCAATGGCTTTTTTTCTAAGCTATGGGAAGTGAAACATGTAACAGATAGTAGCCTCGAACTGCAATACGTATCGCCCGATGGTGATGCAGGTTATCCCGGCACGTTAGAAGCAACGGTAGTTTATACAGTGACGGCGGCCAATGGACTTGAAATCGCCTATCATGCTACTACTGACAAAGCTACGGTGGTAAACCTGACCAACCACGCGTATTTCAACCTGAATGGGGAGGGGGACAGCACGATTCTGGATCACCTGCTGACTATCCGCGCAGACGGGTATACGCCGGTAGATGAAACCCTTATCCCTACCGGTGAAATCACACCCGTGGAAGGCACACCGTTTGATTTCCGCCAAGCTACCACTATCGGCGCGCGTATTGATACGACGGATGCGCAGTTATTGCTTGGCAAGGGTTACGACCACAATTTTGTGTTGAAGAAAGAACCCGGTTTGCAGCTAGTGGCCACGGTGGAAAGCCCCAAAACCGGCATCGTGATGGACATCTTGACGGAAGAACCAGGCTTACAGTTCTATAGCGGTAATTTCATGGATAAGGTGCAGCACGCCAAGGGTGGAAAAACATACGGTTACCGCTCGGCGTTCTGTTTGGAAACACAGCATTTTCCCGATGCACCAAACCACCCGGACTTTCCGTCTACCGTATTGGAACCGGGCGGCGAATATACCACGAAGACCGTTTATCAGTTTAGGTAGGCGACCAAAGGTCGCCTATACTTTCTTTTTTATTGCCTACCGTACTTCAGGTGGCAGCTGGTGGGACGCCCTGTCGATCCGATTTCGCCAACTATTTGGCCAACTTCTACGTTGTCACCTTTTTTAATAAGGCTTTTCGATAGGTGGACATACCACGTTTCATATCCATTTTTGTGTTTGATTTGCACACAGATTCCGTAGCCGCCGTGCCTCCCGGCATAAACCACTTCCCCATTCGCCGTGCTCCGCATGAGGTCACCCTTTTTTCCCCTGAAATCAATTCCTGAATGGAATTCGCTTGCTCCCAAATGGAATAGATTGGTCCGGTATCCATAAGCGGAGGTGAGTTCGGGCTTGGCCGGGAAGTCCGTGGGGATGTACATAAGCCCCTCGAATATTCGCTTCAGGTGTCGATCATATAGGCTATAGTATTCCAGCAGGCTAAGCTTCGGTTCCATAGGATCACCTCCACTCGCATCTTGCGTGAAACCCTTTACACCTCTTTTTTTAAGTATTCGTTGATAGCTATGAGCTTGGCATCGATTAGCTTCGCATAGTCTTGGGTTTGGGTATTTGGTGTTGTAGGTCCGTTATCAGGGAAGTTAATAAATGTCTTTCCTGCCGTTGCTCTTGCGTGGTACTGTATAATACCGTTAAACCTAACGCCATCGTACTGAGCAATGTTAACGCACCCAAGACATAATTTATAATATTTTCTATATCAATAATAATTTTTAATAATCTGCCCGAAATAATGATTTTTATGGTTATTTCAATAAGATATTCTAGTGTCATAGACACCAGAATATGATTTGCTGAATTAGTATATTCTCTAATACCATCTTAACAAACGTGCACGCGCACGTTTTACCGATAGTTGACGACACGGGTTGAAAAAAGAAAAAGCGATTCAGTGGCGGTGCGGCTCTTAATGGTAAGCATTGGCTTACAACAACGTTTCCTTTACGTACTTGTAGCTCTTGGTGATGCTTTCAAATGGATCAATCGTGATAAAATCCTGTTCTACAAAGGCATATTGTAAGCCTGCTGTCTTTTCTGCCGCCATGATTTTCTCGAAATCGATGCTTCCTGTTCCGACCTCGGCGTACGTGATGTTTTCGGTGATCTCCATGAATGGTCTCTGGTCATAGTCGCCGCCCACAATGGTTCCGGAATTGTTTTTGTCCATGTCTTTGATGTGCCAAAGAGGGAAACGGCCGGGATGCTTTTCGAAATAGGCAGCGCTGTCCGTACCTGATTTTTCGCACCAGAATAAATCCAATTCAAACGCCACGAGGCCCTCGTCGGTGTTTTCAATAAGGATATCCAAGCCCTTACGGCCGTCTGCCAAGGTGCGGAATTCCCAGAAGTGGTTGTGATAACCGATTGTCAGGCCAGACTCTGCCGCCAGCTCGCCCCCCTTATTGAGCTGGTCTGCTATGAAACGGTAATCATCTGCTGTCAGCTTGTCGATAAGCGCGATTGGGGGCACGGGTACGACTAGGTAATGCTGGCCCAATGCCGCGGCCGTATCTATCGCGATTTTCAATGTGTCTTGATTGCCATCGCCCGGTGTGAGGAATTCGGCCAAATCATAATGCCCGCTATAGGTTTTTAGTTTATTGTCAGTAAGCACGGTCGACAGGGACGGAATATCCATGCCCCAAAATGTGATTTTTCCGTCGTCACCTACTTCCAACCCGAAAGTTTCTACATGGTCATATCCGATTTCGGCCACCCGGGCGAGGGTTGCAACAGCGTTGTCAGCGAGCTGGTCGCGGAGTGTGAAGAGTTGCAGACCGATTTCGGTTAAGCTTACCGTTGGTTTTCCTGTTGGCGAGCAGGAGAAAAGTAAGGGGCCAAAATAAGCCGAGGCCATACCTATCCCTGCGTGCTTCAGGAATTTACGTCTGTTGTGCATCGTTAGTTTTTTTATACAGCTAATGTAAACGTTTGAGGTGGAAAATGCAAAAACGCAAAAATGGAATGCTGAAACGCTTTATAAAGAGGTTATGGCTAATTGATGTACGTTTAATACTCGGGGTTTGAAACGAAATTTAAAAATTTGGTAAACTTTTCCTTGTAAGTGGCTTTATCCAGTTTATAATAGAAAGCGCCTTTCTTTGAATTCTCCTTGTCTTTATCTTGTTGTTTGATGAGTAGCCCGGTTGAACGCAGCTTTCTGGTGAAGTTACGTTTATCCAACTCCACGTCGTAGACTTGCTCGTAAAGCGTCATGATTTGCGGAATAGTAAACTTTTCCGGTAGCAGCTCGAACAAGATGGGATGCAATGCGGCTTTGTAACGCAGTTTATTCTTCGCGTTTTGCACCATTTTATGGTGGTCAAAAATGAGCTTAGGTACACGATTGAGGGGAAACCATTCCGCACGGTAGTCATCGTTGAGTGGGGTTTCGTATCTTTTGATATCGATAAGTGCGAAATAATTGATGCTGATTGTCCGTTCTATGGGGTCCCGGCGGGGTTCCCCGAATACCTGTAACTGTTCCATATAGACGTCCTTCAATCCGGTAAGTTGCTTCAGTACACGTGAAGCGGCATCTTTGGGTCGTTCGTCGGATTGGACAAACCCACCCATCAGGCTCCATTTGTCTTTCTCTGGCTCGAACCCCCTCTTTATCAACAATAGCTTCAAGTCATAGCCATCGAAGCCAAAGATGATACAGTCTACGGCGACTAAAATGCGGCTCTGTTTTGTGTACTCGATCATAATGTAGGCATTTTTGTTATTCGACAAGTGCAATAATAGCAGATAAAAACGGAATTCGTAAATTATAGCGGCATGTTGTTACGAAACAAGCTAATTTATCATAAGGCGTAATCGGTTGTATGTTGCCATAAAGGCATGTTCGTTAGAACCCCAGGGCACATATTGGCTTTTATTTTTTTGTTGAAAACAATAAATCAGCACAAGTGTTAAATTAACGATAAAAGCAATTATAGTGTTCATCTGCTTTGGGCCGAAACGGTCCGTAATGCCTTATTAAAATAAAAGAACCGAAATTATGAGTCACATTGATAAAGGTGTGTCGCCAATCCGATTGCCACAAACAAGTAGGGGGTTTGCTTATTAAAATAACCAAGTTTTTTCTTTTATATCATTAAAACACACAATTATGAATCAAATGCGATCGCAGCAGGCACTTAACCGGCTAGGATACTGGTTAAGGACACACGGGTACATGTCGATCGGCATCTTGTGGATGTTGATTGCCTTTTCTGGACATTCGCTTACGGCCCAGGAAAGCACCGTCACGGTGCAAGGCAAAATTACGGATGTACAGGGTGCGCCCATTGCTGGAGCCAGTGTTTCAGTAGCCGGTAGTACAACCGGCACAATGACCAATGACGACGGAAACTACAGCATCGAAGTAACGGAAGGCATATCGCTGGTTTACTCGTATGTTGGCTATGTTCCCCAAACCATCGTCGTCGATCGACAGCGAATCGATGTGCAGCTGGAATTGGATGCCGCCATGTCGAATTTGGAAGAGGTCGTCGTAGTGGGGTACGGCACCCAGCGACGTGAAACGATTACCGGGTCCGTAGCCTCTGTAAAGAGTGCCGAACTGATGAAATCACCCACCGTCAATGTATCCAATGCACTCGCGGGCCGGCTGCCGGGGGTTGTGGCCACCCAAGGGAGTGCAGAGCCCGGATATGATGGCGCTGCGGTACGGATACGTGGTACTAACACGCTGGGAAATAGCGGCCCACTGATTGTAATCGATGGCATACCGGCACGTGCGGGCGGTTTTGAACGCCTGAACCCGGCTGATATCGACAACATTTCGGTGCTGAAGGACGCCTCGGCGGCTATTTATGGCGCACGGGCGGCAAATGGGGTTATCCTCATTACCACTAAGCGCGGCCAAACGGGCAAGCCGTCATTGTCGTATACATTTAACCAGGCGTTTTCACAGCCAACGGTAATTCCAGAACTAGCCGATGCGGTGCAATATGCCGAAATGCGCAACGAGCTCGAAGTGTTTAAACTGCCCGTGAATGAATGGCAGGATGCGCAAACGGCATTCCGCGAAACGGGATCATATACCCGGCCAGATAACAGCGTGTTGACGGCACCTTACCTTCCGGAAGATTTCCAGTTGTTTGCTGATGGGTCGGATCCGTGGGGTCATCCGAATACGGACTGGTATGGTGCCACCCTCAAAAACTGGTCGCCCCAATCGCAACATAATCTACAAATAAGCGGCGGCACGGAAGATATCAAATACCTTACCTCCTTAGGCTACCAGAACCAGGATGCATATTATAAAAACTCAGCCACGGGTTACTCGCAGTACGACATCCGTGTGAACCTAGACGCAAATATCAACGAGTATATCAGCACCAAAATCGGCATTTTAGGCCGGCAGGAAAACCGGCAATTCCCTACAAAATCGGCTGCAGCTATCTTCCGCATGTTGATGCGGGGGATACCGACCGAGCCCGCTTACTGGCCGAACGGAATGCCCGGCCCCGACATTGAGTATGGAGAAAACCCGGTTGTGATTACGACAGATCAAACCGGTTATGATCGGGATAAACGGTATTATTTCCAGACCAATGGACAAGTAGATGTTACCGTACCTTGGGTGGAAGGACTGAAGTTCAGCGGCACGGCGTCCATAGACAAGTATATGCGGAAAACGAAACGGTGGGAAATCCCCTGGTATCTATACACGTGGCAGGGTGATTACGAAGAAGATGGTGTGACCCCACTGTTGGTGCGCGGACAGCGCGGACCGGCAGACCCGCGTCTAAACCAAGAGGATGAAGATCAGATGAACATCTTGTTGGGGGGCGTGCTTACTTACGATCGGACATTCGGTGATCATACGATCAACCTGTTGGCGGGGGTTAACCGTGAGACGATTAGCAACGACAATTTCAGCGCATTTAGGCGGTATTTTATTTCTACGAACATTGATTACTTGTTCGCCGGTGGCGATGCCGAGAAAAACAATAGCGGCGGCGCTTGGGAACGCGCCCGGCTCAATTATTTCGGTCGGGTAGGCTATAATTACCAAAGCAAATATATTGCAGAGTTCCTCTGGCGTTATGATGGCTCCTACATGTTTCCGGAGAATAGCCGGTACGGTTTTTTCCCCGGAATCATGGCTGGCTGGATGATTTCTCAAGAGAATTTTTGGAAAGACGCCGTACCGTTAGTAAACTACCTGAAACTGCGCGGCTCTTATGGGCAAATGGGTAATGATCAGATTTATTATGATCATGACAATAATGGCGAACAAACGTTGCAGGAGTATCAATATTTCTCCACCTACGGTTTTGGAACGTACGTTATTGGAAACAATCTCGTAAAGACATTATACGAGAGCCGGGTGCCCAATATGTTCGTTACGTGGGAGGTGGCCAATAACTACAACATCGGCCTTGATGGCCAGTTGATGGATGGCATGTTCAATTTTACGGTAGAATGGTTCAAAAACCGCCGTGAAAGTATCCTTTGGCGTAGGAATGCCTCTATACCACAAAGTACGGGCATGACGTTGCCTGCTGAAAATATCGGTATCGTAGAAAACGCAGGCTGGGATTTCTCCGCTGGCTACACCGATCAAATTGGTGCGCTCAACTTGGATGTCAGCTTAAATGGCGGATACGCCAAGAACGAAATCATCTTTTGGGACGAAGCACCGGGTGCACCCGAATGGCAGCATTCGACCGGCAGGACCATCAACTCCGGATTGTATTACATCTACGACGGTGTATTCCGCGATGAGGCCGATATCGCCGCCAATACACTCGACTATAGTGACGTGACCAACTCGCTTCGGCCGGGGGACATGAAGTTTGTGGACTACGATGGCAACGGCAAGATCGATCCCGATGATCGTGTACGGCGCGACAAAAACACCATTCCGACATTCCAGGGAGGGTTGAACATCGGTATGCAGTACAAAGGCTTCGATTTGACGATCCTTTTCCAAGGGGCTACCGGCGGAGAGTTGCGCGTGGGCACCGACGAGTCGGGTGCCATTGGTAACTATTTGCTGCATTTCTACGAAAATCGTTGGCGGGTCGATGCGCCCAGTAGCGAGCACCCTCGTATTACGGACCGCAGTGACCAGTATTACTCGTCGGGCAACACGTATTGGATGCGGAGTACAGACTACATCAGGCTGAAGAACCTTGAATTGGGATATACCTTCCCTGCGCAATGGATGCAGCCAGCCGGCATCAGCAACCTACGGATTTACCTGAGTGGATTTAACTTGTTTACATGGAGCAAGATTGAGGTATATGACCCGGAATCGCTCAACTCCACGGGGCAATACTATCCGCAAGCACGGTTGATCAACACAGGAATAGCGGTAACCTTTTAAGAAAAATGACGATGAGAACTTTAAAAAAATATAACTTCATAAGCGCGTTGTTACTCATGGCGTGCATAACTGGATGTAACGACGATTTCGTAAGTACTGCACCGCTTGGAGAAGTGCCGGAAGAAGTCGCTTGGGGAGATGCCGCATTGGCGGAGGCCTTTGTTGTCGAAATTTACAATGGATTCGGGCAGGGTGGGTTGGACGAGCAGATGCAGGCTTCGCTTACGGACGAGTCCATGTTTACCCATCCCGGCCGCGGTATCAATACCGTGACTGAAAGCCGGTCGAATGATGCGGACCCAGGATGGATCATTGGGTCTTACGCCTGGGCGAACGTCTACGGGCGCATCCGGGCGACGAATATCGCGTTGGCGAATCTTGCCGAGCCCCAGTTTGACAACTCAAGTGGCATTGCCGAACAGTTGATGGGTGAAGCCCACTTCCTCCGGGCGTTTTACTATCACCAACTGTTACGATATTATGGTGCGGTGCCGCTGATCGACCGTGTATATGAACTGGGCGAGGAGGATTACACGGCACCCCGCAACACCTACGAAGCGTGTGTGGCGTTTATCATAGCCGATTGCGACCGAGCCAGTGAGCTGTTGGCAGAGGCCCAGCCCGTAGATGGACGTGCAAGCGCCGTGGCTGCATTGGCGCTGAAGTCGCGCATGCTGACGTATGCCGCAAGCGATCTCCACGACATTCCTACGGCAACTGCAAATTCCGAAGTGATTGGCGGGTATGCAAATAAGGAATACCTAGGCTATACCACGGGAGATCAGCAAGCCCGTTGGTTATTGGCACGCGATGCGGCCAAGGCGATCCTGGATGCGCATGGGCCGGGTTATATGATGGACCTCACGACACCTGCCACCGCCGAAGAAGGCACGCAAAATTACCTGTCGATTGCCATGGGCGGGGGTAGCAAAGCCGTTCCTGCTGACGGCAAAGCGGATCTTATACTGGGCCGGTTTTTTATCGACCTCAAAGATGAAGGCGGTAACTATGTGGGCCGAAACAATGGCCCTAACGGCTACCACAACTGGGCAGGGAATACGCCGACGCAGCAATTGGTGGATGACTACGGGATGGCCGATGGATCTCCGTTCGATTGGGGTAACCCCCAGCACGCCATCACGCCTTATGAGAACCGCGATCCGCGTTTTTATGCGACGATTTTGTACGACGGTGCTGATTGGAAGCCACGTACTGCTGACGTGGCGGGCCGCGACCCCGCCAATCAGATCCAAACCGGCCAATATGAAGTGATGCAGGACGGGCGAAAAGTAATCCATTATGGTTTGGATACGCGAAATAGCAGTGTGGAAGATTGGAACGGCTCGTATACAGGGTACTACATGCGAAAATTCATCGATCCGGACCCCGCGGTGGTCGACCAAAATACCAGGCAGTTCGTGCCGTGGCCGGTATTGCGCTTTACTGAAGTCGTTTTGAATTATGTGGAAGCCTGCATCGAACTTGGCGAAGATGACGAAGCAAGGACCTGGCTTAACCGTATCCGGTTCCGTGCAGGCATGCCGGCAGTCACCGCGTCTGGCGATGATCTGCGAAATATTTACCGTAATGAACGGCGCATCGAACTGGCTTATGAGGAACATCGTTTCCATGACGCACGCCGATGGATGATCGCTGGTGAAACGCTGGGGCGTAAAGTGGGTATTATGCGGGTGTTCGGGCGGCTGAAGGCCGGCAGTTCGGTGTCGGTGTACCGCTATGACCCCGAAAATTACGATTATACCTATACGGTGGGAACCATTGACCCCGGCATCGAAAATCGGCAATGGCTGGATAAGATGTACTTCTTCCCGATCCACCGGGATGAAATGAACCGGAATGGCCAATTGGACCAAAATCCGGGCTACGGGGATTAGTCTCCGAAATCGGTAACTGAAGGAGGTCCTTGGCTACCAACCAAGGACCTTTTTTGGGTGAAGATAATCCAATATTTTCTTATCTTGGTCGGATAATTCGAACCGTTATAACGCTATTGATATGAATACGACTAGAAGAAAGTTCATTGGCACGATGGCAACGTTGGCAGCGACAGCCGGTGCCGCTTCGGCCTGGCCGAGTACATTCTCTGTCGGACGTGCCATTCAAGGTCCGGTCCGGGTGGGCCTTATCGGTGCCAATGGCATGGGATGGGCAAACCTCAACTCCATGCTGAACGTGCCGGGTGTACAGTGCACCGCACTTTGCGATGTGGATACCAACGTGTTGAATAAGCGTGCCGGCGAGCTTAAGACCCGCGGTATCGAACCCAAATTGTATGGCAAGCATGAGGAATTGCTAGCTGATCCGAACGTCGACGCCGTGATTATCGGTACGCCCGACCACTGGCACTGCCTGCAACTGGTGGATGCTTGTGCGGCTGGAAAGGATGTGTACGTCGAAAAGCCGTTGGGCAACTCCATTGCCGAATGCCGGGCCATGGTGGCCGCAGCCACTAAATACGGCCGCGCGGTGCAGGTCGGGCAATGGCAGCGAAGCCAACAGCACTTCCGCGACGCCATGGATTTTGTGCATTCGGGTAAGCTCGGCAAGATCCGGCTGGTAAAGGCTTGGGCTTACCAAGGATGGATGAAAAGTATTCCCGTAAAGCCCGACAGCCCGGTGCCCGAGGGCGTGGATTATACGCGGTGGCTGGGGCCTGCTAAGCAACGGCCGTTTAACCCGAACCGCTTCCACTTCGAGTTCCGGTGGTTTTGGGATTATGCCGGTGGGCTGATGACCGATTGGGGCGTGCACATGCTCGATTTTGCATTGATCGGTATGAAGGCGACCACACCTAAATCCATCATGGCCACGGGTGGGAAGTTCGCCTATCCGGATGACGCCGCAGAAACACCCGATACGCTTACCACCGTTTACGAATTTGATGACTTCACCGTGCAATGGGAACATGCCAACGGCATCGACGGTGGCCCTTATGGGCGCAATCACGGCGTGGCCTTCATTGGTAACTTCGGCACATTGGTGCTTGACCGAGGCGGTTGGGAAGTAATCCCCGAAGGGAACCGTATGGAAGCCGTTCCTTTACAGAAAAGCTCGGATAATGGATTGGATAAGCATACGACCAATTTCATCGAAGTGGTGCGCTCAAGGAAGCTGGAGGATCTCCACGCACCCATCACTGCCGGAGCCCATATCGCTATCTTCTCACAGATGGGCAATATCGCTTACCGTACGGGAGAGAAAATTTATTGGGATGCACAAAGGGAACGTTTTACCAGCAAGGCGGCGAACAGGTTACTTGCAGCTGAATATCACAATGGCTACCGTATCCCTGCCATTGGATAACCCGGAAGAAATTACTCCAATTCCCTCGCGCTTTCCTCCACTTTTTTAGCCAATTCGGCTTTGTATGCCAACAGGTTTTGCGCCAGTTGCTCGTCTGAGACAGCAAGGATCTGAACGGCGAGTATGCCCGCATTTTTAGCGGCGTTGAGCGCTACGGTAGCTACAGGTATGCCATTGGGCATTTGCAGGATGGAGAGCACCGAATCCCATCCGTCAATGGAGTTGGATGATTTTACGGGTACACCGATAACCGGGAGATGCGTGATAGAGGCGACCATACCGGGGAGGTGGGCTGCGCCGCCGGCACCGGCAATGATGACCTTCAATCCGCGGGAAGCCGCACTTTTCGCATACGCATACATACGGTCGGGCGTGCGGTGTGCAGAAACAATGGATACTTCAACGCGTACGCCGAGCGCTTTCAAAATTTCCACAGCATCCTGCATTACCGGCAGGTCCGACTTGCTGCCCATGATGATGCCTACTTCCGGTATTATTGTTTTTGTTGCCATTCGTTATCCGTTGTTCGCTTTTTTGCTATTTGCTTTTTCCCGATTTCACTACACCAATCGGGTAGGGTATCAACTATCAACTAACTATCACGTCACCACTTTAAGTGTTTGTTGCACTTCCCTCGCAATCAAAATGGCACGCTCGCGGTCTTCATTGATGATACACACGTGGCCCATCTTGCGGAAGGGTTTGGTAAACTTCTTTCCATACAGGTGTAAATATACACCCTCCATGGCCAGAATCTCTTCGATTCCTTCATAACGGGCCAGCCCTTCATGACCGGCCTCGCCCAATAGATTTACCATAATGGCATTGCTGCGTATGGCTGTACTGCCGGGAGCGAGGTTGAAGATTGCCCGGAGGTGTTGTGCAAATTGGGAAGTAAAGTTCCCTTCAATGCTTTGGTGGCCGCTGTTGTGGGGGCGTGGGGCCAACTCGTTGACCAGCAGCTGCCCCTCTCGGGTGAGGAATAGCTCTACCGCAAGCAGGCCAACAATCTGCAAATCTTCTGCGATTTTTTTGGCCAAAAGTTCTGCCCGCTGCTGGGTTTCAAAGGGCAGGGTAGAAGGTGATATCAGAAATTCTACGAGGTTAGCCTCGGGGTTGAACTCCATCTCCACGCAAGGGAAAACGGCCACATCACCATTGTCGTTCCGCGACACGATAATCGCTAGCTCCTTTTCAAAATCAATCCACTGCTCAATGAGGCTTGGGGCCTCGAACGCTGTTCCGATATCGGATTGGTTCACGATTTTCTTCACCCCCCGACCGTCGTAGCCATCCTTACGGAGCTTTTGGATATAAGGGAGCGTAATTGCGGTATTTGCCAGGTTTTCTTTCGATGATATCAATTGGAAGGGTGCCGTGGGAATATCGTTTTGCTTGAAGAACTGCTTCTGCAGCCCCTTGTCTTGGATGAGGCGGATTACGCGCGACTGCGGATACACAACTACCCCTTCTTCTTCCAGTTTCTCGAGGGCGTCTACATTTACTTTCTCGATTTCGATGGTCACCATGTCGAGTCCTTTTCCGAATGCATAAACGGTGTCGAAATCATCCAGCGCGCCGTGCGCGAAGTGGTTGCATAGGTTGCGGCAAGGTGCATTCTTATCCGGATCGAGCACGTGTACATTCACGTTGAAGTTGATGGCTTCCTGGATCAGCATGCGGCCTAATTGTCCGCCGCCGAGGATTCCCAATTTCAGTTCGCCATAAAAATCTTTTGCCATGATGAAGATTGAAATATACGTTGAAGGTTATGCGTGTGTTGATCGCAGTTTATCGGCTACGATGTGTTCCGTTTCTATTTTTTTCTGTAACTCCAAGAAAGCACCGATGAGTGCCTCGGGCCGAGGCGGGCATCCTTGCACGTAAATGTCTACGGGAATGATGCGATCCACACCTTTGACCACATGATAACCATGCTGCCAATAGGGGCCGCCACAGTTGGCACACGAGCCCATGGAGATAACATATTTGGGATCGGGCATCTGCTCATACAGTCGGCGGATGCGGTCGGCCATCTTAAATGTTACCGTGCCGGCGATGATCATCACGTCCGATTGGCGTGGCGAGGGGCGCGGGAATACACCGAATCGATCCAAGTCGTAGGTGGACGCCATAGCGCCCATCATTTCGATGGCACAGCAAGCGATACCGAAGCTCATGGGCCACATGGACGAAAGCCGAGCCCAGTTGAGCAGGTCGTCCAATTTGGCGATGACAACGCCGTTGCTTTCCAATTGTTTATCGATGCTCATGATGGTGTTGTTCCGGGTTTCCTGAATACCGGCTTAAAAACCGGCTTTTTTTTCGGTTCACCGCCGGGAGATGTCGTTTTCGCGATAGCCGGGGCTGCGTTGTCCGGGCTGAATTCCCGCACACGGTAGCTGCCGCTGTTCAATCTGTCATAGGCCGATGTAGGTATATTCACCTGCACGTGCGGGGTGACCGGCTTGGGCTTTATCCATTCCAAATCGCCTTTTTTCCATACGTATACCAAACCGATAATCAATATCCCTACAAATAAGGCCATTTCCAGCAGTGCAAACCAGCCCCATCGGGCGTCAGCTGCCACCAACTCGGATTGGCCAAAGACGGTTGCCCACGGGAAGATGAAAAGCAGTTCGACATCAAACAGCAGAAATACAAGTGCAATAACGTAAAAACGTGGATTGAATTGTATCCAAGCATTTCCGACGGTCTCTTCTCCGCATTCGTAAGTACTTAGCTTTTCGGCAGTCGGTTTCTTGGGCGACAGCATGTTGCCCAGCAGTAAGGTGAATAATACCAACAAGATACCCGCCACTCCAATAAGGAGTATTTTTCCGAATTCGGTTAGCTGCGCCGGGTCATCCATATCTTGCAAAGATAAAAAAATTATTAATGGGATTTTTTTTACCTTGCGAAAGGTAAATGCGTCCCTATGAAAGCAAGTGGTTCTGCTTCCGCTTTTCTTCTTTTGGTTGCCACAGTATCGGTGTTGCCCCATGACGGGTATTCCCAGCAGCAGGGCGCTGTGGGTATCAGCATTACGTTGAAGCCAATCCAAACCATCCGTGTGGATGGGAGTGACTACCGGGGGTTGACGACACTGGATAGTGCCACGACTGGTTATCGAAAGGAACACGTAATGGGCTTCGGTACGAGCGTGTATGGCGTGTCGGTGAACCGTATTGCGGTTGATTCGCTGGTTATATTGAAAAATGAAGTAATGGGACAAATCGCTTCCGGCAACTGGTCAAAGATAGTTGGCCAGCCAGGTATACGCCGCGAAAAGGAGACGCCGGCAAATCCTGACCGCCAACTTCTGATTTACAGTATCAGTGTCCGTTAATGCACGCTTATTCTGCGTTTCGGTACCGAATAAGCCGAGTGGTATAATTGTTGCTTTTTTGATGTTATGGCTACTGATTTTGGTATTTACCGTGTACAAAAGCTACATGAACACCTTCCCGATATGTTCGATTCCGTAAGGCGAAACGTCTACACGATTATCTTTTCAGGCCCCAACGGAACGGTCCACCATATCGACGAACGTGCATTTCAATTACCTCCATATTCCGTTTTGTTCGTCGGCCAAGACCGGATAGCGAAGTTTGATGAGGATATGACCGAAGATACCTATGTGTTGCTTTTTTCGTCGCGCTTTTTCAGCCGGTCCGAGCGCGACTTACACTTTTTGCAGCACAGCCCGCTTTTCAATGATTATAGCCAAGTGTACTATATGGCGCTACCTGAAGAAGGGGTGGCCTATGGCAAGGTCATGGTATATTTGCTGTATCAGGCAAAGAACGGCCTCGACGAGCAAGTGAATAAGGATTTGGCGCACAACCTCGTTGAACAAATCCTCATCATGGGTTCCATGACGGTCAACCAGGTTTCTATGGGGAGTTACAAGGAGGACCAAGACAATTTCCTATCGATAAAATATAAGGAGCTTATCGCTAAGTATTTCGTGGAAGAGAAAACCGTTAAGTTTTACGCCGACCAATTGAATATTACCGAACGCCGTTTAACCAAGGCTACAGAACAAGTGCTTGGTATGGGCGCCAAAGAGGTCATCACCAATTACGTACTCAGAAAGGCGAAACGCCAGCTCATCTATACCAAGAAAAGTGTAAAAGAAATCAGTGTTTCCCTCGGCTTCAGTGGAGAGCAAAATTTTAGTGCATTTTTCATGAAAAACGCCGGATTAAGACCTTCCGAATTTCGTAAACAAGGCTATTCGTAGCGGTCTGTTTACAAAATGTAAGCAAACTACTACACACCTGCTGTAACGCATATTTCATATACTGTTTTTCATATTTTTCGGCGTTCCATCCCGCCATACCTTTGTACTATCCTTTAAGGGAATTGTAGAAAAAAGGAAAAATACAAAACATATTATTAGTAACAACATCATGAAAAACAGTGTAAAAAATCAGGTGAAAAATGTAGTTTTAGCGGTATTGGTTGCAGCGGGTAGCACCTTTGCAGGCGTGGCAAGCGCACAAACGACGGGGCTGGGTGGCGGCCAGGTAGGTCCTGTGGGAAATGGTAGTCCGGCGCAGGTTGCACTCAACGTGATTTTGAAGCCGGTGCGTACATTGACGGTAAGCCACGACCAAGTTAATCTCGTCTATGAAACCGCGGCCGACTATGAAAACGGTGTGAGCTTCACAACGACAAATGGCCACCTTCGGGTAACGAATATTGGCGGTGGTTATAAAATCTATGTGAAGTCCTCTTCGCCGAATTTGGTCGGTGAAAGCGGAAATACCAATACGATTGACGGTAGCACGGTTATGGTAACGGGATTAGCCCAATCAGGCGTAAATGCATATGCCCGGAAAATCAGCGAAATGAATAGCGGCACGTACGGTGCGGAGCTCTTTCATCACAGCAACAACGCCAATGTGGTTGACAAGGCCTACGATGTCGAATACAAAGCTGCCGGAAAAGGGGCCTATTTGGATAAGCTCTTTCAGAACAAGCAGACCAAGTATACGGTGAATGTGGTTTACACCATCGTAAGTGAATAAACGAGATTAAAACAAACACATGTTGGGGTTGTTTCCATTAGGGTTGCAACCCCATTGTTGTTATATTTACCCTATGAACCATCAAAGGCTCCAGCTAACCACGAAGAACAAAAAATAAACAGATGAAACATAAGTTGATTAAGCCGATGGCTGTTGCCTTTGTTATCCTCATGGGATTTGGGATGTTGGGAGTATATGCCCAGACGGGCATTTCCATCAGTCCGCCACGGGTATACTATGTCATCGGGCCGGGCCAGAGCCAAACAGAAAAGGTGGTGGTGAGTAACCCGAGTCGAGACTATCCGTTGGAGTTGGCGGTTTCATTTGAGGACTGGGCATATGATACCTATGGCGATAACCTGATGTACCCGGCGGGGACATTAGCTACATCTTGTGCGGCTTGGCTCTCGGTTCCAGAAGCTTATTTTTCACTCGCGCCGGGCGAAAGTAAGGAGATTGATGTGCAGATGACTGTTCCCGTAGGCTATCAAAATGACACTATACCCGTACATACGGCGATTTTGTACGTTACGCAGCTCAACCCGCGTGACGGTGTTGACCAGCAAGGTGCGAATATCCGCATTGCGGTTCGAACAGGAATTAAACTGTACCAGCGCCTGCCCGGCAGTTTCAGTCCGAACCTGGAAATAACCAATTTCAGGTATCAAAAAGAAGACGTGCCGGTACTTATATTGCATGTTGACAACGACGGCGACGTATGGGCCGACGGCCGGATCAGTTTGGAGTTACTTAATCAAACCACCGGTGGCAAGCGTGTACTCCCCGATGAGTCGTTCTATTCCATGCCGGGCGACCGGCGGCAAAAGTACGTGGTAGTGCCGAAAGATCTGGAAACCGGAAAGTACATCGCCACAGCGATTGTAAACTATGGAGAAGCAAATACGGTTAAGATTGCGGAACTGGAATTTACCCATGGAAATTAAGTGGTTTCTCGGCTGGGCAATCTGGTGTTTGTTGAGCTGCTGGCCATCGGCTACCTGGGCACAGCTACGGTTTAACGCGTACAGTGGGGGATACTTCAACGTAACCGACTACGCCGGATACACGGCGCCGGAGGGAAGCCATCGGTTTCATATCCAATATCAAGGAATGGAAATCAACGAGCCTAATTGGGGGGTCCGTGCGCGGATCAATGGTCAAATCAGGCCGGTGTCGGGGGAGAATGTTTCGGGCCTCCCTTTTCCGGCAGAGAAGCTGCGTTTCCAGTTCACCCACGATAGTGGCAACAGTCCTACTTTGGCGGATATCGGTGCCAGTATGGCATCCATTCCATTCAATGCGCTTGGGGAAACTGTTCTAATTGCCGAATCCAATGTGCCGATTGCCTATCAGAATCCGTATGGCGGAAGTATGCAGTTTCACTTGTATTTCACCATGCATGTGGCGGGCGGCTCGTACCTCGACCAGATGAAAAACCGTGCAGCCTACCAGATGATTGTGTATTCGGTGCCGATTACGTTTACCCTGTACGGCCAAGCAGGCGGTGTGTTGGGTTATCAAGACGTTGTTTACCATATCCAAGTAAACCAAACGTTATCGGGCGCACCCCAAGAAGAGCCCGTTTATGGCCTGGAAGTGCTCGGTGCGGCGCGTGAGGGCACGTTGGAGTTCGGGAACGTGAGCAATTATGTAGGCGGCGTAACGGCAACTTACCCAGATGGATTGAAAGTCAACGCAAACACTGGCTATTCGGTGGCGGTCAAGACCATTGGTCCGGAGCTGACTTCGCTGGCCGGTGGGCAGGCTACGTTGCCTGTTTCGGTAGTCAACCTACGGCTCGAGCCTGGGAGTAATCCTGCATCGTCGGGCCAGTATACGGAAATCGCCTTATCGGATGGCTACCAAGTGCTGTTTGCAGCCAATACAGGCAGGGAGGCGCCGCAATTTTTCACGATTGTATACCGTACGACCGGAAATGACGAACGCTTACTTAGGGCCAGGTCAGGCACGTATACCACCGTTGTACTTTACCAGTTGCTCCCCCAATAAAGCCGCGGTAGGATGTGGGTTGGCTACATACGTGCATTAGCGGTAACAAACGTACTCAGTTTGTTCGCCTTGCTGGCTATGGCCGTACAGCAGCAAACCGGCCTACAAGAACCGGGGTATAGCCTTACGGTCGACTCATTGGTGTCTGGCTCAAATGACGACATTGTCGGGCTCACTGTCGCTTTTGTGAATCGGACAACCGACTCCATAGGCGGACAGTTACGCATCATTTCGCCGACCGGCATCCACGTATTGGGAAGCGGTGGCGGAAGCGTGCACGTGGCGCCGGAAAGCAGGCAGTATGTGCCGATTAAATTACAGTTATCAAAAAGCATAGCGGCGGGGGAGTATCCAATCACCATGCAATGTTTGGGTACCGACGGTCATGTATTGGCAAGTGCCCTGACGATATTGGTTGTCAAGCCCAAACAACTCATGTGGCTACATGCCATCAATACCAACGCGCTGATGCGGCAGGTAGGTGATTCGTTGCCTGTCCGCGTGGTCATTCGGAATGGCGGCAATACAACCGAACGGGTCCGCGTGGTTGTTTCCCTGCCCAGTCAGCACGGGCCCCGTCGATTTTCCGCTGCGGAAGCGGAGGTGCTGCCGTCAGCCGATACGACAATCGCTTTCGGGTATATCATAGATCGTGAGTTGATGCGGATGGAACGCTTTACGATTACCATCGCAGGGATGTATGCGAATGGCGACGTTTTCGGGAATACGTCCGTCAACGTGCAGAACGCTTCCGCAACCCGGCGATATGAAGACCCTACCCATGCGGCAACCAATCTGTGGTCTTACCAGCCTAACCGCGTCACGTTCATCGCCCGCAATCCATTCTCCGAAAGCCGTTCTTGGCAGCTCGCTGCCCGGGGCAATTATCCACTTGCTGGCGGGAAACTCGATTTCAATACGCTGGCATACCAATGGGGCGCTTGGAACCACCGTCCGTTCCTGAGCAATACATGGTTGAACTATGAGCGTGGTAATATGGGGATTACCGTTGGGAATATTGCGGAAAGCCTGGAAACATTCGTAAATGGACGTGGTGTAAAGGTCTATTTTTCCGATTCTTTGAAGTCGGAGCATGTGGAAATTGGTGTAGTGGAACATACATTCGATTTACTTGGATCCGATTACCGTCCGGATTTCCGAAATGGTTTCACTACATATTTTCGGACTCGGTTGGGCGAGGGTATTCCGGAAAAAAAGCGGTATATCGGTACCGCCGTTTACGAACGGCTACCCTTGGGCAACAGCGAAAGTTTTCTGTACATGAGTACCTTTGACCTGTTCCGGCAAGCGTTGAAGGATCGCATCCGATTGGTGGCTGATTTCGGCCCCGCGCTTACACGGCCGCTTTACGGAACCGATAAGGGCGATGACTATCGGCCAGCTTTGGCTGCCGGCCTCCAATTGCACGCAAGCGTGGCACAATACACCATTAGTAGCACCAACTATTACAGTACCGGTTATTATCCCGGTGTGAGGCGGGGTGCGTTGCAGCTCAACCAACGCATTAACCGGGCCGTTAACCGGGCCAATGTTTGGCTAGCCTATAGCCTATATGAATATGCACCGGAATATTTCGGGGAACAGCTTTCTTATCGAAATGATTTCCTCATATCCCGAGCGGAACTCGGTGCGTCTTTCCCGTTGACCGACTTTGTTAACCTCTCGTTGGCCCCGCTGCATGAATATGAACAAGGAAATTACTATGCGGGAGGCGTGGATAATGCCGATCCGGTAATGGATCTCCGTGCTTATCGATTGAGTAGTGCAATCAATTGGCGGAGCCGAAATTACCGGCAGTTCGCGTATGTGCAGCTGGAGGGTGGCCACATGCAATCGTCCGTTGCGACGGATGGGGAATGGCAGTTGCGGGCTAATCTTGCCTACAATTACAGTTGGTTTAATTTCAATGCCAACCTGCAGCGTGGGAATTTTTCAGTCATTGAGGCTGCAAATAACCGGTATTTTAACCGGGGCACAGGTTACCGGCTCGGTGCATCGGCTTCGGTACAACGTGATTTTATGCATAAACGCTTGCAAGTAACGGGCGGTTTGAGCTATTATGACGATAGTTTCTCCGGCCAAAACTGGATGGGCAACGCACGGATTCAATATGCGGCGACAAAAAAGACAGCGCTCTTTCTTTTGGGCCAACTGTATCAGTATAGCACACCCTACTACGCGGGCTCAGCGATGGCTAATATCCAAATGGGTATTCACCAATCGTTACCTCGGGGAGGCAGCGCTACTCTCCCAAAAAGGGGGAACATGGAGCTTTTCCTTTATCAAGATAAAAACAACAACGGTGTTTTTGACCAAGGTGACACACCGGCAACCAACACGATGGTCATGATCAATAATTCGGTTTTCGTTACCGGAAACGACGGCAAAATTGCCTATAACCGCGTTCCCTACGGTACACAGCAGATCAATATCCCTATGCAGCAAGGGTGGTATGCTCCGAGTGAAGTCTTCCAACTTGCCTCCAAACGACTTCAGGCATCGATCGGCCTCCGACAGGCGGGTACGATGGAGGGTAGCGTGCGGTACGAATACGACGAGCGTATCAGTTTTGAAGTTGATGCGGTGTTGGCGGGATTTACGGTAATTGCGAAAAACACCAGTGGCTATGTTGGGCGTACGGTTACGGACAGCCAGGGCAAGTATGTGCTTTTCCTGCCTGCAGGGAGTTATGAAATCAGTATACTGGATAGTAATATGCCACCCCATGTGTATGTGCAGGTGCCTGCACAGCATATGGTTGTGGAGGCCAATGAAATCAACACCGGTCCGGTATTCGTGCTTAAGGTAGAAGAAAAGAAAGTGGAGATCAAGCGGTTTTCGTCGCCTTAATCTTATCTACCCATCGGCATTTTCGGTGCGCCCCGCATCATGCGGGCCATGGCCGCAGGATTAGACATCTGTTTCATCACCTTGCGCATATCGCCAAATTGCTTCATCAGTTTATTCACTTCCACGAGCTCGGTACCCGATCCTTTGGCAATCCGTGCACGGCGTTTCTGGTCGATGACATCGGGGTTTTCTCGCTCATAGGGCGTCATGGAATTGATGATGGCTTCGATGGGCTTGAACGCATCGTCGTCGATTTCCACGTCCTTCATAGCCTTGCCCACACCGGGTATCATCCCCATGAGGTCCTTCATGTTGCCCATCTTTTTGATTTGCTGGATTTGGCTCTTGAAGTCGTTGAAATCGAACTTGTTTTTGCGTATTTTACGTTGCAGTTCGGCTGCTTCCTTCTCGTCAAACTGCTGCTGTGCGCGCTCCACGAGCGATACCACGTCGCCCATACCGAGTATACGCGAGGCCATCCGGTCAGGGTGAAACACGTCGAGCGCTTCCATTTTCTCGCCGGTACCGATGAATTTGATGGGTTTGTTGACGACCGATTTGATCGATAGGGCTGCCCCTCCGCGCGTGTCGCCGTCGAGCTTGGTAAGCACGGCTCCCGTAAAGTCGAGCCGGTCGTTAAAAGCTTTGGCCGTATTCACGGCATCCTGCCCGGTCATGGCATCCACCACGAAGAGGATTTCATGCGGCCGGGTCGCATCTTTTACCGCGGATATCTCATTCATCAACGCTTCATCGATAGCAAGACGGCCAGCGGTATCCACGATGACCACGTTATAACCTTTCAGCTTGGCTTCGGCCACACCTGCTTGGGCGATACCAATGGGGTCGTTGGATTCCCGATCGGTATATACCGGTACACCCACTTGCTGGCTAAGCACTTCGAGCTGGTCGATCGCTGCCGGACGGTACACGTCGCCCGCCACCAGTAATGGTTTCTTGCCTTTGGTTTCCTTGAGGTATTTGGCCAGTTTGCCCGAGAAGGTGGTTTTACCGGCACCGTTTAGACCCGCAATGAGGATGACCGTCGGGTTGTTACTAATGTCCAGTTCGGTGGTGGAACCACCCATCAGTTCGGTCAGCTCGTCATTCATGATTTTGGTGAGCAACTGGCCCGGGGAGATGCTGGTCAGCACGTTCTGTCCCAGTGCCTTCTGTTTCACCTCATCGGTAAACGCCTTGGCGGTTTTGTAGTTCACGTCGGCATCGAGCAATGCCTTGCGGATTTCCTTCATGGTCTCCGCTACGTTTATTTCGGTAATATTTCCCTGGCCTTTTAATACCTTGAAGGCTCTGTCTAGCTTATCCTGTAGGTTCTGAAACATCGTCAGTTGTAAAATAAAATTGAACGAGGTGCAAAGGTACGAAATCTGTTATAAAAATAGTCCGCCCACCCCGAGGGGAAGGCGGACTCACCTATTTAATTATAGAAGGAACGTTACTCCCTTCTGCCCAGCAGCATGCTGGCGTAGTAGAGCAGGGTTACCAATGACGAGAGTGCTGCCACTACGTACGTCATTGCCGCCCACCATAGCGCGTCCTTTGCGCCTGCATGTTCTGCGCTGCTGTGGGTAATGTTGTTACTGTCGAGCCACGCCAATGCGCGCTTGGAGGCATCGAATTCTACGGGCAGCGTTACAAACGAGAATATGGTGGTGATGGCCAATGCCGCCACACCGATGGCCAGTATGTACGGATTGTGGGCGAATATCATCATCAGTACGCCAATCATCAGTACCCAAGTTACCAGGTTGGACGCCACACTTACGATGGGTACCATCGCCGAGCGAAACTGCAGCCAGGAGTATGCCCTGGCATGTTGCACGGCGTGGCCACATTCGTGCGCTGCAACGGCTGCTGCGGCAACACTGCGGCCGCTGTATACCTCGGGGCTCAGGTTAACCGTCCGGTTGGCTGGGTTGTAATGGTCGCTCAGCCGGCCCTGTGCCGAAATGATTTGTACATCGTAAATCCCGTTGTCGTGCAGCATTTTCTCTGCTACGTCTCTACCGGTCATCCCGCTACTCAGCGGGGTCTCCGAATACTTCTTGAATTTGCTTTTAAAGCGCCACTGCACAATCATGCTGACCAGCATGATACCGCCGAAAATAATCCAATAACCTATCATAATATCGTTGTTTTTTGCTGTTTGTTTATTCGCTATTTGCTCCCCCGATTCGTTGTAACGTATTGGGGGATTGCTTTATTCACTTGTTTCCAACCCAATTAGACAAAAAATATACCGAACGCATTTCGCTGACGATATGGCGTTTTCGGTCGTTACGAATATAAAAATTCCCTTTTCTGCCTGCAAATCCGTCGGACGTTTTACGTAATTATAATGACAAAGTTGCACGGCGCACTTAAATTTAGGGGTAGGCGGGTTCGTTCGTCTTTCGCTCGTAACTGCTTCGAGGCTGCTTCGAGGCTACTTCGGAATGAAACCGGGCTGTGGCTATGCTGAGTCCGGGGTGTATCCACGTTTTTACCGTAAAAACGTGGACTCAACGTGCACTTACCGTGCTCACAGGGTGCAGGCATAGCGAAGCAGTCTCGAACCACTGGCGAACAAGAGTCGAACCATTGTCGAGTCGCCTCATTGGCAAGGAGCAGGTACGAAGTTAATACGAATCAGGTACGAACAGAAAGTGGGGGCGGCACACTAAACCGTCATGATATCTTTTTCCTTAGCTTCGGCCAACTGGTCTACCTTGGCGATGTATTTGTCGGTGAGTTTCTGCACTTCGGCTTCGCCGGCTTTGATTTCATCTTCCGATACGCCGTCGGCTTTCATTTTCTTGATGGTGTCGTTGGCGTCTTTGCGGATGTTGCGTATGGCCACGCGCCCTTTTTCGGCTTCATCCTTTACTTTCCGTACGAGGTCGCGGCGGCGCTCTTCGGTAAGCGGTGGAATATTGAGGCGGATGATGCTGCCATCATTCTGTGGTGTCAAACCGATGTTGGCATCGAGGATTGCCTTTTCGATGGGAGTAAGCATGGTTTTTTCCCAAGGCTGCACCACCAGGGTACGCGCATCGGGTGTATTGATGTTGCTCACCTGCGCCAGTGGTGTGGCTGTGCCATAGTAATCCACGTGTATGCTATCGAGCATGGAAGGCATCGCCTTGCCTGCACGGATTTTGGTGAGCTCCGACTCGGTGTGCGCTACCGCCTTGGTCATCTGCTCGGTACTGTCTTCCAATTGTAGGGATATCAGTTCGTCCATGATTATGTGTTTATTATGGGTTGGTCACAAAGATAGTTATTCTCGTACTAACGTACCGACATGTTCGCCATTTGCTAACCGGGCTAGATTGCCGGGCTTGTTCATGTCGAAAACGATGATGGGCAGGTTGTTTTCCTGGCACAGTGTGAAGGCTGTCATATCCATCACACTGAGTCCGCGGTTGTACACGTCCTGGAATGTGATTTCGTCAAACCGGGTGGCCGACGCGTCTTTAAGCGGATCGGCCGTATAGATACCATCCACGCGGGTGCCTTTAAGCACCACATCCGCATTGATTTCGATGGCGCGGAGCGAGGCGGCTGTATCGGTGGTGAAATAAGGGTTTCCTGTACCGGCACCGAAAATAACCACCCGTCCCTTTTCGAGATGCCGGACGGCCCGCCGGCGGATAAAAGGTTCACAGATCTGTTCCATTTTGATAGCCGTGAGCAGGCGTGTCTTTATTGCGAGTTTTTCGAGTGCGTCCTGCAGGGCCATGCTGTTGATCACCGTAGCCAGCATACCCATGTAGTCGGCCTGCACACGGTCCATCCCAGCCTTTTCGGCACTTAGCCCACGATAGATATTACCCCCGCCGATAACGATGGCAATTTCCATCCCCTTGGCGTGGATTTCCTTAATGTCTTTGGCGTATTGGGCTACGCGGTTGATGTCGATACCGTATTGCTGGTCGCCCATGAGGGCCTCACCGCTGAGTTTGAGTAGGATACGCTTATATTTCATATTCTTGCTGTCTTGGAAGGAGGCTTCCAAGCGCCAAAGATAAAAGAAATTTTTTAACTGCCAGTGATGACTTCTCGGTAATACTGTTCGTATAGCGGCATGATGTTGGCCAACTGGAAATCCTTCGCCCTGTTCAATGCGGCTTCCTTGAACTGCTGCAATCGATCGCAATCTTCGAGGATGTGGATGGCATTGGCCGCCATTGAATCCACATCGCCTATATCGCTGAGGAAGCCGGTTATACCGTCTACGTTCAACTCGGGCAGTCCGCCTGAGTTTGACGAGATGACTGGTACCTTGCAGGCCATGGCTTCCAAGGCTGCTAAGCCGAAGCTCTCCGAGCCGGAGGGGATGAGGAACAGGTCGGATACCGAAAGGATTTCCTCAATGGCATCCTGCTTGCCAAGGAAGCGGATATCGTTAGCCACGCCCAGTTCCCGCGACAATTGTTCGGCCGCGGTACGTTCCGGTCCGTCGCCCACCATCAGCAACTTGCTTGGAATTTTCTCTTGCACTTTTTTAAAGATGCGGATGACGTCCGTGGTGCGCTTTACTTTCCGGAAATTGGATGTATGCACCAACACGCGTTCATCGCCCGGAGCGATGGCCTGTTTGAAATGCTGCCGTGGCTTGAGGTTGAAACGGTCAAGGTCAATAAAGTTGGGGATAACACGGATTTCGCGTTTGATGTCGAAATGATCCAACGTTTCGGCTTTGAGGTTTTCGGATACGGCAGTAACCCCGTCCGACTGGTTGATTGAGAATGTGACTACCGGGCTGTAGCTGGCGTCTTTGCCCACGAGCGTAATGTCCGTACCGTGCAATGTGGTAACCACCGGTATGTTGATGCCGTAAGTGGCCAGTATCTGCTTGGCCATAAATGCCGCGGAAGCATGAGGGATGGCGTAATGCACATGCAGCACATCCAGTTTCTCAAATCGAACCACATCTACCAGCTTGCTGGCCAATGCAAGCTCGTAAGGTGGAAAATCGAACAATGGATATTTGGATATCGTTACCTCATGGTAGTAAAGATTCTCCGAAAAGAAATCCAGCCGGGCAGGTTGGCTGTAGGTGATGAAGTGAATCTGATGCCCGTTGGCGGCTAAAGCCTTGCCCAGTTCTGTGGCGACTACACCACTTCCACCAAAGGTGGGATAACATACAATACCGATTTTCATGTACTCCCGTCTTATTTGTTGCCGGCAAAGTACGGATAAATTTCCCGATGGGATGTTCATCCGAACGTAAAAAGATTGATGATGTAGCGAGCACGCTAATAAAAAACTAATTAATTAGTTGCAAAACTAAAACATAAGTTTTAAATTTGTGCTTCATATGTTAATAATAGGTCGTTGACCACAATTAAAAAGGTAAAAATCAATGAAAGAACTCAAAGAATTGACCCGTGCGGAAGAACAGATCATGCAGGAGCTGTGGAATTTGGACAAGGCTTTTGTGAAAGAGATCATAGACAGGCTACCAGTCCCCAAGCCGGCCTATAATACGGTATCCACTATTGTGCGGATATTGGAAACCAAGGGTTTTGTGGGGCATGAGGCATTCGGTAAAAGCCATCGCTATTACCCGCTGGTTTCGAAAGAGGAATACCGAACGTTTGCCACAGGCAAGTTGCTCCATGGTTATTTCGACAATTCCGCGAGAAACATGCTCTCTTTCTTTTTGGAAGAGCAAAAACTCGACCTCAACGACGCGGATGAGCTATTGAAGTTGCTGGAGAGCGCGAAGACGAAAAAGAAGTGACGGCGTAACCTAATCGTTCACGATGAAACCTTAATGTTATGATGTACTTGATGCTAGCCAACCTATACCTCTGTATTTTTTATGGTTTTTACTACGTTTTTTTACGTAAACAAACATTCTTTCAAGGGAATCGGATATACCTGCTCGCCGGTTTACTATTGGCGTTTACATTGCCGCTGGCCGAACATGGTGAATTTGACAACACGGTAGTATACCACTACCACTTACCTGTAATCCAACTGGAAGATTCCACGCCCGAACAACTTGGGACGACGGCAACTACAGCCAAATCTCCAACCCTGATAAAAAAGTACGTATCTATCGGATACATGGTGGGTTGTATAATCGCGGCGATTTTTGCGGCCATGCAAGTTGTATATACGATTAGGGCGCTAAGAAGGCCGCATCGGGGGCAAGCGTGTTCTTTTTTTGGTATCGTCCGTATTGACCATACGGCCTATGGTAGCCATCGGATCGCCCATCATGAACAGGTTCACGTACGACAATGGCACAGTGCTGATATTGTAGTGATGCAAGTGGTGAAGATTCTCAACTGGTTTAATCCCGTCGTTTATCTTTATGAGCGGGCATTGAAGTTGCAACACGAATACATTGCCGACGGGGAAACAGCGGCCTACGACCAAGTAGCTTATGCCGAATTATTGGTGTCCCGTGCGATGGGTGTAAGCGGTCCTGTTTTGGCCAACTCGTTTTCAAACAAGAAACTGCTGAAGCGCCGGGTTGCTATGTTGTTACGAAACAAATCTTCAAGATACAGTTGGTTGCGTTACGCGATTCTCTTGCCTGTTATCATCGGCATGCTTATTTTTTCGATTGCCTGTAATAATCAAGGAAAGACGGGGGCAAATGAAACCACCGCCGGCGGGGCGGCAACGGCTGAAACCAACGCTGACGCATTTATGAAGGAGCTGAGCAAGTTTGTGGCTTATGGGGATGAGGCCCTGCGCAATGGTAAGCAGGGCATATTGGCATTTACTTTTGAAAAAAGGGAAGCTGGCCATATTGAGAACATCCGGTTTCTCAATGAATTTGGTAGCGGACAAGAAGCTGAAGTCATCAAGGCGCTTCAGCGGGAAAACGTAGCGCGTGTGGCTCCCGAAGGAAAGTATATGGTTTCCATCAATTTCCGGATCTTTGACGGGGAACCAGCCGATACACCACCGCCGCCACCACCGGTTTCCAATGAATATACGTCGCTGGGCGAGGTCACTATTTTGGCGGCAGCCCCTGATTTGCCGCCACCGCCACGCGTACGGCCTACCGATAAAAACGATAATGCCAACACCGCAAATGAGCAAGAACGATTTCCCGAGCCGACGGTGGTGAAGGTGCGGGTAAGTGAAAAACAACTGGAAGAAGAACCAACGGACCTCGTATTCCAGTCGGTTGAGATAGATCCCAAGCCGCCGGGAGGGATGCAGAAATTTATGGAATATATAGCGAAGAATTATGAATACCCACAAGAGGCCATCGAAGCGGGGGTGAACGGGCAGATTCAGGTGGCGTTTGTGGTGGAGCTTGACGGTAGCCTTACGGATATGAAGGTTGTCCGGGATTTAAAATATGGCACGGGTGAGGCCGCCATTCGCGTATTGCAGCGCAGCGAAAAATGGTCGCCGGGTATTCAAAACGGCCGGCCAGTGCGAGTGGCGTACACCTTGCCCATCCGGTTGAATCTGCAACAGTAAAGATGCATTAATACCTTATCCAATGAAATATATCCCCAACAGGCATACTCGGGCAGTGGTAACCAATCGTGTAAATCTATTCGCCGTATTCATCATGGTTTTCTCCCTTGGTTGCGGGTGCACTGGTCAGCAACGTTTTGACGACAGCATATTGTGGTCGGTAGAACACCCGGTTACCGGTGCCCGTTCCTATGTGATGGGCACGATACACGAGCTGGATACTAATTATATTACCTTACCCCTTGACCAGATTGCCGCATTAATTGCCGAAACAGATTTCCTTTGCTTGGAAGTGAAATTGTCTGAGACTCGGCAGCAGGCGGCTAAATTTGGTAAGGCTATGTTTCTAAGTGATACTGCACAGCATGTGATGAAGGCCTTAGATGAACCTTATCAGACAGAGCTTTTAGGGCTCCTGCAGTCGGGTAAGCTCGCTAACGCATTGCCGTGGGAGCTAGCGTTACCGCGACTTAAACCACAAGCCATAAGTTTTTTTCTCTTAATGGGAAACCAACAACGCAGCCCGTTATTTCAGGAAGCGAATTTTCAACCGGAGTCCCATTTCGAACAATACGCTGAAGCTAACGGGATCCGTGTCGTGGGGTTTGAAAAATCGGGAGACCAGTTAAGCTATATGATTAGAGACGACGGTACCTCATTCGAGGATGGGATTGAGCAATTGAAGGTAAGTATCGATTATTTCTCGGAAGATAATGCCGAGCGCATCGATATCTACGCAAACTACCGGCAACAGAACCTAAGCCTGCTTCCCCAGGAAGTGTATGAAGACTCGATTATGGTGATGCGAAATCGTAACATGGCGTTGAAGGCGGATAGTATGATGCAGGATAATACCATATTTCTTATGATTGGTGCTGCCCATTTACCTTTTTCGTCGGGCGTACTTCAATTATTGCAAGACAAGGGCTATCAGGTACGCCCCATCGAAGTCGTTATTCCGTTAAAGGAAAGTCGATAATCACTATTGAAGCTGCATCCATTTTTTTACCTTTGGTGCGTACCAACGAAGTTTGATCCACCAATTAACGACCATGGATAACATTTCAAATGCTTCCGCGCTGATTACCGACGATGCCGCCGTATTCGGGCTATTGATGGTCATCTTGGCCGTGATTTTCTATACATCTAATAGTAAAAACACGGGGTTCCGTAAGTTTTACACGGTGCTGCCGCCACTGTTGCTGTGCTACTTTGTACCGGGGCTGTTCAATTCGTTCGACGTCATCTCGGGCAGCGATTCTCAACTGTACAGCATGAGCTCCAATTACCTACTTCCGGCTTGCTTGGTCCTTTTTACGTTGAATATCAATTTCCGCGAGGTATGGAAACTACGCAAGAAAGCCGGGTTGTTGTTTTTTACGGGGATGATCGGCATTATCCTTGGCGGCCCATTTGCCGTATGGCTATTTTCGCTGTTTGCGCCCGACGTGGTGTCGGGTGAGGTATGGAAGGGGCTGGCTACGCTGGCTGGCTCATGGATAGGAGGTGGTGCGAACCAAGCGGCCCTGTTCCGTATATTCGAGCCGTCGCCGGAGATTTTCGCGGCGACCGTAGCCGTAGATGTGTTCGTAGCCTACGGCTGGATGGCCGTATTGCTGTACGGAGCCAGTAAGCAACGGCAGTTTGACGCTTATTTTAAGGCCGAGGGCAACGAGGTGGAAGAACTATCCAAGCGGATGGAGGCATACGGTGGCCAAGCCACGAAGGCAGCCGAGACCAAAGATTACATCATCATGCTGGGCATCGCCTTCGGTGTAACGGGAGTGGCGCATTTGCTGTCCGGTGTCATTGCTCAGTACATCGCAGCGCATGCACCGCAGCTCGATAAATTCAGTTTGACGTCGGGTTTTTTCTGGTTGATTCTGCTCGCCACCCTGATGGGTGTGGGGCTTTCGTTTACCCGTGCACGCCAAATGGAAAGCTTAGGGGCATCGCGCTTGGCAACCGTTTTTCTGTATGTGCTGATTGCCACCATCGGGATGCAGATGGATGTGTTTGCCATCCTGGATAATCCGGGACTTTTTTTGGTCGGCCTTACTTGGCTGGCGTTTCACGCGTTGCTATTGTTTATCGTGGCCAAACTTGTCAAAGCACCTTTTTTCTTTTTCGCCATCGGCAGCATGGGCAATATCGGTGGCGTGGCTTCCGCCTCGGTTACCGCGGGGGCTTTCCATCCGGCACTCGTGCCCGTAGGGGTATTCATCTCGGTGTTCAGCTACGCGATAGGTACGTATGCAGGCTATTTGTGTGGCATTCTGATGCAACTGGTAGCGCCTTGAGTGATGGAGATAAAAAGATAAACCAGGAAAAACCAAAAAACCCTACCTTTGTGCCATGACCAAAGAACAGATACAGGACTTGAGGGATCGAACAGCTTCCCTGAGGAGGCACCTTTGACATCGATGTGCGCAAGAACGAAATAGAAAGCGAACAGGCCACCACATTGGAACCCAGCTTTTGGGACGACTCCAAGGCAGCCGAGAAAGTCCTGCAATCCATAAAGAGCAAGAAAATCTGGACCGATCACTTCGATGAGGTTGCGGCAGCGGTGGATGACACAGTCGTGATGTTCGAGTTCTACCAAGCCGGTGACGCTTCGGAAGGGGAGGCACAAGAACAGTATGATGTAGCGGTGGGGAAAGTAGAAGCGCTGGAATTCAAGAACATGCTCAGTGCTGAAGAAGACCAGTTGGATGCCGTATTGCAGATTACGGCAGGTGCGGGTGGTACAGAGAGCTGCGACTGGGCGGGCATGCTGATGCGGATGTATATTATGTGGGGCGAAAGCAACGGTTACAAGGTGACCGAGCAGGATTACCAAGAAGGCGACGTGGCGGGTATTAAAACCGTGACGTTGCAGTTCTCGGGCGATTTTGCCTATGGCTATCTCAAAGGGGAAAATGGTGTACACCGGTTGGTGCGGATCTCGCCGTTCGATTCCAATGCCAAGCGTCACACGTCCTTCGCCTCCGTATATGTGTATCCGTTGGTGGATGACAACATCGAAATCGACGTGAAAGAGTCTGAAATCGACTGGGATACTTTCCGGTCCGGAGGGGCTGGTGGTCAGAATGTGAACAAGGTGGAAACTGCAGTGCGCCTGCACCATAAGCCTACGGGCATCATCATTAAAAACCAGGAATCGCGCTCGCAATTGCAGAATAAGGAAAATGCATTGCGCTTACTGAAATCGCAGCTTTACGAAATCGAGATGCGCAAGCGACAGGAAGCCACCGCAGCGATAGAGGGGAGCAAGAAAAAAATTGAGTGGGGCTCGCAAATCAGGAACTATGTGCTTCACCCTTATAAGCTGGTTAAAGACTTGCGTACCAATGTCGAAACTTCCAATACACAGGCTGTGCTCGATGGTGATATCGATGAGTTCCTGAAAGCTTATTTGATGGAGTTCGGAGGGTAATAAGTCGTAAGCAATCAGCTAAAACTCATTCTTCCACATCATGCTTTCTACGGGGCGTGTGGTTTTCCGGTTGTACTTGGCGTTGCCCTTGGTGTTGTAAAAAACCTCGATATCGCCTTCCACATGGAAATAAATCAACTGTCCGATCGGCATACCGGCGTAGATCCGTACGGGCTGTGCCACTGAAATCTCCAGGGTCCAGGTGTTGCAGAAACCGACATCACCTTTACCGGCGGTAGCATGGATGTCGATGCCTAACCGGCCAGTACTCGACTTCCCTTCCAAAAAAGGTACGTGGTGATGTGTTTCGGTATATTCAAGTGTTACACCGAGGTATAGCGTGTTCGGCTCTAGCACGAAGCCAGCCTTCGGGATTTCGAAGTGTACGATTTCGTTATGTTGCTTCGCATCCAGTACGCGGTCTTTGTATGTGGCCAGGTACTTGCCTAAGTGCACATCGTACGAGTTGGTGCCGAGGCATTCCCTGCGGAAAGGCTCAATAACGATGGAGCCGCTCTCCAGCTCCTCTAAAATGCGTTTGTCGGATAGAATCATTTTTTTAATAAGCTCGTGGCAAAAATACACTAATGAATCAGATTTTTAAGGAATTGGTTATAAATAACTATTTATAAATAGCTATTTTCCCCCCTATAAGTGTTGCTTCTTATTAGCAAAGGGGAAATCGATGAATTATTGATATTCTAATTGTTTTTTCGTACCAATAATTTATCTAAGTTTGACGCTATGGCTTTGGCATATTTACGGGAGTTGGACAATAACGTCCGGTTTGCCATTTGGCGGATCGAAGAATCGGCCGAAGACCTGATCAGTCGAATCCAACTGGATGACCGCGAAAAGGCGATCTTAAGTCGGTTGAATAAGGGTAAGCGCACACTGCACTGGCTGGCCACGCGTGTTTTATTGCGGACCATGTTGGATACGTCGGGTTTCATCGACTGCCCATCCGACGAAAACGGTAAACCTTACCTGGTGAATTTTCCGCAGCGCATTTCGCTGACGCATTCGTTCGACTATGCCGCGGTGATGATGAGCGATAATGGCGAGGTAGGCATCGACTTGGAACTGGTGAAGCCGAAGATTGTCCGTATTGCCGATAAGTTCATGAAAGCCGAGGAGCTCACAGCCATCGGCCGAGACCATATCGGGAAGCTCTACGCCTGCTGGTGTGCCAAGGAAGCGGTATATAAATTGCAGGGCAATAGAGGGGTTTCATTTAAAGATAACATGACTATTAAGCCATTTGATTTCCAAGACCAGGGGATCTTGTTCCTGGAGCTGGATGCACCGCACCGCAAGGAGCAATTCAAGGTATACTATGAAAAATTCCAGGAATATATGCTTGGCTATGTGATGGAAGGAGGAGTAGACTAAACGATGCTGAAAAGAGATTCATTAACGGCGCAGATGCAGCAATTGAGCCACACGCTGGCCAAGGTAAAACGGCTTATTGTGGAAGAACAACACACAGAAGCTTTATCGACCTTGGAAAGGGTGCTGGGTGAATATTTCGGTACATCGATTACCGACCTGCTGGAAACGCCGGCGAACGTTTTCCGCCAACACTTGGATAAAGCAGACTTTCTCCCTGAGGAGTTGAGTCTTCTAGCCGACTTTTTGGATACTGCTGCCGAGACGTGCGGGCAGGATGCCGACAGGGCCCGGCTGTGGGAAAAGGTACTGCTTATCTACGATATACTGGAGCAGGAGCATAAAGTTGTATCATTTGCCCATATTGCCCGTAGGGCCACAATAACGGCGGCTGGCGACGGCTGAGTGACCCAAGGATCATTGCTAGCCAAGCAATTCCCTGACCTGCTGGGATGCCCGGCGGTTATCCACCTTGTCTATGATGTGGCTGATGATGCCTTCTTCATCGATAATAAAAGTGATACGCAGTGTACCCATGTATTTCCTTCCAAACAATGTCTTCTGGGCCCAAACACCATAGTCGTTGACGATGCGTTGGTCGGTATCCACCAAAAGGGTGAATGGCAAATTATACTTGTTGGCAAAATTGCGATGGGATCGTTCGGAGTTGACACTGACGCCGATTACCTCGAAGCCATCCGCTAGTAGCGACTGATAGTTGTCGCGGTAATTGCACGCTTCGGTGGTACAGCCCGGCGTATTATCTTTGGGGTAAAAATAGAGGATGACCTTCTTGCCCTTGAAATCGCTTAAGGAGACAGTTTTGCCATGTTGATCTGTCGCTGTTATTGCGGGAGCCTTATCGCCCACTTTCAGTGTTGCCATATTCGTACGGATTTTCGATGTATTATTTCAAAAATGAAATTTCATAAACTTGCTCGTTGTCTTTCCAATCGACCACTTCCAGCCGGAAGCTATGTTTGCCGGTAGGTAAGTTTGGCTCAAACACGTGCCAAAGTGAGCGCGATTTCGGATCATATTCCATAAGTACCCACTTACCGTCTATGTAACCGCGGAATGATTGTATGCCCGACAGGTTGTCGGAGATTTTAAAGTTTACCTGGCGTACCGTGCCCATGTCTTTACCCGGACTGATGTTTTGCGGTTGGATGGTTGGCGGCACGGTGTCCACGGCGACGTGGAAGCTCCCGAAAGAACGGGTCTTGGTACGCACCCAACCATCGTCGAAATTTCCTCCGTGCGAGTTCCGCCGGTCATCGACGATAATGGCCTTCGGTTTTAGTGCGTCGGTCAGGGTGCTGTCCGGTTTGATTTTGAGCTCATAACTTTCAAAGAGCGGGATGAATCGGTTGTGTACGTGCTGCACCATCGAATAACCGTCTCTCGGGCGCGCACTTTGGTGATAGTTGAAGTGTAAATGGTCGTATAGGGCGCCCTCGGACATGATAATTTCGATATGATCTGCGGCAAAGTGGTTTTCGCGGTCGTACCGAAACATCGCTGTACCGGTGGTGCGCTGCCTTTCGGGTATATATAGGGGATCGCTTTTGACCTTTAATGTATGGGTGCTGGTATTCCCATGTGCATCGCGCACCCGGTACATCAGGGTATGTTCGAGGTTATCTGTCAATGTAATGCTCCCGTCGCCTTCGAGGAAATGGAAAATATTGATGGGATTGTTGGGATCCTTAAAGCTCTTCTGCACCCGTGTTTGCTTGAGGATGTAATAGGGATAATCGATGTAGGAGTGGATCGCTCGAGAAGTGGCAAATGATAATTCTTCGAAAAGAACGGTGCTGATCGGTTTATCGTCTAAGAAGAGCTCGATGGAGTAGACCCCGTTATTGAACGTGGTGCCGTTATGCCGATCGGTCGTGTTGATACCGATGCCAAATCGACCGTTTACGCGTGCGGTTTGCTTATCTGTCAACGAGAGATGCCTCCTCGGTGTATGTTCACTGAATGGCTCGTCTGCGAGGTCGTATAGGGTAATTCCCCGGATAGTAGGGGGCACATTGTCTGGGAATTTCAGCCCAAACAGTTGGGGATTGAGTGGGGCCTCGGTTTCGGTATCCCGCAGTTCAAAGTGGAGGTGTGGACCTTGCGAGCTGCCCGAATTGCCGGCAAGCCCAATCCGATCACCTTTTTTCAGCAAGACGGCGGCGGAGTCTAGTGTGACATCCACATCGAAGCGTTCCTGTTCGTATTGCTTAGCCTTTACGATAGCTGCAAGTTGAGCGTTGAATTCAAGCATGTGCAGGTATACGCTGGTATAGCCATTGGGGTGGTTGATATACACGGAATTGCCGCCGCCACCTATCTGTACACGTATGCGCGATACATAGCCTTCGGCTACAGCGAAGATCGGCAGCCCCACCCGTTGCTGGGTGCGGTAATCATCTCCGGCATGGAAGTGTGTGGAACGCAGTTCGCCGAACGTGCCGGATGCCTGCGGGGGGATATCTAAGGGGTTCCGGAAATAGTTTGCCGGGTATTCGCGGGTTTTTATAACTGCCGGCTGCGCCTCGGCGAGGAGGGCTGCAAAAAACAAACTTGTCCAGATACAGAGTGCCTTCATGTATGATTTGTTACTTCACGTGAAAATGAAACATCCGCTGGTCACCGATGAACCCTTCGAGGTAATCACCGATAGCCACGGCCCCCACGCCCGCTGGCGTACCCGTGAAAATGAGGTCGCCTTTGCGGAGGGTGATATACTGCGAGACGAACACGAGGAGGTACTCAAACGAAAAAATCAATTCGGCCGTGTTCCCCTGCTGTACCGTCTCGCCATTTTTGTCTAACCGGAAGGCCAGGTTATACAAGTCGCCGAACGTGTCTTTGGGGTGCAGCGTGCTAACCGGTGCCGACCCATCAAATGCTTTTGCAAGCTCCCAAGGCAGGGATTTCTCCTTGTGTTCCTGTTGGATGTCCCGTGCCGTAAAATCGATTCCCAAACCAACGGCATCATAGTAGGTATGTGCAAATTTTGCACCGATATGCTTCCCCTCTTTGCAGATGCGGAGAACGACCTCGACTTCGTGATGGATGTTCGCGGAAAAATCCGGATAATAGAAATCGCGGTTATCTTTTAATAATGCGGTATCGGGTTTTAAGAAAATAACCGGTTGCTCGGGCACCGGGTTGCGAAGCTCTTTGGCATGTTCGGTATAGTTGCGGCCGACGGCGACAATCTTCATATCTTATGCTGTTTGAGGCAAACTTAGTCAAATTCTGTTGCAATTGAGAAACTGCCTTATGCCACTGCGTTCGTGAATGAACCCGTTATAACAAGGCGTTCGTGCAAAGATTGCTGAAACCGTTGGCTTTTTTTCGCAAACTCTCCAAAAAAATGAGCCTAGCGACATTCGTGTAAAAAAATGTGTGTAAGGAGGTTTTAACGGTGAAAACAAATAGGCCAATGCCGTCGGGAAGTGCCGTACCATGCTGGTTTTGCTTGCAACTAAATCAATTATTACATACCTTAGCCCCGTTGTCGGGTAATTGCGCGACTAACAAACCAAAGAAAAAACAAACAAACAAAGTCGTTCACCTGTTAAAACATTTATAAACATGTCAGTAATTTTTTGCCTAGTTGTTGGCTAAAATATTTTAGCAAACCAATTGAAGAAGGTTGTTTTTAGCTATCAGTTATTTCGGGCGCGCTTGAAGCGATGGTCTGAAGTTGGAGCTATCCCGGCTTGGGATTGATGCTGGCGAACGCTGGGAATAAGGACCAGGAATTAATGATGAACCAATAATACAAAACAATGAACCAACAATTAATTAAAACACGACACGGGAGGGTGCGATTGTCATTTCTCCCGCTTGCTGCAGCATTGCTAACGGGACCCGCATTTGCGGGGAACAGTGGGCATACGACGCGACACGTGGTCGCCCCGGTTGCGCAGCAAACCATTACCGGCACGGTAACCAGTGCTGCGGACGATACACCTTTGACAGGAGTATCTGTGGCCGTGAAGGGTACCTCGCGCGGTGCGGCTACCAATGACGCCGGGCAATACACGATTTCCGCTGAAGCTGGCGAAACCTTGGTGTTTTCTTATTTGGGCTATACCCCGCAAGAGATTGTGATCGGGCAAACGGCCACCATCCATGTACAGTTGGAAGAAGATGCGGAGAGTCTGGACGAAGTGGTTGTAGTGGGGTATGGTACGCAGCGGAAATCCGACCTGACGGGATCGATAGGGGTGTTGTCGGCCGAGGACCTGCTGCAAGCCCCTGTTAACAATGCATTGCAAGGGATGAAGGGGCGCGTTGCTGGTGTTAACGTCTTTTTGAATTCAGGTTCCCCATCAGGAAGCCCGCGTATCCTGATTCGGGGGCTGGGCACCATCAATTCCTCTTCCAATCCGTTGTTCGTTGTGGATGGGGTCGCCATGGAGAGTATCCAGTTTCTTAATCCCAATGATATCGAGCGCATGGAGGTGTTGAAGGACGCTTCATCGACGGCGATTTATGGTGCTAGGGGAGCAAATGGCGTTATCCTTATTACCACGAAACGGGGAGCGAAAGTTGGTGGGACGGTTGTTAGCTATGACGGTTTCGTGAATGTGGGTACATTGCCCCGCAAAATTGATGTGCTTAATTCCGCCGAATGGTTGGAAGTTATTGAACGTGGTTTTGCGAATCATTCCAAATACAGTACGGACGATATTCCCGTGCTCACCCGAGATGACCCGAGGTTATTTGATGAACAGGGCAATCCATTGTATGATACCGACTGGCAGGAAGAAGCAACTCGTACGGCGTTGTCACATAACCACCAGTTTGCCGTGCAGACCAAGGCGGACAATTCGTCGTTTGGTGCTTTCATCAACTACGCCAACATGCAGGGAATCATGCTCCGTAACGATGTGGAGCGTATAAATGGTAAAATTGCCTACGATGCACAGCCGAAAGATTGGCTTTCTCTGGGCGTCAATCTGCTGGCCAATTACACGAAAGAAAATGAGTTTGAAGAAGGTGGTGGCCATCAGATGCCGCGCCGATCGATGCTCGAGATGGTGCCGATCTTTCCGGTGAAGTTCCCTGACGGTACGTGGGCGAATAGTAGTATGATTACCGATCCCTTTGGATTGGAAGCAATTCCGAATCCGGTGCATGTACTTGAGACCCAAGACCGGCTCCGTAAGCGGCAACAGTTGTTTGGCAACGCATACCTTACGTTCCATATCTTACCCGGGCTGGATCTACGTACGCAATTTGGTTTTGATAAGCATGATACCAATATCCAAGAGTACAGTCCTACCGACTTAATTAACATTTCACAGCCATTGGGCCGCGCTTACCTTGAAAACCAGCGGTCGTTTTACTGGCAGGAAGAAACTTATCTGAACTACAATAAAGAGCTGGGCGACCACCGTATCAACTCTGTATTGGGGTTGAGCTGGCAACAACGTGTTTACGCAAATAATTCGATTTCTGCTGAGGGGTTTGCTGACAACTTCTTCCGCTTCAATGCCATCCAATCGGCCAGCCAACCGGGGGCACCGGCGTCTTCGTACGACAAATGGGCGATGAACTCTTATTTTTTACGGGGGAGTTACAGCTACAAAGACCGATATTTGGTTACAGTAACGGGTAGGATCGACGGCTCTTCGCGGTTCGGTGAGAACAACAAGTATGGTATCTTCCCGTCGGCAGGCTTGGGCTGGGTACTTTCGGAGGAGTCATTCCTGAGTGATGCGCAGGCATTGGATGAACTTAAAATCCGTTCGAGTTACGGTGTAACCGGTAATACCGAAATCCCGACATACCAGTCGCTGGGGACGATATCTACCGGAACAACACTGATCAATGGAAGCCGGGTGGCATATAGCTACATCAATCGCCTGCCAAACCGTAATTTGGAGTGGGAGAAGACCAATCAATTCGATGTTGGGTTTGACCTAGCGATGTATAACCGCCGTCTTACGGTGGCATTTGATTATTACTATAAGCTTACGACAGACCTCCTGCTCGATAAGCCGGTGCCTTATTCCACGGGTTTCACCGGCGTGCGAGACAATATCGGCTCGGTATCCAACAGGGGGGTTGAGGTGCTGTTGAGTGGTGTACCGGTAGCAAATGATGTATTCAGCTGGCAGTCTACGCTCAATTTCAGTTTCAACAAGAACCGCATCGAGGAGTTGGGTGAGAATGGCGAGGACATTTTCCCCGGACCCAACTGGGTATCGGGAAGCCAAACGATATTGCGGGTTGGCGAGCCGCTGAGTTCGTATTGGGGTTATCGGCGATTAGGCACGTGGGGCACGGATGAAGCTGACGAGGCTGCGGCGGTAGGCGCCATTCCCGGTGTTGCCAAACGCAGCGCTGACCGGACCATCATCGGGAACGGACTCCCCGATTGGGTGGGGAGCTTCGTGAATAACGTAAGTTATAAGAACTTTGATCTTACCGTAGATCTACAGTTCGTTTGGGGAGTGGACATTCTGCAACAATTCACACACTCCATGGAGGACCGCACCGGCCTATCCAATGGCCTCGCAACGACGCTGTACGACAGTTGGACGGAAACGAACCAAAACACCATGGTACAACAGATTCGGAACGGTGCTTATTCTGGCCAAAATAGTGAAGTTGACGACCACTGGGTTGCCGATGGCTCGTATTTGCGTGGGAACCTTATTTCGCTCGGTTATAATTTCGGGAGCGTGTCTTTGGACAGGATGAACCTGAAAGGCCTGCGGGTTTACGCCAGTGTGCAGAATGCATTCCTTATTGACTCAAAGGAATTTAAAGGGTATGACCCGGAAGCTACGTCTTGGGGTGGGGATCAATGGGGACAGAATATTTTCTTTTTCCAGTACCCCAACCCACGCACTTTTACGATAGGTACCAGTTTCCAGTTTTAACCTACAAAACGATTGAAGATGAAAAAGTTAATAGCAATTATGGTTACAGCAGGAGTACTGGCGACCTCCTGTTCGGATTTTCTTACGGAAGTGCCGAAAGACGAAATCGCGCCGAACCAGTTTTTCAAAAATTCGGACCATGCGTATAATGCAGTGAATTCGTTATATCGGACCGGTGCGCCCTCGTTATTTGGCGCTAGCGTTTACGCTGGATCGAGGCTGATGTTTGGGCCTTATATGTCTGGGTTGGTAGACAACGATTATAAAGGACAGGAAGTGCACGTACAACACGCCCAAGAACTTACGCTAAACGGTGTTAATATGTCGGGATACCTCGGTGGTTTCTGGCGCGACATGTATTTGGGTATATCCCGGGCGAATAACGCCATCAAGTATATTCCCACGACACCGGGCCTGGCCGAATCGGAGGCCAATAAGCTGCTCGCGGAAGCCCGTTTCTTCCGGGCGATGAGCTACTATTACCTCGTTCGCTTTTTCGGGGACGTACCCTTGGTGACTGAGCCCTACGAAAGCCTGGAGAACCTATATGTCGAACGTACTCCGGTTGTGGATGTGTACGCGCTCATTATCGAAGACCTGACGTTTGCTGCCCAAGATGGTATGCTTGCGGAGACAACGATGAGTGGTAATGGGAACCGGATAACGCAGGGAGCTGCACAGTCGCTGCTCGCAGAGGCCTACCTTACCATGAGCGGCTATCCGTTGCAGGCAGACCGGTATGCCGACGCTGCCAGGGAAGCTCGCGATATTATTTCCAGCGGTGTATACAGCCTCACGCAGCATGATCGAAATGCACAAGGTGAAGTGGTTTTGACCAATAGTGCTTACAATAAAGCCCGAATTGCGGATAATCTCCCCAACGAGCAGATTTATTACTATGAGTATACTGCTGATATTTCGGATTTCCGCTCCGGCTATACACAGTATGCATTTCCGGTGAGCATGGCCCCCGAGCTGGCTTACGCGATTTTCAATAATGCCTATCGGCCCACAGCTGCCCTACTACGGGCGTACGATAGCGACGCGGACTTACGTATACAGGAAAAGCAATATTTCCATTCGTCACTCACCCGGGCCGACGGTACGGTGGCCAATTTCAATACAGCGCCGCACATCTGGTTCGACGAGGAAGCGTCATTGGAAACTGCAACATCGGGGAAAGATCTGCCGATTATGACCTATGCTAACATCCTGCTGGTGGCCGCCGAGGCGATTGCCCAATCCGAAGGTGTTACGGCCGAAGCGATAGACTATCTCGCACAGGTAAGAAGCCGGGCCTATTGGAAGCAAACAACGGCAGAAGTTGAGGCCGATTTGGCCGACCTCAGCCCGCAACAGTTCGTGGAAGAAGTGTGGAAGGAACGGTTGCGTGAACTACTGTTCGAGTTCCATATCTGGTTCGATATCCTGCGTACCCGGCAATTCCCGGTAACCGGGGATAATGGTGAGATCGATTTTGTCAATGTCATCGGTCACCAGAATAACTTTGGCGCCACTTACTCCGAAGACCACCTATTGTTTCCCATACCGGATGAGGAAATGCAGCGGAACCCTTCGTTGACACCAAACCCGATACGGTAATTAACCCTTAACTGCCAGCAAGTTGTTACATAACTTGCTGGCAATTTTAGTATATTAGCAGCGTACTATCGGCTATATGCAAGCCGTACGGAATCAGAAACGCTAAAACAATTTAATTTAAATTTTAAATGAAAAAAAGTAATCAAGTAAAGGCAACCCGTAGGGATTTCATCAAAACCGGGGCTGCCGCTGCAGCGGGCTTTATGGTAGTACCCCGGCATGTATTGGGGGGTACTGGTTTCATTGCGCCTAGCGACAAATTGGTCGTGGCGGGCATTGGTGTAGGCGGTAAAGGTGAATCGGATATCCGCAGTTTTCATGAAAGTGGAAAGGCGGAGATTGCCTTTCTCTGCGATGTTGACGACCGTCGTGCGGCGGGTTCTGTGAAGCGGTTCCCGAAAGCGAAATATTACAAAGATTACCGGGATATGCTCGATAAGGAACACCGTCATATTGATGCAGTATCGGTATCTACTCCCGATCATAACCACGCGATACAAGCACTGGCTGCGATGCAGTTGGGGAAACACGTATACGTGCAGAAGCCACTTACTCACGACGTGTTCGAGGCTCGCGCATTGACGCAGGCGGCAAAAAAATATAAGGTGGTAACCCAGATGGGTAACCAAGGCGCATCGGGCGATGGTGTCCGTATCATGCGTGAATGGTTTGACGCGGGGCTGATCGGCGACGTGCATACCATCTATACGTGGACGGATCGACCTGTATGGCCACAAGGCATCCAATGGCCAGCCCAAAAGGCTGAGGTACCTAAGGAACTTGACTGGGACCTTTGGTTGGGTACTGCTCCCTATAAGGAATATATCGATAAATTGGTGCCGTTCAACTGGCGTGGCTGGTGGGATTACGGTACCGGCGCATTGGGCGACATGGGGTGCCATATCATGGAAGCGCCCTTCAGTATCTTGGGGCTCCAATATGTAAAGGATGTCCAGGCCAGTGTCGGAAGCGTTTACGTGGATGAGTTCAAACGGGGTCACTTCCCCGAAAGCTGCCCGCCGTCCAGCTATGCGGTACTTACTTTCCCTAAATCTGCAAAAACGACTGGAGACGTGAAAATCCATTGGATGGACGGTGGTATACAACCGCAACGCCCAGAAGAATTGGGACCGAATGAAGTATTTGGTGACGGTGGCAACGGTATCCTCTTTGTAGGTACTAAAGGCAAAATGATGGCTGGTTGCTATGCCGAAAACCCCAGGTTGTTGCCTACCTCACTAACCGAGAAGCATCAACTACCTGTTAAATACGAACGGGTACCCAATGGGTCGGGTGGCCACTATGCACAATGGGTGGAGGCATGCATTGCCGGACACGGCAACAAAGAGGTAAGTTCGCCGTTCTCCATTGCCGGTCCGCTTACCGAAGCGCTGCTTATGGCCAACTTAGCCATCCGCGGCTCGGACCTGCGTATCGATAACAAATATCCCGGAAGAAACCTCAAGTTGATTTGGGATAACGATAACATGAAGGTGACCAACTTCGATGAGGTCAACCAATTCGTAAAGCGGCAATACCGCCAAGGTTGGAGTTTACCGACCGTTTAATAACGATTACCTTTAAGCAAACGGGGTGCACCAATCGGCGTACCCCGTTTTGCTTATCCGCCATCCGTATTGTAATTAATTTCAAATTATTTAGACTTATTATAAACTAGTGTCTATATTTGCCCTCGTAAATAAATAGGCCGTGCAGTTCGCACCTGCACGGCCGGTCCACCAAGGGTGGTCGCTTTTAACATATTGGTATACATTCAAAAGCTATGCAAAGTAGGCAAATTTTGTTTGCAGTGGCAATTAGCACCTGTAAAATTATTGCTATCTATGCCCAACGGGGCCTTCCAAGACCTTTCCACAATTTTTATCTCATCATTTCTAACACATTATCATTATGAAAGTTAAACACGTTATCGTTGTTTGTATTGTATGTCTATTTTCATTTTCTAGCGCGTGGGCACATGCGCTGTGGATAGATACGGCCCCGATTGGTAAATCGGGTACGGCGCACCATGTGCGAATTTATTACGGTGAACCGTCTGAGGGGGTATTGGAGAACGTTACCGATTGGTGGTCGGATGTCGGTTCCTTTGTGCTCACCATACATTTCCCCGATGGCAGCAAAAAGGAATTGGCCGTTACGCCGAAATCCGACCACTATACGGCTACATTTACCCCCGAAGGAAATGGCATATATGCCCTCACTATTACGAAGCCGGTTGCGGAGACCTTTGACGGTCACAAGTACCAATTCAATGGTGCCGCTTTTGTGCACGTAGGGGCAACGCCAGCCGGAAACGCTGACGGCCTCGGCGATTTCCGTTTATTGGCCCGTTCGTTGGGAACGGAGGCCGTTGGCAAGGCCATTTCTGTTGATGCGCATTTGGAAGGTCAACCGTTAGCCGATTTGGAAGTGACGGTATTCTCGCCAAATGGTTGGCAAAAAACTTTCCGCACGGACGATAAAGGTGCGATTTCATTCGTTCCCGATAGACCGGGGCATTATCTTGTTGAGGCCTTGTACAGCGTAGACGTAGCGAATGCAGACCATAAACACCTTCACCGCATTGCTACCTGGAGTTTTAACATTGACTAGCATTTTGATATCCAAACAATGAAGTTAATCAAACAGTTAACAATTTTATTTTTATTGACCATTTTCGGTTTTTATCCGGGATATACACAAAACGGCAAACATGCGGTGGTTACGGGGAAGATCACGACATCCAATGGATCTCCTGCGGGGCATGTGTCGGTTCGCATAAAAGGTACCCCATTTGGCAGCCAAACAGATGATGCGGGCATTTACCGGATCGAGCTTCCCAAAACAGGTGCGCTTACGTTGGAGATCAGTGCATTGGGCACGGCCAATCAGTCGAAAACCTTTACCGCTTATTCGGGCGAAACCTATACACTTGATTTTACCATCGATATGACCAGCCAGCAGCTGGAGGAAGTGTTAATCAGCGAAAAGCGCGGGAGTTATAATATCCTCACACCATCCCCTACATTGCGGTTGGATGCGCCGTTGATCGAGATTCCACAGAATGTGCAAGTGGTCTCCAGCAAATCCCTTTCGGACCAGCAGGTAGTCAGCATGAGCGACGGCTTGATCAGGAACGTTAGCGGAGCGGTCCGATTGGAGCACTGGGGCAATCTGTATACCAACATCAGCATGCGTGGCACCCAAATCCAGGCATTCCGGAATGGCTTCAACGTGGTGGCCTCTTATTGGGGGCCGCTTACCGAAGACATGAGTTTCGTTGACCACATCGAATTCGTAAAAGGTCCCGCTGGATTTATGCTATCCAACGGCGACCCGTCGGGCTCCTACAATGTGGTAACCAAGAAGCCGACCGGGGAAACAAAGGGCGAGGCTACGCTTACAATAGGGGAATACGACCTTTTCCGTGCCGCACTGGATTTGGATGGCAAGCTCAGCAAAAGCGGTAGGTTGTTATATCGTTTCAATGCATCAGCCCAAACCAAAGGCTCGCATCGCGCCAATGAATTTGATAACCGATATGCGGTGGCTCCGGTGGTTTCCTACCAAATGGACGCCAAAACTAAGGTAACGGCCGAATACACGTTGCAATATGCGAATATGTCCGATGTAGGCTCGTATTACGTGTTTGGCCCTACGCCCGACGGGTACGCCAGCCTTCCACGGGAATTTACGATGATGCCGGTAGGTTTGGAACCGACAAATATCAAAGACCAGACATTTCTGGTGAACCTCACGCACGATATCGATACGAACTGGCGATTGACGGCCCAGGGATACTACTTGTTGTATGACCAGGTGGGTTCTTCAATGTGGCCCGCTTCAAACATGACCGACGACGGTAAAATCATCCGCAGCGTTGGTGTGTGGGATGCACTCAGCGAGATGAGTTTGGCGCAGGTTTTCATCAACGGTAAGCTCACTACGGGCCCTGTTAGGCATCGTATCCTGTTAGGCATCGACGTAGGCAAGAAGAACTACCTGGCGGACTGGGGGCAGTCGCACGCACTGGATACGGCCGATGGCGGCGAGTTCGATGTGCATAATCCGTACCTCGGCGTGCCGGTAAACGGCTACCCATCATTTGATCGTGCCACCAGCTTGGAAGCTCGTGCGGCACTAGCAGGCGGCGCGATGACGCAACAATATAAAGGGATTTACCTGCAGGATGAACTCGGTTTCTTTGAGAACCAATTGCGGCTTACCCTTGCCGGACGTTTTACATCGGTAAGCCAGAGCGCATGGGGCGGTGCGCCCGACAAGGCCAGCCACTTTACGCCGCGGATTGGCTTGAGCTGGAGTATCGACAAACAAACGGCTCTCTATGGGCTATATGACCAAGCGTTCGTACCCCAATCGGGCCGTATTTTCGGCGGCGGGCGGGTAAAGCCCATCACCGGCAACAACCAAGAAGTAGGTTTGAAGCGGAATTGGGCGAATGGGGCATGGAATACGTCGGTTTCGGTGTACCGTATTCTGAAAGAGAATGAATTGACGGCCGATCCACTGCATAGCACCCCCACCGAAAGCTATAGTATCGTTCTCGGGCAGAAGGTAACGCGCGGTATCGAGTTCGATGTCCATGGCCGATTGGCACCAGGACTTGACCTTATCGCCAATTATGCATATACCGATGCGGAAGTGACCAAAGTGGCCGAGGGCGTTACCGATTACGAGGTGGGCGACGACCTGCTTGGCTATGTGGCGAATACGGCAAATACCTGGTTGACCTACCGTATCCAGCGTGGCGCATTGCGGAATTTGGGCGCGGCAGCCGGGTTTACCTGGTTATGGGATCGTAAAACGGACGACTGGGATACGAGTGATGTGCGGCTGCCTGATTATTTCAAGCTGGATGCAGGCCTATTTTGGGAAAATGATGACCTGCGCATTAGCGCTAACCTATTCAATGTATTGGATGATTACCTGTTTACGGGTTCATACTATTCCTGGAACAATGCATTCTATTGGCAGTCTGAAACGCCGCGTAACCTGCGCGTAAGTATTGGCTATAAATTCTGACGTTAAGGGAAAAGGTAGCGGGAAAAAGGGGGGCTGTGAAGCCCCCTTTTTCTCATTATATGGCTATCGACGTGTCCATCACGAAATCTTCGTCGCGAAGGTGTACGATTTCCGTTGCTTTTTCGTAGTTGGTGGATTTCTTGGAGAAGAAATCATGTTGGGTGGTTTCTACGCTGAGTCCGTTCAATACAATCGGGTTTACCCGCTTGACCTCAAAGATGGGTTCGAAGCCCAGGTTCATCAGCGCTTTATTCGCATTGTAGCGTACATATTCTTTCACTTCGGCCGTTAAGCCCACTTCGGTATAAATCTCTTCGGTATACTTGAGCTCATTCTCGTACAGTTCGTTGAGCAGTTCCAACAACTTTTCTTTCGTCTTTTCGGGGTGGGGGAGTGTTTTGTAAACATCCTGCGCCAGCAGCCCTACAAATACGCCGTGAATAGACTCGTCGGCTACAATTTTCTTGATAATGTCCGCGCTGGCCACCATATGTCCCTGTCCGCAAAGCCACAGCGGGATGAAGAAACCGCTATAGAACAGGAAGGATTCCAGGAATACCGAGGCGCATAAGCCCATGAACAGATCTTCCTTGCTGATATCGGCATCGGCCAATTTACGGTAATGTTTATCGATAGTTGATGCCTTAAACTGCAGGTATTTGTTGTTCTGTACCCATTGGAAGATGTCTTCGATATCGCGCGACGTAGCCACTGTGGTGAAGATGGTCGAGTATGACTTGGCGTGGATGGCTTCCATCATGCACATGTATGCTAGTACCGATTTGTTCTGCAATGAATCGATATGATCCATGATTTTCGGCATGCCTGTGTGACTTTGCAGCGTATCGAGTAGTGTAAGTCCACCCAATGCTTTTTTGTAACACTCCCGCATTTCGGGGGAAAGGGCCTTCCAACTGTCGATATCTTTAGAAGGAATGTATTCGGTGTCTATCCAGAATTGTTTGATGTTCTGTTCCCAAAACATCAATGCATAGTCATTTTCCGGTTCGTTCCAATTGACGGCTTTATATTGTTTCATGATGGTTTTGCTTTTTTGCTCCTTACTCTTTACTCTTTACTCTTTACTCGCAGAGCTACGCCGAGCACGATACACATTCGTTGATCGATGACTTCCGCGTACGCGTGTAATACAGCGATTTCAACCCCATTTTATGCCCATAGATATAGTATTTTGCCAAATCGCGGGTATTGTCTTTTGAGTTGGTATGCAGAATGGTGGAAATGCCCTGGTCCACGTGCCGTTGGATAACGGAAATCAACCGCAATACCTTCATCTGGTCCATATCGTATGCCGATTTGTAATAGAAGTAATTATCGTTGGTGAGGTAGGGCATGGGGTAATAAGTGGTGCTATCGCCATACTCCCGCACTTCAATGGTATCTACGATCGGCATAACCGAAGCGGTAGCGTTCATGATGTACGAGGTCGACTGGTTGGGTGCAATGGCTATCCGATAAGCGTGGTATATGCCATGCTCCTGCACTTGCTGTTTCAATGCTTTCCAATCTTCCATCGAAGGGATGTCGACACCAGCGAACAATTCGGTCACCTTAATGGTGGTGGGGAAGTAATCGCGATTAACGTATTTGTCGAAATACGACCCATCGGCATAAGCCGTTTTCTCGAAACCTTCGAACGTTTGCTTCCGCTCACGGGCTATTTCCATGGATGCCTGAAGCGAATAATAGTTGACCATCATGAAGAAGACGTTGGCAAAATCCAATGCTTCCTCACTTTCATACATGATGAAATTCTTCGCGAGGAAGCCGTGAAGGTTCATCGCACCTAAGCCTACGCTGTGCAGTTCGCGGTTAGCTTTTTGGATAGACGGCACCATAGCGATATCGGTCACATCGGTTACCATGGTGAGCGCGCGCATAGCCGTTTTTACAGACTCCTTAATCCGCTTGTTATCCATTACGGTCGCGATATTGAGTGAGCCTAGGTTACATGAGATGCCGTACCGGATGGTGTCTTCCTGTCCGTAGATGTTGATGTCGGATACCTCGGATACCTGCATGATCTCGGTACAGAGGTTAGAAAATTTAACCTTGCCGATACCGTTCAATGCATGTTGCTTATTGGCGTTCTCTTTAAAGAAGATGTATGGATAACCGCTTTCCTTCTGTGTTTGGGCAATCTTGACCAATAGGTGGCGGGCATTGATTTTACGTTTCTTTATCTTCGGATTGGTCACAAGCTCATCGTACATTTCGTCCATATCCAAGTTATCCAGCGGTTGGCCATATTCCTGCATCACCGTATGCGGATAAATTAAGTAACAGGGTTCGTCCTTGGTTGCCAGTTCCATGAACTTGTCGGGCACGATTACACCGATGGATAGCGACTTGATGCGGACCTTCTCATCCACGTTGATTTTCTTACAATCAAGGAATTCTTCGATATCCGAATGGAAGATGTTGAGGTACACCGCTCCCGCTCCCGGCCGCTGGCCCAACTGGTTGGCATAAGAGAAGGTATCTTCGAGGATTTTCATGATGGGCAGCACACCACCGGCACGTCCTTCCACGCCTTTTATGGCTTCGCCCCGGGCGCGGATTTTCGAAATATTGAATGAAACACCACCACCGATAGACGACAACTTCATCGCTGAATCGACCGCATAGCCGATGCCATTGAGGTTGTCGCCGATTTCGTCGAGAAAACAGGACACCAATTCACCCGAACGTTTTTTGCCTGCATTGAGGAATGTAGGGGTAGCGGGTTGGTATTCTTGGTTGATCAAGAGTTCGGCGTATTCCAAGGCCTGCTCTATTCCACCATGGCGGGCAAGGAACAACGATACCGCAGCAACGCGATCTTCGTAGCGTTCCAGGAATTTCTCGCCCGAGTCATCCCGCAGGGCATAGCTTTGGAAAAACTTGAACGCACTCATGAACGAGGCGAAGCGGAACTTTTTTGAAGCGATGAAATCGTATACCCGCTCCATCTCTTCAAAGGTAAACCACTCATAGAAATTGATGTAATAGTTGTTTTCGATGAGGTAGTCTATTTTTTCTTTGAGGGTATAAAAGAATACCGTGTTTTTATTGACATACTCAAGGAAATAAGCGCGCACAGCCTCTTTGTCCTTGTGCAGGCTAAATTCCTCATCGTTCTTGATCATGATTTCGTTATTGAGCAGTATCCAGCTCTTTGCTACCTCGTTTGTTACCATGGTTTTTCCTTGCTTTGATGATGGCGATAAATTCGTTAATGTCTTCGTTGGTTCCCGATAGCTCAAATTTCAAGGCCAATGGGATACCGTATTCGATGGCGATCTTGTTTCCGGCAACGGCGAAATTCTGTCCCCAATTCCGGTTTCCGCTCGACGATACAGATAGGATATATGGGCTTGCCTGCGCTAGAAAGTTTTTCGTGGTTTCGGGGATTTCTCCGAACCGCGTGGTGAACGTTACTAGATGACCTTCCTGAACGGCTACCGTATCCGGTTGGATTTTCTGTGTTTCCCAACCCGTCACTTCGGCCACCTTATGCATAAACCGTTCTACGTTGCCTGTTTTACTATCGTAATATATCCGCTCCATGTTGCGAACCTTTTTAGATGCCAAACCCCCACATACCGAGGGGGTCTTTATTTCGTGTTATGATGCCATACCGCACGTGCCTAATACAGGCTCGCTGGGCTCGGCGGGTTATTGTACGGTCAAGGCTGATAGTTCTTCCGGCTTGAATCCGATGATGCGTTGGGTTTCTTGATCTTGGTTCAGCACGATGACAGTGGGCACGGTGCGGACCTTGTATTGGATGGCTAGCTCCGGCTTGTCAAACGGATTCACTTTTTCATAGGAAATACCCCTGCGGTCGAGAAAATCCGACACTTGGTTGCAGGGCGCACAATCATTTTTTTCGAACTTAATAATCCGTGTCATACGCTATAAAATTTATTGTTCAACATCTACCGGAAGCCAAATGTTTATTGGGTTGCTTCCGATTATTTTCGCCGTGTGGTTGGTAAGTTGTAGCCTTTGAACAAATATCAGCTATTTAATTCCAGGTAGGTAGCAATTGTTATCAACAGATGTGGAATTATACACATTGTGGATAAATGCTGTTTGCTAGTGTAGGTTTAATGTGTTGGTTATTAGTATTATGTGTTCGTTGTGTTCCTTCCAGTAATAAGGACTGTGGAGAAATGCTTGCTGTTTTCGGTATATTTATTGATATGTTAATACGCTCAGCCGACCACGGTTCCCGTGTTATCAAATCAAGTATTCGAACAACGTCGGATCGTTATTTACTTCCTTAAAATCGAAGCGATGTTTGCGCATACGGTCGATCAGTGCTGTATAATCGGCGGCATGTTGCAACTCGATACCAACCAGTGCCGGTCCACGTTCACGCTGGGTTTTTTTAATGAATTCGAATCGGGTAATGTCATCGTGTTGGCCCAAGACTTCATTAACGAATAACTTCAGCGCACCCGGGCGCTGGGGGAAGCGGACAATGAAGTAGTGTTTGAGCCCTTCATACAGCAGGGATAACTCCTTAATTTCTGCCATACGGTCGATATCGTTATTACCACCGCTTATGACACATACCACGTTTTTACCCCTGATTTGTTCGGCATAAGCATCGAGTGCGGCGACGGCGAGCGCGCCTGCAGGTTCGGCCACAATCGCATCCTTGTTATACAGTTCGAGGATGGTGGTGCAGATTTTCCCCTCGGGAATAAGTTGTACATCGTCCAATAATGCGCTCCCGTACCGATAGGTAAGGTCACCGATTCGTTTTACCGCAGCACCATCTACAAAACGGTTGATTTCATTGAGGGTTATCGGTCCGCCATTTGCCAATGCGGCTTTCATGGAGGGAGCGCCTTCGGGTTCCACGCCAAGGAGGGCGATTTCCGGCTTCGTTTCTTTGAAATAATTCCCTATCCCTGAGATGAGGCCACCGCCGCCAATGGGAACGATAACCATATCGGTGGCGGGTAGGTCTTGCAGGATTTCGACACCCACGGTGCCCTGGCCCTCGATGATATCGGGGTCGTCAAAGGGATGGATGAAGGTGAGTCCGTGTTTGGTACAGTATGCCGTAGCAGCCTGTTGGCAGTCGTCGAAGGTGTCGCCAGTAAGAATAATTTCGATACGGTCGCCGCCAAACATCTCCGTTTGACTGATTTTTTGCCGTGGGGTAGGGCCGGGCATGAATATGACCCCTTTGATGCCTAGTCGCTTACATGAAAAAGCTACCCCCTGTGCATGGTTGCCGGCACTGGCACATACCACGCCGTTAGCGCGTTCGGCTTCCGTGAGTTTGCTGATTTTGTTGTAGGCTCCGCGTAGTTTGTATGAGCGGACTACCTGCAGGTCCTCCCGCTTGAGGTACACGGCAGCGGTGTACTTTTCCGATAACCGCTGGCTATACTGAAGCGGGGTGTGTGTTACCACCCCCGCCAAGCGTTCGGCCGCCGCTTCGGTACGGTTTTTCATGAAGCTGAAGTTTCCACAGCTTCATCCAGCCTCACTTGAGCTGCTAACCAATCACCTACTTCGCTGGTCTTATACGCCTTGTTTTTCCCCGACAGATCTTCGGTGACAACACCTTCAGCCAGCGATTTGTTGACAATTTCCCGGATGAGGGCCGCCTCATCATTGAGGCCAAATACATCTTCTAACAGCATGGCGGCCGAAAGGACCGTTGCTAGTGGGTTGGCGATGTCTTTACCCGCTGCCTGCGGGTAAGACCCGTGTATCGGCTCGAATAGGGAGGTATGTATACCAATGGAAGCCGAAGGCATCAACCCCATAGAGCCCGAAATGACGGAAGCTTCGTCCGTGAGGATGTCGCCGAAGAGGTTTTCGGTAATCAACACATCATAAGCACTGGGCCACTGGACCAAACGCATGGCTACGGCATCTACAAATTCATAGCTTACTTCCACTTCGGGAAAATCCTTTTCCATGTCTTGTACCGTTTCACGCCATAAGCGAGAACTTTCAAGTACGTTTGCCTTATCCACGCAGCAAAGCTTCTTGCGGCGGTTCATGGCCATCTCAAAGCCCAGCTTTGCCAAGCGCTGCACTTCTTCGCGGGTGTAGGTACAGGTATCGAATGCGGTATCGCCACCGTCTTTCCGCCCACGCTCGCCAAAGTAGATGCCGCCGGTAAGCTCGCGGAGAATGATCAGGTCCGTTCCTTCGATGCGTTCCCTTTTCAAAGGCGAGTTGTCAATCAGTGAAGGAAACGTAAACGTAGGCCGTACATTAGCAAATAGACCGAGTTTTTTGCGCATTTTCAAGAGACCCTGTTCAGGACGTACGGGGGCTTTGGGGTCGTTGTCATAACGGGGGTGGCCAATGGCACCAAACAGCACGGCATCAGCTGCCATGCAGATTTCGTGGGTAGCTTCCGGATAGGGGTCGCCTACGGCATCAATGGCCGCGGCCCCGGTCAAACCGGACGTCCAGTTCACTTGATGTCCGAATTTCTCGGCAACCGCATCAATTACTTTTACCGCTTGTGCAACAACTTCAGGCCCGATTCCGTCGCCGGGCAACTGCGCTATATTTAGTTCCATTTTTTTATAAAGTCAAAAGTTAAAAGTCAAAATTAAAAAAGTCTGAAGGCCCGAAGACCAATCCTTCATCCTTGTTCTCGTATCTAATATTTAAATCTAAAATTTAGTGTCCAATGTCTACTATCAAGAGTCTGATGTCTAATGTCTGGGAGGATATTCAGCATTTTCTGGGTCGCCTTGATGGCCGATACGGTTTGGTCCGAATCCAATCCGCGGGTTGAAAATGTCCGTTTGTCCGTTTGCCAAGTGATGGTGGTTTCACAGAGTGCATCCGAACTGCTTCCCGGTGCAATCCGCACATTATAATCTATCAATTCCGGTAGCCGGATATTATTTTTTGAATAAGCCATCGTCAGTGCGTTCATAAAGGCATCGAACTGACCATCCCCCTGCGCATGTTCTTCAAACAGTTTGCTATTTATCCGTACGGCGATGGTTGCCGATGGGCGGAGGCCCTTGGCATGTGTAAGTACGTACGATTCCACTAATATCTGCAGTTCCTGGGTGCCGGTGGTCAGCACGTCGGAAATGATGTAGGGGAGATCCTCCATGGTTACGGTCTCCTTTTTATCACCGAGTTCGATCACACGCTGGGTCACCTTTTTCAGATCTTCTTCATTCAGCTTGAGACCAAGCTCTTGCAGATTTCTTTCGATATTCGCTTTGCCTGAAGTCTTGCCCAATGCGTATTTGCGCTTGCGGCCGAAACGTTCGGGCAGCAGGTCGTTGAAATACAGGTTCTTCTTGTTGTCGCCATCGGCATGGATACCTGCCGTCTGCGTGAAGACATTATCGCCCACCACCGGTTTATTGGTGGGTATCCGTACGCCGGAAAAGTTTTCCACGAGCTTACTCACCGTATAAATGGCCGACTCGTTGATGCGTACCCTGGCATCGGTCAGTAGGTCATTGATTGCTGCTACTGCACTTGCCAATGGAGCATTGCCAGCGCGTTCGCCCATGCCGTTTACAGTGAGGTGTAATCCATTTATGCCGGCTTTTACGGCTTCCAATACATTGGCCGTACCGAGGTCGTAATCGTTGTGCGCATGGAAATCAAAACGTGTTTGGGGGTACCTTGTCCGTACGGACGAAACAAACGCAGCGGTTTCGCTTGGCGAAAGGATGCCGAGCGTATCGGGCAGCATAATCCGATCGATAGGCTGTGATGTCAGGAAATCGAGGTATTGCAGCACATAGTCGGGCGAATGGCGCATGCCATTGCTCCAGTCTTCGAGATACACGTTGGTACGGATGCCGCTTTCGGCGGCCGATTCGATAACGGCAGCAATCTCATCGAAGTGTTGCTGTGGACTTTTCCGCAGTTGATGCGTCAGGTGGTTCAGCGAACCTTTAGTAAGCAGGTTCTGCACGTTGATGCCAGCTTGCTGCATCCAAGTGAGCGATTTGCCACCATCTACAAACGAGAGGACCTCGATGCGGTCAAGATGACCATTGTCCGCTGCCCATTTGGCTACCGCTTTCACACAGTCAAATTCGCCTTGTGAAACACGCGCCGAAGCGATCTCCACCCGATCCACCTGCAGTTCCTCCAAGAGCAATTGCGCGATGGTCAGTTTTTCAGAAACCGAGAACGACACGCCCGATGTCTGTTCGCCATCGCGCAGCGTGGTGTCCATGATTTCAATTATCCTGCTGGCCATGCGATTACGATTACAGTGGGAGTGTCTTGGAAAACGCTTCGATGTCGGATTTTATATTGAGCAGGTAATCGATATCATCAAAGCCATTCATCATGTTGCCCTTCTTGTAGTTATTGATATCGAAAGATTCCTTTTCGCCGGTGGACTGTATCGTAACGGTCTGCTCGGGCAGGTTGACTTCCAACTTGGTATCTGGATCGGCATAAACCGCAGCAAATACCTTTTCAAGGAACGCTGCGCTTACCTGTACAGGTAGTACACCGATATTCAGGCAGTTATTGCGGAAGATATCAGCAAAGAAACTGGATATCACGCATCGGAAACCATAATCATAAATTGCCCATGCGGCGTGTTCGCGGGATGAGCCGGAGCCGAAGTTTTTGCCACCAACGAGGATTTTCCCGCTGTAAGTGGGATCATTCAGTACGAAATCCGCTTTTGGCGTATTATCGGGGTGGTACCGCCAATCGCGGAAGAGGTTATCCCCGAAACCTTTCCGTTCGGTTGCCTTCAGGAACCGTGCCGGGATAATCTGGTCGGTATCCACATTCTCGATAGGAAGTGGAACCGCTGTACTTGTCAATATGTTGAAACTGTCGTATGCCATGTCGTTATGAAATGAGGGTTCGTGGATCGGTTACTTTGCCGGTTACGGCAGCAGCTGCCGCTACCAATGGGCTGGCAAGTAAGGTACGGGCGCCCGGGCCCTGCCGGCCTTCGAAGTTACGGTTTGACGTACTCACGGCGTATTTCCCTGCTGGTATTTTATCGTCGTTCATCGCCAAGCAGGCCGAACAACCGGGCTGCCGCAAGGTAAAGCCGGCTTCGGTGAGCGTATCGAGGATGCCCTCCTCACGGATCTGTTTTTCGACAACGTGCGAGCCGGGCACCAGCCACACCGTCACATCATCGGCCTTCCGCCTACCCTTCACCAGGGATGCGAAGGCGCGGAAGTCTTCAATGCGGCCGTTGGTGCAGCTGCCTAAGAACACATAATCTATTTTCTTGCCAATCATGGCTTCGCCCTCATGGAAGCCCATGTAGCCGAGCGATTTCTCAAACGTTGCTTTCGCTGCTTCCACTTGCTCGGCATCGGGGATATCGTGGGTAATACCGATGCCCATGCCCGGGTTGGTACCATACGTGATCATCGGTTCGATTTCCGAACCGTCAAACGTGAGCTCTTTGTCGAATTGGGCGTCGGCATCGCTTTTGAGCGTTTTCCAATAAGCCATTGCTTTGTCCCAGTCTGCACCTTTCGGGCTGAACTCGCGGCCTTTGATGTAGTCAAACGTGGTTTGGTCGGGCGCGATCATCCCGCCACGGGCACCCATTTCGATACTGAGGTTACAGACGGTCATGCGGCCTTCCATACTCATCTGCTCGAATACCGAACCGGCGTATTCGACGAAGTAACCGGTGGCACCCGAGGTGGTGAGTTTGGAAATGATGAACAACGCCACGTCTTTGGGCAGCACACCACGGCCTAATGTACCGTTGATGGTGATGCGCATTTTTTTCGGTTTCGGCTGCATGATGCATTGCGTGGAAAGGACCATTTCCACTTCTGAGGTGCCGATCCCGAAGGCGATGGCGCCGAAAGCACCGTGGGTAGAGGTGTGCGAGTCGCCGCATACGATGGTGGCACCGGGTTGCGTAATCCCGTTCTCCGGACCAATCACGTGGACGATTCCGTTTTTATAATGGCCCAATCCCCAATGTGGGATGCCATATTCCTTCGTGTTCTCTTCCAATGCCCTCAATTGGTTGGCAGACAATGGGTCCGCCACGGGCTTATCCTGGTTTATTGTCGGCGTGTTGTGGTCTGCCGTTGCAAATGTGCGCTCCGGATACAATACACGGATTCCACGGTTCCTGAGCCCAAGAAACGCAACGGGGCTGGTTACCTCATGGATCAAATGCCGATCAATAAATAACACATCAGGCCCTCCTTCGATCTTATGCACGACGTGTGCATCCCACACTTTGTCAAATAATGTCTTACTCATTTTTATAGTTGTTTCGTTTTTTGCTGTTTGCTGTTTGCCGTTAGCGTAGCGACTTACGACTAATGACTTATCACTAATACCTAAATAAACTTGTTGAGCGCATCGAGGTACGCATTTGCGGAAGCCCGGACGATATCTGTACTGAACCCGTAGCCCATATAAGATTTGTCTTCGTACACCACGCGCATATCCACTTTGCTTACGTCATCACTGCCACCGTGGATCGAATGGATATTAAATTCCTTGATTTCGATGTGTTTGCCCGTGATTTCCTCGATAGCTTTGATGGTGGCGCTCACCGGACCATTGCCGGTGGCGGTGGTCGTAAACTCCTCCCCGTTGTGGGCCAATCTGATGGTCGCTATCGGGGTATCCTGATCACCGGTAGTTACCTGCAGGGCATTGATGGCTAACCCATTTTTAAAGTTCTCTTCGGTCTTTGCACCCATCAACTGGAGCAGATCGTCGTCTTTCAGCTCCTTTTTTGCATCCGCCAACTCCAAGAAGCGTTGGTAGATCTGGTCGAGGTCTATCCGATCACTGGCGTATCCTAAGCGCACCAAGTGATGTTTCAACGCATGCCTGCCGCTCCGGGCGGTCAATATGATTTCCGACTGGTCGATGCCGACATCCTCCGGGTTGATGATTTCGTAATTTTCACGGTGCTTAAGTACCCCGTCTTGGTGTATGCCTGAACTATGTGCAAACGCGTTGCGGCCTACGATCGCCTTGTTGGGCTGAACCGGCATGCGCATCATCCGGCTCACCGTCGTGCTAAGCGGGTACAGTTGTTTCGTGTTGATCTGGGTATGTAGCCCGAGTGATTGATGGGTTTTCAATGCCATAACAACCTCTTCGAGCGAGGTATTTCCTGCACGCTCACCGATGCCGTTGATGGTACACTCTACTTGCCTCGCGCCGTTTTGCAGACCAGCCAAACTATTTGCCGTAGCGAGCCCCAGGTCATTGTGGCAGTGGACGGATATAATGGCTTGGTCGATGTTTTTTACGTTGTCTTTGAGGTACTTGATTTTGGCGCCGTATTGTTCGGGAAGGCAGTAACCGTTGGTATCCGGTATGTTTACGACGGTTGCACCGGCTGCAATTACGGCCTCGATCATGCGGGCGAGGTATTCGTTGTCGGCCCGGCCGGCATCCTCCGCATAAAACTCGATATCTTCAACGAAACTTTTCGCATATTTCACCGCTTCGACGGCACGCTCCAAAATGGCTTCCCGCGTGCTGTTGAATTTGTATTTGATATGCATGTCTGAGGCACCGATACCCGTATGGATCCGGGGGTGCTTAGCGTGCTTCAGTGCTTCGGCCGCGCTGTCGATATCACCTTTGACAGCGCGCGTAAGCGCGCACACCGTGGGGTTTGTCACCAACTTGGATATTTCCACGACGCTCTTGAAGTCGCCGGGACTCGAAATCGGGAAACCAGCTTCGATAATATCCACGCCCAGCTCCTCCAGTGCTTCAGCGATGATGAGTTTCTCGGGGGTGGTCAGTTGTGAACCCGGCACTTGCTCGCCATCCCGGAGGGTGGTATCAAAAATATATATGCGGTTAGGATCGTGCAACATCATAAATTGTTTTTTTGTTTATGTTATGTGTTCTGGTAACCTGCTTAATAAACAAGCTCGCTCATCTCTTCTATTATTTTTACTTTACCTTTTTCAAGTACCATCTTCTTTTCCAAACAATTGGGCAGTTGGGTTTCGTAGTGACCAACATAGATCAGCGTTTTTCCAAAACCGCACAACTCATCGACTACCGCATTGAAAAAGGCCGTTTGCGTATGGTCAAGCCCTTGGCATGGCTCATCCAGTATCAGCAACGGCGGGTTTTTGATAATCGTTCTGGCCAGCAGTACCAAGCGCTGTTTTCCCAAGGGCAGTGTAGTGATCAGCCGGTCTTTGACATCGGTAAGTTCAAAGAAGGCTAGCAGTTGATCAATTTTCTGCTGTTTCTCATAGCTGACCTGCCTGAACAAACCGATGCTGTCATAGAAACCCGAAGCAATGGCTTCCCACACCCGGGCGGTTTTATCAAAATACCAATGCAGTTCAGGCGAGATGATGCCTACGCGTTCCTTGATTTCCCAAATGCTCTCGCCACTACCGCGCGGTTGACCGAAGAGGCTGATGTTGTTGGCATACGCTTGTGGGTGGTCGCCCGTTATCAGGCTCAGCAAGGTAGATTTTCCCGACCCGTTGTGCCCTTGAAGTAACCATTTTTCGCCTGCACGTACCGTCCAATCGATTCCGCTGAGCACCACCTTCTCGCCGTACCGGACCTGGATGTTTTCCATGTGCACCATGATCTCGGAAGGTGATGCCGGTGCTTCCCTAAGAAATGCGGGTAGTGTTTGTTTTGTGCGGCTTACATCCATCGAAATCGCGTGTGCATCGTCCACCTGGTTGAGTTTGCCTTGGTCAATTTCGGCAAACCGGTTGATGCAGTTTGGTACATCCCGTTCATTGGTAACGAGTACCAACTGCACCCCGCTGGCCGCAAGGTCGTCAAAAAAACCATTCAGCTTCTGGCGTGAAGCTTTGTCCAACCCGGTGTAGGGCTCATCGACAATTAACAGCTGGGGTTTCAGCCACAATGCTTTGATCAATTGCAGCTTCTTGTGTTCACCGCTGGAAAGCTCAATCAATTGGGTGCCCTTCAGATCAACGAATTCAAAAAGGGTAAGGTATTGTTCGAGGTCCGCAAATGAGAGGTCCTCGGACTCGGCGTAAGCAGCTAATTCGGCGTATACCGTGAGTGTATCGTTCTTCTGTTGTTTGTTATATCGTTGTTGATAATAAAAATTGCGATCACCTTCCAGGTTAGTAAACTGATACCAATTGGATACGTATAATGTGCGTGCGGGCAGTGCCGATTGGTCATCAAAATGGATCCGGATACTACCACTCGTTTTCTCAAGCCCCGCCAATGCTTTTGCCAGCGCACTTTTACCCGAACCGCTTTTGCCGCCGATGAGCCAATGTTCCCCACGGTGGATTTGCCAGTCCAATTGATCCAATACCAAACGATCCGCATACTGCAGATTCAATTGAGCGATATGGACGACCGGGTCAGTCATTATGGTACGACACAAATTTACTAAAAAATGCCAATAATATGCAATTATGCCCTTTCTTGGCCTATTAAACCGATCCGGATCGGCCTCAGCGTTTTACGGCTTTTACCGACCCGGATATAGGTTCTTAAACTGTTTTTATAGCCTTCATGGCTGTCATGGCCTTACGCAATACGGCACCCACTTTTTCTACGGGATGGGTACGTATGGCTTCGTTTACAGCAATCAATGTTTGGTTGTCAACCGCGAGGTCTTTGCCTTCATTGAAATCCCTGCCAATAATGTCCGTATCCACGGTTTTCATGAAATCGGCCAATAGCGGCTTGCACGCGTGGTCAAACAGGTAGCAACCGTATTCGGCGGTGTCGGAAATCACGCGGTTCATCTCGAAGAGCTTCTTACGCGCGATGGTATTGGCAATCAGTGGGGTTTCATGCAACGACTCATAGTATGCCGATTCCGGCTTGATACCGGCTTCAACCATGGTTTCAAAAGCCAGTTCAACCCCGGCTTTGATGTAAGCGACCATAAATACCGCATGGTCGAAATATTCCTGTTCACCGATTTTCACATCACCAGCGGGTGTTTTTTCAAAGGCGGTCTCGCCGGTGGCAGCACGCCATCCCAAGAGTTGCTTGTCGCCATTCGCCCAATCTTCCATCATCGTGCGGCTGAATTCGCCACTCATGATGTCGTCCTGGTGTTTTTGGAAGAGAGGACGCATGATTGCCTTTAGTTCTTCGGATACTTCAAAAGCCTTTATTTTGGCTATATTGCTGAGGCGGTCCATCATTGCGGTAACCCCACCTTGTTTCAGCGCTTCGGTAACGACCTCAACGCCATATTGCACCAGTTTAGAGGCGTAGCCGGGCTCGATGCCTTTTTCGATCATTTTGTCGAACGACAGGATGGATCCGGTTTGTAGCAATCCGCACAAAATGGTTTGTTCGCCCATCAAGTCGGATTTGACCTCCGCAACGAAAGACGAACGCAATACGCCCGCTTTGTGTCCGCCGGTTCCCACGCAATAGGCTTTCGCTTGCGCGAGGCCTTTTCCCTGCGGGTCGTTTTCCGGATGGACAGCGATGAGTGTGGGTACGCCGAAACCACGCAGATATTCCGCCCTCACCTCGGAGCCGGGGCATTTCGGAGCAATCATGATGACCGTAATGTCTTTGCGGATTTGCTTTCCTTCTTCGACGATATTGAAGCCGTGTGAATAGGAAAGCGTAGCGCCTTCTTTCATCAGCGGCATCACCGCATCGATTACCGACGAGTGCTGCTTGTCGGGTGTGAGGTTGCTGACCAAGTCGGCCGTAGGAATAAGCTCTTCATAGGTGCCTACGGTGAAATGATTATCGGTAGCATTCTTCCATGAATCGCGCTTTTGTTCGATAGCTTCCTTGCGGAGCGCGTAGGAGACATCCAGTCCACTGTCTCTTAAATTAAGGCCCTGGTTGAGGCCCTGAGCACCACAGCCCACAATGACGATTTTTTTGCCTTTTAACGCGCTAACGCCGTCAGCGAATTCGCTGATATCCATGAATTCAGCAACGCCTAATTGGTTCAATTGTTCTCTAAGGGGTAGGGTGTTGAAATAATTTGCCATTGTTCTATTTATGTAATTGACTTTTTTGTTTTCGTATTTATTTAGCTGTCATGTTGATGTTGCAGGTCACATCGTGAATACTTTATCCTGCTTGTTGAGGTAGCGATTCTCGATCACTTCCTCCGCCGGTTCGGCTTCTTCAAACTCTTTCAGTTTTTTATGGAAACCTTCACTATCCTTAATGATAGCAATGCGGGCACTCCGCACAAACTCGATGAGGTTGTATTCGGCCAACGCTTCCGTGAGCGCATCGATTTCTTCGCGGTGGCCAGCTGTTTCGAATACCGTGTAGTCATTGCGGATTACCACCGCGCTGGCACCGTATCGGCGTAACAGCCGCTCAACGGGCGCTTTTTCGGTAACGATGTTTGTAGGGACCTTGTAAAGCGCTTGCTCCTGCCAGATTACTTCATCATTGGTGTTGTAATATGCTTTCAGTACTTCCACCTGTTTTTCGATTTGCCGGCACAGCTTGCGCACCACGTCTTCCGTTTCATGGATGACGATGGTGAACCGATGGATGCCCTCAGCTTCCGAGGGTGACGTATTGAGGCTCTCGATATTAATCTTGCGCCGCGAGAAGATAATGGATATACGGCCGATCATCCCGATGCTGTTTTCCGTATAGAGCGTTATCGTATATTCTTGCTTGTCCATGTTTTGTTGTCAAAAGTTAAAAACCAAAAGTCAAAAATCAATTACTTTAACCTGATTTCACTTACACTGCTACCTTGGGGTACCATCGGAAAGACGTTGTTTTCTTTGCCTACCATCACTTCAAGGAAGTAAGATCCATCGTAGTCGATCATTTCCTTTACCGCCTGTTTCAGGTCTGTGCGGTCGCTGATGCTGCGGCCGGGTATGCCGTAGCCTTTCGCTACAGTCACGAAATCCGGACTGGTGATGTTTACAAACGAATACCGCCTATCATGGAAGAGTTGCTGCCATTGGCGCACCATCCCCAAAAACTCATTGTTGAGGACGAGGATTTTCACCTTGGCACCGAATTGCATGATGGTGCCGAACTCTTGGATGGTCATCTGGATGCCCCCATCGCCGATAACGGCAACCACTGTCCGCTCTGGCGCACCATACCAAGCCCCGATGGCGGCCGGTAGTCCAAATCCCATGGTGCCCAACCCACCGGAGGTGACATTGCTCTTGGATTGGTTGAATTTCGCGTAGCGGCAAGCTACCATTTGGTGCTGTCCGACGTCCGTAACGATTACCGCGTCGCCGCCTGTCAGTTCATTGACAGTCTTGATGACTTCGCCCATGGTCATGATTTCGGTAGTGGGGTTGAGTTCGTTTTGGATGACCTCCGTGATTTCCTCCTGTTCCAATTCGCGGAAACGTGCTACCCATTCCTTATGTTCACGTTGGGTTACCAATTCCGTGAGCAATGGCAGGGTCTCTTTGCAGTCTCCCCATACCGGGACCGTTGCTTTTACGTTTTTGTCGATTTCAGCAGGGTCGATGTCCAGATGGACCACCTGCGCCTGTTTAGCATATTTGTCTAACCTGCCCGTCACACGGTCGTCAAAGCGCATGCCGATGGCGATAAGCACATCGCAGTCATTGGTAAGTACGTTGGGTGCGTAATTGCCGTGCATGCCCAGCATACCTACGTGCAAGGGGTGGTCGGTTTCCAGTGCGCTAAGCCCCATGACCGTAGCTGCTGCGGGAATTCCCGCTTTTTCGATGAACGCTTTGAACTCGGCCTCTGCCTTACCGAGGATGATGCCCTGGCCGAATAAAATAAATGGCTTTTTAGCTGCATTGATCAGTTCGGCGGCCTGCTGTACATATTCCCGGCGGACAATGGGCTTCGGGCGATAGCTACGGATGTGGTTGCACACCTGATAGCCCGTATAGTCGAACGACTGGATCTGGGCATTCTTTGTGATGTCGATCAAGACAGGGCCCGGCCGGCCGGTACGTGCTACGTGGAATGCCTTGGCCAATGCCGTAGGGATTTCGCAAGCATCGGTAACCTGGTAGTTCCATTTGGTAATCGGAGCAGTAATGTTGATCACGTCGGTTTCTTGGAAAGCATCGGTGCCGAGGAGGTGTGCAAATACCTGGCCGGTAATGCAGACAATGGGATTGCTGTCGATCATGGCATCGGCAAGGCCGGTTACCAGATTAGTGGCTCCCGGGCCACTGGTAGCGAAGACCACCCCTACACGGCCGGAGGTGCGAGCATAGCCTTGCGCGGCGTGGATGCCACCTTGTTCGTGCCGCACCAAGATGTGCTTTAGGTTTTCGCTGTAATCATACAGCGCATCATAGATTGGCATGATGGCACCGCCGGGATAACCGAATATGGTGTCTACGCCTTCTGCCAGCAACGCTTCGAGCACAGCCTGTGAGCCACTCAACTGCGTGGTTTTAGCACCGCCCGTCAAATTGTCCTGCGAGTTGTCTTTTGTGATTTCCAACGTGTTCATAGTTTTTTGTTTTTTGCTTCCGTACTAACGACTTATGACTAACGACTTACAATCAACATTCATCCGTTACACAACCGGAGGCAGCGTCCGCTACCGTCTTTGCATACTTGTATAATACACCTTTGGTTACTTTCAATGTGGGTTGTTCCCATTTGGCCTTGCGCTCGGCGATGATATCGTCGGTAACCAGCAGGTTGATCGTATTATTAACCGCATCGATGACAATGACGTCATCGTCCTCAACCAGGCCGATCAATCCACCTTCGTACGCTTCCGGCGTAATATGGCCTACCACAAATCCATGGGTACCACCGCTAAAGCGGCCATCGGTGATTAATGCCACGCTTTTACCCAAGCCGGCACCAATGATGGCCGAGGTCGGTTTCAACATTTCGGGCATGCCCGGCGCTCCCTTTGGGCCTTCGTTTTTGATGACCACTACGTCGCCAGGTTTTACTCGTTTTGAAGCTAGTCCGGCAATCAGGTCTTTCTCACCGTCAAATACTCGGGCGGGGCCTTCGAAACGTTCCCCCTCTTTACCCGAAATCTTGGCGACACTGCCTTTCTCGGCGAGGTTGCCATACAGTATTTGGAGGTGACCCGTTTGCTTAATGGGATTGTCGAGTGTATGGACAATGGGTTGGTCTATTTCATTAACCGGTGTTACTTCGGCTAAGTTTTCGGCCAGCGTCTGCCCGGTTACGGTAAGGCAATCGCCATGCAGCAACCCTTCATTGAGCAGGTATTTCATCACTGCTGGCACACCGCCGTAGTTGTGCAGGTCTTGCATCAGGTATTTTCCACTCGGCTTGAAGTCGGCAAGTACCGGGGTGGTATCACTCATCCGCTGGAAATCGTCCTGTGTGATATTAATACCCACACTTTTGCCAATGGCGATGAAATGGAGCACGGCATTGGTACTGCCACCAAGGATGATGATGACACGCAGGGCATTTTCGAACGCTTTGCGCGTCATGATGTCAGACGGTTTGATGTCGCGCTCGAGGAGGATGCGGATGTATTTCCCCGCTTCGCGGCATTCTTGCTTCTTCTCTTCGCTTACGGCGGGGTTGGATGATGAGTAGGGTAGGCTCATGCCCAGTGCTTCGATGGCAGCTGCCATCGTGTTTGCTGTATACATGCCGCCGCATGCCCCTGCACCCGGACAGGTGTGTTTGACGATGCCTAGGAAATCCTCATCGGTGAGTTCGCCCGCTATCTTTTGTCCCAGTGCTTCGAAAGCGGAAACGATATTCAAATCCTGCCCTTTATAGTGACCCGGTGCGATGGTCCCTCCATACACCATGATGGATGGGCGGTCGAGCCGAGCCATGGCCATGATGGAGCCGGGCATGTTTTTATCGCAACCAGGGATGGTGATGACACCATCGTAATATTGGCCGCCACAAATGGCTTCGATGCTGTCAGCGATGATATCGCGGCTCACTAACGAGTACCGCATGCCGTCCGTACCGTTGCTCATGCCATCGCTCACACCGATGGTGTTGAAGACGAGACCTACAAGGTCATTCTCCCATACACCTTCTTTTACCACCTGGGCGAGGTCGTTGAGGTGCATGTTGCAGGTATTTCCGTCGTAGCCCATACTCGCAATACCAACCTGTGCCTTCTGCATGTCATCGTCCGTTAGCCCGATGCCGTAGAGCATGGCTTGGGCTGCAGGTTGGGTCTTGTCTTGTGTAAATACTTTGCTGTATTTGTTTAGTTCTGTTGTTTGATTAGTTGGCATAATTATATGATCACTTCGTAGTTTTCTTTTTCTAATGTTAAATTCTTGTACGCACGTTGTACCGTTGCGCCCATCGTATCGCTCCACGCTTCTGGGAACGTTGTGCCGTCTACAGCCGCGACTCCCACAATGCCGGTCGCCGTACCCGTGAGGAAAGCACTGTCGGCCCCTTTCAGTTCGTCGGGCGTCAACTGTTTCTCTACCACGCCGATGTTAAATATATTTGCGAGTTCGATGACAGCTTGTCTCGTAATTCCCGGAAAGATATGTCCCACCGGCGGTGTATATAACGTGGCGTCCTTTTCTATAAATAGGTTGTTGCTCGAAGCCTGTGCAACATATCCGTCGTGGTCCAATAGAATCGCCTCGTCAAAACCCCGTTTGGTAGCCTCGGTTGTCGCCACGATGGATGATACGTATTGGCCCGAAACCTTTGCGTCCATGGGCAGGGAATGCGGCGATGGCCGGCGGTAAGGAGACAAGGTAGTACGGATAAGGCCTGCACCTAAAAAGGGTCCCCACTCCCAAGCGGTGATGACGATACTAGAATCTGTTGCCGGTGTGAGGTACATGTTGCGTCCAGTAGTGACCAGCGGGCGGATGTATGCGCTCCGCAGGTTATTTCTGTCAAGCAGCTCATAAGTCTTGTCTACCAACACATCGGTTTCCCATCGGAAATCGATGCCAACCTGCTCACAGGAGTGACGGAGCCGCTCGTAGTGCTGTTCGGCCCTGAATAGTCGTGTGCCGTTGTGCGTGTTGTATGCGCGGATTCCTTCGATGGCCGACAATCCGTAATGTACCGACTGGCTAAACAGATCTGTTCCTGCGGTATCGGCTTTGACAAACCGACCGTCCAAATAAATCCATGCATTTCTATCGAAGTACTTCATCACTTCTAACCAACTTATACCAGTTACCCGAGCCTGTCTGAACGCTTTGGGTCTTTCTTAAATCAACATCCGAATAGGTGTTGATTTTCGACCTCATCAAGGTAAAACCTTTATTCATTATTGGCAATAGCAAAACGCCTATTTTTTAAAACAGAATATAATTCTGATATTATTGTAATTTCAAAATATTTGTCTATGATTAACAGTTATACACGTGTTAAAATTTGATGAATATATACCAAATCCAATTTTGGTATTCGGTTCATTTTTTTGACGTTCGTTGGTTTGCCTATAAATTCTGCTTAAAATCGGTCCGACGGTCGGAAAAGTTGCAAAAAAAATAAGCCCCTTGGCACTGTATTTACCGAGGGGCTTATCGTGTTTTCGTGTATCTTGTTTTACGGTTCCTTTATCCCTTCGGCAAGCACGGTAACGTTGTTGTGGATCACCTCCACTACGCCACCGATAATCTCAAAAATGTCTTCCCCTTTTCCGGTACGGACGACGACCTTGCCGCTTTCCAGTGTTGATACGATTGGTGCGTGGTTTTCCAGGACTTCAAAAGCGCCAGCGGTACCGGGAACGGTTACCGATGTAATGTCGCCTTCAAAAACCGGTTGGTCTGGGGTAATGATAGTGAGTCTCATTTATACAGCTTCCGCTAACAGTTTTTTACCTTTTTCGATTGCGTCTTCAATGGTGCCTACCAAGTTAAAAGCAGCTTCCGGGTATTCGTCTACCTCACCATCGATGATCATGTTAAACCCTTTGATGGTCTCTTTGAGGTCTACCAATACGCCTTTGAGGCCGGTAAATTGTTCCGCTACGTGGAATGGTTGCGAAAGGAAACGCTGCACGCGGCGGGCGCGATGCACGGTTAGCTTATCCTCTTCGGACAACTCATCCATACCGAGAATGGCGATAATGTCTTGTAGCTCCTTATAGCGCTGAAGGATTTCCTTCACACGTTGCGCTGTGTTGTAGTGCTCATCGCCCAAAATGGCCGGGCTCAAAATCCGTGAGGTCGAGTCAAGCGGGTCTACGGCAGGGTAGATACCCAATTCAGCGATTTTACGGGAAAGTACAGTGGTCGCATCCAAGTGGGCAAACGTCGTTGCCGGTGCGGGGTCCGTCAAGTCATCGGCTGGTACATATACTGCTTGTACCGACGTGATTGAACCACGTTTGGTGGATGTAATCCGTTCCTGCATGAGTCCCATTTCGGTAGCCAACGTTGGTTGGTATCCAACCGCTGACGGCATCCGACCCAATAGTGCCGACACTTCGGAACCTGCTTGTGTAAACCGGAAAATATTGTCGATAAAAAATAGGATGTCACGGCCTGCTCCTTCGCCGTCACCGTCGCGGAAGTACTCGGCGATGGTCAGTCCCGAAAGTGCTACACGGGCACGTGCTCCTGGGGGCTCGTTCATTTGTCCGAATACGAAGGTCGCTTTAGAATCCTTCATTTCTTCGGTATTCACTTTTTCCAACGGCCATTCGCCCTTTTCCATACCTTCCAAAAACTCGTCACCATATTTGATGATGCCCGATTCTAGCATTTCACGGAGCAGATCATTCCCCTCGCGGGTACGTTCACCAACCCCTGCGAATACGGAAAGGCCAGCATATGCTTTAGCGATATTATTAATCAATTCCTGAATCAATACGGTCTTACCAACACCGGCGCCACCGAACAGGCCGATTTTGCCGCCCTTTGCATAAGGCTCTAAGAGGTCGATTACCTTGATCCCGGTGAGGAGTACTTCGGATTCTGTGGAAAGGTCCTCGAACTTGGGTGGGTCGTTGTGAATGCTACGGCCACCGGATTTATCAAGCTCCTGGATGCCGTCAATAGCGTCACCTACCACGTTGAATACCCGTCCTTTGATGCTGTCACCGATGGGCATTTTGATGGGGGCTCCTGTGTCGACCACTTTCATTCCGCGTGTAAGGCCTTCAGTGGCATCCATCGCGATGGTGCGCACGCGCTCCTCGCCCAAGTGCTGCTGGACCTCTAGAACAATACGCTGACCATTTTCTTTCTCGATTTCCAGCGCATCGTAAATTTTCGGAAGCTTGGCATTTTCAGCGAAACTGACGTCGACCACCGGGCCGATGATTTGGGCTATTTTTCCAATATTGGACATACTATCAGGAACTAAAATTTTATAAACCAATCTAATAAAGGCCAATTAACCGCCTTAATTTTGGTCTGCAAAAATACGCTTTAAAGAATTAAAAGCAAATATAAATTAAACAATTATTCGGCTTCGTACAATCACAGCCGTTTATTGATTTCGTCTTGCAATTGGCGCTTCAGTTTCTGTTCTTTCTCCATCGCTTTTTTTCGGTGTTGGTCAAATTCGTCTTGGAGGTCAGCAATCGCTTTCTTGGTATCTCGGGTCACCACATGGCTTTGGTTGAATCGGTAGATAAAGATGGCCAATGTAGCAGCCAACAGCAATACAATTCCCCACATAATCAAACTATATGTCGATTTTTTCAGTGAAATACCGATAAAGGAAAAACTGTCCTTCTCCCGTTGGGCTGTCTGGAGCTCTTCCTGTACGAGGGTGAGTGAATCGGTCATTGCTTCCACGGCAGTCTGTCGATTGCCTTCTTTTGCCTTTAAGCCGGCTATTTCCTGGGTCAGTGCACGAATGGTGTCGGCCACATTTTTCCGAATCTGCTCAAGGTTAGGTCGGCGAACATACTCGATGCCATTCTCTGTCCGTGAAATTGCATAAAGGTAAACGAATTGGCTATCGATGGTACCACTGGTGAGCGAGCCTTTGGGGGGCACACGTGTGGTTGTACTTTGGCCAAAAACGTTGCCAATTGAAAAGACAGCAACCAGGATCGCAAGCATTGTAAAATTTCTCATGTTCGTCTGTTGTATTATTTTCTATTTTAGAACACGATATTACGGGTTTTATTGTCTAAATGGAAATCCAAGGGCAAAAAATTGAGCAGCCGACATTAAACATGACAGCCCATAACAGTTCGTGTTTTCATGTTTTCTATCTTGCGCTGTTTTTATAGCTAAATGACCGAAAATTTAACCGTATTGATATGCAAGCATTAGCAGGAGTGTTTTTTCATTTTGTGGGCGGATTTGCCTCAGGTAGTTTTTACGTGCCTTATAAAAAGGTGAAAGGCTGGGCGTGGGAAAGCTTCTGGATTGTGGGCGGACTGTTTTCCTGGCTTATCGTTCCGCCATTGGCTGCCTACATTACCATTCCCGGTTTTGCAGATATCATCCGTCAGGCCGACAGCAGCACACTAGGCTATTCGTTCCTGTTTGGTTTACTCTGGGGTGTTGGTGGCCTCACCTATGGGCTGGGCGTACGGTACCTCGGTGTTTCGTTGGGCAGCAGTATCATACTGGGTCTTACCATGGTATTCGGTTCGTTGGTGCCATCTATTTACTTTTATTTCAGCGGCAGTGAGGGGAAAGAAACCATCGATTTATTTTTCACAACGAACTCCGGACGTACCGTATTAATAGGCTTGGCAGTTTGTATAGTTGGTATCTATTTATGCGGCAAAGCAGGTGTGCTGAAAGAAAGAGAACTGGCTGCGGGTGCCGCTGATGCCAGTGGGAACAAAGATTTTAAATTCGGCATTGGGCTGATTGTCGGTATCGTGTCTGGTATACTCAGCGCGTGTTTCAATTTCGGATTGGAAGCCGGCAAACCAATGGCCAACGTAGCCAACGACCTATGGAAGGCGGCCAATCCGGGTGAGGGTGAGTTTCTGTTCCAGAATAATGTTACCTATGTGGTTGTGTTATGGGGCGGCCTTACGACCAATTTCCTGTGGTGCATGTTCCTGAATGCACGCAACAAAACATTCGGTGACTACGTAAATACGAAAACTCCGATCGCACGTAATATCCTGTTCTGCGCATTGGCTGGAACCACGTGGTATCTCCAGTTTTTCTTTTACGGGATGGGCGAAAGCCGCTTGGGCAACGGGGCAAGCTCGTGGATACTGCACATGGCATTTATTATCCTGATTGCCAACGCTTGGGGGGTTATCTTAAAGGAATGGAAGGGCGTGGGAAAGAAGACTTATGCTACTATTATAGGTGGTATCGCTACCATTATCCTTTCCATCATATTGGTGGGCTTTGCGAGGACGCTGGATACCTAAAGTTATAAGTCGCTAGCGGGAAGTCATAAGTCGCTAGGGGCGGACTGAAGAAACAACACTGGGTCAAACACACGGAAAACAATACAACAAACGAATAAAACAATAAGTAAGATGTCAAATATCATTGAGAAAGATGCATTCAAGCATGTAAGTTATTTGTGGGATCACGCTAAGGCCGCAGAACTGGAGGGAGACGAGGTGGCTCTTCTGCTCTACCGGTCCAACTTACTGGGCGCGGATTTGCGTCTCACAAATTACGGTGGGGGCAATACCTCTTGTAAAGCCATTGCCAAAGACCCGCTCACAGGCGCCGAAACTGAGGTGATGTGGATAAAGGGTTCGGGCGGTGATATCGGTACGCTCACACGTAGTGGCCTTGCGGCATTGTATGTCGACCGGCTACGGAGCCTCGAAAATGTATACCGGGGAATCGAACACGAGGATGAGATGGTGGGGCTTTTTAACCATTGTATTTATGATTTGGAGTCAAAGGCGCCGTCTATCGATACGCCACTGCATGGCTTCCTGCCATTTAAGCATATCGACCACCTACACCCGGACGCAGCGATAGCTATAGCTGCTGCTAAAGACGGCAAGCGCATCACCCAAGAGTTATTTAATGGTGAAATCGGCTGGGTCGAGTGGCAACGGCCGGGATTCGATTTAGGGCTGCAACTGCGGCAATGTTTGGCTGAGAACCCGGGCATCCGGGGTATCATGCTCGGATCGCACGGCTTGTTTACCTGGGGCGATACCGCCTATGAAAGTTACATAAATACATTGACGGTCATTGAACGTTGTGCCGAATACCTGGAGGCCAATTACGGCAAGAAGCGACCGGTATTCGGTGGCGCCAAGGTGGCGGATGTCGACGTTGACATCCGGAAAAAGCAGGCAGCTGCATTGGCACCGATCCTTCGTGGATTCTGTTCATCCGAGCGTAGCATGGTGGGGCACTTCACCGACGATTCGAGAGTACTGGAATTCATCAATTCCAACGACCTCGACCGCTTGGCGCCGTTAGGCACCAGCTGCCCCGATCACTTTTTACGCACGAAAATCAGCCCGTTGGTGCTTGACTTGGCGCCCGACGCTGATTTGTCGGATGCTGCGGCACTGAAAACACAGCTCGCACCGGCATTTGAAGCCTACCGGGCTATGTACAAAGACTATTACGAGACCTGCAAACGTCCCAATAGCCCTGCTATGCGCGACCCCAACCCGGTGATTATCCTTTATCCCGGTATCGGTATGTTTTCGTTTTCAAAAGATAAACAGACCGCGCGTGTAGCAGCCGAGTTTTATACCAATGCCATCAACGTGATGAAGGGTGCCGAGGCGATATCGGAGTACACCTCCCTACCGCGGCAGGAAGCGTTTGATATTGAATACTGGCTGTTGGAAGAAGCGAAGCTGCAGCGTATGCCAAAACCCAAGCCCCTCTCTGGGAAAATAGCTTTGGTAACCGGAAGTGCCGGTGGCATTGGTAAAGCTATCGCAAGAAAGTTTGTACAAGAGGGAGCAGTGGTTGTACTCAACGACCTCAACGCAGACCGCTTGGCGGAAGCTGGGAAGGAGTTTCAAGGCGCATTCGGTAAAGATGCCTACGCTACGGCATTGCTGGATGTAACCAATGCTGACCAGATACAACAAGCCTTTGATGCCGCGGCACTGGCATTCGGTGGGATCGACATTGTGGTGAACAACGCAGGTCTTTCGATATCGAAATCGATTGAGGATCATACCCAGAAAGATTGGGATTTGTTATATGATGTGCTGGTTAAAGGCCAGTTCTTGGTTACACAAGCTGCAGTGACTGTGTTGAAAAAACAGGCAATCGGTGGAGATATCATCAATATTGTCAGTAAAAATGCGCTGGTTAGTGGCCCGAATAACGCGGGCTATGGATCGGCCAAAGCAGCACAGCTACATCTAAGCCGGTTGAATGCGGCCGAGCTCGGCGCAGATCATATCCGGGTGAATGTAGTGAACCCGGATGCGGTAATCAGTGACAGTAATATCTGGGCTGGCGGATGGGCGGAAGGCCGTGCCAAAGCATACGGTATCACCGTGGCGGAGTTGCCTGCATATTACGCCAAGCGCACGCTGCTCAACGAGATCATTCTGCCGGATGATATCGCTAACGCATGTTTCGCTTTGACGGGGGGCTTATTGAATAAGTCGACCGGCAATGTGTTGAATGTGGACGGAGGTGTAGCCATGGCATTTGTACGTTAATTATCTTTTTTTTGCAGTATTGTCAACTCAATTGACCCTTGGGCAATCGGTTGGCAATTCTGCTTATCTTTGTTAAGAATCCATTATGAGTATCGATAAAAATAAAATAGCGGAGCATAACCGCCGATTGGCAACGACGCAACAACGCCGATTTGAGCGGTTGGCGGAAGAACTGCCTAATGCGGCGGATATTGTAAACAAACTGGTCGATTTCCAGGTAGCCATTCCCAGTTGGGCATTAGGTACGGGCGGTACGCGTTTCGGTCGTTTCTCTGGCGGGGGCGAACCCCGTAACCTGGAAGAAAAAATTGCAGATATTGGGCTGTTGCATGCCCTCAATAAGTCGAGCGGCGCCATTTCATTGCATATCCCCTGGGATATCCCAAAAGATTATGAGGCTATTCGTACCCTCGCCGATCAGCATGGATTGGCATTTGATGCCATGAATTCCAACACCTTCCAGGATCAACCTGGCCAAGCGCAAAGTTACAAATTTGGCTCCATGCAGCACGTAGACCGCGCGGTGCGCAAGCAAGCAGTCGATCATAATATCGAGGTTATCAAGCATGGCGTGGAGCTGGGGTCTAAGTCATTGACGGTATGGCTGGCCGACGGTTCAAGTTTTCCTGGTCAACTAAACTTCCGCCAGGCCTTTCAAAATACCCTCGAAAGCTTGCAGGAGATATACGCGGCGTTGCCTGCCGACTGGAAGATATTTGTGGAGTATAAAGCATTTGAGCCCAACTTCTATTCGACAACGGTGGGCGATTGGGGACAGTCGTTGCTTTATGCCAGTAAACTGGGCGACAAGGCCTATACACTGGTCGATTTGGGTCACCACCTGCCGAACGCCAATATCGAGCAGATTGTCTCCCTGCTACTCATGGAAGGTAAGCTAGGCGGTTTCCACTTCAATGACTCTAAATATGGCGATGACGACCTTACTACCGGTAGTATCAAACCCTACCAACTGTTCTTGATCTTCAGCGAGCTGGTGGAGGGTATGGATGCACGCGGGATGAACCATGCGAAAGATTTGGGATGGATGATTGATGCTTCACATAACCTGAAGGATCCCTTGGAAGATTTGATCCAGTCGGTTGAGGCGATTTTGATTGCTTACGCACAGGCGTTGCTTATCGATCGCGATGCACTCCGCGAAGCGCAGGCAGTAAACGACGTAGCTCGCGCTCAGGAAGTGCTGCAGCAGGCATTTCGTACCGATGTGCGGCCGCTGGTTGCCGAAGCACGCCTGCGGGCTGGCGCAGCGTTGAACCCGATTGAACTTTATAGGGAATTGGATGTGCGGGCTGGCTTGATCAAAGAAAGAGGGGCAAAGACGGTAGCTACGGGGTTGTAGATGAAGAAACAAGTCATAGCGATATTCGACGTTGGCAAAACCAACAAAAAGCTCTTTCTGTTCGATGAGCGCTATAAAATTGTGTTCGAACGGTCAGCTCGGTTCACCGAGACGGAAGACGAAGATGGCGACCCCTGTGAAAATCTGGAAAGCTTGCGGTTATCGGTGTTCGATTCCCTGCACGAGGTATTCCGGAGGCCGGAGTTTGACGTGCGGGCCATTAATTTTGCGGCATACGGAGCCAGCTTGGTGTATGTGGATGAAAACGGGAAGCCGCTTGCGCCACTTTACAATTACCTGAAGCCTTATCCGGAGCAATTGCAGCGGCACTTTTACGAAACGTACGGTGGGGAGGAAAAAGTGGCCTATTCAACGGCCTCGCCCGTATTGGGTAGCCTCAACTCGGGTATGCAGCTTTATCGGATCAAATATGAGAAGCCGGCGCTTTACGAGCGGATACGCTACGCCTTGCATCTGCCGCAATACCTGAGTTTCTTGGTGTCTGGCCGTATGTATTCCGACATGACAAGCATCGGTTGCCACACCCAGCTGTGGGATTTCAGCAAAAACGATTACCACGAATGGGTACGCAGCGAAGAACTCGATGAAAAGCTCGCACCCATCGTAGCGGGCGATGACATCTTTCCGGCCTCGTTTCCGGGCAATGGGTACGGCGTTGGAGTAGGGCTGCACGACAGTTCGGCCGCCCTCATTCCTTACCTAGTGAGTTTCCACGAGCCGTTTGTGTTGATATCGACGGGAACCTGGTGCATCAGCCTCAATCCGTTTAACCATACACCGCTTACCAAGGCGGAATTGGAGGCTGACTGCCTTTGTTACATGCATTACCAGGGTACCCCGGTGAAAGCTTCTCGCCTCTTTGCCGGTTATGAGCATGAACAGCAGGTGAAACGGATTGCCGAATACTTTGGCCAGCCTACCAGCCGCTACCGTAACATGGCATATAATCCCCGTATCGTGGCTAAGTTGCGTAAGGAAACGGCTGGCCCAGTGCCGATCGGGAGCAAGGTATCTGCCTTTGCCCAACGTAACCTGTCGGATTATGGTTCGTATGAGGAAGCCTATCATCGATTGATGATGGACTTGATTGATTTACAGGTGATTTCGACTGGACTGGCAATAAAGGGTTCCGACGTAAAACGTATTTTTGTGGATGGCGGGTTCAGCAAGAATGCAATCTTCATGAATTTGTTGGCTAACGCTTTTCCGGAAATGGAGGTTTTTGCCGCTTCCATGGCGCAAGCCACGGCAGTTGGCGCCGCATTGGCGATTCACTCCGCTTGGAATACGCAGCCATTGCCGAACGACTTGATCGAGCTGCGTTTCTACGCGCACTCGAACGAAACCTAGCACTCGGCGTTTGTGAGCTTCATCACTGCTGGGCGTAAATGTGCTTGATGAAAATGCAGCTTCCATGAGGCTACAAAAAACAAAATTATTTTCGAATGAAAACAAAGAACAGCAATGAATCCTGAGCTATTTAAATACAACCCCCAATACCCGTCGGTGCAAGATCTAAAAAGAAGAGCAAAACGGCGTATTCCCAAATTTGCATTCGATTACCTCGAAGGAGGGTGTAATGACGAGCTGAATCTTTGGCGCAATGAGGCGGATTTCCGCGATATCCAGCTCATCCCCCGATACCTCAAAAAGCACCATGGGGTAGACATGCAGACGGAGTTATTCGGTCATGTATACGATGCTCCGTTTGGTATATCGCCCATCGGACTGCAGGGCCTGATGTGGCCTAATGCCCCGGAAATATTGGCCAAGGCCGCGCTGAAGCACAACGTGCCCTATATTCTGAGTACGGTGTCTACAAGCAGCATTGAACGTATTGCAGAAGTGTCGGAATCGCAGTTTTGGTTCCAATTGTATCACCCTACGGAAAATCGGTTACGCGATGACATCCTCCGCCGGCTCGAAGCCGTGCAATGTCCTGTGTTGGTTGTGTTGGTCGATGTGCCGTCGTTCGGATTGCGTTACCGTGAAATCAAGGCAGGTCTTTCCATGCCGCCAAAAATGACGATCAATAATTTTCTGCAAGCGGCGATACGGCCCACTTGGGCGTTTGAAACCTTACGTGTGGGAATTCCCGAATTTGCCACGTTGAAGCCCTATATGGATAAGAGCCTCAACTTGAGTCAGCTGGGTAAGTTTATGAATGCGACGTTTACCGGCCGGGTTGATGTTGACAAGGTTAAAGCCATCCGCGATTTGTGGAAGGGCAAACTGGTCATCAAAGGGGTTGTATGTGATGAAGACATGGAAGCGAGTATCGGACTTGGGGCAGATGGTGTGATTGTATCTAATCATGGCGGTAGGCAAATCGATGCGGGCGAATCGACCATCAAACCCTTGGGTGCACTGGTTGAGAAATATGGTGACCAGATAAAGATAATGATAGATAGCGGCTTGCGTTCTGGGCCGGATATTGGCCGTTCGTTAGCTTGCGGAGCCGATTTCACATTTATGGGAAGACCGTTTATGTATGGCGTTTCCGCGTTGGGTAAGCGTGGTGGCGATCATACCATTGCGTTGCTCAAAGCCCAGTTGAAACAGGTCATGGAGCAGGTGTGCTGCGAAAAGTTAAGTGATTTTCCGGGGACGTTGGCCAAATAGTCCCTGATTTTTACCATTTTTGGTAGCAGCAGACGAAAAACGACGTTGGCGTTATCCGTTTCGTAAACAAAGAGGTACAATGGGGAAATTACATCGGAGAGATTTCATCAAACTATCGGCTACAGCCGGACTTTCTGCTGCATTGTGGGAGCCGCTGTTACAGCGTGCCTTAGCCGTAGAAGCGCATAATGCAACCCGGTCCATTAACGATGTGGAGCACATTGTCATCTTGATGCAAGAGAATCGGTCTTTCGATCATTATTTCGGTGCCATGCGTGGCGTGCGTGGCTTCGGTGACCGCTTTCCCATACCGCTCGCCAGTGGTCAGCGGGCGTTCCATCAATCGGATGGCGAACAAATCGTGCCCCCGTACCGGGCAAACCGAAACACCTCAAATGCCGCGCTGATTAATGGGACCCCACACAATTTCCCGGATACACAGGCTGCCTGGAACCAGGGCAAATACGGATTTTGGCCGTTATTTAAGACGCCGTTTTCCATGGCTTACTATACACGCGAAGAAATCCCGTTCCAGTATGCGATGGCCGAGTATTTCACCATCTGTGATGCCTATTACTGTTCTATAGCGACCGGTACAGATCCCAATCGGATTGTGTTTTGGTCCGGTTCGGTATGTGATCCCGAAAAGCGGGCGGCTGGTATTAACTGTACCGACGCCGATTCCGAACCGGTCAATCTGCGTTGTTGGATCAAAGGCCAAATGCCCGAACCGGGGTACACCTACCAAGGGAATGCCTTCACTTGGCCCACCATCCCAGATGTATTGCAAGAGGCAGGCATAAGCTGGCGTATTTATCAGGACCCGAATGACAATTGGACAGGGGCGATGCACGGCTGCTTAGCGTTTGAGAGCTTCCGTAATGCCAAACCGGGATCGCCGATCTATGAAAATGGGATGCGCCATTGGTCGATAGAAGACCTCACCAATGATGTGAAAAACGGCACATTGCCGCAAGTGAGTTGGGTATTGCCCTCTCAAAGCAATTCGGAACACCCCGGAGCGCCGTCTAGCCCTTATCGAGCAGCGGATTTTACGCACGACGTGCTTTCGGCAATCACGGCCAATCCTGAAGTATGGAGTAAGACCGTTTTCTTTCTGACATTTGACGAAAACGATGGTCTCTTTGACCACCTACCGGCACCTGCTGTACCATCTTACAACCTCGATAATACCCTTGCCGGCAAGTCTACCATCGATTTGGCTGGCATGTATTTCCATAATGATAAAGATAATCTCGCGGATATGGAGACAGCCCGCGTTTATATCGACAAAAGGGATACCATTTCAGGCAACCTACGGCCCTGGGGTATGGGCCCCCGGGTGCCCATGTACATCCTGTCGCCCTGGAGCAAAGGGGGATGGGTAGACTCCGCCGTTGCTGACCATACCTCGGTGGCACAGTTTATTGAAAAGCGGTTCGGTGTAACGGTGCCGGCCATCTCACCGTGGCATCGCGCGGTAAGCAGTGATCTGACGTCGGCATTTGACTTTGTCACGCCCAATGATCCTAAGTTTCCCAATTTGCCGGACACGTCCGGTTTTGAGGCTATTGATGCGGCTTCAAAGGCATTGCCCAGAGCCGCGGCTCCGCAAAAGCCGTCACAGCTCTATCAAGAAAAAGGAACCCGGCTATCCCGCGCGCTTCCTTATACCTTGCATTGCACGCTTAATTACCTGCGTGAAGACGACAAGGTGCGACTTGTTTTTGAAAATAAGGGTTCCAAGGGGGGCGTCTATCATGTATATGATATGAACCGACTTGATCAAATACCCCGCCGATACACTGTAGAGGCTACTAAGTCCCTGACGGACGAGTGGGACCTAGGCGAAACTGGCGGTGCATATGATCTTGAAGTGTACGGACCTAACGGTTACTTCCGCAAATTTGCCGGCAATATCAATGCCGTTGAACCGGACGTAGCATTGGATTACGACGAGCGTAAGGGAGGTATTTCAATACGTTTACGACATCAATCGGGAACGTCGCTCGCTGTCGCACTTGTAAGTAATGCCTACGGATATCCCGCATCTGAGATGCTAACGGTCACCGCCGGACGAGTACTGAAAAAAAATATATCCTTGAAAAAAAGTGCTAACTGGTATGATTTTACGGTTCAAACTGCCGATGGATTTTCGTGTCGTTTTGCCGGAAGGGTCGAAACCGGGATGCATGGTGTTAGTGATCCCGCAATGGCAGCTACACTGTAAACGACTTCTTGACGACTCAACGCCGTAGGTGTCATTGCCTCGATTCCGCTCGCATCAGGTAAGCACAGGACGCCAGTCTCCATCCGTTTTACTTTCTTTGGAATCGATTGTATGGTCACAGCGGCGTATGCTCGGATTGACCGATTAAACTTGAATTCACTTACTATCATACGGTAAAGACAATGAACAGAATCTTATGTTATGGCTTCGCATTAGCCGTTATTACCACTGTTTTATCCTGTCGGCAGGAGACCGAGGTCTGGCCATTTAAGCCCATTCCCGAAAGCAACATCGTGGTCATCGGTAATTCGTTTGCCGAGGGGTTGCAGCGGAGCAACTATTTCGAGACGCTGCTGCACCTTAGTTTTCCGGAACACCGCCTGCGCGTGAGAAACCTGGGGTGGAGCGCCGACGAGGTGAACCTGCGCCCGCGCCCACTCAATTTCGGTACGCTCCACGAACACCTCCATCAGCAGCAGGCTGATGTGATTATCGCCTGCTTCGGCATGAACGAGTCATTCAAGGGGCGGGACAGCCTGGCAGCATTCAAGGAAGACCTGCAGGTATTCCTTTCGGGCCTGCGGGCCCACAGCCATGACGGCAAGACACCCCCACAGATTATCCTTGTATCGCCGATTGCGCACGAGAAGCTTGGTGGCTTCCTTCCCGACCCCACCGAACACAACAAGGAACTGAAGGCCTACACCCGCGGTATGCGGGAGGTGGCCCGGTCGCTGGATATCCCGTTCATCGACCTTTATGCGCCAACCAAGGAACTGATGGATGCCGGAGACGAACCGTTGACGGGCAATGGCATCCACCTTACGGACCGAGGATACCGCATCGCCAGCGAGCTCATTGCCCGGACACTGGACCTGCCGGTGGCCGCTTGGCCCGAGGGTGGTCATGCGGCAAGCTTAAAAGAACTCGTTGCTACAAAAAACCAGCATTTCTTCTACCGGCACAAGGCGCAGAACGGCGAGTACATCTACGGCCGCCGGCGCGAGTGGGCGGGGGGACAAGCCCTTTCCGCCGAATTGCAGGAGATTGACGGCATGGTGGTGCGCTTGGACAGCCTGGTGTGGGCCGGCGCACTTGACGGGGCCGCCGTCGACGGCCGGGCCGCGGAGCGTGTGGTTGCCTTTGGGCGGGAAGAAGGAGCGCAGGCGGCTGCACCGGCCACTACCCGCAGGGATCTGGAAGTCGCCAAGTCGCAGTTCGTGCTGCAAGAAGGGTATCAGATCGAGTTGTTCGCCTCAGAGATAGACTTTCCGTTAGCCAACCCCGTATCGATCACGTTCGATGCCCAAGGGCGATTGTGGGTGGCCACGATGCCATCCTATCCGAACTACACCCCCGGCAACCCACCCAACGACAAGATTCTCGTGCTGGAAGACACCGACGGTGATGGGAAAGCCGACACCCATACGGTGTTTGCCGACAGCCTGTACCTTCCCCTGGGTTTTGAATTGGGGGATGGCGGAGTGTACCTCACCCAGGCTCCCGACTTTGTATTCCTCAAGGATACCGACGGTGACGGCCGTGCCGACCTGCGGCAAACGCTGCTTTCGGGATTCGGTACAGAAGACTCGCACCATACGCTGAATACCTATGAATGGGGCCCCGATGGGGCGCTGTATATGCACATGGGTACATTCTTGCACACACAGGTAGAGACGCCCTATGGGCCGCGCCGGGGAGCCTACGGCAACACCTGGCGGTACGAGCCACGGACAATGAAATTCGACGAATACATCTCCTACCCGTATGCCAACCCTTGGGGGAACGTTTTCATGCGCGACGGCACGCACCTGATCGCCGATGTATCCACAGGGATGAACTACTTCGCTCCTCCGCTCACGGTGGCCATCGACTATCCGAAGAAGCACATGGGCATGAAGGATTTCCTCACCTCGGCGTCGAAACCCAAGACTTGCGGCCTGGAAATCGTGTCCAGCCGTGCATTTCCGGACAGTGCACAGGGCAATGTGCTGTTCAACACATTCATCGGCTTCCAGGGTATCCGGCAGCACAAGATGTCCGAATCGGGCAGCGGTGTTGTCGGCGATGAGACGGTTCCATTGTTACAGTCCAAGGATCCCAATTTCCGACCGGTCGACCTCCAGTTTGGGCCGGACGGTGCACTATATGTTGTCGACTGGTACAATCCCATCATCCAGCATGGCGAACAGAATTTCCGCGATCCGCAGCGCGACCATACGCGTGGCCGGATCTGGAGGATTACCCACAAAGATAGACCCACGCTAAATCCGGTCGACCTGAGCCGCCTTGACATCGCCGAACTGCTCGACCAGCTCAAAGCGGCGGAAGACCGCACGCGTTACCGCACGAGACGGCAACTCCGCGAGTTCGCAGCCGACCAGGTGCTCCCCGCCGTGTCGGATTGGGTTGCCGGACTGGACAATGAAGACCCGGAAGTGGAGCAGCACCGCCTGGAGGGCCTTTGGGTCTACCAGCAGTTCAACCAGCCCAACGAAAAGCTTCTGGGCGAATTGCTGGCCAGTAAAGACCACCACGTGCGTGCTGCGGCCACACGTGTATTGCGCTATTGGTCGGACCGGGTCAAGGACTCCCACGACAGGCTCGTTGCCCTGTCTGAAGACCCGTCACCCAGGGTACGGTTGGAAGCGATCGCAGCACTGAGTCATTTTAAGTCTGAAAAGACCGTACGGGCATTGCTTGCAGCAACCGAATTGCCTGTGGACGATTACCTCGGCTATGCGCTGAGCGAGTCCTTCAAGCACCTCAAACCCGTGTGGATGGAAATGTTCAGGAAAGATAAGCAGTTTCTGGCTGATGACCCGGAAAAAGCGTATGCCCTGCTCCGTCCATTGGCTTCTGCGCAGGAACTTCAGGTACCGGGCTTCATCACGGACGATCCCGGTCATGGCAAGTATGGTGTGGATCCGCTTTCGCCGGCCGATTTTGAGCAACTGGCGGGCGTCGTTGCGGTAGAGCGGTTCCGCGAAAACCACCGGGATATCCTGGAGCCACTGGCCGATGGCACGGGCGAAGCCGGTGCGGGCGGCGGGACCGAAGGGAAGGAACTGGGCGAGGTGGTGCTCCATCTCAAGGCCCTGCCCGGAAAAATGGCGTTCGACCAGGACGTGCTTACCGTTGCCGCTGGCAAAACCGTGTCGTTGCTGTTTGATAATAGCGACCAGATGCCTCACAACATCGTTGTGGCCAAGCCGGGAAGCCTTGAAAAGGTGGGCACGGCCGCCGACGACATGGCTAGTCTGCCGGACGGTTACGAAAGGCAGTTTATCCCCGACATGCCCGAAGTGCTGTTTGCCACCCCGTTGGTCAACGCTGGCGAGACCTACCAGCTGGATTTTGTGGCGCCAGACGCCAAGGGTGATTATCCGTTCATTTGCACCTTTCCCGGCCACTGGCGGGTTATGCAGGGTGTGCTTACGGTTAATTGACGTGTTGCTATCATCGTATACGACAACTAGCGTTTAATGGTAAAAATAAAATTTAATTGTTGGCGGTTTGCGCGAATCAAATCTATTGATTAGCATTGTAGAAACCCTTGAATATACACGCAGAAAAGATATGAAATTTCGAATACCGAAATGGTTAGGATTGGGTTTAGTGATTGCCCCATTGGGATTGGCCGGACAGTCGCTGCCAGCCACGGACGCCCTTGGTAGAAAATTACCTACGCATGATGAGGTGGGCGATTTGCATGCCGATAAGTTCGTAGGCATGTTCTATTGGACGTGGCACAATCATTTCGCCGATAGTCCCGCTTATAACGTTTCGGAATTGCAAAAATTAAATAATGGCATGTTCGATGATTACGATCATCCAGCGTGGCCTGAAGACGCCTCATACTACCATTGGGGTGAGCCGTTATTCGGGTACTATCGGAGTACCGACCGCTGGGTACTACGGCGCCATGCCGAAATGCTTGCCGACGCCGGTGTGGATGTCGTTGTGTTTGATTGTACAAATGGTTCTTACACATGGGAAGAATCTTATATGGCGTTGTGTGAGGTGTTTGCGGAAGCCCGGAAAGATGGTGTGAATACGCCTCAGATTGCTTTTATGCTGGGCTTTGCCGCCCATGAGGGGAGTTTGGCAGCAATTACCAAGATATACCAGAACCTGTATGGTAATGGATTATACCGCGACCTTTGGTTTCAATGGAAAGGGAAGCCATTGATTATGGCATACTACGAACACCTGGAGGCTCCAACCGATGATCCGCAGAAGGAACGTCTCTATCGGGAGATCCGGCAGTTTTTTACATTCAGGCCGCCCCAGCCGGTTTATGATAAAGGCCCACAGCGCGATGATCACTGGGGCTGGCTGGAAATTTACCCACAACATGGCTTTACAGCCAATGATAAGGGGAGTTACGAACAGGTGACGGTAGGTGTAGCCCAAAACTGGACCAAGGAAAACGGATTAAGTGCGATGAATGCTCCGAAGGCATTCGGACGTAGCTACACCCACCATGGAGGGCACACTGCCGATGACAGTAAAATAGCATATGGGCTGAACTTTCAAGAGCAATGGGACCGTGCGATCGAGCTTGACCCGGAGTTTGTTTTTGTAACGGGCTGGAACGAATGGGTTGCAGGCAGGCAGAAAGAGTGGGGCGGTACGTATAATGCATTCCCAGATCTGTTTGATCAGGAGCACAGCCGGGATATCGAACCGATGAAAGGTGGTCACGGCGATGCTTATTATTACCAACTGATTACCAATGTGCGCCGATTTAAAGGCGCTGATCCGATCCGCTATGCGGAGAAACATACGGGTATCCGGATTGACGGTGATGCCGAGGATTGGAATGCCGTAACGTTGCAATTTGATGCTTATTCCGGGAATACGAAGCACCGTAGGGAGCAGGGCTGGGGCAACCTCCGTTACGAAAATACAACCGGCCGAAACGATATCATAAAAACAAAAGCTACATTTGACGACGACTACGTCTATTTCCTTGTGGAAACTGCGGCACCGCTTACGGACGCCAGCGAACCTGCTTGGATGAACTTGTTGATTGACATCGACCGCGATAAAAATACCGGCTGGGAAGGCTATGATTTTATCGTTAACCGTGTATCACCCCGCAAGGGTAAGGCTGTACTCGAACGAAACCGCGGAGGATGGAAATGGAAGCGGGCGGGGGCAGTGGAGTTTGCTGTTTCCGATAACCGCCTTGAACTGCGGATTGACCGGAAAGCGTTAGGGATAACTGACACGGTCGACATTGAATTCAAATGGACAGATAACTTGCCGCAAAGTGGCGATATTATGGATTTTTATCAATACGGAGACGTGGCACCTTTAGGACGATTTAACTACTATTTGACTTCGAATAGTAACGACTAAATTGACAACAGATGGAAGATAAAAAAAAGCTAAGGAGTTCGGATTGGTTTGGCCGTTCGGGCAAGGACGGTTTTATCTACCGTGCATGGATGAAGAACCAGGGGATACCATCAGACTCGTTTCGTGGTAAGCCGGTGATTGGCATCTGCAATACGTGGTCAGAGTTGACCCCCTGCAATTCGCATTTTCGCGAACTGGCTGAGTCGGTAAAGCGTGGCGTGCTGGAGGCGGGCGGTTTCCCGGTGGAGTTTCCGGTGATGTCGCTGGGCGAAACACTGATGAAGCCCACGGCGATGCTGTTTCGCAACCTGGCCAGCATGGACGTGGAGGAATCCATCCGGGCGAACCCGATAGACGGAGTTATCCTGTTGTGCGGCTGTGATAAGACCACGCCGTCGCTGGTGATGGGCGCGTGTAGTGTGGACCTACCGACGATGGTGGTTTCGGGCGGCCCCATGTTGACCGGCAAATACCGCGGCAAAAGCATCGGTACGAGCGACGTGTGGCGGTTTTCGGAAGATGCTCGTAAAGGAATCATGACCGAAGAAGAATTGAACCTCGCCGAGGGTGGGATGTGCCGGAGCCGAGGGCATTGCGCGGTGATGGGTACGGCTTCCTCCATGGCCAGCATGGTGGAGGCATTAGGCATCACGCTGCCTGGCAACGCCGCGATACCGGCCGCAGACGCGAACCGCAAGGTACTGGCGCAGCTTTCGGGTCGCCGTATCGTGGAAATGGTCTGGGAAGAGATGAAACTATCGGATATACTCACCCGCCCGGCGTTTGAGAACGCCATCCGGGTGAATGCGGCGATTGGCGGTTCCACGAACTTCGCCATCCACCTGATGGCCATTGCTGGACGGATGGGGGTGGAACTTGAACTGGAGGACTTCGATAAGTTCTCACGGGGTGTGCCGCTGGTGGCCAACCTGCAACCCTCGGGGCAGTATTTCATGGAAGACCTGTATTACGCCGGAGGACTGCCGGCCGTAATGCATGCGATCGAACGCCACCTCCACACCGACGCACTCACGGTGAACGGAAAGACAATAGGCGAAAATATCACGGGCTGCGAGAGTTTGGATACTACGGTTATCTCGACGGTCGATGAGCCGATCAATCCGATATCAGGCATGGTAGTGCTCCGGGGAAACCTGTGTGAGGACGGGGCCGTACTGAAACCGTCGGCGGCATCGCCGGAGCTGATGCAGCATACGGGCCGTGCTGTTGTGTTCGAGGATATCGAGGATTATAAGCGGAAGATAGACGATCCCGAGCTGGATGTGGACGAGACTTCGGTGCTGGTACTGAAGAACGTAGGCCCGAAGGGATACCCGGGTATGCCCGAGGTGGGCAACATGGGCATACCCATGAAACTGTTGACCAAGGGCGTTACCGACATGGTACGCATTTCGGATGGTCGGATGAGCGGCACGGGTTTCGGGACCGTGGTATTGCATGTGTCGCCGGAGGCGGCAGCTGGCGGTACGTTGGCATTGGTGGCAGACGGCGACCTGATCCGGCTGGACGTGGCTGCCCGCCGGTTGGACCTGCTGGTTGAAGATGATGAACTTGCCCGGCGGCGGGAGCGTATGCAAGCAGTGGCTAGCCCATTTCCACGTGGCTATGCCAAGCTGTATGTGGACCACGTGGAGCAGGCACATCTAGGGGCCGACTTCGATTTCCTGAAAGGTGGATCGGGCAGTGAAGTGTCGCGCGATTCGCATTGATTACCACGGTACATTACCGGGCAGACCTATGCGCTATTCGATAAACGTCGCTGTGTAAGGAGATTAAAACTTGCATATGCAGTGCCGTTTCTCTACTTTTGCACCCAAGTAAAAGTCTATAGAATCATGGTGTGCCGCCTAAAGACGAATAGCACACCGAATCGAAACAACAAATGAGTTACAACGAAGTCAAAACAACGATCGATATCGGCGCAGGCCGCCAGATTGAGATTTCCACCGGGAAGATGGCCAAACAGGCAGACGGCTCGGTGGTGGTCAAGCAGGGAAAAACCATGCTGTTGGCCACGGTGGTTTCCGCACAGGAACCCAAACCCGGAGCGGACTTTTTACCGCTTTCGGTAGACTACCAAGAAAAGTATGCATCCACGGGCCGTATCCCCGGTGGCTTTCTGCGCCGTGAGGCCCGGCTTTCGGACTATGAGATTCTTATCTCCCGGTTGGTCGACCGTGCGTTGCGCCCGCTGTTCCCTGAAGATTACCATGCGGACACGCAGGTCATGATATCGTTGATATCGGCCGATAAAGACATCATGCCCGACGCATTGGCCGGATTGGCGGCATCGGCAGCCATAGCGGTTTCCGATATCCCATTCAACGGGCCGATATCGGAGGTTCGAGTGGCCAAGATCGACGGGCAGCTGGTCATCAACCCGTTGCTGAGCGAACTTGAAAACGCGACGCTCGAATTTATTGTAGCAGGGTCTGCCAATGACATCGTCATGGTAGAGGGCGAAGCCAAGGAAATTTCGGAAGCTGAGATGGTAGAGGCGATTGAATTTGCCCATCAGGTCATTAAAAAACAGGTGCAAGCACAGGTGGAATTAGCACAATTGGTCGGTAAAACCACCAAGCGGGAATATAGCCACGAGCCGAGCAATCCCGAACTACGTGACCAGATTTTTGCGGCTACGTATGACGACGTGTATGCCGTGGCAAAATCTGCTTCTGCCAAGCACGAGCGTAGCGAACAGTTTAAGCAAATCGGTAAGGCATTCGTAGAGGCAACTTTTGGTGAAGAGGAGCTTGATGAGGATACCGCGTTCTTGGTGAAAAAATATTACCACGACGTGCAATACGACGCGATACGTAACTTGGTTCTGAATGAAGGTATGCGGCTTGATGGTCGGGATGTCCGTACCGTGCGGCCGATATGGAGCGAAGTGGATTACTTACCCGCTGCTCACGGATCTGCTGTGTTTACCCGTGGGGAAACCCAGTCCCTCACGTCGGTGACATTAGGCGCGAAGGATGACGAGCAAATGATTGATGGCGCGTTTATTCATGGTTACAATAAATTCCTTTTGCATTATAATTTCCCTGCATTTTCCGTAGGCGAAGTACGTCCAAACCGGGGGCCTGGCCGCCGCGAGGTAGGCCACGGCAACTTGGCCCTGCGCTCCTTAAAGCAGGTACTTCCCGCGGGCGACGATAATCCCTATACCATCCGGGTGGTATCTGATATCCTCGAGTCGAATGGCTCGTCGTCCATGGCTACCGTCTGTGCAGGTGCATTGGCGCTCATGGATGCCGGCATAAAAATCAAAGCACCCGTATCGGGTATTGCGATGGGCTTGATTACCGATGAGAAAAGTGGTAAATATGCAATATTGAGCGATATCTTAGGCGATGAGGATCACTTGGGCGATATGGACTTTAAAGTGACCGGTACCGAAAAAGGTATCGTAGGTTGCCAGATGGACTTGAAAATCAACGGCCTGAAGTGGGAAGTGTTGACGCAGGCGTTGGAACAGGCGAAAGAAGCACGTCTCCACATCCTCAACGAAATGAAGAAGACGCTTGCGGAGCCCCGGGCTGACTACAAGCCGCATGCGCCACGCATCATCAGCTTCTCAATCGATAAGGAATTTATCGGAGCCGTGATTGGGCCAGGTGGTAAAATTATTCAGGAAATGCAGCGCGAGACCGGTGCTACCATCGCCATTGACGAAGTCGACAATAAAGGGGTGGTACAGGTGTTTGCGGACGACAAAGCCTCTATAGACGAGGCCGTGCGGCGCATCAAGGCCATTGCTGCCAAACCCGAAGTAGGAGAAGTCTATGAAGGCAAGGTGAAATCGATCATGCCATTTGGTGCATTCATCGAAATCATCCCCGGTAAAGATGGTTTGCTCCATATTTCGGAAATCGACTGGAAACGGTTTGAGAACATGGATGGAATTTTCAACGTGGGTGACATCGTGAAGGTGAAATTGTTGGATATCGATAAGCAAGGTAAGCTGAAATTATCCCGCAAGGCACTGATTCCGAGACCGGAGAAAAACGAAGCTTAATTTTATAGCCGATCGTCTTAGTCGTAAGTCGATCGTCTTCTTACGTAACTTGAAAAAGAGCCGTCGCGTTTCAAACGAGGCGGCTCTTTTGATATTGGTATTGGCGAAAGGCTGGCCAATAGAGCCATTCGTATCGGAGTGAGTTTTTTAAGAATTATTTTGCCCTACTTCCGCAGAAAATTGATAGGTTTGCGCGTGTGCTAAACATTAAGCTTTTTTGCTAAAATGAAGAAAAAAATTCTGATCAGCGACATCGCTAAAGATTTGGGGGTTTCAGTTACTACCATATCGTTTATTCTAAACGGGAAGGCTAAAGAGAAACGTATTAGTGAAGGGTTGACCAAAAGGGTGCTTGAGCATGTCCAGAAGGTGGGTTATAAGCCCAATGAGCTGGCAAAAAGCCTCCGAACGGGAAAGACAAAGATTATCGGCTTAGTCATCGAGGACATTTCCAATCCATTCTTTGCTAATATCGCCCGTCTCATCGAAGCCAAGGCCTATAGTAGGGGTTACCGCATCATCTACTGCAGTACTGATAATCAGCCCGAAAAAGCCACCGAGCTCATTCAGCTTTTTCGTGACCGCCACGTTGATGGTTACATCATCACGCCGTCTGAGGGCGTACGGGATACCATTGCGTCGTTGTTGAGCAGCCAGCTGCCTGTTGTATTGTTTGACCGATACATCCCCGGATTGGAGACGAGCCATGTTATAACCGACAACTTGCGCGGTGCATTCGATGCCACTGCGCACCTTGCCCAGCAAGGGCACCGTCGCATCGCGATGGTGACGCTTTATTCGTCGCAAACACAGATGCGCGATCGGATGAACGGTTATATGCGTGCCATCGATACCTACAAGTTACAACCCTACGTAAAAAAGGTGAACATGGGCGATGATGAACCGACGGTGATTGCCGAATTCCGTGCATTCATGGAAGACCAACAGCCCGATGCCGTATTCTTTGCCACCAACTATTTGGCGATTGCCGGTCTGAAAGCATTAAAGCAGCATCAGGTGCCTGTGCCGGCTATGGCATCGTATGACGACCATACGCTTTTCAAGCTGTTCACACCCACCATTACCGCCGTGTCACAACCCATTGAAGCCATCGCGAGTGAGCTGATCAACATTCTACTGAACCAGCTCGATGGCAAGGAGAAAGGGCTGAAGCAGGTGGTGTTGCCGTCGGAGCTGATTATTAGGGAGTCGTCACTCTCGGTTGGTTAGGCACGTCTGTTTAACGAGTCCGGCGGCGTCGGAGAATCCGTTGTTTTTTGCAAGGGTTGCGTAGACGCATGCATGGTCCATGTCGCCGATCTGTTGGTAGCAGACTGCGAGGTAATATGCTGTTTTTCCCCCTTGCAGGCCCGGTTTACTGATCGATTTCCGGAGGTAAGGGATCGCCAGGCCGGGGTCGCCGAGCGTGTAGTAGTAAAAGCCTATATTTTGTAATGCGTAGGGACTTGTGGGGTCTATTCCTAATGCATCTTGGTAACGTGCTAAAGCCAAGTCGTAACGCGACGCAGCGAACCACTGCTGCCCCTCCACCAGATAGCTCGTAATTGTCAGGCCATCCAGCCGTTTCTGGATGGTGGTATCGCCCTGGAACCGGTCGGCATTTTCCTTTTTGACAAGGGCAATCAGCGTGTCGAGCGGATAGCCTGACGACTGTAGCGCCCATGACGCATCCTCCAGCGCGGCCGGTTTCGGCGTCCGTGCAGTGGCCACATAGCGGCTGTACATGGCCAGCACTTCGGTGGTATCGCCGCGTGCCCCCGCCTCTCGTATGGCGTACTGGTAGCCGCTATAGCCGCTAGGGGCGGCGTAAAACGATCTCTTCAGGTAGTAGTACGCACTATCGAACATGCCGCGTTCCTTGGCCATGAGGTATTTGTAGAAGTCCGGCCGCCCGAAGTGTGGGTTGATGGCATTGGCGAGGTCGAACTGTCGTGAGGCCTCGGCGTACCGTTTTTCACGGAAGTAGCAGATGCCCGCATATTCAGCAAAGGATACCGACGAATACATCGCTACATTTGGGATTTTGGGGCCGAACGCCGCAATCTGGTCGCCTGTGAGCGATGGTGAAAGGTTGTTGTCGATATCGTCCGACACGAGGCGGTTCTCTAGTAGTGCAGTGCGGTCGGCGTGATAGCTGGCATACAGCGGGGCAAGGGCTGCGGCAAACAGCAAGGTGGTTACCGCACGCCGTATGGTGGGCGTGGCCGGTATGGCGTGATTGCCGGTGCGCCGGCCGTTGGCGATGGTGAGCCCCATCAGTATGGCGAAGCCGACCTGCATAGTAGGTCGGTATAGGGGGAAGTTGAACGATGCATCCACGGCATACACGAGTAGGAGCATCAGTGCCAGGAACGCACCGGCGCGTTGATTCGCGTCGGTAGGCCTCAAGATACGCCGCAGGTTGATCGTGAGCAACGCCCCGAATATCGCGAGGTAGAGCAATCCGTTGACAATGCCGGTCTCGGCAGCCACTTCGAGGAAATCGTTGTGTGTGTGCACCGAAAAGATATAATCGCTCCCCATGTAGGGGGTATTGGCAATCATCCAGTTGCCCACGCCGATACCTTGCAATGGGTTTTCGCTAGCAAAGGTGAGGGCTTGTGCCCAATAGGATAGTCGTGCCTGTGCGGACGATTCGTCCGGCGTAATTTGCATGATACGGCTTGTGGTCGACTCGAAACGCCCGCTGAGGCCGAGGTGGTGGAAGACGACGTTTGCCGTAACCAGCGCGGCGAGAACCGGTACAACCAGATGGGCCGCTTTTGCCCAGCCCATTTTGCTTTCGCCGCGGTACCTGATTAGGTAGGCCACGCAGGCGAGGGCCAATAGCAGCATCACCAACAGCGAACTCCGGGAGTTGACGAGGAAGACGCAGGTGGCCATGGGTAGCAGCGCGATAGACAGTGGCCACCGCATGCGGGGACTGCCATAGACGATACCGAACAGAACCAGGGGGATCTTCCACAACATGCTTGCGGCGAAGATGTTGGGATTGCCGGCGTTGCCCTCAAGTGCACCGAGAATTTCTGATGGCACCGCCGATTGTAACCCGTTGAGTAATGCCAGTGACTGGACCGTGCCGATAATGGCGATAAGCAATACCACCTTCGGTATCAGCCGGGTGTACCCCTGGAGCAACGTACATATCAGGGTCACCATCGTGGCCGATACGAGCAGCTGGGAGATGCAAAGTAAGGCCAGGGACTTGTTGGCGGCAGCTAGATACGACGCCCCGGCCAGGCAAACAAAAGCGATGTAAGCAAGCAGCACCCCATGTTTCCATACCGGCGGTGTCGGGTGACGGCCGATCAGCCCGAATGCGAACAGCAGCACAACCCCGATGTTGATGATGTTGAGGTAAAGAAACTGGAGCCGGGCGATATCGATGCGGTCGACTACGGGGAAGAGATCTATGGCGAGATAGGCGGTTAGGACAGCAAGCACCCATAGGCCGACTTGCGGGTCGCGGTTTTGTGGTGAAGCGGTTTTCATCGCGGTATAATTAACGTTAGGCACCAAAGGTACGGGTTTTCCGAAATGAGGCGGCTCATGGATGGCCACCAAAGGAAAAAGAGGGTGTATCTTGCTGATGATACACCCTCTTCTCGCCCGGAATGGGGTTCGTCTGCGCCGGTTAGAGTAGGCTGATACCCGTTTTGCCGAAACGATAGGAGAGCCCCACCTCGTGGGTGGAGTTCCCGATACGGCGGTTAAGTTCCTGGTTATTGGCGTTGAACTGGTAGCTATAACCAATGCCCATCTGCCGCAAGTTGATTTGCGATAGCAGTCCCACCTCGCCGTAGCTCCGCAGGTTGATACCCAGTCCGAAAGCCCGCTTTACGAACACCATGGCCGACACGTCGGCCTGCGGCCGCAAGCTTTCGGCATAGACAACCAGCAGGGCCGGCTTCACGTGGAAGTCGCTATTCAGCTCGAACAGGGCCCCCGCGTTGAGAAAATACTGGTTGCGAAAGTTGTAGCGGTTGTCTGAGTCCACGCCCAGGTTGCCCAGCATGAGGCGTGGCAGCGCGAGGCCTACATAGTACCGATCGGGGCGGTAGAGCATTACGCCGAAGCCAACGAGGGCGTCAGTCTCCCGGATATCGTCGGCGAAAGCCAGGTCCATCGGGTCCAACTGTGAAAAGTTGGCGTTATGGTTCACCACCCCCGCGTTGAGGGATAAACCCACGTATTCAGATTCCGATATGCGCACCGCTTTGGCGAAGTAGGCGGAAACCTCGGTCTGCTTTTCCACGGCGAGGGCCTCATGCCGGAAATTGAGTCCCACCGTGGCGCCGAAGTTTTTCAGCCCAACATGGCCGCCGCCCCAGAGGATGGTGGGCGCCCCTTCCAGTCCGACCCATTGCCGCCGGCCGACGATGGAGATTTCACCACTCCCGTGGATAAGGCTTGCCGCGGGGTTCAGTATACCGCGGATCTGGCCGTGCTGCGTATACGTGATGCCCTGCTGGGCGTTGCTGGCCAGGGCCAGCAACAGCAACAGGGTGGTTATGAGATACGGTTTCATTTTTCGTTTATTGTTCATAGTCCTTCTTCCTTCCGTTTATTTCATTACGAAATAGCCTTTTTTGTGCTTCCATTGGCCGTTTTCCTTAATCTCGACAATGTAGAAGTAGGTGCCTGACGGCACGGGCAGTCTGCCGGTGCCGATACCGCGGAATGCCCTGGCGCCATTGTCATAGCCAAACACTTCGTAAATGAGCGTGCCATTCCTGTTGAAGATGGTGACCTTGTTCTCAGGATAGTCGCGTATCCCTTCGATCATCAGGAAGTCGTTGATGCCGTCGGCGCTGAGTGATACGGCTTGGTGCACTCGTATGGGCAGCTCTTCGGCGGGATCGACCACGGTGACGGTAACGGTTACCGGCGCTGCCGCCAGGTGGTTGGCGTCGCCTGCCTGTGTGGCGGTGATGCGCACGGTGCCGAGACGAAGTACGTTGAGCGTGGTGCCCGTTACGGTGGCTACCTGCTCGTCGTCTACGCTGAGCGTTACAGGGAGACCACTGCTGCTGCTTACCTGCAGGGCTACGCTGCCCGCATCGCGGCGGAGCTCACCCGGTGAGGTAAACGTGATGGTCTGGGTGGCTTGAGTCACCACGAGACGTACGGACGCTTTGGCGGCCTGCGTATTGGTGGTGTGTTCGGCGGGCACGATGTCTCCGGAGAGCGTGTAAGTGCCTACACCGTCCCCAAATGTAGAGCGGTCCCAAGTAACGGCCACGTTGGCCGTGGTGCCATCGGTATACACCACACCGACCCGCTCGGGGAGCGGCAGCTGTGCGGCTGGAATGCCATAGGTCGTGGCCACATCGGCCAGGTCCGCTACCGTCGCCACGTCGCGGCCCACGTCTACGGTGGCCGTTGCTGTGGCCGTGTTGCCCACGGCGTCGGTCACGGTCAACGTGACAGTCCGGCGGCCCGTTTCGTTACGGTTGAACACTGTTTTATCCAGTGACAGCGTAACGGTTCCACCGGCATCGGTGCTGCCGTTGTCTACCTGTTGCGGCGTGATGGTGACGGTGCCGCCGGTACCGAGGGTTACCCGGATATCCTTCGCTTTGGCCACGGGCGGCACGCGATCTATGGCGTAAGACTCACCCGAGGCGAAGGTCCGAACAGCATGCGGCTGGATACCTGCGGTATCTATGAAATCGAGGCGTAGTGTGCCCTGTCCGGCTACGGCCGACACCGGCACGGTCCACACCTCTCCGCTGCCGGAAGGTGTTCCGATGGTGGCAATGGCGCTGCCTGTGGTCGCCAGGGCGAAGTCGGCGGCATCCACGTCAGAAACCGGTGAAGAGAAGGTAACCGTATAGGACAGTTGTTCTGCATTGGTCGGCGACGCGACATCGCGGGAGATAGACGCAACGGACGTAAGGGTCAGCGTATCGCCGGTGGGCGATTCGAGGGTTCCCCCGTCGGCATCGACGGACCGGACCCGGAAGTGGTAGTGCGTACCGGGGTCGAGGCCCGCCACCACGGCAGAAGTGTTCGTCACGATCCGGCTTTGGTAGCCGTCCACGAACGTGGAGAAATCCGCCAGGCGGGAGACGTCCAGTTGGTACGACTCCGCACCGATCACGTCGGGCCACGCCAGTGCGAAGCCGTCATCGGTGATCTCGGAGACGTTAGGTAGCTGCGGTGTGAGGGCGTACCCCAATGCCACAGGGTCGGCAACGGTCAGCGCGACGAAGGAATGGTCTTCGAGGTCGGCCTCCACGTAGCTGTCGCTACCCGTGTGGCTGGTGCTGCCCATGATGGGCTTGAAGGGTGCGTCAGCGGTGGCCTGCGCAAAGAGCAGCAGCGTCGCCGCATCATGTTGGCCCAGTTCAGTTGTTTGGTAGCGCACGCGCACGCGGCCGGTGAACGCCACAGGGCCAGACACCCGATACACCCGGGGCAGCGAGTTGCCCGTACCGATTGGTACGGGCGAAGTACGGAAGGCAAGCGTTTTGCCCCGCATCACCAGTGGTGCACCGCTGGCTGGCAGCAGTGCCAGGCGTTCGTAGGAAAACCACGACCCCGGATGTGCCGTTATGCCCTCGTCGTGTGTCCCGACTTGGCCATGTGAGGGGTTGGCCCACATGATGGCCACCGCCAGCATGGCCAGCCAGCGTGCGAAGAGGGGAAACTTGTTTTTCAAATTCATATCCTCAGTGGTTTAAGGTGGTTATTGGATTTCCAATCCTCCGCTGACATAACCGTCGATGGTGTTTATCAGGGTAAGGCCATCAGCTGTTGCAGATACGACAAACATTAACCGCGTACCTGCGGTCACCGGAATGGACAAGCCAGTTAATATACCGTTACACATATCGCCAATACTAACAAGCCCCGTAAAAGGGGGGGAAAGCGTCATCGTGGTACCCGGGACGGATGTAAAGATATTATCCGGGGTAGTAGACTGGTACAATTCGGCGTGGATAGTTATCGTAGTGCCAACGAGCGATAATCCAGTGGTCGTACTGAAGAACGCCGAGAGGCTCGTAATCGTGCCATCCCGCGGCACCATAAAGGCCATATTGAGGTTCGTACTCGGGCTACCCGTCAAATCAATGTAACCCATAGGAGCTGGTAGCTCTGCGCTGTTGCCAAAACCGATGGCGGCAGGCTTGCCCACTAGTCCGCCCATGATCGTTGTTAATGAGACCGGCGTGCCAGACGAAAACGGGATAATCGCGCTTCCACCCCCGCCGGATCCCGGGTCCCCCTGTGGCCCAGTGGGTCCCGGATCGCCCTGGGCTCCTTTTGCGGCAACTAGTGCATAGTCTGGACTGACATCTGGGGGGAGGATTATAGATGGTACGTTGATAACCACGTAAGTGGAACCATTGTAGTGGACAACTTGTCCGGGTTGGTAGGTTGAGGCACTCAGGAGGTCAAAAGTGACCATCGACGTGAACGTTGCGTCTGCCCCGGTATCGCCCTTGGGTCCCTGTAATCCCGTAGCGCCGGTATCACCCTTTGGTCCTTGCGGCCCGGTATCACCTTGTGGTCCCTGTGGTCCCGGCAGTCCTTCCGGCCCTGCAGCGCCGGTATCGCCCTTGGGTCCCTGTGGTCCAGTCGCCCCGGCGTCACCCTGTGGTCCTACCGGCCCTGGGAAGCCTTGTGGTCCGGCTTCACCTTGTGGTCCCTGTAGTCCAGGGTCCCCAGTGGCCCCGGTATCGCCCTTAGGCCCCGTTGCTCCGGCTGGTCCGGTTTCACCCTGTATTCCTTGCGGCCCTACCGGTCCTGGGAAACCTTGTGGTCCAGTATCCCCTTTTGGTCCCTGCAGTCCAGCGTCCCCAGTATCGCCCTTAGGCCCCGTTGCTCCAGCTGGTCCAGTTTCACCCTGTACTCCTTGTGGTCCTACTGGTCCGGTCAGCCCTTGCGGTCCCGTTTCGCCAGTTTCACCCTGTATTCCTTGTGGTCCTTGTGGTCCGACTGGTCCGGGCAGTCCTTGTGATCCCGTATCCCCTTTTGGTCCCTGTATTCCTTGTGCTCCGATTTCACCTTGCAGTCCTTGCAGTCCCTGTGGTCCCACTGGACCGGGCAGCCCTTGTGGCCCAGCGGGTCCCGTTTCGCCATCGGCTCCCCGTGCGACCAAGAGTAGATAGTCTCCTGCGTCGGGCGTGCCAGCTGGGTTGTTCTTATTGGCCCGGTAAACACTGCCATTGTAGGTAACCAACTGGCCGGCTTTATAGTTTGCAGCGTCTTCGGCATCGTATGCCTCCGCCGCGGCAAATGGGTTTTCGCCGGCATATTGGATGCGCAGCCAAACCGAGCCGCTATAATAATAGAAACCCGGCGTGTTGTCGGTCTGGTAAATTAGCAGGCCGGTTGCCGGGTTAGCGGGTCGTTGTGCGGCAGTCAGCCGGGGGATCAATAAACCCTTGCCATTTGACATGATTTCAAGTTGTGCCGACGGATCAGGCTGTTCGATGCCGATGCCGACTTGGGCCAACGCGAGGGATGGCACCAATGCTAAGAAGCAGATGATGAGATTTACGTACGCTTTTTTCATGTTAATAAATTATAATATTGGTATTAGATGGCAGTATATTGGAAGGCTCACATTGATTTATATCGTTGGGCTTCAGCTTGTGATGGTTTATTGACGGCACCGTCAATAATAAGACTATTCGGTAGCGGCAATCGAAACGGAGAATATCCGTCCCGGTTTTGGTTCCGGTTGCTGGTCATCGTATGTTGTTTTTCGTTTAAATAGAAAATGTTTTATCATGGATAGAATGTTTTCAAAAGAACAGATTTTTTGAGACAAATTTCCCACCCGAATGGGTAGTTTTGTATTTTTTCTGATACCTTATAATATTTGGGCGTGACATGCTAGGATGATGCCTGTGGCCAGATCAGTAGGTATCAAATACGACTTCCAACACCCAGCGGGAGTCTGAAAAAATAGTACGGGAGGTATGCGCACCAATAGGCGCTATGTAGTAGCTAGTTTGTAGTTGGGCTGGCAGCAAGCCGCTACCGCGTTAGGGAGCGGTAGGCACAAATTTCATCGATAAGGAATTGACGCAATGACGTGTGTTTTTTGGTGTGAACCGTTCACCAACGAACACATGGCCCAAGTGGCCTCCGCAATTGGCACACAGAATTTCTGTTCGCCGCCCATCGGCATCGGGCACGTGTTTTACGGCCCCGTCGATTTCGTCGTCAAAACTCGGCCACCCGCAATGCGATTCAAATTTGTCTTCCGACCGATAAAGCGGCGCATCACAACGCTTACACACGTAGGTGCCGTTTGCTTTGTTATTTAGCAACGCCCCGGTAAATGGCCGTTCGGTTCCCTTATGCAGGATGATGTATTCTTCTTCTGCTGTCAATTCGTTGTATTTTGATGTGTCCATGTTGCTGGCAGTTGTGTGATGTTTACTAACATTGGCCCCACTTCGGTTATTCCGCTGTTGAGCAGTTTGTCCGCAAGCTGTTTGCAGTGATAAGAGCACTAACATAAGTCCGATATACCGCATCATAACCTTTTAAACTCTAAGTGAGACCGTGGATACGCTGTTTATGCGAATATACATTATTTATTCCTGAAATGTTTTCATCCCAAGGTCATTTCTTTCGGGCGTTGTGGAATCTGCATTTTTAAACCGGCATTTTATCGCCTTTGGTTCGCGCATTGAACCGGTAGACATGTGTGGCGCCGTTGAAAAGCCCTTATTAACTTAAAGTTAATTTTAATTTCAAGTTCGTCGAATTTATCTCATCCGGCGTTTTAAGTGCTTAGACGGGCTCTTAATGGAGGGTAACCGCATATATGCCACCGTGTGTGGCCAATAATTCGAACTCGCGGTCCTAAAAAACATCCTGAGACCCTCGGCTATATCCTCAACTTTTTCAATTAAATCTTAAATGCGTTGGCCTTGGTGTAGGGCTCATCATTTGATAATAAAAAATAATTTTTAGAAACGCAAATTTGCCCGGATGCCCGTCGCTGTTCACCGGTTGTCGTCATTCCGCTAAAACAGGCTATATGTGCTTTAATCGCGGATTTTAATCAATTTAGAACGATTATAAATTATTAAATTCGGTCATCCCATTGTCATCCATATGGCAATAAATTATACTTTTGTGGCATTATTAGAGGGGTGTAGTTCCATTGATTCAGATTACCCAAATTTTAACATTTATCATAATCAGTATAACGTGCTCGATATGAGACATATCTCGTTAGTTTTTGAAAGAATTGCCAAGCCGATATCCGTTGCTTTGGTGTTGTTGTTTGCGGTTTCTTCGTTGCAAGCTCAGGATCCGAAGGCCGGCGAGACGGTTTTTAGAGCTAATTGTTCGTCTTGCCACAAAGTGTACGGCAAATTTCTGGGGCCGGAGCTGGCCGGGGTGAATGAACGGCGAGAGGAAGCCTGGCTAGTGAAATGGATACACAACGCACCTGCCATGATTGCATCCGGCGATCCGATCGCGCTGGAATTGGATGCCCAATTCCCGGGTGCTATGATGTCGGCATTCCCGGCGCTTACTGACGACGATATAAAAAATGTCCTTGCCTACATCAAATCGGAAGAGGAGAAAAAGGCTGCTGCCGATGCGGGTGGCGGTGCCGCTGGTGGCGCTGCTGGAGCAGCAGCAGGTGCCAGTGGTGATGCAAGCAATTTCATGATTATCGGCCTTGTGGCGGTGATTGTTCTGGCATTCGCGGTCATTCTGGTGCTCAACAAGGTTATCCGTACGTTGGAGCGTGTCATCAGCAACAACAAAACGCTCATCCCGGAAGAAGTGGAAACGGAAGAGACCCAAGGGAAAGATTACCTCGGCAAGTTAAAAAAGCTGGCCAAAAATAAGAAGTTGGTGTTTTTCACCGTGCTGTTGGTAGCTATCTTCCTGAGTTCAGCAGGATGGAAAACCCTTTGGAACGTGGGGGTGCATGAGGGATACAAGCCGGTACAGCCGATTAAGTTTTCCCACCAGCTCCATGCCGGTGTCAACCAGATTGATTGCCAGTATTGCCACGGAGGGGCTTATAAATCCAAGAATGCCTCCATCCCTTCGGCCAATGTGTGTATGAACTGCCATAAGGCCATTACGGCAAGCGACAAATACGACGGTCAGCTTTCGCCTGAAATTGCCAAGATTTACCGGGCATTGGACTATAATCCCGAAACGATGGAATATGGACCGGATCAACGTCCGATCGAGTGGATACGCATCCATAACCTTCCTGATTTCGCTTACTTTAATCACTCACAACACGTGGTCGTAGCTGGCGTAGAATGTCAGACGTGCCACGGCCCGATTGAGACCATGGCTGAAGTGTACCAATACTCGCCGCTCACTATGAAATGGTGTATCGATTGTCACCAGGAGACGGAAGTAAACCATGAGGATAACGCCTACTACGACCAACTGATTGCTGCACATGAGCAGCTGAAGAAGGGGGAGAAGGTTACTGCGGCCATGCTGGGCGGATTGGAATGTGGCAAATGCCATTATTAATTATAACAATAACAACTACGTAATCACTAGACTACGCAATCTTTATACATAGCTTAAATGGATAGCAACAAGCAATATTGGAAAGGTTTGGAAGAGTTGCAGCAGACGCCCGCTTTCGTAGCGAAAAGCAAAGGTGAGTTTGCCGAAACGATTCCTGTTGAAGATGTTTTGAATGAGGCTGGCTTAAGCACCAAAACACCGCGCCGGGACTTCCTGAAAGCATTGGGATTTGGGGTAGGTGCGGTCACATTGGCCGCTTGTAATCGTACTCCTGTACACAAAGCGGTGCCTTATTTGATTAAGCCGGAGGAGATTACCCCCGGTATTCCGAATTTCTACGCATCCAGCTATAAAGGGCAGAGCGTATTGGTGCGGACGCGTGAGGGGCGGCCCATCCTGTTGGAAGCTAACCCCGCGGCGGTAGGTCTGAATTGTGGTACGGATGCCGCTACGCAAGCATCCGTGCTCGACCTGTACGACCAATCAAAGCTGAAGGGTCCGAAGTTCAATGGAGCTGATATATCGTGGGATGAACTGGATACACATGTCGTTACGGCACTGGGCGCAGCCCAAGCGGCCGGAAAGCAAATTCGTATCGTGTCTTCCACGATTAATAGTCCGTCCACAATTGCTGTGATTGCCCGTTTTACCGAGAAATACCCGACTGCCAAGTTGATTGAGGTCGATGCGGTTTCTTATGGCGGTATTATTAAAGCGAACGCGAATAGTTTCGGCAAGGAAGTCGTGCCGCATTACCGATTTGACAACGCCGATGTTATTGTTAGCGTTGCCGCCGATTTCCTGGGCACATGGCTCAGCGGTGAGGAACACACGCAGCAATACATCGCTAATCGCGACTACAAAAGTCTGAAAAAAGGGAAGATGTCGCGCCATATCCAGTTCGAAGGCGGAATGAGCATGACCGGAACGAACGCCGACGTTCGTGTTGCTATCAAACCTTCGGAAGAAGGGCCACTGCTGATTGCCCTGTATAACGCGGTAACCGGTAGCAGCCTGCCCGGAGCGCTCAGCACCAATCCGAAAGCGCAAACCGCACTGAAGTTGGTGGCTCAGGAATTGTTGCAGGCCCGTGGTCGTGCCTTGGTTGTTTCCGGTTCGAACGATGTAGGGATACAAACATTGACCAATGCCCTCAACGTAGCGCTTGAAAGCTATGGCAGTACCATCGATCTTGATAACCCTTCTTACCAATACAAAGGCAACGACGAAGCGTTTGAAACATTTTTGGCCGAAGCAGGCCGCGGCGAAGTAGATGTCGCGTTTTTCCTGAACGCCAATCCACTATACGAGTATGCCGCAGCAGATAAGGTGGCTGAAGCGTTCGGAAAAATCAAGTTTAAGCTTTCATTTGCCGACCGTGAAGATGAAACCGCAGCCGAGTTGGAGGCCATCGCACCAAACCACAACTTTTTGGAGTCTTGGGGTGATGCCCACCCGCGGGGAGGGTACTATACTGTTGTGCAACCAACCATCAATCCGGTGTACAATACCCGCCAAGCAGAGCAAAGCTTGCTGTTGTGGGCCGGCGATACCACTGATTATTATACGTTTGTAAAAGATAACTGGGAGCAACAGATTCTCGTTGGTAGCACGAAGACATGGAAGGACGTATTGCAAACTGGGTTTGAGTTTAAGGGCGACCAACCTGCATCGACGTATAGTTTCGACACATCAAATTTGGGCGCCTTAGCGCAGGCTATTGCTACGCAAAGCAAAGCGCAAGCCAACGATGTGGAAGTGCAACTCTATCAAAGCGTGGCGCTCAAAGACGGCAAGCAAGCGAATAACGCTTACCTGCAGGAATTGCCCGATCCGGTATCCAAGGTAACTTGGGACAATTACGCGGCGTTGAACCCGAAATTTGCCGAGACATTGGGCTTGGGAGAGAATAGCCTGGTAACGGTGGAGGGGGAAAATGGTTATCAGATAACCCTGCCCGTGTTGATGCAACCGGGGCAAGCGATGGGAACAGTATCCATTGCCGTAGGTTATGGCCGTACCAAGGCCGGTAAGGCGGGCAACAACGTGGGTAAAAACGCATATCCGTTTGTAAAGTTGCAAAACGGCACCATGCAGTACAATACAACGGCGAAGTTGGCCAAAGCCAGCGGTTCGTATGAGTTGGCCCAAACCCAAACCCACCACACCATCGAAGGACGTAACATTATCCGCGAAACGAGCTTTGCCAAGTACCAGGAAAATCCGGCCCATAACGCTGGCCGGTGGACCGATACACACAAAACTTACGATTTGTGGAATAAATATGAGCAACCGGGCCACAAATGGGTGATGGCTATCGACCTCAATGCCTGTACGGGTTGTGGTTCCTGTATCGTAGCTTGTAATCTCGAAAATAATATTCCGGTGGTTGGCCGCGACGAAGTTCGCCGTCGCCGTGAAATGCACTGGATACGTATCGACCGGTATTATTCCATTGAACAAGACGGCCAAGCCTATACGGAAGAGGATGAGATCCGTCACCTGGATGATATGGAGAATGTATCTGTGGTACACCAACCCATGCTCTGCCAGCACTGCGAACATGCACCCTGCGAGACGGTATGCCCCGTATTGGCTACCGTACACTCATCGGAAGGGTTGAACCATATGGCCTATAATCGGTGCTTCGGTACACGGTACTGTGCCAATAACTGCCCGTATAAAGTTCGTCGTTTCAATTGGTTCAACTACTGGAACGACTCGCGCTTCGATAACTACCTCAATAACGAGTTCACCCATTTGGTGCTCAACCCTGATGTGGTTTCCCGTTCGCGCGGTGTGATGGAAAAATGCTCGATGTGTATCCAGCGTATCCAAGCAGGTAAGCTGCAGGCGAAGATAGAGAAGCGGCCATTGAAGGATGGCGACATCAAGTTGGCTTGCGCTTCGGCATGTTCGGCAAATGCTATTATTTTCGGTGACGCCAACGATCCCGAATCGGAAGTGTCGAAGGCGCTGAAAAATGAGCGTGTGTACTACGTGCTGGAGGAAATCAACGTTCAGCCAGGTATCGGGTACATGACGAAGGTGAGAAATACGTACGAGGCTTAATTAATTCTGAAACAACATATTTATGTCATCGCATAACGAATCAATAATAAGGGAACCTTTAGTAACCGGCAAAGACATCACCTATGCCAAGGTGACTGACGATATCCTGTTGCCGGTAGAAAACAAGCCCAATAAGGCGTGGTGGATCGGCTTTACGTTGGCGGCCTTAGGCGCTTTGCTATGGGTGTTTAGTGTGGGTTACACGTTTTGGACCGGTATTGGTGCTTGGGGGCTTAATAAGACTGTTGGCTGGGCGTGGGATATCACCGACTTTGTGTGGTGGGTAGGTATTGGCCACGCTGGAACATTGATTTCAGCGGTACTCCTTATTTTCCGCCAGAACTGGCGTAATTCCATCAACCGCTCTGCCGAGGCGATGACCATCTTCGCGGTAATCTGTGCGGCGACCTATGTGGTTGCCCACATGGGCCGTCCCTGGCTCGCGTATTGGATTTTCCCGCTGCCCAACCAATTCGGCTCGCTGTGGGTCAACTTCAACTCACCGCTCGTATGGGATGCGTTTGCGATCTCGACCTATTTTACCGTATCCCTGGTGTTTTGGTATTGCGGATTGCTACCCGATATTGCCTCGGTACGCGACCGTGCTGCGGGCTTGAAGCGGAGGATTTATTCCATCATGTCATTCGGATGGAACGGTTCGGTAAAAACCTGGCAGCGGTTTGAAATCGTGTCCCTGATCCTCGCCGGTATTTCTACGCCGCTCGTGCTTTCGGTGCACACTATTGTATCCATGGACTTTGCCACCTCGGTGATTCCGGGTTGGCACACCACCATATTCCCACCCTATTTCGTAGCTGGAGCTATTTTTTCGGGCTTCGCCATGGTGCAGACGCTGTTGCTGGTGATGCGTAAGGTGCTCAACTTCGAGAACTACATTACGATGTTCCACATCGAGTCCATGAACAAGATTATTCTTGCCACGGGTTCCATTGTCGGTATCGCGTATTTGACCGAGCTGTTCATCGCGTGGTACTCGGGCTCGGAATATGAAATGTATGCATTCACCAACCGGATTGCCGGGCCCTATTGGTGGGCGTATTGGACGATGATGACGTGTAACGTTATTTCACCGCAGCTGTTTTGGTTCAAACGTATCCGTACCAGCATCCCCATTTCGTGGGTCCTTTCTATCGTGGTTAATATCGGGATGTGGTTTGAGCGTTTCGTGATTATTGTCACGTCCCTGCACCGTGACTATCTGCCCTCAAGTTGGGCCATGTTTTACCCGTCGTGGGTGGATGTAGGCGTGTTCGTCGGTTCAGTTGGGGTCTTCTTCACGCTGTTCCTGCTCTTCCTACGCTTCCTGCCCGGTATAGCCATTGCCGAAGTAAAACTATTGTTGAAGAGTTCGAGCTTGCAGCATAAGACCAAATTGATCAAGGAAGGTCATCTGGACGGCGAACAGGTGGAGTTTTTCCGGAATACGCTGACGAAGTATGACTCGGTAAAGGAAGAAGAAATTAACGAATTAGAAACGAAATAGCGCAATGAGCAATATTAAGTACATCCTTGGTAGTTTTGCCGATCCGGACGAGATGATGGACGGGATTGACAAACTCCAAGCCAACAACATCAGCATCTACGATTGCTTTACCCCGATGCCGATACATGGTATCGAAGCGAAGCTGGGCGTCAGGCCTTCGCGCTTACCGATTGCAGCTTTCTGCTTTGGGATCACGGGCACGTTCCTTGGATTCAGCTTGCTTTATTATACCATGACCTACGATTGGCCGATGAACATCGGTGGAAAGCCATCACTTCCGTTACCGGCATTCGTGCCTGTTACGTTTGAGGTGACGATCCTGCTATGTGCACTGGGTATGGTGGCCACATTTTTCTACCGTAACCACCTGTTCCCCGGGCGAGCTCCCCGCGTAATGGATTTGCGTGCTACGGACGACCGGTTCATTATTGCTGTCGACGCGAAGGACAATGCTGATCATGAGAAGATTGAAGGCCTGTTGAAGTCGGCAGGTGCGGTTGAAGTGAAGTACAACGAACGAAAATATGTTAGCTATGAATAAGATGAAACTTCTTAGCGCTGTAGGTGCTGCCGTCGCGATAGCGACCGTGGTGACTTCCTGCGGAGACGGCACCACGCGTAGCCGGGGCTGGGAGTTTTCGCGGAATATGTATGATCCCCTCGGCTATAACCCCGATCAGCCCAATCCGAATTTCGCCGACGGAAAGACTGCCCAGATGCCACCAGCAGGTACGGTCCCGGTAGGGTTTGAGCGATTCACCTATGCAAACACGATGGATGATTATGAGCGTGCAGGTGTGGAGTTGATCAATCCATTGGAACGCACGGAAGCGAACCTCGTGAAAGGCGAAGCACTTTACCAGGTATACTGTGCGGTATGCCACGGACCTGAGGGACATGGCGATGGTTCGATTACAAAAGACAGGACATTGGAGGCCGAATCACGCCAGTTGGAAAATTTCCCTCCACCGCCATCCTATGCGCGGTCAGATGGTGCCAATTCTTCCCGCGGGGGAGCGATGGCTGATCTCAGCGATGGCAAGATATACCATACCATTACATACGGATTGAATATGATGGGATCGCACGCGTCGCAATTGTCGCCGGAGGAGCGTTGGCAGGTGGTTATGTATGTTAGAGAATTACAAAAGAAATAATATTATATCAGCTATATTAAATGGGAACTCACAGTCATCATAACGATTATAACTTCAGCGAGCAATTTAAATTCACTGGAAGGGGGAAAGTGGTGAGTTTGGTCGCGCTAGCCATCGGCGTTGTGACTATTGCTATTGGCTTGCTCTCTAGCGACCACGTCACCGTGGAGCGCACGTACGCCAACTTGTTACTGATGGGATATTATTTTACCGGTGTATGTGCTGCCGGCGGATGTTTTCTGGCAATCCAGTACGTCACCCAGGCCGGTTGGCCTTCAGGTTTAATACGGATACCGCAAGCAATGGCGTATGTATTGCCTGTTGCTTCATTGATTTTACTTGTCATCATTGTCGGTGGGTTGTTCTCGCACAATCTTTACCACCATTGGTTTGGCGAAGGGCTTACCGACCCCAATAGCGCTAACTATGATGCGTTGATAGCTGGTAAGTCGTCTTTCCTCAATGCGCCTGGCTTTTTGATTAGGCAGGTGGCCTTTATGGGGGCGTACAGCATTTGTGCATGGCTTCTAGCCCGTTATTCGTATAGCGAAGACCTTCATGGTGGCCTCAACGCCTACAAACGGAGCTTTAAACTGTCGGCAATATTCTTGGTGATTTTTGGTTTCACCTCGCCTATTTGGATGTTCGATACCATCATGTCGTTGGAAGCCCACTGGTTTTCTACCATGTTCGGTTGGTATAACTTCGCTGCGATATTTGTCAGTGGCCTTTGCGTGATTACCCTGATGGTGATCTTATTGAAGAAGGCAGGTTATCTAGCCTGGGTTAACGAAAACCACCTGCACGATCTCGGCAAATTGATTTTTGGCTTTTCCATTTTTTGGACGTACGTTTGGTTCGCACAGTTTATGTTGATTTGGTATGCCAACATTCCCGAGGAAACCGTATACTTCTATAAACGTTGGGAGCCGGAATACAAACCATGGTTTTGGATCAACATATTCATTAATTTCGTGATACCGGTATTGGTCTTGGTCAATCGCGACTTCGTGCGGAACAGTAAGATACTCGCTACAGTATGTATCGTACTGCTCCTTGGGCATTGGCTTGACTTTTATATCATGGTGATGCCTGGTACTGTTGAAGCCCATCGTGCCTTTGGCTGGGTTGAAATCGGTGCAGCACTTGGATTCACCGGATTGTTTGCGTTCCTCGTGCTCAATAAACTGAGCAAGCATGCATTGGCACCGGCAAAACATCCGTTCTTGGAAGAGAGTTTGCACCACCAAATTTAAGGTAGTTAATGGGCTACCGTAGTAAGGATAGAGATACGAAACACTAAATAGGGATAATCGTTATAAAAGAAATGGGCTTTATAAAGAATAGCAAGTTTAGGGCAGTCATTGTGCTGGCGTTCATTGTGGGAATAGGGGTGGCACCCCGTGCGTACTCGCAGGATACTATTACTACAGCGGCGCAGGCTGTGGATACGGTAGCGCAAGTTGCAGATACGGCGGTTGCGGTGACCGATACAACAGCTGCTGCTAGTGATTCAGCAGCAGTAGCTTCCGATACAGCGGCGACTCCCGCAGCCTCAGCGGGCGGTAGCGCAGCAACGGCTGTTGCAGTTGCGGAAGAGAGCGGACCGAATATCGACCCACAAGTGTACATGAATTTCTTTTATGGCGTCTTGTTGGTGTTCCTGATTTGTGTACTGGTAGCCGTAATCGGTAAGATCATCCAGGTGTATGAATTAACGCGCCGGATGAATGGCAAGGATACGACCTACTATATGCGTAATTTCAATGCGCGGTTGTTTATAATTGCTCTCGTTTTGGGTTTATATGGCGTGTATTGGTCGTACGTACACCATGGTGGCCAAGCTTTTCGGGCGGCAGTAACCGAGCACGGGGCGCGTATCGATACCATGTTTATCATTACAACCATTATTTGTACGATTGTACTGGTTGTCATGCACGTCGCGATGTTTTCATTTGTGTACATTTACCGTGCACGGCCCACGCGGAAGGCATACTTCTATCCCCACAACAATACATTGGAGAAAATCTGGACCATTATTCCTGCAGTGACCTTGACGATACTCGTGCTCTTCGGTTTCTTCACTTGGCGGTCTATCACCAACGTTTCTGAAGAGGCCCAAAAGGAGGCTATCCTTATTGAGGTGGTGGGCGAGCAATTTACATGGACCGTGAGGTATCCCGGCCGGGATGGCAAAATCGGTGAGCGGGATTATCGGCTTACCACACCACTTAATGGCTTGGGTATCGATTTCAATGACAAGAACAGCTGGGACGACCAGTTGGGGACCGAAATCGTTATCCCGGTGAATAAGCCGGTCCGGTTCCAGATTGGTTCCAAAGATATTTTGCACAGCTTCTATATCCCTGATTTTAGGGTACAGATGAATGCTGTTCCGGGCATGAAGACGTATTTCCAATTTACGGCCACCATGACCACCGAGGAGATGCGCGATAAGTTGGGGGATTATAACTACGACTTTGTGATGTTGTGCAACAAGATATGCGGTGGCGGTCATTACAACATGCAGAAAAAAGTACGGGTAGTTACCGAAGAGGAATATCAGGCGTGGCTTAATGAGCAGCCGTATTTTTTCACAGAGGATTTGCGGAAAGAATTTCAGTTAACAAATGCGGCCAAGGAGGAGGAAGATACCAACTTATTGGCCCAGGCTAACTAAAAATTGAAGAATAACGTATTTAATACACAGATATGTCTAGTATAGCAAGCGCAGGTACACATGGTTTAGAACACCACGCTGAACATGGCCATCACCATGAGTCATTTTGGACTAAATATGTATTTAGTCAAGACCACAAAATGATTGCGAAGCAATTTTTGATTACAGGTATTGTGATGGCGGTCTTCGCCATGATATTATCCATATTATTCAGGCTTCAACTTGCATGGCCCGACAAGGAGTTTCCTATTTTGGAAGTGCTCTTGGGCAGCAAGTGGGCAGAGGGTGGCCGCATCAATCCTGAATTTTTTCTCGCTTTGGTCACCATACACGGTACCATGATGGTCTTTTTTGTGCTAACAGCTGGCCTTACCGGTACGTTTGCAAATCTCTTAATCCCTTATCAATTAGGAGCAAGAGATATGGCTTCGCCTTTTATGAACATGCTTTCGTATTGGTTTTTCCTCGGCGCCTGCGTGATTATGGTTTCCTCCTTCTTTGTGGAGAGTGGACCCGCCAGTGCCGGTTGGACGGTTTATCCGCCGCTATCTGCGGTGCCGAAAGCCATTAGTGGTTCCGGCACGGGGATGACCCTCTGGTTGGCTAGTATGGTGTTGTTTATTATATCGCAGGTACTCGGAGGTACCAACTACATCAGTACGATATTGAACATGCGGACAAAGGGGATGGACCTGTGGAAAATGCCCTTGACGATATGGGCCATATTTTTGACCGCTATCGTGGGCCTGCTTTCGTTTCCAGTACTGGTATCGGCAGTTGTGTTGCTTTTCTTCGATCGGAGTGTGGGCACGAGCTTCTACCTGTCTGATCTGGTTATCCAAGGTCAGATTCTACCCAACGAAGGTGGTAGCCCGATCCTCTTCCAGCACTTGTTCTGGTTCTTAGGGCACCCGGAAGTTTACATTGTATTGATGCCTGCGCTTGGGCTGACCTCAGAAGTGATTTCCACCAATGCCCGTAAGCCCATATTTGGTTACCATGCGATGGTTTACTCGTTAGTGGGTATTACGGTATTGTCATTTATTGTATGGGGGCACCACATGTTCGTAACGGGTATGAACCCGTTCTTGGGCGGTGTGTTTATGATCACCACGTTGATTATTGCCGTACCGTCGGCGGTGAAATCGTTTAACTACCTTGCTACATTATGGCGCGGGAACATCCGGTTTACACCGGCCATGTTGTTTGCTATCGGCATGGTATCGTTTTTCATATCCGGCGGATTGACGGGACTATATGTGGGTAACTCCGCGATAGACATCCACGTTCACGATACTTATTTCGTGGTGGCCCACTTCCACTTGGTGATGGGGTCGGCCTCGATATTCGGTATGTTATGTGGCGTTTACCATTGGTATCCCAAGATGTTCGGGCGGATGATGGACGAGAAGCTAGGCTATCTCCATTTCTGGCTCACCTTCGTCGGGGCTTATTTCGTATTCTTCCCGATGCACTTCATGGGGATCGATGGCGTTCCGCGTAGGTACTATGCCTTTACCGAGTTTCCTTTCATGGAGAAATGGGTATCCGTCAATATCTTTATCACCTGGTCGGCAATTATCGCTGGATTGGGACAGATCGCCTTCCTGTGGAACTTCTTTACGTCGATACGGTATGGTAAAGTGGCGCCGCAGAATCCGTGGGGCTCCAACACGTTGGAGTGGACGACGCCCGTGAAGCATTTTCACGGCAACTGGCCGGGGGAGATACCGACGGTTTACCGTTGGCCATATGATTACAGCAAACCCGGGCACCATGAGGATTTCATTCCGCAGACCGTCCCGTTCTCAGAAACGATGAGCTCTAACCTGCCTCATGATTTTGAGGGTAATCCCGAGGCTGAACGTATCCAGCGGGAATGGGAATTGGCGAATAAGCCGCAGCCGGAGAGGGAGACGGAATAACCGGATATGCTGCCACCTGCTGAACGACGTTTTTTAAGGGTTAACAAGATAGCGATTGTTTCGATATTCCTGGTAATCCTCGCAGGCGGTGTGGTACGCAGCACGGGGTCTGGAATGGGATGCCCGGACTGGCCCCGGTGTTTCGATCGGCTGGTACCGCCCACAGACGCGTCTCAGCTGCCGCCCGGATATGAGGAAAAGTATATAGCCGGGCGCGAAGCGAAGAACGAGCGGTTTGCTAATATGTTGGAGCGGTTTGGCAATAAGGAGCTGGCCAATCGTATCCGGCACGATGAAAGTATCCTTCAACATGAGGAGTTCAACGCTGCAAAAACGTGGACGGAATATGTTAACCGTTTAGTGGGGGCGGTAACAGGGATACTGGTTTTGCTCACTGCAATATGCTCCATTACGTTCTTTAAAACGAAGCGGTCCATTTTTATTTGGAGTGTGATTAACGTATTTGCGCTCGGGTACCAGGCCTGGTTAGGGTCGATTGTGGTATCGACCAATCTCATGCCGTGGATTATCACGGTACATATGCTGTTGGCATTGGTCATTTTGAGCATTAGCATCTACACCTACTTCAAAGTAAGGTCGATGCGTGATAAGGACCTGCTGATTAATCACACGTCGCGTTGGATAAAACCACTGGCTGTTTTTTCGCTGCTGCTGATTGTATTGCAGGTGGCCATTGGTACAGGCGTGCGGGAGGAGATCGATATCATAGCGGCATCGGGCAATTGGCCGGATCGGGCGGATTGGTTGGAGCAGGTAAGCGGGGTATTTGAGCTACACCGTAGTTTGGCGTGGGCGTCTGGCATTGCCATTGTGGGACTGTTTTTTGTGGTACGCTCGCGGTTCGCTTCCAACACGCATCAAAGCCGGTTTACCAACCTGTTGCTCCTGCTGTTTGTGTTACAGCTGGTCAGTGCGTTGGTGCTGGCGTATTTAGGAATGCCCCCGTACGCGCAGACAGTCCACCTGATGGTTGCCTGTTTATTGTTCGGAACGCAGTATTACCAGATGCTACTGCTGAGTAGGGTTTCCCGAAAGGGCATCTGACAATTTAGAAAGAGAGTGAATGAAACCTGCCATGTCAGCGCCTGGCACAAAAAGGCGATGAAAGTGCAGCTTCCATGAGGCCATTAAGAATAGATTATTTTCGAATGAATATATCGGATAATGACATGCAGGCAAAGAAACACGGGGGGGATGTCGTTGTGCAGAAGCATCATCGGGGGGCGATGCTCGCGGAGGTGATGCAGTTTGTAGACGATCTGAAGAAGTTGGTCAAAATGCGACTGACCATGACGGTGGTGTTTTCGGCATCCATCGCATTCCTGATTGGTAGCAAGCAGCAAGGTGATATCAACTGGCTCAACTGGGTGATATTGACCCTTGGCGGTTTTCTTGTGACCGGTTCGGCCAATGGTTTCAACGAGATCATCGAACGAGATCTGGATAAACTGATGAAGCGTACGGCTGACCGGCCAATTCCTGCCGGTCGGATGACGACCGGACAGGCGCTGGTATTGAGTTTATTAATGGGGATTGCAGGCACGTACACGCTTGTTACGCTCAATTTCATGGCCGGCGTGCTGTCGGTCTTTTCTATTATTCTATACGCGTTTATCTATACGCCATTAAAGCGGAAGTCACCGATTGCCGTATTCGTAGGGGCTTTCCCGGGGGCACTACCTCCCTTGATTGGGTATTATGCCGCTTTTAGCCAAGATGACCTGGCGTTGTACAGCCAGTCGAACGCTGCGGCGATTATCGTCATCCCGTTGGTTTTGTTTGCCATTCAGTTTGTCTGGCAATTTCCTCATTTCTGGGGCATTGCCTGGGTACTTGACGAAGACTATAAGCGAGCCGGGTTCCGGTTGTTACCCACTACGCGCCGCGACAAGGTTTCGGCTTTCATGGTGTTATTTTCTACGCTGTTGATGGTTCCGGTGAGCTTGCTTCCTTATTATTTCGGATTCGGCGGAATAGCAGTTTCAGTGGTATCACTAGTGGGGGCATTGCTGTTCAGTTGGTACGGTCTGAAGCTATTTTTGAAGTGTGATTTGGCATCGGCGCGGAAGGTGATGTTTACGTCGTTTTTCTATTTGCCGCTTATCCAATTGGTGTTATTATTTGACTTTGTAGCATTATGATAGCCATGGCACAGTATACCCAGAATAAGGAAGATTTAGCACAGCAAAAGGCGAAGAAATTCAACCTTTGGCTAGGCATGATCGGGATGTTTATGATGTTTGCCGCATTATCCAGTGGTTTTATTGTATACACCGCCGGTGGGGCAGATCGTGGCATCAAAACCATGCTACCCGATGCATTTGTTTACAGTACGCTATTGATTGTAGCAAGCAGTATTACGATGCAGGTAGCTTATGTAGCGGCTAAGAAAACTCGGTTTACACAACAAAAGTTACTACTCGTGGCTACGCTCCTCTTGGGTATTGGTTTTTTTGTTATCCAGGTGTATGCTTGGGGTGTATTAACGAGCCGTGGCGTCGTATTTGTGAATAACAACGCATCCCAGTCGTTCATTTATGTCTTTACGGGTATGCACCTTGCCCATATTTTGGCCGGGCTTATTGTGCTGGCCCGCGCCCTGGTAGGGCGCATCCGGGGCGTTAATCAGGTAAGTAATGTGTTCCGGATGGACTTAGCTACGCTGTTCTGGCATTTTCTAGGCTTTTTGTGGATTTATATTTATGTTTTTTTACTTTTGAACCAATAACACTGAACAATGAGTACAACTGTAACGGAATTAGATAAGGTAAAAACCGGACGATGGCACGGTGGTAAATCACCTTTCAACGTGGAGTACGGCAAAATCATGATGTGGTTTTTCCTTGCGTCCGATGCATTTACGTTTTCGGCCTTTTTGATTTATTATGGCGCACAGCGTTTTGCTCATATGACGTGGCCTGATCCGGATAAATTATTCCAATCAATTCCCTTTGTAGCGGATTACGGCTATCCATTGGTATTTGTGGGGATTATGACCTTTATCCTTATCATGAGTTCGGTAACCATGGTGTTGGCGGTGGAGGCCGGCCATCGCAATGCGAAAAAAGAGGTGGTTGGGTGGATGATCGCCACCATTATCGGCGGTTTGATGTTTATTGGTTGCCAGGCCTTAGAGTGGACACACTTACACCACGCTGGTTTCTGGTGGGGAAGTATTCCGTCTCAGGAAGGCGTTTCGCCCGAGGTTACGCTGGCGCCGTATTTTTCGAAAGACATTTCGGAAGTCTCGGCATTGCAGTTTGCCAATCTTTTCTTTACCATTACCGGTTTCCACGGTTTCCACGTATCCGTTGGTATCCTGCTAAACATTATTATCCTGTGTATGACGCTTGCCAACACGTTCGAACGTAGGGGAAGCTATCTCATGGTAGAGAAGGTGGGGCTTTACTGGCACTTTGTGGATTTGGTTTGGGTATTTGTATTTACGTTCTTTTATTTGGTATAAACAGTTAAAGCAGTTTTGGAATTATGGCTTCTCAACATCAAGATCATACGGTAGGGCACGCAGACGGGCAACACCACGAGGGTATGACCAAAGGCAAGATTTGGCGCATCTTTTTTTACCTTCTTGCACTCACGGCGCTTGAGTTTTTCATCGCATTGGTGTTGGTACACGGTGGCGTGGTCGAAAAGGGATTGGCGGTGAATGCTGTTTACATCGCGCTTACGCTGCTTAAGGCTTATTATATCATTGCCTATTTCATGCACTTAAAGTTCGAAACGTTCGGCTTCATCATGTCTGTTGCTATCTCGTTTGTGCTGATTATTTACTTCATCGCATTGATGCTTACTGAGGGCGGTTACCTCAATACTCACTACAATCCGTTCCCACATTGGGCAAATCCGCAATGACGAATTCGGGCGGCACCAGCGGTGTAAAGAAAATTGCGATCCTGGCAGTTATTTTAATTCTGCCAGGATTTTTATATTTTTTACTGGAAAGGCAAGGTGAAAACCGTTACCAGGATCTACCTATCTATGGCGAGAAAGTATTAACGGGTACATTCACCAGTAGGATGGGGAAGCAGGTGCCGGATACATTGTTTCACCAGATTACACCCTTTACGTTGACCGACCAGCGGGGTGAATCCGTAACCGTGCTGGCCGGTAATCCGGCGATATCGGTGGTCAATTTTTTCTATACACGTTGTCCCACCTTTTGCAAGCATATGAACGATGAGATGAACCGGGTGGCCGATCGGTTTGCCAGCAACGGTATGGTAAACTTCTATACCTTAACGGTAGACACGGTTTACGATACGCCTGAAGTGCTGGATGCATACGCTGAAGTTTACCAGCCAGAAACAAAAAAATGGCGTTTCCTCACAGCCGGTGTAGACGATGTATATGACATCGCTCGAAATGGCTTTTTGGTGGATGCCGTACAAGATACAACGCGCGACGCCCATTTCATCCATAGTTCGTCACTGATATTAGTGGATTCCAAGCGGCGTATAAGAGGGTATTACGATGTCAATCAGAAAAAAGAGGTGGACCGCATGATTGATGAACTTAAATTACTGTTGGTGCAAGAGATAAGGGAGAATAGTCCGTATTGAGATATGAGATATGAGACGTAAGATATGAGCAAAGAGCAAAGAACAAAGAGCAAAGAGCGGCAATACAACCGATGGATTATGATACTCTCCATTGCTATTCCAGTGGTGGTGGCTATCCTATTTGGGGTGAATCTGCGGGATTTGGGGTACGACGTGGAGCCGCTGACCTTCCTGCCGCCGATTTACGCCACGATCAATGGTTTGACGGCCATCTTGCTGGTCTTAGCAGTGGTTGCTATCAAGAACGGCAAACGCAAGGTACATGAAACCTTGGTGAAAGTATGTATCGGTTGTTCGGCGGCATTTCTGCTGATGTATGTTGCTTACCACATGACGGCCGAGTCTACACCTTACGGCGGCGAAGGCACCATCCGATACGTGTATTTTTTTATTTTGATTTCCCATATCCTGCTTTCCATCGTTGTCATCCCTTTTGTACTTATTACGTTTATTCGGGGTTTGTCGGGCGATTTTTTACGGCATCGGAAATTGGCTAAGTATACGTTTCCGCTTTGGTTATACGTAGCGGTCTCCGGCGTGGTGGTATACCTGATGATTTCGCCGTATTACACTTAAAATCCGTAACTTTGCGCTATGGAGCGCATTTGGATATATCAAGCCGATCGGGAACTCACCGCTGCTGATAAGGCAAAGGTACTGGACAAATTAGAACTCTTCACGGCCGAGTGGAAGGCCCATGGCCGGCCGCTGGCTGCAAAGGCTGAGGTTCGCCATGATCGCTTCATTATCCTGATGGTGGATGATGCGATAGCGCCGCCAACAGGTTGTTCCATCGATAAATCAGTATACCTGCTTAAAGAAATCGAAAAGGAAACGGGTCTGAACCTCTTCGACCGCCTGCAGATGGCTTACCGGAAAGGAGGCCAGATAGTTGTTGCTCCGCGCGATAAATTTGAGCAGTTAGTTGCTGCGGGAGAAGTAACGGGGGATACCATCGTATTCAACAACCTGATCACCACTTACCCCGAACTGGAAACCCATTGGGAAGTGCCGTTGAAAGAAAGCTGGCACGCAGGGGTCTTTTTTAATTGATAGTTGACAGTTGATAATTGACAGTTCGTTATCCATTATCAACTATCCATTGTCCATTATTTAAGGAATTTGACTGTGGCCCATATACCGCACGATGGTGTTTGCTTTACGGTTGATGAATGCTGTCGGTTTCGCGGGCGACCAGTGCCTGGGGTTGGGGAGTACTGCTACGATCAAGGCTGCCTGGCGTTTGGTAAGGCTTTTTGCCGATTGTCCAAAGTAATGCTGGGTGGCAGCTTCGGCGCCGTATAATCCGTCTCCCGTTTCAATCACGTTCAGGTACACTTCGAGGATCCGTTTCTTGCTCCAAAATAATTCGATAAGTAGGGTGAAATAGGTTTCGAAGCCCTTCCTTATCCATGATCGGCGGGGCCAAAGAAACACGTTCTTGGCAGTTTGCTGACTGATGGTACTTCCGCCACGTAACCGGCCACCTTCTTTATTGCGCTCGTACGCATCAGCAATGGCTTCACGGTCGAGTCCCCAGTGCTCCATGAAACGGGCATCTTCGCCCGCAATGGCCGCACGCTTCAGATTGTCCGACAGGTCGTCGTATCGTACCCATTTTTTTGTGATCTTCCATTCCTTACCGTCGGCTTTTCGCTCGATCCCGCGCTGCACCATCAGCCAGGTGATTGGTGGGTTGATGAAACTGAGCAGGACAACCCACGCGATTGTGACGACAAAAAAACAAACAACTACCCGCAAGGACCACCGGAGGTATTTATTTTTAACCTTCGGTATGTACCGCGATAGTCCTTTTCGTTTACGCCTACGTTTTTGTTTGGTTGCCATGGTTTTCCTGTGGCGAATATACGAATACCGTTTGCCAAATCACCCCAATAATCCTATTTTTACGCCCTTGACATGGCAAAGACAGCAAGTAAGGCGGTGAAAAACACGGCGAAGAAAGAAACCCCATTGATGCAGCAATACAACAGCATCAAGGTGAAATACCCCGGAGCGTTATTGCTTTTCCGAGTGGGCGACTTTTACGAAACATTCGGTGAAGATGCCGTCAAGGCTGCCGGTATACTCGGAATCGTGCTGACTAAGCGGGGCAATGGCAGTGAATCAGAGACTGCTTTGGCGGGTTTTCCGCACCATTCGCTCGAAACGTACCTGCCGAAATTGGTGCGTGCAGGTCAACGTGTGGCGATATGTGATCAGCTAGAAGATCCGAAAACGACCAAGACCATCGTAAAACGGGGTGTAACCGAATTGGTAACGCCCGGCGTGTCGTACAACGATAATATTGTCCAACAGAAATCCAACAACTACCTGGCATCCATTTTTTTTGACAAGCAGGCCGTAGGCGTATCGTTTCTCGACATCTCCACGGGCGAGTTCCTGGTGGCACAGGGAACTCCGGCCTACGTTGATAAGTTGCTCCAAGGTTTCAAGCCAACGGAGATCATCATGGGCAAACGCCAATACAAAGCGTTCGTTGATCAGTTTGGAAGCCAATTCTATACGTATACACTCGACGAATGGGCCTACACAGGCGACTACGCCACCGAAACCCTGCTCAAACACTTCGAGGTCAAGTCGCTCAAGGGCTTCGGCGTAGATCGGCTGCCACTGGGTATTGTGGCGGCGGGGGTTGCGCTACATTACCTCAATGAAACCGAACACCGGAACCTGCAGCATATTTCAACACTTTCGCGCATTGAAGAAGACCGTTACATGTGGCTCGATCGATTCACCATTCGCAATCTCGAGTTGGTCGCTTCAGCGAATGAACGGGCCGTAACACTGGCCGATGTGCTGGATCAAACCGCTTCACCCATGGGTGCCCGTTTACTTAAGCGCTGGATGGTGATGCCGCTGAAAGACGAAAAAGCCATTACGGAACGGCTTGAGGTTGTCGACTACCTGTATCGGCATACCAGTCTCAGGGAGGAGTTGATTCGTGAAATCAAACAAATAGGCGATTTGGAGCGGCTAATCAGTAAGATAGGCCTCCAAAAGGCCAACCCCCGGGAAGTCGTTCAACTGAAGCGTGCGCTACATGCGGTTGAACAACTCAAAGTGCATATTGGCGATACTCCAGTGCACGCACTTCGCATCATAGCCGAGCAGCTGGATCCTTGTACGCAAATCCGCGAGCGTGTCGAAGCGCAGTTACAGGCTGAGCCACCGATAGCCGTGAACAAAGGGAACGTCATTGCCGATGGGGTAAATGCAGATCTAGATAAGCTGCGCGAAATCGCCTACGGTGGAAAAGATTACCTGCTGGCCATCCAGAAGCGCGAAGCGGAAGCCACCGGGATCCCGTCATTGAAGATTGCTTTCAACAATGTTTTCGGTTATTACCTGGAAGTAACCAATTCCCACAAGGAGAAGGTGCCAGCGGATTGGGTACGTAAACAAACACTGGTTAACGCTGAGCGATACATTACCGAAGAACTGAAAACCTACGAGGAGCAGATATTGGGTGCCGAAGAAAAGATACAGGCGCTCGAAAACAAGTTGTATGGTGAACTCGTTGCTGCCGTGGCCGAATACATCAAACCCATACAGCACAACGCACAACTGGTAGCCCGGCTGGATGTGCTGCTCAATTTTGCCGTAATTGCCCAGCGGAACCATTACGTGAAACCCACCATCGATCTGAACAATGCCATTGACATCAAAGGCGGTCGCCATCCGGTTATCGAACAGCACTTGCCGGTGGGTGAAGATTATATTACCAACGACGTTTTCCTGGATAATGATACCCAGCAGATCATCATTATTACGGGACCCAACATGGCGGGTAAGTCTGCTTTGCTGCGTCAGACCGGCCTGATCGTACTCATGGCCCAAATGGGTAGCTTCGTGCCGGCCAAGGAAGCCCGGATTGGCTTGGTCGATAAGATATTCACCCGTGTGGGTGCGTCAGATAATCTCACGTCGGGCGAATCGACGTTCATGGTCGAAATGAACGAGACGGCCAGTATCATGAACAACCTCTCCGAGCGCAGCCTTATTCTGCTCGACGAAATCGGGCGGGGCACCAGTACCTACGACGGCATATCCATCGCCTGGGCTATTGCTGAGTTCCTCCACAGCCATCCCACGGCAAGGGCGAAGACGCTCTTCGCCACCCATTACCATGAACTGAATGAACTCGCTGCCTCGTTCCCGCGGATTAAGAACTTCAACGTATCGGTAAAGGAAGTAGCAAACAAGGTGATTTTCCTCCGTAAACTGGTGCCTGGTGGCAGTGAGCACAGTTTCGGTATCCATGTAGCTAAACTAGCCGGAATGCCGCCAAAGTTGTTGCAACGCGCCAATGAAATCCTTAAGCGCTTGGAACAGGAGCGTACCGGCGGTGAGCACATCAAAGACAGCATCAAGAAAATCCAGAAACAGGCTTATCAGTTGCAGATGTTCTCAATCGACGACCCCATTCTCGTGAAAATCCGCGATATGCTCAATAACCTCGATGTCAACACCCTCACGCCGGTGGAGGCCCTCATGAAGCTGGACGAGATTCAGCGGCTGCTGAAGAATTGAGTAGCGGTGGGATTTTGCGTACGGCAAACCTGATTGTGGAATTGAACAATCGTTTGCGTTCGTTGAAGTATTGGATTATCAAGTTATTGGATGTATTATTGAATTTGCAGAAATTCATAACTACCGTGTTGATCAATTATACCCGAATGAATAAAAGGAAAATCTTACTGGTTTTAGGGCTTATTGTTTTTGTGTCATCATTTGCCAACGAATTGCCGATACAGGAGGAAAATTCCATACGGCTGATGTGCTATAACATTCGTAATGCGCGAGGGATGGATGATGTGACCGATTATCAACGGATAGCGGATGTGGTCAATGCGGCCAAGCCCGATATCATTGCCATCCAGGAGCTGGATAGCGTAACGAATCGAAGCAACAAGGTTGATGTGCTCGATGTGCTATCCAGGAATACGCTGATGTTCCCTACCTATGCAGCTGCCATCGATTTCGATGGGGGAAAGTACGGGATAGGAGTACTCTCTAAGGAGAAGCCCTTGAGCGTAAAAAGAATCCCGCTGCCAGGACGTGAAGAGGCACGCATGCTCCTTATTGTGGAACTTGAAGCGTACTATTTCGGTTGTACTCATTTTTCCCTGAACGCGGAAGACCGCCTTGAAGCCGTAGCGATTATCAAACGGGAAGCGGAGAGACTGGATAAGCCGTTCTTCCTGGCGGGCGACATGAACTCATCGCCCGACTCGCCGGTACAGGAAGCAATGAACGAATCATTCACTGCGCTGACCTCCCCCAAACAATATACCTTCCCCGCGACTGATCCCAATGTCTGCATTGACTATATCTATGGCTATAACGGGAAGGACGATTGGTCCAGACTGACAAACAGAGGCGTAATCGCAGCAGAAGTGGCATCGGATCACCGGCCGCTTTATGCCGAGATTCGGTTACATGCTGCGAAAGATGAGATTTTCCGTACGAAACCCTACCTGCAAAACCCTACGGGGAATGGCATAACGATCTCATGGCTTACCAATGTGCCGGTACATAGCTGGGTGGAATATGGTACCGATGGCAACCTGGACCAAACATTACAGCTTTATGTGGATGGGCAAATGCTTTGCAATAATTACCACCATAAATTCCGCTTGGAAAATCTGGAACCGGGCAAAACGTATAGTTATCGGGTATATTCCCGGGAAATCGCCGTTTATGAAGCGTACCGCAAAGAGTTTGGGGAAACGGCAGTTTCTGAGACGTATAATTTTAGGTTGCCTTCAGTTGGGGATACAGACTTTACCGCCATTATTCTTAACGACCTGCACCAACGCAAGGAACTGGTGGACATGTTCTCGGCACTGATTAGCGATGTCGATTATGATTTTGTCATTTTAAATGGCGACGTTATCGACGACCCAAGGAACGAAGCGCAGGCTGTCGCATCCATGTCGTACGTGAATGAGCATTTCAATGCAGAAACGGTCCCCGTTTTTTATATACGCGGCAATCACGAAATCCGGAACGCCTATTCCATCGGGCTCCGTGACCTGCTTGATTACGTGGGTGATAAAACGTATGGCTCGTTTAACTGGGGCGATACCCGAATTGTGATGCTCGACTGTGGCGAGGATAAGGCAGATGACCATTGGGTATATTACGGTTTGAACGATTTTACAGGTCTCCGGAAAGACCAAGCGGATTTCCTGCGAGAAGAACTGGCTACAGACGCGTTCAAAAGTGCGAGGAGGCGCGTGCTGATTCACCATATTCCCATCTACGGCATGCGTGAAGACAGTTACAACCCAAGCTTGGAAGAATGGGGGGGAATTTTGAAAGGTGCACCATTCGACGTTGCCCTGAATGGCCACACACACCGGTTTGCCTACCATCCGAGACATACGGCAGGCAATAATTTCCCGGTGGTGGTGGGAGGAGGAAACATTCCCGAAAGCGCTACCATGATGATACTTAAAAAAGTGGGAGAAAAGATGACCCTTCAGGTGCTTGATGTGAATGGAGTGGAGAAACTGAAGTTGGATATGTAACCTTTTCGTGGCGCATGATCTACGACCTTAAGGATTGTTAAACCTTGGCATCACTTCTGCTGTCCTATGGATAGTTGATTGATTGTTTCACGTAAAAGATTGATGCCATGAAGAAGTTATTGATCGGAATCGCTGCCCTCGCATTTGTTGCGGGTACAACCTTAGAAGCTGACGCACAGGAGCGGGGAAAAAGCCATCGTGGTAACCACAAAAAGGAGTACGCTAAGAAGTATCGTAAACACGATAAGGCCTTTCATAAACAGGAGAAAACATATTGGAAGCATGCAGAAAAACGTGACCGCGAATACCACAAATATTATGAAAAGCGCGATCGTGAGTACCGGAAATACGTGAAGCAACACAGACACCGTTATCGCGACCACGACGATTGGTATTATGGCAAGCGGTTTCATCATCGCAGCGAATACGTGTATTTCCCAAAATATCGTACCTACTATGACCCGTACCGTCGAGGATACGTGTACCGCCGAAACAATGCTTGGGTATTTGCCCAAACCATGCCTTCCTTTATGGTCGGTGTGAATGTTGGATCGCTGAATGTACAGTTTATGGCCAATGTGCCCCTGTAAGGTAGCAATCAACAATACGTCGCTTTTTCGGTCGGGCCGCACATTTGCTCGCTTATCTTATAATATATCGCCACGGGCTTGACCCCCGCCTGGTATCGGCTTCGAGTTGGCTTCGGAGGTGGGATTGTTCTCGGTGCCAGCCTGCTTTGCACTTGGATTGCCGGGGCCAATCCAAGTCCAGTCTAAGTCCAATCCAAGCTACGTCGGAGTTCAGACGAAGTACCGAAGCCGACCCGAAGCCAACCCGAAGCCAACCCCAAGCATACTTTGAGCCGACAAAGAATAATCGAACGCAGGTTATTAAGCCAACTTTAACTAAGTTTGTAAAAAGATCCATAGATGTCTAAAACCCTTATCAAAGCTGCAGCCATTGTCAATGAAGGAACGATAAACTCGTGTGACGTATTGATTGTTGATGGTCGCATTGAAAAAATAGCACCTCAGCTTGATGTGGCGGCGGATACCGAAATTGACGCCGAAGGGCTGTATCTGCTGCCGGGCCTGATCGATGATCAGGTGCATTTCCGTGAGCCGGGACTTACCCATAAGGCGGATATCTGGCACGAGAGCCGTGCGGCGGTAGCGGGGGGGGTCACGTCATTCATGGAAATGCCCAATACCATTCCCAATACGCTGACACAGGAACTTCTACAAGAGAAGTACGATGTCGCCTCGCGCCAGTCATTGGCCAATTATTCCTTCTATATGGGGGCATCTAATGACAACCTAGAGGAGGTGCTCCGTACCGACCCGCAGCAGGTATGTGGTATAAAGGTATTCATGGGGTCGTCCACCGGTAACATGTTGGTAGATGATGAGTATACGCTCGAAGGCATCTTTGCCAATGCACCTATACTCATTGCCACCCACTGTGAAGATGAAGCGACCATCCGGCAAAATCTGGCTAGGTATAAAGCGACTTACGGCGATAAGCTTACTCCTGATATGCATCCCTTAATCCGGTCTGCCGAAGCATGCTACATCTCCTCTTCCCGTGCGGTCGATTTAGCGAAAAAACACAATACGCGGCTCCATATACTCCACATCTCCACGGCTGAAGAGGTAGGCTTGTTTGAAAAAGACGTGCCGCTGGAGGCCAAACGGATTACTTCCGAAGCATGTATACACCACCTTTGGTTCAGTGACACAGATTATGCCGAAAAAGGTAATTTCATCAAGTGGAACCCTGCGGTAAAAACAGATGCCGATCGCAAGGGGATATTAGCGGCGGTGTTGGAAGGACGGATAGATGTAATCGCTACCGACCATGCCCCGCATACGTTGGCGGAAAAGTTACAGCCATACAGCCAAGCCCCCTCGGGCGGTCCGCTGGTACAGCATGCGTTACAAGCCCTGCTAGATATGCACCATAATGGCCAGATTACGCTGGAACAACTGGTACAGAAGACGGCACACAACGTGGCTACCTGTTTCCAGGTGAAACAGCGGGGTTTTATCCGCGAAGGTTATTGGGCCGACCTCGTATTGGTCGATCTGCACAAGCCTTACACGGTGAGCCGGAGTAACATCCTTTCCAAGTGCGGCTGGTCACCATTTGAGGGGCATACCTTTAAGTCGAGCATTACCCGTACTTGGGTATCGGGTAACCTGGTGTATGAACACGGCGTGGTATTAGAGAAGGGTAGCGGGCGCCGGCTATCGTTTGACCGGTAGTGTCATTGTAAAAGATATGGATAAGCGCACCTTTATCAAAACACTGGGATTAAGTATGGCAGCAATGCCTTTATCCACCAGTGGCCCTGCAGTTGTGCACCGTTATCGGTCGCCCATACATCCACCCACAATCAAAAAAGGGGATGCCATAGGTGTGATTACACCGTCGTCGCCACTGATTGACGACGAAGGTTACCCGATTGCTGACGCAAACTTCGAGGCACTGGGTCTCCAGCTCCGATGGGGCAAAAATGTGGGTAGGAAATACGGGTACTTGGCCGGTACAGACGAAGAGCGGCTAGCCGATCTGCACGATATGTTTGCCGACCCCCACATAAAGGCTATTATCTGCCTGCGGGGTGGTTCGGGCGCGGCTAGGTTGCTCGATAAGTTGGACTACGGGCTCATCGCCCGTAACCCGAAGATTTTTCTGGGCTATAGCGATATCACGGCGTTCCATCAGGCTATCCATACGCAAACGGGACTGATTACGTTCCATGGGGCCGTTGCCAATAGCCGGTGGACCCCTATGGTCTTCGATCAGTTCAAGCAGTTGTTTTTCCAGGGCCAACCACCGATATACGCGGCCAATCAGCGTCCGGTCCGAACGCTGACACCGGGAATAGCCGAAGGGAAACTATTAGGTGGCAACCTCACGGTGTTGACAGGCCTTGCGGGATCCCCGTATTATCCCGACTTCACCGACAGCATCCTCTTTCTGGAAGATATCGGTGAGGAGCCATACCGCATCGATCGGATGTTTAGCCAACTGGCGCTATCTGGCGCGTTGCAACGCATCAAGGGGTTTGTTTTTGGGCGATGCTCGGATTGTGAGGCATCGAATCCGGGCAACTCGTTGACATTAGACCAGATATTGGACAATTACATCAAGCCGCTGGATATACCGGCTTATCAGGGTGCACTGATAGGGCACATGGACGAGCAGTTTATCCTGCCGGTGGGAGCCCGCGTGCGTATGGATGCAGATTGGGGATCCATTACCGTCGTCGAAAACATTTTCGCCGCCGGTTAGTTAATTGCATACATGAGACATGTTATCCACTTATTGACCATCATCCTGGTTTCGGCCGCCTGCGATGGGGTAGGTCAAAGCCGGATCATTTACGAGCCGGATACGGCCATGCTGGGAACTGCTTATGAAATCTATCGGGAATCGGCCATCAACAACCGTCGCTTCAAACACGCCGATATCGAACCGCTTATCCTTAAGCGACGGAACAGCGGTGTTTTTGAAGTGACCCAGCTAGGCATTTCGGTACTCAAAAAGCCCATCTATCAACTCCGGTACGGCAGCGGCCCCAAGCGGGTGATGCTTTGGTCGCAGATGCATGGTAATGAACCCACAGCTACCATGGCGCTGATGGACCTATTTAATTTCCTGGAAGCATCGGGCGATGGGATGGATAGCATACGCAACCTGTTGAACGTACAGACGAGTCTTTATTTTATTCCGATGCTTAACCCCGATGGAGCCGACGTTTACACGCGCCGGAATGCGATGGATGTGGATTTAAACCGCGACGCCCGCTCGGGCGCCACCGTGGAAGGGCGTTTACTGCTTAACGCAGCGAAGGCTGTCGAACCCGATTACGGTTTCAATTTGCACGATATGCATATTTATTACAATGTGCCCGGCACGCCCACGCCGGTTACCATTGCGCTACTGGCACCGGCATATAATGAGGAGCGTGAAGTCAACGCGGTGCGCGGTGATGCGATGAAAATAGCAGCCGGTATCAACCAGCTGCTGCAGGCATATGTGCCGGGTGGCGTTGCGAAGTACGACGATACTTATTCGCCGCGATCATTTGGCGATAATTTTCAAAGCTGGGGTACACGTACGGTGCTAATTGAGTCGGGAGGCTACAAAGGCGATCCCGAAAAGCAGTTCATCCGCAAGCTAAACTTCATTGTCATTCTCAATGCATTGATAGAAATTGCTAAGAGCAGTTATGTAGAGTATGACATTGAAGCGTATGAGTCGATTCCGTTCAGTGACTCCAAACTCTCGGATGTGCTGCTGCGGCATGTCAGTATTTCCCGCGATTCGATGGAATATACCGTGGATTTATCGATATCCCGCAACGAATATACGGCAGACGGTGACTATTATATACAGTCGCGTATTAGCGATGTGGGCGATTTGCAAGAGAATTTCGGCTATGCCGAACTTGATGCTGTTGGCCTCCACTTCATGCCGGGGAAAATCTATCCCAAGGTGTTTGATCAGGTCGATGACCTATCTTTGCCACAAGCGATGGACTTATTGCGACAGGGCTTTTGTGCCATCCAGCTAGCTCAGATGCCCAAGGATCGCCATCATGGGCTGCCATTGGTGGCTTTTTACCAGCAGGCGCCGGGTGCTGCCAGCCCCCTTCTGGGCAGAGCAGCCAACTTTTTCCTAGCGAAAGATGGTGAGCCGGTGTATGCCGTAATCAATGGATACCTCATCGACCTTTCGTCGCTGCCGCAGGAAACGTTCAAGAATTATGTGCAATAGCACTCCCGCCTCCAATTTTACCTGCCCCATTTAGTATAACGGTTGAATACCCCTTAAATCGCCGAATAGGCCATTGGGATGATCAGTAAATAAAGAACGATACCCTTATCGATGAGATTTTTGATAACTTTATCCTGAAATTAGTTGTAAATCTAATCAAGATCGATGTTAAAAATAATAATGACAACTTTTGGGCTATGCGTAAGTACGCTGTGGATCATGGGGCAGCCATCTGATGCCGACAACATGTATTCGGCAGTTAAAGGCGCTGACGAGGTCGTGTTGAGCAATCCGGATGGAAAGCCTTTGCTTACCTATAGGTACACCGTGAAATCCCCGCCTGGTAACGTTGATGAGGCATACGGCCGAGGGGGGTATATCCATCCGTTGCAGACACTTTCGGGTAAAGTGCTCACTCATATCCAGCCAGCGGACCATTACCATCACTATGGTTTGTGGAATCCTTGGACGCATGTGCAATATAGGGACAAAATGTATGACCTTTGGAATATCGGAGGTAAAAAGGGAACGGTGCGCTTCGCGGAATTTGCCGAAATCTTCCGAGATAAGGAACACGCAGGCTTCGAAGCGGTACATGAGCACGTTATTTTCGATGAAGGCAAGGAAACCGTCATTATGAAAGAAAATTGGCGCATCGCCATTTCGCAATTGGATGCGAGCAGATACATTGTAGACATCCACTCTACGCTGGTTCCTGCCACCGATGCCGATGTCATATTGAAAGAATACCGCTATGGCGGGCTGGGATTTCGGGCGACACCCGAATGGACGAATACAAATAGCGGCGTGCTTACATCAACAGGTAAGACCCGCAAAGACGCGGACGGGTCCTTGGAGCGTTGGGCCATCATGTCTGGCCAATTAGGGAATACGGAGGGGGGCGTGCTGTTTCTCTCGCACCCCGATAATTATAATTTCCCCGAACCGGTGCGGATATGGCCTGTCGACGCCAATGGCGGCCGGGGGGACCAGTTTTTTAACTTCTCGCCTACCAAAAATATGGACTGGGTATTGGAAGCTGGAAAAACATATAACTTGCATTACCAGCTCGTCGTTTTTGATGGTTCATTATCAGCCAGCGACGCTGAGCAGTTATGGCAATCTTTCGCTAACTAGCACGTTCCGTATCCCTTGAAATGATAATTTATAAAATAACCATGAGATTCAGCTTTTTGTTACGATTACCACGGGTGGTGCTGCTGTGCCTACCATTTTTATTGTTTGTCAATGCATCAGTTGCGCAGTCGGTAAACTGGAAAAAAATCAAGATATTGGTATATACCAAAAACGGTGTAGGATTTGTACACGATAACATCGAAAATTCAATCATTGCCCTGAAAGCGCTGGGCGAGCAGCACGGCTTTGCGGTCGATGCCACAGAAGACCCGTCGGTATTTACCGATGAGAATCTGAAACAATACAATGCGTTGGTATTTTCAAATACCAACAACGATGTTTTCGATACCGATGCGCAGCGCGTGGCATTAATGCGTTATATCCAAGCGGGTGGCGGTTTTGTGGGTATCCACTCGGCATCGGGCACAGAACGTAAATGGAAGTGGTTTAAGCAGCTATTGGGGGCAACCTTTTATTGGCATGACAAATACCAGCCGTTTACGGTAAACATTGTCGATGCCGAGCATCCGTCGGTGGTCCACTTGCCCCGGAAATGGGTGCGCGTGCAGGGTGATGAATTTTATTACTTAAAGCAGATGAATGTAAACCTGCACGTGGTAGCTGTAAACGATGCTACCACGTTGGCGGGTGAGAACAACCGTAGGTTGGATACATTCGGCGATGTCTTCCCCTCGGTTTGGTGCCATGAGTTTGATGGCGGCCGGTCGTGGTACACGTCACTTGGCCATGGCAAAGAAGATTATAAAGACGAGGAGTTCATGAAGCACATCCTTGGCGGAATCGAATGGGTGGTGAAGGGAACCAAAAAGAGAAATTACAGCAAAGCATACGCTACCAGTCCGAACGACGAGGTGCGGCAAAAATAAACTGATTTTAAACGCAAAATAAATAAGTAGATTATGGATACACGAAATAAGCAATTGAATAGACGGGCATTCATCAAACAAACCGCTGGCGGCGCTGCTTTGTTGGCAACAGCCGCTGCCTTTCCAACCATCGTGCCGGCATCGGTATTTGGGAAGAACGCGCCGAGCAACCGCATCAATATCGGGCAAATTGGCTTTGGCCGTATTGCCAAGTCGCATGACCTGCCCGAAGTGTTGAAACACGATTATGTGCGTATCGTTGCGGTCGCCGATGTTGATCGCAGCCGAGCTATGGCGGGCAAGGAATGGTTAGAACAACAGCAAGCAAAGAAAAACGGAGGAAAGTCTCCAGTTGACGTGAGAACGTATGAGGACTACCGTGAATTGATTGCCAATAAAGATATCGATGCCGTGGTAATCAGCACGCCGGATCACTGGCATGCCCAACCAGCAATGGAAGCGGCTATTGCCGGGAAGCATATTTACCTGCAGAAACCCACGTCGCTTACCATTCAAGAAGGGCGCATGATGGCTGATGTGGTGGCACGTAAGGGTGTGGTGTTCCAACTCGGAAGCCAGCAGCGCTCCGTTAATCCATGGCCCCAGTTCAAACGGACATGCGAATTGGTGCGTAACGGTCGTATTGGTACCATCAAGCGGGTCATTGTTGGCCTTCCAGGTGATCCCGCAGGGGGCAATCCGGCCGAGATGCCCGTGCCGGAAAACCTAGACTACGACCGTTGGCTGGGTTCTACGCCGCTGGTGCCGTATACACTCGATCGCGTACATTCGCAAACCGATCTTTACGCCCGTCCGGGATGGTTGCGGTGCGAGCAATTTGGTGCAGGCATGATTACCGGATGGGGATCGCACCACATCGATATTGCCCATTGGGGGCTTGGTACGGAATTGAGTGGCCCGCTGGAAGCGGAAGGCTGGGCGAATTTCCCAACAAGCGGGCTGTGGAATGTGCATGGCGATTTTGAAGTACAGATGCTATACCCCAATGACGTGGTGATGCAGATTAGCGGAAAAAATCCTAACGGCGTCCGGTTCGAAGGGACAGAAGGGTGGATATTCGTGTCGCGGGGGAACGTGGGGGTTACCGCCACCGATCCCGGGGCCGGCGATGGCAAGGAAAACGAAGCTTTCAAAGCAAGTGACAACAAGATACTCCAATCCGTGATTGGCGAGAACGAAACTAAACTCTATGAAAGCCCCGAGCAACACCAAAACTGGTTGGAATGTATTCGCAACGGTAAGCAGACCATCAGCCACGTTGAGATAGCGCACCGTTCAGGATCGGCCTGCCTCATTGCTCATGCAGCGATGAAGCTGGGGCGTAAACTCCGGTGGAATGCGAAAAAAGAACAGTTTATCCGCGATAAAGAGGCAAATGCATTACTTTCCCGTCCGCAACGATTCCCTTATGGCACGTCGTATGTGAAAGGTTAGTTTTAGTTGATAGTTGACAGTTGATAATTGACAATCGTAAGTTTTTAGTTGATTGTCTGGGATAGTGGTCGAAATAAAGAAATAAATGAGACTTGCATAAATTGCCATAAAAAATAAAAAGATATGAATGATTTATGCAAGCTTCATTACCGTTAAAAAAGCAAATTTATTCGAATGAAAAAACAAACGGGATTGATTACCTTAATTACTGCGGTATGCCTTGCATCGTGCAATCCAAGTCAAGATAATATGCAGCGTAAAGATATTCAGTTGATTACCGTAGCACCCGGTCATTTCCACGCGGCGTTGGTGCAGAAAAGCATGTATCCGCAGGTAGATAGCGTAGTCCATGTTTATGCGCCTGAGGGGGTGGAGTTGGATGCCTATCTCGCATTGATCGATCAATACAATACACGAGGCGAATCGCCAACACGGTGGGACGAGGCAATTTATACCGGAACTGATTTCTTGGAAAGAATGCTGGAAGAGCGGAAAGGTAACGTCGTTGTATTGGCAGGTAACAATCGAGACAAAATCGATTACATTACGCGGTCTATTGATGCCGGGTTGAATGTACTTGCCGATAAACCCATGGCCATTAATACGGAAGGTTTTTCGAAATTGGTGGATGCATTTGCGAAGGCGGACGAGCAGGGAGTTTTGCTTTATGATATCATGACTGAGCGGTACGAAATCAACACGATGCTGCAAAAGGAGTTGTCGCAGGTCCCCGATTTTTTCGGTGGGTTGGAAAAAGGCACTGCCGACAACCCGGCCATTACCAAGGAAAGTGTGCACCATTTCTTTAAAGAAGTGTCGGGCAAGCCGTTGGTGCGCCCCGTGTGGTTTTACGATTCGCGGCAGCAGGGTGAGGGATTAGTTGACGTGACCACGCATTTGGTAGACATGGTTCAATGGGAAAGTTTTCCAGGCGAAGTCATCGACCATGAGCGGGATATCGAGCTGATATCTGCCAAGCGATGGCCAACGCTACTATCACCGGCCCAGTTCGAACGCTCAACAGGGCAACAGGAAATTCCGGCATTCCTTGAGGAATCGGTCCGCGAAGATGGTAATCTCGCCGTATTTGCCAATGGCGAAATTAATTATACACTGAAAGGCGTACATGCCAAGGTATCGGTTATTTGGAATTTCGAGGCCCCGCAGGGTACGGGCGACACCCACTATTCAATCATGCGCGGAAAGTACGCCGATTTGATTATCAAGCAAGGCGCGGAAGAAGGATACAAACCGGTGCTGTATGTAGAATCGACGGGCGAGCGGGACACAGCGGCATTTGAGGCTGCCCTTACCCAAGCGATTGAACAGCTGCGTGCCGACTACAAAGGGTTGGCATTTGAGCCTGTTGCTCCCGGTCGGTACCGCGTAAGCGTTGACCCGTCATTGGTGACAACCCATGAGGAGCATTTTGCACAAGTGACTGAGAAATACCTTGGCTTCCTGGAATCGGGTGCAATGCCCGAATGGGAAGTGCCTAATATGATTGCTAAATATTATTTGACAACGAAGGCACTCACGGAAGCAGAAACAGTAACGGCACCTTAGATTATTCCATCGCCCGCTAATCGGATACCGATGCCAGGTGCATGGGGCAATACCACTTTGCCATCTACCACCTCCATGCCGTGGTATACGTCGTTGCTGGTAAGGAGTGCGCCGTCTAGATCGGCCCAGTCCACTACCGGCGACAATTGGGCGGCAGCGGAAATGGCACACGAGGTCTCTGTCATGCATCCCAGCATTACTTTCATGCCGAAGGCTCGTGCCAGCTCAGCCATCTGGTGCGCTTCGCGCATGCCGGTGCATTTCATCAGCTTGATGTTGATGCCGCTATAGACACCATACGCGCTGTGCACATCTTCAAGGCGCTGTACAGCTTCGTCGCCGATGGTAGGTATCGGGCTGTTTTCCGTAAGCCATGCGTTGTCGTCTACCTGCTCCTTAGGCATCGGTTGTTCAAGGAATATAACGCCGCGATCGGCCAGCCAATGCGCCATTTCCAAGCCCTTTTCTCGCTGCTTCCAACCTTGGTTTACGTCAGCGCAGAGGGGCTTGTCTGTAACCTCACGAATGGTTTCAATCATCATCTTATCCGTATCGAGTCCGAGTTTCACTTTGAGTAGCTTATAGGGTGCAGCCTCTTTTACTTTTTGCCGCACCACTTTGGCAGTATCAATACCGATGGTAAAGGATGTATTGGGTGTATCGGCGGGATTATACCCCCATATCCGGTGCCAAGGCTGGCCCATGATTTTGCCTACCAAATCATGCAGGGCGATGTCTACCGCGGCTTTGGCCGCCGTGTTTTTCGGGGCAAGCTGATCGATATAGGCGAGGATATCGGCCATATGGAAGGGGTCGTCGAAGCCGGAAAGGTCTACCCGGTTCAGAAATGCCAATACACTTTCGTGCGACTCGCCTAGATAAGGCGGCATTGAAGCTTCGCCATAGCCCACGGTTCCATCATATTCCAACGCGGTGAGCACAACGGGGGTGGTACTACGTGAGCCCGCAGCAATGGTAAACACATGCCGAAGCTCAAGGGTATAGGGGCGGTATCTTAACGTAAAGTTTCCAAACTTACGGATGGTTGTTTGCATACTTTTTGACGATTTTCATGAGTGACTAGACTAATAGGACGGGTTTGTAGCAACTGCCTTCAGACCGGTATCTTCCTGCCCCACATACCTCCGTGCAGCCACCAACGTCCGCGACTGGAAGTCGCTATAATTGGATGCCTCTGGAAGCATGCTGTTGATGCGTACCGTGCCTGCAGCATGTATAAACTCACCATTGCCCAGGTAGAGCGCCACATGTGTAATCCGCGCGTCGGATGACCGCCCTTGGCCCGAGGCGAAAAAGAGTAGGTCGGCAGGACGGAGGTTTCGGAGTGCCTTTTCGGTATTTAATGTGTCGGCCGATAAGATGTCGATTGGTTCACCTACCAGTACTTGTTGCGATGCATCCCGCGGTATGATAATCCCATTCATGAAATAGGCCGTTTTGGTAAAGCCACTACAATCTACACCTTTTATCGAAGTGCCCCCCCAAAGATAGGGGACGCCCATCATGGTTTTGGCAATAGCTAATACGCTCTCTGCTGTCACGTTATTTGTACCCAGCCACTCGTCAAAGGGGCGGACCAACTCATCGGCTACGTAAGCAAGACGCCCGTCCGGATATTGTACGTGGTAGAACCCGTTGGTCTGATCCAAAGCAATCAGTAAATTGCCCATCACTAAGTCAGAAACGCGCAGCGATTGGAGGTCAGGTTCCGTGTAAGCATGTCCAAAATCAGCGGTGAAGATGACTTTTCTAGCCAATTTCCATCGGCCAACTTCTTCCGGAGACATGGGCGTAACCGACGAGGTACTTACCCAGCCGATATACCCTTCGGGCGTGCGTGCCCGATAGTATCCATTGGCTTGTTGTAGTAAGTCCACCGTTGTGCCCAACAACACCTGCGATGCCAGCTCGGCTTGGTTGCGCGGCGTCACCCGTAAGTTTGCCACCGAAAGATTTACCACACCCGAAACATTCTCACCCACACTACTGTCAGGCAATAGATTTATCATTATATTTGTTTCGGAGATGTCATTATTGGCAAGCTGACGACGAAAAGCAGGCAGTGCTTCTGCTTCTGTAGTCGTCACTTGGTAGTGAGCCGATAAGCCCTCATTCGGCGGGTGCAACTCGAAAAGCGCCGTACGTTGGTCAGGTGCATATAGGGTTTTTATTTCTTCAACAATATGCGTGATTTTGTTGTATTCAGCAGAATCCTGCAAATGGGTTTGTGCATTGACTGGGATGTAAATACAACTATAAAACAATGTTAATAGAAATACATAGCGGATTTTCATCATGGGTATGTTTCATACGAAGTTAGCGGATAATTCGGTATTGTACAATTTTTTGATGAAATCATTGTAAATGGCAGCATTGCCTGCATGAAAATGCACCGCAGCAACCTGTCGAAATTTGCGTTACTTGTATCGGTTTAGACGAGATCCATATTCAAAAAAGCAAAGAAGTAAATGATTGACAGAAGGACATTTATAAAAGCAGGGACAATTGGTGCTTCGGTGTTTTCGATAGGTGGACTTACGGCTGCCACCGCCACGCAGCGAACAAATAGGGCAATCAATAAACCGATCGTCATATCTACTTGGAACTTTGGTGTAGCGGCAAACCAAGCCGCATGGGAGGTATTGGATGGTGGCGGTAGTGCATTGGATGCGGTGGAAGCGGGTGTCCGCATACCGGAAGCCGATTTATCAAACCTAACCGTTGGTAAAGGGGGGTATCCGGATCGCGACGGCCACGTCACGTTAGACGCGTGTATCATGGATCATCAGGGTAATTGCGGTGCTGTCGCGGCGCTGGAACACATAGCTCACCCAATTTCGGTAGCGCGGCTGGTCATGGAGAAAACACCCCACGTAATGCTCGTCGGCGAAGGCGCTTTGCAGTTTGCGCTCGAGAATGGGTTCGAACGGGAAAGGCTCCTTACACCTGAAGGCGAGGCCGCGTGGAAGGCTTGGCTCAAAGAAGGTAAATACGAGCCCGTGATCAATATCGAAAATGAATCGTATACCACGGACAAGCTGCCGGGTAACCAGTATAACCACGATACCATCGGTATGCTGGCGCTAGATAGCAATGGTCATCTTTCGGGCGCATGTACGACCAGTGGTATGGCCTTCAAAATGCGTGGCCGTGTAGGGGATAGTCCGATTATCGGAGCAGGACTTTACGTCGATAACGAGGTGGGTGGCGCTACGGCCACCGGTGTGGGTGAAGAGGTGATCCGGACAGTGGGTAGTTTTCTTGTTGTTGAGTTGATGAGGCAGGGTTTATCACCGCGCGATGCTTGCCGTGAGGCTGTGGAACGCATCATTAAAAAGAAGCCCGAAACCGCCAAGAAAATCCAGGTCGGATTTCTCGCGTTGAATAAAGGTGGAGAATATGGCGCTTTTTCATTACAAAATGGCTTTTCATATGCCGTGTGTGATACGAATCAGCGGGACTTACTGGTGGATGGTGAGCACGTGTATTGATTTTAGATTTTGTTTCATCTAATCCGTGTTTAATGATGAGATGGTGATTTGATGATGTGGGCATGGGAACACGGATTTAGTGGATGGAGGGGGCGTGGTGAGTAGCCGGTTAATGACGGAGAATCGACAACTAGCAAAAAGCAAAACAGCAAAAGGCAAACAACAACAACAACAATGGTAGCAACATTCGGTGGCGGGTGCTTTTGGTGCACTGAAGTGATTTTCCAACAATTGGAAGGAGTGAGGCATGTGAGCCCGGGATATATGGGGGGCAGCCGTGAGCATCCAACCTATGAACAGGTTTGTAGTGGCGCTACAGGGCATGTAGAAGTTGTGCAGATTGATTATGATGAGGCAACGCTGCCTTACGAGGCGCTCTTAGCGGTGTTTTTCAAGACGCATGACCCTACCACCCTTAATAGGCAGGGCAATGATGTAGGGACCCAATACAGATCGGCTATATTTTACCACAATGAGAGCCAGCGTGTTGAAGCGGAAGCATTTATTCGCCAGTTATCGGCGCATGAAGTATACGATTCCCCGATTGTAACAGAGGTAGTACCGGCGCAGCCCTTTTATGAAGCGGAAGATTACCATCATGATTATTATAACAACAACCCACAAAATCCCTATTGTGCAGCGGTGATTGCGCCAAAGCTTCAAAAATTTCTAAAAAACCGGGATGATTTCCTAAGACATTAGATAATTTTCTAACTTTGGAATTCATCTACCAATGAAGGATACTAGACCAAAAGGCAAAATGTGGAGCCGAGCGGTAATGACGCTGTTGATCGGAATGGTCTCGATTACCTTCCAGCTTGATGCATCACCATATCACCATGCCCAAGTACTTCCTGGTGTAGACAAGCACCACATGATGATCAACACAGCTACCAAGGATCCCTTTGGGATGGTATGGATGTTATCCGGCGGGCTGATTTATCGTTTTGACGGGGTTTCCGTCACCCCCTTTTCAAAACTGTATGGCAAAGAACTGCCGTTTTATGAAGCAAATGCACTGCACGCCGATCCGTGGGGGCGCCTGTGGATCAGCACCCGCAATGGGCTTGCAATATTTGACCTAAACTCGTGGTCGTTCATAGAACGGGATCATCCGTTGGGTGAGTTAGCGGGCCGGCAGGTGGTTTCATTTTTCGCTTCCGATGATGCATTCTATTTGGCAGATCGGCGCGGCAACGTCTGGCTTATCGGTGAACAAAACAAGCGATTGCTTTTCCAGTTTAATCCGTATGCCGTTTTCGAACGTCGTCCGGTGGGCAGGCTCCTCGTAGCCGATCGCGACCGGCTTTGGCTGGCTTTCGGAGACAATCTGTATGGGTATGACTTGGCGACCGACCGCCAGACCGTATCACCTTTTCCGGAGGGCTTGTTTAATCGTATGGAAGACCTACTTCCGGTGGCCGGCGGGGTACTCATTCGAATTTATTCGCAGGGTTATTACCTATTCGACGGTGAGGTATTGCGCGCTATGCCGCGGTCTGTCTTTCGCACCACCGATTTCACCAATTGGAACCATTGGTCGTTCGAAACGGAAGACAAGATAGTTGTCTTCCATGAGACCCAATATTTCGAGTTCAGCCGGGATACCGCTTTCCGGCTGTTGGCCACCGGAACCCATCAATTCAACGAACACATCTTATATAAGCGACTCAATGGCTGGCAGCGTGCTGGCGACGAATGGCTGTTGTGTACCGATCAAGGGTTATATAGTGTTTTTCCGGCAAACGTTACCTTCGATTTTATCAATTGTGGGAGTGCCCGCGGTATGATTAAACAGGGAGGGACCTATTATTTTGGTGGCTATGGGTATCTTGATGCGTTGCCCCACGAGGGCGAATTGGCCCCGTTTACCCGAGCCCCTGAAAACAATTACTACGCCTTCTTAGCGCTGTCGCCAGATACCACTTGTATTGCGTTGGAAGGCGATTTCCTGGCCTATCTTATCCGCGGTAACGTGTCGCCCGCCCCGGTACGTCCGCTACCCGACAGCCAAGAACGTTTTACCGGTATGGCTTATTGTATGGTTAACTATGTGGCCGATACACTCTTGGTAGGCACCTATAACGGGATATGGAAATATGCACGGTCGTCTGGAGAAGTTACCCCTTTGATATGCCCCGTATCCGGATTCTTCAGTCGGGGCATGCGGGTACAGTCGATATCCTTGCATGGAGGAAGCATAGCGTTTACCACAGATCAGGGTTATTTTACTTGGAGGCGAAATCAGTTACATAAAATATACCCCACAGAAAATACCGACGTGAACGTTTATGCGCATATTCAGCGTGGAGACACGGTTTATTTGGCAACAAAGGGGCAGGGGCTTATTGTCATCGATGGTGAAGGGCGTGCCAGCATGATTAACATCGAGCATGGGCTGGCGAGCAATACCGTGTACCAAATGGCTTGGGCGGATGACGCGCTTTTCCTAGGTACACACGAGGGACTATCCGTGCGCAAAGGTGGTCGGATTTTTAACTATTACCATACGGATGGGCTACCTTTTGAAGAGTTCAACCATCAGGCCACGTATTACGATGCCGAGGAGGGCAAGTTGTTTATGGGTGGTATAGGTGGTTACATTTCGTTCAAGCCCGACCAGTTGTTGCTGGCTGCCGATGTCGCTGCCCCCCATCCGCAGCTTTCCGCCATCCGGCTCGGAATGCATTCAAATCGTTATGTAGAAGGGTATGGCCGGAAGCAGTTGGGCGATACACTCAAATTGCCTGCTGACGCCGTTTGGTTTTCGATGGATTTTGCACGCCCCGACTCGTACAGGCGGGTATACCGGATGCTGTTCAAGATAGCGCCGTTTATGAAGGAGTACCAAGAGATGCCTGCCTCGGCCCAGATTAACCTATCCGGCCTATCGGCTGGCGAATACTATGTGTCTGTAAAAATGGAAGCGACCAACGGCGGTGGAGTGGCATCGGAACATACGTGGTTGGTTGCCAAGAATCCCGTTTTCACGGAAACGTTCGCGTTTTACGCGTTGTTGATTCTATTTGTAGGGGGGATAGCGGGTTATGTCGTATATGAGCGGGCGCGGAAGATCAAGGGCGAAGAACGCCTGCGAAAACGTATCTCGCGCGACTTGCACGATGAGGTAGGTGGTTTGCTTACGGGTATCTCCATGCAAACCGACCTCCTTCGCCTCAAGGACCATCACGCCAGTTCCATCGAATCGATCGGAAGCTATAGTCGCGAAGCCATACAAATGATGGACGATATCATCTGGGCGGTCGATTCGCGCAACAACCAGCAGGGTAGTCTGAGCGACCGTATGAAATTTCTTGTTTCCCAATTGCTAGAGCCGATAGATGCCGTGGTAACCTTCGACTTTGATCAACAGGATGACCGGAAGATTTCGCAGAAGATACGGCAGAACCTTTACCTGATTTTTAAAGAAGCCTTACATAATATTTGCAAACACGCCAACGCGAAGGCGGTCCATATTAAACTGCATCATACCGGCAGGTATATTGAGATGGTTGTCCGCAATGACGGATCAGGCAAGCAGCGCGCGGAACAAACTACAAGCCGGAGGGGCCATGGGTACCGCAACATGCAATTGCGTGCCGCGCAGCTCGATGCAATGTTTAAGGCGGAGCGGTTTGCCGATGGATATGAAGTGTCTGTTGTGGTACCTATCCGTAGCGGTTTTTTCGTAAATCCCTTTAAATACCTCGGTTTGACATGGACGCATGGGTGATTGGCTTTGCGGTAGCGGGTATTGCGCTCAGTGCATTGAGTATCGTGCTGCGTATTATTGATTATTATCGATGGCGTGATCTAGCCGAACTGCTATTAAGCGTGGCGTTGTTTGCCATTATGTGGTATGCATTTATTTACATGATGGTGCTCACCGGCTACATTGTCTATATTCCCAATCTATACAACAAGGGGATTCCGCTATATTATCTCATTGCACCTTGTACCTATTTTTACGCATGGCTCAAACTGCAGCGAAGGCGCAAGTTGGCCCGTTACTGGTACCTGCACTTGTTGCCGTTTGTTTTCGGGCTTATTGATATTATGCCCTATGCCCTCTCAAGTGCGGTTGAAAAACAAGCCCTTATGGCACAGTTGACAAGCAACATGCGCATGGGCTTTGAGCACGAATATGGATTTATCGACCAGCAGTGGCACTATGTCATCCGCTTAGTTTTGTCATTTGCTTATTTATTGGCGCAGTGGCGTTTGCTTTTTCTGGCCGATACCGAGGAGGGTGGTGTGCCTAAACAGCTCCTCTATTCGCTATATGCGTTGACAGTCATCTACTCGCTGTTTATTGCACTGCAGGTGAGCATGATACTGAATATCCTGTTTAACCAGATACAGGCATCGTACATTTTGAAAGATGCCCATCAACTCATTTGGATCAGCGGGTTTTACCTGTTGTTCAGTATTTGGGTATGTTTCGCATTGCGATTTCGGCGATCAGGCAATATATTTTAAAAACTACACCAAACGGGTAGTGTTGCCGAATGAGGAATATAGTACCTTTATCGCACCATGAAAAACGCTATTCCTAATCAGTTGGGATAATTTTTGCTACGTTATGAAAAATGAAACATTCAATTTGGTTATCATAGAAGATAACCCGGTTATCCTGAAAGTGCTGGAGTCGTATTTCAAGACATCGCCGCCATTCAACCTTCTATTTTGCTCCACCTCCACCGAAGCTTTTATAGATCGTTGGAAAGACCAGCGTATCGATATTTTACTTTGTGACATCGGCTTGCCCGGCAAATCGGGTATAGAAGCAACTTGGTACGTCAAGCGTAAATCGTTTGCCACCCAAGTAGTGATGTTTACGGTATTTGAAGACAAGGAAACTATCTTCCAAGCCCTTTGTGCCGGTGCTTCCGGCTATTTGCTCAAAGACACACCGATGGCTAAGATTGAAGAGCAGTTGTTGGAGGTGATGGACGGCGGTTCGGTGATGAGCCCTCAGGTAGCGCGGATGGTGGTTGGTTATTTCAACCCGTTGCTGGACAAGGATAATAGGGCAATCGACCGGCTTACCCATCGGGAAATCGAGATTGTATCCATGTTGCAGCACGGGGCGACTTACCGGACCGTTTCCGAACGGCTTTTTATCAGCGTGGATACCGTAAAATTCCATATACGCAATATTTATAGCAAGCTACAGATTAATTCAAGGTCTGAACTGGTCAACAAATACTAAATCGCTAAGCCATTGCCATTCCCTTGTTTTTGAAGAACCACCCCTTTGGGTGGGAAAACTTATTGCCGTATCCATTACTTTTGTAAGCATCTCGATGAAAAACAAGACATGAAGTCAGACAAGAACACGTTGGCAATTATAGAAGACAGACGCGTCATTCTCGATTCGCTTACAGCATTTTTTGGAGCGTCCGAACGATTCGACCTGGTCTTTGCGGCTGATTCTGCCGAACAGTTTATGGAACGTTGGGATGACCAGCGCATCGACTTACTCCTGTGTGATATCGGTTTGCCTGGCAAGTCGGGTATTGAGGTAGCGTGGTATGTGAAGCGGCGGTCGTCGTCTACGCAGGTGGTCATGTATACCGTCTTTGACGATAAGGACGCAATTTTCCAGGCCCTTTGTGCCGGCGCATCGGGCTACTTATTGAAAAACACACCGTTGCCGCAGGTAGAAGAGCGATTGATTGAAGTATTAAATGGCGGATCGGTGATGAGTCCGCATGTAGCCCGCATGGTTATCGGCCATTTCAACCCTTATTTGGACAAACCCTATGCAGATGTCGAGCGGCTTACGCCGAGAGAGATTGAAATCGTCTCTTTGTTGCAGGATGGCCATTCATACAAGCAGGTCGCCACGCAAACCCACATCAGTGTGGATACCGTGAAATACCATATCCGAAACATATACGGCAAGTTGCAAATCAACAGCCGTTCAGAACTGATTACTAAATATAAGCGGCCAACCTGAAAGCCTTGCATGCACGCCGGCGGATACCGGATCCCCATGTTGCGGTGGTAGAACGCAACGCTGGTATCCTTGCCGGATGCATGCATTTTTGAAATCAAACCTTTTTCCGCTCCATCCATCCGCTTGTCTTTCGTGCTAGAAAGACGATTGTTCGGAAACTGCCCTTTTTAGGTAGTTTATTCCTAAACGGAATATCTTAACTTTGCCAACTAATTGATTCATGCTCAAATTGATAAACCAGCATACCTATGGAAAGTTTGGATTTACAGTTAAAAAATGTCGATATCGCCCAAGCTGTGGCGTATTTCGGTGAAACAGAGTTGCTCGATTTTATTGGGGCTAGTCGGATTGAAGACTACTTGGTGTCGACCCGGGAGGACGCCATTGGCGTTGATGATGGCAAGGAACCCTGGGCCAAGGTACACTTGCACCGGCACATCACGTCTGCCAAGGTACAGTTGGGTGGCAGGTGCAAGATGACTATCCAAGCCGATTTTGCGGATAACGACAGTGACGAGGTTATCATCGATGTGCGGATGGATCGCGCCTTTGGGGTGCTTCTTCGGCAGCGGACGCCTGACGTTGCCTAGATAACTGCCTGTAACAATCTGAAAAACCACCCACTTGGGTGGGAAAACGTATTCCTGAGGGGCATACATTTGTGGTCGTTAAGTCATGTAACTACCTCATGAAAGAACCCAATGGGATCCGCTAATTATTATTTAGCTATAGTCGAAGACAAGCCTGTCATTCTTGATGCATTGCTTGCGTATTTCTCGTCGTCACCAAATTTCAAGCCGATTTTGGCTGAAGGGTCTGCCGAGCAATTTTTCGAAAGCTGGAAGGAACAGCGCATAGACCTGTTGCTGTGCGATGTCAGCCTGCCTGGGAAATCAGGTGTTGAGGTGGCGTGGTACGCGAAGCGGAAATCAGCCACCACCCAAATCGTCATGTTTACCGTGTTTGAAGACAAGGAGACCGTTTTCCAGGCCATTTGTGCCGGGGCGTCAGACTATCTATTGAAAAACACCCCATTGCCACAAGTGGAAGTGCGTCTGTTGGAAGTACTTCGGGGTGGTTCGCTGATGAGCCCACAAGTCGCCCGGATGATTCTCGGGCATTTCAATGCCCTTGGACATCGTGAAAGCGGTACGGCCGGTGAGCAGCTTACCACCCGCGAAGCGGAAATCGTCTCCCTATTGCAACAAGGGGATACATATAAACAAGTAGCCGAGAAGCTTTCTATCACCATAGGTACGGTAAAATTCCATATAAGGAATGTATATGGGAAGTTGCAGTTGAATAGTCGGGGGGAGATGGTGGAGAAGTATAATAAACCAATATAGCGATAAAATAAGTACATAATACCATTCTAACCAATAGAAATGATTACGAAAAAGAATGATCAAAGCGGGACTTTAAGGTTGAGAATACGGAAAGTAGTCACTTTCGTTGCCCTCTTTGTAGGGTTGTATCCTAGTTTGTCTTATACACAGGATCTTCAGATTGATATTAATAATACGCCGAATGGCGGCACACTTACCTTGAGTGCGACTACCTATCCGATAAGTACGGCACTCGTTATTCCCGATAACAAAACCATCACCATCCGTGGGGCAGGAGCGGGGATTACTACCATCCAACAAACGAGTACCAATCAGCGGGTGTTTACGGTTGGGCAAACAGATAACCAGGGAGCTACGCTGATATTGGAAGACCTGACGATTACGGGGGGCGATGTGAGGAATGGCGAAGGCGGGGGGATTTTTATACATGAAGGATGGGATGTGACGCTGAATCGCATGGAGGTCAAAGGAAATACTGCTTCGGGGTCTTCTGCTATACTCAATACAAAATTTAATCTTGCCGATAGGGCGGCCGGAGGGGGAATATTTAATAATGGTAGTAATCTTACGTTGAACAATTCGATAATTTCCGAGAATACTGCCGATGGTACCGTATTGCACGGAAATGGGGGTGGTATTTATAGTCTTAAGGGTTTACTGAAAATAAATGCTTCAACGATTTCAAATAATTATGCGAAGGGCGTAGCACCAACTTTGGAACCACTTTTTGTCGGTTCATCGGATAGCCGTGGCGGAGGTATTCATAGTAATGGGGGTAAACTCATATTGATGGATTCAGAGGTTTCCGGCAATAAGAGCGATAGCCATGGCGGTGGTATTTTCCTTGAAGGACGTTCAGCAATAGGGGTGCCAGTTGTTGTCGGTTTAGGAGAAGGGATCATTATTAATTCCGTCATCAAAGAGAATATTGCACGGGAGAACCCTTACTCGCATCGGGGGGAAGGGGGGGGTATTCATGTTTTTGTATATGCCTCATTGATCATGTATGGAGGTGAAGTCCAGCATAACACGGTCCGGGGTTTTCAATCCGGTTATGCTTCGGGTGCTGTCTATCGGCACGGGGGCGGGGTGCATTTGCAGCAAACTGCTGTCACGCCGGAAGGCCAAGAACCTGCTGTGCGCGCGGTCTTTCGAATGGTCAAATTTGAGGGAAACGAGATTGATGACAACTTCTCCGGCCCAGCAGGTGGTTCAGGAGAAGATATCGGCTTACCAGAAGGATTAAATCACCATGTCGGCAATTTACGGAATAATGCCGACGTAAAAATGGAACTCAATCATTGGGGTGATGAAAATGGTCCTCAACCAGCTGTTGAACGATGTGAAACAGGTGACTGTGCTGTTGATTTGACCTTGGGCTTTAGCGGTACTGGCCAAGGAGCAGTATCCATTGCGCACAATGCTGCTGGTGATCCTATTTTTGATGGGATATTGCAAGCCTTAGCGGATGCTGAATATAATGGATTGACGACCAAAGGGGCACAATTCAGTTCCATCATTGGATTAAACGATGGCGCAGCTCTCCAATCCAGTAACGGCGAACAGACACTTTCCCTTCCATATATGGCGAATATCAGGCTGTCGGCCGCTGCTCAAGGAATTTCAACGTTCGGCGGTTGGGACGACAATCCGGCGAATACTACCCCAATGAACCTGACGATGGACGATGATAAAGATGTCACTGCTTCATTCAGTCCTGGTCCAGCACATACCGTCACATTGACTGGGCCAACGGAAGGAACAGCCGGGATAGCAAGTGATGAATTTACATTGACGGTTGTCGATGCAGATGGCAATACCAAAGCAGTTTCCACGGATACGGAGTTTGGTTTGTCGAGTAATGGCGACGGTGAACCAACTTTCGACCCTCTAAGTCCAGTGACCGTCTCGGCAGGTAGCGCAAGTGTTACTTTTAGCTATGAGAACACCAAAGCAGGTGATTACACAATTACTGCCACGCGTCAAAGCGGTGAGACCTTACCCGGAGGCGGTTCGGATGAGGTTGATATTACAATCATGGCAGGTAGTATTTCCGTCGGTCCCAATGGCACACTACTCAGTGTCGACGAGACCGAACGTATCGCCGGGGTTGAAATAGCCACTGTTGGTGTACAGTTGAAAGATACTTATGGAAATAATATTCATCAACCGGATGTAGAAATAGTGTTCACCGCTACGCATGGTCTTTTGGATAATGGTGGTGATCCGGCCGCAGCAGTTGTTACGGTCTCGACAGATGCAAACGGTTTGGCTACGGCGACATTGGCTTCTTCACTAGCCGGTGAAGCAGAAGTTACGGCCACTGTACCGATTGAAGGAACAGCAACGCCAGTTTCTAACGGTAGTCCTGTTACTATTGAGTTCGTAGCCGGTGCGGCCTCTGTTGGCACGACCACGATCACAGCGGCCTCTGGCAGCATCACGACCGACGGCAGCACGTTGGTCACCGTTCAGTTGAAAGATGCGAATGGGAACAACCTGGGCGTTTCCTCGGGGACGGTGTTGC
>NZ_DATMFT010000003.1:0-119338 GCF_035556095.1 Parapedobacter sp. | reverse complement strand
CGCGAATCGTCTTTGCCCACGTCGTTTGGCATGAATGAGATAATCCTGCCACTCGAAGATCAGTTAGGCACCGCTTTGCGCCGAAGCTCAAACCAAATGGCGGCCGCCAGCCCTACAATCAACAGGATGGATCCAATCAATGAAATGGTCTCACCCAAGTGATATGATCTCGGCTCAAACTTAAACTCCACCTGATGGTTTCCGCCGGGCAACTGCAGTGCGCGCAACACGTAATTGGCTCGTAGAATAGGCAACTCTTTGCCGTCGACGAAGGCTTTCCAGCCTTTGTCATACCAGATTTCGGAAAAGACAGCGAAGGCGTCACGCGGGGCAGAATATTCGTAGACCAGGTGATCTGGTCGGTATGATGTGAGTTCGATCGACGCATTCTCCGGTGGGCTAAGGCGGCCTTCATCCAACAATGGCCTGAATTCCGCATGGATAAATGCTTCTTTTGATGGATCAAATGAATTGATAGCCGCCATTTCTTCCTCGTTACTTTCTACCACAGTCACCTTCTCTACAAACCAGGCATTACCGGAAGCGGTATTCCGCCGTTGGATGCGCTGGTTGTTTTCATTGTCTGCCGTAATCAGGTAGCGCGTGTTTAGCATATCCAATACATCTTCATTGATCGCACCGGAAAATTGCTGTTCGATCAACTCCTGGTAACGCATCAGTTTGGCCGCATGGTAGCCTCCGATAGACTTATGAAAATGCGATGTGCGTGCATCGGCAAATGGATTTGTGGTAACATCGAGCACCCGATAGTTTGGATCCTTGTCCATCAAAATGAGTTTATCGACCTCCCGTTCCGGGTTAAACTGTCGTGTCAATTGCAGCTTGTCGGCAAACCGTTCGTCATTCAGGTAGCGTCTATCCACACCCCAAAGATCAACCAACGTTACGATGCCCAGCAACACCACAACGGCTTGTGCCTTCAGTTTGTTCTTAATCAGCAACCACACCAACACAAAGGTCGCCCCCACAAAGAGGAGTGAACGGAATGCATCGGCACGGGCTAGTGAGACACGGTCTTTCACCAATGCTGCCATCAACTCATTGGCAAAAGTATTGTCTTGCAGCTGCTGGCCGTATTGCTGAACCATCGCTTGGTGATTTGAGCTTTTGAAGCTCAAAAACAGATCGGGTAATGCAGCAATCAATAGTATAATACCGCCTACGCCATAAAATACATACAGCACTTTTTTGTCCAGCTTTTTGATAGCCGGTCCATTTTTGATAACTTCATTAATGGCTAGTACGGCTAACACAGGGATCAGAAGGGTGGCAATGATCAGGATGGACTCCACCGCTCTAAACTTGTTATACATCGGGAAATAGTAGAAAAACAAGTCGGAAACCAGCGGGAAATGCCGCCCAAATGACAATAGCAACACCAGTGCCGTAGTGCCCGCCAGCCACCATTTGATGCGACCCGGTACAATAATCAGCCCCAACACAAACAAAAACATGATGCCGGCACCGAAATACCAAGGCCCTGACGTACCTGGCTTTTCGCCCCAATAAGTCGGCAGATTGGCTGCAAAGCCTGCTGCCTGGTTCGGATCTGCTCCTTTATTGATCACGAGCTTGGCTACGTTTGATTGGCCGTCCAAGCGGGTAGACATGCCGCCGCCGTACGCATTGGGTATCAAGAACGTAATGCTCTCGCCGACGCCCTGGCTCCAATGATATGCATAGTCTCGGCTCACGCCGTTGTCTGCCCGCTGTGTGTTCTCCGTTTTCAGGTTGGACCTCCCACGCAACGTCTCCTTGCTGTATTCATAAGTGGGCCACAATAGCGAAGCGTTTACCGCTATGGCTACAATTACTGCTGCTACCTGATAAGCGATAGCCTTGCCAAAAGCGAGCAACCGTTTCTCGCGGATGGCACCATATGCCTCGATGCCGACCAAGATCAGTGCCGCCAAAAACAGGTAATACGTTACTTGAATATGGTTTACGCGGATCTCGAGTGCCATGGCAAGCGCCAACAACACCGCCCCCCACAGGTATTTGCCCCTGAAAGCCAATAAGATTCCAGCTAATATAGGTGCCATGAATGCGATTGCATAGGTCTTATTGGCATGACCAGCCTCGATATAGATAAAATTGTACGATGAAAACGCAAAAGCGACAGCACCTACAGCAGCGAGCCAGGGCTTTACTCGGAGCACACTGAATAAAAGGTACGCACCGATCAAATAAAGCAGTACAACATCGATTGGGTGTGGAAAGACACCCTTAAAACCATGCAGTAGATACGTTGTGAGGTTACTGGGCAATTCAATCAATACCTGATAGGATGGCATGCCGCTAAACATGGAGTTTGTCCACAGTGGCATATCGCCGTCGCGCGCTTTGATATCCAGTATCTCTTGCTGCCCTGCCTGTGCCTGCAAAACGTCATGCTGGTACAATACCTTACCTTGCCACGCAGGCGGGAAATAGATAAAAGTGATAGCGATGAAAATACCGATTATCGCCAGGTGGGTCGCGTTATTGTTGAACCAGGTCTTCATTCAATGGTTTCAATTAGGGTATCTTATTTCTGAATAAAGGCCAAACTTAGATAAAATGCGTGGTATTCGCGAACTCCGCTTAATAAAAATGTCGTTGCTTTACCTACTCGCCTTTCTGGATAAGACGGTTGATATCTTTCAGTTCACCAAACAGCACCAAGATATCATCCGATGCAAGCACTGTATCTGATTGGGCGATGCCGGTAGCTTCCGTACTTACCTTCATCTTGCCATCTTTCAACGTCTCTGTCGATTTAATCGTTGTGAGCACAATAACCTTGAATTTATTGGTCAGGTTGGCCTCCTTCAAGGTCATCCCTACGTACTTTGCAGGTACTTTGGTCTCGACGATGCTGTATCGCTCCGATATTTTAAATGAATCCACGATATCGGTGTTGTCCAACCGCATGGCTAACCGGGCCGCGGATTCTTCTTCGGGCATGATATATTCGTCGATATCCATGGCTTCCAATACCGTTTTCTGCAGGTCGGACACCACACGGCCCACAATTCGCTTCACTTGGAATTGCTTGAGCAGTGCCGTGGTAAGTAACGATGCTCCTTCATCTTCACCGATGGCTACGATGGCAGCATCGGCATCCTTAAGCGGCAGTGCGCTCATGGCATCTGCATCTGTGGTGTCCATACGTATGGTATGGGTGATTTTCTCCTTCAGCGCCTCCACCTTGCTCATGCGGTTGTCGGCACCGATTACTTCGTGGCCCAGTTCGGTAAGGCGGATGGCAAGGGCCCTGCCGAAATTTCCTAATCCTAAAACGATAAACTTCATCTCGATTTCATAAAATCCTATTAAAACAATATCTTTTCCTGTGGGTATTCATAGCTTCTGTTTTTCGTATTCTTGATAAGAGCCACCAGCAGCGTGAGCAGGCCCACGCGCCCCACGAACATGCTACAGATAACAATTACTTTCCCCGCGGCGCTCAGCTGCGGTGTAATGCCCAGACTAAGCCCACAGGTCGCGTAAGCCGAGAAGCTCTCAAACGCAATAGGAAGCAACCCCAAGTGGCTGTCGGTAATCGCCAATCCAAACATGGTGGTGCCAACCGCCAAAAAAGAAAGGACGATAATGGCAAAGGCCTTGCTTACCGAATCGGTGGATACTTCTCGGCCAAAGATTTCCAACTTATCCTTCCCTCGGGCCAAGTTGACGATATTGAGCAAGGCCACCGTGAAGGTGGTGGTTTTGATACCTCCACCGGTAGATCCGGGCGAGGCCCCCACCCACATGAGGAAAACAGCCGTTGCCAACATGGGCAGCGAAAAGCTACTGACTTCGGCCACGCTGAACCCAGCGGCACGGGCACTATTGCCTGTGAAAAAAGCCGAAATCCATTTGCCCCACAAGGTCTGGTGCGCTGCCAACGTATGGTTGTATTCCAGCACGAAAGTAGCCACCGTAGAAAACACAACCAGCAGCAAGGTAGCCCACATGATCAAACGCGTATTGAAACTGATGACCCACGCTCGGTAGATGTAGGGTCTGCTGTGGAATACGCGCAAGAAAACGTTGACGGCCCATCGCTTAATAAACGTATAGGTATTAAAAACAATTCCAAAACCCAGTCCACCAAGAATAAACAGCAACGAAAGAACCACCTGCATTTCATAGTTGAAACGGAACGCCGCTTGGTTAAGCCCACCTGCTGCCGTGGTGAAGCCTGCATTACAAAACGCAGAAACGGCATGAAAAACCGAGAAGAACGCCCGGTCGCCGTATGTCTCGAAATCGGCGGCCTCGGTACTGAAAAAGATAAAAACGGCACCCACCACCTCAAAGAAAAGGGTGACGAAAATAATCTTCAACAGCGTACTGATAACCGATGCAACTTTATTTTGCCCCAAAAACTCGCTGTACATCAGCTGATTTTTATAAGAAAAGCCACCACTGAAGAAATAACCGAAAAACCCAGTAAACGTCATGATCCCCAAACCACCCAACTGGATAAGGATAAGGATTACCGTATGGCCGAATTCAGTGAATTGGGTTGCGATATCAACCGTAGCCAATCCCGTGATGCAAACGGCGCTGGTAGCCATAAACAGCGCATCGACAAAGGGTAGTGGGGCGCCTGCAGTAGTCTTGGGCAGCATCAGCAGCAACGTACCCACGAGTATCAGCACCAAAAAGCTGATGACAAATAGAATGGTCGGGTTAAAATAGAAATTATCGAAGAAAAGACTGCTTTTGGACAATTCTGTAAGAAACACCGCGAATATGCCAAGATAAAGCCATTCATCATTCTGTAAGAATGCGAGGTGCGGTTCCTCTGTGACACGGGCTAGAATAACCGTAAGGAAATACAGGGACAGCACCAAGCCCCCGTAATGGGCAACACCCACCTTCCGGACCGCTAGCATGGAAAAACCGATACGGAGGGCTCCCAGGAAAAACAAACCATAAAACAACCATTTGATAATGGCTGCAAACTGCCGTGCCGTCGCTTTATCCGTATTATACCCGAGATGGAAGAGTACAACCAAGGCACAGACCAAGCTCACATAAAGCATCACCCGGTCAACGGTGCTCTCCCGGTATTTAAAAATATACTTGATGTCGCTCAGCATGGCGGCGTTTTATCGCTCGATGAGCTCGATATGGTACAGCTTACTCCAAAGCTTGCCGGTTACAAACAGCCTGTCGCCGCCATGGTCGTAAGCGATTCCGTTAAGCTCGTTGTCATAATCCGCTTTATCCGGATAGATACCGATTAGGTTGATTTCTCCTTCCACAGCACCGGTCTTCGGGTCAATAATCACGATGATATCTTTCGTATACACGTTAGCATACACTTTTCCGTCGATGTATTCCAACTCGTTGAGGCTGTCCAGTGGTCCTTTACTGTCGTATACTTCGATAAATCCTTCCTCGGCATAAGTGTCTTTGTTTAGGAAATAGAGCCGGCTGGTGCCGTCGGAAAGGATCAGTCGGTCGCCATCGAAGCACAGCCCCCAACCTTCTTTAAACGATCCATATGGAAAATCCCCAATCTTGGCAAGCGAGCCTTTATTGTATATAAAGCCAACGTTATTGCGCCAAGTCAGTTGAATCACTTTATCATGGACGAGGGTCAGCCCTTCACCAAAATATTCGTCATCCAAGTCGATTTTCTGCAATATGTTACCGTTTTGGTAATTAACCTTGCGAATCGACGATTTGCTACGCTGGCCGGTGCTTTCATATAGTACACCTTGCGAATCAAACTCCAGTCCCTGTGTATACGCCTCAGGATCATGCGGATACTCTGCAACGACGTTGAAGCCATAACGTTTCGGGGTCGGTGGCACCACCACAATGTTGCTATATGCCACGCGTTCTTCGCCATTGTAATAAAGCTTGGCACTAAGTGTCCGGCTGCCAAACGCGGCGTTTTCCGTATTGAGGCTTACCACTGTGCTGTCCATCTTGCGTTCCAGCACTTCGCCATCCATACTGTACACCACTGAATCAAACGCCGACACGTCTTCGGGAAACACCAGCTTCAGTGGCACGGATTCGCCAAGCTGCACCAACGTGCCTGCCGCCGGTGTATCAAATCGGAATTTGGACGCCTTCTTTTGCGTATTGCACGATGTTATGAAAACAAGCAAAACAACCGGTATGTAGATTAATCTGTTCATACGGACAAACTTAATTATTTTTCTTCGTAAGGATTTTTGCGCGAATCAACCCGGCCAAAACGCATCACGTATCAACCGCATATTATACGTGCTGTTTTTTTCTGAATATAAAATGGAAACGATATCAAAACGGATTTCCCCACCATGCTTTGTTGCAGCAATGTATTGGTTGGCCGCGCGCGTAAGCTTGGCTTGTTTCGCGTAATCGACAAACTCGTAAGGCATCCCATACGCGTGGCTGGCCCGGGTTTTCACCTCAACGAAAACCAGTATATCGCCATCATCTGCGATGATATCTACTTCCAGATTTTTATAGCGCCAGTTTTGGTGTCTTATCCGATAACCGTGCTGCTGCAGCAACCGTGCTGCCGCATCTTCCCCCTGTTTACCTTTTTGAAGTGTATTCATCTATTTCACAACGATGGTACCCAATTTTTCGGCTATTATCTTCGATACGTCTTTTAACTTCTGGTAGTTCGCAAGCATGATTTCCATATTGGCTGTATCAGTTTCATCCTTTATCGCCTCCCTTACCTTTAAGATCTGCTGTTCCACCTTCCGCTTCTTGATGCGATAAATCGCGCTGTAAACGAGGTCCTCCAGCCGTTCCGATTCATGAGAGACATATATTTTACGCTTCTCATCATTCCAATTGGGGCTCAGGCTGTATTTGGTGGCGAGCAGGTCTATCGCCAAGTCAGCAATGGCACGGTCGCGATGGGCGATAAATGTCCGTTCTTCCGGAAGCTCACCACGATTGATGAATTCGCGGTAAACACCAATGATGGCAAGGCAGGCCGGATCATCGAACGACACGTCGCTCAATCCACTCAGCAGGAGCGGGGCAATCGGCACATCGTCTTCTTCCCACGTGGCGGGTTGGCTACCGTAATGCAGCAATATCCGGACGATTTCCCGTTCATGCAGTACATCAGACGAAACGGTTTCAACAGGCTGAGCCATTTGAGTGCTCGTTTCAATAGCTCCGTTTTCCACTGGTTGCTCGGGCAACGGCTCCGTTTTACGGTCGGCTTTTTTCGCCCGGCCAATCCGGAGCTTATTGAGCTCCGCGATGAGCAGACGTTCCTCGATGTCTAATAATACACTACATTCGCGCACAAATACCGACGCTTTGATCGCATCCGGAATCAGCGCGATGCTCTCCACCACATCGTGGATAACGCTTGCACGTCTAATCGGATCGTTCCCGGCATCACGCAATAATACATGGGTCTTATAGAAAATGAAATCCTGCTGATGCTCCGCGATGTATTGTCTGAATGCCGTCGACCCGAACTTCTGTACATATGAGTCGGGATCATTGCCATCGGGAAAAAGCAGCACCTTTACATTAAGCCCCTCTTCCAATAGCATGTCCGTTCCGCGGAGCGATGCCTTGATCCCTGCTTCATCACCATCATAGAGAATGGTTACATTCTTGGTGTACCGCGAGATCAGCCGCACCTGCCCACTGGTAAGTGACGTGCCCGATGAAGAAACCACGTTTTCTACACCCGCCTGGTGCATGGATAAAACGTCGGCATATCCTTCCACGAGGTAGCAATTGTCGGCGTCGAGGATGGGTTTTTTGGCGAGATAAAGGCCGTATAGTACATCCGACTTGTGGTAAACTTCACTTTCCGGTGAGTTGACGTATTTGGGGGTTTTCTTATCTGTTTTCAGCGTACGCCCGCCGAAGCCCAGTATACGCCCGGTGAGGTTGTGTATGGGGAACATGACGCGCCCCCTGAACCGGTCGTACACACTGCCATCATCTTTACGAATGATTAACCCGGTGGCCTCCAGGAACTCATCCTTATAGCCTTCTGCTTTCGCCCGATCGTATAGGGCGGTCCACCCCTCCGGTGAATAACCCAGTTCAAATTTTTGGATGATGTCATCGCGGTAACCACGCTCGCGGAAATAATTGAGCCCGATGGTTCGGCCATCGTCTGTATCCCAGAGCGTCTCCTTGAAGAATTTTCCCGCCCAATTCGTTACAATAAAGAGGCTCTCGCGCTTGTCCTGCGCGGCAAGCTGTTCCGGCGTTCGCTCGGTTTCCTCAATTTCAATATGGTATTTCTGGGCTAGGTATTTAAGCGCTTCGGGATAGGAGTACTTCTCGTGCTCCATGACGAAACGCACCGAATCGCCACCGGCCCCGCACCCGAAACATTTGTAAATCCCCTTACTTACCGAGACGTTGAACGACGGTGTCTTCTCATTGTGGAACGGACATAAACCAATCAACGACGTACCCCGCTTTTTGAGGTCCACGAAATCGCCCACCACCTCTTCAATCCGGGCAATATCCAGTATTTTGTCGACAACTTCTTGCTTAATCACACGCCACTGTTTGGTAGGGTAAAATTAACGAATAACGAAGAACTACCAAGGATAACCTGAAAATATTGCGATTTGTAGCTATCAGGCCACATCAAAGCAACCCGTTACTTAGTTTATTTCCTATTTTTGCCACGCAACACGCAAGAATCGTTTTCCCGATGAAGACCAATCGGCAAATGCGATGAAACTGAGGTGTAGGTAAAAACAAACAGATGAAGATAAAAAACATATGCTGTATCGGTGCGGGTTACGTAGGTGGCCCCACCATGTCGGTGATTGCGCAGCAATGCCCGGACATCACCGTGACGATTGTTGACATCAACTCCGCCCGCATTGCGGCATGGAATGACGAGGACCTCTCCAGGCTGCCGGTGTACGAGCCGGGGCTGGATGCGGTGGTGGCCGAGGCACGGGGCCGCAACCTGTTCTTCTCCACCGACGTGGAGGGAGCCATCGCCGCGGCCGACATGATCTTCATCTCGGTGAACACGCCGACCAAGACCTACGGCAAGGGCAAGGGCATGGCGGCCGACCTGAAATACATCGAGCTTTGCGCCCGGCAGATCGCCGCGGTGGCCAAGGATGACAAGATCGTGGTGGAGAAATCGACCCTGCCCGTTCGTACGGCCGAGACGCTCAAGAGCATCCTGCACAACACGGGCAACGGGGTGGGGTTCCACATCCTGTCCAACCCGGAATTCCTGGCCGAGGGCACGGCCATCGCCGACCTGCATAGTCCCGACCGTGTGCTCATCGGCGGGGAGGACGCCGAGGCCGTGCAGGCGTTGGTGGACGTTTACGCCACATGGGTGCCGCGCGAGCGGATACTCACCACCAACCTGTGGTCCTCGGAGCTGTCCAAGCTGACGGCCAATGCGTTCCTGGCCCAGCGGGTATCCTCCATCAACGCCATCTCGGAGCTCTGCGAGAAGACGGGCGCCAACGTGGACGAGGTGGCCCGTGCCATCGGCACCGACAGCCGTATCGGCCCGAAGTTCCTGAAGGCCTCGGTGGGCTTCGGGGGTTCGTGCTTCCAGAAGGACATCCTCAACCTGGTATACATCGCCCGCAGCTACGGGCTGCACGAGGTGGCCCACTACTGGGAGCAGGTCATCGCGATGAACGACCACCAGAAACGCCGCTTCGCCGACAACATCGTGCAGGCGATGTACAACACCGTATCGGGCAAGAAGATCGCGTTTCTGGGATGGGCTTTCAAGAAGGACACCAACGACACGCGCGAGTCGGCGGCCATCTACGTGGCCGACGCGCTGCTGAACGAGGAGGCGCAGATCGTGGTGTACGACCCGAAGGTCGATGCCGAGCAGGTGTATGCCGACCTGGACTACCTCGGCACGCGCAGCCCCGGGGAGAACCGCAGGCTGGTGGAGGTGGTGGCAGATCCCTATGAGGCTGCCGACCGGGCACACGCCATCGCCGTGCTCACCGAGTGGGATGAGTTCAAGGCATACGACTGGCGAAGCATCAAGGAACACATGATGAAGCCGGCCTTCGTGTTCGACGGCAGGAAGCTGCTTGGAGCAAACGACCTGCCAGCCATCGGTTTCCAGTATTATGCCATCGGGGAATAAATCAACACAACAAGTTGGCATCTTGATATTTTCTTAGCATTCTTAATTCGATAAACAGTATGTTTGCAGGCGAATAACGCTGAGATCAATGCGCCAGCAATTGTCTAAACACCCGCTTACCGCGGCCGGTATCCTTATCGCCTTGGGTATCATTTATGGCGATATCGGCACGTCTCCTTTATACGTTTTTAAAGCCATTATCGGGCCGAGCGCCATTAATCCAGCACTCGTATATGGTGGCGTGTCGTGTATTTTCTGGACACTTACCCTACAAACGACCATAAAATACGTCATTATCACCTTACGAGCGGATAATAAGGGAGAGGGCGGTATTCTTTCTCTTTTTTCATTGGTACGGAAGAACGGTAAGTGGATCGTATTCCCGGCGATGCTCGGTGGTGCAGCACTATTGGCTGATGGCATGATTACGCCTGCGATCACCATCTCTTCCGCAATAGAGGGGTTGGGAATCTTTTATCCGCAATTGCAAACCGTCCCGATTGTTTTGGTTATCGTTGCCGTACTTTTTTCTCTTCAACGATTCGGCACCGCCGTTGTCGGCCGGCTATTCGGGCCGGTCATGCTCATTTGGTTTTCCATGTTAGCGATATTGGGTTTTGCCCACCTAATCGGCCACCCAGCTATACTTAAGGCAGTGAGCCCCCACTACGCCATCCAAACGATTATTAGCCATCCCAATGCGCTTTTGATAATCGGTGCAGTCTTTCTCTGCACAACAGGGGCCGAAGCACTATACTCCGATCTGGGCCACTGCGGACTTAGGAATATCCGAATCTCATGGATTTTCGTGAAAGCCTGTTTGTTATTCAATTATTTCGGGCAGGGAGCGTGGCTGCTTGCTAACGACGGCGCGTTGCTCGCCGGCAGCAATCCGTTTTACATGGTGATGCCAACCTGGTTTGTTCCGTACGGCATTTCCATTGCCACGTTGGCTGCGGTGATTGCTAGTCAGGCGATGATTTCCGGCGCCTTCACCCTCGTTGCCGAAGCCGTGCGGCTCAACTTATGGCCTAAAGTGCGTATCATACACCCCAACTTGCTTAAAGGGCAGCTTTATGTGCCTTCGGCCAACTGGATTTTATTCATCGGCTGCATCGTTGTCATCCTGGTTTTCCGCGAATCCGCTAAAATGGAAGCCGCATATGGTCTAGCGATAAACATCAGTTTTATCGTCACGACGATGCTGATGACTGTCTTTCTTTTGCAGAAGCGGGTTCCAAAGGCATTGGCCATCGGTTTTTTGGTCATATACCTCATTATCGAATCCACTTTTTTCATTGGCAACGTTTCTAAATTCGCACACGGCGGATGGCTTACGCTGTTGATAACTGCCATTATTTTTTCCATGATGTTTTGCTGGTGGTGGGCGCGGAAAATAAAAAACAGGCTCACCCGGTTTGTAGAAATCGGAAAGTATATTCCCATCATTTCGGAAATCAGTCGGGATAAATCCATCCCGTTATACGCATCGCAACTGGTCTACCTCACCAGTGCAAATTTCGACTCCGAAATCGAAGAAAGCATCATCTATTCCATCATCAAGAAAAAACCAAAAAGGGCCGATGTATACTGGTTGGTACACGTGGACGTGACCGATTCGCCCCATACAGGCGAATATGAAATAACCCAGTTGGTGCCTGGCCGGTTAATCCGGGTCGATTTCCGGCTCGGATTCCGCGATGAGCAACGCATCAGTATCCTGTTTCGAGAAATTGTGGAAACCCTCGTTGCCAATGATGAGGTGGATATTAAAAGTAACTTTGATACCCTTCGCAAATACAACATGGATGGCGACTTCCGGTTCATCGTGCTTGAACGTGTCTTATTCAATACATCGGTATTCCGTTTCGCAGAGCGTATCGTATTAGACATTTACAACCTGCTGAAGACATACAGCCTTTCCGAAGAACGTGGGTTTGGTCTCGATTCCAGTTTCGTTACCGTTGAACGGGTTCCGCTGATGGGCCCGCCGTCTTCTCAGAAAAAGAGGCTGAAAAGGACAAAGTGACGCATAGTCAATTGCATATCACAACATTTTTGTCTAAGTTTGCCTTCCAAAAATTCAATAAGCAAACAGACGTTGAAATGAGTTCGACACCGATAAAAAAAGAAACGTATTTGGAGTGGTATAAATCGATGCTGCTCATGCGCAAATTTGAAGAGAAGGCCGGTCAACTGTACGGACAACAAAAAATCCGTGGCTTTTGCCACCTTTACATCGGCCAAGAGGCTGTGGTAGCGGGTGCCATGTCGGTGTTGCGCCCGGAAGACTCGATGATCACGGCATACCGTTGCCATGCACATGCCATTGCCAAGGGCGTATCTCCCGATGCAGCTATGGCTGAGCTTTTCGGAAAAGCGACCGGATGCTCTAAAGGCAAGGGTGGCTCCATGCACTTCTTTAGCAAAGAACATAAATTCATGGGTGGGCACGGTATCGTAGGTGGCCAGATTGCATTGGGCGCAGGTGTCGCGTTTGCGGAAAAGTATAATGGCATCGACAATGTCAACGTGTGTTACATGGGTGATGGCGCTGTAAGACAAGGTGCGTTCAACGAAACCCTCAACATGGCGATGCTATGGAAGCTCCCGGTTATATTCGTCTGCGAAAACAACGGCTACGCTATGGGTACCTCGGTGGGCCGCACGACCAACATGAGCGACATCTATAAGATGGGCCTCGGTTTCGATATGCCAAGCGCACCTGTAGACGGCATGGACGTAGTAGCCGTACACAATGCGATGGACGAAGCTGTGCAGCGCGCACGGAGCGGCGACGGACCCACGTTTCTTGAAATGCGGACCTATCGGTACAAAGGGCACTCCATGTCCGACCCGGCTAAATATCGCACCAAGGAAGAATTGGAGGAATACAAAGGGCGAGATCCGCTGATCGTGACCAAAGCGACCATCTCCGAAAAAAAATATGCGGATGAAGCGTGGTTTGCTCAAGTGGAAGCTGATGTAAAAAAGACCATTGAAGCATGTGTCAAATTCGCTGAGGAATCACCGTACCCCGAAGTAGACGAACTGTACAAGGACGTGTATGTACAGGACGACTACCCGTACATCATGGATTGAAGTATTTGAGATAGCTAACTAACGTTTAAGTAAGGATTAACCGCAATATAACATGGCTGAAGTAGTTAAAATGCCGAAAATGAGCGATACCATGACCGAAGGGGTAATCGCAAAATGGCACAAAAAAGTAGGCGACAAAGTCAGTTCCGGCGATTTGATAGCGGAAGTCGAAACTGACAAAGCCACGATGGACTTCGAATCGTACCAAGATGGAACGTTATTGTATATCGGCCCAAAAGAGGGTGAAGCTGTTCCCGTAGATGCGGTTATTGCGGTGCTGGGTGAAGAAGGAGAAGACTATCAAGCGCTACTCAACGAAAGTGGTAGCAGCAAACCCGATACGGATTCAGGTAAAGACGAAGCTGAACCAGCAACGGAACCTTCGGAAAGCGACGACGGGGAGGTCAGCACAGAAGATATCAATGCTGAGGTTATCACGATGCCTTTGCTTAGCGACACCATGACCGAAGGGGTCATCGCTGAATGGCATTTCAAAGTGGGCGACACCATCAAAAGTGATGATGTGCTTGCCGATGTGGAGACCGATAAGGCCACGATGGAAGTGACCGCCTATGCTGAAGGCACATTGCTGTATATCGGTGTGGAAAAAGGACAAGCCGCTAAGGTGAACGATATCATTGCCATCATAGGCGAGGAAGGCACCGACGTGACTCCCTTGCTTAAGCAAAAAACCGGCAAAAAAACGGAACCGGCAGCAAAAACGAAAGAAAAGGATGATAAGCCGGCAGCGTCTGAGCCATCGAACGCGACAGAAGCCGAAAAACCGGCAGGCGACGACGATGATTCACGCTTGAAAGCATCACCACTGGCACGCAAAATAGCCAAAGATAAAGGGATAAGCCTCACCGACGTGAAGGGCACGGGCGACGGCGGACGCATCATCAAGAAAGACGTAGAGTCATATACACCGTCCGCGCAGCCTACAGCGCCTGCTGCCGCGGCGCCCGCAAGCGAAGGAGCAACAACGACCGTAAGTATCCCGCAATACGTGGGCGAAGAGCGTTATACCGAAAAGCCGGTTACCCAAATGCGGAAAACCATTAGCAGGAGGCTCTCCGAGTCCTTCCTCGTACCGCATTTCTACCTCACCATCAAGATCAACATGGATAATGTGATCCCGGCCCGCGCCAAAATTAACGAAGTGGCACCCGTAAAGGTATCCTTCAATGATTTGGTTATCAAAGCAGCAGCCGTCGCATTGAAGCAACACCCTGCAATCAATGCGTCGTGGCAGGGCGACACCATCCGCTACAACGAGCATGTGAACATCGGCGTCGCGGTCGCGGTCGACGAAGGACTGTTGGTGCCTGTGGTACGTTTTGCGGACGGTAAATCACTATCGCACATTTCTGCGGAAGTTAAAGAGTTTGCGCAACGCGCCAAAGCCAAGAAATTGCAGCCAGCAGACTGGGAAGGTTCTACCTTTACCGTTTCCAACCTGGGCATGTTCGGCATCGATGAGTTCACTGCTATCATCAACGCTCCGGATTCCTGCATCCTCGCCATCGGCGGCATCGACCAGGTACCTGTGGTCAAAAACGGGCAAATCGTTCCGGGCAACATCATGAAGGTAACGCTCACATGCGACCACCGCGTGGTTGACGGTGCAACGGGTGCTGCTTTCCTGCAAACATTGAAATCACTGCTCGAAGAACCGGTACGTCTACTGGCGTAAGGAACGACAGCAAATAATCGTTGAAAGCCGTCTCGTTTGAAACGAGACGGCTTTTTTGTTGGGAGCATAGCTATTGTTTTTTACCCAACGCGACGATTATAATAGTTGTATACGAACAATTTTATCTAAGTTTGTATAGCAGCTTACCCGGCAAGCGTAAAAAATTAACTATTCATGGCAAAAACCAAAACGAACTATACAGCGGCTAATGTCCACGAATTCATCAATTCCTTTGCAGACACGGACCAAAAGCGGCAAGACAGTTTTGAACTCCTGAAAATCATGCAGGATATCACAGGCTGTGAACCCAAAATGTGGGGGCCGTCCATTATCGGCTTTGGTAATTACCATTACAAATACAAAAGCGGACACGAGGGCGATGCACCCGTTCTCGGATTTTCTCCAAGAAAATCTGCGTTTTCACTCTATGTGTATTCCGATACCGAAAAAAGTAAATTAGCGTTGGCCAGTCTCGGAAAATTTAAAATGGGTAAAGCATGCATTTATGTGAAAAAACTCTCCGACATCAATATCCCGGCTTTACAAGAACTCTGCAACGAGTCCATTCAATACATTACTGAACATCACGCATGTTCGTGTAGCATAAAATAACAGCGTACGCATCACATGTCCAACTCAATTATTTTTGCGTTTGTTTTCGTTTTGGTAACAACGCGATTGCAATGATTTTATAAGGAAAAAGCGTAAGTGTTGATTAAATAGCTACTTGGTTACAACTATTTTGGTTTGTGACAATAAAAAAAGTAACGGCAATGAGTGAACAAAAGCAAATCGTAGAAAAATACATGGATGGGTTCCGTGCTTCTGACCACGAAAAAATATTATCGTGCTTAACGGACGACGTCGTTTGGGAAATGCCGGGTTTTTATCTTCATCGTGGCAAGGCTGCATTTGACAAAGAAATTGAACATCCCAACGCAGACGGGCATCCTGATATTACAGTAACCCGGCTTGTGGAAGAGGGAAATGTCGTAATTGCCGAAGGAGCCGTAAAAGCAAAAATGCAAGACGGCAGTAAAATTGACGCTGTCTTCTGTGATGTATTTCACTTTACAGACGGAAGAATAAGCAAACTGACTTCTTATTTAATGTTGATAAACAACCTTGAATAAGCCACAAAAGTCGACGGTCAAAAAAACGCACCTGCCGTGCAACCTTTTTACCTATCTTATCATCATAGTAATAAACACACCCGAATTGGAGCGAACGGTTACGATAGAAAGTTTGTATGAAGGCTGCAAAGGCGGTAGCCGTCACGCACAGGGGCAGCTATACAATGCCTTGGCATCAAAACTACTGGGGGTATGTATGCGCTACGCGAGCAGCACCTTTGAGGCAGAAGATATGCTACAGGCCGGTTTCATCAAAGTCTTCAACAACCTGGGTAGCTACCGCGGCGACGGCTCTTTTGAAGGGTGGATACGACGTATCATCGTCAACACAGCTATCGAAACGTACCGCCGGAACAGGCGCAGCGGACAACAGGTCGAGATAGACGAAGCGTGCGATGATGCACAGCAGACGTTCGCAATGGATAACTTGGAATGCGAGGATTTGCTGCGGCTGATACAGTCGCTCCCCGATGGCTACCGTGTGGTATTCAACATGTATGCGGTAGAAGGGTTCTCCCATAAGGAAATTGCCGAGTCACTGCAAATCAGCGAGGGGGCGTCTAAATCGCAATTGTCTAGAGCGCGTGCGTGGCTAAAACAACGGATAAAACAACTAGAAGGAGGGATTCATGAATCCAGATAAGAGAAACGAATTTGACAGGCAGTTAGCGGGTAAGTTCGACGACTTCCGCCCCAAGGTGCCGAATGACCTATGGGATAAGATAGCGTCCAAGCTTGACGAACAGGAGCAAGGCACCGCTGTCCCCATAAAACAGCGGCTCCGGTTTCCCAGCTGGTGGATATCGATAGCCGCGGGCGTACTGATGGTGTGTGGTATTGTGTATTGGTATAACCGCCCCGTAATGGTAACTTACCTCCAGAATCCGGTAGTGCATGCGGAAGAAGACATGCCGGTGGTTGAGGAACCGGCCGAGCCTGCTCCGGCGGTAGAACCATTGGATATTGACCGACTGAAGCAACTGTTCGCCAAGCGGAACCGTCAGGCTAAAAACGAAAACGAAGCAGAAATGCAGGTAGCCGAAATGCAGCAGGTCGATCGGTCTACCGGAACCACCGATAACCAGCTACTGATCGCCGAAGAAGCTGTTCCGACTACGCAAGCATTAGCGAAAAACGACGAGCCACCTGTATCTCCACCCGCCGGCCGGCCAATAAGGGAAGAAGCAATAGCGGCCACCGTACCGGATATTCAGCCACCCGTGGTATTGGAGGAAGAGGAAGAAACCCTACTGGCCGCCACGGAAGAATCGAAACAGCCCTTCGGTGTAAGCAACATCTTAAACTATGTAGTGGGCGCAGTCGACCAACGCGATGAGAAGCTGGTTACGTTCTCCAACGATAGCGAGGGTTCGCTGAAGCTCGATTTTAACTTCAGCCTGGCAAAAAACAAGAAGAAGCGAATAAAGTAAATCACCCTTTTATATAAATCGACATGAAATACATTAGCCTCACACTATTATACTGCGCAACCCTGCTGGCGGCGACTGCACAGGAGAAAAAGAAGTCGGACACCCTCCGCCAAAACAATCGGACTGCCATGGATACGGTCATTATGGAAGATGTAGAAACTGGTGAACGGCGGAAGGTACGCATCACCATCCCGGGCAAAGATGACGGGGTCATCACCATCGAAAAATCGGAGAAGACCCATGCGTATGAAAAAGACAACCAAGACAGCGATGACGTAAAAATAACTGTTGAGCGCCCCCGGCAATCGCATCCCATCTATGGCATCACCTTTTCGCGGATCGACCTCGGCTTGGTTAAACTGATCGATAACGGTAGCTTCACCCTGTCGGACGATAACCGCGATTTTAAGTACCGTCCTGGCAAAACGGTGAACTTCGGGTTCGACCTGCTGCAGGCGGGCTACCGCTTCAATGACAATTTCCGCCTGTTCCTTTCAGCTGGGTTTGACTGGACCTACGTCCGTCTGCGGGAGAACATCGATTTCAAGGAAAATACCACACCGCTGGAGTGGGATTATATTGATCGAGATGAGATTAATTACTCCAAAAACCGGCTCACATCTACCTACCTCCGGTTGCCACTCACCTTCGAACTTCGGAGCAAGCATTACAGCGGGCTAGGCCGGCTAAAGTTTGCGTTCGGACCCGAGGGAGGCTTCCTGCTTAAAGGGACACAACGGTTCAAGAGCGACGAGCTTGGCAAGCAGAAGTTCAAAGACGATTATAACTTCACCCAATTCCGCTATGGGGCCTTCGCCCGTTTTGGTGTGGGTTCATTCGGTATCTATGCCAAATACTATTTCAATGATCTATTTGAGAACAGCCCGAACCAAGCCGGCTTGCAAAACATGGCCTTTGGCCTGATGCTCGGGTTTTAAATCATTGCGTTATATTTTGTAATTTTGTACCGCCCCGATAATCGGGGCGGCTCTATTTATGGCGATATCCACCACAAATCCCCCTTCCTGTTCGGTACGGGATGACGTACAGCGCATTGGCCTGCCATTGATCCATGGTGAGAACGTAAGCCGCACGTTTGCCGGTAAGGAACCGATCGTGGCGATCAGTGGCCTATCTTTCGACATCTCCGAGAGGAAAATCACCGCCATTATCGGCGAAAGCGGTAGCGGAAAGAGCACCTTATTGAAACTCATTTACGGATTGCTGGAGGCCGACAGTGGTGAAGTCCGCTACCGGGGTTGGCGGGTACCGAATCCCCGTGAAAAACTTATCCCTGGCCATGATGCCATGCGCATGGTATCGCAGGGGTTTGACGACCTCAACACCTATGCCAACGTGTGGGACAATGTGGCATCGCAACTCTCCAATACTGATTTGGAAGGTAAATTCAGCGAAACGGAGGCCAGCCTGCGCCGCCTGCGTATCACCCACTTGGCCAAGCAACGCATTGCCGACCTGAGTGGCGGCGAAAAGCAGCGCGTAGCTTTGGCCCGTGCCCTCGTGAACAACCCCGAAGTTTTACTGATGGATGAACCCTTCAACCAAGTGGATGCATCGTTCCGGGATACCCTACAACGGGATATCCGTTCCATCGTAGAAGAGACGGGACTTACCGTGGTACTCGTATCGCACGACCCCGCGGAAGTGCTCGCGATGGCCGACGAATTGATTGTACTAAAAGACGGCCAGTTGATGGCCTCAGGCCATCCCGCACAATTGTATCACCAGCCACCGAATGCGTATACTGCACGGTTGCTGGCCAAAAGCAACATCCTGAGCACAGACGAGGCCCAGCTCTTGAGTCTTGAAGCCCATACAGCGGTGGCCATCCACCCCGAGTGGCTATCCATTACAACGAACGAACAGGGTAGTTTTCTTGTACAAGACATCCAGTTCAAAGGTTTCTATCAGCTGGTCGCGGTACAGCATGAATCCGTCACGTTATATGTAATAACAAACGCCACGGACCACCTCGAAGACGGCATACACGTGGACATCCGCGTTGACCATTTCCACCCACTCCCCGGTCAATCTGTCTGACCAAGCAGCAATTCACCGTTGTAATAATCTACGATCCGTTGGCGAAGATGCCATTGGTAGCGTGCGATAACGAGGTTGGCATTTGCGTTGTCCATTTTATTCTTTGCAATCAGGAATTCCACCGAATTGATGGCACCGGCATCGAAACGCACTTCAGCGATGCGGAATGATTCGGTATAGTAGGCAACCTGTTCCACCAAGTTTTTATAACGTTCTTTCGCCGCATCCAGGTTGAATAACACTTGATGGGTGGTCTGTTGCAATTCGTTTCGGCGTGTCTCGGCAGCCTGCTCGGCGTTCAGTACATCAAGCTTCGCCCGGGCCACGTTATTCCTCACCTGAAATCGCGAAAAAATAGGTATCGAAAGTGAAAACGCGAGCGACCGCCCCAAGTTGTTCTGCACCTGGTCGTAATAGCTGCCCAATCCATCTTTCGAATAATTACTAGACAGACCGGCTCCTAAAGACAATGTTGGAAAATACGACGACCGGACAGCCTTAAGTGAAAACTCAGCTTGCTTTTCCCGATGATCCGCAGCTTTGATGACACCCAGCCGGTTAGCGGCCGTCTGATATAGTGCACTAGCTTCCGACACGGGTGCCATCGGCAGAGGCAGGGCTTGAAGCGGTGCAAGGAATACATCTGGGTCGTACGGCAAATTCAATAAGCGGAATAAGCTCAGCAAGTTCTCGCTAAGGCTGTTCTCCGCCGTGTTCAGGCTATTTAAATCGCTTGCATATTGTCCTTTGAGGTCGTAGTAATCGCCCGGTGCCATAGCCCCTTCATTGAAAAGCACTGTACTACGCTCAACCCGCCTTTGGGTTACCGCCGCTTGGCTATCGATCTGTGCCACCATATCTCGCGCGGTAAGCACGTTGATGTATGCCGCAGTTACATCCAATGCAATTTGTTCTGCCATCAATTGTTCTTCCAATTGGGTGGCACGGTAGGCATGGGCCTGTTGCGTAATGTTGCGGAACATCCGCAACCCATCAAATAAAATCAAGGAACTGCTGAGGTGCTGATTGCCTGATGTGAAATTCTCTTCCACATATTGGTTGGTCGTGGGATTAATGAACCGCCCTTGGCTGTAGCTGTGGCTCATACTCGCGTCCAGCGACGGCAATAGGTTCTGCTTTGCCTGCCGTAAGTTGATGGCCTCTCCCCGCGTCCGGATACGGCTTTGCTGCACATCGCGGTTATGTTTGAGGGCAAGCGTGATGCTGTGCTCCAAGGTAAGTGTATCCGGGGTAACGGTTTCCTGGGCAATAACCGGCAAGGAAATCGGGCCAACGACCACAAACAAACAGACGATAAAGCGTATCGATAAAAACATGTCGTATTTCATTTGGCGTAATTGCAAACACAGTTTACGCCAAAACCATAATCATATGATTATAAATCTGTTGAAAAAAAACACGCTTCAATCGTTGTTCGATATCGGGCAGTAAGTGTACGAAAACGGACAGTTTGTCAAATCGGCTATTTCGGCGTGAATTGTTTCACTGCTGCCATATACGACGCACCGATTGGTAATATGCTCCCGTTGACGGTGAGCTGGTGACGCTCGATTTTCTGCACCTTGTCGATAGCAGTGATAAATGACCGGTGGATGCGCACAAAACGGTCAGCAGGCAACAACGCCTCACATTCGGTAATCGTCATCCGGCTCAACACTTGACGATCGCAGAGAACGAAGTTGACGTAATTGCCGGTTGCTTCGAGGTAGTCGATGGCATCGAAATCCACCTTGACTTGGTCATATCCTGTTTTGACAAAGACATAAGCCTGTTTGGTATTCTTACCACGTAGTTCCACCCACTCTTGGGCTTTGTTGCAGGCCTTGAGGAACCGTGGCAACGAGAATGGTTTGAGCAAGTAATCCACGGCATCCAATTCAAAGCCGGAAACCGCGTGCTCGGAATAAGCGGTGGTGAAGATAACCAGTGGTTTTCTACTGAGGCTCTTAAAAAACTCGATACCAGAAATATCGGGCATCTTGATATCAAGAAAAAGCAAGTCGACCGGATACCGCCGCAGATGATCCATCGCGTCAAACGCATTGGTAAACGTAGCCCGGAGGTCCAAAAATGGCACTTTAGCGGCATGGCTTCGCACTACATCAAGCGCTATGGGTTCATCGTCTACGGCAATGGCGGTCATCATCAGGTGCCAAGGTACTAAGTTTATAAGAAACGGTCAAATCATTGGCGCATAACGCGTTTTACCCTGCTGACAATGCAATAGTTAAATGCACAAAATACTCTTGGGTTGTTTCGCGGATTACCAGCTCATGCCGGCCCGGATAGAGCATCGCAAGGCGTTGCTTCACATTCTCCAACCCTACACCCGAGTGCCGCAGCTCGGGGTCGGACTCCGGTTTGCGGTGGATGCTATTGTGTACATCGAAATACAATTTGTCTTTCGATTCGTAGAGGCTAACTTTTATCCACGACTTTTCGTTCAAACTGATTCCATGCTTGAACGCATTCTCTACAAATGGGATAAGCAACATCGGGGCAACATACGTGCTTTCCAGCGCGTCATTGATGTCGCATTCTACGGTAATCACGGGAGATGTGGCGGTACGCAGTAGCTGCAAATCGATGTAGTTGCGGAGGTACTCAATTTCGCGGGCCAATAAGATCCGGTCTTGGTTATTCTCATGAAGCATGAAACGCATCATATCCCCCATTTTTTGGATGCCGGCGGATGTACGCTCGGCATCCTCTTGGAGTGCTGTACCGTATAGTGTATTGAGGATGTTGAACAGGAAATGGGGGTTAATCTGCGACCGTAGGAAACTCAGGCCAGCCGATGTCTGGCCCAACTCCATCCGGAGGTTCACGAGCTGCGTGATACGCTCTTTTTGGCGGCGATACACAAATATAGCCAACGGAATCATGATGAGGTTAAGGCATATCCATAACGCAAAGTATGCGAAACCGTTAAACCCGTTGGCACCTATAAAAAGCAAGCCGAAGGGAATGAAAGTAATGAGCGACACGACAAAGACCATTAGCCCATAAAGCTGGATGGCATACCGCCGCCGCTCCTGAAGAGGTAACAGCCAGTAAATATTCAGCGCGAACAGCAGATAGGCATAAGACACCACCGTGGCCCAGAATACGGCCAAACTTTCTGCTTTGTTTGCCAACAACACAAAAAAAACCAGTGCTCCACCAACCAGCACTACCAAACTTTCCTTCGTAATACGCGTACCGAGCGTACGGTGATTTTCTTGCAGGTACCGAATGAGACGTTTGATGCCTTCGTAGGCGAAAAGCAGTAGAAACACAAGCGATGCACCGCCAAGCGACTCACCGCGCGTAAGATGGACAACAAACTGCCCATCGTCCCAATGGTAGTCGCGTACCCTGACGCACGTCGTGAGACCCAGCCAAACCAAAAAGAAGAGCAATAGGGTAAATGCTATGCCCAGATCAGTTTTACGGTATCTGAAAAATACCGGCGAAATCCATTGGGTAAATCCTAGATATGCCCCGTAAATAACAGTGGCATAGCCCACCAATGACACGACATTGCGTGTAACCCCCGCCCGCCCTTGATTGCTAATGATGAGCACGATTGCAAACAAATAAATTCCCGTGGCTAAGATGATTTCAATACGATTCAGCTTCATAGTTTAACACTTTTCCGACAAAGAACGTCAAAAGGCCGTTGTAGCACAATAAATTGGGATGAATAAGGGTTAAGTCGGGATGAACAAAGGGTTTTAGTTTTAATCGCCCCAAAGTTGTGCCTTTTGCTGTTCGATACCCTGCTGCACCTTGGTATCATATACACCGTCCACGATGGCTATCTTCGAATCACGGTCTTTCCCAGAACGATGGATATCCACAATTTGCTGATCTTTAAGCGCGATATCGTAGGCATCTCGTGTGCTCATCAGCTTGACAAACACAGGTAAGCATTCGAAGAAAATGAAAAGCAACATAATGAAAGTGATCGACCAGTAGTTGGTACTGTTTACGGTACCATCGGGATTGTATTTCAAGTCGCCCAATGCCGTATTACGGTCCGCAAACCCGGCCTGATTCACCACGCTATCCATCTGTGTGCCAGTCAACAATTGCGCATTCATCAACCCTTCGAATTGTTTGCGTTGCTGGATGAAGGTCTCTTGCCTCGCTATGGCTGACCGCAACGTATCCAAGTATTGTTCTTGTTTTTCCAGATCGGCCTGCCGTTGCTTGGCATAAGGGCCATACCCTACGATACCCGAAGTTTCCACACTCTTCTCACCGAAAGTCTCCATCTTGAGTTTGGTCCGGTCGGCCTTGATCGTTGCCTCAAGCGAATCGCGCTCCGTTTTCAACTCGGCAACTTTGGCCAGTTCAATAGCGTATTTGCTATCGAACGCACGGTTGAGCGTATCGATGCTTGCACGCTGCCGGTCGATGAAGGTAATTCGCAACTGGTCACGGATTTCCTTATCGAATACCTTAATTTCCAACGGTCGAGCAATCACAATACCTATCAGCACCGCCAATAAGATTCGCGGCGTAGCTTGTAGGAATTGTTTGGAACCAGATGTGTTTTTATGAATACTCGATACGATATATCGATCCATATTGAAGATAGCCAATCCCCACAACAACCCGAAGAGCACCGCATATCCGATGGCGCCGCCATCGCCGCTGAACACAAAATATAGCGCGTAGCCGCCCGATAAGGATGCAAAAAGCCCCGTGAAAAAAATCGTTGCCCCAATGCCCACATATTTATTATGCTCTGCGGGATAGTTGGCCAATGTAGATTGATGGGCACCGCTGCACCACCAGAAAAATCGCGTCAGTTTCTCCATTTGCTCACCCAATAATCGCCAGTAACGTTAAGACAACTTGAAAGCCAAAATGTTACACTTTCCCTTGCCCTACCATCAAAAATATGAGATATGGGATAAGGTAAGGATGATTAGGGACGAAAGTGGCAAGTCGCGGGACGAAATAGGAAACTTTGCACTTTCGCGCATCTTCCGTACTTTTGTCGCCGATGGATATGTTCGACGACCTATTGACGTCCTACCTGGAGAGAACATGCGACATGGAGCCGGCGCTCCTGCAGCGTATCAACAGGGAGACTTACTTAAGGGAAACCGCTCCGCATATGCTCTCGGGTCACTACCAGGGTCGGCTGTTGGCGTTCCTTAGCAAGCTGGTATCGCCGACACAGATTCTCGAAGTGGGCACATTTACGGGATACGCCACGTTGTGTTTGGCAGAAGGCCTCGCAGCAGGGGGCGAAATCCACACTATCGATAATAACGTAGAATTGGAGGACCGCGTACGCGACTACTTCGCCCAGTCCGATTTCAACGAAAACATCCATTACCACCTCGGCGATGCAGCCGCGATCATCCCCACGATCGCCGGACCGCTCGACTTGGTTTTTATCGATGCCGATAAAAAAAACAACGGCATTTACTATGAACTTGCCCTTGAGAAAAGCCGCACCGGAGGACTGATCTTGATAGACAACGTGCTTTGGAAAGGAAAAGCGGTTAAGGGAGCCAGTGATAACCAAACCCAACAGATTACCGCGCTAAATGATCAACTTGCCAACGATGAACGCATAGACAAATTAATTCTCCCTGTTCGCGACGGGCTTTTCCTGTTGCGGAAACGATGAGGGACAAAAACCATGAGGAATGAACGTACCAATCAAGACTGCCGTAATCACCTTATGCCTTACCTCTTTATTAGTCGCGGTTTCGACCGTCGAAGCCGTCGCCCAGCAGATTACCCCCGAGGCCTATATCGAGCAGTATAAAGACGCTGCGATCCAGTATATGGAAGAGTACGGATGCCCTGCCAGCATTATACTTGCCGTTGCTATGCACGAAAGTGCACACGGAAACAGCAAAATAGCCCGGTATCTAAATAACCATTTTGGCATCAAAGGCCCTAATAATAGTAAGGAAATCCGATCAGCTTACAAAGGTTATGAATCGGTAGCGGAATCGTATGGGGATTTTATCGATTTCCTCCAGCGTCGCAAAAGCACCAAAAAATTATTCGATTTATATCGGCCCCATGAATACCGGAAGTGGGCACAGGGCATTGCCCGGTCGGGTTATGCACAAAGCCCCACTTGGTCATCAACGGTAGTCGGCATGATCCGTAAGTATGGCCTTGACGAGTTGGATAAGAAACCCGAAGGGGACGCCTTGGTAGCTACTACCGACGCTCCGGATGATGCTACATGGTATACGGTAAAAAGTGGGGACACCCTGTATGACCTCGCCCGTGAGCACGGAACGACAGTGCGAGCCATCCAACAAGAAAATGGACTTACCGGATCACGGTTGCGCATTGGCCAACAATTGATACTATAATGAGAAGGTTCTTGTATGCGTTGCTTGCCGTACTGTCGCTCGCATCATGTCTTTCTAAGCAGGATGTGCTCCAAAACCCACGTGTAACCGAGCGGGGCCAGCCAGTTCCCCGTCCACATCCGCACAAACCGCAACAAACTTCTCCTTCTGCCAAACCGACGACCAGCCTATCGGGTTTGGCATATATCGAGCAATATAAAAACATCGCCATCACCGAGATGGAACAATATGGTATACCGGCAAGCATCAAGCTCGCACAAGCACTGCTCGAATCGGGTAACGGCAATAGCACGCTTGCCCGCGAAGCCAATAACCATTTCGGTATCAAATGTACGCCGGAGTGGAACGGAGGAAAAACCTATCACGACGACGACCGGCGCGATGATTGCTTCCGTGTTTACCAACGGGTGGAAGATTCTTTCCATGACCATTCCCAGTTTCTCCTGCGCAAACGCTACGCCTCATTGTTTGAACTCGATAAAGACGACTACAAAGGGTGGGCCCGAGGTCTCAAGGCGGCTGGCTATGCCACCAATCCGAAGTATGCCGACCTACTAATCAGCCTCATCGAGCGGTATCAACTGTATCAATACGATCGCCCCGAAACACGGGATGAAAAAAACCAGCGGGAGGCCATCGTGCAAACCGAAATCGTGGAGAACAAGACCGAAGAAACGCTGGTGGCCGAAACCAAGGCTCCGGTGCGCATCGACATCCACGAGGTAAAACAGGGTGACACATTAGCTGCCATCGCCCGGAAATACGGAATGGGAACCGCAGAGCTGATGGATCTCAACGGGTTAAAGACCGAATCGGTCTTCATTGGCCAACTGATTCTGGTGTCACAATAACGTTTCCTAATTGCTAAATGATGTTAATTTTTTCGCCGACTGCAAACTTAGCCGTAGTTTTACGACAGTGAAACATGCGGGTATCATATTTTGTGGACTGTTACTAGGTATCGGGTGCCATTTTGCAACCGCACAGACTACCGTTCAGGGCATTGTGTTTGATACCCACACCAAGCAGCGCATTTCGCAAGTATATGTATATAATACGGCAAACGATGATGGCGGTTATAATAACACGCGCGGGGAATTCATGATCGATGCGTCGCCCGGCGATATACTCATAGCTGCTGCCAAGGGGTATTACCCAGACACGTTGGTTGTATCCGACAAGCGGGTTGTACTCTTCAACATGGCGAGGTCCACAATATGGCTTGAGGAAGTGTCAGTTATCGCACGCCGTAGCCCCGAAGAGCGACTTGAGCAAAACAAGCGTGAATACAGTACGGCATACGCCAAGGGCAATGCTGGCTCTATTTTCTCTACAGGCCCAACCGGGTCGGGACTGAGCATCGACGCGTTGTATAAACTCATCAGCCGCGAGGGTAAAAACTCCCGCAGACTTCAGGAAATTATAGAGCGTGACTATCGGGAGTCAGTTATCGATTATCGATTCACTCCCGAATTGGTAAGTGGTGTAACCGGACTCCGGGGAGAAACTTTAATCGATTTCATGCGGCAATACCGTCCTTCGTATTTCTTTATACTCAGTGCAAACGACTATAACTTGGCTTTCTATATCCGTTCTTCGCTGGCCCGCTATCGGCAAAATCCTGCTGCCCGCCGGCTTCCGCCGCTTCCTACTATCGAGAAATAAACGCAGTTGCACAAAAACAGCACGATATTTGTTAATTTAGCGGCAGATATGAAACAACCGTTTTACTTTTCACTGATTGTCCTATTAGGTTGGACGTCACTGGCCAGCGCCCAAACGTATGATATCGATGAGCTGCGACGTAGGCCCGATTCCAATAGCTTGAAGGTCGAAAGGCCCAGCCTTGATATCCGTCCGGTCACGTTACCCGTGTCTGCGCTGGACCTAAGGGTTATCTATTGGCGGCATTGGTCATCATTTGGCATCAATGCCAACCAGTCGTCGTTTAGCGATAACTGGACCGGTGGGGGTGTCAATTCCATTTCCGTTGGCCTCCTGCTCAACCACAAGTCTGATTATACGCGCGACAACACTAACTTCGTCACGGAACTCATGCTGCAATACGGAAAGCAGAAAAACAAAGATCAACAACCCCGAAAAAACAACGACCGGATATTCTGGGATAATAAACTTTCGCTTAAAGTTTCTAACCATTGGTCATTGTTTACCTCGCTTACGTTCGAAAGTCAGTTTGACATGGGCGTAACGTATAATTCTGACGGGACTCCCGCCGATACGATTTCTAATTTCATGGCTCCCGGTTACTTAACAGAGTCATTAGGTATCGAATACAAACCGGATAACACGTTCTCTCTACGTATCGGCACAGGCACCGCCCGCCAAACCTTTATATTGGATGAACGACTCGTGCCACGCAATGGCGGCACCCGGTTTGGCGTTGAATCGGATAAGCGCTTCCGCAATGACCTCGCCTTTCAGATTACGGCCAATCTGGACCGAAACATTGCTCGGAACCTCAATCTCAAAAGCCGCTACAACATGTTTGCTAACTACGAAGAGCTCGGCGATCCGTCACATCGGTTGGATGCTACCCTTACTGCCTCTGTTACCCGGTTAATCAATGTGACACTCAGTGGCATACTGTTGTACGACAGTCGCCTGCATGAGGATATCCAAACGAGCCAGACGCTGGCCTTGGGGTTGCTCTATAAGCTCCCGAGATAATCCTTGCACCTTATGCGCACGCACCGAATAAAAGTAGCCGTGCTGCTAACCGGAGCGGCGTTCATGCTATCGGCATGCAACGCTAACCGCTATGCGAAGACTAATCGTGTCTATAAGAAGCAAATCAACGCGCTCACCGAGCAGATTCGGCAACCATTACCCTACATTACCCCGCGACTTATCACCACCTATGACACGTCGGGGGTGGCAGTCGTTTCAGAAGATCCGCAAGCAAAAAACCCGGAGCATTGGGTTGGGGCTATTCACTTCAATTTACGTAAGCCCAATTATGTCGTTATTCACCACACCGCTCAGGATAGCCTTCAACAAACCTTGCATACATTCACGGTGCCACATACGCAGGTAAGTTCCCACTATGTTATCGGCCGCGACGGAGAGATTGTTCAGATGCTCAACGATTACGTAAGGGGATGGCATGCGGGGGCCGGAAAGTGGGGTAGTGTGACGGATCTCAACTCGGTATCGTTGGGTATCGAGCTCGACAACAACGGAAGTGAGCCGTTTTCCGAAGCCCAAATCCATAGTCTGCTCAACGTGCTCGACACATTAAAGACAAAGTATAACATCCCTACAGCCAATTTCATTGCACACTCGGATATCGCACCAACCAGGAAAGTAGACCCGAGCGCCTTTTTTCCTTGGAAACGGCTGGCGGAAAGCGGATTTGGCTATTGGCCTGGGGATTCATTGGCCAACCCACCCGAACACTTCAATCCCGTAGATGCACTGCGGATTATCGGCTATGACACGAGTAATCTAGAAGCAGCAATACGGGCATTTAAGCTACATTACATCCAACACGACGTGAGTGCGGTACTGACCGAAGATGATATCTGTGTGTTGTATGATCTTTACCTCAACTATTGATATTGGATATATACCGGTTTGGGGGTGAGTGCAAGCACTTCCTCTAGCGTCATCATGCGGTGGGGCGCAGGCTTCAAATCGTTTTTGTAGAAAAACTTAAACCCTGTAAACTGAACTGGCTCGCGGAAAACGTAGGTATGATAGGTGTTTTTCTTCAATGCCGGCGCGCCCCATCCGTCCATGTCGATGACCACCTGAACCTCGGGATGCAGCTTAATTTGCTGGTAGTCCTTTACCATTCCCTGGGTGAAGCGATGCACTACCAGCACCTTTGGTGGTAGGTTGGTTGCCCGAACGAGTTCGGCGAGGTGGTTCACTGCGAAGTTAATGTCTTTTGCAGTGAAATGACCGATACGCTTTCCCGGAGGCAAGTCATCTTTCATGGAAAACTCCGGATCGATACCTAAGTGCACATGTGGCATGCGTAGGAATGTGTCTAAGCGGGGAAGTTCTGCCTGTAAATCGCTAAACCCAACCTGTATATCGAGGAACACAAGGGCATCTCGCTTTTCTGCAATTCGGAGCACGGAGTCGATTTGGCTGAACGGCATCCGTGCACGGTATTTCCCATCACGGCCGGCACTTCCCTGCGCAGTCACCGCGATATAGTGCAATGCTGGAATTGCTTCGGTAGCCGTATCGACAGCATTCCAGTTGGCCACCTCTTCGTCGAGCTTCGCCAGCATTTCATTCGGCGGCAGCTCGCCTAGGATACCCATGCGCGCCGAATATAGGTTGCCATAGAAGGCGACAATCCGCTTATACGGTAGAATGGCGCCCGGTAACGGTTGCGGCTGGTTGGGCACCGGCCAACGTCCCGTGGTATCCCCATTAGCCAGTGCCTGGAGCTTCGCTTGATAAGTCGTTGCATCGTCAATTATTTTCTGCTTCACAGCAGATGTATCGTCACGCACTACCGCTATTGAGTCATCCTCGAATACGTCCGAAGATTCTTGGCTCATTCCTTCAGTTATACGCCCGCCACCGTTCGTGGACTGGCAAGCCCCGAAAAAAAACAACAAACTTAAACCAACAGGAAATATAATCAGGCAACGTACATGTATAACATTCATCATCGCAAAGGAACGCAAAAAAGACAATAATACGCAGTCGAACAACGTATCGTCTATTTTATTTCCGGAATGGAAGAAACGTAGCGTTCGTATTCCGCCTGCTGTTGTTGGATGAAGGCGTTGTCTGTCAACGAGCCGACCACGGCGTCCCGCGCCGCTTCATTTTCATAGACCATTTGACGGAACCGATTTTGATAATCCTTCGCGCGAGTTTTATGGATTTCCTGGCAGATCCACTGCTTTGTCAAGACACTCTCATCAATTACTTGCTGGATAAATGCGGCTGTCAACTCACTTCGTTGCATGCCGTTTATCTCAAGTAGCGATGACAATGCGTGCCCGAGCTTGTGTACCGGGTAATTGCTACTTAGCCGATGGTAACATTGATGTACGGCGCTCCAGTCGTCGAGTTTACCGTCTCGGATATCATTGAGCAACGTATTCAGGTCCTGCTTTCGGAAGAGCTGGCCCCCAACGTCCTCAAACAGCTCCCGCTGGTAGGAAACTTGGCCCACCGGGTATTCCTCGGCGAACTGGTCAAGCGAGTGCGTATCAAAATACCGCTTCAGTTGCGTAGCCCCGTAATAGGCAATCATTCGCTGATAAATACGATAGCCCTCGCGTACCTTGATAACCACTACCCGACGTTTGGAATTTTCTACCCCTGCTAAGGTAATTTCCTGGGTACTCAAATCGATTTCATTATCAGTAAGGATTTCGCGGCCCCGTTGGGCGCACTCATCCTTATCAGCCATATCCGGGAAGAATGCATTGCCGACGGCGATTTCTATTTCGCGCAGTGCGGCAAACATCTCATTGACCGTATCAGGCGCCAACACCGCATATTCGAAATACTGGTTTTTCAGCGAGCGGCGATCGCGGTCGAGGAATTTGGTGTTGTTACGCATCAACGCGTACATATTATATAAAAACCAGTAGCCCGGAAGGACAACCAGCCGGTCGTTTGCCACATCGTTGCTCACCATGGCGAAAGGCAACCGGATATCCAGCTCGTACATAAAATCGCCTTTAGCGATAAGCGTGTAGGAAGCGAATCGTGAATTATGTTTGAGGCTCACACAGAGCCCCGGCCAGAAGCCACGGCCGGCGACGATTTCACCATCTGCTGCCCGCGAGTTGTGGTTCGACCCCACGGTGGCTCCTGCGGCCATGTTACTTTGTCCCATGATCAACGCCGCGCAAAGAAACGAATTGTTATGGTGCTGCTCGTGTGCCGGAAAAATGAGTGAGTTGAGCACCTCACAGCATGAAATGGTACTGTTGTCGCCCAAGAATGAGTTGATCAGGCGTGCACCGTACTTCAGCTGTGAAAATGCGGAAAGGATAAACCGTACCGCCTTGACGCCATAGAAGATACGGCACCCGTGGCCCACGATACCGTTTACCAGCTCGCACCCTTCACCAATTTGGGTATAGGCCCCCGCGATGGAATTGACCGTGACATTCTTCAACTTATTGACACCCTTGATGTAAGCGTCCGTGCCGATCCTGACATCCTTAAGGGTATCCGAATTCTTGACCACCGTTCGGTGGCTGATCGTACTGTAGTACCCTCTGCGGGTATCGAATCGGGCGAGTGTCATTTCACGGAACCGGCTTTGGAGGTGCCTATCATGCCGGTTGCGCGTCCAGAGATACACATCAGAAGCCTGCATCCCATCGAAAGGGAGCACCGCTCGGCCGCCATTCTCATTGCAGAGTTCAAGAGCAATGAGATTGCTTTCAGGGTCGCCATCTTTGAGGATGCCGTTGCCGAATTTCGCATTGCTACTTGTCTCCATCTCATTGATGTTGAATAGTACGACCTCGTCACCCAGAATAAAGTGGGCCATGTAATGCACATTGTGGATGGCATTGTAACCGCCGATATCGCAGCTCACCACCACACTGTTATAGATGCCGACGGGAAGATGCAAATCGCGGTAATCTAAGAAACTGGCTTCCATGTCGCCGATACGCACACGCCCGTAAAATTTGGATCGTTGTATTTGCTCCGGAAAAAATCGGTCGGTTACCAGTACGTCTGCCCAGTTGGGTGAATAGTTCCCATTATCGATAAGAATGTCGATTTCGTCGGCGTGAAGCTGCCGGTAAGCGTAGTCTGTCAACTGTTGGCTATTGCGTAAATCGTATTCGTCTTTTCCGTCCGGTAAGTATTCGGCGGGGATAAAATTATACCCTAAGGTATCCAGTGGTTTCCGTTTTGGTGTCATTGTCGGCAACTTGTTATACTACGATCCGCCTACATGGTGTAGCACGGAATAGACGCAACCTTTGGCGACGCGCCGCCGCAAAAATAGCATTTTTAACGTTAATCAATCGATTGCGTTTGGGTTTCTTCCAATGAGGGGCGATACGGGGGCATGTTGTCTCTCATCGGTATAGCAAGCGGTAAGCTGTAACAAACCGACGCGCCGCCGTCGGGATTGTTGTTTGCCCAAATCCGGCCGTTCATCTTTTCAATCATCTCGTGGCAGATAATCAGCGCTAGACCGGAGCCACCGCTTGCCCTATCCGACCGTTCTTTATCAAATAGATGGGGCAACAAATTCGGTGGGATTCCGCTGCCGGAATCGGCAACACGTATCACCGCGTTATTGCCCTCCTCGTCTTCGACGACGGAAATCACGATCCGCCCTCCATTCGGCGTATGGCGCAGTGCATTGCTGAGGATATTGCGGTTGACGAATAGGAGCATTTCGCTTTGGGCTAGTACGCCTATTGTAGCGGGAATAAAGTCCATCACTACGATACCTTTCTGGTCGGCCACCATTTGATTGTATGCAAGGGCAGCTAGAATAGCTTCCTTGAGGTTTACGGTTGATGGTGTATAAGCCAGCCCTACCGTGTTCAATTTCATCCAATGAACTAGGCCATCCATCGCTTGCAAACTGGTCCGGGCATTTTGGCTGACCTGATCGAATACATATTGCCGCTGCGAGTCGCTCATCCGGTCTACCATACCTCCCTCGCCCAGCATTAACATCGATGACAGCGGCTGCCGCAGATCGTGGGAGATGATGGAAATCAGCTTTTGATGAAACTCGTTATTATCTTCAAGCTGCTTATACTGCTCTTCTAATCGGGCATTGACTTCCTTTTGACGGGTGGCCAATCGGCGCTTATTGCGGTACAAATAGAATACGAGCAATGAGAACCCAATGGCCAGCAGGCAGATGACACCCAATGATATGCCCAGCATTCTGCGCGATCGCAGCCGTGCCTCATCTGCGGCTACCTGTTGTTCCTTGAGGGCTAGCTGGAGAAAATCCATTCCTGTCTTCTGGCTCTCCAGCTCCCTTTCGCGGCTAAGCGCTAATAACTTTCGACCATATGCATTGGCCCGGCGTGGCACCGGTTGTATCTGCGACAATGCCTGATACGCTTGAGCCATCGTTTGGAAGTGAAGCCCCTCGTAACCCGTCTTGTCGGCTAAAGCGATGGCCCGATCGAAATAATGGATGGCGCTGTCTATCGCTACAGGCAGGAACATATTGCCAAGTTCCATGTATGCCAGTGCCGTGAAGTACTCGTAACCGGATGCTTTCGTTTCCTCGATAAGGGCATGTTGCAGCGGGATAATCTCTTTGGGGGCTACCCCACTTCGGAAGCGGGTGGTATTACGTGTTAACCGTGCTATGAGCAGAAATCGCTGATTTCCCTGTTTTTCCGCCAGACGCTCTGCTTCATCGATTAATTGAGTCACGTCTGGCGGCTGTGGCATGAAAGATTGTGCCAGCGCGAAATTAAGCATCACCAGTGGTCTGATGGAGTCTTGTAAAAGATGCTCACTCAATTCGTATGCCTTTCGGTATTGCGTGAGCGACTGGTCCAACTTACCTTCAAAACTCAACAAAACGCCGATATTCATAGTTACCTCACAGACTTTCGGTTCATTTTTCAATCGCTCGAAAATCGTCAGGGATTCATTAACGTACTTATAGGCAAGGTAGGGGTTGGCTTTCTCTTGGTAATAAAATGCAAGTACGTTGAGTGCTTCTGCTTCACCCGCTTTATCGTTGATACGCTTAGCAAGGTCAAGTGCCCGGGCTCCAAAGTAATAGCACGAATCCAAGGATCGATTGGCATACAGCATTCCCAATCGCGCGTAGATTGCTACTCGCTCCGTACTATCACGTAGGGCAGGGATGCGTGCCTTCAGTGCACTGATGTCTTTGATTTGGGCAACCAACGGGGTGCTCAATACGATCATCATGGGCACAGTACACGCCAACTTTAGCGCTAAGCGTTTCATTTACAGCGTCAAATATAAAAAATAGTTTAAAACAAGCAACAATGACATTGATTTTACAGCACTTCCTTAGAAAAATGAACCAAACCCGTGTCCGGGGGGATTAGATTTTTAAGAAATTTAGTTCGATTGGAGCAAAAACCCGACCAATGCCGCCCGCTCCTCGGCGCGGTCTCAAAGATTTACGCTTAGGGCTCTAATACCTATCGATTTCTGCCAAGCAGGTGATATAAAGGCAATAAAAAACATGGCTTATAAATTAAAAACACCCGCCGTGTAGCGGGTGTTTCTGTGGGAGCAACAGGATTCGAACCTGTGACCCTCTGCTTGTAAGGCAGATGCTCTGAACCAGCTGAGCTATGCTCCCTCATTTGGGTCTGCAAATATAGCGCAGTTTAACGATATACAAAATTATTTTTTTCATTTTTTTGCCAGCCCATACATATAGTCGTAGTTTTACGGTTTAAATTCAGACAGCCAACATGAAGCATGCGCGCATATTAATCGTTGATGATGACCCCGATGTATTAACCGCTGTACGCCTATTGCTCAAACAGCACGTCGCAACAGTCATTACCGAGCACAATCCGGAACTAATCCCTGCCGTGCTCTCAAAAGAGAAACCAGACCTGGTATTGCTGGACATGAACTTCAAAAGCACGATCAATACGGGCAATGAAGGACTTTACTGGTTAAGCCGAATCAAATCGACCAAGCCTGACCTCCCGGTCGTGATGATAACTGCTTACGGTGCGATCGACCTAGCCGTTACATCACTCAAGCAAGGGGCAGCAGATTTTGTGGTCAAGCCTTGGCAAAATGAGCAATTAATTGGTGTCATCGCCGACTTATTATCAACAAACAAACGCACCAATGTTGACAGAAATATGGCGGGGACCGACCCGGAATTTATCGGTGATTCACCGGTTATGCAAGATTTGCGGTATAAAATTGGCAAAATAGCCCCTACCGATGCGAACATACTCATACTCGGTGAAAATGGGACGGGAAAGGACCTTATCGCCACGGCGATTCACAAGCAATCAAAACGGGCAGATAAGCCTTTCATCAAAGTGGACGTCGGCTCGCTAACGGAAAGTTTATTTGAAAGCGAACTCTTCGGACATAAGAAAGGTGCATTTACCGACGCCCGCGAAGATCGCACCGGACGGTTCGAGGCCGCCAATGGAGGTACGCTGTTCCTTGATGAGATTGGCAACATCTCACTCCAACAACAGGCCAAACTGTTGAGCGTACTCCAGAATCGACAGGTCATTCCACTCGGCAGTAATACCCCTGTTCCCGTGGACATCCGCCTGGTCTGCGCAACCAACGTTCCACTGGCCGATCTCGCTAATGAAAATCGCTTCCGGAAGGACCTAATCTATCGCGTCAATACGGTAGATCTACAGGTGCCGCCGCTTCGGGCGCGGGGGGATGACACGCTTCTCATTGCCCGGCACTTTCTCCGCAAATATGCCCAGAAATACATGAAACCCGCTGCCGATTTCGACAAGCGGGCAGAGCAGAAGCTTCTTGGTTACCAATACCCCGGGAATGTCCGCGAACTCCAATACAGTATTGAACGAGCTGTTATCATGGCGGAGACTGAAGTCTTAGGTGCTGAAGATCTTATTTTTTCCCCTATCGAGCAAACGCCGTCCGCCAATCGAGATAACGGGGCTGCCAGTCAGCACAATCTGGTGGAGCTCGAACGCATTACTATTGCGAATGTCGTTGAAAAACATGGCGGTAATATCAGCAAGGCGGCGAAAGAACTGGGTATTACCCGTACGGCGCTATACCGGCGGCTAAGTAAATACGACATCTAGTATGCGGCGGTTCAGGCGGTTGATTTTTTTCCGGGCGATATTACTCGTGATTGCCCTAACCGGCCTTGCCTATTTATTGTTCAAAGCCCAATACAGCTATGCAGCACTGCTTGCTCCCTTTTGTATTTGGTTATTGACCCTTAATTTCCGTTCGCAGTTGCGCGCTTATCGCGAACTGGAAGAGTTTGCCGAAGCGGCACGATACCGTGATTTCACACGCCATTTCCCCCTCAGCCACGCCCGGGCGGAGTTGCTCCCCCTCCGAAGCGCATTTAACGAAATCAATGCTGTTTTTAAGAAAATAAGCGGTGAGCGCGAAACGCAGTACCAATACTTGCATCAGATCTTGGAAATCGTAGATACCGCGATCCTCTCTTACAATACCGAAACGCATAAAGTGATGTGGATGAACGAAGCGTTCAAGAAGCTGTTCGGCATTCCTTATTTACACTGGTTTAAGGGCTTACAAAAGAAAAACGAGGACCTTTATCTGAAAACCACGCAGCTGGTCCCTGGTGAACAAACGTTGCTCAGTGTGAACTCGGCAAAAGGCAATATCAAGCTATTGCTCACGGCCAGCCACTTCCAGACACCCGAAGGCAAGTTCCAGCTTATCGTGTATCAAAATGTCAATGAGGCTATTGACGAGACAGAAGCCAAAGCTTGGCAAAAACTGCTTAGCGTGCTTACCCATGAAATTATGAATTCTATAGCGCCGATATCATCCCTTGCCGATACGCTGAAGAGCCGGTTGGATACCATGGCCAACAATGAGAATCTTGAAGATATCCGATTGGGTGCGGAAACGATTAAACGACGCAGTGAAGGGCTGTTGAAATTTGCCGGCACATACCGGTCCCTGAATAAAATCGAACGGCCAAACCTGAGCATGGTGCGGGCTACTGATCTGTTCGAAAACCTGTACCAGCTTATGGAACCGTCTATCCTCCAAAAAAATATCGAGCTGGATATCATTCTAAAAGACACCCAATTGGTCTTGGAATTGGACATTAATCTCATCGAGCAAGTATTAATTAACTTACTCCTAAATGCCATGGAAGCTGTGAGGGAAGTTTCCGAACCCCACATTGCCCTCTCGGCGTCGGCGACCGATGGCAAACCAAGGATACAGGTAAGCGATAACGGTAAAGGCATTCCCGCTGATTTGCTAGAAAACATTTTTATTCCGTTCTTTACCACCCGCAAATCTGGTAGCGGAGTAGGCCTTACCCTAAGCAAGCAGATCATGTTGCTGCACGGCGGAAATATCCTAGTAGACAGCGAAGAAGGCAATGGGAGTGTGTTTACGCTACAGTTTTAAGAGTTGATATGAAGATATTGATGGTATGTTTGGGCAATATCTGCCGATCGCCACTCGCACACGGTGTGCTGCAACATCTAGTAACTAAAAAGGGATTGACATGGACCGTCGATTCGGCCGGCACCGGCAACTGGCACGTGGGTGATCCGCCCGACCGCCGATCTATCGCGATAGCCAAGCGGTATGGCATAGACATCAGTAGGCAGCGCGCCCAACAGTTCGATTACTCACATTTTTACGAATATGACCATATTCTGGTGATGGACCGCGAAAACCTACGTAATGTGCTTGCCCAAGCCAAAACCGACGAGCAACGCGCGCGGGTACAACTGTTCCTGCCTGATAACGAGGTACCCGATCCATATTTCAACGATAGCCTGTTCGACCCCGTCTATCAACTGGTGGCAAACCGATGCGAAGAGCTGGTGACCGAATGGCGCAAGGATAAGCAATAAAAAAAGCGCCACCGAAGCGACGCCTTTCCAGATACTAAAACAAACAGTTCATACTTTCTAAGTAATTTACCGTTCTCTTTAAGCCGCTCCATATCGGTACGGCTACTATCGTCAATTGCTTTTGCCAATTACCTCCCATCGCGGTTGCCTCATTAGCAACAATACTGTGCCAATTTGAACATTCGGCTATGCCGTACGCAAGAAATAAACACATCTAACAGGCTATCAATGTCTTATCAATACACTCGAGTCCATCAACAGGTATCCTCCTCGGCTCCTAGCCAATCCCTCCGGCTAACGAAACCACAATATGTAGAATAATTCCCCAATATGCCCATTGGATATCGAATATCAAGTATTTACCATGCCGCCAGCATCTTTGCTGCTTGCATATAAACGGTAAGTTAGCTAAGTTTGCGAGGTGAATGCGGCATTGGTAAATAAGAAGTGGAACGAACTGCAAACGAGCACAGCAACGCAGTTTGAAATGGAAAAGCCCGATATAAAGGTCATGCTTTTCCTCATCGGCGTACAGGAACTTGGAAAAGGGCCTTTGAAGTTCAACAAAAGACAGAAAGAAGAATTGATGCATATCGCTACCTGCCGTCTTTTCAGTGCTATGGGGTTTTATGAGCTCGAAGGCCTCGACCAAGATGGATGGCCCCATTGGCGGCTCGTCAAACCTATTCCCAACTACACACTTCTCGAACAGGAGATGGTTATCAAGTCGCTGATCATTGATTATTTTGACGAAACACTTTCTTAACGGATCTATGCCTAAACATAGGCACAGCGTAGCGCTTATAGCATATAACGAATGAAAAAAACACTCCTCATTGCTGCACTGGTAGCTTTCCACACATTACTTCTCGCCGCACCACCCCACAAATATGTACGCATCATTACCTCCCAGGGGGAATGCTTGTTAAAGCTATACGATGAGACCCCACTGCACCGGGACAACTTTGTGAAGCTGGTGCGTGAGGGTTATTACAACGACCTGCTGTTTCACCGTGTCATCAACCATTTCATGATCCAGGGTGGCGACCCCAATTCGCGGTACGCGGCAGAAAAACAGCAGTTAGGCGAGGGCGGACCGGATTATACGATTCCGGCAGAGTTTAACGACAGCCTATTTCATAAGAAGGGCGTCATTGGCGCTGCGCGCGATGATAACCCAGAAAAGGCATCCAGCGGCTCCCAATTCTATCTGGTGCAAGGACGTACATTCAGTGACCGTGGGCTCGACAGCCTCGAACTGGACCGGCTCGGAGGCCGGAAAATCCCGTCCTACCAGCGCGAGGTTTACAAAACGCTGGGCGGCACGCCGCACCTCGACCAGAGCTATACCGTTTTCGGTGAACTTATTTCCGGAATCGCCGTTATCGATAGCATTGCAGCCGTGCCAACAGATCCATACGACCGTCCGTTGCAAGATCAGCGTATGGAAATCGTGCTGCTCACACGACGCGAAGCCATCAACTTGGAACGCCAGCAGGCCGGGTTGGAACCCCGTAATAATATCTTCACGAAGTTCTTCGATTTATTCAAACCCAAATACTGACCGTTTGACCGAAGTTCATCCGTCGCCGAATACCGGTCTCTCGGAAGACCGACCGGAAATCACTGTTCCTTCTTGCCAAACACGCGTTTAAAGAAGCTTCCAGTTTTTTCAGATGCTTTTTTGGCCTCTTCAGCAGCGTTCATCAGCCGTCTTTCGCGCTCCGGACTGATGCCCGCACATTCTTTGATTCCCTGAAGCAGGCTCTGCCAAAGCGCTTTGAAGAACGAAAAGTCTTCCGGACGCACAAAATTAATACGCCCCGTATGGTATTTTCCATTTGCATCGGGGTTACTGTCGTTGATGATGAAGCTGTTAGCGAGAAAAGAAATGACTTTCTTCGACGACTTCTCTCCATGTTGGTCATTGGCCAACAGGTTGAGTCGCATATTGTTGTAATCGAAACGGAGCGACCCGCGCGAGCGATAGTCATCCGCCTTCACATCAAAACTTAGCCCTTTGATGTTGGCGCTCGCTACCTCGGCATTCAGCAGCGGTGTAATAATGCGGTTGAGCGGTTTCCCATTCATCGGGCCAAGCTTCCCTTTATAGGAATGCGCACCACGCTTGTCGAGCATATCGAAGGTAAATTCTACATCCAACCTGCCCGTATTCATCATATATGTACTCAGATTGGCCACCATCGTTTTGTCCTGCAGCAGCGCTACGGAGTCGTTTGTAACGTTGTGGAACACACCGCTCGTGCGGTTAAATGTGATTTGCCCCTCCTTCATATACTTTTTGCTCACCTCCGCGTAGCTGATATCCACATTATTCATTAACACCGAATCGATTTTTATCGGCTGCTTCAACTTTAGCAGCAATTGGTGCGGCGACTTGCCGATCTTGTTTGTCGGTTTCTTCGGATACCGCAGGTCGTTAGCTATCGCCACCGTACCACTATCGATGTGTAAGCTTCCGGCATAAAGTTTCTGACTGCGGACAAACCGGTGCAGATCGATGTCTTCAAGCCTGATGGTTGGGAAAGCGAGTAGGACCATATCCTTCGCCTGTTGTTTCCGTTTAAAGTATTCCGCCTTGTCCATACGCGGCGCATATTTGAGCCCTGAAAGCGTCACCTGTCTGTACAGCGTCGCTATCTGCAGCCGATCGAAGCTCACATAATAAAAGCTGTCGGGCGTTTCATACCGGAGGCCGGGCATATCAATATCGATTGCACGGGTATGGTAGAACCGTGTAGTATCAAATTGCGACAAAGAGTCGATGAGGATATCACTCACCAGCAAGTTTAGGTTATGCAATTCGGTTTCGTTACGTGTAGAGTCTGTTCTTTTCGAAAATTTAAATTGGATCTCATTGAATGCAATCCGCGACACGCTCAATTCCCGTAAGATATTTGATATCCGTTGGTAGAGGGTTCGTTCATCCCGATCGGCCGCTACCGTATCGTTATACACATGGTATTTGTTGACTACGTGGATGCTCGGCGTATCGATGATGATGTCGTCGATATGTAGCTTGCGTTCCGTCAGGATGCGGCGGGGGTGGAATTGTCGGATCCTTAAGTTCGCAATATTGATGTGGTAAATGTTATCGGGCGCCTGCTGCAGGAGCTCCATCTGCGCATACCGGTTGGTGTCGGCGGTGAGCCGCAGGTTTTTAATGGAGGCATTTCCGGTAATCAGGTTAAAATCCAGTCCATCGTAAGCAATAAGATACAGGCTATCTGTGGAGCTTATGATTGCCTCCTTGAGCTGTGCATCCAATATCGGCTTCCAATGGCGACTTAGATACCACGCACCAATCGTGACGATAATCAACAAGGCAGCAATAATACCGATTATCCATTTCCAGAGAGGCTTCATAAAAAGTAAACGTTAGTTCCTATACTCGCTTCAGTTTCCTACTTTAATCGCATTGACCGAAGAACAACAATTGGTTATGAATGTTTTCGTAAAGATAGGGATTGTGGCTGATATATTAAAAAAACGGAGAACCGCCTCTTTCGATTTGAATTCTCCGTTTTTAACCTTAATTACAACCGTAGCTGTAAATAGGTATCAAGTTGAGTGTCTTCACTGGCATTTGTCTCATGCGATTGCTAATGAAAGCAATTGCAATCCGTCATTTGCAGCTTGCCATGTGCCGCTTCTCTCCGTAGAGTTCCACGTGTGGGCAAACTCCCGATGCATATGGTGATTGTGTCGCGTACCGTGGGTAGTTGACTTGCTCCGTTCGGCATAAAACCTCCGGGAACCAATCCCTTGCTAAAGTCATCAGATGGTATCGGCCTCTCGGCTATACGCCACCTTTGTGATGCTTCATTCGGGCATATGTTAAAGAACTCCGTTCTTGATAGTACTAAGGTAACAACAAAAGCCTCACAATGCAAGAAAAAAGTGATTTATTTTATTAACACGTTTTCCACTTGGAAAAGCCAGTTTATCAACAACCACATATAGTCAATAATGCACTCGCTGGCCCTATAGCACCACACCGTGTTCCGCTATCCACAATTTCTTGCCAAAGGTTATCCACACGCAGCATGAGACTCACAGGCATCGGCTGCATAATTTTCTGCGCAAAAATACGGTACGCCCTGCTTCGCTGCGCGAAAAATAGTATTTTTATCCCATGGCGATAACCCAAAAAATTTTCGTTTTAGATACGTCTGTGATCCTGTATGACCACAACGCCCTCAATAATTTCCAGGAACATGATGTAGCCATACCGATACAAGTGCTCGAGGAACTAGACAACATGAAGGGTGGTAATGAGACACGGAACTTTGAAGCGAGGGGTTTCATCCGCCTTATCGACGAACTTTCGGGTAAGAAACTAATTAACCAATGGGTATACCTAAACGGCAAAACCAAGGGGCGATTTCGAATTGTCCTCCCGGGCACCCGGCAGGCTGTCGATGCCGTTGAGATTTTCGGCAACGACAAATACGATCACCAGATCATCAACGCCGCACTCATCCTAATGGAAGAACATCCCGATAAAAAGGTGGTATTAGTATCCAAAGATATCTGCCTACGACTCAAGGCGAAGGCATTAAACCTACACGCAGAAGATTACGAAACCGGTAAGATTAAAAATGTGGAGGCCCTCTTTACCGGCAAGACCATACTTCGTGGCGCACCTACGGCCCTGATGGACGCCCTGCGGCAAAAAACGCCCACCGCGGTCGAAGGTCTTACGGTTGGCCATATAGGCGCCAATCAATTCTATGTACTCAAGCACCAGCGCAAAACCGTCCCTGCATTTTACCACAAGATCACCAATACATTCGTTCCCGTGTCGGGTTCCGCGGTATTTCGTATCAAGCCCCGGAATCAGGAGCAAGCTTTCGCACTCCATGCGCTTTTAGACCCTACCATCCGCTTAGTTAGTATCCAAGGCAATGCCGGTACGGGAAAAACACTACTCGCCCTCGCCAGCGCATTGGAGCAACGGAAACATTATCGGCAGATTTACATCACGCGGCCCGTCATACCCCTTAGCAACAGGGAAATCGGCTTCCTCCCGGGCGATGCGAAGTCGAAAACCGATCCTTTTTTAGCCCCTATCTGGGACAATATCCGATTTATCAAAGAGCAATTTGCCGATGACCCTAAGATGAGTGACAAAATCGATGAACTCATTGCCAACGAAAAAATTGCTATCGCCCCGCTCGCGTTCATCCGGGGCCGCACGTTGACCAAGATTTTCTTTATCGTGGATGAAGCACAAAACCTTACGCCACACGAAATAAAAACCATCATTTCACGTGCTGGCGAGCATACCAAGATCGTTTTCACCGGCGACATCTACCAGATAGATACCCCATACCTCGATGCGGAGAGCAACGGCCTTTCCTACCTCATCGAACATGTTAAGGATCATCCACTGTATGCACATATCACCCTGCAAAAGGGTGAGCGCAGTGAATTGGCCAACCTTGCCAATGATCTGTTGTAATTTTGTGAACACGAATTTTGCCTGAGCCGAGACAAGTGATCACTACTACATCGTTGCAATCCGCCACGCTTTTGGATAGTAGTTATTGATACGGTTGGAGAGTACTTTCATCCAGCCCAGCGCCACATCCTCATATCCGGCAAGTACCCATCCCCGTAATCCTTGTGCGTTGATAACAGGTGCCAGGTTACCCTTGCGCAAGTATTCCAATGCGTCGTCCTTGGTCAGCGTTAGCATAGGAAGATCCATTCGGCGTGCAAGGCTCAGTGCGAGGTCATGCGCAGGGATTAGGTCACCGTTGGCTATCCATCCTACGTAGGTGCCCGCATTGCGGAGATACAGCATATTGCGGAGGGTATACAGGTCGGCCTCCCACTTCTTGGGGAGTATATGAATGTCTTCGCCAATGGTAAATGTGAAGTAATCATCGGCATTTGCAACCCATTTGCCCAATGCTGGAACGGCTGCACGTTCCGATTTCGGTTTTCGGCGGTCAAACGTTGGCTGTTTGATCACCTTCCGGAAAGCCGCCAGAAAAAACCCCTCCCCACGCAATTTATGCGGGTAAAATCGATAGCCAGGGCAAGCGTGTTTATCAGACTGTGTCTGCTCAATTCCCCACTCGGCAGCAACGGGCACATATATCGGCTCCAGTCCCTGCGTGTCGCATAGCCAGTCCGCTATCTGTTCATTTTCTTCAGTGGAGTAAGAACAGGTCGAGTACAGCAACACGCCTCCCTCCTTAAGGGCGGGCAAACTGGTTGCCAGAATGCGTTGCTGGCGCTCACGACAAAGCTGAACAGCTGCTTCCGACCATGCGTTTACCGCTTCGTGGTCTTTATGGAACATGCCCGAACCTGAACATGGCGCATCGACCAGCAGGAGGTCCACATATCCCGGCAGGTTGCCGAAGGCCGAAGGGTCATTGTTGGACACGATGGTATTTGACTGTCCCCAGCGCACAAGATTGTCTGTCAATGCGGTTGCCCGGGTCTTGATAAGTTCATTGGCAATAAGCAGGCTGTCGACATGGAGATAACTGTTCAATAGCGTGCTCTTTCCCCCCGGCGCGGCACAGAGATCCAGCGCAATCAATGGTTGCTTATCCAGCCCCAAGGCCCTGATGGCGTGGGCCACAAACATGGATGAAGCCTCCTGCACATAATAACATCCTGCATGAAACAACGGATCGAGCGTAAATATAGGTCTGTTTGTAAGGTAATAGCCGGTATCACACCACGGCACCGGATCGGCGGTTATCCCGGTAGGGGCTTTCCACTTGGCCGTATTAGCCCGGATGGCCGTAAAGCCACCTTCCTGCTCATGCACGGCTTCAAAAGCCGCCGTGTCAAACCCTGCTGAATTGCCCAATCGGCGTACCAGGGCGGGTGGGAGGATGTTGCTCATGGGCAGTAAAGTTACGGATTCGAAAAAAAAATGCGGACAGATGGGCTTGGAAATTATAATGCGCATATAATGTTCGTATACGCCGCCGGTGAGCGTACGAAGGTAAATAGATCCTAAAAAAGTCATCCCCTTAGTTGAATTATTAAATTATGAAATTAGTCAACCAGAAACCAATAGGCACACCATTAATTAGTCCGAAATAAAAACAACTATTTTTTTAAACCTTCTGCTAAAGTATAGGACTTTTATGAAGATGAAATCCTACCTTTGACTAACGATAACGTCTACTGTCTACTATAATCGTTGTGTATAATTATCCGATGGAACTGAAGCCAATGTTACTGATGATTGGATCGTTGCCGTAGTTTTTGTTGTTCATCGGTTGCCATTAGAGACCGTGGATTATCACGATGCATACGAAGGAAATAGATAAACCCTTTATGAATAGACTCTCCATGAATGTGTTTTGCCGCTTTTTACCATCCTGCCAAATCACTCGATTTACACCTATTGTTATGAACAGACAGCTACCATTCCTGAAAAAAGTTACCGTTCTTTTTTCAGTTTCTTTATTGCTAAGTTTTACTGATATAAAGGCGCAGACCCTCAATGAGGGTGATTTGGCAGTCATTGGTTGGAATGCGCTTACGGATGAAGTGCACATCGTCACCTTAGTGGATATTCCGGCTGGTACGGAGATTAAGATCACGGATAAGGGTTGGGATCAGAGTATCAATGCATTCACTGTTCCTCCAAACCCACCAACCTCTAGTGATGGCGTTGTTACTTGGACGTTATCCGGTGCGATGCCTGCGGGCACCGTGTTGGAGTTGTTTTTAGGGGGAGCTGATGGGGGCACAACATTAACCGACTTGACGACATCGACCAATTTGACTCTAGATATAGTGGTTTCGGGCTTTTTCGTAAACGATGCGATGCTCGGTACAGGAGACCAGATTTTCATTTACCAAGGGGCAGATGGCAATCCCTTTTTCATATTTGGGATGAATAATTCTAGTGGTCCGGTAGATGCAAATAACTGGAATAATAATGACCCGCTTTTTGCCCTTAGAGACTCAAATTTGCCCAATGGCACCGGTAGCCAAAATGCCCTTACCAATGGCGTCAATGCCATCGGCCTGCGCACGGCTGCTAACCAGGAAGACAATGTGCAATACACCGGACCAACAACGACCACCGACAGGAATACGTGGTTAGCCCGTATCACCGATATTGCCAATTGGGATGGAACGGATGACGACGAAGAAGATCTCGAGAATCCAATTACCAATGCTCCTGAACCAATCGTGGACATTGCGCCACCAAACAATCCGCCTACAGACATCGCCCTCAGCAATACTTCCGTAGACCAAAGCACGGGCGTTAACGCAGTAGTGGGTACACTCACTTCTACCGATCCGGACGCAAGCGATACACATAGCTATACCTTGGCGACCGGAGCGGGTGATGATCATAATGGAAGTTTTAATCTCGACGTTAATAGCGGGGTTTGGACACTAAGGGCCAATAATGCTGCTGCGCTCGTGGCTGGAATCTACAGCGTTCGTATCCAAACCGATGATAACAACGGGGGCACATATCAAGAAGCCTTTGGCATTACGGTAGTGGATGATATTGCCCCGACAGTCAACAACGTAGCCGTACCGGCAAACGGTACCTATCCTACCGGGCAAAATCTGGATTTTACGGTAAACGTGTCGGAAGCCGTAGCAGTCACCGGCACACCCCGGATAGCATTGACCATCGGAAGTACGTCGGTTAACGCCATCTACCATGCAGGGGGATCCACCGCAACGGGATTGGTATTTCGTTACATGGTCCAATCGGGTGCAACCGACACGGATGGCATCACCGTCGGTGCTTCCATCGACTTGAACGGCGGAACGATTACCGATGGTGCTGATTTGCCACTTACGCTTACACTAAACAGTGTAGGGAGTACTACTGGCGTACTGGTAGACGGGGTAGCTCCCTCGGTGACCGGGGTAGATGTACCCGGGGACGACGCGTATGCCCTTGGCGAACCCCTTAGTTTTACCGTTAATTTTAACGAAAATATGGTTGTAAATACTACCGGAGGCAATCCCCGTATCCCGTTGACCATCGGCACCAACACGCGTTATGCAACCTATGTAAATAACCCAGTGTCCGACGCACTGCTGTTTACTTATACGGTAGTCGCCGGCGACAATGATACCGATGGTATCTCCGTAGGAACGCACATAGAACTTAATGGGGGGGCTATCCAGGACGTAGCCGGCAATGCCGCTGCGCTGACGTTGAATGCGATTGGTGCCACAAACGATGTACGCGTAGACGGTGTGGCGCCAACTGTGTCGACATTTAGCCCAGCAAATGGATCCGCGGATATGGAACCCGATGCCAACCTGCTGGTCACGTTCAGCGAGCGCATTGCCTTTGGCACGGGCAATATCGTTATATACGATGACGCAGCTACACCCATAGCTACTATCAACGTGCAAAACCATGGTGGGCAGCTCAGCATTGCGGATGAGGTGTTGACCATCAATCCGACTGCTGACCTACTGGAACTGACCGATTATTACGTGCATATCGGGAATGACGCGATCCATGACCTGGTTGGCAATGCCTATTTGGGCATCAATGACAATACCACGTGGGCATTTACTGTAACCGACGTAACAGCCCCATCGGGTTATACGGTGTCCATTGATCAAGCGGAAATCACACTGGCCAACCAGACGGCCCTAAGTTTTACCTTTAGTGGGGCGGAAGTGGGAGCCACTTTTGGTTATACAATTACCAGCAGCGGCGGTGGTACACCGGTGACGGGCAGCGGATCGGTTAGCACCGCTAATCAACAGGTTTCCGGCATCGATGTGTCCGGTTTGCCCAACGGTACACTCACGCTGAATGCTACCCTCACAGACAACATAGGCAATGCGGGAATTCCTGCAACGGACAATGTGACCAAAGCAGTCAATCATCCGCCGGTCATCACTACCAGCGGCGGCGTAACCACCTTTACGGAGTCGGTTACCGGCGATCCCGAGCCGGAGATCATTGATCCAGCGCTGACGGTTAGTGATGTAGACAACGGTACGCTGGTTTCAGCTACGGTGACTATCACGGGTAATTTCCAAAGCGGCGAGGATGTACTGGACTTCGTAAACGATGGCGGTAACACGGGCGATATCGATGGCAACTATGCTTCAGGCGTACTGACACTCACCTCACCAAGCGCCACGGCTACACTGGCGGAATGGCAGACCGCACTGCGTAGTGTAACGTACAGCAACACATCGACGACGCCCAATACGGCTAATCGGACCATAAGCTTCGTCGCAAACGACGGAACGGATGATGGTGCCGCCACGACGAAGGTCGTGGTTGTACAAGCGGTAAACAATGCACCCGTCATTGACAACTTAGACGGGGACGAGATTACATTTACCGAAAAAGGCCCCGCAATCTTACTGGACGCCGGCGGAAATGCCACGGTCAGTGATTCGGATAGCCCTGATTTCAATGGGGGTAACCTGACGGTGTCCATCGCAGCGAATGGCGCTGCCGGAGAAGATGGGTTGGGCATCCGGGACGAGGGGTTTGCCGCTGGCGAAATCGGTGTGTCAGGGGGTGACGTGTATTACGGCGGAACCCCTATCGGTTTGCTGACCGGGGGTACGGGCGGGATCGATCTTGTGGTGACGTTCCTCCCGTCTTCAACGCCCGCTGTCGCGCAGGCGCTGATCAGAAACCTGACCTATGGCAATTTTAACACCGCAAATCCCTCGCCGGATCCACGCACGATCCATGTGACCCTGTATGATGGTGATGGTGCTACAAGTGCATTCCAGGAAGTTACGGTAAATATCACCCTGGTGAACGATGCACCGGTCCTCACCACCAGTGGCGGAACGGTTACGTTTACTGAACCGGAGGATGGTGATCCCGAGCCGGTAACGATCGATCCGGGGCTAACGGTGACCGATCCGGATAATGCGACACTGGCTTCGGCGACCGTGCATATTACCGGTAGTTTCGAATCCGGCGAAGATCTGCTTGCCTTCGTGAACGATGGTAGCATGGACAATATTTCCGGCAGCTATGATGCTGGCACGGGTATACTCACACTCACTTCTGCGGGTGCCACGGCAACGCGGGCGGAATGGGAGGCGGCGCTGCGTGCGGTCACCTATAGCAACAGTTCACATGACCCAAGTACCGCAGTTCGGACGATTAGCTTTGTCGCAAATGACGGTACCACTGACAGCAGTCCGGCGACCAGGGATATCAATATCGTAGCGGTAAACACGGCCCCGGTGGCGATGGACGATGAAATACCCGTCACCGAGGACATACCCGCAACCGGCAATGCATTGACCAATGATTCGGATGTGGAAGGAAATGCATTGACGGCTTCCCTCACCATCGCACCGGTTAACGGCACGGTGGTATTGAATGCTGATGGCAGCCTTACCTATACCCCCAACAGCAACTACAACGGTTTGGATAGCTTGCAATATCAGGCATGCGACAATGGAATGCCAACCCGGTGTGATACGGCATGGGTATACTTTAATGTGGAGGCGGTAAATGATGCCCCCACAATCACTGCTCCGGCGACCCTAGCGGCAGATGAAGATATACGGACCCCGCTCACCGGAATTAGCTTTGCCGACGTAGATGCGGGCGGTGCGGATGTAATGGTAACGGTTGAGGTAGCGAGTGGCACGCTTTCCGCCACATCAGGCGGTGGGGTGATTGTCAGCGGGTCGGAAACAGAAACGTTGACATTGGTCGGGTCAATTACGGATCTCAACGCTTTCATTGCTGCGGATGCACTTCATTTCACCACCGCACTTCATGCAACGAGCGATGTAACCCTTACCGTAACCATCGACGACGACGGCAATACGGGGTCCGACCCGGGTAGTTCGGGTACGGACGATTCGGAGGCGGCTACGGCCACCATTACGTTGGTAGTAACCGCGCTGAACGACGCGCCGGTGAATACCGTCCCCGTTAGCCAGACGGTTGACCAGAACGGATCATTGGTATTCAGTCCAAGCAATGGGAATGCGATATCGGTCTCCGATGTGGATGCCGGCGGCGGTACGATACGGGTCTCTTTGGCGGCTACGAACGGACTGCTTACGCTGTCGGGCATTACAGGGCTGAATTTTCTCGCCGGCGACGGAACAGACGACGGCACGGTGACCTTCGATGGTACGCTTGCCGATATCAATCAGGCATTAAATGGTTTGCTATTCGTCCCAACAAGTGGGTACAATGGCCCAGCTAGCTTACAGATTACCACGGATGACCTGGGATTAACCGGGTCTGATGGGCCGAAAACCGATACTGATTTGATTAACATCACCGTAAATCCAATTGAACCGGTCGTGACTGCGGTAGGTTCGGCTACACCGGATGGTCTATACAAAATAGGCGATGTGATTTCCCTGACAGTGACCTTCGATCAGTCGGTAATGGTAGACGAAGCGGGCGGCTCGCCCGGTCTACTGATGGAGACAGGAGATACTGACCGCGAAGCCGCTTATACATTAGGGTCAGGCAGCAATACGCTTACGTTTAACTACACGGTGCAAGCAAGCGATGTGAGCGCAGATTTGGATTATACGTCGACAGCCGCGCTAGTGCTCAACGGTGCTACCATACAAAACACTTCGGGCAACGATGCCGTGCTCGACCTGCCTATCTTAGGAGTCAACTCGATTGCCGGACAACACGACCTCGTTATCGATGGTGTGGCACCTGCCGTAACCTCGGTGGATGTACCGGCCAACGACTATTACCGGGACGGGGATGTGCTGACGTTTACAGTGCACATGGACGATGAGGTGATCGTGAACGGCGTCGGTGGAGCGCCTTATCTGGAAGTGACTGTCGGAACAACCGACGTCGAGGCAAACTATACCGGTGGTTCGGGAACAGCAATGCTCACCTTTGGCTATACTGTTCAGGCTGAAGATGAGGACTTAGATGGCATTGCCCTTGGCAGCGATATTGTCCTGAGTGGTGGCACGCTCCATGACAATGCTGGCAATGAGGCGATGCTTATATTGAATGGGGTGGCACCGACGGATCATGTCTTTGTATATTCAAGGAGACCGTCTGTTGCCTTGTCTACTGAAGCCGCAACGCCCGTGAATGCACCATTTACCGTTATGGCAACATTCAGTGAAGCAGTGGCTGGGTTTACACTTGCAGACATTACGGCTTCCAATGGTACATTAAGTGATCTGGAGACAAGCGACAATATTGTTTATACGTTTCAGGTCACGCCCGCCGAAGGTGGAAACGTGGAGCTTTTTATAGCGGCCGATGTGGTGGTTAATATTGCAGATAACGGAAACGATGCATCGAATACATTGAGCATTCAGTTCAATGAAATTATCACCGGAATCGTGCTGAAAGATAGCAGTTTTGTGTATGATGGTACAGCCAAGGCGCTGGAAGTGGAAGGCGCCCTGCCTGAAGGAACCACGGTGAGTTACACTGATAACAGCCGCACCGATGTGGGCACGCAGGAAGTGACGGCCACTGTCAGCGGTGATAATTATGAAACACTCGTGCTGACAGCCGACCTCACCATCACACCGGCCAACGTTACCGGCATCACATTGAAAGATAGCAGTTTTGTGTATGACGGTACAGCCAAGTCACTCACCATCGATGGTACCCTGCCCGGAGGAGCCACGGTGAGTTACGCCGATAACAGCCGCACCGATGTGGGTACGCAGGAATTCACGGCCACCGTCAGCGGTGATAACTATGAAACACTCGTGCTGACAGCCGACCTCACCATCACACCGGCCAACGTTACCGGCATCACATTGAAAGATAGCAGTTTTGTGTATGACGGTACAGCCAAGTCACTCACCATCGATGGCACCCTGCCTGAAGGAACCACGGTGAGTTACACTGATAACAGCCGCACCGATGTGGGCACGCAGGAAGTGACGGCCACTGTCAGCGGTGATAATTATGAAACACTTGTACTGACAGCTGACCTGACCATCACACCAGCTACCATCACTGGCATCACATTGAAAGATAGCAGCTTTGTCTATGACGGTACGGCCAGGTCGCTCACCATCGATGGCACCCTGTCTGAAGGAACCACAGTGAGTTACACTGATAACAGCCGTACCGATGTGGGCACGCAGGAAGTGACGGCAACTATCAGCGGTGATAATTATGAAACACTTGTACTGACAGCTGACCTGACCGTCACACCGGCCAACGTTACCGGCATCACATTGAAAGATAGCAGCTTTGTCTATGACGGTACGGCCAGGTCACTCACCATCGATGGCACCCTGCCTGAAGGAACCACGGTGAGTTACACTGATAACAGCCGTACCGATGTGGGCACGCAGGAAGTGACGGCAACTATCAGCGGTGATAATTATGAAACACTTGTACTGACAGCTGACCTCACCATCACACCGGCTACCATCACCGGCATCACATTGAAAGATAGCAGTTTTGTGTATGACGGTACAGCTAGGTCACTCACCATCGATGGCACCCTGCCCGAAGGCACATCGGTGAGTTACGCTGATAATAGCCGTACCGACGCGGGCACACAGGAGGTGACGGCCACCGTCAGCGGTGATAACTACGACGACCTCGTGCTGACAGCCAACCTCACTGTTACCCCGGCCGCGCGAACCATCAGTTTCCCAGCATTGCCGGAGAAAGCATACGGCGATGCAGATTTCGCTGCCGGGGCCACAGCCAGCAGCGGCGAAGCCACCACCTACACAAGCAGCGATGCATCGGTGGTTGAAATAACCACAGATGGGCAACTCCACATCACCGGTGTCGGTGAGGCCACCATTACGGCCACCGTTCCGGAAAACAGCAATTACAGCAACCGCCCGCAAGCGAGCCAAACGCTGGTTGTGCGCAAGGCCAGCCAGACCATCACCTTCACTGCCCCGGCGGAGGTGGACCGCGGTGCGGGCACCATCCAACTGCACGTATCGGCGAGCAGTGGACTCCCTGTAACGCTCAGCATCGACGATGAAGAGGTGGCTACCCTCAGTGGTACGGCGCTCAACATCTTGCGGTTGGGTACCGTGCACATCACGGCCACGCAGGCCGGCGATGCCAACCACGAACCGGCCGAACCGGTCAAAGTGGCCGTGCGGGTCGCCGATCCGACGCTGGACCTGCCCATCCGAGTACACAAGGCCGTATCGCCCAACGGCGACGGGATCAACGAGTACTTGATCATCGAGGCCATCAAGGACTACCCCGAAAACAGGGTACGCATCGTCAACCGCAATGGCACGGTGGTGTGGGAGGCTTCGGGCTACAACAATGGCACGGTGGCCTTCCGCGGTATCGGCACCGGGCAGAATAGGGTGCCGGCGGGGACTTACTTCTATATCGCCGAGATCAAGGTAGGCAGCGAATGGAAATACGAGAAGGGATGGTTCGTGCTCAGGTATTAGATTGGAGATGTCAGACATGAGATTTGAGACAAGAGACATCAGATAATAACGATCAGAGAAAAGACAATAGACGAAGATGAAACGGATACAACTTATATTCATAGGGATGCTCGCGGCGGTTACGTCGCTGCATGCCCAACAGCCACTCACGCACACCCAGCATGGGCAGCTGCGCACAGTGATCAACCCGGCAGCCAGCCTGATGCGCATAGACGGGGAGGTATCGGTAATCGGCCGACGGCAGTGGGTGGGCATGGACGGTGCCCCAACGGTGTTCTGGGGCAGCGGGCATATAGGTTTCGAAAACTTCAGCGCCACCACCGGCATCAGCATCCGCCACGAAAGCATGGCCGTGGAGAAACTCACTGAGGCATCGGCATTCTTTGCCAAAAGTGTGCGCATATCGGAAACCGAATATTTGGGGCTTTCGCTCAACGCGGGCTTCAGCTACATGGACGGCCGCTTCTCGCAACTGGACCCGATGGACCCTGCTTTCCGGGAGGACGTGCAAGAAACCGATGCATTGGTCGGCTTTGGGGTGATGCTGTACCGCCCGGAGCGGTACTATGTGGGACTGTCGCTGCCACGGCTGATGCTAGGCAACCTCGGTGTGGGCGGAGAGAGCCGATACAACTTCCGTAACTTGTATCACCTCACGGCCGGGGCACTGTTCAACCTAGGGGCCGACTTCCAGTTCCGCCCGTCGGTGCTGGTAACTTATTCCGAGAGCCTACGACCGCAGGCGGAAGCCTCCGCGCTGTTCTTTGTGAAAAGGGTATTCGGGATTGGGCTCAACGTCCGCAGCTACGGCGAGCTGGCAGGCATGGCGCAGTTCAACTTCGCGGGCATCGGGCTGGGCTACAGCTACCAGTTCAATCCGGGCAGCGAGCCGCTCAATCGCCGCATTAGCAACACCACCCACGAAATCGGCCTCAGCTACCGGTTCGATAGGGCCCTGGAGCTGCTTTAAAAGACGTGCTAACCTGACGATGTATTGATTGCAGATTTGACGGTGTGCCAATTTGCGTGTATTTTTGCACCATCAGAAAAGAACATGGACACCAACACGGACAACTACAAACACCTCGACATCGTCGTATCCGGCAAAGTACAGGGCGTCTATTTCCGGTTCACCACGAAAGCCGTTGCCGACCAGTTAGGGGTGAAGGGCACCGCACAGAACAAGCCTGATGGCACGGTAGCTATCGAGGCGGAAGGCGATGCTATTGCCCTTGACGCTTTTCTGGAATGGTGCCACGAAGGACCGGAAAGGGCCGTGGTGGAAAAAGTAGTGGCCATTGAAGGCGAAATGAAAAACTATCGTAACTTTGAGGTCATCAGGAAATCACGTGGCTGACCTTAATGCGTTGAACGTTGTCTGTACTTAGAAAATTCGCCGGGCAAACCGCTATCTATGGGCTGGGTACCATCGTGCCCCGGCTGATTAACTTCCTGCTCACACCCCTTTTTGTGAAGCAGTTTTCAACGGCTGTATACGGTATTTTCACCCTGTTATACAGCTGGGCAGCCATGATACAGGCCATTCTTGCCTTCGGCATGGAAACCACCTTTTTCCGCTTCCTTCAAAAGCACGAAGATAAAGCCCGGGTATTGAACAACAGCTTTTTTGTTGTACTTGTCATCTCCACCTTATTCATGGGTGCGATCTTCTCCGGTGCCAAAGGTATTGCCACGTGGTTGAACAATGGTCAACACGACAGCGATTATGTGACTTATGTTCAGTTATTTACACTTTTTCTGGTTGCCGATGCATTGGCCGTCATCCCTTTTGCTCAACTACGCGCACAGGGGCGGGCCATGCGGTTTGCCTGGCTCAAACTGACCAACGTGGTCACATTCATTGTACTCAACCTGTTTTTCATCTTTTGCATTCCCTGGCTTTTGGTCCACGTTCCGCAGACCATACCCTGTATCGAGGGGTGGTATCGGCCGGGCTGGCTGGGCTACGTATTTATCGCCAACCTTAGTGCCAGCCTGCTGGTGCTGCTGCTCCTCCTGCCGGAGCTGATAAAAATCCGACTACGGCCCGACCGTGCATTGCTGCGTGAGATGTTTGCATACAGCTTCCCCATACTCATTGCTAACATCTCATTCATTATCAACGAGTACCTCGACAAACTCATGATCCCCAAGCTGATTCCGGGCGAAAAGGGTATCTCCGACAACGGTATCTACGGGGCTGTATCAAAGATTGCCGTGTTTTTGAGCATTGCTATCCAAGCCTTCCGGCTGGGTGCTGAGCCGTTTTTCTTCAGTTACGCTAAAAACGAAAATGCCCGGCGTGTTTATGCACTCATCATGGATTACTTCATTATTGCTATGGTATTGGTGATGGTCGGTATCTCAGCCAACATCGAATGGCTTAAATATTTCATCGAAGGTAAGGACACCGAACAACAGGAACTGTACTGGTCGGGTTTGCCCATTGTACCTATTCTATTACTCAACTACGTCCTGCTGGGTATTTACATGAATCTGTCGATATGGTACAAATTAACCGACCAGACACGGTTTGGGCTATATATCTCTGGTATAGGCGCCATCGTAACCATTGTACTCAATGTGATCCTGATTCCCCACTACAGCTATTTCGCAGCCGTTTGGGTGACAACCCTTGCTTATGGCATCATGGTGATGCTCTCGTACTTTTGGGGGCAGCAACGATACCCCATCCCTTACCGCGTGAGCAAAAACATCGCTTACATCTTAGTGGGCCTGGGGGTTTGCTGGCTCACATTTAATGTATTTGATCGCCATATGATCATCGGGAACCTGTTTTTCGTGGTATTTGTTGGAATAACATTCCTCTTGGAGCGCAAGACGCTATTTGCACTACTGAAAAAATAGCCTAAACAACTTCCGGCTCAAATTGCTCATTGATTTCGTCGAGCACCGCCTCGATATCGTCAATCTCCATCAACGACACCAGCTTCATGCGATATTCCTTGAAATGGGGGATGCCTTTAAAGTAGTTCGCATAATGCCGGCGCATCTCGAAAATACCCGTCTTTTCGCCTTTCCATTCGAGCGATTTCCGGAGGTGGGTGCGGCATACAGCAACCCGTTCGGCGAGGGTTGGGCCAGGCAGGTGCTCGCCGGTTTGGAAGAAATGCTTGATCTCGCGGAATATCCACGGATAACCGATAGAGGCACGGCCAATCATAATGCCGTCCACTTCGTACTCCATACGCCAAGCAGCGGCCTTTTCCACACTGTCTACATCGCCATTCCCAAAAATGGGAATACGGATGCGTGGATTGCGTTTGATTTCACGGATGAGGTGCCAATCGGCCTGGCCCTTGTACATTTGCGAACGGGTGCGGCCATGGATGCTCAACGCCTGGATGCCCACATCCTGTAGGCGCTCGGCGACTTCATAAACATTCTTGGTATTGTCATCCCACCCAAGGCGCGTTTTTACCGTAACAGGTAGGTGGGTAGCCTCCACCACGGCTTTGGTCATCGCCGTCATCTTATCGATATCTTGCAGCAGACTAGCTCCCGCACCACGGCAAGCTACATTTTTTACAGGACAGCCGTAATTGATGTCGATCAGGTCGGGGCCCGCCTGCGATGCGATTTCGGTGGCTTCGCGCATCGTATCGATGTCGCTACCGAAAATCTGGATGCCGATGGGACGTTCATATTCGAAGATATCCAACTTCTGGCGGCTTTTAGCCGCATCGCGGATAAGCCCCTCGGAGGAAATAAACTCGGTATACATCATATCCACACCGTTTTGCTTGCAAACAAAACGGAACGGCGGGTCACTCACGTCTTCCATGGGTGCCAAAAGCAACGGGAATGCCCCTAAATTGATATTTCCAATGGTAATAGCCATGCATTCTACCCGATAAACCGGATGCAAAGATAAGGAAAATCGGGAGAATGGCTCTTGGATACGCCACCGGGAGAAAGTAGCTAAATTGTTACGCTACAAGCAGCTAAACCATTGTTGCCTTCACCGAGTCTTACCCAACATATCAATTAATTTAAGAATCGTGAAACCGTCATGGTTTTCAAAAACTACACAGGGAAATAATCAAGCCATGACAGCTTCATCACCACTAAAGAAAAATTTAAACAGATGAAAAAGCGTATTTTAATGATGACGGCGTTACTGATGATGGTAGGGTTGTCTTTCGCACAGCAGCGCGGCCGTAGTACTCCCGAAGAAAATGCCAAACGGGCGAGTGAGCGATTGGAGAAAGAACTTAAGCTCTCCGCCGCCCAAAAGGACTCTGTTTACGCCTATTCGCTTGCGCAAAGCAAAGCGATGCAACAAGCGTTTCAAAACAATCGGGACGGAGATCGGCAAAAAATGGGTGAAAAAATGCGGGAGCTACGAACGCAGACCGATACCAAAATCCTTTCCATACTCGACAACGACCAGAAAAAGGCCTACACCAAACTGATTGAGGAACGGGCCAATCGGATGAGGCAGGGTGGCGGTCGCCGGAGTGGTGGCGGCAGATAACGGTTGGTATAAATAAAGCAGCCGGAAAAGGCGGGGTGTCTACAAGCATCCCGCCTTTTCCGGTATTAACTGGTCTTCAACTTCTTCTGAATATCCTGTACGTAAGCTTTGAACTTCTTGTCGGTTTCAATCAGGTCTTCAACAGTTTGGCAGGCATAGATTACCGTGGAATGGTCCCTGCCACCGAAGAATGCACCAATAGACTTCAATGACGTTTTTGTGTGGTTCTTGGCCAAATACATTGAAATCTGCCTAGCCTGTACGATTTCGCGCTTCCGCAATTTCGACTTGACCATCTCCACAGGCACCTCAAAATAATCACACACCAATTTCTGGATATAATCCATTGATATCTCCTTATGCGAATTCTTGATAAAATTCTTCAGCATGGATTTGGCAAGGTTGAGGTCTATTTCCTTTTTGTTGAGGGTAGCCTGTGCCAACAACGATACCATTGCCCCCTCCAACTCGCGTACGCTATTGTCTATCTGGTTTGCTACGTATTCGATGACGTTATCCGGTAACTCGATGCCGTCCGAATACATCTTCTTCTTGAGGATAGCCATGCGGGTTTCCAAATCGGGCACCTGCATATCGGCTGAAAGCCCCCATTTAAACCGACTCAACAAACGCTCTTCCAGACCGGCAAGGTCCTTTGGCGGCTTATCTGACGTGAGGATAATTTGCTTGCTCGACTGATGGAGGTGGTTGAATATGTGGAAAAAGATATCCTGCGTACGTTCTTTACCGGCAAAATTATGTACATCATCCATGATGATGACGTCCATCGCCTGATAGAAATTGACAAAATCGTTAATGGTGTTGTTTTTCAGGGAATCGACGAACTGCTGGCAGAATTTTTCGCACGATACGTAAATGACCAGCTTGTCGGGTAGGGTGTGTTTGATTTCATTGCCGATCGCCTGGGCCAGGTGCGTTTTACCCAACCCCACCCCGCCGTATATCATCAATGGGTTGAACGAAGTGCCTCCCGGCTTGCTCGCGACGGCGAAGCCCGCTGAACGGGCTAACCGATTGCACTCGCCCTCGATGAAATTATCGAATGTATAATGTTGGTTCAACTGTGGATCAACCTGTAGTTTCTTAAGACCCGGAATGACGAACGGGTTCTTGATGTCCTTATTAAGCGCTACCGGTATGGGGATCGATTGTTTCTTAGCTTCGGCGCCATTACCACTTGAGGGGATATTGGTGGTATATGGGTTGCTCGTGGATGATTTTTCGACAACGATGTTGTACTCCAATCGTCCATTTTCACCCAGATGCTTCTTTATCGTTTTGCGCAGCAAGCCGACATAGTGCTCTTCCAGCCATTCGTAAAAAAATAAACTCGGTACTTGAATAGTCAAAACGTTACCTTCCAACCGTACAGCCTTAACGGGCTCAAACCAGGTCTTATAACTTTGTGCCGGAATATTATCTTTGATGATTTGCAGACAACTATCCCATACACTCGTGCTCGTTTTTTCCATTCGTTAAATCTTAAAAAGTTGATATCCAATAAATGATCGAAAAAATGTTGATAACTTCTCCGTGAAACGAAGGTGGCAAAAAAAAACCACCTAAAAAATTAAAAAATGAAATATCAATTAATCATTTTAACATCAACAACTTAGGTGTATTTTTTACGTAAATTATATTGGTTAAGCCCAAGTGTTCAAAATTTCTCAACATTAGCTATTACCGTTGGGGTTACGTGTTAAAGTTACGTAAACTTTAGGCAAACTTATCGTAAAAAAGCAATTAAAAGCAGCCATTCAGGCCGTACCAATCCGCTTGCGCTTGGCGGCCACAATCCAGTCAACTCCCAATACCGTTATCAGTATGAGAAGGCCCAACACTTCGCGTGTTTCCTCTATCCACGGTTTATCGGCTTTCATGGACTGCACCAGGTCTTTTGCTTCATGGTGCTGCACCCAATCAAGCACACCGTGTTTGAATATGAGGAAGTATGCCACGAATGCGAGATACACTGCAATACCTAACGCATAGCTCCACACCAGGTAACGGCCGCGTGCCGCCATAAAACATGCCCACGCACCATAGCCGTACAAAGCTATCCACAAGAGAGGGTCCACATCGTTATACTGCAATGCTGCACTGACTAAAAACAGGATGCAAAAAATAATATTAAAAGCTTTCATGGAAATACATGTTTGAATGAACCAAACTTAGATAAAGCTGCTTAAAAAAGCAACTTAATTCGCCCCCGTCTGCTCTCACCGGCGCTCATGAACGCTTGTACGGTTACCAGCCTACTCGGCTGTCATTGAAAGACCGCCTTATAGCGGAAAAAAATAATCTTTTTTAAAACCTTTTTTACACTGATGTGTCTTCTTGGTAAACGATGTGCCGGGAGTGCTTGAGTCTATCAGGCTGAGATTACATCCCCGAACCTGATCTGGATAATTCCAGCGAAGGAAAAGCACACCAGTATGACGAAAGTCGTACAGTCCCCATTCCGGCTATGGCTGGAATGGGGTTTTTCGTGTGTGGGTGCCCCACCGGCGTGGACTATACCTCGGCGGTTTCGTAAGCACTTAGCGGGGGGCAGGCACAAATCAGCATGCGGTCACCCTGTGAGTCGTTGACGCGACCCACCGCCGGCCAGAATTTGTGACGGCGTACAAACGGCAGCGGAAAGGCTGCCTGTGAGCGGGCATAGGGTTTATCCCACGCATCGGTAGATACCATCGCGATGGTATGTGGTGCGCCTTTCAACAGGTTGTTCGCCCGATCGGCATAACCTTGCTCGACCGCAGCAATCTCTTCGCGGATGGCAATCATCGCGTCGCAAAAGCGGTCAAGCTCTGCCTGAGACTCCGATTCAGTAGGTTCTACCATCAAGGTCCCTGCAACGGGGAAGGACACCGTGGGTGCATGGAAACCGTAGTCCATGAGCCGCTTGGCGATATCACCCACTTCGATTCCCACCGCTTTGAACCCCCGGCAATCCAATATCAGCTCGTGCGCACACCGGCCATTAGCTCCCGCGTAGAGCACTGGGTAGTGTCCCTCCAATCGGGTTTTGATGTAATTGGCATTGAGGATAGCGTACTGCGTAGCGTTGGCAAGCCCTTCGGCACCCATCATTGCAATGTACGCATGCGAAATCAGCAGGATGGACGCCGACCCCCACGGTGCCGCAGATACAGCGCTGATGCCATCGGCACCGCTTACCGACACCACCTCATGGTTGGGCAGGAATGGCACCAGGTGCTTAGCAACGCCAATAGGGCCCATGCCCGGGCCACCGCCGCCATGCGGTATACAGAATGTTTTATGCAGGTTAAGGTGGCATACATCGGCACCGATGCGCCCGGGGTTAGTGAAACCCACCTGTGCGTTCATGTTGGCACCATCCATATAAACCTGTCCACCGTGTTGGTGAATAACTTCACATATCTCAATAATAGGTTCTTCGAAAACACCGTGCGTAGAGGGATAGGTAACCATCAATGCAGCAAGATCTGATGCGTGCTGCTCCGCTTTGACGCGTAGGTCGACCACATCAATGTTGCCGCGCTCGTCACACTTCACCACCACTACATCCATACCCGCCATACTGGCGGATGCGGGATTGGTACCGTGAGCCGATGCTGGAATAAGCACCACATTGCGGTGCATATCTCCTTGGCTTTCGTGGTATGCGCGGATCACCATCAGCCCGGCATATTCCCCCTGGGCGCCCGAGTTGGGCTGGAAGCTCACCTTGTTAAATCCGGTGATCTCACTTAACCACTCGTCCAGCTCGCCGATAAGCTGCATGTATCCTCCCACCTGGTCTACAGGGGCAAACGGATGGATGCTACCGAATTCGGGCCATGTTACGGGAACCATTTCGGTGGTTGCGTTGAGTTTCATGGTACATGATCCCAATGGAATCATGGAATGGCACAACGAAAGGTCTTTGGCTTCCAGCGACTTGATGTACCTTAGCATTTCGTGCTCGGAGTGATAGCTATTAAACACTGGGTGGGTGAGGTATGCCGATGTGCGCTGCAAGGCCTGCGGAATGGCCGGGACGATACGTTGCGCCTGTGCTTGCAGGTCCGCATCGTCGAGCTTTCGGCCCTTCAATTTAGCAAAGATACGCACAAGGGTCTCGATATCCTGGTATGTGGTGGTTTCGTCTATGGAAATGCCGGCAATGGTGCCTTGATAATGGAGATTCACCTCGTTGTTGAGCGCCTCCGCATGTAGCGGCCCGGCAAGTTCACCCAACTCTATCCGCAGCGTATCGAAATACGTTTCGTTATATTGGGTATAACCCAAATGCTGCAGTGCCTTGTCGAGTAGGTTGGTCAGTCCATGGATACGGTCGGCGATCTGCTGCAAGCCCTTCGGCCCGTGGTAGGCAGCGTAAAACCCGGCCATGATGGCTAGCAGCGCCTGCGCCGTACAGATATTGGATGACGCTTTATCGCGCCGGATATGCTGCTCTCGGGTTTGCAGCGCCATGCGCAACGCATATTCGCCGTCTACATCCACGGTAACGCCGATGATGCGGCCGGGAATATTCCGTTTGTAAGCGTCTTTAGTGGCGAAATAAGCCGCATGCGGTCCGCCGAAACCCATAGGGATACCGAAGCGCTGGGTACTGCCCACCACCACATCGGCGCCCCACTCACCGGGAGCGGCCAGCAATACCAAACTCAGCAAATCGGCCACCGCACATACCGAGATGTTGCGGTTATGCAATTGCTCCACCAAGTGCTTGTAATCACTTATCGAGCCGTCACCAGCCGGATATTGCACCAACACACCGAAAATAACATCGCTATCGGGAATCTGCTGCAGGTCACCGACCATCAGCTCAATCCCGTACGATTGCGCCCGGGTACGCAACACAGCTAGCGTTTGCGGAAACACATTGTCCGATACGAAGTACGTATCCGCTGCTTTGTTTTTGCGGAGCCCATATTGCATAAACATGGCTTCGGCAGCAGCCGTCGCTTCATCAAGCAGTGAGGCATTGGCTAACTCCATCCCCGTAAGGTCAATGACCATGGTCTGGAAGTTGAGCAACGCCTGCAAGCGCCCTTGTGCTATTTCCGCCTGGTAAGGCGTATATTGGGTGTACCACCCCGGGTTTTCAAATACATTACGCTGGATGACGCCGGGCAAGGTAACATCGTAATATCCTTGGCCGATGTACGATTTAAACACCCGGTTTTTATCGGCCACACCCCGCATCCGCTGCAAGTACGCCGTTTCGCTCCATGCATCCGGCAGGCGCAGGGGCGTCGTGGTTCGGATTTGTGCGGGAACCGTTTCATCCATCAGCTGGCCGAGGCTTTCGAGCCCTAGCGCGTCAAGCATGTCGGCGGTCTCATCGGCGCTCGGACCGATGTGCCGCCCTTCGAATTTCTCTTGGAAATGTATTTTATTCATTCGGATATGTTACTACCGTAGTGCAGCCATGCTGCTTTGTAAGCAGCCGGTATTTTCGGGGGCAAAGGTACGGATTTTAACGTGTGAAATAAAGGGTTTCGACACCCCATCCACAATGGTTTTTAAATGGTAGCATGTGCGGTCGCTCGGATCAAAAAAAGCTTTTGCCCTGCATCTTTTTTGTAAGCGGAATATTGACTATCTTTCCGCCAGATTACGGCCGTAATGGCTGCCACTCTGATATTAGATAAAAACGACATGATATGAAACCTACAGGCTTCCTTTTATTGTTATTCGTGGTATTTTCAACACCCAGCTACACGCAGGAATCCCTGTCGCCTTTTCTTTTTGATGAATACCACGACGCGGTAGTACATTTTCACGGCGGACAAACATCGACTGAAAAAGTGAACTATAACCTGGTGGAAAGTGCGCTTCATTTCATCGATCAGCGGGATGGCCAGGTAAAGGTAGTGGCTGATTATCGGGGCATCGACTCGCTCGTCATCGCTGGGCGCACTTTTCTCCTAGACGGTAAAAATGCATTGGAAAAAGTATCGAGCAGTCCCATCATGTACATCCGATTCAACGCGAACAGTACGCTCAAACCACCTCCCGTGGCCTATGGCGGCACCAGCAAGCTTGCTTCGGTCGATGTCTATTCGACTGCATTTTTTCGGGGTTTGGGATCGGACCGCAAAACTCCAGAACACGAGGTATCCGAGATTTACCACGATTACGTTATCGAGCATGGCGGAAAGCAGAAGAGGTTCTCCAACTTCAAGCAGCTCTACCGGATATATCGTAACCACAGCGAAGCATTGGAGAAATACGTAGCTGACCACGAGTTGGATTTCAATGATGTAAAGGGCATCATTGCATTATGCCGTTATGCCGAAAGCCTGTGATAACTGCGGAATACCTTGATTTTTATGCGTGTTATCCCATTACTTTCCCTTCATAGAAGCAGGCAGGTCAGTTCTGCTGGACGGGCTGTCAAGTGAAAAATATCGGAAAACACGAGACAAAAAATTTCCTAGTAGATTATTTTAGCACTTGAAATCCAGCCGAAAAACTCTCCGAAGTCGCTTTCCAAAGTCTCCGAAGTCAATTTTTAAACGACCACCGTCACTTCAGAAAGCCTCCGAAGTCAGTTTTTGAAGTGACCAAGCGTCATTTTTGGCTGATTTCAACAAAAAAGCCGCCTCGTTTGAAACGAGGCGGCTGGAAATGCCGATCGGAAGACCGGGCTTTAGCGGATTTTCTCGAAAGTTAAACCGTCAACCACCGCCTTGACATGTTTGCCCGGGTGGAACAGCAGGCGCGTGCGGAAAATGTTCGCCCCGGTCACTTCCTCCTCGGTATCACTTCCCGTGCTGTTGCTCCCCAGGCGGAACGCGCCGAGGTTGCCCAAGCGTACGATATAGCCGTGGGAAATGTTGCGCGGGATTTCGCGTACCAGGCTCTGCAAAACGGCATAAACATCGGATTCCGTAAGTGAAGACGAGTATGAGATGTCCGCCGCCAGGTCTTCAAGCGTGATTTCTCCGGAATGCACCGGACGTGGGTAAAACTTCTTCGGTGCATCCGGGTCGCCCGGTTTACCGATTTCCAAAACGTTGAATTTAATTGCCATGTTTCTACTTTTTTTAAAACATTAAACCATAGAATAATACTCCGTGCCGCGGGCGGTACCTTTCCCTCGGCATTACAAAGTTGCGGAACATGTCAAGAAGGCGTGTCGGAATTGGCGGCTTTGGCGGGATTGACGGAATTGGCGGTTTTGTCGCGCACAAAAAAACCGCCTCGCCCGAAGCGAGACGGTTATCCCATAAAATCTTTGCGCTGTCGTGGCAAACCCTTTGCCAACTGTCTGGGTTCAGGATTGGCGCATGAAACGTGAAAGTTCCGCTACCGGAATGCCCAGGTAATCCGAGGCTTGATAAACCGTCACATGCTGGTGCTTATCGAGCCCAAACATATCCCGGATCTTGTTGATGAGCCGCTGGCAGGTGCGTTCGCTCTGGCCAGTGATCCGTTGCAGATCCGAAGGATAAACAGCTAATCTTGGTAATGATATTTCCATATCTGCCAAATTGCTCCAGCAAAATTACAAATCTATCAACGCAAGCGAAAATATTCACCTATTTTTCTTTGATTTAGCGATCACTTTTACGAATTTCATAATTGCCATCGCAGCACGATTTTTATATTTTCAACGCTGGTAGAACGCGTATTACGAAAATGGCAACCACGCTATCGCCCATTACTTCCCCAATTCACCTAACAACTCCTTTACCGCCCGCTCCAACTGCGGGTCTTTGCCTTCCAGTCGGTCCATGAAGGTATTCTTGACCATAATATCGGGCAACACACCGGTCAGCTCCAGGTCGTCGCCTTCCAGTGTATAACAACCCCATGCCGGCACCCGGTACGACGAGCCGTCTACGAGCCCCTTGGCCGACGTGAAGATGATCCAGCGGTAGGTTTCGGTACCGATGATTTTACCCAGTTTCAACGCTTTGAAGCCAGCGGCAGTCATCTCTGCATCGCTGAGCGACTGCTCGTTTACCAGTAGCACAATAGGCTTGCCCGATGGGGCAAAGTTGCTCTGCGGTGAGCGCTTGCCACCGCGGTATTGCCATTGCAGGTATGGGCGTTGCGAAAGGAAGCGCAAGACCTCATCGTGCACGTTGCCACCGGTGTTGTACCGTAGGTCGAGGATGATGGCATCTTTATGTGCCTCCTGCTCTACCATGTCCAATAGAAAGCGCTCCAGCTCGGCTCCGCCCATATTCTTCATATACGTGTAGGCAATACGGTCCTGCCCCAGTGAATCCACCTTGTGGCGGTTATTGCGTATCCATTCATCGTAGTGATGATCGCACATGGCACTGCTGCGTTGGGGCCGAACCTTAGCGGCCACTTCCGCCCCGCCTCGCCGGAAAGTGAGCACCATTTCATCGGCCAGCGACGGCCGTGTGAAATACCGGTCACGATCGGCCAGGGTATCCACCCGTTGCCCGTTAACCGCCACCAACACATCGCCAGGCCGGATATCAACTTCCTTGCGGGCCGCATTGCTCCGGTCCACCACGCGCAACACGCGGTAGGGGTTCTCATTGTCAAATACCACACCCGTTTCATTGGTTACCATCGAGAAATCCTTACGCTCGTCGCTGCCGCTTGAGTTGAAGCCGAGGTGCGACGAGTTAAGCTCGCCCAGCATATCATTAAGCAGCACCCGCAGGTCTGCGCGGCTGTTCAGGTAGGGCAGGTAAGCCGCATAGCGGGTTTTCACCGCGGTCCAATCCATCCCGTGGAAATCATCATCGTAAAAATTCTCTTCAATGCCTGCCCACGTCTCGTAGAATAGCTGGTTGAACTCGTCTTCCAGATTGCGGCGGAATTTGAAGGCGATGTCCACCTTTTCGAGCTTGTTGCCATCGATGTTGTATTTCTGCACGGTGCCGTTGGAAAGAGCATAGCATTTCCCATTTACCTCCACCAGGTTACCCACGCCACCGTCAGCTACCTTCTCGGTCTTGTCGTCTTCAAACGCCTCACGTACTGTCCGGTAAAGGGCCCGCCGCCCACCATCATGGTTCGAGGCATAAAAGATGTAGATCTTCTCGCCTTTTTTAAATGTTTTGGGATTGCTTTGCGTGCCAAAAGCCGGGCCTATCCGGGTAATGCGGTCGAGCAGCCCCTGGGTATTGATTACAATGGGCGTATTGGCAATCGCCGTACTATCGGCATCATCGCCTTTTTCGCCGGCTTTATCTTTGCCCATCTTTTTGCTGTCGTCGCCTTTCTCGTCTTTCTTTTTCTCCTCGAAAAGCTCCTCGAACTTATCGATCCGGTACGGTTCATCAAAATCATCCAGTGCCATGCGGTAGATGCTGGCATCGCGCATACCGGTCGGGTAGGCCGGTTTGGTGCGGTTGCTGGCGAAGTAGATGGATTTACCGTCGGGCGACCATACCGGCGAGGCCTCAGACACGCCCGTATTGGTGAGGTTGATGGTTTGCTTCTTCGCGATATGGTGTACAAAGATATCCTGTTCGAAGTTACGGTGGGCCGTAAACAGGATGTATTCGCCATTTGGCGAAAACGACGGCTCGGAGTTCTGGAACGCCCATATTTCATCATTCACCACGGTGGCGCTTTTCAGCGTTTTGAGGTCGAGCAGGCGCACCTCGTCGCGCCCACTGAGGTATACCGCCTGGGTGCGCTCAGCGTTGAGTGTGATATCGCGGTTGCTGCGCAAGTCGGCCGTGAGCTGCTTGGTGCCGCCGCTACCATCGGCCGCTATGGTGTACCAATTGGGGTAGCCCGCATGGGTCTGGTTAAACAGCAGCGTTTTGTTGTCGGCCAACCACTTCACCTCCATGGCCCGTTCGCCCGAGCTTGGCATCTGCTTGATAAACTTCCCTTCGATATCGCTCACAAAGAGTTCCCCACGCGAGATGAAAGCCAGCTTCTTACCGTCCGGCGATACATCGAAATAGGAGATGTTTTCGTTCACATCAAACTCCTGTTGGGCATCTAATATCGCGTTCCGGCCCACGGAAACATCGGGTTTTATGGTTTGCTTGGTAGCTACATCGTAAATATACAGCTGGTAATCTTTTTCGAAGACCACTTTCGTGCCGTCTGCCGATACGTTAGGGCGCTTGATTGAGGTATCGAAATGGGTCAGTATCCTCTTTTCTCCATTCGTAAACGTATAGAGGTTGTATTCGCCGTTGGTCTCGTCGGAGGCGAAGAACACATTGCCCTGCCGATCCACGGAAGCCCAGAAATCTTTGCCTTCGTAATCGGTATACTGGGTAAACGTGTGAGTGGTGGGATGGTATCCCATAATGTCGGGGTTATACGCTCCCTTGTAGCGCTTGCGGTTCGCGTTGAAATAGCTTTCCCACGTGTTATTGAAAAGCAGTTCGCCATCGGGCTTTTCCACCACCCCGTGTATGGTATTGAAATAATGGGGGAAGAGCCGTTCCGCCGTTCCGCCCTGGGCCGCCACGACATAAGTGGTGAAGCGGTTATAGCGCCCCGAGGTGAAGTAGATGGTCTGGCTATCCCAGCTCCAGCTGTCTACCTCATCGGACGCGTCGTGGTGGGTAAGCTGCCGGATATCACCCCCGGCTAGGGGCATCACGTACACATCGTGGTTACCGAATTGGTTGGCCGAGAATGCCAGCCACTGGCCATCGGGCGAGATACGTGGGGCGATTTCATCGCCGCGCATGGCCGTGAGGCGAAGCGCCTGCCCGCCAGCGGAAGACACGCTCCACAGGTCACCCGAATAGCTGAAAACGACGGTCTGCCCATCCGGGCTCAATGTCGGATATGAAATAAATGTTGGTGAAGTCTGCGCATGGGCGGAAAGTGATGCAAATGCGAGGACTGCCGTCAATAGGCAGGCGTTGATGGTATTCATGTTTTTAAGTCTATTGTGCTGGCTGCAATATTAACGAAAATTAACAACAACATCCGACCTCCTTTTGGTAGTTTTGAGGATGTTTATGCTGAAACCGTGGCTTACGCTTGTTTTCATCAGCATGGCGAGCCTGTTCGTCCACGCGCAGCCATACCTGCTGACTGGGCAAGTAACCGATGACCAGGGCGAGCCGGTACCGTTTGCCAGCATCTATCCCAAAAGCAGGGTAAGCGGCGGTACGTCAGCCAACAGCGAAGGCATATTCAAATTGGCCCTACCCGCCGGCAAACATGAATTGGTGGTCCGTTCAGTAGGCTACCGGCAAGTCATCGAACCGGTTGCCATGGATGGGGATAAACACATATATATTACCCTCCTCGCCGAATCGTACCTGCTGGATGAAGTGGTGATCGGTAACGGCGAGGATCCGGCCTATGCCATTATCCGGCAAGCCATCCGGCAACGCAAGAAACACCTGCACGAAGCTACCCCTTACACAGCGAATGTGTATATCAAGGGTGTGCAGCGACTGCTGCAGGCACCCAAAAAGTTCCTCGGTGTGGACATCGATCAAATCGGCCGTGAAATCGGGCTGGACTCCAACCGCACGGGAATCGTGTACCTTTCCGAATCCGAATCGCGCATCACCGTACGGCCACCCGACGATTTCCGCGAGGAAATGATCAGCTCGAAGTTTTCGGGAAATAACCGCGCATTCAGCTTTAATCGGGCAGCCGACCTGAAACTCAATTTCTATGAAAACAACCAGCCTATCATCGAGGGGCTGAGCCCGAGGCCTTTCGTTTCGCCCATTGCCGACAATGCCCTCGGTTACTACCGATACCGACTGCTGGGTACTACCGAAGAAAACGGGCTTACCATCCATAAAATCGAAGTGACGCCGCGCCGTAAGGGCGAACCGCTCTACCAAGGCGACATCTACATTATGGATGGCCTTTGGCGGGTATACGGCGTAAACTTGCAACTTACCAAAGCCTCAGGAATCAATATCATCGACACCCTGGATATTCGGCAGGAATATATCCCGATAGACAGCGCTCAATGGCAACCATCAAGTATTCGGTTTGATTTTGTAGGTGGTCTACTCGGGTTCCGGATAGGCGGCTATTTTGTGGCGGTATACAGCGATTATGCGACACACCCAACCATCCGGAAGGGTGCATTCAACGAGGTGTTGCGTATTGCCGAAGGGGTTAATAAGCGCGACTCGCTCTATTGGAATACCCACCGCCCACTGCTGCTCACCGAAGAAGAACAGCTAGACTATATCCGCAAGGATAGCCTGCAACGCCGGCGCGAGTCCAAACCATACCTCGATTCGCTCGACCGGGTTTCCAATCAACTGAAACCGCAAGACCTACTGACCGGATATACGTACCGCAACCGCGCGAACCGCTCGTCACTTTCCTTCGACGGCTTAGCAACCTCGCTGCTCTTCAACAGTGTGGAGGGGTTGGCGCTCAACTATGGTGTACGGTACTCACGGCAGGTCGATACGGTGCTGAACCGCAATTTCACGCTATATGGCAACATCCGCTATGGTTTTGCCAACGAGCGGTTCAACGGCTATGCGGGCTCCTCGTTCCCACTGGGCAAGAGCTTCTTCCACGTGTATGGGGGCAGCAACATGCAGGATATAAATAACCGGGGATCGCTGCCACCACTCTTCAACACCATCACCACCACCCTTTTTGGCCGCAATTACCTCAAATGGTACGAGCGTACCTTTGGTGGGATAGCATGGCGTTATACCTTGCCCGCCAACGTGCACGTAACGACTTCCGCCGTTTGGGAAAACCGCCTGTGGCTGCCAAACAGCACGGATTATACCTTTTGGGATCGAAATAAGGAACACCTCACCTCCAACAACCCGCTGGCGCCGGCAGAAGACACACCGCTGTTTCCGGAAAACCGTGCTTTTAAAGTGACCTTGGATCTCAGCTACGACTTCAGTACCAAGTACGAGACGTATCCGCACCGACGAGTGTACCTGCCATCGCCGTGGCCCACCTTATCTCTTTCTTATACGAAGGGGGTGCCACAGCTATTGGGAAGTGATGTGGACTACGATCTGCTAGTGACGCGATTGCATAAACCGGATATCGGCCTCGGCTTATACGGCCGTATGGCATTTGACGTACGAGTGGGCACATTTCTGAATGATAAATCCCTCTACTATACCGACTACCGGCATTTCAAAGGTACACGCACACTCATCAGCGATCAGCAATCGACGACTTTCCTGTTGCTGGATTATTACCAGCACAGTACGCCGGGAAATTTTGTGGAAGTACACGGGGAATACAACCTCTCTACGCTGCTCACGAGCAAAGTGCCCCTGCTCCGCAAGCTCAAACTGAACGAGATCATCGGTTTACACTACCTGCATACGCCGGGCATTAAACATTATGGGGAAATCCATGCCGGACTCGAATGGCAGCGCCTCCGGATCATCTATGCACGGTCGCTCGGAAGCTCGGGCGGTCTGGGTGAAAAAGAAGCCGTCCGGATAGGATTGCGGTTATTCTAAGTCGCCCTTAACCCAGCGAAGCGGTAATCAGCTGCAAGAATTCTTGCCGAGTACGTTCCTTGGCAAACTCGCCGGTAAATGCGGAAGTGGTAGTTACTGAGTTTTGCTTTTGAATACCGCGCATACACATACAGAGGTGCTTGCATTCAATAACGACAGCCACGCCAATCGGGTTTAACGTCTCTTGGATGCAATCGCGGATTTCGTTGGTAAGCCGCTCCTGCACCTGTAAGCGGCGCGCATAGATGTCTATCACCCGGGGAATCTTGCTCAAACCCACAATGTGGCCATTCGGGATGTAGGCTACGTGCGCCTTGCCGAAGAAGGGTAACATGTGATGTTCGCACATCGAATATACCTCGATATCCTTTACCACCACCATCTGGCTGTATTCTTCCTCAAACATGGCACCCCGCAAAACGGCAGCCGGATCGACATCATAGCCGTGGGTGAGGTATTGCAGCGCCTTGGCCACACGCTCGGGTGTCTTCTGCAGCCCCTGGCGTGCGGGATCCTCGCCCAACAGTGCCAATATTTCCGCATAATGCGACGCGATTCGGGCTACCTTTTCAGGGTTATAACGGTCTATCTTTACGTACCCGTCTATTTCTTCCTCGTTGAGGGGGAAATCGTTGTCCATTGCTCAGTTTTTATGTTTGGCACTATTCATCGCCAAAATATTCCACGGAATTATTCTCGGTTTCAACCAGCTTCACCGAATGAAGTATGGCCCCGTTTGCTGCGACGTGAGGCTTCAATTGCTTGAAAATCTCAATAGCCAACACCTCGGTAGATGCCATTTTGCCCCGCATAAAATCGACATCGAGATTGACGTTACGATGGTCCAGTTTATCGATCACATGGGTCTCAATGATATTTTTCAGCTCCTTCAGATCAATCACAAACCCCGTCTGCGGGTTAACCTCACCCTTTACCGTTACAAACAATTCGTAATTGTGCCCATGCCAATTGGGATTGGAACACTTGCCGAAAACAGCCTCATTTTGTTCCAAGCTCCACTCCTCGCGGTATAATTTATGCGCCGCGTTAAACCGTTCGCGCCGTGTAAGATATATCATAGCGTGCAAAGATAAGCTAATTTGCTGATTTGGCAGTCTGCTTTTTGCTAATGTGCTTTTTGCTTTTTTGCTCGTCTGTTCAGCAAAGTACAAATAGCAAAGTGCAAAACCGCAAATGGCAAATCACAAAATCCGTACCTTTGCAGCCGTGGATACCACCCATCAACGATATTTCATCGAAATCGCTTTCGACGGCGGCGCCTACCACGGTTGGCAGATCCAATCGAATGCAGTTGCCGTGCAGGAAGTACTCGAAAAGGCGCTGGCCACCCTGCTACGTAAGCCCACGGCCACGGTGGGTTGCGGACGGACAGATACTGGCGTACATGCCAAGCAATTGTTTGCCCACTTCGATTGGGAAAGTACTGTATTTCCGTTGGAAGAACGCGAATTCCTACACCGGCTCAATGCGTTGCTCCCACACGATATAGCCGCCAAACGGCTCATCGCCGTGGCACCGGATGCCCATGCGCGTTTCGATGCCGTAAAGCGATCGTACGAATACCACGTGCATCTCCACAAGGATCCTTTTCTGCACGGCCGCTCCTGGTTGTTGCGCGGTGCCCCCGATGTATCGGCAATGAACGAAGCTGCCTCCCTTTTGCATCAGTATGAAGATTTTTCATGCTTCAGCAAATCCAATACCCAGGTGTTTACCAACAATTGCCGCGTTACACATGCCGAATGGCAATGGACAGGCAACAACCGCTTGGTGTTCCACATTTCGGCCAACCGTTTTCTACGCAATATGGTGCGGGCCATCGTGGGTACATTGATGGAAATCGGCCGTGGCGAGCAGGCTCCCGAACACATGCATAGCGTTATCCAAAGCAAAGACCGCGCTGCGGCTGGCACCTCGGTCCCGGCATGTGGCTTGTACCTCACCAAGGTGGAATACCCCTACGTGAATGCCATTTGACAAATCGATGAACCGAGATATTCCGACAAAGTCGTACTTTTGCAGCTATCCATGAGCGAACCGAAGGTAACCGGGAAAACATATGATGCACAGCTGCTCCGCAGGATGTTGCGCTATGTAAGGCCATATAAGGGGGTTTTTGTGGTCTCCGTATTGCTTACCATCCTCATGGCCGGCGTGGCCCCGGCACTACCCATGGTGGTGGAATACACGCTCGATCGGTTTATTCTCCAGAATGACATCGATGGCCTCCAACTGATGCTCATGCTCATGCTGGGGCTGCTGCTGCTACAGACTGTTGTTCGCTATTACCACACACTAACGACCAATACATTGGGTCAATCGGTTATCCGCGACCTCCGCATCCATGTGTTTAATCACATTACCGGCCTCCGGCTCAAGTATTTCGACCGTACTCCGATAGGTAGGTTGATAACCCGTACCATTTCCGACCTCGAAACCATTGCCAATATTTTTTCGCAGGGGCTTATCCAGATCATCGGCGATCTCCTCCAGCTCGTGGTGATCCTTGGTGTTATGTTTTACACCGACTGGCGACTTACACTGATTGTATTGATCCCTATGCCATTAATGATCGGCGCAACATATGTCTTTAAGGAAGCGATGAAATCGGCCTTTCAGGATGTTCGCAAATGGGTTTCCAACCTCAACACGTTCTTGCAGGAACACATCACGGGAATCAGTATCATCCAATATTTTGCGCGCGAGGAACAGGAAATGCGTAAATTCAAGGCGGCTAATGCGGAGCACCGAAATGCCCATATCCGGGCAAACTGGTATTTTTCCATCTTTTTTCCGGTATTGGAAATCATCATGGCGATATCCTTGGGCCTACTGGTGTGGTACGGCTCCAAGCAGGTGCTGGCCGATACGTTGTCGCCCGGTGTAATCGTGGCATTCATTATGTACATCAACATGATTTTCCGCCCCATCCGCGAGCTGGTAGATAAATTCAATACGCTGCAAATGGGCATGGTCAGTGCCGAACGGATTTTTGCAGTACTCGATACCGACGAGCAGACACCCAACAGGGGCATCCAACAGCCGGAACACATCCGTGGGGAGATTGTGTTTGACAACGTGTGGTTTGCGTATAATGAGGAGCAATGGGTGCTGAAAGACATCAACTTTACGGTGAAGCCCGGCGAAACACTGGCACTGGTGGGCGCCACGGGCGCGGGAAAATCATCGACCATCAATATCCTTAGCCGCTTTTATGAAGTAAACAAGGGTTCTATTCGGCTGGATGGTGTAGACATCCGCGAGTACGAACTTAATTACCTGCGCCGCACCATTGCCACCGTATTGCAGGATGTGTTTTTGTTTTCAGACTCCGTGGCCAGCAACATCAGCCTCAACGATCCTACCATCAACCGGGAGCAAATCGTGGCAGCCGCCAAACAGGTAGGTGCCCATGAGTTCATTATGCGGCTACCGGGGGGATACGACTATAAGGTGCAGGAACGTGGGGCAACCCTTTCTTCGGGCCAAGCCCAGCTGATTTCATTCATCCGGGCATTGGTGCACAACCCAAAGATATTGGTGCTCGATGAAGCGACCTCATCCGTAGATACCGAGTCGGAAGAACTGATCCAACAGGCGATCGATAAGTTGATGGCGGGGAGAACCTCCATCGTGATTGCTCACCGCCTTTCCACCATCCAAAAAGCAGATAAGATCATCGTGCTGGATAAGGGCGAGATGAAAGAAATGGGGTCGCACCAAGAACTTCTCCGCATCGATGGGTACTACAAGCGACTGTACGACCTACAGTTCCATTCCGCTGGGATATAAAGCAGCACACCGCTACACGCGGCGCGGCACCAATGGCTTTATCTTGAGGAACGCGATGCCACCAACTACGGCAAGACATAACCAAAGCACGTCGACCAGCAGGATATCCGACTCGCCTTGCCGATAGGTAACCCATAGCCAATTGCCAGAATACAAACCGTTTGCCACCGGCACAAGCAAGCTCAATATACTGCCGAGCAGCAGCGTCTCTTTGTTGGTTTGCCTTAGGTTGTGCCGGGCAATATAAATAGCAGACAACATCAGCCAACTCCAAAAATAGATGCGGTAAATGAACTCCATACCTCCAGCACTGTTTACCTTCACCGCGATAAATGAAAATGCAGTAACCGGAAATAGCGTTAAGCAAGCGGCAACAAAAATATTGGATGCCCAGAAATTGAATACCCGTTTGTGGTTAGGTACATTTTTCTTGTCACGCGCCACCAGCCAGATAAGGATTCCGGTAATGATGACTACGCACCCAACTAATCCCAGAATGAAATAAACCACTTTCAACGGATAGCCGCCATAGTCACCGAAATGCAGCCGGTAGACAAGACTCTTTACTTTGTCGAGGTAGGTGGCCCCTTGCTCGGCCGACTTATGCTGGGTAATCACGCCGTCTGATACACGATAACAAACTACCCCTTGGCCCGCGAAATGCCACTTGGTCTCCGGCTCGCCCGTCATCAGGATGTGCATATTCTCGTCGCCATAATTGTTGATGGAAATGCTGGTGATAAACGTATGTGGCCACAGTGCCTGCGTTCGCCGCACGAAGTGATCGATATCGGGCTTCGACTCCAATGGCTTCGCCAAAAACTCATGGTGGGGCGTGAGGTAATAGGGAAGTTGCAAATCGCGGTACACCGCGGTTTCATCGCCCTCATAAAGGGCCTTACTGAAAGGAACAACCAACACCGAGCTGATGATGAGCATTACCCCTGTTACGGCGAACATGAATTGGTAAGGGAACCCGATGACCCCGAGTGCGGTATGAGCATCTGTCCAGATGGTCTTCCATTTTGACCACGGACGAAACGTATAAAAGTTCGAGAGGATCTTATCCCAATGCAGTAGCAAGCCGGTAATGAGTGCAAACAGAAACAGGAAGGAAACCAATCCGGCTACCACGTAACCGAAAGGGTAGCCAATCCGGATAGGCACCTCGTTTAACTGAGCAAGGAAATGGAGCCGGTACAGAAACTCGCCCAAATCATAGGAAGATGCATAGGTTCCGGTTTCCTTTTTGTGGAAATCATAATTGAAAAAACTCCGTTCAGCTGCTTTGTCGTTATTTATGGTGTCTTTGGAGGGCTGCAACCCCACATAAGCCCGGAAGCTGTTGGGCTGCATGGTGAACGACAGATCGCGGCCATCGAGGCCATATACCCCGTCCAATGAATCCAGCAATGTATTGAAAACCACGGTGCTGTTATAAGGCTGATGTCTGCCCGACGCATCGTTTTGCCAAGCAGCAATCTCGTCTTTGAAAAACGCAAACGACCCCGCAAAGAACATCACATACAACACGGCCGCTATGAAAATACCGCTGATGGTGTGGGTATGGAAATAAACGTTATATCGTCTGAGGTTCATTAGCGATATCAACTAAAAAAAGGTATGCAAAAAACCACGGTCAACACGGCATAAATCAACCAGATTTTCCAGACGTTCTCGACCAGAAACGCGAGCAGCAACAGCACCGCCCATAGCATGATACAGCTAAAGTACGCGGTAATCAGCACGTCGCCCGGATTAAAAAAATGGGCCAGCAGGAGGTGGAACGAAACTGAAACGGCATAACCGCCGAAGAAGCCGGCCGTAATCTTCAATAACCGTACAATCGGTGACTTGGTAAGGTATTTTTTATTCGCCGGCATGGTTATGAACGGATGAGGAATTCCAACAACAGACTAACGGCGGCCAGTATGAGCAGCTGTCGCCGGCGGACGAATCCAAAGGGAGCCAGCAGTACCACCAAGCTCCCCGCACACATGGCGTAAGCCAGCATGGCAAACGATCCGGCTCCCCAACCCATCGTGATAACCAATAATGTCCAGCCGGCAAAAAATACCAGGGCGGCGGCCCACCGGAAGCCCTGCGGGTTTGCAGCCATCCGCCGCTGTAATAACGGCGCAGCGGATGGCGTTTTCACCGTCTTCGACGTGCGGTAACATAGGTAAAAACCTACGAGGAAAAGAAGGCCGATCAGGGTGTACATTACTCCATCGTAAGCTTACTGATGGAAGATACGTTCGCCCCGATAATTTCCAGTCCCCGGGTTGCACTGGCACCTTGTATGTCTATTGTATACACGGCATAACGCTCGGCCGACTCCCGCAGCACAAACTGAGCCGTTTTTCCACCAGCTTCAACGTATACGGGGAAGTCATACCAAGGAGCTTCATACTCCGGCGCGCCGTCTACGTAAGTGATTGTCTGGTTGATCGCATCGGCAATGGCAAGCTTCACATTCACCGGCCCACCACCATCGCGTTCCGACTGGTCATTATTGTCTGTGAGCAAGGCCACCAAGAATTTGCCGCCTGCTAGGTAATTACCCCGTACAATTTTCTTTCCATCGGTAGCAGCTTCCACATCGAAGAAGTAGTCTTCGTCAAACGCTTCTGCCCCGCTCTTTATGCGAAGAAAGGCTGAAGGGTTTTTCGAACCGAATGCACCTGACCAAAGGTAAGTGTCGCCATTTTCGATCTGTTGCAGGCTACGCTGGCAAAACCAGAATCCGCTTACGCCGGTACGCCCGTCGCGGATTACTTTCTCGAATTCGAGGCTGGGATAATCGAATATAGCCACCCACGTGCTATCTTTAAATTGCGTGGTCTGCCCAGAAACTCCAGGTGCGCAATAAAAGGGTGCATACAACTTGTCGTCCACTTGGAAAATGCCCGACATGATGGCCACTTCGCCATTACCTACAATCTCTGCGATATCAAACGAATTTTGTGTAGCAATCTGTAGGTTCTTCGCGTCGTAGCTCATAATCGTGGCTATCGGATTTGCCTTTTGGCTGGTGAGCGATGTGAAAACAAATGCGTCGTCATTGACCGGTCCATAAGCCAATGCCACCACGGCATTGATGGTGTTTCCGACCGCTTCGATTTTTCCTTGCTTGTTTAGCTTATACGGTGTAATGGGCCCCTGCCCACCCCAAACCAAACCGAAAATGCGGTTGTTCTGGTTGATAAACGAGTATCCGTCTGTTTCAGTACCAACCCCTGTCGTAGACAGCTTACCCGTGGAAATGTCATCGGCAGGGACAATGTAGGTTGCCGTCTCCTCGCCGGAGCCCACGGACTGGATCTGGAAAACGTAGCGCGAATTACCTTCCACAGGCGGTTCCGGAGCCTCAGGGCCATCATCCGAACAGGCACCGAGTACTAATGCGGTCAGCATAGCTAACGTCAATTGTTTATAGTTCATCGTCATCTTATTTTGGATTTTATTAGTGATCTTTTGTTAAGAAATAGCGTAGTTTAATACTGAATGATCGGCCAGGCTTCTGCAGGTGGTAATTGTCGTAAAGGATGTGATCGGCCAGGTTACGGCCGTCCAGCACCACGTTGTACCGCCCGTCTCGCATCGTATACATCAGCATTGCATCATGCGACCATTGGCGGGGTATTACGCCGGTCTTGATATCGCCCTGGCTTGGCCAGCGGAGGAAAAACGAATGGACATAAAGCAGGTTATAGCCCAACGTGAGGGTATTGCCCGCCTTCAGCGGGCCCGGCCACGACACTTGTGCATGGGCATTGCCGAATAGGTATGGCATATTGGGAATCCGATCGTTGAACACGGGACTCGGCGTTGAAGAGCCTTCCTCATATTTGGTTCGATTACGCAGGTTTTGATACGTGGCATTTACACCAAGCTCCATCAACTGCCGGAAGGAATAGCGAACCTCACCTTCCACGCCGTGATTACGGACATCGCGGAGGTTAGCGTACCGGAATTGGGCGACACCAACCGTACTTACTACCGGCCGGATATAGCCTATTGCATTGCGATAAATGTAATTTGCCTGTGCTTGAAGGCTGTGGTCCGTACCCACGCGCCCAGCAACATGCATACCGAGGTTGATATTATCGCTTTTTTCAGGTTCGAGTGTGGTATTGGCGCTTACATTGATGGCGTCGCCAAATAGTTCTTCGCCTTCTGGCAAGCGATAGCTTTTTTCATAAGATGCTTTTAATTGGATATGGGGTTTGATAAAATAACTCGTAGCCAGCCCATAGCCGGTGCCGTTGAACGTGCTATGTTGCGGATAGTGGGTCCAATCGATGACATACGTAGAGCTATTGTCTTGGAAATATTGCTTGACGAAAGCCGTAGCCTCCCACTGGCCGTCAACCAAGTAGCGGTAGCCCAAACCAACCACTGTTTTATTTACAAGCTGTGGTTGCTTTGCAAGTTCGTCATCTGGCGAGATCTCATCTTTCCCTTTTCGATTGAAGCCGCTATAAACGGCATTGGCTACGAAAGTATGGTAATCGTTCACATGGTAGGAAAACGTGGCATTGGCCGTCGAATTGTTATTACGGAACCGATAGAGGCTACGTGACCGTTCGCCACCTGATGCCCAAGTGCCACTGGGGGTCTTGTATTTGCCCGTGCCCGACCAGCTATATTGTTTAAAAACAGTATCTACGGCGCGGCTCTCCCCAACGTTGATATGGCCGTTGAGGTGGACCGACAGCCCCCTGACCAGAAAATCCGACTTGGCATACTTGACCGAGGGTACAACGATATTGCCATCGGTGAACCGGTCGCCATAGACGTCGAACATCCGGTTGCCTGTCTGTATCTCGGAATAGACCTGACCTAGGGTGACTCCAAAAAGCAACTCGTCGGCATAAGGTTTATCAACCACACCCGCACTGGCGATAATTGTTTCATTGTGGTAAGTGTCGTGGAACCGCTTGGCCCAGCCTTCGCGTGTGCGGCCCGTGGCAAAATCCTCGACGATATCCACAAGTACCTTGTAATTGTTGTCTGAATAATTCTGGAAAGCATTCAGTTGTGCCGTAAATCCGCCTGCAGATGTGTACCGGGCATTGACTGTGGACCTATGCGTGTTGAATGAACCATATGAATAGGATATATCCAGGTAGTTACGCCGACTGGTATTAGTAACGATGTTGACTGCGCCACCCAACGCATCACCACCCAGTGTAATGGGTACCACGCCCTTGTACACCTCTATCCGATCGGCCAAGTTAATAGGGATGTTGTTGATTTGGAAGGCTGATCCAAAGTTTTCCAAAGGCACGCCATCGAGAAAGAACTTGACCTGCTTACCCGAGAAGCCGTTGAGCGAAAAGTTGAACTTGGAGCCCACTCCTCCAGTTTCCCGCAGGCGAGCACCTGAGACGCGATCCAGCGCATGCGCAAGATCCAAGGTGGAGTTGTGTAACTGCTTGGCGTCAATCGCCGTGACATGGAAAGCCTGCCGGTTGACCTGCTGGTGAACGGCAATGCCGGTAACATCCACCTCATCAATCGCAATGACCCCCGCAGCCAGCACAAAATTCAACTGCTGCTGTGCGGTACCAGAAATTTCAATTTCTCGGGATTGCGGCATGTATCCCACGCTTTGGACGGTGACCGTGTAGTGGCCAGGCGCCAATTGCTTGAGGAGGTAGCGGCCATTCTTGTCGGTAAGTACGGTTTCACCGCCGGTCAAACGCACGGTAGCTTTAACTAGTACCTCACCGTACTCATTACTGACCTTTCCGGTGAGCTGTGCCACCGGTTGCTGGGCAGACGTTGTAAAAAAACTCATACAAAGCCCACCGATAAGCAAAAATAGCGTATTTTGCACTACTTTTTAAATTATCACGATTTATGAAGTAAACCCCTATCGGGGCGGTCGCGCAGGTTCCAGCTGTGCGGCCTTTTTTTATTTTAACCCGGGCAAATGTATAAAATTATTTGTACTGAGTCTAAATAATCAATGTTTTTTTTCGGAAAAATTGGGGTGCCGTGTTCGCTTCAGCTTTTTTTGCTAACAAAAAAGGCTGCCAAAAAATTAGCAGCCATTTCCTTATATAGCGGACTAATTAATCCAATCCTCGTTTTTTCATTAAATACACCGGATCAGGATCGGTACCCCGAAACTGACGGTAGAGTTCTGCAGGTTTTTTGGTTCCCCCTCTTTCAAGGATATTCTGGCGGAATGCGTCGGCGGTGCCCTTATTATAGAGGCTGGTCTCTTTAAATGCTGCGAACGCGTCGGCGTCCAGCACTTCTGCCCAGATATAGCTGTAATAGCCTGCGGAGTAGCCACCGTTGAAGATGTGGTTGAAATAGGTGCTTCGGTGGCGCGGAATAATCTCATCGATCAGCCCAGCTTTTTCCATGGATGCTTTTTCAAACGCTTCGGCACTTACCGTAATGGGGCTAGTGATAGTATGGTAGTCGAAATCGAGGATGGCTGAAGCGAGGTACTCAACCGTAGCAAACCCTTGGCCAAACGTACCCGCACTTTCCAACTTGGCGATAAGGGAATCGGGAATAGACTCGCCCGTTTCAAAATGCTTGGCATATTCCTTCAACACCGCTGGATCTTCTGCCCAATTTTCCATCACCTGCGACGGGAGTTCAACGAAGTCGCGCGATACCGAAGTACCGGATAGACTTCGATAAGAGACATCAGACAGCAGCCCATGAAGCGCGTGGCCAAATTCGTGGAATAGGGTATTGGCTTCGTCAAAAGTAAGGAGTGCAGGCTGGTCACCCACCGGCGCGGTGAAGTTGCACACATTCACGATAATCGGCACTATCCGTTCACCTTTTTCTTTATACTGCCTACGGAATGAACTCATCCATGCGCCGGGCCGCTTTGACTCGCGGGGGAAGTAATCGACATAGAAAATCCCGACCTGCGTGCCGTCGGCTTCCGATACCTCGTAGACCTCCACCTCTGGGTGGTAGATCGGCATGTCTTCCAGTCGCTTGAATTGAAGGCCATACAATTTGCTGGCTACATCAAAAGCACCCTGCCTAACACTGGATAGGCTGAAATACGGCTGCAGTTCCGCTTCGCTCAACGAGAAGCGCTGTTGGCGGATTTTCTCCGAATAATAACGCCAATCATAGGGCATTGCTTGGAAGCCCAAGCCTGCTGCTTCTATTTCCTTTTGGATATCGTAGGCTTCGGTCTTTGCTTTGGCAATAGCCGGTGCCCATAGGTCGTCTAGCAGCCTTTTCACGTTAGTGGGATTTTCGGCCATGGCTTCCTCCAGCACGTAATGGGCGTGTGTGGGGTATCCCAGCAGGTTGGCCTTTTCGAGGCGGAGGTTGGCAATCTTCACTAAAATATCGCTGTTATCGTTATCGTTGCCGTTGCCCCCACGGCTTTTATAGGCCTCCCAGATCTGTCGGCGCAGTTCGCGGTCGTCTGCATACTGGAGGAAAGGCATCACACTGGAGTTTGACAGGGTGAATACCCACTTGCCCGCATACCCCTTGGCGTTAGCGGTCTCCGCCGCTGCCGCTTTCATACCAGCGGAAAGGCCGGCCAGCATCGCTTCGCTATCAACGACCAATTCAAAGGCATTGGTTTCCGCCAACACGTTTTGGCCAAATTGGGTGGTCAACTCCGCGAGTTGGGCATTGATTTCCCGTAAGGTCGTTTTATCCGCCTCATCCAGGTTGGCGCCGTTGCGCACAAAATTTTTATAGCTTCGTTCGAGCAGCATCTGCTGCTCCCCATCGAGATCGAGGCTGTCACGACCATCCCATACCGTCTTGACACGGCCGAATAGCTGCTCGTTCAGGGAAATGTTATCGCGATGGGCCGCCAGTTTTGGTGCCAATTCGGTATCCAGCGCTTTTAAGGTGTCGTTTGTGGTGGACGAACTTAAGTTGGAGAATACGTAGGACACCCTTGCAAGCAGGCGCCCGGCGTTCTCAAGCGCCACGATTGTATTCTCGAACGTCGGCATCTCACTGATGTTGGCAATTGAATCCACTTCGGCACTATGCTGCCGCAAAGCTTCTTCGTATGCTGGCTTAAAATGCGCGCTTTTAATTTTGTCGAAAGGGGGTACTCCGAACGGCGTGTCATACACATTCAAAAATGGATTGTCTGTAGTTTGCTTGGTGCCGTTACACGACACCACGAATGCCGTGGAAATCATCAATAGCGGTAAAATTCGTTTATTATTCATGTTGGTGCTAATGGATTAGTGCAGTCGCCAAAGATAGGCATAAGTTTCCTATCGGTCAACGCAGGCTAACCGATTAGCTTAGCACACAATTCGGCCTCGGTCAGTTTCCATTGCTCGCCCGAAAGCATATCTTTCAGTGAAAACAAGCCCGCCACAACCTCTTCTTCGCCAATAAGGACGACATAAGGGATTTTCTTATGGTCGGCATATGTTAGCTGTTTCTTCAATTTGGCGGGGGTGGGGTAAAGTTCTGACGCAATACCCGCGACGCGCAATTTCTGAAGTAGCGGCAACGCATATAACTCGGCTAATTTATCGAAATTACTGATTAGCACCTGGGTGGATCGGGCAGTAGACTCGGGAAAAAGTCCCAACTCCTCCAGCACATCGTATATCCGGTCCGCCCCGAAAGAGATCCCAACTCCGGTAATTCCCTTAAGCCCGAACATGCCGGTAAGGTCGTCATACCGGCCGCCGCCGCCGATGCTGCCCATGGTCACTTCATTGGTCTTCACCTCAAAGATAGACCCCGTGTAATAGTTGAGGCCACGGGCAAGTGTAATATCCAACTCCACAAACCGGTTAAGCAATGTCGTATCGCCCGATAGCTTCTCCACGTAGCCCAATACAATCTCGAGTTCATCGATGCCGGCAAGCCCCGTGGCCGATGCGTGCAACACGTCCTTAAGTTGTTCGATTTTCTCGCTATTGGTACCTTGCAATTGGATGATAGGTTTCAGCCTTTCCAGGTCTTCGGCACCAAAGCCGCGGGCCAGCAATTCCTTATTCACCCCTTCCAAGCCGATCTTGTCCAGCTTGTCGATGGCCACGGTCATGTCGACAATCAGCTCAGGCTTACCCAGTACCTCTGCGATGCCGGTTAAGAGCTTACGATTGTTGAGCTTGATCGAGAAGTCGCGTAGCCCGAGTGCCGTCAACGCCTCGTGGTAAACGAGTACAAATTCGGCCTCGTTGAGTAGGCTATCTGACCCCACCACGTCCACGTCACACTGGTAGAACTCACGATATCGACCCCGTTGGGGCCGGTCGGCACGCCATACAGGTTGTATCTGGAACCGCTTGAACGGTAAGGTGAGCTCATGCTGGTGCATCACCACGTAGCGGGCGAAAGGAACCGTCAGGTCATAACGTAACGCTCGCTCGGTGATGTAGGGGATCAATGGCGTGGAAGCCCGTTCTTCCAGCAGGTCGGCCGGCGCCTTGGCCAGGTAATCGCCCGAGTTGAGTATCTTGAAAATCAGCTTATCTCCCTCATCGCCATATTTCCCGGTAAGTGTCTGGAGGTTTTCAAACGAAGGAGTCTGAATCTCGCGGTAACCGTACTTGATGAATACCGACTTGATGGTGTCGAAAATGTGGTTGCGTTTTTCCATCTCCGCGGGCGAAAAATCACGCGTGCCCTTGGCCAATGAAGGTTTGATTACTGCCATGCGACAAACTTAGATATATTTGCCTGTATAGGCAAGGCAAATGTATCGATCTCTCCGCTGCGACTGAGAGGCAAAATGCGATAGCGGAAACGTAAGAGATAGATATGAGATTTGAGACGTGAGATTTGAGACGCGAAATTGGACTGACGACTGACGACCAACTAAAGCACATTCAGCGCCTCGCATGCCTTTTCAGCTGCGATTTTCTCAGCGCTTTTCTTGTTGTAATCGCGGCCCGTGCCGTATACTTCGCCATTGATCACAGCATCGATCGTGAAAATCTTCACGCTGTCGCCTGCGGCGTTTTCCGTTTGGACAAAACTAATTTCCTTGCCAGCCTGCTGACACCACTCGATAAGGCGGCTTTTGAAATTGGTTTCGGTCTGCTCCAACAACTGGATGTCTACGTGGGGCTTGATGATACGGTTAATCAGAAAGTTTTTTACAAACGCGTAGCCCTTATCGAGGTAAATAGCGCCAACCAGTGCCTCAAAGGCATCGCCCAAGAGTGACCCCTGTTTATTGGGGTAGTGCACCATGCGGGCATCGTATTGGATAAGCTCATTGAGGCCGAGCTTCCTCGACAGTTGGTTGAGGTGTGCCCGGCTCACGATTTTCGACCGCATTTCGGTAAGAAACCCCTCACCTTTGTATGGGTATTTTTTGAAGAGCAACTCGGCAATCACCGAACCCAATACGGCATCACCTAGGAATTCTAACCGTTCGTTGCTGTTTTTGGTGCCGTCTTTAATGGGTACCGCTACCGACTTGTGCCGGAAAGCAAGCTGATAGAGGTGCAGGTTGCCCGGAACAAAGCCAAGCATGTTCTTCAACGCCCTCACATAACGGCGATTGGGTGAAAAATGCAGTTTGTAAATCTTCGAAACAGGCATCTGATTACTAACTGAAAAAGCACACAAAAGGTTTCCTTGTGTGAAATGCCTTAAATTAATCTTCGAATTTTTTGAAAATAACCGTAGCATTATGACCGCCAAACCCAAAAGTATTACTCATAGCCGCATTCACTGTCCGCTTCTGAGCTTCATTGAACGTAAAGTTTAATTTCGGATCAAGATTCGGGTCGTCTGTGAAATGATTAATCGTGGGAGGTACGATGTCGTTCTTGACGGCGAGAATAGAAGCGATAGACTCCACGGCGCCTGCCGCGCCTAAAAGGTGGCCGGTCATGGATTTGGTTGAGCTGATATTCAGCTCGTACGCGTGTTTGCCAAATAACTCGAGGATAGCCATAATCTCACTGGGATCGCCTACCGGGGTAGACGTACCGTGTACATTGATGTAATCGATAGCTTGGTTAGTGAGCCGGGCATCTGTGAGCGCATTGCCCATAGCAAGCCGTGCGCCGAGCCCTTCCGGGTGCGAAGCGGTGATGTGGTAAGCATCGGCACTCATGCCGGCCCCTGCAAGCTCAGCGTAAATCTTCGCTCCCCGTGCCTGGGCATGCTCTAAGCTTTCCAACACGATCGCTGCGCCGCCTTCACCGGCCACGAATCCGTCGCGGTCTTTATCAAACGGTCGCGATGCGGTCTGCGGCTCGTCATTGCGAGTGGATAGCGCATGCATGGCATTAAAGCCACCGATACCCGCTTCATTGATGATGGCTTCCGAACCGCCACTGATGATGACATCAGCATATCCGGTACGGATGTAATTCAAGGAATCAATCAATGCATGCGTGGACGAGGCACATGCCGATACCGTTGAAAAATTAGGCCCCCGCAGCCCATGGCGCATAGAGATATGGCCCGGCGCGATGTCCAAAATCATCTTCGGAATGAAAAAGGGATTGAAACGGGGTGTTCCATCACCAGCTGAAAAGTTGATTACTTCATCCAGGAAGGTTTTAAGGCCCCCAATACCAGACCCCCATATCACGCCGATACGGTTGGTATCTAATTTATCGAATGCTAGCGATGCGTCAGCAATCGCTTCATCCGTGACGGCCAATGCGTAATGTACAAATGGATCTACTTTTCGGGCTTCTTTGCGCTCCATGAAATCCTCGGCGTTGAACCCTTTCACCTCACAAGCAAAACGCGTCTTGAATTTCGACGCGTCAAACTTGGTGATTGGAGCAGCGCCGCTTACTCCTTTAATCAGGCTATCCCAAAATTCGGGGACAGTATTCCCAATCGGAGTAAGCGCACCTAACCCTGTTACTACTACTCTTTTAAGCTCCATTTATAACGATTGGCCTAATGAATTTAGTTAGTTAACGTTTTTTTCTAAATAAGCGATTGCTTGTCCTACCGTGCTGATGGTTTCAGCTTGGTCATCGGGGATTGCTACGTTGAATTCTTTTTCGAATTCCATAATCAACTCCACGGTGTCGAGTGAGTCGGCGCCCAAATCGTTGGTGAATGAAGCTTCCGGGGTCACTTCGTTTTCGTCTACACCTAGCTTTTCAACGATGATTGCTTTAACTCTTGATGCGATATCAGACATGATTCTATAGTTTAATTGTTTAATAAATCTGTGCAAAGAAAAATAAATTTCGGCAAATAGTAAAACATATTTGATTTTTGGAGCATTATTCAGGTTTTTGCTGTAAATCGAATTACCGTTTTTATATCAGCGATTTAGCAAAAAAATTAGTTAGCCTCTTTAACTGGGTTAATATATCCGTCAACTGTTATGCGTTTCACTTCATTCTTTTTAGGGTAAATGCGCATTCGGCCCCTTTTGTTTTTGTAATTTTCCGCCCCACCTGTTTTTCCCGCTATTGCAGCGAAGAACCCGAGCTTGCAACCTCAGCAGGCAAAACCGATAAATTCGCTGCATTTATCTGCAATACAGCAAATTTACCTAAGTTTGCGTTGAATATAGAAAAATACTTTGAATAAAGTCACATTAAAATACGAATTGGACCTCGATTTCGTACTGATTGCCATTACGTCATCACTTAGGGACTACCGTTTGTGCTATTTCATCAATAAGGTTACAGGGCTAAAATTGCATAAAATAGCTGATTACGAAATTGGGATGGGGTCGTCCGTGGGGGTGGCCTCTTTTAGCAGGTATGCCGATATTGACGAAACCAACGACACCGAGTATTATTTATTGGCAAATAGGGGGCTAGATGGTGGCCTGCTGATACCCGAGATGCGCTATTCCGATTATTTTTTGCTTATCAGAAACTTCATCGACGATGAAGATTTAACCAATCTATTGGACCACATTTTGGCGATAAACGAGGTGGTCGCTGCAAGTGAAATCGCACCACAAAAATTGAAATCTAAAGAAAATCTTATATTTTAGTGCCATGTTTCCCTGTGAAAATTTTGCTTTCAATAGTAGGGGAAAGACCGACAAAGTTGCTTTGGTACTAGTAAATTAAGATTTGTATATCGAAGCAACTTTATCTAAGTTTGCCCAAGTGTATAAATCACACCATAGATTAAAAACGAACAAATCAAGCGTCAGCCCGCACAGGGTATACGTGCAGCAACACATTAACAAACAGGAATAAATGGAAAAGGTTCAAAAGCGAACTAAAATCGTGGCCACGCTGGGGCCTGCAACAGCAAAGAAAGAGATACTAACCAGTCTGATAGCTAAAGGCGTCGATGTATGTCGGCTTAATTTTTCGCACGGTAGCCAAGAAGACCACCTCGCTGTAATCAACACCATACGGGAAATCAACAGTGAGTATAACATGAACATCGGTATTTTGGCAGACCTACAGGGTCCGAAAATCCGGATTGGCAAAATGAAAGAGGGCGGCGCAGTACTGCTCAACGGTGCCCAAGTAGAAATCACCACCCATGAACTCGTGGGCGATGAAAGTCGGATTTACATTACCTATCCCGAATTCCCCAAAGACGTAAACGAGAACGAAATCATTTTGCTCGACGACGGAAAAATCCAACTTCGCGTACTGCGCAGCAACCTGGAAGATACCGTCTGGTGCGAGGTGGTACACGGCGGTGTGCTTACATCGCGTAAAGGAGTGAACCTGCCGAACACCAAAGTATCAATTCCGAGCCTTACCGAAGAAGACCTCGACAACCTCCATTTCGTGCTGCAGTATGACGTGGAGTGGATCGGGATGTCGTTCGTGCGAAACGCGGAAGATATCGTGCGACTAAAGGACGTTATCAGCGAAGCGGGGAAATCATCACGCGTGATTGCGAAAATAGAAAAACCGGAAGCGATTGACAATATTGACACCATCATCGAAGTAACCGATGGCATTATGGTTGCGCGGGGTGATCTCGGCGTGGAGATGCCTATGGAAGACGTTCCGGTATTGCAGAAAATGATTGTCAAAAAATGCCGGAACGCATCGAAACCAGTTATCATCGCCACCCAGATGCTAGAGAGCATGATAACCACGCCTCGCCCCACACGGGCCGAAGTGAACGACGTAGCCAACTCAGTGCTGGACGGTGCCGATGCCGTGATGTTGAGCGGCGAAACGTCCGTCGGCGAGTTTCCCGAAATCGTAATCGAGACCATGAGCAAAATCATCGTACATGTGGAGCGCACCTCTTATCCTTATTATAGCTCTAAGGACACACCACACGATGACGAATCGGTGATTCCTGATGCCATCTGCGGCTCATCTGTGTATTTGGCCGAGAAAACCAGTGCTTCTGCTATTGTGGCAATGACCTACTCGGGCTACACCGCTTTCGAGATATCAAGCTACCGTCCTAACGCCGACATCTATATCTTTACCGGCAACCGTACATTGCTAAACACCCTGACACTCCTGTGGGGTGTGAAAACATTCTATTACGATAAATTTGAAAGCACCGATGGCAGTATCCATGATGTCAACACGCTACTGAAATCCAAGAGGCTCGTGCAACCGGGGCAAATCGTTATCAATACGGCATCCACCCCATTGCACAAAAAGGGTAAGACCAATACAATCAAGGTCACCGAAATGGAATAACGGATGGGTATCCATGAGGTGGTAGACCGTGCAACCGCCAAGACGCTCGCTTGGTGGTATCGCCTTACCGATAGCCAAAAGGCGGCTATCTTACGGGTCAAGACCCAGCGTTTGACCTACCTCACCACGCGCGACCTGCTCAACCTCTACGAGGTGGCTAGGGAGGTGGAGGAGGCCCGGGTGCCCGGTCTGTTTATCGAGGCCGGCAGCGCGCTTGGCGGATCGGCCATTGTGTTGGGCAAAGCGAAGGGAAACCAACGCGAGTTCCGTCTATATGATGCGTTCGGGATGATCCCGCCCCCCTCAAACAAGGACGATGCCGATGTGCACGCCCGGTATGAGGAAATTAAAAGTGGCAAATCAAAGGGAATTGGTGGCGACAGGTACTATGGGTATACGGAAAATCTGAAGGAAGTGGTGGCGGGCAATCTCGCAAAACACGGTTTACCACCTCTGGAAAACAACATCAAGCTGATTAAAGGATATTTCGAAGATACGCTCTACATTACCGAGGCGGTGGCATTGGCCCACATCGATTGTGATTGGTATGCTTCGGTAATGAGCTGTCTGCTCCAGATTGAACCCCACCTATCGCCCGGAGGAAAAATCATATTCGATGATTATTACGATTGGTCCGGCTGCCGCAACGCAGTGGACGAATACTTCAACGACAAATCGGGTTATACGTTCAACCAAGTGGGGCGCAAGCTCCACGTCACCAAAATGACTCGCTAAGGCCTTTCAGCTTTCTGCGGCTACTCTTTGGGCCGCTGTTTTTCCAATGTATCCCTCAGCTCGTCGAGTTTTTGGAGAACCAAGCTGTCGGGCGTATTTTTATCCGTGCTGTCTAATTTTAATGTAATGATGCGTTCAGTGGGATTTGCCTCGTAAACGTTGGGCATGGGTACGCAGTTGTCGCCGCGATAGGCATTCGGCATGGGGACGGCATAATCCCCGCGGTATACGTTGGGCATGGGAGTCGTATCGAACACCCGGCCGCCATGCTGTTTAAGCAGCGATCTCGACTTGGTAGAATCGACAACAGTCGGTTTTTCGAGCTTGATCACACGTAAGCTGTGCGCAATATCCCTGTATTGTTGGGCAAGCCCAACTGCCGGCAAACCAAAAATAGCGATCAAAAAAATATAAAGCCCATTCATAATCCATGCAATTGGTACACCCAAAATTAGCAAAAATAATAGAACACCGTATGTCACACCCGGTGTTAAAATTTGTTAAAAGCTACCTTTTGCTTAGCAGCTTATGTATTTTTGTAAGGAATGAGACATAAAAAGAGCATTGGTTTGATCATCGGCTTGATGACTGTCGCCCTTTTGGGAGTGGTGGCCATGCAATATTTTTTCATCCGCCAATCCTACGTACTGAAAGCCCAACTTTTTGATGAATCTGTCAAAGCCGCATTAAACACGGTAGCCGCCAAAGCGGAGAAGCGGGAAGTGATGCAGCTAGCCAATGCACAGCGAAGAAATAAAGAAAAGCTTGAACGCGAGCAACGTAAGCTCGAAGAACAGCTTCGCCTAAAGACAGAAATCGAACAATTACGCCAAAAGCAGGAAAAATTGCGCTTGGCATTCCTGCAACAGGAGGAAGAACTGAATCAGCAGTTTCCAATCGTTATTGCCATTGAGAACAACGATTTTTACGAAACGTATATCAACAATCCGCGACACCAGGGTCTTGTATCGATTAGCTATCAATCAAACATTGTAATCGACAACGGATTCCAACGTAACGACAACTCCATCGGGCTTTCCGCTACCCGGGAGGTACCTGTAATCAAAGCGAAGGACGATAGTGTGCGTTACTTCATTCCGATGGGGCCCGATGAGTTCAACACGACGCGATTAAAATATGCCATAAAAGCGTTCCCCCCCCGGCAGGATCTCAAGATGAACCAAGAAATCGCCCGTAAAGAACGGGAACTGCAACTGCTGCAGGCCAACACATTAATGGACACCATTGCCATTATAAGCGGCAAAAACCTGATGATGGTTCAAGGCTTTGAAGCGGAAGCAGAGCTGTACAAGCGCCCCCTCAGTGAACGCATCAATGTAGGTTACATCCAATCGGAACTCGAGAAAGAACTGGCACTGCGGGACATCAACTCCCCGTTCGACCTCATAATCAAAGACAGAAATACCACACTGTATGCATCTTTTGCCAACTTCTCGGAAGCCGAACAACCCGACCAGCAAAGCCTTTATACCACGGAACTTTTCCGTGCAGACAATCAACGTTCGTCCGGCCGCCTTGCCGTATACTTCCCGAACAAGGACCACGTACTGATGGGAAACATGACCGTGATGTTGTTTTCGTCGGTTACCCTGCTGCTCGTGTTGATTGGCTCCTTTACCTACACGATCTTTACCATGCTCCGCCAAAAGAAAATATCGGAGATGAAGACGGATTTCATCAACAACATGACCCATGAGTTCAAAACGCCGGTGGCCACCATCATGATTGCCAGCGAATCGCTCAAGGATGCCGAAATAGCGGCCGACCGGCAGCGCGCCTCCCGCCTGGCCAATATCATTTATGACGAAAATGTGCGCTTGGGCAATCATATCGAGCGGGTACTCAATATTGCCCGTCTCGAAAAAGATAACCTGAAACTGGAGCACCATCCAGTCGATATGAACGACCTGACCCAGGCTGTGGTGGACAGCATGGAACTGCAACTGCTAAAGCACGAAGCCAAAGTAAATATGCACCTCGATGCGACTGATGCCGTCGTATCGGGTGATGAGCTACACCTATCCAACGTGCTGTTCAATCTGTTGGATAACGCCATAAAATACAGCAATGAAAATCCCGACATTACCATTAGAACAAAAACCACCGGCAGTCAAGTCCACCTCACGGTGGCTGACAAGGGTATCGGGATGAGCCGCGACCAGCTGTCTAAGATTTTCGATCAATTCTACCGCATCCCAACGGGAAACCGCCATGACGTGAAAGGTTTTGGCCTCGGGCTCAGCTACGTAAACGACATCGTGAAGCGGTTGGATGGGAAAGTACAAGTAAAGAGCGAAAAAGAGAAAGGTACCACATTTGAAATCATATTACCGCTCGAACGATAGGGAGACTAACCACTATGCAAAAGATTCTATTGGCTGAAGACGACCCGAACCTGGGCGATATCCTGAAAGATTACCTGGAACTGAAGGGCAAATTCGAAGTTACGCTGTGCAAGGATGGCGACGAGGCACTACGGCAGTTCAACAAAGAACCGTTCGATCTCTGTATACTAGACGTGATGATGCCCCGCAAGGATGGCTTCACACTGGGCAAAGAAATCCGCAAAACCAACGCTGACATCCCCATCATCTTCGCTACTGCAAAGGGGATGATGGAAGACAAAACCGAAGCGTTCGGACTAGGCGGCGACGACTATATCACCAAACCTTTTCGTGTAGAAGAGCTACTGCTTCGTATCCACGCCCTCCTAAAACGCGCATCGCGCGAAAAACAGGAGGAAACGTATGCCGACAAATTCGATATCGGGAAATACCATTTCGACTACGTGGCCCAGCAAATCAGCTACGATGGGCAGCAACAAAAGCTATCAACCAAAGAGGCGGAGCTGCTGCGCCTGCTTTGCATCAAGAAAAATGACGTACTCACCCGCGAGGAGGCCCTACTGAAAATCTGGCACGACGACAATTACTTCAATGGCCGCAGCATGGACGTATTTTTGAGCAAGTTGCGCAAATACTTACGCGACGACCCCAATGTAGAAATCGTCAATGTACACGGCAAGGGATATAAACTCCTAGTAAGTTAGTAGACCATTCGCAAAAATATTTGCGGTTTACATAATTTATCCCGACCTTAGCGGCCGCTTATGGAGAAAGGCAGAGGGAATGGACCCTGTGAAGCCTTAGCAACCTGTCCACCGACAAGGTGCTAAATTCTACTCTCCCCCCGCTTGAAGCGGGGAGAGGGAAAAATAAGCAGACACAATTGACCCTTGTGCCGTCTCCCCAAAGCATCCAGGAAAAAAGACTTCCCATTTCCGTCACGGAAGGATGTCGCTGTGTTGTACATTAATTTATTCATACAATATCATGTTAAAAACCAACAATTTGGGTTACCCGCGTATCGGTGCCCTTCGGGAGCTGAAAAAAGCCAACGAAGCCTATTGGGCAAAAAAGATCAGCCAGCAAGAGTTGCTGGAGGCCGCGCGCACCATTCGCGAGGGAAATTGGAAAACGCAACAGGAGGCTGGCATCGCGCTCATTCCTTCCAACGATTTCTCATTCTATGACCAGGTGCTGGACCTTTCGCTTACCGTGGGTGCCATCCCGGCCCGCTACGAAGGCTTCACCGTCGAAGGCGCTTCTTCTTACAACCTCGATCTATATTTCGCTATGGCCCGTGGTTTCCAGCAAGATGAGCTCGACGTAACCGCCATGGAAATGACCAAATGGTTCGACACCAACTACCACTATATCGTGCCTGAGTTCGTGAAAGAACAGCAGTTCCATCTTACTTCCGAGAAAGTAATCAACGAATTCAACGAAGCCAAGCAATTGGGCGTCACCACCAAGCCGGTACTGATCGGCCCCATCACCTACCTATTGCTGGGCAAGGAGAAAGAGGCCGGCTTCGATCGGATCGACCTCATTGACCGCCTGTTACCTGTTTACGAAGAAATATTGGGTAAACTCGCCACCGCCGGTGCGGAATGGGTACAATTTGACGAACCTTTCCTGGCATTGGACATCGACGACAAAACCCGTGCGCTTTACCAAACTGTTTACAGCCGGCTCGCTGCCGCTGCAAAAGGCACGCAAATCCTTGTTGCCACCTACTTTGAGTCGCTACGCGAAAACGCCGAAACAGCGCTGAATCTGCCCGTCCAAGCCTTGCACATTGATTTGGTACGTGGCGAAAACCAGCTCGATGAATTATTGAACAACGTACCCGCCAATCTTACCCTATCGCTGGGTGTGGTTGATGGTCGTAATATCTGGAAAAACGACTACGAAGCATCCCTCCGCAAGATTAAACAAGCCGTGGATAAACTGGATGCCGATCGGGTTTGGGTAGCTCCGTCCAGCTCATTATTGCACGTTCCATTCGACCTTGAGTTGGAAGATAACGAGCAATCGCTACCTGCCGAGGTTAAAAACTGGCTCGCTTTTGCTAAGCAGAAGCTTACAGAAGTGGCCGACTTGGCTACGTTAGCTACGGGTGATGCGAGTAGCGCCGTTACTTCACGCTTCGAAGCGAACAAGGCTGCACAGCAAAGCCGCCGTACCTCTGCACTCATCCACCGCGACGAGGTGAAAACCCGCGTAAAAAACATTACGGACGACGACGCTAAACGTACCAGTCCGTTTGCCGAACGTAAAACACAGCAGCAGGCAAAGTTCAACCTTCCTGCCTTCGCCACCACGACCATCGGCTCTTTCCCACAGACCAGAGACGTTCGCAAATGGCGCGCTGACCTCAAGAAAGGTGCGATTACACAAGAAGAATACGATAAACTCATCGCCGAAGAGACCGAGCGGACCATCCGTCTTCAGGAAGATTTGGGTATCGATGTACTGGTACACGGCGAGTTTGAGCGCAATGACATGGTCGAATACTTCGGTGAGCAACTATCCGGCTATGCTTTTACCAAAAATGGCTGGGTACAATCCTATGGCTCACGTTGTGTGAAGCCACCGGTTATCTACGGCGATGTTTCGCGCCCCAGCGATATGACCGTTTATTGGTCGGCCTACGCACAGACATTGACTGATCGCCCCGTAAAAGGAATGCTTACCGGTCCGGTTACCATTTTGCAATGGTCGTTTGTACGCAATGACCAGCCGCGGTCGGAAACTACCTATCAGATTGCCCTGGCTATTTTGGATGAGGTGCAAGCATTGGAGAAAGCCGGCATCAAAATCATCCAGATTGACGAGCCGGCTATCCGTGAAGGGTTGCCATTGCGCAAGGCAGATCACAAGGCTTACCTGGACTGGGCAGTGCGTGCTTTCCGTGTCTCGTCGTCCAACGTAGCGGACGATACGCAGATTCACACCCACATGTGCTACTCGGAGTTCAACGACATCATCGAGCACATCGCCGCTATGGATGCCGATGTGATTACCATTGAAACGTCACGCTCGCAGATGGAACTGCTTGATGCCTTCGCAGACTTCAACTACCCGAATGATATCGGCCCCGGAGTCTACGACATCCACTCACCGCGCGTACCGAGCAAGGAAGAGATGGTGAAATTGCTTGAAAAGGCAAAAGCCGTCATCCCTGCCGAGCAGCTTTGGGTTAACCCCGACTGCGGCCTAAAAACCCGCGCTTGGCCGGAAACCAAGGCCGCGCTGGAAGCGATGGTCGAAGCAGCGAAGACACTACGGGGCGTAGCCGAGGCCGTGTAGCCTACCCGACCGTATTATTCCAAGCCCCGTTGCCATCAAGTAACGGGGCTTTTTTTGTGCTCACGCCACGATGGGCCTACCCTTCCATTAAATGCCGTAAATATGCATCCGGGTTGTCCAAAAATGATTTGGTCAGCTGATAGTGCTCCGTGTCTTGGTAAGTCGTTTCTTTGATGCCATCGGTATCAAACTGGTAAATCACAGCTCCGGCATAACAAATGAGTATTGGTGAATGCGTTGCAATGATAAACTGTGCGCGCCCATTCGTAGCCAACCGATGGATTACGGAAATAAAGGCTAACATCCGCGCCGGTGATAATGCCGCTTCAGGCTCGTCAAGCAGGTAAATCCCAGACTCGAATTGGTTATTGAATAAAGCTAGAAACGATTCACCATGGGATTGCTCGTGCAGAGATCTTCCCCCATAGGCTCGAAGGATTCTACTATCATCCAGCGCCAACTCATCGATATAGGAAGCAAAATTGAAAAAGCTTTCCGCCCGCATGAAAAAACCATCACTAATACGAGTGGGTGTCCATGCCAAGCGGACGAACGGTGCTAAGGGCGATTCATATCCATCAAATTGATGCCCCGTGTTCAAGTTGTGGTTTCTATTGCCTCCCCGTAGGCTAAACCCACATTGCTCGGCAATACCCTCAAGCAAAGTCGATTTGCCTGAACCGTTCTCACCCACGAAAAAGGTAACATTACGACGCAGCGACAGGTTCACTCCATTACGCAAAGAAGGAATATGGGCCAGATAACTGCTGGCATCCAATACCGGAACAGATATACGAGATAAATACGGCATGCCGCAAGTTAAGGAAATTCGAGCAACCGGCAGTTCCGATATACGACAAAACCCTATCTTTGCCTCCATGCGCTTTGATATCATCACGGTACTGCCGGGCCTGCTCGAAAGCCCATTTATGCATTCCATTCTGCAACGTGCCCAGAAAAAGGGATTGTGCGAGATTGTGGTGCATAACCTGCGAGATTACGCAGACAATAAACACAGAAGCGTGGACGATTACCCCTATGGTGGCGGTAGCGGGATGGTGATGCAGGTGGAGCCCTTTGCCAAATGTATCGAAAAGCTGCAGGCGGCCCGGCAATATGACGAAGTGATCTTTATGACACCGGATGGAGAAACACTCAACCAGTCTATCGCCAACAACCTCTCGACCAAAGACAACCTCATCATCCTTTGCGGGCATTATAAGGGCATCGACCAACGCATCCGTGATATCTTCGTAACGCGCGAACTGTCCATCGGCGACTATGTGCTTTCAGGTGGAGAACTACCGGCCGCCGTGCTGGTGGATGCCGTGGCAAGATTGCTGCCGGGGGTACTTTCGGATGAAACTTCAGCACTCTCAGACTCGTTTCAGGGGGGGCTGCTGGATGCGCCCATCTACACCCGGCCTGCCGACTGGCGTGGGCATAAAGTACCCGACGTACTGCTCAGCGGCAATGAAGCAGCGATAAACCGATGGCGCGACGAGCAAGCCCTCGCTCGTACCGAATCGCGAAGGCCGGATTTACTGGATGATTGAGCAAACAGCAAATAGCAACAAAATAAAATTTGTTTCGTTAAATTTTTTTATATTTTTGCTCCGTATGATTATGAATAAGTTCCACATCGGATTATGGTGGTGGCTCGGCAGTAATAACGTCGGGTTTGAGGGAACAGTTGTATATTCCTAATCAACCAAGGCTTTAGAATATTCGGCCCGACGTTTTGAAGAATCCGTCGGGTTTTTTTGTGTGATTTACTTAACGAATGATATGGCATATCGATTTAAAACTGTTTACAAAAGGTTACTGGCAGATACGACAACGCCGGTGAGTACATACCTGCGGCTGCGCGATGTATTTCCCAATAGCCTATTGCTAGAAAGTTCCGACTACCACAGCCGTGAAAACAACATGAGCTACATCTGTTGCGAACCGATTGCGGGCATCAAGCTTGATCGTGATACGCTCGAGATCCAGTATCCCGGCCTGCCGGTCACACGAAAGCCAGCAGCAGAAATCAACCTCCGTGAGGAAGTCTCGACCTTTAGGGGTGCTTTTGCGGACAGCGTCGGAGACGAATTCAACTTCATTTCCAATGGTCTTTTCGGTTTCTTTACATTTGATACGGTCTCCCACTTTGAGGATATTCAGCTGGAAACCCCGCAAGACCCCGAGCGGGATATTCCTTTCATGCAATACCACATCTATCGCTATATCATCGCGATAGACCATTTCCGAAACCAGCTTTTTATTTTCGAACACCAGCTGGAAGATGATGACAGCCCGTCGGGACTTGAAAAGATTCAGTACCTCATCCAGAACAAAAACTTTCCCGAATATCATTTCTCGCTCAATGGCGACGAAGCGTCAAACATGGGCGATGCGGACTTCAAAACACTGGTCGGAAAAATGAAAACCCATATTTTTCGTGGTGATGTTTTCCAGATCGTACCGTCGCGGGGATTTTCCCGTCCGTTTCTGGGCGATGAGTTCAATGTGTACCGCACGCTCCGGTCTATCAATCCATCACCATATCTGTTTTATTTCGACTATGGCGATTTCAAGCTGTTCGGCTCGTCGCCCGAAGCACAGTTGACCATCCGCGACCGGGAAGCCACGATCTACCCCATTGCGGGCACCTTCAAGCGAAGCGGTAATCAGCAGCAGGACGAGAAAATAGCAGCAGCACTGAAAGAAGACCCCAAAGAGAGTGCAGAGCACGTGATGCTCGTCGACCTCGCGCGCAACGACCTGAGCAGGCATTGTGAAGATGTGCATGTGAAAACCTACAAAGAAGCACAATATTATTCACACATCATCCATTTGGTGTCTAAGGTCTGTGGCTCGCTGCGCGAAGGGGTGAACTCATTTGATGTGGTGGGCGACACCTTTCCAGCCGGTACGCTTAGCGGCGCCCCCAAACACATGGCCATGCAGCTCATCGACCGGTATGAAAACCAACAACGAAGCTTCTACAGCGGAGCTATTGGTTACATGGGTTTCAATGATGATTTCAACCACGCCATTATGATTCGCTCATTCCTGAGCAGGAACAACACCCTGCACTACCAGGCTGGGGCAGGCATCGTAGCCGATTCGGATCCCGAAAAGGAACTCCAAGAAGTAAATAACAAAATTGCCGCATTGCGTAAAGCAATGGAACTGGCACAAGATATTTGATATAAATACAATGGACAGCGTTCAAAAGCAATCACCCCGGATACTGGTGATCGACAATTACGATTCATTCACATTCAATTTAGTGCACTTGCTACATGAGTGTGGGCACGATGCCACCGTATGGCGAAATGACAAATTTGCATTGGAAGACGTGGCCAGCTTTGACAAAATCCTGCTGTCGCCGGGCCCTGGTATCCCTGAGGAGGCCGGGCTGCTTCTGGATGTTATCCGCGAATACGGCACAACAAAAAGCATCCTCGGCATATGCCTCGGGCAACAGGCCATCGCCGAGGTATTCGGCGGCAAGCTATATAACCTCAGCAAACCCGTGCACGGCACGGCTACCCCGCTGCTCATCAAGGTCGACGACGAACCGATATTTACGGGCCTGCCGCAGTCTTTTCCTGTAGGCCGATACCACTCGTGGGCCGTGGCACACGAAGGGTTCCCCGATGTGCTGCGTATCACTGCCGAAGATGAACACGGCGTTATCATGGCACTTGCACACAGGACACTTGACGTTAAGGGATTACAGTTCCACCCCGAGTCGGTACTTACTCACCACGGCAAAGCCATGATTGCCAATTGGCTAATGCCCGGTACTGATTACCCTTCGCCCACAACCAATCACTTATCATTGAACACGGAGCAATGACCATTTTAGATAAAATAATCGCTACGAAAATTACGGAGGTGGAACAGGCAAAAGCTGCCGTTCCAGTTACCAAACTAGAGCGAAAGCCGCTCTTCGCTCATCCCTGCCTCTCCTTGCGCGAGGCCATACGCCATCCGGAAAAGAACGGCATCATAGCTGAATACAAGCGCGCATCACCGTCAAAGGGTATAATCAATGATCACTCACCGGTAGCCACCGTGGTGGGGGGGTATCAGGAGGCCGGCGTTTCAGCCGTGTCTGTACTGACGGATAGTCCTTTTTTTAAAGGAAGCCTCGATGACTTGGTTGCGGCCCGCACCGCATTAGCGATACCCCTGCTCCGCAAGGAGTTTATTATCGATGAGTATCAAATTGTGGAAGCCAAGGCCCACGGAGCGGATATCATCCTATTAATCGCAGCCGTGCTAGACGCACAGCAGGTTAAAACATTGTCGGAATCGGCAAAATCTCTTGGACTGAACGTATTGCTGGAAGTGCATAACCGCGAGGAGTTGGAGCGCAGCGCGATGGATAGCGTGGATGCCATCGGTGTAAATAACCGCAACCTGAACGACTTCTCCGTCTCGCTCGACCATTCGTTGGAATTGGTAGATTTGATTCCCGAGCGGTTCATCAAGGTCTCCGAAAGTGGCATCAGCAACCCCGATACCATCCGCCAGCTACGCGGTGCCGGTTTCGAAGGGTTTCTCATCGGCGAAAATTTTATGAAAACCGCCGACCCCACGAAAGCAGTAAAAGAATTCGTGAAAAAAATCTAAATCCTTCCCAAAGCCGATTATAAACGGATATATCCGGATATATCCGTTTATCATACGGCTATTCCTGCCTTGAAGCCCCATCTTTGTTTTGTCGATGGCTGGCAATGCCGTCGGTCGTTAATCGATTGTTTCACTAATTAATTTTTAAGCATCATGGCTTCATTAAAAAACAGCGTTAGGCTAACCGGGTTTTTAGGAAAGAACCCCGAAATGAAAACACTCAACGAAAGCACCAATCTAGCGCGGGTATCGTTGGCTACCAATGAACGGTACCGAAACGAACAGGGGGAATGGACTACCCACACCCAATGGCATCACCTCGTGTTCTGGGGGCGTCAGGCAGCTTTTGCCGAAAAAGCGTTGACGAAGGGATCCGAGATTGCTATTGAGGGCAAGCTGGTAAACCGCCAATACGTCGATAAAGACGGCGTAACCCGCTATGTTACGGAAGTAAACGTGAAGGAGGTGTTGCAACTGAACCGCAAACCCGAGTGAAGGGCCGAATTCATGGCATACTTCGGGTACCAGAGGCAACCAGGGAGCGCAAAGACAGCTTCGCGCTCCCTCCGTCTACTTTGTGGTTAAATTGACTTTTATAGGCTTTTTTCCTTAGCTTTGCGGCAAGTTAACGTTGGCTTGTATGGCAAAAAACACCGCACTCACTGATGTACACGTAGCCCTGGGGGCAAAGATGGTTCCCTTTGCAGGCTTTAATATGCCTATTCAATATTCCGGGATCAACGACGAACACGAGACTGTCCGCAAAGGAGTAGGCGTATTCGACGTTAGCCACATGGGTGAATTCATCCTTAAGGGCGATGGCGCTCTGGACCTCATCCAGAAAATCAGCGCCAACGATGCCTCCCGCCTAACAGACGGCAAAATTCAATACGCCTATATACCGAACGAGACAGGTGGCATAGTGGATGACTTCCTTATATATCGAATCGATGAAAGAACCTACCTCCTTGTCGTAAACGCGTCAAATATCCAAAAAGATTGGGATTGGATTTCTAAATATAACTCCTATGGTGTTACCATGAAAGACATTTCTGATGAAACCTCCCTGTTTGCGGTACAGGGGCCTAAATCAGCAGATGTATTGGGTAGCCTCACCGATATGGACCTGGCCACCATGAGTTACTATACGTTTGCCAAAGGTTCGTTCGCCGGGGCCGACAACGTGCTCGTATCTGCTACAGGCTATACGGGAGCGGGCGGATTCGAGGTCTACGTCGCCAACAAGGACGCCCAAAAGGTTTGGGACGCCATCTTCGAAGCCGGCGAACCTTACTGTATTAAACCAATAGGTTTGGGCGCACGCGACACCCTGCGGCTGGAGATGGGCTTCTGCCTCTATGGTAATGACATCGACGATACCACCTCCCCATTGGAGGCTGGGTTGGGATGGGTCACCAAGTTTACGAAAGATTTCGTCAACGCCGAGGGGTTAAAAAAACAGAAGGACACGGGGTTAAAGCATAAGCTCGTAGGTTTCGAGATGATTGATCGTGGAATACCAAGACAAGGATACGACATCGTGGATGCAGACGGCAACACCATCGGCAGGGTGACCTCGGGCACGCAGTCGCCAACACTCAAGAAATCCATTGGACTGGGGTATGTTGCCATAGACCAGGCGAAGGAAGGAAATGAGCTATACATTACCATACGCAACAACCGTGTGAAAGCGGTGGTTGTAAAACCCCCTTTTGTAAAGTAACCGAAACAAATGGCACTAAAAAGTGTGAACGTATGCCTAAGCCCCGCATTGCTGCCGCTTTATGACGCGGATAATACAACGGCCGTAGTGATTGATATTTTCCGAGCCTCGTCTTCCATGTGCTATGGATTGGCAAACGGCGCGCGTGCCATTATCCCTGTTGCCGAAATAGATGAATGCTTGGCTTATAAGGAAAAAGGCTACTTGTTGGCTGCCGAGCGCGACGGTGCGGTAGTGGATGGGTTTGATTTCGGTAATTCACCCTTTTCCTATACGCCTGAGAAAGTAGCAGGAAAGACGGTGGTATTGACTACAACGAACGGAACCCGAGCCATCAACCTTTGTAAAAACGCAAAAACGGTGGTAATGGGCTCGTTTCTAAACATCAGTTCCCTTACCCATTGGCTAAGAAAACAGGACGGCCACGTGCTGTTGGTCTGCGCGGGATGGAAGAACCACATGAGCCTGGAAGACACCGTTTTCGCCGGTGCTGTGGTTGATCGGCTCGAAGCCAGCGGAGTGGAACTGGACGATGCAGCGAATGCCGCACGAAGCCTCTATCTCAATGCCCGGGATAACCTCGGGGCATTCCTGGCTAAAGCTTCTCATAGCAAGCGCATGAAACACCTTCGCATCGAAGAAGACATTGCCTTCTGCCTGCAGGAGGATCTCGTAACGGCGATACCGGTGATGAAAAAAGGTAAACTGGTCTGTCTACCCGAATATATGCCTGCTGCGCAATAAGGTTACTTACCTTTGGTACCTTGCCTCACCTGTTTTAACAGCCGGTATTTCAACCAACCTAATATAGCGATGATCGCTACGGTAATGGCCAGTATGGGGTATTCGCCCGACTGGTAAGCTGCCCAAACCGCGAGTCCCATCAGAATCAACGCGATATTAAGCAAGATGTTATATAGGAAATATGTCTTCATTTTGGCCGTAAGTGCCGGAAATCAATACACCTCCATATCCGGGTCGAACGCATCACGCCACGCCAGTATTCCCCCCTCCAAGTTGTAAAGGTTATCGAACCCTTCCCGCTCAAGCAGCATAATGGCTTGGGCACTCCGCTTGCCACTACGGCAGTGAACAATCACCGGCTTATCACGCGATACTTTATCCTGTTCAAGTACCACTTCAGCCAAAGGAATATGTTCCCCATTAATATTGGATGTTTCGTATTCAAATTCCTCTCGTACGTCAATCAACTGAAAATCTTCATTGTTCTCAATTTTCGATTTGAGTTCCTCAACGGTGATTGCTTTCATTTAATTATCATTTAAATTTTCAATGATCAGATGGAGCCGATGTGATGTCTGAAAAATCTCCCTTAAGTGACGAAGCATTCGTCATGCCTCCTTTAAATAAGCATGAAGGGGAATAACGCTTTTTCAATCACGTCGAGCTCATCGCCTTACTTTGTCGTACCCAAAGATAGTGCTAATCCACCAAATAAGAAGCAGGATAGTAGGGAAAATTGTCTAAATTTGAATATATTATAACGATTACGTGATGATTAAACGGCTAGGCCAGATTTTGTTGGCGCTTTGTTTACTAGCGGGATGTGCTGCCCGCCAATCACCGCAACGGGTGGTTGACACCAATGAGGTGAAAAGGATATTGCATACCCTCGCGGCAGACGATATGCAGGGAAGGGCGGCATTTACACCCGGGGTGGAACGCGCTGCCGATTTCATCGCTTCGGAATTCACTAGGATTGGACTGCAACCCTTTGCTGATGAGCCCCATTTCAGGCAGACATTTGAAGTATCGCAAATTCGCATCGCTACGTGGGAGGTGACGTTCGACGGTGTAGAGATACCCCAAGACCACATCATTATATCGAGCAATAGGCCCGGCGTGAATTGGAATACCGATCCCGGTGTTTCGCTGATTAAAATCGGAGCTGGGGAGGACTTTGCACAACGCTTCCGGGAAGCTGCAACCGGCGGAAAAGACGCCATCGTCGTCATCGACACCAGTTTTGCCAACCTGTTTAATCGATACCGGGACCTCCTGATGCGCGATCGTATCAAGCCGGATCATCATAGCACTTCCCCGACCCCGTCGATCGTTTATGTACTGGGTAACAACATACCTACATCCTTCCGCGTTGCATTCACCAACAGCATTGAAGAGCAACCCTTGTTTAATGTGGTGGGCATGTTACCGGGTAAATCAAAACCACAGGAATATGTGATCTTTTCGGCCCACTATGACCATATTGGCATTATTGATGCCGTAGGCCAGGATTCCGTTGCCAATGGAGCCGATGACGATGCCTCCGGCGTATCGGCCGTCATTAGCCTGGCCAATTATTATAAAAAACGAAATGATAATGCGCGTACCCTGCTCTTCGTCGCTTTTACAGCTGAAGAAATGGGCCTCGTAGGGTCAACGTATTTCTCAACGCAAATCAATGCTGACCAAGTGGTAGCAATGATTAACATCGAGATGATCGGCAAAGATTCCCGGTTTGGCCCCAACTCGTTATACGTAACTGGCTATGATCAGTCCAACCTGGCGAAAATCATGCAGCAGAACGTGGAAAACACCGATTTCACCTTTCACCCCGACCCTTATCCCGCTCAAAATCTATTCTATCGAAGTGATAACGCGTCTTTAGCAGCGTTGGGCGTTCCAGCCCACACATTTGCAACTGTACAGATTGATCAAGACCGATACTACCACACCGTTAAAGACGAGGTGGAAACGCTGGACATCAACAACATCGTGTCGTCCATCCAAGCGATTGCAATGGGGGCGAGGAGTATCGTGTCGGGTAAAGACACACCTACCCGGGTTCCCAAATTGGAGCGGTAAGCGCCAAACTTTTGGTTGTTAGTTGCGTTATCATTATATTAGTGAGCAGTTGAAACCCGGCTGACATGCTCGCTTTTGCGGTGCCGCCCTATGGGCCAAGCAATGCATATAAAATCAAATACTGTGAGTAAAACCATTATTGTATCCAATCGATTACCCATAAAAATAACAGAAGATGGTGACGGATATGCGTTGCACCCCAGTGAAGGTGGCTTGGCAACCGGCCTGGCTTCCATCCACGCACAGGGTGAGAATACGTGGATTGGCTGGCCGGGCATTATCCTCGACAGCCCTGAACAGGAAGCTCATTTCACCGCATTATTGGAAGAGAAACGGCTCGTTCCCATCTTCCTCGACAATAGCGAGGTAAAAGGCTTTTACGAGGGGTTCTCCAACGAGGTGTTATGGCCAATTTTCCACTACATGCCCAACTATGCTGTCTACGAACTGGAAAATTGGCAAATCTACATCCGGGTGAACGAAAAATTCCGAGACCTCGTGCTCAAAGTAGCCGGGCCCGACGATACCATTTGGGTCCACGACTACCAGCTGTTGTTGCTCCCCGGCTTGCTCCGGGATGCATTACCCGATGCTTCCATCGGCTTTTTCCAACATATCCCATTCCCTTCGCAAGAACTATTTCGCTTGATTCCTTGGCGTCGAGAACTGCTAGCGGGAATGTTGGGGGCAGATTTACTCGGCTTCCATACATTTGATGATGTACGGCATTTTATCAGCTCAGCCACCCGGCTTACCGGTACCAACAGTAACTCCAACAAGCTGGAAGTGGACGGGCGTACCATCGTTGTTGAGCCGTTCCCCATGGGTATCGATAGCAACCGGTTTTCCGTGCTATCGTCAAACGAGAAAGTGGTGGCGCGTGTCACCGAGTTAAAATCGAATTTCAAGGACCAGAAAATCATTCTATCCATAGACCGCCTGGATTACAGTAAAGGAATCTTGCAGCGGCTTGAAGCTTTTGAATTGTTTCTTGCAAAAAACCCAGCGTTCCATAAGCGGGTGACGTTATACATGGTCGTGGTACCCTCACGAGACACCGTTCCTCAATACCGGGAGCTTAAAGACCAGATTGACCGCTTGGTCGGCCACATCAATGCGGAGTACGGTTTTTATGACTGGTACCCAGTAGCTTATTTTTATCATGGCTACCCTGTGGAAGAAATATCGGCACTATACAATGTCGCTGACGTTTGTTTAGTGACCCCTATGCGCGATGGGATGAACCTGGTTAGCAAAGAGTACATTGCCAGCCGTAACGATCATACGGGTGTACTTATCCTCAGCGAAATGGCAGGTGCCGCCAATGAACTGATCGATGCGCTGATCGTTAACCCAAACAATGTAAACGACATCCAAGACGCGCTGCTGACCGCGCTAAACATGCCGGTAGCCGAGGTAAACAAACGCATGGAAGCCATGCGCCAAATCGTATTTAAATTTACAGTACAACATTGGGCAACTTTATTTATGAATAGACTGGACGAGACGAAAAGAGTACAATCCACCACGAGGGCTAGGTTGGTCGGACCGGTTATTGAAGACCAAATCATCACCCACTATAAAGAGGCCGCCAGCAGACTGCTATTGCTCGACTACGATGGCACGCTAGTAGGTTTCCAAGACGATATAGACAAAGCATCACCCGATGACGAGCTCTACCGGTTGCTTGATACACTGGAGACTGATATCAACAACCATTTGGTCATCATCAGCGGCAGAAAGCATAGCACCCTTGAAAAATGGTTCCAAAATAAACCGTACAGCCTAATTGCAGAGCACGGCGTTTGGACAAAAGAACCCGACTCGGAATGGCGCCTAAAGAGCGGCTTATCCAGTACTTGGAAAGAAGAAGTAGGGGCCTTCATGGAATCGTATGCAGACCGTACACCTGGAGCGTTCGTGGAAGAAAAAAGCTTCTCGCTAGCGTGGCATTATCGCAAAGTTCAACGCGATCTGGGGGCCCTCCGTGCAAACGAATTGATTGAGGGTCTACGTGACTATTCGGCTTCATATGGGCTGCAGCTGCTCGATGGCGATAAAGTGGTGGAAATACGGAGTGCCGAGGTGAACAAAGGACGAGCAACATTGGATATCCTTCATGAAAACCGATATGATTTTATCCTATCGATCGGTGATGACCGTACCGACGAAGATACGTTCCACGTGCTGCCCCGGGAGGCTTTTACCATCAAAGTAGGCACAGAAGTATCGGCTGCGAGGTTCTACCTAAAACGCCAACGAGACGCGCGCACCCTGCTTCAGAAACTGGCCAACGAAACCCCAGCCACTAACCCTTAAAAATCGGACGATCGAGTTTCATCGAGATCCGGTACGCCGCATTCATAAGCCCCACATGGCTATACGCTTGGGGGAAATTGCCCCATTGACTCCCATCAGACTCATCTACATCCTCGCTGAATAACATCAAGTGGTTCGCATAAGTAAGCAATTTCTCAAACGTTGCAATCGCCTCATCTACCCGGCCAACGCAAGCCAGAGCCTCAACATGCCAAAATGCACAAATAAGGAATGTCGACTTAGGCTTGCCGAAATCATCCGAATGCAAATAGCGGTAAAAAAGCCCTTCAGGGGTCTTCAGCTCCTTTTCGAGTGCTGCCAGGTGGTTGCGCGCCCGCTCGGATGAGGGGTCGAGATAGTGCATCATAATCAGCTGCAACGTACTGGCATCCAAATGCGGACTTCCCATTGCATTGGTATACACCTGTCGCTCAGCATCATAGCAGGATTCGATATAATGTGCTGCGCGCTCCATCAATGCTCCCGCACGCTTAATCAATTGCTGGTCGCCGATGACCTTTCCGATTTTTTGTGCAGCAGCACTTCCCGCCCACTGGAAGAGGTTGGTGTAACAATGGTGGTTGGCGAAATTCCGAAACTCCCAGATACCTGCATCCTTTTCATCGATTGTCTTTTCGATTTTCTCCAAGATATAATCAACCCAACGCCCCGCGTCGGACCGCTCTTTGAAAACGAAACGGTAGTCTGTATACAATGGAAGCAACGCAATCATCGCCTGGCCGTATACATCGTTCTGAATGTGCTCATAGGCTTGGTTACCTATCCGCACCGGCTTATTACCTTGGTAGCCCGCCAAATTATCCAGTAGCTGCTCTGTCAGTTCAGACTGGCCGTTTATTCCATACAAGGGTTGTAGCCGGCCCGTATCTGCATGGGTAATATTCGTAATGTAATTTGAGTAAAGTTCCATCTCCTCAAACTGGCCGATATGGTTTAATGCGGTGATAACATAGTAGCTATCGCGCAGCCAGCAGAAGCGGTAGTCCCAATTGCGGCCGCTACCGGGATATTCTGGCAAACTCGTAGTGCCTGCCGCAATAATGGCTCCAGTGTCTTCATACTGGTGGATTTTTAAGGCAAGTGCTGAACGGATGACAGCCTCCTGATAGAAAGCGGATATGGTAGCGTGTTTTATCCAAGTACGCCAATAATTCGTAGTTTCTCGAAGGAAGTGTTCAACGGTGCGCTCCAACGGTGCTTCGAGCGGCTGGCCATAAGTAAGGGCGAGGTACTTGGTTCCTCCCAAAACAAATGTCTCCTCACCGAAAAAGTGGCTTACGGGAACGTCAGTCGTCAGCCGTATCTGCTCAACACCATTGCTGAATTCGACATGGTTACTCCCCCGGAACTTATTGTACGTCTGTGCGCCGTAAGCGCTTACCGGCTCGCAGATAATCCGTACCCGTGGCCGCCCCGACAACGGCTCTATTTTCCTAACGAGCATTAACGGCTTGAAGTAACGCTCATATTGTCTAAAACGGGGAGCAAAATCGGTAATTCGATAAGTGCCTTCCGCCGTGGTTATCTCTGTACGAAGCACGTTAGTATTCTCGATATAGTATTGTTTACTCGTGAATTCGCCCACCGGCTGGATGGAAAACCGCCCACCTTTCTGGGCGTCCAACAACCCACCGAAAACGAACGAACTGTCAAAAGAGGGCCAGCACAACCAAGACACATTGCTGTCTTTCTGGACGTGTGCCAAGTAACTGCAATTTCCTATAACTCCACTATGATATACATGTCGATTTCCCATATGTATCCTATTAATCACATTTCAAAAAAATGGAAATGCGAGTGCGATGTGTCTCAAACTTAGGTAAATTTCTTTTATATGCAATATAAACGAGCATTATATAAAAGAAATTTTATCGATCTCTCTTCATTCGGGACTTTTATTCTTGGCTCCCTATTTCTTTCCGCATCACGTAGTCGTTTAGGATATATCCATGGTATGGGATGTCCACCGTATCGACAATAACGAACCCCTGTCGGCCATAAAACGTCGTAGCCGGATTATCCCGATTCACATTCAGTTCCAGTGCAGAGCAGCCCGCGTCGAGCGCCCGTTGGGAAACATGGTTGATTAGCAGCTTTCCTGTACCTTTCCCCCGCTCGGACGAAGTGACATAGAGTTTTTCAATCCGCATGACCTGTGACTGACCGATTTTGGGCTGGAAACCGACAAACCCAACCGCAGTTTGATCCCGAAGGGCCAAGGTAAAGTACTGTCCCTTTTCAAACTGCCCCAGTAATGCAGGCTCGGAATAAATCAATTCCAGCATCAAGCTGATCTGATCATGGGCGAGATAACTCCCGTAGGTAGGCCACCAGATATCATGGGCCAACTGGCGGATAATAGGTAAATCTGCTACCGTCGCTGCTCGTAGCATTACATTATTCAAGGTCATGGAAGTGAATTACGCACTACCCAGTCGGCGCAGGGTAATATAGGCCATCAAACCCGTACTCAGCGCTAACGCGTTTTCGTCGATATCGAATGTGGGGGTATGCACAGCGGAGGTAATGCCCCTGGCCTCATTACGGGTGCCCAAACGGTAAAAACAGGCATCTGCTACTTGTGAATAGTAAGCGAAGTCTTCAGCAGCGAGCCAAAGATCGAGGTCGACCACATTTTCCTTGCCGAGGAAATCCTCCGCATAACCACGGATTTCAGCTGTCAGCTTTTCTTCGTTAACCAGAAAGGGATAACCGCTACGTACCTCAAAGTCGCATGATCCGCCCATACTTTCGGCAATGCCGACGGCCATTTTTACCATCCGCTCGTGTGCCTCTTTCCGCCACTTTTCGTCAAATGTACGGAAGGTCCCCTCAAGGTACACGGCATCAGGGATTACATTGGTAGCGCCATCGGCGATAACTTTGCCAAAGGACAATACGCTTGGCATTTTGGGGTCAGCGATGCGGCTGACAACCTGTTGTAGGGCAGTGATAATATGTGCCGTGATTACCACAGGGTCTATGTTCTGCTGGGGCTGGGCACCGTGCCCCCCCCGGCCTTTGACGGCTACATATAATTCATCCGTAGATGCCATATACTTTCCGGCCCGGAAGCCCACCTTCCCTGCGGGAATAAGTGGCATCACATGTTGCCCGATGACCGCTTGCGGCGCGGGGTTTTGCAGTGCCCCCGCTTTGATCATAAGACTGGCACCTCCCGGTAGACGCTCCTCGCCAGGCTGGAATATGAGTTTGACGGTTCCCCCGAAATCCGCTTTCAGTGACTGAAGGATATACGCCGTGCCCAATAGCGAGGCAGTATGTACATCGTGGCCGCAGGCGTGCATTACTCCGGTACGCTTTGACCCATATTCACGCCCGCCCACTTCGGTAATGGGTAGCGCATCCATGTCGGCCCGAAGCGCCACGACCTTATCAGAAGGCTTCCCGCCATGAATGTGTGCAACCACCCCTGTATCGGCCATGGGGGTATATGGAATATGGAGGCTGTCTAGCTGGGCTTTTACAAAAGCCGACGTCTCGTATTCCTCGAAAGAAAGTTCTGGGTTTTGATGCAAGTGCCGTCGCCATCCCACCGTCTGCTCATGGATCTCGGCGGCAAGGGAACGGATTTTATTGATATACATAGATTTCTTCAGTAAAGACGAACACATTGTCGAATTGTTTCCGAAGGCCCTGCATAAGGTCCTGCGCTTCGTTTCTACTTCTGAAGTCACCGACTTTCACCCGGTAATTAGGCTCCTCGTAGCTCAAGTAGGTATCGATACCTCTGTACAACCGTTTGAAACGGGCCTGTTCGGCGTAAGCTTCCGAGCGGTCCGATCCCGAATAGATCTGGACACGGAAGCCCATCATTGTGGTACGCGTAGCAGTTTCCTTATCTACGGGCGGCCGGGTTGAAGAGGTAGCCGTTATATTGGTACCCTTCCGGCTCCGTTGCATCAGGCTAATCAATGGGTCGGCCACAACTTCTACCGCGCCACGTTGCTGGGAGAAGCTATCCATACAGGAAAAACCAAGGAATAGGACGATGAGTACAACGAAACCTTTTTTTTCCATAACCTTTATCAATTACGCGCCGTGGCAGTTTTTATACTTTTTACCACTGCCACAAGGACAGGGGTCATTCCGACCTACTTTCTGTTCGTTTCGAACGGGTTGGGTACGCTGTAGCTCGCGGGTATCTTCTACGGGGGCACCACCACCAGCCCCAACAAGTTCGGGCTTAGATGTTTTTACCCGAGCCTCCTGCCGAGGCGCCGGTCTCGCTTCACGCACGTCTTGGGGCTGTTGCTGGGGGATCTCTCCCTTGAATAGGAAACCAACAATGTCTTTATTCATCTCAATAAGCATGTCGCGGAACAAGTTGAAGGCCTCCATTTTATAGATAATGATAGGGTCCTTCTGCTCATATACGGCATTTTGGACAGATTGTTTCAACTCGTCCATATCCCGCAAGTGTTCTTTCCAGGCCTCATCAATCAACGCGAGGACGACTCCCTTTTCGAACGACTTGAACACTTCTTTGCCACCCGATTCGACAGCCTTTTTCAGATTGGTTGCCACTTGGATACCGCGAAGGCCATCTGAGAATGGAACGACAATATTTTCGATTTGCTCGCCCCGCGTAGCAAACACATCGGTCAACACTGGTAGCGTTTGTTTCGCAATTTTCTCGGCTTTCCCACGATAAAAGGAAATAACGTGCTCAAAAAGCTTGTCCGTAAGGGATACGACGCTGCGATCTGTAAATTCTGCCGCATCGATACCGGGGTCCAATGAGAAAACACGGATTACCTCCAGTTGGAAGTCGTCGTATGAACCTCCCTCCTTGTATGTCGTCACAATGTCTTCTACCACATCGAATACGGTATTGTTCAGGTCCACATCCAAGCGCTCGCCGAACAACGCATTTTTACGTTTAGCATAGATAACACTCCGTTGGGAGTTCATCACGTCATCATACTCAAGCAGGCGTTTACGGATACCGAAGTTGTTTTCTTCGACCTTCTTCTGTGCGCGCTCTATGGATTTGGTAAGCATGCTATGCTGCATAACCTCACCTTCCTCTACGCCCATCTTTACCATGATATTGGAAATCCGCTCGGAGGCGAATAACCGCATCAGTGGGTCTTCGAGCGATACGAAGAACTGCGATGACCCCGGGTCGCCTTGACGGCCGGCACGGCCCCGCAGCTGGCGGTCTACACGCCGAGACTCATGTCGCTCGGTACCGATGATCGCCAATCCACCGGCATCCTTTACACCGGGGCCCAGCTTAATATCCGTACCACGACCGGCCATATTGGTGGCAATCGTCACCATACCTGGCTGGCCGGCTTCCGCAACGATATCGGCTTCGCGTTGATGCAGCTTCGCATTCAACACGTTGTGCTTTACGCCACGCAATTTAAGCGTCCGACTGAGTAGCTCTGATATTTCCACAGAGGTAGTACCCACCAGCACGGGACGTCCCTCTTGGGTGAGCCGATGGATCTCCGCGGCTACCGCATTGTATTTCTCACGGGCGGTCCGATAAATCAAGTCATGCCTGTCGTCACGCTGGATGGATACGTTTGTCGGTATCTCAACCACATCCAATTTATAGATCTGCCAAAGCTCACCCGCTTCCGTAACCGCGGTACCCGTCATACCAGCTAACTTATGGTACATGCGGAAATAGTTCTGCAGGGTAATTGTCGCGTAGGTCTGCGTGGCATCTTCGACTTTTACGTTTTCTTTGGCTTCAATCGCTTGGTGCAACCCGTCGGAATAACGGCGGCCTTCCATAATACGGCCGGTTTGCTCGTCTACAATTTTAACCTTGCCGTCGTCAATAATATACTCATCATCGCGCTCAAAGAGCGTATAGGCCTTGAGGAGTTGGTTTACCGAGTGGATACGCTCCGATTTAACAGAAAAGTCGCGCATCAATTCCTCCTTCTTAGACAGCTTTTCCTCCGGGCTAAGGGCCGATTTCTCAATTTCGGCCACATCGCTACCCACATCGGGCATGATAAAGAAATTGGGGTCCTCTCCCGAAGCGGTAATCAGTTCGATTCCCTTTTCAGTGAGTTCTACCTGGTTATTCTTTTCATCGATGACGAAATAAAGCTCGGCATCCACCTTGGGCATGTTCTTACTTTGCTCCTGCAGGTAGAAGTTTTCCGTTTTTTGGAGCACTTGCCGGTTATTGCCATCACTCAGAAACTTAATCAAAGCCTTGTTTTTCGGCAACCCCCGGTGGGCGCGCAAGAGGGCGAGGCCGCCACTTTCGGCATCTGTATCGCCTGAAGAAATCGCTTTTTTCGCCTCGTTCAATACACCGTTGATAAATGCTTTCTGTGTATTGACCAACCGCTCAATACGCGGCTTAAGCTCGTAAAACTCATGCTGGTCGCCCCGTGGTATCGGACCGGAGATAATTAACGGCGTACGTGCGTCATCAATCAACACCGAATCCACCTCATCGACCATGGCGAAATGCAACTTCCGTTGTACCAGCGCTTCCGGCGACTGCGCCATGTTATCACGCAGGTAGTCAAAACCGAACTCGTTGTTTGTGCCAAACACGATATCCGCCATGTAGGCGTTGCGCCTAGCGGGCGAATTAGGTTGGTGTTTATCGATACAATCTACGCGCAGTCCGTGGAACTCAAACAACGGACCATTCCACTCGGAGTCACGCCGTGCGAGATAATCGTTTACCGTTACGATATGGACGCCTTGGCCAGATAGTGCGTTGAGGTAGGCCGGCAATGTACCCACCAATGTTTTACCCTCACCCGTGGCCATCTCGGCAATCTTGCCTTCATGAAGGACGATACCACCGATCAATTGCACGTCGTAATGAACCATGTTCCACGTTACTTCGGTTCCAGCCGCTACCCACGTGTTTTGCCAAATCGCCTGGTCACCTATAATTTTGATATGTGGTTTCGACGCGGCAAGCTCACGGTCAAAATCAGATGCAGTAACGGTTATTTCACTGTTTTCGGTAAAGCGCCGTGCCGTTTCTTTCACGACAGCAAATGCCTCTGGCAGCAATTGCAGTAACACTTCTTCCAATTGACGGTCGCGATCCTTACCCAATTTGTCTATTTTGTCGTAGATGGCCGTCTTTTCGACCATCTCGACACCTTCTTGATCCGCTTCAGCTTTCAAAGACGCTATTTCCTTATCGATATCACCAAGAAAATCTGCGATACGTCTTTTAAAATCACTCGTCTTCGCCCGCAGCTCATCGTTCGTAAGGGATTCCAGTTTCGGATACTCTTCTTGGATTTTGCTTACCAACGGTTGAATATGCTTGATATCCCGGTCTGACTTACTGCCGAATATTTTACTTAAGAATGTTAACATGTCTATTGTTTATTATCTGACACACCTCATCGTCAATAATGGCACCAAAAACCAATCTCCGCCAATATGACATACTGGGCAAAGTTAGTCATTAGATTTTAGATTGCCGATGTTAGATTGTAGATTCTAGGAACAGGTCCTTAGCGGTCTGGGGTACCAATTGCAGTGCCCAAGCCTTGTTAAAAAGCGTATGAATAGCGGCACGCCCCTCATCGCCGAGCGCAACCGAAAACCGATTGACATACAGCTCGATGTGTTTATACATGACTTCTTCGCTCATTTCTTGTGCGTGCGAGCGGATAAAGTCGATGCCGGACTGCGGATTGGCAAGTGCAAACTCGACGCTTTTGCGTAAAACACGATTTACTTTATGTTTTATACTGTCAGGTAAGCGGCGGCTTGCCACAATACCGCCCAATGGAATGGGCGCACCCGTCGTTCTTTCCCAGAAATCACCGAGGTCCATAACCTTATGTAGCCCCTTATCTTGATAGGTAAAGCGATTTTCATGAATAATAAGGCCAAGATCGATATGCCCGTCGACCAACGCTTGCTCAATCGCTGAGAAAACCATCTCTTGCTTGTTGGCCAATCCTGGGAATGCTAAACCCAACAAAAAGTTTGCGGTCGTATATTTTCCAGGGATACCTATCGTTAATTGCCTCTCGACCGCCAACCCACCACCGTCAACCGCCGACAACCGATTCGCCAGCTCCGGATCCTTGCTAATCAACAGCGGTCCCACACCAAACCCCAGCGCACTCCCAGCGTCTAGCAAAATGTACTTATCTGCTGCATACGCATATGCGTGATAGCTTAGCTTAGTTATGTCCATTTCAGCATTGAATGCCTTTCGGTTCAGTGTTTCCACATCGTCGTAGTATACATCAAAACTAAGCCCTTCCGTATCAACCTTATGGTGAATAAGCGCGTCAAAAATGAACGTGTCATTGGGGCAAGGGGAAAATCCAAGCGAAAGTCTCATACTAACGACAGTTTGTCGATAAAAATCAAAAGCAGCACCGCTACAAAAGTAATCAATAGCACGCCTTGTGCACACCGGTCTAGCCCCTTCGCGTAAAAAAAACGGATAAGTAAGAGATTGAAAGCTCCAGCGACAACATATAGACTCAACGGATGCATGGTGGTACCCAATGAAGCGGACACTTTCAGTAAATAAGCAACCGCTGGGGATACTCCCCCCGAAAGACACCCTAAGATAAATGAATTTCTCTTCATTTACTTTGTGTCAAAGCTCCAAGAATTGAGTTCAGGTATCGCATGGTGGGCGGTCATATCGAATTGGACCGGTACAATTGATGCATATCCGTTTTGCAATGCCCATACGTCGGTATCCTCGCCGCGATCGCGCAGCTGGAACACACCGGTGAGCCAGTAGTAACTGCGATTGCTGGGATCAGTCCGTTCATCGAACTCCTCCGCCCATTTTGCGTCGGCCTGTCTACATATTTTAATCCCTTTTATCTCGTCACCCTTCGGAAAGTTTACATTAAGCAACGTGCCTTTAGCCAATCCGTTGGCCAAGACTTGCTTGGTGATGCTACGAACATAGGGCCTGCAGTTGGAAAAGTCGGCGTCATACTCCAAATCGTCATAGGAAAATCCAATCGAAGGGATATCTTCAATGGCGCCTTCCACTGCGGCAGACATGGTACCGGAGTATAATACGTTGATTGAATTGTTGAGCCCATGGTTGATGCCTGAAACGCAGATATCGGGTTTCCTACCTTTAAAAACTTTATTCACGGCCAACTTGACGCAGTCTACGGGTGTACCCGAGCATTTGTACATTTCCACGTCAGGGTAAATGTATATGCGATCGATTCTCAGGGGTTTGCCGATAGTGATCGCGTGTCCTGTGCCGGATTGGGGTCCTTCGGGCGCTACCACAGTAACATCGCCGATTTGCTGCATTTCTTCGATCAATACTTTGATGCCTGGGGCCGTAATACCGTCATCATTCACGACCAGGATAGAGGGTTTCCTTTTTACCATGCGGCTAAGTTAAAAAGAAAAAGCGTTACCGGTGTTTATACCCATAACGCTTTCGTCTAATTGTTACGTTAAGTCGGCTTCAGTTACCCGACTATAACTGATTCAGCCAATCGACAACCTCGTCTCGCGCTTTACCAGTTTTCTTTTGGATACGCCCAATCAGCTCGTCCTCCTTGCCTTCTTCATACAGCAGGTCATCATCCGTCAGTTCCGCGTATTGCTGTTTGGCCTTTCCTTTCAACTCATTCCAAGTTCCTTTTAACTTTAAATTACTCATCGTTATATGTTCTAGTTAATACTGATATATTAACACGTATACGGCAGGAATGTTTGCCTCAACCCACGATAGATCGGCAGACGTAAAACAGCCCAAAAGAAAAACGGCCAATCCGTATTGGATTGGCCGTTCTCTTATCAGCAATTTCTTATTGAATCTTGCTTAATTCTTGATTTCAACGCGACGGTTAAGTACGCGGCCTTCTTCAGTAGCGTTTGAAGCGATCGGAGCAGATTCGCCGAAAGCTTGAACGTTAATTTTGGCTGCGTCAACGCCAGAGTTAACCAAGTATTGTTTTACCGAGTTAGCACGGTCTTTTGACAACGTCATGTTGTAAGCTTCAGAACCTTCAGCAGAAGCGTGGCCGTCCAATGTAACGGTGGCACCGCTTTCGCGCAATTCAGAAGACAACCGATCAAGGATTGAGTATGATTCGGTCTTCAATACAGAGCTATCAAACTCAAATTGGATGTTCGAATACGTTCCAGAAACACTCTTGGTTTCAGGCTCTGGGAACTTAATCGGGCAACCAGCACCGTCAACTTGCGTACCAGCAGGAGTACCTGGGCACTTGTCAAAGCGATCAGAAACACCATCACCGTCTTCGTCATTATTCAACTCATCAACAATGCCTTCCAATGTAGATACGCGTTGTTTCAATGCTTCCAGCTCGTTGCGGAGTGAAGGATCTTTCAACTCGTCATACAAGGTAGACACAGGGTTGTGCCAAGTCAAATCCGGTTTCGAAGAAGAACCCAAAGAGAATTCTAAACCAGCGTAAGTGTAAGAGAATTTGTCGTTAGCTGCACGGTCAACAACTGGGCCGAACAATGCTTTGTCATCAACAAAGTTCATCGTATAACCCAAGTTCAATGCCACACGATCAGACAACTTGAATTTCACACCCACACCAACAGGGATGTAGGTTTCACGTTTGAAATCACGGTCATGGGCACCGGTACGCTCACCAGGGAATTCTTCGCCCCACGCACCTTTATTATCCCAAGCACCAGCTGAACCGTCTGCATCAGTGTAAGCCACTGGGTTAAAAGCAATCAGACCATAACCTACGCTTGCGTAGAAATTGACAGCGTTCTCACGACGTAGGAAATCAATTGTTGCCAACTGGAATACACCGTTTAAGCTAGCTGCGTATTGAACGGAAGTCTCAGCGGATTGGTAAGAAGCCCCTGCCGCACCACCGTTTGCAGCGCCGAACAACATATTGTGTCCTACACCATTGTTGTTGTACGTGAAGATACGACCGCGGTTACCAGCAGCCTCCAAACCAAACCAGCTTGATAGTTGCTTGCGGATGGTGATGCCGTAGTATTCGCGTAATTTGTACTCGCCGAAACCTACTTTTTGGTTGAACGCATTCGATCCACCGATAATCACTGAAGGCGTAGTAAAACCACCATTCACACCAATAGACCATGTCCTGTATTGGGATCTTCCTCCAAATACAGTCGGCTCTTGTGCCTGCACTGTATCTGTGAGCCCGAAGGCCGCTACAAGCGAGCAAGCAACTGCCGTTTTGATTGTAGAATAATTCATACTCTTGTTTTTTTTAAGGTTAAAAATTTTTAATTGTCTAATTTCTCGCAAAAATAACCAATAGTTTGATTCCCGCAATATTTGCAAATACTATTCCAGTTTTTTTCCTTTTTATGATTTTCT
>NZ_DATMFT010000002.1:0-68665 GCF_035556095.1 Parapedobacter sp. | reverse complement strand
TCCACGGCCTGAATTTGATTGTCCAGCCCTTTTTTCCGAGCTCGTTGTGGGACTTTAACCTTTGTTCCAGGTTTGAAGTAAATCCGATATAGATTTTGTCGTGTTTTCCGGAATGGAGTACGTAAACGGTAAACATGGTTTGGTATAAAAAAGTGAAGCCGGTCAAAAAATTGACCGGCTTCTATTGGTAGAGGGAACTTTACAAATGTCTAACTTTTTGGAGGATTACGAGGCCATATCAGATGCAAAGAATCTGCTCGGATAAGCTAAATACTATACTTTAATTTTAAACTGCCTGTTTCCCTGCCGGTTTGAGATATAAGTCCTTCGTAAGTGCGGATTAGGGAAACTTTCATTATTCCTTGGCGTTGATTTAAGGCTTCTTGCCGTTTTGCAAGGGAATACGTACTTTTGGTGCAAATGAAGATGCTGGCATTTTTATTTGCCCTTGTAGTTCTGCTGGAATCGACGGTCCAGGCAGCGTGCATTGATGTCCGTCCGGCAAAGGAAGATACCTGCTGTGCGGATAAGGGTGCCGAAGATACCGATGCCTGGGGGGATGGTTGCGATTCCGGTTGCAATCCTTTCCAGCATTGCGGATGCTGCAAAGGGAACGATACGTTGGGCAAAATCACCATGTTATATACCTCCGCGGTACAGCAACCCTCGCCTAACCGCTTCATTTCCCCTAAAGACAACTTGCCGGACGATGTCCGAAAACATCCCAAGCAGCCGCCCAAGCTAACTGAACAGCTTGATTGATATTTTTTATGACCGGCCAAACCGGTCTGTTCAGTTAATAACACTTGTATTATAATTATGAAATTTTTGACGAATGCAGTTTTTGCATTCCTTATGATATCAATACATGCCGTGGTGGCACCTGCCATTGCACAGGACGGCGGCCCGAAAATTACCGGCACCTTATTGGGAATGCTCCCGGATGGAACCATGGAACCCTTAGCCGGCGGCACGGTAACATGGATAGGCACCCAAATCTCCATCGGATCGGACGACAACGGCCGTTTCGAACTCTCAACCGCCGGGGTAACCGATGAACGGCTCGTTGCTTCCTTCACAGGATACAGAACAGATACGATTGGCTGGGCGGGTGATACCGAGCTGACCATTGAACTTCAATCCTCGGCGAACGCTTTAGGAGAAGTTACGGTAACGAGCCAGCTTGGTGCGTTCATTTCCGGCCTGGCTGTGGGCAAGACGGAAGTGATCAACCGTGCAGAACTCTCAAAAGCAGCCTGCTGTGACCTGGCCGGCTGTTTCGGCACGCAGGCATCGGTACAATCACATGCCACCAATGCGGTCACCAACGCCCAGGAACTGCGACTGCTCGGCCTTTCGGGGGTCTATAACCAAGTGCTCTTCGAGGGGCTGCCGATGGTACAGGGGCTGAGCTACACCTACGGCATCAGCACCTATCCGGGCAGCATCGTTGAAAATATTCACGTGTCGAAAGGGACCACTTCCGTACTTCAGGGCTTCGAAAGCATCACCGGGCAGATCAATGTGGAGGGCCGGCGTCCGGCATCGGCCGAGCGCCTCTATCTGAATGCATATACCAATTCATTCTGGGAGAAACACGTCAATGCCAACCTGGCACTGGATGTCGGGAAGCGGAAGCACTGGCATTCGCTTGCCGCCCTGCACACCGTGCAACCAGCCAGTCGTACAGATGGCGACGGCGACGGCTTCATGGATCTGCCCCTGCTAACGCGTTACATGGTCTACAATAAATGGGAATATAACACTGGCCGCGCGACCGGCCTGACCGCCCAGTTCGGATGGCGGCTGGTTGACGAGCGGCGTATCGGTGGGCAGTTGGGTTACCGCATCGGAGCGGATGAAGGCAGTTCGTCGACGTATGGCCAGTCGGTACGTTTCACCCAGCCGGAGGTGTACATGAAATCCGGCTACCGGTTTTCGGCCAATTATGCCATCGTCGCCTCGGCGTCGGGCTTCTACCACGACCAGCATTCATGGTTCGGCAATGCCCGTTACGTGGCCGACCAATTGAGCGGCCAGTTTACCGTGCAGCACGAATGGGGCTGGTTGGCCGGCAACCTCCTCCGGTACGGGGCCAGCTACCGTTATCAGGAGCTGAACGAAACGGTAGCTTTTGCGGATCCGGCCGATGTGCGCACCTACGCAGGTGACTACTTGACGCGGCTGCGTGTGCCCGGCGTATTTATTGAAAATACATTTGAAAGCGGCGACAGAAAACTGGCTCTGATCACCGGGGTTCGCATGGACCGCCACCAGCGATGGGGCTGGTATACCACCCCGCGGGCGATGGGTAAATTCACATTCAACGAAAACCACACACTGCGGGCATCCATAGGCACCGGCTGGAAACAGGTTAACCTGTTCAGTGAGCAGGTTAACCTATTGGCCAGTTCACGGGACATAGTTTTTACCGGAGGTGCACTAAAGCCCGAGCGGGCAACCACCTGGGGGCTGAGCCATACATGGGGTTTCTGGCTGGGTGGCACCAACGTCACGTTAAGCGGCGATTTTTACCAGACGCGTTTCAGCAACCAGTTTTTTCCGGATCTGGATACGGATCCGACCAAGGCCTTCATCGGAAACTTCGAGGGCACATCCCGCTCCAACGGCGTCCAGCTTGATGCGTTACTGCAGTTTTCGCGGCAATGGGAATTGCGTGCGGCCTATAATTATTTGGACGTATATCAGTTGAGAGAAGGGAAGAAGAACGTGTTGCCATTCAATCCGAAAAATCGAGCAATGGCTGCGTTGACCTATCGGACAGAGAATGACAAATGGCAGTTTGATGCCAACGCTCACTGGTATGACCGGATGCGTCTGCCCGATACGCGCAGCAATCCGGAGCCTTACCGAAGAGACTTGCATTCCACCCGTTATGCCACATTCAGCACGCAGGCGACGTATAAGTGGAAGGTGGTTGATTTTTACCTAGGGTGCGAAAATATCGGCGGATTCCGGCAGGCCAACCCGATTATCAGTTCAGATAATCCATTCGGTCAGTATTTTGATCTTTCTTCGGTATGGGGCCCGATTCGCGGCCGTGAATTTTATGCGGGTGTGCGTTATAAGATCGCACGTTAATCCTTAGATACAGTAGACTTATTTAATTATTACATTTGTTCACTAGCGTCCTATTGTAATTAGAACATTTTCAATTGTTTATATTTCTGTTCTTTGATATTCTGTAATACGTCGCTGTTAAGCAGCTCATTCAGAGGTGTTTTGTCGATCAACGTCAGACTGAGAATCTGTAGGATTTCGTAGTTTGACCGCGCTACGGCCAGCTTGGCCTTCACGATGGCCACGGCTAGATAGGCAATTATGGCAGTGTAGACCTGTATGCGCACAGCATTCTCGGTATGCCCCCAGAAGGCCTTAATCTTCAGGTGCTGTTTGACCCATTTGAAGAACAGCTCGATCTGCCACCGATACTTGTACAGCTGGCAGATTTCCATGGGTTCCAGCTCGAAGTTGTTTGTGACGAAGTTGAATACCTTATCTGTTTCCGGGTCTCGGTATTTGATCCGTCTCAACATTTCAGGGTAATCCCTGGCTGCGTAATAGTTGTTCAGACGGATCGTCTGGTCACAGATAACGCCTGTTTTCCGGTCTGTCCGTCTGGAGTACAGCCGCCTGAAACTGGTGTTGTTCTTGAGTCTGGTGACAAAATAGGCATTGCTGGAATGGATACGGTATAGCCGCTGGAAGTCAAGGTATCCGCGGTCCAGCACGTAGATGCTTCCGGCCTCAATCTCCATGACATCCAAAAAATTGACGTCGTGGACTGTCCCGTCAGTCATATGGATGAAATTGGGAATCCCCGTTTTGATATCCAATTGGGTATGCAGCCTTACCGCTGCCTTGCGCTTGCGGAATTTGGCCCACCAGAAGATGCCCAGGCAAAGGTCGATGGTCGTGGAGTCCACGGCATACACATTGCCGGATATATCCAGCGTGAAATCCGCCTGACCTATGCAGACCCTTCGCGCCTCTTCGATAAGCAGGTAGGCGTAGTCCGCAAAGATTCGCCAATCGCGGTTTGCATTGGCATAAGCCAGGTTGGACTTTGAAAGGCTTTTACCCAACCCGAGGTGGTACCACTTCCCGCGCTGGGTATCCAGGCATGTGACCAGATCGCTCAGGCTTTCCCTATTGCACAGCTGGCCGAAGACCAAGCACATCAACTGATGCCAGTGGGTGAATTGCCGGATTTTATAGTTGCCGGCATACCGCTTCACGCATTTGAGGAAATCGTTTGGGTCCAAAAACGAGGTTACCTGCGCGAAAACATACTTGCCTTGATTCATCCGGCAAAGCTATGCCAGAGTGTCAGCGCCCGAAAATCACCGTTTGCAGTTCAAATCGTTTGAACCCGGAAACCAACTTAATAAACAGTATTACAGATATTTCAAAGAACTTTTTACTTTAATATTAGGACGCTAGTGACATTTGTTAAAGTTTAAAAATTATGAAGCAGTTAGTCAGTCTTTTAGTAATGGTATGTACCATCGGTTTAACCGCCGTATTTGCCCAAAGCAATACGGAAACCATCGTTATCAAAACCGCTATTTATTGTGACCATAGCCTGCAATGTGAAAGCAGCGCCCCGAACATTAATCAAAGCGTACGCAGAAAAGTAAAAGGCATCAGAAGAGTCAAGGTTGACCCGGAAGCAAATACGATTACGGTAACTTATCGGAAGGATAAAGCCACTCCTGACGAAATACGCCAAGCCATCTCGGCCACCGGCTTCGACGCGGACCAGTTAAAGGCCCTTACGGAGGCTTACGAAAAGCTGGATGCTTGCTGTAAGGCATAGCATCAAGAAACAGTTTAAAAGGCCGTCATGATCATGACGGCTTTTTGACTAATGTATTTGCAGTACAGAAGCGTTCTTAGGAGTATGCTTTTCTTGTGCCGCTGATGAATTCCTTATTAAGTAACACAATCAGAATTCAACCCTTTTGGTATTTGCGAAGATGAAAGAAAACGGAACTTTCAGATTTTAACCCAGAAGCTACGACAATGAAGAGCAAGTTGCCAAATGTCGAACTTTTTAGCCGACTATGAAGCCAGGAACGGTTCCCGGTCTCAGCGCCGGCATCGTTGTGGGATTAGTGGCGCTTCCCGTCGGTGCCTGGCTTGCCGTACCCACCCTGATTAAATGCGGACGGGAAATCGGATATTATTCTATATGGACGCTTTTCGTGTCGATGGGCGTAGCGGAGCTAGCACATTTTGTATTTCCATTTCTCACAGATGAACCTTACGGCTATTTCCCGGGCATGTTAAGTGTGGTTGTACTGGCACCTCTGGGATGGTGGGGCATATACAGGCTCGTCGGAAATGGCGATGAGAAGATCAGATACCTCCGGATCCGATGACAGCCGTTCTAAAAAGACATTGGAAAAATTACCGATGCAAGGCACCGCAGACATTGTAAGATACCGACTCTTGTGGAACGGTATATTTTCTTATCGTCGGTTACAAAGGTTCGTTTTTTTATTTTTATAATTTTAAAATAATGAAAATGAGACATAAGTGTTTATCCCTTATTACTGCTGCATTCCTTTTAGCCTCCTGCGGGAACAACGGTGGCAACGAAGACCATGACCATGAAGGGCATGATCACCCCGAAGCCCATGCGCACGAGGATGACACGGTCCATGATGGACATAGAACGGATTCGGCCGGAGTCCACGAAGGCCACGACCATTGATTTCCTTGGAAGGCCGTTTCACGCCGGCGTGAAACGGCCTTCCAAGCTTACCCAACCGGGAATTGGTACAGTCAGGTTGCAAAGATGGTCTGGATAATCATTTTTTTTACCTCTTTATCTTTGTTTTTGAATAGATTGACTACTTTTGCAGTATTGTGAAAATGATGCGGTTCATATTAGGTACATTATTGCTGGCACTTAGCCTGTTGCCTTGCGCGGACACCTATGCAGCCGACACAATCCGTATCCACGAAACGTACGATTCCCACGCACATGAAAACCGGAGTACAGCCGGGGACCTTTGCAGCCCGTTCTGTGTATGCGGTTGCTGCAATACCCCGGTCGTCATGAAATTTTCGCTGGGTTATGTTGCGGCCGTTCCGGCCCCGCTTCCCGAACGGCAGTACCCTGTTTACCGTCTCGCCTTTACCCTCTCGTTTATTCAAAATATCTGGCAGCCGCCCCAAATTAATGCTTAACAACTGATTCTCCGTATCCGGGGAAATCCTCACCCGTACCTTCAATGCGGGTGCTGATGATTTGCCTGTGACCGGTTTTTTCCCGTTACCCTCGGGAAACGAACAGATTAAGTGACTTGCATTAATCAAGACGAACGTGTTAGATTCAATCATAAAATTCAGTATAAAGAATAAAGCTATTGTTGGCCTAATGACCCTATTACTTATTGTATGGGGCGTCTGGAGCGCATCAAAGCTACCCATTGACGCGGTGCCGGATATCACCAACAATCAGGTGCAGATCATCACGGTGTGCCCGACACTTGCCGGCCAAGAAGTGGAGCAGCTGGTGACATTCCCCATCGAACTTGCTATTGCCAACGTGCCGGGCATCGAAGAGACCCGCAGCATTTCCCGCTTCGGGCTTTCCGTGATTACCGCCATATTCGAAGAAGACGTGGACATTTATTTCGCCCGGCAGCTCATCAATGAGCGGCTGCAGGAAGCGGCCGAGCAGATACCCGACGGCGTGGGCTCGCCGGAGATGGCTCCGGTAAGTACCGGCCTCGGCGAGGTCTACCAGTATATCCTCCACCCGAAGCCCGGCAGCGAAGGTAAGTACGATTCCAGGGACCTGCGTACCATGCAGGACTGGATCGTGCGCAGGCAGCTCAGCGGCACGCCCGGCGTGGCCGAGATCAACAGTTTCGGGGGCGAACTCAAGCAGTACGAGGTGGCCATCAATCCCAACCGCCTGCGGGCCATGGGAGTATCGGTCACCGATATTTTCAGCGCCCTGGAGAAGAACAACCAGAATACCGGTGGAGCCTATATTGACAAAAAGCCCAACGCGTATTTCATACGTGGCATCGGCCTGGTGACCTCACTGGATGATGTCAGGAAAATCGCGGTGAAGAACATCCCGGGCAGCGTTCCCATATTCGTCCGGGACGTAGCCGAGGTTCGCTTCGGCAGTGCGGTGCGTTATGGCGCGCTGACATACAACGGCGAAGTCGACGCAGTGGGCGGCGTGGTGATGATGCTGAAGGGTGAAAACAGCAACGAAGTGGTCAAACGGGTCAAGGAAAAAATCCCGGTCATCCAGAAGTCCCTGCCCGATGATGTGGTGATCGAGCCTTATCTGGACCGCACCGAATTGGTGGACAGGGCCATCCGTACGGTAGAAAAGAACCTGATCGAGGGTGCACTGATCGTGATCTTCGTGCTGGTGCTTTTCCTTGGTAACCTACGGGCGGGCCTGATCGTGGCCTCCGCCATCCCCCTGTCCATGCTTTTCGCTTTAGGCATGATGCGGGTATTCGGCGTAAGTGCGAACCTGATGAGCCTGGGAGCAATCGACTTCGGGCTGATCGTAGACGGGGCCGTCATCGTCGTGGAGGCTACGCTGCATCACCTGGGTCTGCGAAAGTCAACCGAAAGGCTCACCCAGGCCGAGATGGATGAAGAGGTCCATGTCTCGGCTTCCAAGATCCGAACAAGTGCTGCTTTCGGGGAGATCATCATCCTGATTGTGTACATCCCGATCCTCACGCTCGTGGGGGTAGAGGGCAAGATGTTTACTCCGATGGCCCAGACTGTGGGTTTTGCCATCTTCGGGGCGCTTATTCTCTCGATGACCTATATCCCGATGATGTCGGCCCTCTTCCTTTCAAAGAAAGGGGTATATAAGGAGACGTTTTCCGACCGCATGATGGTTTGGTTGCAACGCAGATACCAGCCCCTGCTCCGGAAAGCTATCCGAGTGAAATACATCGTCATCACTGCCACAGTGGGCCTGTTTGCCATCAGCTTATGGGTGTTCAGGGGTATGGGGGGAGAGTTCATCCCGCAGTTGCAGGAAGGCGACTTCGCCTTCCACTGCATCCTGCCGCAGGGCAGTTCGTTGGACCAGAGCATCGAAACCTCCATGCAGGCATCAAGGATTTTAAAGTCGTTTGACGAGGTAAAGATGGTGGTCGGTAAGACCGGAGCAGCGGAAGTGCCGACAGATCCCATGCCCCCGGAGGCGACCGACATGATGATCATCCTGAAGCCGAAGGACGAGTGGAAAACGGAACGGTCATACAATGAATTGGGCGACGCGATGATGGAGGCGCTGGAGGTGATACCCGGTGTGTTCTTCGAAAAGAACCAGCCGATCCAGATGCGGTTCAACGAGCTGATGACAGGCATCCGTCAGGACGTGGCCGTCAAAATATTCGGTGAGAACCTGGATACCCTGGCCTCCTATGCCAACGAGGTAAGCCGGGTGATCCAAACCGTCAGCGGGGCCACGGCTCCCCTGGTTGAGCGGGTGGGCGGGCTGCCGCAGATCAATGTGGAGTATGACCGCACGAGGCTGGCCAACTACGGGTTGGACATTGAAACGGTCAACGATGTGCTGAGCACCGCCTTTGCGGGCAAGGCTGCGGGACTGGTATTCGAGGATGAACGGCGGTTTGACCTGGTGGTGCGGCTGGACAGCGCGCACCGCGCAGGCATCGACGATGTGAATAACCTGATGGTGTCGACGCCTTCCGGAACGCAGATCCCGCTTTCGCAGCTGGCTACGATCAGTTACAAACTGGGGCCCGCGCAGATCAGCCGGGAACAAAGCCAGCGCCGCATCGTGGTGGGCTTCAACGTGTCGGGTAGGGACGTGGAGAGCGTGGTCGAAGAAATCCAGTCCAAGTTGGACCAGCAGGTCAGACTGCCATCGGGCTACTATTTCACCTATGGGGGGCAGTTTGAAAACCTGAGGGAAGCCAGCGGGCGGTTGATGGTGGCCGTGCCGGTATCCCTGCTGCTGATCTTTATGCTGCTTTACCTCACGTTCGGGTCTTTTAAGCAGGCAATACTGATCTTTACGGCCATCCCGATGAGCGCCATCGGTGGGGTATTCGCGCTGGTACTCCGGGATATGCCCTTCAGTATCAGCGCCGGAATAGGTTTCATCGCGTTGTTCGGTGTTGCGGTGCTCAACGGTATCGTCCTGATCGGCACATTCAATCAACTCGCCAAAGAAGGGGTTACGGATGTTGTGCAGCGCGTGATGGAAGGTACCAGAACCCGACTGCGGCCTGTACTGATGACCGCCACGGTGGCCAGCCTGGGCTTCCTCCCGATGGCCATCAGCACCAGTGCCGGTGCCGAGGTGCAGAAACCCCTGGCAACGGTGGTGATCGGTGGCCTGGTGACAGCAACCTTCCTGACGCTGTTCGTCCTGCCTTTGCTTTACCTATTGTTCAACAGTAAAATTCGTATGCGTATGAAACCATCGGTAGCTACCCTGACCATTTTTCTGCTGCTCGGACTGGGCAGCATGGTACATGCCCAGGAGCGGATTACCGTAACAGCGGCGGTAGACACCGCCCTGAAAAGCAACCTGGGTCTGACGGTGAACCGCTCGGAAATCGATCAGGCAGGATATGCAGTGAGGACCGCGGCGGACATTCCCAAGACCGGCATTTTCGCCGAAAACGAGGATTTCCGGCCATCCGATCAGATCGGTGTCCTCAAGATAGGCGTATCCCAGGACTTACCCTGGCCGGGGCTTTACGCCGCGCGCCGGGCGTATTTCCGCGAGCAGCTCAAATACCATGAGCTGAACACCGATGCGCTCAACGCAGCGGTCACACGGGACGTGCGCACGGCGTACTATGAACTTTGGTACCTGCAGGATAAGCAGGCGCTGTTTGAGCGTCTTGACAGTATCTATACGAACACGTATGAGGCCAGCCGCTTGCGGGTTGAAACGGGTGACGCTCCGGGCCTTGACCGGATCGCCGCAGAGGCTAAAATGAAGGAACTCCGGGCGATGAAGGAACAAAACAGGAAGGATATGCAGGTACAGCAGCAGCAGCTGATGCTGCTGCTGGATGTCAATCAATGGCTGCTGCCCGTGGCCGAGCCACTGGATAAGTTACCTACGCCGGTAAATCGCACAGATGCTTCCCATCCGTTGATAGCGCTCCAGAAACAAAATATAAACATTGCGGCAGCGAATGTCAGGGTGCAGAAACAGGGCATGATGCCTGACTTTTCGGGCAGGTTTTTTTCCCAGCGGATATGGGGAGCCAGCGATCCTTTTACCGGTTTTTCGGTCACTGCAGCCTTTCCCCTTTTTGGCGCGGGGGCGTACCGCAACAAGGTACGCGAAGCCAGCGCTGGGATGAAAGCAGCGGAAGCGCGGCTTTCCTACGAAACCCAGCAGCTGGAGACCCAGCGAAGCAATGCGCTATCCAAAATCGGACGCAATCAGGCCATGCTGCAATTTTATGAAACGGCTGGGCTCCGGCAGGCTGACGAGATCATCGCGGCGGCTACCCAGAGCTACACTGCCGGTGAGATCGGTTTTGCCGAACTCAGCCAGTTCATCAGCCAGGCCGTGTCCACACGCAGCAGCTATCTGGATGCGCTTAACCAGTACAACCAGTCGGTTATCGAATACAACTATTTGAACAACGATTAATATAAAGATAAACACAATGAAACGGAATATTTTAGCGGGGTTAATATTGGCAGGTGTGCTGATCTTCATTGCATGCGGCGGCGGACACTCGCCTGATGACGGTCATGGCCATGGCGAGTCCGGGGCACCGGCCGAAGAGGGACACGGGGAAGGCGCGGCAACGGTAGCCGTGCTCAGCAGGGAGCAGCTCAATGCAGTTGGTGTGCAGCTGGGGGAAGTAGAGCGAAGGAAACTCAATGCATCATTTGCCGTGGTCGGCAGGCTGGAAGTCCCCAATTTGAGCAAGGCCAATGCCACCTCCCTCTATGGCGGTGCTGTGCAGCGCCTGCTGGTACAGGTGGGCAGTGCGGTCAGAAAAGGCCAGGTGATTGCCACGATTGCGGACCCCGAGTTCCTGCGATTGCAGGAGGAATACCTTACCCTGGAAAGCCGCATCACCTTTGCCTCTCTTGAAATGAAGCGGCAGCAGGAGCTGAATGCGGGCAACGCGGGTACACTGCGTAACCTGCAGAATGCAGAAGCCGAACTCAATGCGCTGCAAACCCGGCAGGCCTCGCTTAAACAGCAACTGCAGCTGATGGGCCTCGAGCCGGCAAACCTGAACAGGGGCAATCTGCAGTCATCCCTTCCGGTAAAAAGCCCCATAGGTGGTACCGTGAGCAATGTGTTCGCCAAGGTGGGCAGTTATGTGGATGTCTCCTCTCCCGTGGCGGAGATTGTTGATAACGGTAACATCCATGTCGATTTGAACGTATTCGAGAAAGATCTCCCGTCCGTCAGGGTCGGACAGAAGGTGAATTTCGCGTTGACCAATAATCCGGGGCGGATGTATGAAGCGGAAGTGTTCAGCATCGGGGCAGCGTTTGAGGGCGATGGCAAATCAGTACCGGTGCATTGTAGCATCAAAGGGGATAAGACCGGCTTGATCGATGGGATGGGCATCAATGGCCAGATCAGCCATGAAGGCGTCGAATCCCCGGCCGTGCCCAATGATGCAATCGTAGATGCGGAAGGGAAATACTACATCTTTGTGGTTACGGATAAAGAGCCCGAGGAAGAAGGGCATTCACATGGTGCCGGCGGAGCGGAAGGCGGTGACGAATCGCATTCGCACAGCGAGGAAGACGGCCATGAACACGGAGCCGCAGAGGACGGCAGCATGAATTTCGAAAAGATTGAGGTGGCCAAAGGGGAAACCAGTCTGGGATACACATCCATAACACCGGTTACGGAATTGCCTGCCGGATCAAAAATTGCCATCAAAGGCGCATTTTTCATTAATGCCAAAATGAGTAACACCGGTGGCCACAGTCACTAACGATCCATGGCACCGAATACGAGCATTTCAAAGGGAAGCCAAACCCCGGATAATAAGTTTTGGGAATAAAACCTAAGCACCCGCACGCAGAAGGACTGCGTGCGGGTGCTTAAACCGTATGATGTCTGTCCATTAACAAGACGCCGACATGAAAAAAAATGGCCGCATATCAAAGCGGGGATATTGGCAAAGACGCCACTCCAAAAAGTCCAGGGATTCGGCAGCGAGTTTAAAACGGAAGAAAAGGGGTAAAGGGACCAAAAGGGCCGGATGTTCATCCGGAAAACTGACGTGGGGTGCAAAACGGCTCAGGCGGGAAGAACCGTTTCTGTTTTTTTTCGTTATCATAATCGGAATTATAGCGTTAGCGGGCATTTGTATGCTATTTATGCATTTTTATGACCACTTGATGGGTAATATAAACTGAAGATATTTCCAGGGGACTGTAAATCAAAATGTATTGTAATTATGTTTGTAATAAAGAGAACCAGATAGAAAGCAAGTGAAAAAACTGAAAAAGGAACTGTCGCTTATTCTTCCCGGCGTGCCCGACGAGCGGGATCGTTGTGTTCAACGCTTAGTAGATCGGTTAAAAGGTGTAAGGGGTCTGGAAGAGGTCCACGTCGTGGACGGAACCGGAGATCAACCGCTGTTGTGCTTCCACTACGATCCCGATATCCTTTCCACAGCTAGGGTCGAGCGGCTGGCCACACAGGCCGGCGCGGAAATAACAGGCAAATACGGACACCTATTGTTGGAAGTGGGTGGCATACGCCATGCGCGGCACGCCCGTCAGGTCGAAGAAAAACTGTCGGCGGCAGCGGGCGTTGTCCAAGCTTCGGTGGCGCCATCGGGCATGGTCCGGATTGAGTTTGACTCGGGCATCATCGACGAAAAGGCTATCCGGATCATCCTCCGGAAATCAGGACTGCGGACACGGGGCTCCGGTGAGGGGAGCGATGCGGCGCACGCAGCCCAAACGGCCGAGGGTCACGAACATGATCACGGCGGGACATTCGGTAGCAATGCTGAACTGGTATTTGCGGGATTGTCAGGGGTATTGTTGGGTGCCGGCTACGGACTGTCCTATACCGGGGTCCCGGAATGGGTAAGCTTGGCGCTGTATATCGGGGCCTATTTTTTCGGCGGGTTTTTCACGGCCAAAGAAGCTGTCGAAACGGTGGCCAAAGGCGGTTTCGAAATCGACTTCCTCATGCTCGTCGCTGCGATCGGTGCGGCCATACTCGGCGAGTGGGCTGAAGGGGCGCTGCTACTATTCCTTTTCAGCCTGGGCCATAGCCTGGAGCATTACGCTATGGGAAAGGCACGCAAGTCCATAGCTGCCCTGACGGAGCTGGCCCCTAAAACAGCGTTGCTCAAAAAGGATGGTAAAACCGAGGAGGTCAGTATTGATCAGCTATCGGTTGGCGACGTCATTGTTATAAGGCCAAACAGCAAGATTTCGGCAGACGGGGTGGTGGTTTCGGGGGAAAGTTCGGTTAACCAAGCACCCATCACAGGTGAAAGTGTGCCGGTCGATAAAAGCCCGGTTGATGATCCGGGGCGGGACTGGTCCACCGTGACCGATATTAAGGGTGAAAACCGGGTGTTCTCCGGGACGATAAACGGAAACAATACGCTGGAGGTACAGGTGACCAGGGTGGCCAAGGACTCCACCTTATCCCGTCTGGTCACGCTTGTCAACGAGGCACAGACACAGAAATCACCCACCCAGCAGTTCACGGACCGGTTTGAAAAAATCTTCGTGCCATCGGTACTGGTGCTTGTGGTTTTACTCTGCCTTGCCTTTGTGGTAGTCGATGAACCCTTCAGCGAAAGTTTCTACCGCGCGATGGCCGTGCTTGTGGCTGCCAGTCCGTGTGCGCTGGCAATCTCCACTCCGAGTGCGGTTCTTAGCGGAGTGGCGCGTGCAGCCCGCAGCGGTGTGCTGATAAAAGGGGGAAGGCCGCTGGAAGACCTCGGTTCGCTCACCGCCCTGGCCTTCGACAAGACGGGCACACTGACCAAAGGGCAGCCGCGGCTGACGGAGGTCGTTGCATTGGATGGAATGGACAAACAGGAGGTACTCAAAATAGCCGTCGCCGTAGAAGCGTTAAGCGACCATCCCTTGGCCAAAGCGGTGGTGCGCGATGGCCGGGAACGTTTGGAAGCTGTGGATGTGCCAGAAGCTAGCGATTTGGAAGCGGTGCATGGCAAAGGCGTGCAAGCCACATTTGAGGGTAAACGAATCTACATCGGCAATCTGGACCTGTATGAAGGTCTGGATGCGCATAAGCCGGGCGAAGAAGTGGCCCGGCAGGTCGGTAAGCTGGAGGCTGCGGGCAATACAACCATGCTGATCCGGCAAGGCGACCGGTATATCGGCATGATCGCCCTGATGGATACGCCGAGGGAAGAAGCGAAACCGACCTTAGTGAGGCTGAAGGGCATCGGTATCCGGCGCATGGTGATGTTGACGGGTGATAACCAACAGGTAGCTGATGCGGTAGCCAAAGAAATCGGGATAACCGATGCGTGGGGCAGCCTGCTTCCCGAGGAGAAAGTGGCTGCCATCGATAAGCTGCGGGAACAGGAATCAAAGGTGGCCATGGTGGGCGACGGGGTAAACGATGCCCCAGCCATGGCCAAAAGTACGGTCGGCATCGCCATGGGGGCGGCTGGCAGCGACGTGGCCCTGGAAACTGCGGACATCGCGCTGATGGGGGACAAACTGGAAGCACTGCCGCTGGCCATAGGTCTGAGCAGGAAGGCCAAATCGATTATAAAGCAGAATCTCTGGATAAGTCTGGGCGTTGTGGCGGCGCTGATCCCATTAACCGTTTTGGGTGTCGCTACCATCGGGCCCGCTGTTATAGCGCACGAAGGATCTACGCTGGTGGTCGTTTTAAACGCGCTACGCCTGCTCGCTTACCGAGATCCTACTGGTTCCGATAAGTAGCAGTTTTTGCGGATGTCGGCGTAGCGTTATTGGCTATCCTGAATGCGGTACGAATACAACGGATGAAATTTTAAAGAATAGTTTTAATATAATATCTTTGGGAAATGAAACATTTATCATTCATATTAGCATTAATGGTCTTGGTCTTATCGACCTTGCCAGGCTTTATCGAAGATAAATGCTTTGACCTCACTCATCAAACAACAAACATTCAGGAACAAGACAATGACGATTGCGGTATGGAATGTTGCTCGCCTTTTTCTAAATGCAATACCTGTGCCGGATTTGTAATTACCTCTTTTTATTCTTTAGCAGCGAATGCTGTCCAGCAACCTGAAAAGAAATTGGGTATAATAACTGTATCACCTGTTTCAGACTTTCCCTTTTCTGTTTGGCATCCTCCGCAACTTTCTTAATGTGTAGTGCGTTCAGCACAAATTGATTAACGGTGCTTTGCATAGTCATCGTATATTTTCACACTAAGTATCATTGTACAATGAAACCTGTCTTCGGCAAGCTTCATCGCCGATAAAAAAAACAGTTAGATGAAAAAAATACTCTTTGCGTCATTTTTCATGACACTAAATCTCTGTGTATTTGCACAAAACACATTAAATGCTGTTGTTAGAAACAGTGAAAACAAAGACCCCTTGATCGGTGTGACAGCATCTATAAAAGGAATCTCCCGTGCGGCGACATCAAACGAAAGCGGTCTAATCACAATATCAAATATTCCTGACGGACTTCAGGAAATACAACTTAGCTATATTGGGTTTAACGACCATATTGATACATTGGAATTTCCATTGGCTGATAACAGTCCCATTGAAATCTTACTCATAGAAAGTTCAGAGGAATTAGAGGAAGTGGTTATATCTTCTACAAGGAGTACAAGAAGCATACAAAATATTCCTACACGTATTGAATTTATTGGAAGCGAGGAACTGGGCGAAAAAGGCAATATGAAACCGGGAGATATTCGTATGCTTTTGGCGGAAAGTACAGGTATTCATGTACAAACCACTTCGCCTACCAGTGCCAATGCAAGTATCCGTATTCAGGGACTTGATGGAAGATATACACAAATCCTGAAAGACGGGTTCCCTATTTATTCCGGTGCCTCAAGCGGATTGGGCTTATTACAGATACCGCCACTCGATCTTAAACAGGTGGAAGTAATCAAGGGGTCCACATCTACGCTATATGGTGGGGGTGCAATTGCCGGGCTGGTTAACCTGATTTCCAAAACCCCAACAGAGGAAAGGGACTTGCGCTTTCACCTCAACGGAACCTCCGGCAGAGGTTTGGATATAAACGGCTTTTACGGGCAAAGGTTTAATAAAGTTGGGACAACCATATTTGCGTCCCATAACCGTAATGCAGCGTATGACCCCGCCGAAAATGGATTATCTGCTATTCCTCAATTCGAACGATATGTGCTGAACCCGAAGCTCTTCGTTTACTTTGATGAAAAGACGAAACTAAACTTCGGCATCAATGCAACGATTGAGAACCGTATGGGAGGCGGTATGCTTTACATTAAAGGAAACGGGGATAATACACACCAATATTTCGAGGAAAATAAAACCCAACGCTATTCCACTCAATTTGCTCTCGACCACTTCATCAATGAAAACAGTTCTATTCAAATCAAAAACAGCGTAAGTTATTTCAACAGAAACACAACAATTCCAAGTTATCAATTTGAAGGGACACAGACTGCTACGTTCACCGAAGCTAATTATACCAACAGTACAGAAAAAGCGGAATGGGTAGCAGGTATCAATATCTGGACGGATAATTTCAAAGAAGAGCAAATTACCGCATTTCCGTTGAGAGATTACAATCAGACCACCTTCGGCGCCTTTGTACAAAACTCTTGGAAAACCACGGATTGGCTGCAATTAGAAACAGGTTTCCGCACAGATTACGTTATGGATTATGGAGCAGTTTTCTTGCCAAGAGTTTCAGCTTTATTCCACATTGCCGAGGGCTTAACCTCACGGGTTGGCGGTGGATTTGGCTACAAAACACCAACCATTTTTACGGAAGAAAGCGAACGCATACAATATCAGAATGTAATGCCCATTGACGACAAGACCAATAAATTGGAAAAAAGCTATGGCGCAAATGCGGACATCAATTACAGTACTAGCATCGGCGAGAATTGGTCATTCAGTATAAACCATTTGTTCTTTTACACCTATTTGGATAATCCCTTGTTACTTGAAAATCCCTCGGTAAATCTGTATCAGTTCGTTAACTCACCGGGCTACATCCATACCAAAGGGACTGAAACCAATATTAAAATCGGCTATGATGACCTAAAATTGTTCTTGGGGTATACGTATACTGATGCCCGATTACACCAAAATGGAACGACTGTAGAAAGTCCTTTAACGCCAAAACACCGTATTAATTCCGTCCTGATGTATGAAATAGAAGATGAGTGGGTAGTTGGGCTGGAAGCCTATTATTTCAGTCCTCAAAAACTGAACAATGGAACTACTGGTAAAGACTACCTGATTACCGGATTTATGGCTGAAAAGATTTGGGAAAGGTTTTCGCTATACATTAACTTTGAGAACTTCCTTGACGCCCGGCAGACACGTTTTGACAGCATTTATACAGGGACGATTACCAATCCGGTTTTTAAAGACATCTATGCACCGTTGGACGGATTTGTGATTAATGGAGGAATAAAATTCAAACTTTAAGGGAATGAAAAAAACCATATTCAATGTAACTAAAATGGATTGCCCAAGTGAGGAGCAATTAATCCGTATGAAGTTACAAAACTTCGATCCGGTAAAATCATTGGAATTTGATATTCCCAACAGAGAGCTAACTATTTACCACAGTGGAGACCCAGAGCCGATTTTTTCGGCTTTGGGAACATTGAACTTGAATACAACATTGATTTCAACCGAAGAAAGCAATGCAACAGTTCAAACAGACACCAATCACAGTCAACGAAAATTACTTTGGATAGTACTGATTATCAACTTCCTTTTCTTTGGGCTGGAAATGTTGTTTGGTGTTTTTTCGAACTCAATGGGATTGGTAGCTGATAGCCTGGATATGCTTGCTGACAGTATCGTGTACGCTTTAGCATTGTTCGCCGTTGGGGGGACGATCGCAAGAAAGAACAACATAGCCAGATTTGCGGGGTATTTTCAAGTCGTCTTAGCGGTCATTGGTTTTGTTGAAGTTATCAGACGGTTTATTGGAGCGGAAAACATGCCGGACTTTCAAACGATGATTATCGTTTCTGTTTTGGCGTTGGTGGCAAACGTACTTTGCCTCTATTTACTGCAAAAAAGCAAAAGCAAGGAATCTCATATGCAAGCCTCTATGATTTTCACCTCAAACGACGTGATAATCAACACCGGTGTTATCGTGGCCGGCCTCTTGGTCAACTGGCTAAATTCAAGTTATCCCGACCTAATTATCGGAGCAATCGTATTTATAATTGTGGCAAGGGGGGCTTACCGGATTTTGAAATTAGCAAAAGACTAAGGATAGTTAAAATGTTGTCCGCTGAATCGTCCCAAAAGGACGGAAACAAGGATGACAACGGTTTGGTATCTATTGAGCTTTTCCAATGCTTATTGTTTCGATGATTTTACACGATGGTCTCAAACCTAAATGCATATCAAGATAGCTTAGGTCGAATAAACGGAAGTAAAAAAGTCGCTAACGGAAACCGCCAGCGACTCAAATGAGGCTTAGGATTGATTACCCCCGGACTAGGTTGCTGCATTCTTTCAGAAAACGCTCGCACCATCTATCATAGCGATAGGCTTCGTCCCAGTCGGCCCTAGACCAGCCCTGATATCGGGTGTTTTTCACGGTTTGGGCGAACTCATCGAAAAGCAATTTTTCTTCTTCAGTCGAACGGGGAAAGATATCGTTTGGAAATGCCCAAAAACTGGCGCATAAGCTGTATAAGTGCTTGAGATTATGTTGGTATGGTTTATATCCATAGAAATATTCCAGCAATCCCAAGCACGCTTGCTCGATCGCTTGGTTATAAAGCAGTATCTTTATCGAAACCTCTTCCGAATTGTCTATGGCTCGACCACCGTTATAAAATCCACTTGCGTTATCCTCCCGATTATACCATTTCATTTGTGCTTTATTTTGTTCCTCATCGGTACGTACACCATTATTTTCGTGGAAGGTCAAGTCCAGCGAATAATTTTCGGCACAAAATAGCGGCTCGACATATCGCAAAGCCTGATGAAAGAATGAACTGTTCTTGTTGAGCTGCTTTTGTATCTGCTCCTGTGTAAACGAAAGTAAGAGTACGGAAACTCCAGTAGCTTGATTGATGGAGGCCTGGATATTTCCAACTTGTTCCCGAATATCACTTTCACTGACGATAAGCAAATCATAATAATGGGCTGTAATATCTTGATTTCCTTCTTTCGCATTAATACCCTGTATTTCAAAGCACCTTGTCCGACTGCCGAACAAAAAGACACAGATATTCACGTCAACAAGGGATTGTATATGATTCAATACGCTTTCCAACGGATTGTCCTTATCGTATTCGAAAACTCCTTTTTGTTTGGAGTTAGACGGCTCCGCGTGATGTTCAGGAATTTCAACCTTCGAAGCCTGATGCTCCTCGAAAGCTAGGATAACCCGCTCGAAGATGGTTTCAGCAGTTGACAACGCAGTTTCCATCTTATGCTCCAATTGAAGCAGTGTATCCAAATCAACTTGAAAGTTATCTTCATAACGGGTTGCCCGGTAAACATCCTCCAATACCTGAAGCAGGTAGATATCCTCATTTTTTTCGTCATCGAAAACAGCCGGATAAAAGGCACATGCTTCTTGCAGGAAACGATGATGGCAACGGATAGAATGGGTGATGCGTTCTTTGGCCGTCAGCAATAGCTCAAGATATCGATACGTCAGCTCGATGGTTTGATGAAGCATGAACGCAGCCATCGCATATTTCTTCTGTTCCTTGAAATGAAAATATCCATCCCTGAATTCGTCTATTTTCCGGGATTCCCTACTTCGCAAGGCGTTCGCTAACTCCAAGCATTTCTTAGAATCAAGATTGTCGGGGATCGGATTAAAGTCGGACGCATCCTTTTGGTATGCCAACTTATCGGGCTGACAGGCGGTAAACAGAAAAAGATTACCCTCCCTTATTTTATCCTTTGCCTGAAAGGCTACATAACACAATACACGATAATCGCCAAAAGCTTTGATGGTATTGACCATTTTCGGCACCAGTTCGCCTAGGTTCTTCACATACTTATTTGATACGAGAATAACCAGTTCACAACATGTATCAGCGTTATCGTGCGCATTAAGGTAAATGCATTCGATGTTGTATTTTTCTGTCAAGGTCAGGATTACTTGCTCTAGCGTATTTTGTTGTGTCTCCATATCCAATTGTTTACTTTTTAAGTTTGATTTATTTACTCTGTCGCATATCTAGACAGCTCAGCCAATCGCTTAGGGTCGTATTCCAGTAAACTTGCCAATTCGGCTAAACAAAATAAAAAGCTCGCAAGTTCTTTATACCTATGAGACCTGTAGTGATTGCCTTCCAGAATTTCTAATTTCCACGCTTCGAGTTCGGTTTGCCAAGCGCCTAATGGCTTGTCAACGAATTTTTTATCCAAAAAAGAAATTGGATGTTTCAAGGCTTCATTCGGTAAATACTTGATATTTTTAATCACGTCACCCGGTAGGTTCCAAGCAATCTCTTTCCATTTCGGTTTCAGCCGTCTTGAGTAATTCCAAAAGGCTTCCAACAAAAAGAGAAGTTCATCAAAATAGAACAATACATTTCCCGGATTATCGTTCCGTTGCCAGAACATCTTGTCAAAAGAAGTCGAATTCAAGTAATCCAATGCATTGAACAGGTCGGATGCGTTATATTCTTCGTAGACATTAGCGAAGTCATTTTGATAGTGGAACCTTGGTCGATTTGAATCTAAAGCATCCTTAACGAACTTTTTCAATTTTTGCTTGTCTGATCTGGTAAGTTCGAGATCACGTTCAGCGTGATAAATTGTGAATAATGCAGAAATTAGTTCGCTCATTCGTCGATAAGTATCGTAAGCACATTCTTCCAAAAGATCGGTATATTGGAAAGACAACGATGCTAGACCATGATATAAAAAATTGAAAAAGTCAAATTTGGCACCCCCTGAACGCATAGAACTAAGATGGAAAGCTACTGCATGATATGCATCGGCTGGGGACGCTATGGTTGGAAAGCTTTCTTTTCTTCTTTCCGTCGGCTGAAAAAGCCCTATATTTCTTAAGTGACTGTATTTTACGGAGTAATTTGGTCGTATCTTTGAAATGAGAATAGCTGCTTCGCATAGCCGTACGATTTTAAGAAATTTCAAGTAGACTACCTTTGGTGACCTAAAAGTCATCCAATAATTCTTTCTAAAAGCAGTGGAGACCAATTCCCATAACTCGTCCTGAACGGGCTCGCAAGTAGCATCTTTCTTGAACGCTTTCTTCAAAACAACAAAAGGGTTGAGAATTTCCTTTTTAGTCAAAAACGAGAGCTTAGAGTTTCTGAATGTTATTCTGTCCATAATTCAACGTTTTTTTAATCAGTATTGATTTTCTGTAGTTCTTGATTGGTTAAAGGCTTAATTGAGCATCCTTCCTCAATATGAGATACCCGCATCCTCGGATTTCCTTTGTAGCGTAATTTACTTCTGCTGAATAAGCCGACTTCCAGCTCATCCTCAGCCCACACCGACGCTTGACTGTCACCATGTAGGTCGACGTGGGCTTCCGATGCCTCAAGTTCGCTGCCGTTGTATCTACCTTGTTGATTGCCTAGAATGCGAGATATAATGGCGTTGCCACGTATTTTTGCGGACCCTTTTTTAATCACGGTACAATCGGTTACGATTGCATTTAAGTTTAAGTCGACTTCACCGGTTTGGACAATAACACCAAGTTTCTCCACCTGAAATTCTTCCTTGGCGGAGACGTATGCCTTGTCAAGAACATGGATGCCGTTTAGGCCAGCACATGTAACGCGTATCTTAGGATAGCTGTCGTTTAGTAATAGAAAGCCATAATGCATGGGCTTAGTTTGAATGATCAATTCCTCGTTTTCGATGAAGTAATCTGTCCATGAGGTAATGTCAGCCGGTTCATCCACCAGAATGCCACATGGACTATCCTGATGTAACGAGACTTTGCACCGAGTAAGGATGCGGATACTGTGAAATAGTGGTAAGCTCTTCATGATTTCTATGGGTTAATAATTTTCAAGTACGGATATATCGCCCTGCCGACTATTCTTTTCAAACCAGCGTTTGAACCAATATTCGATATACATATGGTTGTTTTTCCAAAACAGTTCTTTGTCATCCCAATCCATGTTTTCGGTGGTGTTATAGGTTGTCCTCACCGCTTTCAGCTCTTTGAACATTGCGTTTATGTCTTTTTCGGGATATGCCGGTTGCCCGAACTGACAGGCAAGAAAGAATTTCTTAGCAGCCTTGCGTTGTTTTTCTGTCCCCCCATCTGATACTGCATAACTCACCATCCACATATAATCACGCAGCACATCTTCCATCTTAACGCCTAGGATGGCACATAACATCCGGAAATTACTTGGGATCAATAGGTCTACCTTTCTCCATTTGGACGAGTACATTTCTCCGATCTCGGAATACCTCTCGTACTTGTCAATCGTCCTCACCTTTGTGTTTTGCTTTTTCATGGTTCGCAGTATTTGGTTCTGACAACAAAGCTCCTGAACTGTAAAAGCATATTCAAACCCTTAGCCGGCATAAATTATCCCACTGACAGCATATCTTATTCGTAAAATATTCCGTATTTTCGTAGGTGGCAGCGGTTTTGAACGCTACTTTTGTCGCATCATTTTATCATTATGGAAAGAACACAACAAATACACGAGGGACGAAATATCAAACGGTTTCGGGAAATGCTCGGCATGAAACAGGAGACCCTTGCTTATGAATTGGGCGAAGACTGGACGCAAAAGAAAATATCCCAACTGGAAGCCAAAGAAAAAGTCGAAGAAGACATATTGGAACAGGTAGCCGCTATCCTAAACATCAATCCAGAAGCGATCAGGAATTTTGACGAGGAAGCGGTATTTAACATCATTAACAACACGTATCATAATACGAGCAGCGATAGTTCGACGTTAATAGCAAGTTCGGTGAATTATCAACCCACCTTTAATACCACCGATAAAATCGTGGACCTTTATGAACGCTTGCTGCAGGCTGAAAAGGAGAAAGTCGCTTATTTGGAGCGGATAGTTAACGGCAAGAGTGATTAAATTTACAAAGTTGATGCTTTTGTTTTGATAGGACTATAGGCGATTATAGGTGGTCTAATGGATAATTTGCATAATTTCAATGACCGATTAAAGTTAACACTTCTTTTTTACCTAAAAGAGAGTGAGGGGCTTAGTCTATTTCAGAGATACGAGTACAACCGCCTCAACAGGCTATATCCTCATAATTATGAGCACAGAAAAGAACTTGACAAAGAATTAAAAGAGCGTAATTATATTATTGAGGACACCGACAGACAGCCTTGGACACAAGACGATAATGGACACATTATTCCAGGGAAGTCTACCTACAGCCGGTGGGTTATTAGTAACATTGGAGTCAATGCTCTAAAAAGAAAGGTAATTATTTCCGAAACTTTACTTCGTCGAAAACAGTGGTGGATTACTTGGCCACCTATCATCATTAGCTTAATTGCGTTGATCGTTTCTATAATCGCCCTCTCGAAATCATCGTAATGCGACAGGACAACAATCCCAGCTTGGTTGTTTAACATGACCTAGGCAGGTATAAATAGATTTTCACCCCACCTCATCCGAATTCGCATTCAGCCGATCCAGCAGGAAAATAATTTTCCCTGTCTTATCCATATCGAACACTTCGGTGATGCCACCGGAATGGATGTCGGTAAAAGGCGGCTCAAAGAATGCTTCGGTGGAGAACGTGCCTTTCGAAGTCAGGAACTTCACAAGCTGATCCACAAAACGAATCTGCTGGGCATTGAGTGAAGAATCGGCGATGAAGTCGCGGAATGCTTCCCGAACAGCCTGCTCATCCAAGCCAACGATGCTTCGTACAAAGAGTCCCAACGGCTGTTCGCCATAGGCCGTCACGAGGTCGGCTTTGGTGCCCAGGTGCCCCTGATCGAACAGCATCCGCTCCAAAAGGGCCAGGTCTCCATTAGAAAGCGGAATGTTATGTTTCAGTTTGTGGATAACCAGGTAATCGCTATTCTCCCGGATGTAGGCTTCCACTTTATTGCGGTAGGCCCGCAAGTCGTTGACCATATAATCTGCACCCATCTCCCTTACACCATGTACGTCCAGGTCATCGGTCAGGTCCGTAAAGACCGATAAAGTTTGCTCCTTATCCAGTACAAACAGCAAGTCACGCAGTTCTTCCCGCACGATATCCACCGCCTCTACGGATATATCCTGCCAATAGTCATCCCGCTGGACGGCTTTGATGAGGGGCATTTTCTCCTGCACGAGCGGTATGGTCGTTTTGGTGGCGAGACCACGCGCCACCTGTTGCACCCGGCTACGGAGCCGTTCCTGCTTGGGGTTTCCGGTAAGCATGGACAGTTGAAGGTCGAGCATCAGCACATCGAAGCGTTTGGCGCGTTCATCTTCGGTTACTTCGGTCACCAGGTGGCCGATATGCCGTTTCAGGTTGCCCACGTCGTCCACCGTCAGCGGCGACCACGCCGCCGGATCGCGGTAGCGTTCCACCATGGTCAGCTCCTGCCGGACGATGAAATTGCCCGTATGCAGCGACTGCACCTGCCGCAAGAGGAACGCTACCAATTCTTCGCCATACTCCCGGTTTTCTTCCGTACTGTCTTGCGTAATCAGGTACGCGACGTCCAGCCGCAGTTCAAACAGCCGCCGGCTGATGGATTTCGGCGTCGGCGCCTCAAATCCTTTCGGATGTTCGTCGAAAAACTCGAAGTTTTGGCAGAAATCAAAGATATAAAACTCGGTTTTGTCCTGCCCCGGCCCGAATAGGTCTTTGCGCAGGCGTGTGCCGCGACCGATCATCTGCCAGAATTTGGTGAAGCTGCGCACCATTTTGAAGAATACCAGGTTGCCGATTTCCGGCACATCGATACCCGTATCCAGCATGTCTACCGATACGGCAATCTGCGGCATTTTCTGCGGCTCCTTAAAATCGCGCAGGATGGTGTCGTGGTGCTCGGTCTGGTAGTCGATCAGTTGCAGAAATGCGCCTTTGTATTCGGGGTATTGCTCATCGAACACTTGCTTCACGAAAAGCGAATGCTTATGCGATTTGGTGAAGATGATGGTCTTGGCCAGCTTGTCGCCGCCTTCCACTTTCAGGCCCCGTTCCATCAGGAAAGCCAGTACCTTGATGACCGTGTCTTTATTGAAGAGCCAGCTGTTCAATGCCCCGGCATCGATTTCATCGGGTAGCTCGCCGGTAATGGGGTCGGCAAACTGCTCCTCATACCGGCGCTGATCTTCGGCGCTGAGGTCTTTGTATTTGATGCCTTCACGCTGGAACTTGAGCGGCACCGATAATGCCCGATAAGGCACCAGGTGCTGTTCGTTCACCGCCTCGCCCAGCTCATAGGCAAAAGTCGGCGCGCCTGGCTGCAAGTGGAACAAGGCGTAGGTATCCTTATCCCCGTCCGACTTGGGGGTGGCCGTTAAGCCCAGCCGCAGGCCGTCAAAATAATTGAATATGGCCTGATACTTATTATACACCGACCGGTGGATTTCATCAAAGATGATCAGGTCGAAATGCCCCACGCCGAAGTACCGGCTATCACCGTCGCGCTCTCCATCGATGAGGCGGATCATGGTCTGGTAGGTTGAGAACACCACCCTTGCCGTGTCGTTTTTCTTTTCCTTGGTCAGGTCTACTGCCGGGTAGTTGGGCAGCTGTTCGTTGAAACTTTCCTTAGCCTGCGTGACCAGCGCATTGCGGTCGGCCAGGAACAGTACCCGTTTTACCCAACCTGCCTTGCTGAGCAATTCCACGGCAGCGGCGGCCGTCCGCGTTTTGCCCGTACCGGTAGCCATCACAAGCAGTGCACCGCGGTGCCCGCGGTCAAACGCATCGCCCATGGCACGAAGGGCTTCGATCTGGTAGGCGCGTCCGGCGATTTCCATATTGACGGCAGCTGTCCCCAGCTGTTGCCGCAGCGAGCGGCGCTGCACCAATGTCTGCAACTCTTCCCGTGTATAAAAGCCCTGTACTTCCCGCTCGGGGTATTGCACATCATCCCACAGCCAGACCGTATACCCATTGGAATAAAAGATCACCGGGCGTTGTCCAAACTTCCGCTGCAACGCATCGGCATACAGCTTGGCCTGTTGTCCGCCCACGCGCGGGTCACGTGCGCTCCGCTTAGCCTCTACGACCGCCAATGGCAAGCCGTCGGCACCCCACAGCACGTAGTCGACAAAGCCCCGGCCCAGCGAACCATCGGCTTTGGGAAAGCAATTTTCCAGTGGGTATTCCCGCACGTTCGCACCATCGGGATCCCAGCCCGCTTCGGCAAGGAGTGCGTCGATATATAATTTACGCGTGTGCGATTCGTCCGGATCTTGCGGAGGCGGCAGGTAGGCGATGTTCTGGTCCTTCACCACCTTCAGTTCCGCCAGCTCGGCTTCGGCCTTCTGCAATTGCTGCAGACTATTCTGGTACCTTTGCTCCAGATCAGCCAGCTCCGCTTTGCTCTTGTCGTTCCGTGCCGCCCGCGACACCAACGAGGAATCAAATTCCGGTATCTTCACCGTTTCCTTGCTGTACAGTTGTACTACATACGCCACAAATAGCCGGAGCAGCCGAAGCAGGTGCAGGGTATCATCGCCAGCGATGTGCTTATTGGTATGCACCGCGTTGTTGCCCGACTTGCGGATGGCGTTCAATGCCTCCATAAAACCGCTGGGGAGCATCCGTTTGAAGGCATCCTGATAGAGCAGGTTATTCAGCGACTCGTCATAGGGCATTTCCAAATCCGGGTCGTGTTCGTACACCCAACGCAACCATTGTTCCAACGACTTCCGGCACAGCATGGCGCAGTAGTCCGGGGCTTCATACACATACCGTTCGGCTTGCAACAGGGTAGGCTGAAAATCTTTCCATCGGGGTGGTATGAAGGCGAAGTTGGTCATCTGTTCAGGTCACTATAGTTACGATAATGATAATTGGGTTTTTGCTAATAAACTAGTCATAAAGGCAAACAATAGCTACAAATGTAATGAATCTAAGGAAGAATGCCTATTTACAATTCGTCCAGCTTCTTTTCGTTCCGTTGCCGGATGGTTTTGCTGACCCGTTCGGTTGTCAGGATTTGTTTTAAGGCAAAGGTGGGGTGTTGTTATGCAAGGGATGTGCACAGCAGTGGCTGGGTATTGAGACATACTTGGCATTCGCAGCAGGTAGGACGCAATATTTCTTTCTCCGGGCGGTGAAAAAAATCTGACTGATTGCCGTCACACCGCTTCCAACGCCCTTGCCTGCTGCAATTCCCAGGCGCTTTGCAGCCCCATCCAGTAATCCGCGCTGATGCCCAGCAGCTTTTCCAGCCGTACGGCCGTGCGCGCCGAAAGGTTTCGCTTTCCGGCGAAGATTTCACTCAGGTGGCCCGGCTGGATACCTAAAAAACGAGCTACCTCCTTTTTGACCAAGCCCCGTTCCTCGATTTCTTCCAAAAGGAATTCACCGGGGTGGAATGCGGGGATATCCAATGCTTCTCCGTTTTTGTTTACTACATTGTCCATGTTTTCCCGATATGGTGGAAATAGGAATGATGATGGTTAACCGTAATGGTTTGACAATTCCTCCACTGCCAGAATTTCAATGCGCTCATTATTATCGATTCGAAAGATGATCCGCCAGCCTTTGTTTACCCGAATCGAGTAGCGCCCCTTGCGTGTGCCCGATAGCTTTTCGAAATGGAGCGACTTGATTGCCCGTAGATCGTTGGAGTCTTTCGCTGATTTCATTTGAGCGATCTTCCGGAGGAAACCACTGATCACTTCTCTTGGGAATTTTGGTTTCCCTGTTTCCTTACCGTTTCGTATCACCCATTCAAGGTAGTCATCCTCGATAATAATCTGCATTGCTAAACCTTATTATTCACCAATCATTCTATTCCCATAATCATTTCCTTGTTTTTGTTTACGTATAACAAAGGTAAAGAGAATAATCATAATTACCAAAATGTGGTAATTGTTTTGAATTCGTGATTAATGTAAAACTTGTTTAATAGCCATGCCTGTGGCGGAATAGCCGTCATTCGGATACTTATGGTTGGAGAGGTAAGATGGTATATATTCGATCTTCAAGTTGATGATCCCATCAGCACCGAGGGCTTTGGCTTCCTCGACCAGCATGGAAACAGCCGATTCGGCAGTGTACCGGATGTATAAACGACAGCACAAAATTATACAAGTAGCTACTCAGTAATTAACTGGATGTTGTGTTGTCTGTTAACAATTCGATAAAGCTTAGCATGATCGAGAACGCTTGTTGTATCGTCATAGGATTTTTTTAATTTTTGAATACACTTGCGAGTTATCCACAAATATCTTAATTATAAAACCGTCAACCTCGACATCAAATCCTTCGCCGTCTGATTCACTTCTTTCGGCAACTTCTCCAAATGCGGCCTGTATATCCTTATAAACTTCATACGTGTTTAATTCAGAATCAAAAATCAAGTTGCCGTGGTTAACAATTATGGAATCTAAACTGCTATCACTAAAAAAGTACTCATACTGCCCGAAAAAACCATCTATCGTATTCAATCCCAGCGTTTTTACCCAATTATATCCAGGTATCGTTTCCGGTACGCTATTGGAGATTAGGGGGGGCACCCATTTATCAGTTTCAATGCCATTGTAAGCATGGAAGGTTCCTATGCTGTTAGCAATATGGTCTTTGCTGATATCATTAAATATAGAGCTTATCAATCCGGATCCTGCGACGGTTGTTGTGTAATGAAATTCCTTGTTAGCACCAGTCTCCATGACGATGAAAGTTTTGGGGCCTGTCTCTGCGGCTTTGATCTGAAAGTGATGCTTTTCTCTAGTGTTGATAATACTCCCATCAAAAGATTTGAGAACATAGCTTTTGTTGGTTGGTGAGTAAAAATAAAATTCCAAATCTTCCCCTGGTTTATATAATGGTTTTGAAAACTTAAACCTAAGCTCCCCATAGTAAGGGTTAAGGGTGGACTGCCCTCCCTCACTTCCTTCGGTTGAGTTTAAATCATTCGCAGTTACCCTATGCGTCAGGTACAATGTTTTATCGCCCGATCCGTTCCATTTAACAGTCTTAATAATCCGGTTGTTTATCATCAGTCGAATCTCGAAATTACCCACCGGATTACTAAAAGTTTGCATGCCCAATTTTATTTCATCGCCTATTTTGACAGATTCCCGTATCTGGTATAACGCATGTTTTGTTTCCAGGATTTGCCTGACCTCTTCGAAACTGTAATAGCTCACCTGGCTCTCTGCGCCACCAGGACTGAAAATGAATGTAGCGAGACCTGTTTGGTTGAGGGTTGGTGTTTCTTTTTTACCACACGTTATTATCAGTAGTGAGAACAAAAAAAGTGTTGTTGGTAATCTGTTTTTCATAGTAAGTTAATAATTATTTACACGGTCCACGCAGTGTGTAATTTGAACTCCGTCAATCTAAGCTTAACGTTGCCTTGCGTTCATCCTCTATGTGTATCAAATAATGTGGCGGTAAATAACAATATGCCCCGCTATCCTTTAATCTTACCGAAATATGCCTTTTGCTTTTCCGTTAAAGGTTCGTTTGTTTTTATATCGTATCTCTCCGCGACATCTGGAAATGTCCAATCTATGCCGTCCTTTTTGCAATAGAATTTGTACAATTCAAAAGCAAAGGATTTGGTAAATCCGATAATTGTATCAAATGTGGTTTTGGAGGCTTTCAACCGAAGTGTGGATTCATCTATTTGTTCAATATCAAAATAGGCTTTGATAAATTGTTCGCATTTCTTAAGGTCGATGTCATATGCGCTTAAATAGTCCTGATTGCATTTGAATTCTTCCGTCTGATTTAAAATGCTTTCATTATGGGTGAAAGCATTTCTTACTTTGCAAAAACAAAATAAGAACGTGATCATATTGAAGCCAAATGGTGTTTGGGTGTTGTTTAACGCAACATCGAGCTTATTGACAACATTCTTAATGTTAACATTCTTTTTGCTGTTTATGAGTAGAAGTGACCCTAAGAAATCGGCAAGCCTCTCATATGTCTCGATCAGATAATGTTTGTATACAGATGATTTTATCTCGTCTATTTCCCTAATATATTCTTCCTTTCCGTAAAAGGATAATCTCTTGTAATCAACAAGCCAATTTTTATCCGATAAATTGCTCCAATCACGGATAGAAATTGTCGATAAATTTAGGAAGTCACCGCCTTCTTCCAACTGTTTTAGATCCTGTTCAATTAATTTCTCAATTTTGACACACGTGAATTTGTATGTCTCAAGTTTTGAGAACAGACTATCTAAGTCTTCCTTGTACTTATTCATAATAGATTATTATTATTATCGGCTTTCATATCGGCGGTAGTAAAATGCAATATTCTGATTTTTACCCCTGTATCATTTAACCAGGGCACTTTTAAACACCCGCTGCAACAGCGACTGGAACAACTCTTCCGATTTCTCCGCATTTGCTTCCGCTTTTAGTTGATTGATGATTTCTATTCTAGTAGCGAATTGGCGTTGAAGTTCAATCGGGGGGACGCTGAAATATAGTTTAGAAAAGAAATTAACAGGCACTCTTTTCTGACCAGCACTCCCGGTCATGTTCAATTCAGCGTCTTTTCGCACTTTAGGCATTGACAACCAATAGTAAATAAATTCAGCGACAATTTTCTCGTTCGGTCTAAGTACATGAAACTCTGTAGAGCCAAAACCAATTCCTCGCACAAGATTCCGTGCAATAGCCCCTTTTCCGTTTTCCATACATGGAGTGATCTTAGCAAAAAGAACATCATTTTCTCGAAAGTAAGTAAAGCCCGTTCTAACCTCTTCGTACGATTTAGATAATGTTAGGTTCAATTCTCCAGTTTCACCTACATGCGCCATAGGAATAAAAGAGACTTTGGAATCATTGTTGATTGTGACCTCCTTCTTACTCGGATTTATCACAATCTCATCGAATAAAGTAGTTAGATTTTGGTTTAAATATTCGCCGAACATTTCAATAAAAATCGCTTGGGCGAGTTCATCGTATTTTTTCAGCAGTTCCTGGTCCTTGCGGCGCAGGGCATCGGCTTTGTCGAGCATGTCGGCAATGCGTTGCTGGACGGGTAAGGGAGGGAGGGGGATTTTAAAATCTCTAATACTATTTCTGCTAACTTCCAAAAATGTGGTACTGTTACCCAACTTTTTTATTGCTGGGATAGATGACTTTAGACAATAGGCCAAATAGCGATTAAGAACCCGCTCTCCACATACAAAGTTGACGAATCCTTGATTTGTAGTTAAAACATTAGCAGTAATTCCAATCTTCCCGATACTGGCTCTACTTGAAAACACTACGCTACCTTTGGGTAATACTTTGAGTTTTGTTTTTGCTATTGCCGTATTCGTTATCTTACGCTCTGTGTTGCTGACTATACTTATTTCGCCCACCTCGGGCAAGTCAGATGGGCTTAACCATAAAATGTCGCCGTTCCAAAAATCGGATTCTTTCGTAGACGGCGTTGAACCTCCGAATATCTCACAAACATCCCCTAATCTAACCTTCTCCCACATCACAGCACCTCCTTCAATTGTGCCAACAATTCCCGACGTTCAGCATCCAGTTGCTCGATCTGGGCGATGATGGTTGCCGGGGCTTCGTACTGCACTTCTTCATACACCACCTCCTTATACCGGTTGATGCTGAGGTCGTACTTGTTTTCGCGGATTTCTTCCACCGGTACGAGGAAACTCCGCTCGGTGCGGGCGCGACCTGCCTCGTCCGCGGGCTGATGGTAACGGCTGATGATATCGGGAATGTCATTCTGCGTTACCGCGCTCCGCTTGTCGTCCAGGCTGTAGCCGTCGGCCTTCATGTCGTAAAACCACACCTTGTCTGTGCCGCCGCTGTTGGTTTTGGTAAACAGCAGAACGGCGGTGCTGACCCCAGCGTATGGCTTGAAAACCCCGCTGGGCATGGAGATGACCGCCTGCAACCGCTGCTCGTCAATAAGTGCCTTCCTAATCTGCTGGTGGGCTTTGCTGCTGCCGAAGAGCACGCCATCCGGCACGATGACCGCCGCGCGGCCACCGAGTTTCAGCCCTTTGATGATGAGGCCGAGAAATAACAGCTCCGTCTTCGTGCTGTCTACGATCTGCCGGATTTTATCGTCCACGGCATCCTTGTCCAGGCTGCCCTTGAACGGCGGATTGGCCAGTACCAGCGTAGCCCGCTCCTGGAAGTCGGTATTCGCCTCGCTGAGCGAATCCACGTCACGGAGGTTCGGGTTTTCGATGCCATGCAGGATCATATTCATCGCCCCGATGCGGATCATCGTGGGGTCGAATTCCATCCCCATAAACATCCGCTCGTTGAAATGTTTGCGGTGGTTTTCATCGTATAGTGCCTCCTCATGCCGCTCGCGGACATATTCGCTGGCCACGGTGAGGAAGCCGCAGGTGCCGGCACTGGGATCACACACGACGTCGTCCACCTGGGGCTGCACTAGCTCCACCATCATGCGGATGATGTGGCGGGGTGTGCGGAATTGTCCGTTCTTGCCCGCCGAGGCGATCTTGCTGAGCAGGTATTCATACAGGTCGCCGTTGGTATCGCGATCGCTCATCTCCACTTTGGTGAGCATATCCACCACCATGGCCAGCAGCCGAGGCGTGGGGATCATGAACGTGGCACCCTTCATGTATTTGCTGAAGGTGGCATTGCGCGCACCGACGTTGCGCATGAATTCAAAGACGCCGTTCGGCTGAATAAATAACTGAAACATCGTATCGGGGTCGCGGTCTTTGAAGCGGCTCCATCGCAGGTCGTACTCATCTGGGTTATAGATGGGCTGCTCGATGGATCGCTTCAGCAGGTTGGCCTTATTTTCTTTCTGATGCTGCAATTCGTCCAGCCGTTTGATGAACAGCAGGTAGGTCATCTGCTCGATGACGGTGAGTGGGTTGGAAAGGCCTCCGGTCCAGAAGGCGTCCCATATTCGGTCTATTTGTGATCTAAGTTCTCCAGTTAGCATACGGTTTTGATATTACTATTTTTCGTTTGCACAAAGATAGCATTATAACAGTGCAACCTATTTGCATAGCATAAAATCCATGTATTTTAGTAGGTATTACCTCAATCGATAACTCAGCCCGACCGTTGGGTGTACAGTCTGTATCTTACGCTCCATATAATCCCCCCTGTTGTTGGATGTCAGCATATCCAGATTGATGGACAGCGACCATTTCCGTGCAAGGTGGGTTCGCACCCCAACGCCTACACTGTATGCGAAGCCCACACCGTCTACTTTGTAGCCCTCGAGATCCATATTGGCCGCGGAGTATCCGATCTGCAGCCGCGCGTCGAAATCAGCGTGGTTTCCGATCCGGCTGCTGACCAGCGGGCCTGCCAATAGTCCGCCGTATGACCACATGCCGTCGGGTATTCCGAATGGGCTGCCGTCGATGACGTGCGCGCCTCCAAACCAGTTGGCCGCGATACCGAAACGTCCGTTGAAGAGATAACCAAAGTTGATCAGCGACAGGTTTACCCCTGTATTGGCAAACGCTTCCTCTTTGAATTCGCCAATTGGAAAGGACGGACCGATGCTGATTCCGATATATCCTTTGCGTTGGGGTTCCTGTGCCATGGATGGCAGCGATAGCAGCGTGCATAGCAGGAGTAATGTAAAGTTTTGTTTCATCGTACTGTGTTTTTAAGTTTACTGTTTAATTGATGTGCAATATTCGGATACAGCTGTGCAGTCTACTTGCACAGGAAGTAGATACTCTTTACACAATCTCGTACATTTCTGCCGTTATTATCCGTAAAGTCTCCTGATCCGCTCAACCTGCTCTTTCAACCCATCACGCACCGCTGCCGGCCCCAGAATTTCCACCTGATCGCCATAACCCAGCATCACTGCATAGAACTCGTAATTGGGGATGATGTCCAGCTTGACGTCCACCCAATCTTCGGTCTGCTTGGTAATCGCCTGCGAGGGGTGGATGGGTTTGGACGCGATATACGGCCAGACAGGGCGATATACCCGCATGTCCACGCGTATGCTCGGTTGATGTGGCGGTTTGCTCACCCCGACGATATCCTCAAAATATTCTTCCAGGTCTATCGCACACGCCATATAGGCTGTGTTTGGAAGTAGCTGGATAGCCTGTATACGATCAAGCGCAAGGTTGGTGAGCGAATCAAATCCTTCGCACTGCCCAAAAAGGAACCACCGATTGTTGTATTGTTTCAGCAGGTAAGGATGTAGGATATAACGCTCGGGTGCAGGCTGACTGAAAGGCTGGTATTCGATAGCCAATACTTCCCGCCGCTGGATGTGTTGGAACAAGGGTCCCAGTAACTCCAGGTTGGTAAGGTATTCGTTGTGGTCAAACTGGATCGCGGCCATGTTGCTGTCATCCAGCGCGAAGGTCTTGCGCAGCTTGAGCGTCAGCTCCGGGATAAACTCGAAGGGTGGCATGCCTTTAAAACGCCCGAGGATTTCCAGCGCAGTTTTGAGCTGTCCGGCTTCGGTGGCATTAATTGGTTGTTTATGGATAGAGAAATCGGAATCTGCATACCGGTAATACAGGCGCTTGCCATCGCGATGGCCGATGATGGGAGCAGCGAACCCAGCCTCGCTTTTCATGAAGTCCATGTCGTTGAACAGCATGCGCCGAGACACGGTGGTTGTGCGTCCGTCATAATCATACAGCGCACGGCTGCATGCTTCCATCAGGTCTTCTATGTAATATCGCCGACCCGGATTGGCGAAGCAGCGGTCTAATGCCTGATAGCGTATCGTCGCGTTTTTGTTGGTGGCCATTGTCGTTTTTCTGTCTATGACAAAGATAAAGGATTCCTGTGCAAAAAGACTGCACAGGAAAGGAGTTGATTTGCATTAGAAAATAGGTAATATTGCAATACAGCTAACTAAACAAACAATGAACCTAACGAACGATACGCTCGAACTTTCAGCAAGCGACCTTTCTAATCACATCGCCTGCAACCACCTGAGCTTTTTGAACCTGTCCATGGCAAAAAGGGAAATCGCGGCTCCGGAATACCGTGACCCTATGCTGGCCTTGCTACAGGAACGGGGTCAGGAATTTGAAGATGCTTATCTAAACAGCTTGCGTGAACAAGGGAAACAAGTGGATATAGTGTCTTCGGAAGGAGCCGATGAAACGGCGTTTGAGCATACGGTGGCCGCCATGAGGGCCGGTAAGGATGTGATTTATCAGGGTACCTTACGGAGCGGACGATGGACGGGACGGGCAGATTTCTTAGAGCGGGTAGATAAGCCGAGTGCGCTGGGTGCTTGGTCATACGAAGTAGTGGATTCCAAGCTGGCGAAAGAAACGCGCACGGGAACACTGTTGCAGTTATGCTTATATGCGGAAGTCGTGGCTGAAATACAGGGCGTAATGCCCGAGTATGTGCACGTCATCACACCGGAAGACGGATTTAAAAGACTTTCCTACCGCGTGGATGACTACCTGGCCTACTACCGGTTAGTGAAACGAAATCTGGAAAGATTCATTGAATCCGACGATATACCGGCTACCTATCCTGTCCCGGTAGCCCATTGCGACATCTGCCGGTGGTGGCAATCCTGCGTGGGCAAACGGAGGGCGGATGACCATCTGTCGCTGGTGGCCGGCCTTGCTAATGCGCACGTGAAGCAAATCAATGGATGGCAGGTTAATACGTTGGCGAGCTTTGCACAAATGCAACTACCACTTCCTAAACCAGATAAAGGCGCCAAAGAAACGTATGCCCGACTAAGGGAACAGGCACGCGTACAGCTGGAAGCCCGTGAAAAGGAGGAAATGGTCTACGAATGCCTCCCGCTCGCAACCGACCGGGGCCTGGCACGCTTGCCCGAACCCTCGCGGGGGGATGTGTTTTTTGATTTCGAGGGCGACCCGTTTGTGGGCACTTCGGGAATGGAATACTTGTTCGGATTTGTTTTTGAATATGCTCCCGGAGAATATTGTTCTTTTTGGGCGTTCTCACCCGAACAGGAAAAAGCTGCTTTTGAATCGTTCATGGACCTCATGATGGAAAACTGGGAACGTTATCCTGATTTTCACATCTACCATTTTACCGGATATGAAACCGGGGCACTGAAGAGGCTGGCGGGTAAATATGGGACACGCGAGGAAGAGGTTGACCGCTTGCTGCGGGGCCAACGGTTCGTTGATTTGCACAGCATCACCCGGCAGGCGCTGCGGGCAGGTGTGGAAACGTATTCCCTCAAGGAATTGGAGCAGTTTCATGGATTTATCAGGCAACTTGAACTCCGTGAGGCTTCGTCCCAACTGCGTTTACTGGAAGGGCTGTTGGAAAGGAACAATGTGGCCGCCATCACCGATGAAACGAAGCAGGCTGTAGAACAGTATAATAAGGAAGATTGCCTATCGACGAGGGAATTGAGAGTGTGGCTTGAACAGTTGAGAAGCGAACAGATACTAGGTGGTTCCGATATCCCGAGACCACCACTTGGAGAAGGCACACCAAGTGAGGGGTTGACAGAATATCAGGAAAAAATCAAGCCGGTGTTTGACGCCCTGATGATTGGTATTCCAGTCGACCGTGCAGAACGGACCGAAGAACAACAGGCCCGATGGTTGTTGGCGCATATGCTGGATTGGTACAGGCGGGAGAAAAAGACACTTTGGTGGGAATACTTCAGGTTAACAGCGATGCCTGATGAAGAATTGCTGGAGGAAAAATCGGCACTTTCGAGCTTACGATTTACTGGGCAACGCGTGCCTGATAAGAGAAGCGTAGTTGATACGTATGTTTTCCCTGTTCAGGATGTTGATCTGAAACCGGGGGATAGTTTACGTTCCGGGGACGGAGACAGTCTTGGGGAGGTTATGGCCATTGATTTAAGTTTGAGCATAATTACCATAAAAAAGGGGGCAACAAAAGCCGATATCCATCCGACATCGGTATTTGAACATTCGACAATAAATCAAGGTGTGAAAGAAGCCGCTGTTTTCCGAATAGCAGAGTGGGTGGCGACAAATGGAATCGACGCCGAGGGAGACTACCGTGCAGGTAGGGATTTATTATTGAATCATGTACCTCGCACCGCGGCACCCTTTATAAGCGATAAGCTCCCACAGGAAAAAGCAGTGGAGTGGGTTTTAGCGTTAGATAACGGAGTGTTACCTATCCAGGGTCCTCCGGGCGCAGGCAAAAGCCATACCGCCGCGAATATGATTCTTAGTTTAATTCAATCGGGTAAAAAAGTCGGCATAACCGCATTGAGCCACAAGGTTATCGTCGGTCTAATGTTGAAAGTGCTGAAATTTGCCTCCGACCGCGGTATCCAGCTACACTGCATCAAAGCGGGTGCAGCAGGTGTTGATGATTCCCAATCGGATATAACTGTTTATAAGGACAACGGAACTGGTGCAAAAGGAGCTGCAGCGCCGGGTGTGCAACTTATCGGCGGTACGCCATTCCTTTGGTCAAGGGAAGACATGGCGGCAAGCGTCGATGTACTATTTGTGGATGAAGCCGGACAGCTGTCGCTGATCGACACTGTCGCTGTTTCGCAGGCGGCCAAAAATCTGGTACTGTTGGGCGATCCACAGCAATTGAAACAGCCGCAACAGGGAAGCCATCCGGAAGGAACGGAAGTGTCTGCACTTGAACACATCCTTCAGGGTACGCAAACAATAACCCCTGATAAGGGAATTTTCCTTGATGAAACGTGGCGGCTCCATCCCTCGATATGCGCGTTCGTTTCCGAACTTTTTTATGAGAACAAATTGCACTCGAGATCAGAATTGGCTCAACAAAACATTTCGGGAAATACCCGCTTCAACGGCTCTGGATTGTGGTTTGAAGATGTCGCTCATGTGGGTAATCAAAATTGCGCCGTTGAAGAAGTCGAACACGTGGCCGAGATCATCCGAGAATTAGCCAAAGGCGATGTCATTTATACCGATGCCGAAGGTAAAAAGCATATCGTTGGAATTGACCATATTAAGGTGATTGCACCTTATAATGCACAGGTTGCATTGCTGAAAAGCAAACTGCCCGATGGACTACAGGTGGGCACGGTCGATAAATTCCAGGGACAGGAAGCGCCCATCGTTATCTTCTCACTGGCGACTTCCTCGCCGGAAGATGCTCCGCGTGGGATGGAATTCCTATATAGCTTAAACCGTCTGAACGTGGCGGTTTCGCGCGCAAGGGCAATCTTTATCCTCGTAGGAAATCCATCATTGTTCGAGCCGGATTGTCGGAGCGTGCAGCAAATGAAATTAGCGAATGCGTTTTGCAGGTATCTGGAGATGGCCAACATAATATCAAATAACAACTAAAGACAATATTGTTTGAAGTCAAAACGGTGTTTCATATTGAGCATTTATGTTGGGAATCGACAAATCTAAGATCATCATGTGTTTATCTACAACAACATTCACCTCAAATGTGATCTGCCGCTCATATTCCCCTTGCGAACGCACCTCTATGTCTTCGTCAAATTTGATTTCGATTAACTCCGCGTCAATAACAGCTTCAAACGTAGCTTCAATATTTGTATTTCCGTATTCCTCAGACTTATTGAAATCAGTTACTCGAATTGAACGTAAGTTCGTTATCTTCGGAAGAAATTTCGTACCCGGATGTTGTCTAAAATCGGAGGAAAAAATCCCATTGTGAGCCCAATCGACTTCATTCTTAAGGTAATCAACGATTGATTGCCAACTCTTTTGAAGAAGGAAATCCGCATATTCCTTAGGCACGGTCAAGTCCGCTTCAATTTGAGCTTTAGTGTGTCTATCTTCGACAACCGCTAAATCAAGTGCGTTGGCGAAGTCTCTTAGAGAACGAAACCATGTTACTTGCCAAGATCCCGCTAAACTTGGATGAAGGATATGGCTTTCTTTCGATATCGAAAAATCCCTAACATTGTTGCTTACAAACACGCAATTTTTCAATGATCGTTTGGTTGCATAGAAAGCATAGCAATACCAGATCATTGCATCTTTAAATTCATTTCTATTTTGAAAAAATGGAGGTTCCTTTTTTATCGCCGAATCAGTTATTTTATCAAAAATATCGTTATTTCGAGGGATGATCGTAACCTTATTTCTTAGGTGTCGCCTGTAAAAATCGATCAGGTTTTCAGTCAAATGATCTGGATTAATACTAAACTTCAAATTTGTCTTGTGTTCCGATATTTGGCGTAACAAAGCGTATTGACTTTTGATCTCCTTGTCTATTGAAAACAGTCTGGATTTCTGTAACTCACACAGTTCGGACAAAACAACTTCTGAAACGAAAATATTGATTTTCTCTGCCTCGCGTAGTTTTAACAGAATTTGATTTGAAGTCTTTAAATAGGGGTCTCCAAACAGGATATTTGTGTCAAGAAATACATTTAGCATATCGTTCATGAATGAAAGATTGAAATTCAACAGTCAAGAGATAGAGTTAGGACAACATCAATTATTCGGATTACAGTCATGCTAAGATAGGAAAGAAATCGGGATTTGTCCTCCCTCCAGTCGGTTCATTCGACCGCTGCGACACTCGCTAATCTCATTCACCCACTTCCGGAAACGCGCGGCAAGCATATTCACTCAATCAACCGTCCCTCATCTTTTCCGGAAGTCTCTTTCGCATACACACGCCTTTTTATCCTGATGTCTTTTCTGATTTAGGAGGGTATCCATTGGTCATTTAGAACAGATGCCCACTATCACTGGTTTGGTAAACTTACAAATAATCACGAATTTGTGGCATTTTTAGTTGTAAAACCGTTGTCTTATATAAAAGCTAAAGTCATATAAGCTACGATACGATTGTCTATGAAATGCCGAATCTCGGCAACCCTGTGAAAAAATCATGATGCTTGCAACACACCAAGACAAACCCTTGTTGGTACACTTGTTATCCCAAGCCTTCGCGGCCAACGGCAGCGTCAATTATGTAGTTGGGGACGGCGATGGCCAATTGAAGCGCATTCGCGCGTTAATGGAATATTCTATCGAGCTCTGCTTTCGTTTTGGCAATGTATACCTTGACGAGGACCGTGCAGCCTGTGCACTGGTATTGTACCCGCATCGCAAGCGGAGAACATTGAAATCGGTAGCGTTGGATGCACAGTTGGCCTTTCGTGCTATTGGGTTGCACAGAATCTGCCGTGTATTACGGCGGGAGGAGCAAATCAAAAAGATACAGCCGAAAGAAGATATGGCTTACCTCTGGTTCATTGGCGTGGATCCGGCCCGGCAACACGCAGGCATTGGCAGTACCCTTTTGCAGAGTGTGATTGACGTGGCGTCACGAGACGGGCTGCCAGTTTATCTGGAAACCTCCGTCACAGAGAACCTGCCGTGGTACCAACGGTTCGGGTTCACAATCTATGGTTCGCTCGATATGGGTAGTCATACGTTGTATTTCATGCGGCGGATGCCAGCAAAGATGGGAGGATAGATGCTGCTGTCGGGTACAGAGATGCACATAGTCACCTTTGTATTCACCCTGCTGGAATGTGCGATGTTCTGTGTACAATTGGCCCTTTACCTGATACGTCCGTCAGATCGCCACCGTGGGTATTTTCTTGTGTTACTTGGTCTGCTCATCGTCTACAACATCACCGGAGGCCTGTTCCCCGATCCGACCATCGATATACCGATACATATCCAAAACATCATCGCCTATGGTACCGGCTTCCTGACGGCAGCGTATTTTCCGTACTATTTCTACCGTGTATTCAATTTGCGGTTATTGCGTTTCCATGCGCTGTATGGAGTACCGCTGTTCCTGCTGCTGCCGTTCCTCTTGTTCTTTGTGATCAGCTATGCTTGGCATAAAGATCTCAATTTAGCCATCCGGTATGGCGTAGTGGTGCCTTTTTATTACTCGATGGTGTTACTCTGGGCAATCCTACGTGCCATCCGGGTTGCCTATAGGGAGAACCGAAACAAGAAAAAGTATGTGGAGGAGATACTGATGTACTTGGCGGTGGCACCCTGGTCGGCCATGACGCTTATCGCTTACTTCGAATTAGGGCAGCTGACCGAGGCGCTGTTTACCAATTTGGGTTTTTTGGTGATCACTGCATTGTTCATCTACCGATCGGTCACCCTGAGCCGCGCCGAGCAGCGGCAACTGGACAATCTTCGCCAACTGACCATGGATACGGAGGTCATCCGCACGAACTGCGCCCGCGAAATGCTTACTCCTCGGGAGACGGAAATAGCCGTTCTGCTTTGCCACCGTCTCAAGCGCCGTGAGATTGCCGATAAATTGTTTATCTCCGGCCGCACCGTGGACAAACATAGCGAGAATATTTTCATCAAGGTCGGCGTTACCTCTCGCGAGGAGTTGCTCGCCAAACTCAATACGCCGTCCTGACCAGGCACATAATAGGTGAAACATACCTACTCAAGTACGCTAAACCTACGAAAGGTTCTTGTGTGCGGCGCTGTAATTTTGGGGTTCCTTTTCCCTATTGTTGGGAGGGATTTACTAAAACATCGTGCCATGATAACCCAGGACATCGAAATCCTTTATTCCGGTATGACGGAACAGTTGGAATCCATCAACGGAACATTAAAAGACTCTCTTTCTAATTTGACCGACTCTCTTTCCTGCATCGCTGCAACCATACAGCACCTGCGGCAATACCTTCGGGCACATCCCTTTGCCGATGATCGCGATGAAATCCATTTTTTCAAGTACACCAAACCACGGTTTTATTGCTGGCATATCTATGTGGTGGAACTGCACCACATCCTCGGTGCCCTGCCTGTCGGTACCGACCAAATGGTCCGGGACTACTACATGGACGAATTGAGTGTCATCAACCGCTTTATCCGCCAACACGCTTTCGGCTATGAATACTATCTAGCTGACGAGACGGCCAAGGATGCGGAATTTTTCCTTTGCCGGAACAAATCCACTTTCTCACCGGGGCAGGAACATCAACCGGAGGATAGCGGGTTTTCCACCGAAATGGACTATCTGTTTTCGATGTTCCGCGCCTATGAAATGGTGCGTGATTTTATCATACGCAGACTCCGGCTGCTCTACCGGAATCCTGACAACTCAATCATGTCCGAGCTGCTCGTCGGTAGAAAACGTCGATGGTCTGGAGATAAGGTTGAGCTAATCGAAATTGCTTATGGTATTTACTATACGCAACGTATCAATGATGGAAAAGCAGAGATTTCGGATATTGTAGGTTGGCTAGAGGAAAGTCTTGATGTCGATTTGGCGCAGGCTTATCGTATGTTCGTCGATATTACCCGTCGTAAAACCGTCAGTCATACCAAGTACCTCGATGAAATGCGAGGGGCCATTCATGGCCACATTGAGGAATCCTTTAAGTACAAGCCCAAAAAGCGAATACCTGAAAATTAATTTACTTGGAAGTTATCTAAGAATCTGCAAAATAATAAGCCTTCCCAAGGTGGCGAACTTGTTAAAAGATTTCGCTCATGCCATCCTAGAAATCAATACAAATGTCGCTGAAGTCGAAATAGTTCGTTTGTTTTCTGGGCTATCATGAAATTTATACGCTTTTTTTCGCCAACACCGGGCTGACCAAACCAAAAATCCCCACCAAAACCAAAAAATCCCACTCAAAAAAAATCGATACCAACATTTTCAAATTGGGAAATCCCCGTCTGCACCCTCGGCAATTTTGACCCCATAAAAGGACACGTTCTTTGACATTTGGGGAAGAAGCGTTTCCGGTGAGAGCCGGGAATTACAGTGCAGTCGGTCGGTCTCCCGCCGCATACGTGTATGCAGCAGCACCCGTCCCGATGAACCATAGGCAGCCGGTTTCGGCGGGTATGTAATTACCCACGTGAGTATTCCCGAAAACATTATCAATATAGAGTGTCCACTCGCGTAGCGATACGTCAACAGGATCAACAACAATCCGAACGATAGAAATCAAAACACCACCAAGAATATAACCAGAGGGGGGCTCCGGCCCCCTTTATTATTTCAATAAACATAAAAACGAAATTATTATGGCTAAATGGATAAATGCTGAGCAGATTAAAGACCAAGTATCGTTGGTCGACCTGCTCACCCGCCTTGGCCACACGCCAGCTTACCGCTCGGGCAGAGAACTGTTTTACAGGAGCATGCTCCGTGAGGAACGTACCCCTTCGCTCTGTGTCAATGACACCATGGACGTCTGGTTCGACCACGGCGGCCAAGGCCGATCCGGTATCAGGGGCGGCAATGTCATCGACTTCGGCCTCGCTTATTGGCATCCGACGACCTTTCCCGAGGTGGTGGAACGGATCAGCAACATCATGGCTATTCCCGTGCAAACAATGGCGCTAGATTACAAACAGCGGAAACGCCCACGCCAGCAGGCTAAACGCGTGGCCAACTACCGGGTTGAAACTGTCAAGGAACTGGATAGCCACCCTGCAATTACACGCTACCTGAAAAGTCGCGGGATATGGGAGGCCGCCCAGGGAAAGATTAAGGAGGTTTATTATGCTGTCGACAGTGGCCCTAAGCAGGGTAGACAGTTCTTCTCAGCAGGCTGGCAGAATGAAGCCGGAGCATGGGAACTCCGCAACCGCGTGGGCGACCGTGACTTCAAGGCGTGCCTCGGCCGCAAGGCCATCACCTTCTTGCCCGGCGATCCCAGCAAACTTTCGATGTTCGAAGGTTACATGGACTACCTTAGCTGGAAGACCGATAATCCAGCCGCTTCCGACACGGTTATCGTCCTCAATTCAGTCAACCTGATTGACGCCGCGGTGGACAGGGCGCGTACCTATGGGCAAATCAACGCCTATTTCGACCGCGACCGGGCGGGCGAAGTGGCTTTTCATACCCTGCACAATGCGTTGCCGTATGCCCGCGATGGCTCCGATGCCTATAACGGATACAATGATTATAATGAGATGCTCATGGCCCGTCCGCCACGCCGCCTCCCGTGGGAGGAAGAACATATTTTCGAGAAGGTCATGGCTACCTACCAACGGTGACTAGGCGGTTTATATAGTATTATGCTTTGTTGATAGGCTGACCAAGCAGCTATACAATAGGCCGTTTTGTCGCTAAGCTACCTAAGCGATTTACTAATAGGCTGCATAAGTGCTAGGCGAATTGGCAAGCCAAGTGATTAGGCGATAGGCTATATAAACGTTGAGATACTTACAAATCTCCGGAGTTTACGCACGCGGCCAGGAATGCGTCCGCAAGCGTAAACATCCGGTCAGCAGCCAAAAACCCTACCACATCACCCCGTTGTTTTGTCAGCTGCAAGTTGTGTTTTCGGGACCCCCGAAAACCATCTTGCCTTTGCCTTGCGGCACCCCTATCGGGGAGCCTAGGGCAAAAGGGAAAAACCTGCGCAACTTGGTTTTTCTTCCTAAACAGTGGCCAAAGATCATATTAAAGCCCATGGACAAGCCCAGAAAAAAGCCTGGAAGGCCGCCCATGCTGACCGGTAAACGCACCCGCCTGATCAAGGCAAAGCTTACCGACGAGGAATTTGCCAAGCTGCTGGAAATCCAGAAAGCCTCCGGCATGAACCGCATGGAACTCATCCGCAGGCGGGTACTCGGCGGGTACTCGGCGGTGGCCGTAAATACCGTGGAACTGCTCACCGCTCTCGATACCATCGGTGCAGAGTTGGGTCGTGCTGGCAACAACATCAACCAACTGGCCCGACACGCCAACGTCCTGAACAGGCAGGGCAGGATCGCACCGGAAGTCGTAACCGAATTCAACCGCCTGTTTACGGATTACATCCGCACCCAGCGCAAACTTGAAAAGAATTTCCGCCAGCTGCTCCGGGCGATGAAGCATCCCTAACAACCGCAAGATGATCGTGAAGATACTTAAGAAATCTGCCACCTTCAAGGCTGTCCGGTACAACACCGGAAAAGTCGATAACGACCGGGGCGAGTTGCTGCTTGTTCAGAATTTCGGCGCACTCCAAGGGCTTGAAAACCTTCGGCCGCAAGACTACATCAACTATCTCGAGGCCGTATCGGCACGCAGCACCCGCATCAAATACCCACAGTTCCACGTCGCTATTTCGACAAAAGGTCGCGCCCACAGCAAGGGGGACCTCTCGGACATCGCCCAAAAGTGGATGGAGGGCATGGGATACGGTAATCAGCCCTACCTGCTCATCCTCCACAGAGACACGGCTAACAACCACGTGCACCTAGTCTCCACGCGTGTGGGCAGGGATGGGAAAAAGATATCCGACAAATACGAAAAGCTACGGGCATACCGAGTATTGAATCAAATCATAGGCAAGAATGAACGGCAGGCCACCTCCGTCGACCTGCAAAAAGCGCTCGGCTACAGCTTCTCTACCCGCGCACAGTTCATGATGATCCTCGAAGGACAAGGCTATGCACTGGCATTGAAAGATGGCGTATACGCCATTTCTAAATACGGCAGGGAGCTTGCCAGCATCGATGTGGCCAAAGTGGATGAACGGATCGCCGCACGGGAAAAGGACAAAGGTAGGGTCGCGCAGGTGCGTGCAATTATCGAAAAGTATCGAAGCAAGTACGATTCAACGCCGTATACGACCGATGCAGGATACACTTCAACACTGTCCTCCTTCTTACATGAAAAATTTGGGCTACAGGCCGTATTTCATGGTAAGAACGGAAAGCCGCCGTATGGCTACACCCTCATCGACCATGCTGCAAAAGCCGTCTACAAAGGCGGTGAAGTCATGCCGTTGGCGGAATTTATAGCGCACCAAGCGGCTACAGACGGGCGGCAACAACCCCATAGTGACCCTGCGGAATCCCTTGCTTGGTCTCAAACCAAACCCCCGGTCGACCGACCGCGGGAAACCGACCCCGCCGTCGATACTACCGATCCAGTCGACCATGCTAGCGGTCTCGGCATGTTCATACCGGATTTCGACATCAGTATCTCGGACGATATCGACGACGAGGCCACCCTCGGGCACAACCGCCGCCGCAAGAAAAAGGCACGCACCAACACCAGATGACACAATTTAAAACTCCCCATTATGGTAATCTTGATAGGAAACCAAAAGGGCGGCGCAGGCAAGAGCACGCTCACCCTGCTGCTGGCCAATTACCTCACCGAGGCGCACAAACGTAAGGTGACCGTACTCGATATGGACTACCAACAGTCTGTAGCGGCTAAGTATGAAAAGGCCAAGATACTGGACAATCCCGCACCCTATGAAGTCATTCCGGCAGACTTAACCCATTTTCCCATGCTGCTTGAAGTGCTTACCCGCAATCCGAAAGAGACGGTGCTGATCGACCTGCCCGGCAAGATGGATGACGACGGGCTAATTCCGGTTATACTCTCGGGCGACCTTATCCTTTGCCCATTCAACTACGATGAGTTTTCGGTCGACTCGACGCTGCTTTTCGCGATGGTCGCCGGAAAGATCAACAACCGTGCATCCATCGTTTTCGTGCCTAACCGTATCAAAGCCACCGTACGCTACGACACCCGGCAAGACGTGGACCGGGCGCTATCAGGTTTCGGAACCGTCAGTCCGGGCATCGCCGACCGCATCGGCTTCCAGCGGGTGGACACGCTCCACACCCCAGCCACGGTTCTACCTGCTGTGCTACCGGTACTCGACCTGATCTATGGCAGTTATTTCATTAAGGAGGCGGCTAGATGAACGAAATCAAATCGCTCGCCGACCAGCTGCGCGAAAAGCTGCGTACCGGCGAAACGGAAAGCGACCGGCCGACCGCAAAAGACAAAACGGCACAAGGCCCTCCGACGAAACCCAGAAAGCCCCCGAAACGTTTCGAAGACGACCAGAACGCCACGGAATTTTTCCAGGCAATCGATGCGTTTAAACTCGAAGGCACCGAGAAAAGCCTCATCCGCGTAGACAGCCGGACGATGAACCTGCTCAAGCGTATCAAGCTGGCCAAAGGTGTCGACATGAACCGCTTTATCGTGTATGCGCTGCATCAGTACATCGGTCAGCACCCCTGGCTACCGAAACACATCCAAGAAACCCTTAAAAACTCAGAACCATGAACTGGACAAATTTCTTACTCACCCTCGCTCTCATTTATTTGGCCTATTACGGCCTCAACCTCTTATACGACCTGTTCACCACCCGGAGGCCACCCGGTACCGAAAAAGCGGGGAACGTGCTCTTTTTCGATGAAGACGTCCGCCCCGAGATCATCGAACCGGCAGACGACCCGCTACCGGAATCCGGCGCGGAACCCACCCAACAGGCACAGGACGAACCCGACGTCACACCGGTGGCCGCGCGGTCACCGGTCGGGCTGTCCGGACCGATCCTTTCCACCGGGGCGGTCGGGCTGAAGGAGCTGTTCAACCTCGCCAAGGACAATCTTATCGAGCATACCCGCGCGATATCCTACTAACCATGCAGCAATCTTTCATTGTAAGGATGGCCATCATCATCCTTTTTTGTACCAAGCCCATTGTGGGCAGCGCACAGCCCGGCATTGGCGAGTTTTATAAAGCATCGGGCGAGATGCATCGCTGGTATTTCAGTCTCTCCGATCTGGTGCTGGTCATCGGTGCGATCGCCGGCATCCTCGGTGGGCTGCGCATCTATGCCAATTGGCAATCCGGCAAGCACCATTACATCGACGCACAAGTCATGGGCTGGTTTTTCTCATGCCTCTTCCTTACGCTTGTCGGCACCTTCCTCAGAGCCCTTTACGGGATCAGTTAACCCATATTTCTCACCTTCTAATCATTTTCCAATGACAGTGACAACTAAAAGATTGTTCGCGTTTACTACGCTTATCCTAGCCGCTGCAAATACCCTGCTTGCGCAGGGCGGCGGGGGAACCACCGGTATCAATGCCGCCACTTCTTCACTTACCAGTTATGTCGATCCCGTCTCCACGCTGACCCTGGCCATCGGGGCCGTCGTCGGCATCATCGGCGGCGTCCGTGTCTACATCAAGTGGAACTCAGGCGATCAGGATATCAATAAAGAATTGATGGGCTGGGGCGGATCCTGCCTCTTTCTCGTACTGGTTTCGGTGGTCATCAAGGCATTCTTCGGCGTCTGATGATCCGCTACTTCTCCATATACAAGGGGCTTCAGAAGCCCCTTGTATATCGGGGGTTCAAAGGAAAGTTTATCGGCTGGGGCATCGGCTCGTTGGCGCTCGGACTGGTGGGTGGCGGACTAACCGGAGCACTCACCAATATGTACCTCGGTGGGCTGGTCACCATCCTTGCCATCGCCGGAGGACTCACCTTCACTTTCCACCGCCAGAAGAACGGCCTCCACGACAAGACTCGCCACAAAGGCATATTCATCCACCCCGTACATCTCAAGACCAACTATGCAGACACATCACCCTAAGACGGCATTCCGCATGCCCTATGCTGGCATCGACCATTACCATGGGGAGGCCCTGCTGTACGGTGAGCGGGGCGACTTCTCCGCTCTGCTACGCATCCGCAATCCCGTCATGCAGTACGGAGCCGATCCGGAGCCCTATATTGCCTACCACGGCGTGCTGCTCAACATGATTAAGATACTCGGCGAAGGCTACATTGTCCAGAAACAGGATATCTTTTCCCGCGGACCCTATCACGCGCCGGAGGCGGACGAATTCCTCCAGCGCAAATATAACGAGCACTTCCAAGGTAGGGAGTACACCAGCATCGACACGTTCCTGACCATCACCCGACAGGTGAAACGGGGAACCTTTTACGTCCACGACCCCAGAGCGCTGGCTGACTTCAGCCAGGACATGGATAAGATCCACGACTTGCTGCATGGTGCAGGCATGCAGCCGCACCGCCTCGGCGAGCCGGAAATACGCAACTATGTATCGCGCCTGTTGGCAATGGACTTCGCATCGGAAAATATTGTGTTGGACAACCTGCTGGCGAGCGACCGGCAACTTGATATGGGCGACCGGACACTCCGTAGCATCAGCCTGATCAACACCGACACCATCGACCTACCTGAGACGGTCAGCACCTATACCCAAAAGCAGGATGGACGCAACCTCCGGGACTTCCCGGTGGACAACCTCTTTTTTCTGCACCACGTGCCTGACTACCGCTGCATCATCTACAACCAGCTGATTGAAATCCCCGGACAACAAGCTACGCTGAACAAACTCGAACTAAAGCGCAAACGGCATTCGGGCGTACCCGATCCGGCCAACCTAATCGCCGTGGAGGATATCGACCAGTTGCTGGTGGACGTAGCTCGCGAGAACCAGTTGCTGGTCAACGCCCACTTCAACATCGTCCTGTGTGCCGAGAGCGAAAAGATCGGCAAGGCCGCCAACTACGTCGAGGCCGCCCTCTTCCAACAGGGCATCATACCCTCCCGGAATAGCTATAACCAGCTGGAACTGTTCCGGACCGCATTGCCGGGCAATGGCGTGGAACTGAAAAAATACGACTGGTTCCTCACGACGTCCGATGCGGCCCTCTGCCTGCTCTTTAAGGAATCCATGCAAACCGACGATGATTCGGACTTTTTAATCCGTTTCACCGACCGGCAGGGGGTACCCGTGAGTATTGACCCGGCGGACCTGCCCATGCGCACCGGAAGGATCAACAACCGCTCGAAATTTACGTTGGGCCCTTCGGGATCGGGCAAATCCTTTTACATGAATGCGCTCGTTGAGCAGTATTGCCGATACAACATGGACGTAATCATTGTCGATACCGGCGACAGCTATTCCGGGCTTTGCAGTTACTATCGTGGTAAGTATATTACCTACACAGAGGAAAAGCCCATCTCGATGAATCCCTTCGCTATTTCGCAAAAGGAGTTCAACCTCGAGAAAAAGGACTTCCTCAAGACCCTGATCGCTCTGCTCTGGAAAGGGGCTGACGGACAACTCTCCCAAATTGAGGATACCGTGCTGTCCAACGTACTCTCGTCCTATTATTACGAGTACTTCTGGCTCGATCCCGGCCCGGAAAATCCGAGTAGATCCGCGAAGCTGGACTTCGACTCCTTCTATACCTATTCGGTGGGCCGGATACGCGAGATCACCGAGCAGGAGTCCATCACCTTCGATCTGGATGAATACCGCTACGTGCTGCGCAAGTTCCATTCGGGCGAGGAGTTCGGCACCGTGCTGAACGAAGATGCCGACTCGTCTTTGTTCTCCGAACGTTTCATTGTGTTCGAAATCGATAACCTGAAAGAGAACAAGGTGCTTTTTCCCATCGTGACCTTGATTATTATGGACGTGTTCCTTCAGAAGATGCGCCACCGTACGTCGCAGCGCAAAGCCCTCATTATAGAGGAAGCGTGGAAGGCTATTGCGAGTCCGCTTATGGCTGGGTACATCCTCTATCTGTATAAGACGGTTAGGAAGTTCTGGGGAGAGGTCATCGTGGTCACCCAGGAACTCGGGGACATCCTCGGTAACCCCATCGTCAAGGACAGCATCATCGCCAATTCCGATACGATATGTCTGCTCGACCAAGCCAAGTTCCGCGAAAACTACGATGCCATCGCCAAACTGCTATCCATTACCGAGACCGAGCGGCGCAAGATATTCACGGTTAACCAGCTTGATAACAAGGACGGACGGGGCAGGTTTAAGGAGGTCTATATCCGCAGGGGCACCACCGGTGAGGTTTACGGTGTGGAAGTATCGATTTACCAGTATTTGTGTTACACCACAGAAAAACCCGAGAAGAACGCCGTGCAGACCTACGTCCGTGCGCATGGTGATTACCAGTCTGGACTCGAAGCCTTTGTCACCGACATGCAGGCCAGCGGCCTCGCCCTCGGCGCGTTCGTCTCTAAAGTCAATGAAGCCGGGCGACCGATAACGTCCCGAGAGCCGCACATCGATTAACCACTTTAACCCATTTCCAACCATGAGAACATTATGCACATTGTTGGGCATGTTCCTTTTCGGGACGCAGCTGCATGCCCAGATTTATATCGACCCGGCGGTCGCTGCCGCCACGGGTGCCCATGCCGCCGTCATCAACGGACAACTCAATACCACCAACGACAACCTCACCCTCATCCAGCGGGGGCAGCTGGCCGTCACCGGACAGCTGGTCATCGTGAACGATTTGCAGGACAAGATATACAAGGGGCTCAGCGAAGTCTCCGCCGTGGTGCGCAACCTGCTTGCCGTAAAGGATATCGCCGACATCAGCACCGACATCGTGCGAGATGTGAACAAAGCGATGGACATCGCGGGCAGCAATCCTGTACTGCTGCTGTTTGCCGAGGAAGGTGCAAGGGAGTTCAAAAACCGCGCAACGGCACTGGCCGCCGAAGTTGGTTCCTTCGTCACCCGCGGTGGGCGCGACAACCTCATGGACTCGGGCGAACGCGCCAAGCTGCTGAACCGGATCGTCACCGAACTGACCATCCTGCGCGGTGTAGCTTACGGCATGTACCGATCCATGTATTGGGCCAAGCAGCGCGGCATCCTGAATTCACTGAATCCGTATGCGGGTTTCATCAACATCGACAAGCGGATTGGCGATGACATTGTCCGCAATGCGAAATACCTGCGGCAATGAGGACGCTGATTATTATGGGTCTATTGCTCCTCTGCATTTCCCAGACCCATGCACAATTGAACGTTGAACTATTGCACCAACTTGTCCAGCACAGCAAGGATGAATACGGTCGCCAGCAAACCGCCCGCAATCGGCAAGCGCTTACCTCGGCAAACGAGGAAGTCAACCGCTCCAAAATGGGCGACCTCAAACAGAAGTACCGTACCCTGCAAAGCCGGTTCCATACCATTGGTCTTGCCATCGATGCTACTCAGATCGGGTTCCAAGCGGCACCGATTATCCGGGAGATTGTGGAACACCAAGCAACCATCGTCCGGCTGGCGGGACAGGACCCGATGCTCATCGCGATGGCCTACCAGACCGAAGTGGATTTGGCAGACCGGGCCTACCGGCTCAGCCGGTACCTCTACGCACTGGCCATCAGCATCGGCGATATCAACCAGATGAAAGCCAGCGATCGCAGACTTCTTTTCGGTCACGTACTGACCGAGCTCCGGCGTATCGCCGGGGCCTCCCGCGGGCTTGCCGCCAATATGTATCACGCTAACCGTAAACGGATACTCGAATCGATAAATCCTTTCGGGGAGTATGTAAACCGGGACCGGCAGCTGGTGGACAACATCCTCTCCAAACTCAAACAGATCCGGCAATGAATAGAACGAAAACAATGATACTGCTATTTGGCTTGATGATGGGTGCCGAGTTGGCGCAGGCGCAGAGCTACGTTACCATTATCTATGATAGCAAGCACCTAGCCATCATTGGTCAAAATGCCGCCGCGCGATCCGCTGCAGAAATCATGCACAACAGCTACCTGTCAACGATCAAGGATCGCCTTAACGACATCAACATCAACGTCAGTTCCGTGGTCATGGTGCAGGACATGATCCATCGGGCGCTCACTGAGGTAGACCAGGCACTACGCACGGGGCTGACCGTCCGGCAGATCGGCCGCATCGGTGCCGATATCATCCGTGAGTGCAACGGAATGGTGCAGACCGCAAGGGATGCACCGCACCTGCTGCTCTTTGCGGAGGACGTGGCTAGGCAAATGAAAAGCCGCGGCGTAAACCTCGCCAGCGAGGTCTCCGAATTTGTCCTCCAAGAAGGTCGGAATGTACTGATGGATTATGAAAAGCGTGATGCCCTACTTCGCAAGATACTCCTTGAACTCCGCGTGATGCGGGCACTGGCTTACAGCATGCACCAATCCATGTATTGGGCAAAGTTCAATGGCATATTCCGCACGCTCAATCCTTACCAGCAGTTCATCAATCAGGACAAGCGGTTAGTGGACGATATCATCTATAAATCCAACCTCTTAACAGATCAATGATATGAACACTCACCTTATCATATGGCCGGTACTGCTGGCGCTCTCCCTCATGCAAGGCATGGCACAGAACGTCAAATATCAGACCGACAAGCACATCGTCCACCAGCAGGAGCGCATGGTTTTCAAACAGTGGAATCGCGATAAGTTCACGCCCAAGAAAGGATTCCTCGGTCTCAATTACCAGTACTGGCTAACGTGGGCCTGGCATCCCAATTACCCCCGTACCGACCGGCGGCCCCTGAGCTTTACAGGCCCCCAAACCCTTCGGTTACAACTTGTGGCGGCCATGAAGAACACCGAGGAAGCCTATAAGAAACACGCGGATACCTTGCGTAATACTGCCCTCACCGAAATGGTGAACTATGCGGGTGCCGCATCTGCCGCCGATCCGCTCTGGCAACTCTACTACCGCGGTGAGTTCCGTCCGCTCACAGACGGGACAGACCCATTGGAAGGGGCCGAACTCAACGTGCGTGATTATCTGACCTATACGGGCCTGCTCGAATGGTATCGCGAAGAAAGGGAGGCACTGGCCGAGCGCCTCGACGCCGCGCGAGCGACCAACATGGACAGGGGATCGCGCATCATGGCCTACCACCGTATGCTTGGGGAATACCGCCAGCTTTCTGCCATGTGGGAAGCGAAGAAACAGCGGACAAAGCTATACCTCTCCCTGACGGAAACCGATGCAAGGATCACGGAGCCCGGTCAGCCCATGACCGTCCCGCCCGGCAGGACAGACCAGCAGATCGCCGACGACATCCTCAGTAAATCCAAACTATAAAACACTCTTTATGAACCTGATAGAACTATTTATCGGTGCAACCCGCACCCGGGTGCAGAGCGTCCCGGATTCCTTCAAGGAAACCTTCAATTTTTTGCAGGGCAACGGTGTATACGAGGAAGGTATGATGCACTTCCTGAAGCAGATGAAAAATACCATCTGGACACACTATGATGCCTTCATTGCCGACGCGCAGGCACTCTGCGCCATCTTTATGCTGGTGTTCTTCGCCATCAAGACCTACGAAATGATGGCCGGCGACAAGCAGCTGGAGGTTATGCCGCTGCTCAGGCCATTCGGCCTCGTTATGGTCATCCTCTGGTGGCCGACCTTTACGCGGGTCGTCGCTTATCCAACCGACATCGTGGCAAACAAGACCGAGGTTTTATTCGACGGCAGCCAAACGGAGGTCAATAACCTCCGTCTCCAACGCGCCGCGCTTATGGTCGAAGTGGCCGACCAGCTCCTTACCATCGAGGCCGAAACCGAAACGGCGAAAGCCGAGGCCGATACGTGGTATGGCAAGGCATGGGAATCTGTTACCTCCTCCGTCAAAGAGGGCTTTTCCGAAGTATGGAACGCGGTGGTCAAAGTGCGTAACCGCATGAAAGTGGGACTCCAGCTGCTGGCTACCTCCCTGTTGGAAACCCTCGCTATCTGGCTGCTGCGCATATGTGTATACGTCATCTTTGTTATCCAGATCATCTACTCGACCATCCTGATTATCCTTGGCCCGTTTTCCGTAGCGGCCAGCATCCTGCCCGCCTTCCGGGACTCGTTCAGCACGTGGATTGCCCGATTCGTATCGGTCAACCTGTACTCGGGCATCGGCTATTTGGTGCTGTACATTGCGTCGCTATTCCAGCAATATGCCATGGAGGCCGAGATTACCCGCTACCAAGCACTGGTCGGAGAAACGGGGGTAGCCGACATGGAAAAACTAGCCGCCTTCGCTAGCAACGGTATCCTGTCCTTCGGTATAGTTATCGGCACCTTCGTTATCGGCGCACTGACCATGCTCACCGTTCCCAGCATCTCTACGTGGATCATCTCCACGTCTGGAGTCTCATCCGCCGCCTCCACGATGGGCAGGGGCGCATCCGGCATGTCCCGTATGATGGGCAGGATATTAACCAAAGGAATAAAAAGATAGACAGCACACATGATCATCAAGAATATCGAAACCAAGGTGCGGCTCGCAACATTTCTCTCAGCGAGCTGCCTCATCGCAGCGGTCCTAATGGTGCTCGGCGTCTCCTTTTTCGCCTACCGGCAAGTAGCGGACGCACGGAAGAGCATCTACATTATGGATGCGGCAAATGTGCCCATGCCCGCCAGGCGAACGGACGTGCGGATGAATCGGGAGGCCGAGTACCGCTCACACGTGGGGCGCTTCCATAACTTGTTCTTCTCGCTGACCCCGGACGACAAGTTTATAGAGTACCAGATGAAGCAGGCCATGTACCTCATCGATGAGAGCGGGGCACTGCAGTACAATAATCTCAAGGAAAACGGATTTTTCAACTCCATCCTGTCCTCCAGCGCCGTACTGACCATACGCACAGACAGCATACACATTGATATGCCAAAACGCTACTTCCGCTATTACGGCACACAGAAGATCGACCGGCGTAGTTCCACCATCACGCGGTCGCTCATCACCGAGGGATACCTCAGTGACCTAGAGATACGCTCGGACAACAATCCCCACGCCGTGCTCATCACTCATTGGAAGACACTCGTAAACAAAGACATCCTACATGAACAGAAAAACACCTTCTGACCCTGCATCCGACATCCTAGGAATGGACGGCATCCGTCGCCATCTCCGACAGGTGAGCGGCTTCTGCCGCGAGCTGGTGAAACGACATCCCCTTTATTTCTTTGCCGGGATGCTTGCCTGCATGCTCGCGTCGGGCATCCTGGCTTTCACCGTCATGCGAACGGATGAACCCCGTGCACTGCTCGCTTTTCCCCAACCACCAGCAAGCGGTGCGGGCGGCGCTATCACGGGCATCATCGATACCTATGCCGCCCTCAACGAAGTGACCGCATTGCAAGACACCATCGCTCATATCATCGAAAAGGATACACTTGATGCCACCGACAGCATCCGGCTCACGGAAGCCCTCCGGCGATTTGAACAGATACAGCAATCCATTATGAACCATAAAAACACCGACACAGCACCATGATCATCGATTTCAGAAAGCCGCGGTACATTATACCGCTCATTCTGCTGCCATTCCTATGCATATTCTTCTATGCATACAAGAGCAGCTTTGGCAAAGAACAGCCATCCAAGGCGGGTGGGGATTCCCTGCAGACCGATCTCGCTGCGGTCTCCGACCAAGTACGTAACCGCGCACTCTCCGATAAATTGGAAGCCTACCGCGACCGGTACCGGCAGGCCGATGGCTATACCGCGATCGGTCACATTCAGGAGGAACAGGCAGTTACCGAACCGCCCAATACCCTATACAACGAACGTGAACGGCTTATACTCGACTCCATCGACCGTGCCATGAAAGGGAGGTATAGCGGCACATCAGGGAGTGACTTCCCGGATGCTGCCGATCCGATACGTAGCAGCGATACATCCGACCCCTACGACGAGGCGTTGCAGGAGGCACTCGCGGAAATACATGGGCAGACCGCGCAACCTCCCGCGCCGCAAGCCCAGTCTGCGCAGCCCGATCCGATGGAGCTCTTCCGCCAGCAGATGGAACTGCTTGACAGCATGGCCAAGGCCAGTGACCCCGAATACCGAGCCGAGCAGGAACGGCTCCGACAAGCCGAACACCTCGAAAAGCAGCGTCAAGAGCAAGAGCAAGCACGGCTCACCGTCAGCAAGGCATCCGGTACTGCCGCTATTTTCAATACGGTCACTCCGGATCGCGAGGAGACCTTCATTACCGCCATGGTCGACCAGGACATCAAGGGATACGCCGGATCACGCCTTCGCATTCGTCTGCTCGAAGACATGATGGCGGGTCATTTCCTGATCAAAAAAGGAACTTACATCTATGCAGAGATATCCGGTTTCACCGGGCAACGGGTCAACCTGACGGTCACCTCCATCATGAACGGCCAGCATATCCTACCGGTACGGCTCGAGGTCTACGACCACGACGGCCTGCCGGGACTCTACGTTCCGGCATCGGCATTTCGTGAGTTCACGCGCGACTTGGGAAGTAACACAAGTCAGGGCATTACCCTTCAGCAGGCCGCAGCGAACAACAGCCAGCTGGTGATGAGTATGGTGCAAAAAATGTTTCAATCCACCACGAGTGCCGTTAACAAGGTAATCCGGCAGAATAAGGCCAAGATCAAGTACAACACGCTGGTCTACCTCATCGACCCCGACCAGCTGCGCAACAACCAGAAGAATTATTAAACAAGATCCAAAAAATGAAAACATTACTCGTTATCCTATCCCTGTTGTTGGCAGGGCTAAACCTCGACGCCCAGGAAAAGGCTGGAACTTACCGGGATGAACTGCCCGGAATCATCATGGACGGCAGTGGTTCACTGCACATCATCTCGCCCGAACCCATCCGCTACGTGGACATCTCCACCCACGATGTGGTCGGCGATCTTCCCGAACCCAACGTCCTGCGCCTCAAATGGGTGCCCGACTCCACGAAAAGCGGGTACCGAGGTTCCGGGGGGCTTGGCGTGGTCACTGTCATCGGCGAGAGTTTCATCGCACAGTATAGGCTCCACCATGCCGGGGGCGCGCCCGAATCCGCTACCGCCGCCAGTGTCGACATTCTGCCCCGCCATACCCGTCCGCTCCATGTCCCGGTCGAGCTGACCACACCCGAACTGCGCAGCCATGCGGTAAGATTGCTCTCCCGGCATAATGCCAAGCCGATCCGCAAGGCCAGCACTTACGGTATCCGCGCTGACCTGAATAATGTCTACACTGTGGGCGACCTCGTGTTGCTGGACATCACCTACCACAATGCCACTAACCTTGCTTACGACATTGATGAGCTCCGTTTCAAGATCGAGGACAAAAAGATAACCAAGGCCACCAACGTACAATCCATCGAGATAGAGCCCATATGGCAGCTCTATCCGCATAGTTCCTTTAAACGGACGTATCGGAATATCTACGTCCTGAAGAAAGCAATCTTCCCGGCGAGTAAGGTGCTGAACGTCGAGCTTTCGGAAAAGCAGATATCCGGGCGGACAATTACGCTGAGAATCAAGTACCGGGACATCCTTGATGCCGACACATTTTAATCAACCCTTTTATTCATCCATAACGAATTTATGATGGAAAAACTAGTTGGAACATCGGTCATGGTGCATCCCGAACTGACCACCGATCCGGTGAACATGCAAGGACACTTGGGAACGATCAGCCACGTCATTTACGAGGATAACTCAGTTTACGTTAAGTTCAAGAACCACGTAATCGGCCTTTACGATACCAATGCCCTGCTGATGCTGGTTCCCGTAGACATGGCAATAGATAAGCTACGGAGTGATATAGATATGTTGAATATGAATGCCTCGGACGTAGTGGATATTATGGAAATGTACCAGTTGGATGCAACCGGGATACCGGAAGTCCAGCAGGAAGCCCTTGATTGGGCAGTGACCCATGATAAGATTTCCGGAGCGGTAGTATTCAGCGTCGAGGATTGGATCGAGTTTCAGATAGGAAGACCTAACCAGCAACAGCAGCCGGGCAGGGGTATTTAGGCTTAGCTAATCCGAAAAATTTGTGCATCTCACCCGTTTTAGGTGGGTTACCTTGAATTTTTTTTTGCAGCGCCCCTAAGCCACAGAAAGCAAATCATTATGGAAGAACCCCGCAGGGCTCCTTCCAGCCTATAAAATCCAATTACATATGGAAGAATCCAAAGAACAGCAGGCGATGCACCGCTTCCTGCAATTCGCCATATACCTATCCGTAACCCTCGACATCCTGATGTTTATCTACGCCGAAAAGGTAATGGCCAGTCCAGCTAGCGAACGGTACGGATTATCGCACTTCCTTGTACGCATGGCAAAGATTGCCATCTACCATTACCCGATCCACAGCAAATTGTTCACGTTCACCCTGATCTGCCTCGTCTCCATCGGTACGCTCAGCAGAAAGGAGAAAGACCTCAACCCCAAGAACGCTATCGCGTATCCCTTGGCCGCAGGGCTGCTATTGCTGGCAGCAAGCCTCTGGTTTTATGGCAGGCCATCCGGAAGCTGGCCGCTGCCCTATACCGGTTGGTACGATCTGGGCTATATCGGATGCACGGTCATCGGAACGCTGCTTCTGCACATCGCGATGGATAACGTGTCCAAAATTATCGGCTCGCGGCTCGGTAAGGACAGGTGGAATGTCGAGGAAGAATCTTTCATGCAGCCCACCAAACCGAAGATAACACCCTACGCGGTGAACATCCCGATGCTATTCTACTACCGGAAGAAAGTGCGCAAGGGATTTATCGTGCTGGAGAATTTATTTCGCGGATGCTTGGTAATCGGAACCCCTGGATCGGGCAAGAGCTTCTCAGTTTTTATGCCAATCATCCGCCAACTCGTGGCACTTGAGTGGACACTCTGTGTATTCGATTTCAAGTTCCCTGACCTTGGGCAGGTTACCTATTACCATTACCTGCTCGGCAAACAACAGGGCAAACTGAAAGATTTAGGGTTTCATGTGATTAACCTGAACGAGCCGGAAAAGAGCAGGCGTATCAATCCCTGGCGAAGTGATTACCTGCAGACCCTGGCCGAAGCCTCTGAAACTGCCGAGGCATTGGTGGAACCGATGAAGAAAGGCGACAAGGCCACCGGGAGCGACCAATTTTTCACGCAATCCGCCGTTAACTTTCTGGCTGCCTGTATCTACTTTTTCAGCAAACACGAGGGTGGCCGGTATTCCAGCTTCCCGCATGTACTGGCTTTCCTCAACCGATCGTACGAGGAAATATTCAGCACTTTGTTTTCCAACAAGGAACTCGAATCCCTGCTCTCGCCATTCATGACCGCCTACAAGGCACGCGCCTTTGACCAGTTGGAAGGGCAAGTCGGCACGCTCAAGATATTCATCAGCAGGCTGGCCACCAAAGAAACCTTCTGGGTGTTTTCGGGCGATGATTTCGACCTCAAGATCAGCAATCCCGATGCACCATCCATACTGATACTGGCGAGCAATCCGAATACGCAGAGCACAAACTCCGCATCCTATTCGGTGGTCATCAACCGGATTACCAAACTGATTAACACCAGGGGCAACATCCCGGTCGGTTTGGTGGTGGATGAGGCTCCAACATTATACCTATATAAAGTACAGGACATCATTTCACAGGCCAGAAGTAATCGCGTTTCGGCCATTTTGGGGGTACAGGGGCTGACCATGTTCAGGCAACAATACGGTAAGGAAACCGCGGACACGATAACCTCTATCGTAGGAAACATCCTCAGCGGATCCATCCGTGATAAGGATGGACTCGAATGGATGGAACGTCTTTTTGGAAAAGTAAAGCAGATGGGCGAAAGCCTTTCCATCGACCGGACGAAAACCTCGCTGTCAATCAACGAACGGCTTGAACCGCTTATCCCAGCAGGTAAGATCGCCTCGCTCAAAGCCGGAGAGATGGTTGGCATCCTTGCGTCTGATGCCGTCGACAAGTACACGGGCAAATTTGAGACATCTGCTGTCAATTGTCGCATTGACCTCGACCTCAAAGCGATCCGCAAAGAGGAAGAAGCCTATCCCGAGTTACCCGTATTCTATGACTTGGGCGGTCGGAAAGACGAGATACTGCTCCAGAATTTCCATCGTATCAATGCCGAAGTGCAGGCGGTCGTAGGAAAATTCAAACCACCCGCCCCGCCCCGGCCCCAGCCGAAGGGCAAAGGCTCCATGCGGCCGGGTTTCAAAAAGTAATCCATTCACCATTAAACATACCGTACTATGGAAGATTTAATAGGCAGACCCGTGCTGGTGCACCCCGAGCTGACCACAGACCCTGCGGACAGGCAAGGGCAACTGGGCACGGTTTCCCACGTAAGTTATGACAATGAGGTTATCGAGGTCAGCTTTGCGGACAAACACAGGTCGCTGTACACCACCGATACCTTACTCGTGCTCAAACCGCACAGCGAACTTTTCCGGGATATGATGGATGCCCTCCGGGACATGGACGCACAGGACTTCAAGATTCTGCTAAGCATCAGCATGATCCTCGAGAACGGAACACCGCGCCAACAGCACGAGGCGCTTGGAATGGCGCTCATCAATGAGCAAATCCTCCGTTCAGCCACGATACCCTTATCCAGCAGACTGGAACTGACCCTTCCGCAGGATAGGGAACCGCACTGGCAGAAAGGGACGGGACGATGATGGCGCATACGCCAGCTATTTATTGGATGCTCCAGATGCTTGCCCTACTATTCTTACCTCATGCAGCGGGAGCACAGGTAGCCTGCATCAAGCACGTTGCACTCCATCCCGTGGAATTCCCGGTGCGCAAACCGGAAATCCAAACCCACGTCCGGGGACCGAAGCCTGCTGTTAGCACGTCCGAACCATCGGTACCCGCGGTACATATGCCGTTGGCTAAGTACAGGATTACCTCACGCTTTGGTTGGCGCAAGCACCCAATTACAGGAAAGGCTAGTTTCCATAAGGGTATCGACCTCGCCGCATGCGCGCAGGTCGTGCGGAGCATCATGGACGGCACGGTCACGGCCACCGGTTATCATAGGCACCTCGGCAACTACGTCCGCATTGATCATGATGCCGTGCAGAGTATCTACGGTCACCTATCACGTATAACTGTCGAACCCGGCCAGCCTGTTACAGCCGGGTATCCTCTTGGCATCACCGGCAGGACGGGACGCGCCACCGGTGAACACCTGCACCTCGGCATCCAAAGGAACGGCACTTACATTAACCCTTGGAAGTTTTTGCAAAAACTTATCGAACACTCCAAAAGCGAACATTAAACACGATTTAATTATGGACAATCAATTTCAGGAAAATGATCTGCCGATAGGTGATCTGCGTAAACTTGGTCTTGTCAGGAACGGCAAGCCCCTTCTTTCAGACGAAGACCTCACCGCCCTGCTCGCAGGGCACAGGACGGACCTCATCACGCTGCAAGATCTGAGCAGTGACAGCATCCACATCAGGAAAATGGACGCCAAACTATCGCTCCAGCGCACCCCGGAAGGTCACGTAACCGTACAGCTGCATCCCATCTATCGTGATATAAAGAAACATCCGCTGCTGCTGGATGTCGAGGCGGAACAGCTCGAACAGGGCACATTGACCCACGTACTGAAAACCTATCATACGGCTGACGGAAAGAAGAAATCATGGGTTATCGAGTACGATCCCGAGACCAGGGAATTCATATCCTCAGACCCTGCAAGCGTAAAAGTCCCAGCAAAAGTCAATGGTGAGAAGCTGTCCGAACTCCAGAAAGAGCAATACCGGAGTGGAGATGTCGTTCAGCTTGCGGACGGGACACGCCTGCAGCGCCGTGCAAGCAGCCGAAGCGGGGTAACTTCCAACAGGGAGGCACTTATGTATTCGCTCATACTCGATGGTGGTATTTCCTACCTGCTGCTCCGCAGCCTACGCAACCTCTTCGGCAACAAAGCCTCACAAAAAGACCCCTATACAGAGGGTTATCAAAAAGCAATGCAGGACATGCGGCAATGGCAACGCGCAAAGCAGACGCCGCCGCAACAAGCATCCATCCCCCAGTGGGAAATCGAGCAGGAACAGCAGCAGAGGGTAAACGGCAAAAGCCGCTCCCGATAAACAATGATGCTGTTGTTACAGTATGTCGATAGGCGGGTGCAGGATTACTTTGCACCTTGGCTGGACGACACCGCCGGTGCAGTACCTATTCTGACGGGTACGGTAGGCGTAGTAGAACCGCGTATGGCACGGCAGCACTTCCTGTTCCATACCGCTATCGATGCTTTGTGCTTCTGTCACTTCCATCCTAATCTCCTCTCAAGAGCCGGCAGCAATGTGTTTACCGTAATAGGTTTACGTCCCACTGCAAGCCAGCTGCTGGAACTAAAACACCGTTATTCCAACGCTAGGTCGGTCGGCGTATTCGACGACGACCTCTGCGGCAGGGTGCTCGACAGCAAGGTCGCGCTGTGGCAGATGGGCCGGGATGCCTCATTTATATTGGACGACGGTGAGGTCGCGTTTGCCTATAGGGCCAGTACTTTCCGTGTTCCCGCACCCCGATTCTCCCTGCACCGATTCCGCACGCTCACCGGGGTGCGGTCTACCTATCGCACCCTCAAACCGCGGGGCTTCGTGTCCTTTACCGCGATGGTCGTCCATCGCTTGAATGACCTGTGCCACCAAACTTAACATTATGATCCCCGAACAATTCAAGCAGAATACCAGCCTTGAGATCAAGGTGTTCGGCTTTCCCGTACAAGCCAATTACCGGTTCTATTGGCCCGGTAAAAAGGAGGAAGACCAGAAAGACCCGCTATTCAGCCACATCGAATACCGGGCTGAATCGCCCATCATCAGCGAAACGGGATACCGATCCCATTTCTTCCATACCCAAGTGCTTGACGGAACCGACTACACCTCCATCGAGGAACTGGTGACTGCCATCGGCGAGAACCTTGCTATCGAGAACGGGTACAAGCCGCCGCCACGAGGACAGACGACCCTTTTCTAATTAACATTGATTTTTCAAACCCCTTTTTAAATCCAATACAGCATGAACGAGAACAATTTGGAATACCTCAAGAAGACCCTCGAAGGGCTGGGCTTTGGCACTAAGCTCCACGACGTACTGGAAACCGCTATCCAGCGTGAAATGCCCAAATTCAGCTTGGGCGTGAACACCCGGATGAGGCCTGCTGAAAGTAGGGACTTCGGCGATGCGAGAACGGAAGTTCTCGACTTCCGGATCAATTTTAACCGCTCCAAAGAAAGCGATATGTATTTTCTTAACGATTACCGGGTCACGCTACTGAAAAAGGACGACCCCATCGTTCGGGAGCAAACTTTCGATCTAGCGCGGGATCACCGCATCACGGCGTACCAAGCCTTCAAGCTGCTTTCCGGATTTTCACTGGAGAAAGAGGTTTTCCTTCGCAATAAAGGCGAGGGCCAGCAACAGGGAGCGCAACCTGATAAGATACCCATGTGGTTCAGACTCAATCTCGATATCACCGATGCCTACGGCAATCACCCACTGCGCACGTTCCGTCCGGAATACGGTTATGACCTAAACGAAGCACTGGGCAAATACCCAATCAAGGGACTTGACACGCCTGAAAAGATGCAAGAGGCCATGATCGCGCTGCGAAATGGCAACTATGTTCACACCACGTTGGCCGTTGGCCGGAAAAGCGTGCCTGTTTCCATCGCAGCTAACCCGCAGATGAAGACCATCGACATTTACGACAAGGACATGGCCGAAATCCGGGACGAAACGATATTCCCGGAAAAGGCGACGGCGAAAAAGGAGAAGCGGGAGGCACCATCGGAATCAGTTGAACACAAAAACGGTAAAAAAACCGAACCGCTGCCATGGCAGCAAGAACCGGAGCAGGAGACTGGCCGGAAGCGGGGGAGGTAGCCATTGCCCGGAGGACTGCGGTCGTCCCTAAACCGCTGCGCACCACGCTATCGCCGGGTGCGTTCCAGCGGCGGGACGCCCGCAAACCTCCTGGGCATCGCACGCGTGGACATAAAGCGCACCCCCAACCACCGGCAAATACCGCCCGTGCGCTTTAAGACAACGCTTTTATCCACCGCACAAGACTATCCCATAACAGAATATATTATTCTTACCAAACCATTCAGCATGAACAAATTATTCCAGCGCGTAGACCGGATCAGGGCATCTGGCTACGCCACACTCAACCTTGAACCGTCTTCGCCGCATTACCACCTCAATGGCAAGCGCTTCCCCGTTCAGGGCATGGATAAGCCTGCCCTCAAGAGCCGCGTCACGCTGCTCGTGGAAGGCAAACCCATGGACTTTACCATCAACGAGATTCTCTGACCCTTTACAACAATAGATATGAACATGATCAGGCTAAAGACTCCCATCAGCTATTACGGCGGAAAACAGAAGCTTGCCGCTCGCATCGTCTCGCTCATACCGCACCACACGCTCTACTGCGAACCGTTTATCGGCGGTGCCGCCATCTTCTTTGCCAAGCGCCCCTCTAAGGTTGAGGTCATCAACGACACCAACGGCGAGCTGATCAACTTCTACCGGGTAGTCAAGGAGGGCTTTGCCGGACTGGAAACCGAAATACGAAACACCCTCCATAGCCGCGACATGCACCGCAAGGCATGGGTCGTTTACAACAATCCCGACATGTTTTCGGACGTAAAACGGGCCTGGGCCGTATGGGTGCTCAGCTCGCAATCGTTCAGCAGTAAGCTCAACGGTAGTTGGGGATTTGACGTGACTTCCAACACAACCACCAGAAAAATCAATACCAAAAGAGACGGACTTACCAAGGTATTTGCAACCCGGCTGGAAAGGTGCCAGCTTGAATGCGCCGATGCGCTGTATGTCATTGCCAGCAGGGATACCCAGGATAGTTTCTTCTATTGTGATCCGCCTTATTACAATTCTGACCTCGGCCATTACGACGGGTACAGCGAGCGGGATTACGAGGAATTGCTATACCTACTCAGCAAGATTAAGGGCAAATTCCTGCTCTCATCCTATCCCTCTCCGCCACTTGAGCGGTATACCAAACAACATGGTTGGCAGAAATGGTCGGTCAGGCAGAAGGTCTCCGTCAATGCCAAAGGCGGCGACCAAAAGACCAAGACCGAAATGCTCGTGGCCAATTACCCAATCGGTGAGCAATTGACCGCTTTTGAAAAACCGCTAAATCCCGAAATAGATGTATGAATATAAAAAGATGGAAGTCGATCCGAATATGCTGTTCTACCATGGTACGCACGCATTCTTCGAACAGTTTGAGGATCACTACCGCGGCAGTAATACCGCTTGGGATAATACCGTGCATGGTTTTTTCTTTTCCAGCAAAAAAGAAAACGTCCTGATGTTCGGCGACACCATCGTCACCGCGCACTTGGACATCAGAAATCCCCTCGACCTGCGCATCCATTCCATTTTCAACGAGGAAAGCCAGGCGTCCCTGATCTGGGAAATCGGTACCGGGGAAAAACTGGACAATCCCACAGCGCTACGGGCTTTGTATGATGAAATAAGTTTGGGAGAACTCGGCGAGATGCACGACGCCCTGAATAACGAAGATGCCCACAGGATGATGGTCGAAGCGCGGTATGATGGCATTATTTCCGACTTTGGTAAGAATGAACCGGAATATGTCGTTTTCACTGCCTCTCAAATTGATATCCTGTCTATCGACAGGCCATTGTCCATGGGACCTAGTCGCTGACGATTCTATTCATTGCATCTACCGGCAAAAAGAAAAATAGGCCATTCGGGAATCCCATGTAGCTTTCGGAAATCCAACGGTGTGGGGAAAAGGTAAGCCGTTGCCGTCTCAATAATTCCTGCCGCCCCGTGACTGCGAACCTAGCCAATCATCGAAAAGCCTTTCCCGTTTGCGACGTTTTGCAGCCTCCTGAGACCGTTTAACCACTCCCCAAAAGAACAGTGCCCACACCCCAAAGCCCACGGCATACGCCGGCCACGGATTGGACATGGACAATGCGGCAAGGAATGCCCCGGAGCCGATAATGCTGGTGATACACAGGTAAACGAATGTCTTCATAACAAGGTCTCCTTATATAGACAAATATAGCTAATAATATGCTGTATATCAAATTATTGTGGTTTTTAATTCAGATAGAAGCGATAGATCCGCCGCTCTTTATTCATAGACAACCCAACATGAAATACATAAACAAAGAAGATATAACAAGGAAACACGATCTTACTGTGGAAGAAGTAAAGTCCTTCCCCATGTTTGAAAATGTTACAGATGAACAAGCGCAGGAGGTCATCCGAACTATTCGTGTTTTTGTGGAAATAGCACTCGATTGTTATAAAAATCAGAAGCAAAAGCAAGGTAAATCAAGTGATTTTTAGTATATTAGAGCATTGTCTAACACGAACCTTTAATTTGATCGCTAATGTCAGATATGCTATTTTTTGACGCCTTTGCCAAAGGTAAGAAAGAGGCCAAGGCACTGAAGAACAGTAAGGACTGTGTTATCTACACACGGGTGAGCAGTCAGCAGCAAGCCGACAACCTCAGCCTGGCCACACAGCTGAAAGCCTGCACCCTGTATGCTGAGAAGATGGGATATAATATCGCTTCCACTTTCGGGGGAACTTATGAAAGTGCCGAGACGGACGAGCGGAAGCAGTTCACCGCCATGATTTCCTTCGTGAAGAGGTACCGGGGGAAGATATCCTATATCCTTGTATACAGCCTTGAGCGCTTCTCGCGTAATGATAATTCTATCTGGCTCACTAATGAGTTGAGGAAACTAGGTATTGAAATTGTCTCCGTAACGCAGCCCATCGATACTTCTAATGCATCCGGACAAATGCAGCAGAAGATGCTTTTTTTGTTCGGCGAGTTCGACAACCAGCTGCGTAGACAGAAGTGCATGGCAGGTATCAGGGAGATGCTCCTTCGCGGGGACTGGCCAACCAAACCACCTCTCGGCTACGATATCATCCGGCAGCACGGTAAGCGCAAGATTGTCGCCAATGCCAAGGGTCGGCTCATCCGGCAGGCATTCGAATGGAAAGCCTATGATAACCTCTCCACGGAGAGTGTTAGGGCAAAGCTTGCCGAAAAAGGGTTTAAGGTCGGCAAACAACATATGTCCAATATCCTGCGGAACCCGTTTTATTGCGGCCTGATGGCGCACAACATGCTGGAAGGTAAGGTGGTGGAAGGTAATCACGAAAGACTGATATCTCGGGAAGTATTCCTGAAGGTGAACGGCCTGCTGAAAGAAAACCATCAAGGATACACCGTCAAAGAGGAAAACGCCAATATCCCGCTCAAGCGATTTCTGATTTGCGATCATTGCGGAAAGCCCCTCCGCGGCTATATTGTCCAGAAAAAGAATCTACACTATTACAAATGCTGCACAAAAGCCTGCAATAACAACAAAAGCGCAAAGGTTCTCAACAGCCTTTTTGAAAGGATCCTGGACACGTTTAAAATCGATAAGGCAACGGATGTTATTGATCTGATAAAGCAGCAGACCGTGGCCGTATTCAATCAGTTGACCGCCGGTAAGCAAGATGACTACCAACATCTGCAGCAACAGCACCGGGAAATCGTAATCAAGATCAATAGACTCGAGGAGAGATATATCGAAGAGGAAGTAGGGGGTGAACTGTACCACAAATACCATCAACGATACAACGATGAGAGGAAAGAAATAGAGGAAAAACTGATGACGCTGTCCCGGCAGGTGTCGAACCTTGATGATAGCATCGGATTCGTTATCAAATTCGCCCTTGAATTGCCTTTAAAGTGGGTTTATGCCGATTATAACACCAAGCAGCGCATCCAGTTTTTACTCTTCCCTCAAGGCATTAGGTACAGTAAGAAAACAGATGAAAGTCGAACCTCGAGAATAAATTTGTTGTTTTTGTATATTGCTTATTTTCAGCAAATTACAACAAAAAAGAAAAGAGGCATACCAGAACTGGGTCTGAATTTTGCCTCTTTTTCCACTTTGGTAGCGGGGATTGGACTCGAACCAATGTCCGCCAGCTGGCGGATATGAGCCCGACGGTCTACTCCCGCTCCGGACCATCGATGAGATTCCGGATAAATTGCCGCCCTTTGGCGGATTTGAGTTGTTTTTCCCTGTGCA
>NZ_DATMFT010000001.1:0-25439 GCF_035556095.1 Parapedobacter sp. | reverse complement strand
CCGAAGCGACGATTGACGTACTTAAGGCCACGCCGTTGATCACGTGGCCCGACCCCGCCGCCATCACCTACGGCACGGCCCTGGGCGATACGCAACTGAACGCGGAAGCTGACGTTGATGGGCAATTGATCTATACCCCTGCGGCGGGCACGGTGCTGGAATCCGGCACCGGCCACCCGCTTGCGGTCGCATTCACACCGGAAGATACGGATAACTACGAATCGGTAACGGCGGAAGTAACAATCGATGTACGGAAGGCCACGCCGTTGATCACGTGGGCCGACCCAGCGGCCATCACGTACGGCACGGCCCTGGACGAAAAGCAACTAAACGCAACAGCCGATGTAGCCGGGCTGTTTACCTATTCCTCCGCAGCGGGCACGGTGCTGGAATCCGGCACCGGCCACCCGCTTACGGTCGCATTCACACCGGAAGATACGGACAACTACGAGCCGGTGACAGCCGAAGTGACCATCGATGTGTTAAAGGCAGCGCCCGTCATCACATGGACGAACCCAGCGGCCATCACCTACGGTACGGCTTTAGATGATACCCAATTGAACGCAACAGCCAATGTAGCTGGGCTGTTTACCTATTCCCCCGCGGCGGGCACGGTGCTGGAAGCTGGCACCGGCCACCCGCTTACGGTCACATTCACACCGGCCGATACGGACAACTACGAGCAGGTGACCGCCGAGGTAACGATAGACGTCAAGAAAGCCAAACCGGTGATCATGTGGGCCACGCCCGCAGCCATCACCTACGGCACGGCCCTGGACGATACGCAACTGAACGCGGAAGCTGACGTTGATGGGCAATTGACCTATGCCCCTGCGGCGGGCACGGTGCTGGAAGCCGGCACCGGCCACCCGCTCACGGTAACCTTCACGCCGGACGATACGGACAATTACGAGCCAGTTACGATTCACCAAGCATTGGTAGTACATCCCCGTCCAATCACGTTAACGGTTGAAGCACAAAGCAAGGTGTACGGTGACGACAACCCAACCAATTACCTATATTCGCTTGGTGAAGGCACTGTACTAGCAGCGACCGATAACCTCGGCGATATCGTTTCGAATACCGCCCGCGAAGTAGGTGAAGGTGCGGGGACTTACTCGGTCGTTCTTGAATTCGAGGGTGCTAAAGCAAGTAATTACGAAATCACTTTTGACGGTGATAACAATGCCTTTACGATCAGGCCAAAGCCCCTCACTGTATCGTTGAGCGCCGTTCCGGAAATCAGGAAAACCTATGATAGTGTGCCCTATGCCGAACTTTCAGCTGGAAACTATCTGTTGCACGGCGTGTTGGGGGATGATGACGTTTATGTTTCCGGTTCGGCAAGCTACGAACAAACGGAGGCTGGCGAAAATATTCCCGTGCGGGTTAAGGACTTTGTATTGCATGGAGCGGATGCCATTCATTACGTGGTAGAAACGGCAAGTGCTGAGACCGTTGGTCGCATCGTATGGGGAGCCATAGAGGCACCGACCAACCTTTCCGCCTCAGCGGGGGATAAGCAGGTCGCCCTAAACTGGCAATCACCGCCCGACAATGGACAGCCAGTAATGGAATACGTTATCCAGTTTTCACCTGACAATGGCCAGACTTGGGTAGTGGCCGACCAGATACCCGCTACGGTTACCCAAGCTGTGGTAATTGGCTTGCAGAATAATCGTCCTTATGATTTCCGCGTGGCTGCTGCGAATGACGCGGGCGCTGGCCCGTTCAGTGAAAGCGTTTCGGATGTCATACCCACTGCGCCTGTTCTCGATGAAGGGAAACTGCCTAATCCACCGCTAGGCGAAGCTGCGGTCATCACCAATGGTGAGGTAGAGACGGTAACACTCGAGGTTGTGGATTCGGAATATTTGAGGTTAAGCAGCGGAGATTTTGAGTTTAAGTTGGCCACAATAGGTGTCAACGGCAACCGGATATCTATTTCGGAAATAGATGCCATCATTCGCATGGTCCGTGGGACAAATACAAGTGTGTACGTTAGCGGCAGCGGTTTCGAACCAGGGACGGTAATTACGGTATATGTGTTTTCCGATCCGCAAGTGCTGGGATATATCGATGTGCGCCCGGATGGATCTTTTGAAGGCAGCTTGTTACTTCCAAACAACCTGGCGATCGGTAGGCACACTATCCAGGCAAACGGAATTGTTGCCGGCGGCGGGGTTGAGCGTTCCGTGTCACTAGGTATGCTGGTGGTAGCTAATAAGCCTCAAGACATTTATTTCGATACCTTGGGTGAAGTGTCTTATGGGCAAAATCCGATTTTATTGAATGCAACGAGCAGCAGCGGATTGGAGGTTACCTATGCCGTTACTGACCCCGAAGGGAAACCTACAGCACTCGCAACCATCGAGCATGGCAACGAACTGCATATCCACGGTGCCGGAGAGGTATTGGTCACGGCAACGCAATATGGCAACGAGGAATACGCGGCCACAGTGCCGGTTGCCCGTCCGCTCCACGTTTCGCGGGCGATGCTGGATGTTTCCGTTGCCGACGCGAGCCGTGTCTATGGCGAGGACGACCCCGTGTTTGAGTTATTGTATAGCGGTTTTGTAAACAACGACGATGTCTCATCATTGACACGCCAGCCTGAAGCGAGGAGTGAAGCTACATCGGCAAGCACGCCGGGAACGTACGCTGTTTCGATTGAAGGGGGCATATCGGATAATTACCTGTTCAGGTACCATGCAGCTACCTTGACCATTATGAAGGCCCATCAGGTCATAAACTTCAACGCGCCTACCGCGGAAATAAATCGAACCATCGGTAGCATCCCGTTGGACGTTGCCGCAACCAGTGGGCTTCCGGTTACCCTAGCGGTGGATAATACGTTGGCCGCCACGTTGACGGGAACCACCCTCAATATCCATCGTTTGGGCACTGTCCAAATCACTGCGACACAGGCGGGCGATTCGAATTACCTGCCGGCGGATCCGGTTACGGTAACAGTACGCATTGTCGATGCATCGGTCGATTTTCCCGTCCGTGTACACAAAGCCGTGTCGCCAAATGGTGATGGAATCAACGAATGGTTAATTATAGAAGGTATCCGCGATTACCCGGAGAACCGGGTTACCGTAGTGAATCGCAATGGCACAGTATTATGGGAGGCTAGCGGCTATGACAACGACAAAGTCGCATTCCGCGGCATCAGCACCGGTCAGTTGAAACTACCTGCAGGCACCTATTTTTATATTGTTGAAGTGAAAGTCCATGGGAAATGGGAACATCAAATGGGATATTTCGTCTCGCGGTATTAGCGAACAAGAGAGGGGCTAATATGAAACGTAATCTATTGATAACGGCGGTGGCGATACTAGGAGTATCCATTACCGCATCCGGTCAACACGCGTTGACCCATACTCAGCATGGCGCGTTGCGTACGGTGATGAACCCCGCGTCGAGTTTGATGCACATGGATGGTGAAGTGAATGTAGTGGGTAGGCGCCAATGGCTGGGTATGGAGGGCGCCCCACAGGTTTTCTGGGGCAGCGGGCATCTGGGGATTCAGCATTTCGGTGCCACAGCAGGATTCCAAGTGCGGCACGAAAGCCTCGCCCTGGAGCGCCTCACCGAAGCAAGTGCATTCTTCGCAAAGCGCGTCCGCATCTCAGCGATAGAATACGTAGGGCTGTCGCTCAATGCGGGCATCGGCTACCTCGATGGACGCTTTTCCCAGTTGGATCCGATGGACCCCGCATTCAGGGAGGATGTTAAGGAGACCGACGCACTGATCGGTTTCGGTGTGATGCTTTATCGGCCGAACCGCTATTATGTTGGACTTTCGCTTCCGCGGTTAATGCTAGGCAGTCTGGGGGTCGGTAGTGAGCACCGCTATAACTTCCGCAATCAGTACCATTTGACCGCCGGAGCGCTATTCGCGTTGAGCACGGATTTTCAGTTCCGCCCCTCGTTATTGGTAACTTATGCAGACAACCTGAGACCACAGGTAGATATCTCGGCACTGGTTTTCATCAAAGACGTATTCGGAATCGGAATGAACCTACGGAGCTATGGTGACATCGCAGCTATGGCACAAGTTAACTTCGGTGGGGTAGGCTTGGGTTATTCCTACCAGTTCAATCCGAGCGACGAACCATTGAACCGGCGCATCGGAAACAACACGCACGAGATTGGAATCAACTACCGTTTTGGAGGTGTCTCCGATTTGTTATAACTCCCTTTGTGCGGCCTGAGTAGCAGGTATATGCCCAACGCAACAAAGGGAAGGCTTAGCAACTGGCCCATATTATACCTCATTCCCTCCTCAAATGCTTCCTGATTCTCTTTCAAAAATTCCAACGCAAACCGGGCACCAAAAAGGAGTATCAAGAATATACCGAAAAGAAAGCCGGGCTTGAGTTGTGGCTTGCGGTGGTAAATATTCCACAAGATAATGAAGATGATGATGTAGCATATCGCCTCGTACAGTTGGGCGGGGTGGCGGGGTATTGTATCCACGCGTTCAAATACGACGGCCCAAGGGAGGTCCGACGGCAAACCAATAATTTCGGAATTGAAGAAATTACCGATGCGCACGAATGCACCCGCTAAGGGGATGACGATGACCAGCCGGTCCGTAATCCAAAGGAAGCCGGTTTTCGTTTTGCGGCAGAAGAGAAAAATACCGGCCAATATGCCGAGTGCGCCGCCGTGGCTGGCCAACCCATGGAATCCAGTGAGCATGAAGTTGCCGTTGGCATCAAAGGTATACGGCAATATCATTTCCAAAGGGTGGTCTTTATAGTAGTCAAATTCGTAGAACAAGCAGTGGCCCAGCCGAGCACCAAGCAATGTACCCACGAAAATATAGATGCTTAGCTGATCCAGTAACTCCTGCGACTTATTTTCGCGCTTGAAAATGCGAAGCATCAGAATGTAGCTACTGATGAAAGCTAACAAGAAGCACAAGGTATAATACCGGACTTCAAAGCTGCCAATACTAAAAATCTCTGGACTGGTATTCCAATGGATTGCACCTAATATACTGTCTATCATGGTTATGATATGTTTAGGTCGGTAAATATAGTGTTATCCCTCGACAATCGCCAATCAACCTTGAAATAGTCGGGCCAAGTACCGGTTAGCAGGTAATCCGTGACTTACTAGCCGCCATTCAGTTCACTACCTATTTCTTAAGTAAATAAGATAAATTTAGGATACAAATAAACTACAGCTACTACGCTATTAAGTATAATATTCGATTATATATGCTATTTTCATCGTATTAAATACGATAAAAATACGATAGATTTACGATGAAAATACGATAAAATACACTATAAAGTACGATACTATATCAGCTGTTTTAAATAGCTAATAGGAAAACAGGGACGTGAGAGTGACCTGACGTTTAGCTACAGTTTCTGCCCTGCTTTCACTTTCCGCTCTTTCTTTGCCTGCTGTTTGAGGATATATTCCTTTTCGAGGAAAGCGATGATGGTGCCGGCAATATCTTTGTTGGTCGCCTTTTCGATGCCCTCTAATCCGGGCGATGAGTTGACCTCAAGCACCAGCGGTCCGCGATCTGAGGGCAGCATGTCCACGCCGCAAACGGTAAGTCCTAGTTCCCTTGCTGCACGGATGGCGGTTTCGCGTTCTGCTTTGTTCAATTTCATCACCTCGGCGGTACCTCCACGGTGTAGATTAGACCGGAATTCGCCCTCTTTGGCGGTGCGGCGCATGGCACCTACCACCTTGCCGTCTACCACAAATGCACGGATATCCGTACCACGCGACTCCTTGATGTATTCCTGTATGAGGATGTTGTTGCCCAGCCCATAGAATGCTTCGATGACCGATGATGCAGCCTTTTTGGTTTCGGCTAGAACGACTCCAATGCCTTGTGTACCTTCGAGCAGTTTGATGACCAGCGGTGGGCCACCCACCATTTTAATCAGGTCGTCCACGTCGTGCGTGCGCCGTGCGAAACCGGTAATGGGCATGCCAAGGCCAGCGCCGGAGAGGATTTGCATGCAGCGAAGCTTGTCGCGTGAGCGGGTAATGGCTTGGCTGGGATTGGCTGATATCACGCCCATCACTTCAAACTGTCGCACGATGGCTGATCCATAGAAGGTAACGGAGGCACCGATGCGCGGAATGATCGCATCGATATCCGTGAGGTGCTGACCTTTGTAATGGATGCTGGGTTGCCCTTGGCGAATACCCACATAGCATTGGCCATGGTCGATCACGACGCATTCGTGGCCGCGCGACACGGCGGCATCCACCAGCCTGCGTGTGGAATACAGGCTTTTGATTGTCGATAATACTGCTATTTTCACGTGTGCTATATAACTTGCTTTCGCTTATTCCTTATGGCTAATGGCTTTGCCGGATAAATTTGACCGCGATACGTCTACAATGAATTTCTTGCGGAGGAAACTGCGGCCGAGCAGCATTGGAAATTCCATGCCCGACCGGTCGCGCAACGAAATTTCAATAGGGTGCGGCTCACCGAAGAGGGAAACGGTCGTATTGATAATGTACCGGTTTTCTTCCTGCCCAAACGAATTCTTTATCTTCCGTTCGCTATGAAATGGTAGGGTATAGGTGCCGGAGGGCGGCAGGCGATGACCGTCCAACGGTCGGAATTCGACAAATTGTTTACGTCCTTTTTTTATCAATTGGATATGGCTACAGTGTAATACGGATGTCCGTGCACCGGTGTCTACTTTCGCCGGCACGCCGTAGATGTCTAAATCGGGCAAGTCGACGACCTCTTTCCAACCGATGGTTTTGGGCTTATTTGCCATTAATAATAATGATATTCGCCAACTTGCGATTTTACGGTAACCTGCTTGGTAGGAGCAGCTTCTACGCGACCGATGACCTGTGCGGCGATGCCGAATCCACCTGCAATGCGGATAATGTCGGCTGCTATGGTCTCCGGTACATAGAGCTCCATGCGGTGCCCCATGTTGAATACTTTATACATCTCCTGCCAGTCCGTACCCGATTCTTCTTGGATGAGCCGGAAGAGGGGGGGGATGTCGAACAGGTTATCTTTAATTATATGGAGGTTATCGATGAAGTGCAAGACCTTGGTTTGGGCACCTCCGCTGCAATGCACCATCCCGTGTATCTGCGGGCGGTAATTGTCGAGTACCTGCTTAACGACGGGGGCGTATGTGCGGGTGGGGGAGAGCACCAACTTACCCACGGTAGTCGAGCCGTGGCCGGGGATTTCGATGGTGTCCGTAAGCCCCTTGCTGCCGGCGAATACCAGTTCGTAGGGTACCGCGGGGTCGTAGCTTTCGGGAAACCGCTCTGCGATGGTTTTGTTGAATACATCGTGCCGTGCGGAGGTCAGCCCATTGGAACCCATACCCCCGTTATAAGCTTGTTCGTAGGTAGCTTGGCCGTACGAAGCTAGCCCAACGATGACGTCGCCTGCTTCTATGCGGTGGTTTGAAACCACGTCGGCGCGTTTCATCCGGCAAGTAACGGTGCTGTCTACGATGATGGTTCGTACGAGGTCGCCTACATCGGCGGTTTCCCCACCGGTAGCATGGATATCGATACCTAGTTTGCGGAGTTCGGCCAAAATTTCTTCGGTGCCGTTAATAATGGAAGCGATAACCTCACCGGGGATGAGGTTCTTGTTGCGGCCAATGGTGGAGGACAGCAGGATGTTATCGGTGGCACCCACGCAAAGTAAATCATCGAGGTTCATCACAACCGCGTCCTGGGCGATACCTCGCCACACGGAATGGTCACCCGTTTCTTTCCAGTACACATAGGCGAGCGATGACTTGGTTCCTGCACCGTCTGCGTGCATAATGTTGCACCACGTATCGTCATCCCCTAATATATCGGGTATGATTTTGCAGAAGGCGCTCGGAAACAATCCCTTATCGAGGTCTTTTATGGCATTGTGAACGTCTTCTTTGCCAGCGGATACGCCACGCTGGTTATATTTCAGTTCTGACATCCCCTCAATTCACGTGCTTGATTTCTACCCTTCGATTCTGTGCGCGCCCGGTTTCAGTGTCGTTCGATGCGGTTGGCCGTGTAGCTCCGTAGCCCTTTACGGTGAGGTTATCTGCCGGGATGCCCGAATTGACGAGGTAAAGCTTCACGGCGTTGGCACGGTCGATAGATAGTTCCATGTTATATTCGGCAGTACCTTCGATAGAGGCGTGGCCGTCAATGATGAACTTCGCTTTGGTGTCTTTGCGCATTTCCCTGGAAATGTGGTCGAGAATGGCATAGGAGTTTGTTTTCAATACGTGCGAGTCGTATTCGAACTGGATGTTTCTGAAGTCGTAGTTTGGCGGCGTTTGGGCGACAGGTTCGACGGTTTTCGGGGCCTCTTTTGGCGCCTCCTTAGGTGTTTCCGAAACCACGCGCTCAGGAGTAGTTTCCCGTTCCACTACCTCCGCAGCCGGTTGCAAAACCACCTGTTTCGGCTTGCAGCTTTGAGTTGAGATGGCCGATGCACTTATGCAGGCCGCTAGTACGCAATAATTTATGGTTTTCATATGCAATAATTTTGCTGGTGTAAACATAGGAAATATCTATTAAATTATCTGGCTAAGTAGGTTTTAACTCCGTTTTTTTTGCCTATACTTGGTACTTCATATGAGCTTATTTTTTAAAACCATTCACAGTTGCCTGAAGATGAATACAATGATGGTGCCAACCTGTGGCGTTCCCGGTCTACTTTTGATGCTACTGACCTTGTTTTTTAACCATGTATCGGCGAGAGAGCGTTTGCAAGTGGCGGTGGCTGGATTGAGCCATGATCATGTAAACACCTTGCTAAATGCCTATCAACAGGAGGCTGTGGAGATTTTGGGCATTGCAGAATCCGACCAAGCATTGGTGGTACACTACCAGGAGCGGTATAAACTGGATGACGTATTGTTTTTCAAAACCGTGGACGATATGCTACAAACGATACGGCCTGACATCGTGCTGGCGTACAATGCGATTTCGGAACATGTGGATGCGGCGGAGGTATGTTTGCCTTTGGGAATACCATTGATGGTGGAGAAGCCGTTGGCCGCGACGAACGAGCACGCGAGGCGGATAGCCGAATTGGCCACCAAATACCGTACGCAGGTGTTCACGAATTATGAAACGACGTGGTATGGAAGTAACCAAACCTTAAAGCGAATGGTAGACGGGGGAGAAGTCGGTAAGTTGAAGAAAATTATGGTAAAAGATGGGCACCAGGGTCCGAGGGAAATCGGTTGCAGTGAGGCTTTCCTGAGTTGGCTCACCGATCCGGAAAAAAATGGTGGTGGCGCATTGATTGATTTCGGATGCTACGGTGCTAACCTAATGACCTGGCTGATGAATGGGGAGCGCCCAATTGCGGTGACGGCGGTGACTAGGCAGCTGAAACCAGCACTATATCCCATGGTGGATGATGACGCTACGATCATTCTTGAATACCGAGGGGGTACCACGGGTATTATCCAAGCGTCTTGGGACTGGCCTTATAGCATCAAGGATTTGACTGTATATGGTGAGAAAACGTCGTTACACGCGGTCGATGCGAACACGTTGGTGCTCCATTCCAGTCCCAAGGAGCAGGTCGATATTCCGCTGGTGAAAGGGTATTTCGATGGGCATCTTTCCTACCTGCAAGCTGTATTGCAGGGGGATGTGAACGACCATATGGATTTATCGTCGCTCGCCAACAACCTGATTGTCGTAGAGATTTTACATGCCGCGAGGGAATCTGCGAAACGCGGTGAACGCATTTTATTGCATTGACGTGCAGGGTGCAAGCGCCGCGCGATGGCTTATTCGATGCGGCTGGTTAATAATGCGTCGCACCATTGTTGGTATAGTGCTGCCGTAAGTTGTTCCTCAGGGATGGCCAATTCGACGGTATGAAATGCGGTCGGACCTTCGGCAACGTAGGTAAGCAGGGTGGTGGATCCGCAAGGGCTATCCAGCAACTTGGTTGATTTAATCGCATAAAGAATGGCTGTACGACCTTCCTCCACTTTTTTGTCAACCACTTCCAGCGCCGCATCGGGGCAGCCGGCCTTCTCGTACGTCCATTTTTCCTCCGGCGTGCCTTCGGCTTTCATGGGGTAATATCGTCGGTCTATGGTAGTAACCGTGACCTGTTTTACGGCCGCATTATCGGCCTTGCTACCCCTTATGGTATAGGCTGTGCCACGAATGCCCTTGGTATCTTTCGGTATTTTCTTGCTTTTCCAACGGTATTCGGCAGGTAAATCAAACACGATTTTTTCCTCGCCGGGTTTAATCTGAGCGTGGGCCGTAGACATAAAGAACGCTGTTATGGCGAAGCATATCACTATCCGTATCATCTCTTTTTCAGTTTCGCTTAATCATTTATATAATCGGGTCGAACCGCATGGCAAATTTATCCCGGTAGGCCTTCGGCGTCATGCCTGTATTGTCTTTAAACAATTGCCTGAAGTTTTTCATGTCGTTGTATCCTGCGGATAACATGATTTCGAGCAACCCTTTTTCCGTGTTTTCAAGCAGTTTTTTGGCGGCTTCTATCTTGGTGCGCTGCAAGTATCGTATAGGGGTCATCCCTGTGGCCTGTTTAAAGCGTCTTACCAGATTTCGCCTGCTCGCTGGGATATCCACGATGGCTTCTTCCAAGCTTCTGATTGCACTGAATTCGGTTTTTATTTTCTGTTGCAGCTGCAACACCAATTCATCGTCGTGCGCCTCTGCTGGAGCGAAATGACCGAAATAGGATTGGTTTTCGCGGTCCATATCAATGGAAAATAATTTGGCCAAGCGAACGGCCATTTCCCGTCCGCAGTGTTTTTGTATGAGCGCCAGCATGAGGTGGAAACCGCTTGTGGCGCCACCGCTGGTATAGATATTGGCGTCGTGCGTCACCACGGCATCCCGAGTTAGCCGGATTCTCGGGAAACAGGCGGCCAGTTTATCGGCTGCGTCTACGTGGGTGGTGGCCGGCCGGTCGTCGAGTAGCCCCGAAGCCCCCAGCAGGAAGGCGCCGGTACAATTGCTGGCTAATGTGGCTCCACGCGCATATTGCTCATGGAGCCAAGGGAAAAAACAGTTGTTTTCCGTCACCGTTTGGGCCAGGTCTACTGACCCGAAAGCGGGTACGAAGATCAGGTCGTAGTACTGTCCGTTTGTAATTGACCCATACGGGATGTGGCTGATGTCGTCGGGAAGTGCCTTGGTTGCCGTTGTGCCGACGAAAGTAATCTGGTACTGGTTGGGTTTTCCGTCTTCCCGCAGGAGTCGATTGGCCGTTTCGAAAACATCGACGATGGCCGCCAGGCTCAGCAGTCTGTACTTACTCGTTAAAATAATAGCCAATTGCATGGTACTTGCTTTGTTCTTACTATGTCAAACTTAGATAAAATATTGATATTTTTTGTTTGTTTTTTTGGTATCAATGAAATAGCCAGTACACATCCTGCCAAAAACCTATGTTTCCGCCCATAGTAGGCTAGCGCTTTATGGCAGGCGGAGAGATCGATAAATTTTCTTTATGTGCATAAAGGAAATTTATCTAAGTTTGCCGCTTGAAGTCGATTTGTATGCAGCACATCCGCAATTTCTGTATCATTGCGCACATAGACCACGGAAAGAGTACCTTGGCTGATCGCTTATTGGAGTATACGAACACCATCACCCAACGGCAGGCACAGGCCCAACTGCTGGATAACATGGATCTGGAGCGTGAGCGGGGCATCACCATTAAGAGTCACGCCATCCAGATGAACTACGTCAAGGATGGTCAGGAGTATGTGTTGAACCTCATCGATACGCCCGGGCACGTGGATTTCTCATACGAGGTTTCGCGCTCTATCGCCGCCTGCGAAGGAGCGTTGCTGATCGTCGATGCTTCCCAGGGTATCCAGGCCCAAACGATATCCAACTTGTATCTAGCTATTGAGCACGACCTCGAAATCATTCCCGTGCTGAATAAGATGGATTTGCCAGGAGCAATGCCCGAGGAAGTAAAAGACCAGATCGTCGATCTGATCGGTGGTAAGCGGGAAGACATCATTCCCGCATCGGGTAAGACCGGGCTGGGAGTGCTGGATATCCTCAGTGCCATTGTAGAACGCGTGCCGCCGCCGGTCGGTGATCCGGAAGCACCGCTGCAGGCGTTGATATTCGATTCCGTCTTCAATTCCTTTCGCGGCATCATGGCTTACTTCAAGGTGGAGAATGGCGAAATCCGGAAGGGCGACAAGGTGAAGTTCATTGCCACCGGTAAAGAATATATCGCCGATGAGATCGGCACGTTGAAGCTCACCCAGGTACCGAAGGAAATTATCCGCACGGGCGACGTGGGTTACATCATTTCCGGCATCAAGGAAGCACGCGAGGTAAAAGTGGGCGATACGATTACCCACACGGGCCGCCCGAGCAGGGATGCCATCAAGGGTTTTGAAGAGGTTAAACCGATGGTATTTGCAGGCATCTACCCGGTAGATACGGAGGACTTCGAAGAACTACGTGAGAGCATGCACCGCCTGCAACTCAACGATGCATCGCTGGTTTTCGAGCCTGAATCTTCGGCAGCACTTGGATTTGGATTCCGCTGTGGTTTCCTCGGGATGCTGCATATGGAGATCATCCAAGAGCGGTTGGAGCGCGAGTTTGATATGACCGTGATTACCACCGTTCCGAACGTATCGTATAAGGCTTACCTCACCAAGAGCCACGAGGAAGTGATTGTACATAACCCCTCGGACCTACCCGACCCGAGTAAGTTGGAGTTTGTCGAAGAACCTTATATTAAGGCGAATATCATCACGAAAGCCGAATTTGTGGGGCCGGTGATGTCATTATGTATTCAGAAGCGCGGGATCATCGTGAACCAATCGTACCTTACAGCCGACCGGGTGGAGCTGGTATTTGAGATGCCGATGGGCGAGATTGTCTTCGATTTTTACGATAAATTGAAAACGATCTCCAAGGGATACGCATCGTTTGATTATCATCAAATTGGCTATCGCCAGTCGGATTTGGTCAAGTTGGACATTCGCTTGAACGGTGAGCCGGTTGATGCGCTGTCATCGCTCATCCACCGGAGCAATTCGTACGACTTTGGAAAGAAAATATGCGAAAAATTAAAAGAACTGTTGCCCCGGCAACAGTTTGAGATAGCCATCCAAGCATCGATCGGCGCAAAAATCATTGCCCGTGAGAATATCCGTGCGTTGCGCAAGGACGTAACGGCAAAGTGTTACGGTGGTGACATCTCACGGAAGCGTAAGCTGTTGGAAAAACAAAAGAAAGGAAAAAAACGCATGCGCCAAGTGGGTAATGTGGAGATTCCGCAGTCGGCATTCATGGCTGTGTTGAAATTAGATTAATAGACACTAGACAATAGACACTAGATTGTTGCCGGAGGGTTTTCTGTTGTCTAGCGTCTGTTGTCTGTAATCTTGAATAATATGCAACTACTCGACGGAAAGCTGGTATCAGCGAAAATTAAAGAAGACATCAAGCGCGAAGCGGCAGCATTTCTAACATCGGCTGGTCGAAGACCGCATTTGGTTGCCATTTTGGTGGGCAGCGATGGCGCGAGTGAGACGTACGTTGCCAGTAAAATGCGCAATTGCGAGTTGGTCGGCTTCGAATCGACCAATATCCATTACGACGAAAGCATTACGGAGGCAGAGTTGATTGCGAAAATTAGGGAACTCAATGCGGACCATGGAGTAGACGGACTTATTGTACAGCTACCGTTGCCGAAGCATATCGATCCCGAGCGCGTCACCGAAGCCATCGATTACCGAAAAGATGTGGATGGTTTCCATCCGATAAACCTTGGCCGGATGCAACGCAATTTGCCCTGTTTTATCCCGGCAACCCCTTATGGTGTTTTGTTGATGTTGGATCATTATGGTATCGATACCACCGGTAAGCATGCGGTGGTAGTGGGACGAAGCAATATCGTGGGTAGCCCCATGAGCATCCTATTAGCCCGCAATACCACACCGGGCAACTGTACGGTAACACTAACCCACAGCCGAACGAAGAATATTAAGGAAGAGGTGCTTCGGGCGGATATTGTGGTGGCAGCTATCGGGAAAAAGCATTTCATCACAGCGGATATGGTTAAAGAGGGTGCTATTGTTATCGACGTCGGCATCAACCGCGAAACTAGCAGTGTCACCAAATCGGGCTATAAATTATATGGAGACGTTGATTTCGAGCATGTTGCCCCGAAATCTTCGTGGATTACGCCCGTTCCGGGCGGGGTGGGCCTAATGACCATCGTGGGCCTGTTGAAGAATACGTTGGAAGCAGCCAAGGGGAGCGTGTATTGATTTTGGTACAACTATTGCCCTTAATGGCTCGTTTAAAATTTAATAGAGATGAACAAAATAACACAGATCGCATTGTTTGTTGGCGCACTGACTTTTGCCGCTTGCAATAACCAAACGGATGGTGAAGACCATCATCATGGCCATGACCACGCGGAGCATGATCACAGCCACGGCGGCCATGACCATACAGTAGGCGAGCGGGTGGATGCAGCATTGGACAGCTTGGAACGAGCTGGTGACGAGATTGGCGCGAAAGCAGAGCAGGTGGGCGAAGAAACCAAGTCTACTTTCCAAGAAGCTAAAGAAGGTGTAAAGGCGGGCATAAAAAATGCAAAGGAAGAAGTAAAGGACGCATCGAAGGCAGTAGCGAAAGATGTGAAGAACGCCACCAAAAAAGTAGGTGCGGAAGTGAGCGAAGCTGCTAAAGACGTGAAGAATGATTTGAAAAAGAAGGACTAACGACAACTCAGGTTGTCTGAAGCCCATTTGACGGATGTCTTATGGGCTTTTTTTGGGCTTCAGCTTTTTTACAGATTTTCGCGGTATCTTTGTTTTTCAAAAATTACCTGGAAATGAAGTTGCTTATTGTTGAAGATGAAAAAGGGTTACGCGATAACATCGCCCAATTCCTGAATAAGGAACAATATATTGTAGAGGTTGCCCCTGATTTCCAAACCGCCACGGAAAAAATATCCCTTTACGATTACGACTGTATTTTGCTCGATGTCGGGCTGCCCGATGGCAATGGCCTTAACCTTCTTAGGACACTGAAATCCAAGCAGAAACGTGATAATGTAATCGTCATTTCCGCCAAAGACTCTTTGGATGATAAACTTGAAGGACTTGAACTTGGTGCTGATGATTACCTGACGAAGCCGTTCCATCTGGCCGAACTCAATGCCCGGATCAAGGCCGTGATACGACGCAAGGCACTGGGCGGAGGCAATGTCGTGCGACTGAACAACATGGAGTTGGACTTCGACGCGCGTATGTTAAGTGTGGCCGGTACGGATGTCCACCTCAACCGCAAAGAATTCGATATCCTCTCGTTCTTTGTGGTCAATAAAAACCGACTCATCTACAAATCAGCGTTGGCCGAGCACGTATGGGGCGACCACATGGATAATGCGGATAATTTCGACTTCATTTACTCCCAGATAAAGAACCTCCGAAAGAAGCTCAAAAGTCATGGTGCCAACCTGGAGATTCAGGCCATATACGGGGTGGGCTATAAGCTGACCGTATAGATGAAGCTGCTCAACCATACCTTGCTCTACCTCTCGGCTTCCTTGATTTTCATCTTGAGTATCTGGGCGGTGGTCTTTTATTTCAGTATGATGGATGAGGTGTACGACAGCATTGATGATGGACTCGAAAACTATAAGATGCTGATCATCAAAAAGGCCACCCGCGATTCTACCCTCCTTCACAAGCACCGGTTTGATGAGAGCAATTATGCCATTCGCCCGATTCCCCGCGAGTTGGCCCTCCGGGCGACCGAAGACTTCCGCGATACGTCCATGTATATGGAATATGAAGAGGATTACGAGGTGGTACGTATGCTCACAACCTATTTCTCTACCGCAGATGAGCAATATTATGAATTGAAAATCATCACCTCCATGGTGGAAGGTGAGGACTTGGTCGGCGATCTGCTCCATGCCTTGTTGTGGCTGTATGTGGCCGTGATTGCGAGTGCATTTATCATCAATAACCGGGTACTCCGTAAAATCTGGCGCCCGTTTTACCAGTTGCAGCACGAACTGCGGGCATTTAAGTTGGGTGTGGATAAAACGTTCAATCCGCCGCAGACGAAGGTAACCGAGTTTCGGGATATGAATGATACCGTTGCAGAGCTGCTGAAGGCAAATATTACTGTTTTCCAGCAACAGAAGCAATTCATCGAGAACGCTTCGCACGAGCTACAAACCCCTTTGGCGATTGCCATCAACAAACTCGAATTGCTGCTTGAGCAGTCGCGGGGTGACGACGCCCAACAGTTAGCAAACGCTATCCATTACTTGGAGCGGATGACACGACTCAATAAATCATTGTTGCTGCTTTCCAAGATTGAAAACAGGCAATTTGCTGCCAGCGAGCAGCTAGACTTCAATGCGCGTTTGCGGCAGCAGGTCGACGATTTTTCCGAACTACTCCATTACCGCGATATCGATGTTGAGATTGTCGAGAAGGCCCCATTGAAACGGGCTTTCAATGCCGATTTGGCCGATGTATTGATTACGAATTTATTGAAAAATGCGATTGTCCATAACCATGAAGGCGGGCGCATCCGCATCGTGATTATGGACGGTGGCTTCGAAATAGCGAATACTGGGTCTGCAAAACCATTGGATACCGAAAAAATGTTCGCGCGTTTTTACCGGGCCTCGGAGAGCTCCACCTCCACTGGCCTTGGTTTAGCAGTGGCCAAGGCCATCGCCCAATTGCACCGTGCCAATTTGGCTTATCGGTACGAAGGGGAACTGCATTGCTTTACGTTCCGGCTGTCTAGTTAATATAGTCGTTGTCGTCTTGATTTAGTGGTTTGTTTACTTCAAATGAAGGGTCATTGGTTTCGGGCTCCTCATGAAGTTTCTTTTTTGGCCTGCCAGCCAAAAAACCCACCACGGCTCCTATAAAGAACATCGTGCCCAGCACGGCCAGTTTTGGAACGGATCGTGTGCCGAATATCCAGAAATCGACTTCGTCCATGTTTTTCATGAGGATAACCGTAACCAGCACGGTCAATACGATGATGGAAATGGTTTTTGCACGCATGGCTTTTCTTTAACGTTTTACCACCAAAGTAACAAAATCTTTATCTAAACTGCCTGATAATCTTAACATTTTTTAACTTTTTTCGAATTAATAATTTGGTTATATGACTAAACATTGTACTTTTGCAGGAGCGATAGAATTAGTCACACATAAAGCACTGTTTTAAGCACGCATTGATTGGTATTCTTTCCCGGATTTATTTGCAAATAAATCATTTACCTGATGAATCGTTTTGATTTAATGGGAATGTTGAACACTTACTTGTACCATTCTTGCGACTTAAAATTGTTGCACTTGCATCTATGAAGGTGAAGGCGATGTACGGAAAGAAGTTAATGGTTCCCGAATCACTAACAACATCGATTAAGGTGTCGTTCCAGTTAGGATTTTATTCACTTATTATTAAGCCCGGCGAGTAGATTGCTGCGGTTATTTTTCTTACTATTCTCAATTTTTATTTTTTAACCAAATTCACAAACACATGAAACAAAAATTACTATGTTTCTTTATGCTGGGGGTACTGCTGATTGGATCAGCATATGCCCAAGACAGGAGAATCAGTGGTAGCGTAACCGCTGAGTCGGACGGGTACCCGTTATCTGGTGTGTCTGTTGTCGTCACAGGGACGACTGCCGGAACGGCAACAGATGACAACGGTGCGTACTCCATCGTCGTTCCCTCTGGAAGCCAATCGCTGACATTCAGTATGTTGGGGTATATTTCACAAACGGTAACCATTGGAGCAAACAACACGGTCAACATACAACTCGCGTCCGATGCTTCGGAGCTTTCTGAAGTTGTCGTTACTGCATTGGGTGTACGGAGAGAGAAAAAATCGTTAGGGTACGCTACGCAGGATGTAAGCGCGGATGATTTGACCGCCAACACCAATCAGAACCTAATCAATAACCTTTCTGGTCGGGTTGCGGGCGCACAGGTCACCAGCGCTAGTGGTGCGGTTGGTTCGAGTTCTCGGTTGGTTTTGCGGGGGAATAACTCCTTCGGTAACAACCAACCTTTGTATGTAATCGACGGTGTGCCGATTGACAATTCTGCCTCCAATGTGGCAAGCGGTTCGACAAGCTTGACGACAAGTGCTGTTGACTTCGGTAGCGGGATTCAAGATTTGGACCCGAACAATATTGCGTCCATAAACGTGTTGAAAGGTGCTAACGCTGCTGCCCTTTACGGATCGCGTGCGGCAAACGGCGTAATCATTATCACGACAAAAGGCGGGACCGGAGAACAAGGAATTGGCGTGACCTATTCCGGTGGATTTTCATTTGAAAACCCATATATCCTTCCGAAATTCCAAAATAAATACGGACAAGGTAACTTAGGTAGCGAATATTATTATAAGCTCGCCGGTAGCCCCGGTACCTATGCGGAATGGGCGCCCCTAAACGGCTTCAGCTATGTAGACGGAGCCGGTGGAGGTGTAAAAGATGGTTATGACGAAAGTTGGGGACCTCGATTGGACATAGGCTTGATGATTCCCCAATTCAATAGTCCGCTTGATGCCAATGGAAATCGTATCCCTACGCCGTGGGTATCACATCCCAATAATGTAAGAGACTATTTTAACACCGGTTATACGTTAGATAATAACGTTGCGTTCACTTCTAATTCTGAAAAAGGAAGCACCAGGTTTTCTTACACCAACCAAACGCAATACGGTACCGTTCCGAATACGGATCAAAAACGGAATACGATACAAGTCTCCACAACCCAACACCTGACCAGTAAATTGAACGTAGAAGCATTGATGAATTATGTGCGGATTGACAATGACAACCTGGTAGGACAAGGGTACAACTCCTTCAATCCGATGAATAGTATCGGTAGCTGGTTTGGTCGTCAGGTAGATATGGCAGACCTGAAAGCAAATCAGAATGAAACATTTGAGAACGGCGCGCCCTATAACTGGATAAGCGTTTACCACGACAATCCATTCGCGCTGGTAAATTCCATATTTTCGCAACCGCGTGTAAAAGACCGTGTTTTTGGTTACGCACTGGGATCATATACCTTTAATCCGTGGATTAAGGCCCAAATCCGTGTAGGAAACGATGTTTCTTTTGAAAATCGCCAGGAAAGAACATCGAATCGCCAAATCGATATGTATAGAAGTGGTGCGAATGGTAACTTCAAGCAACTGGAGATGTATCGCAATGAGTTGAACGCTGATCTTCTGCTGACGGGTTCGGGCGATTTGGGACAGGACTTCAACCTGAGTTACACTGCAGGTGGAAACATTCGTGATAATAAGTATAAATATACCATTGTCTATGCGGAAGATCTTACCGTTCCGGACATTTACAACATTACCAACGTAAATGGAAATCCGCAGGCCACCAACCGTTTTGAACATAAACAAGTTCATTCGCTGTTTGGACAGGCTTCATTGGGATACAAAGGATGGTTGTATCTTGATGTTACTGGACGGAACGACTGGAGCAGTTCATTGCCCCAAGGTAATTGGTCTTACTTCTATCCGTCGGCAAGCTTGAGCTGGGTTTTCACCGATGCATTGGGCATGAGCAATTCCTTTTTGAATTACGGTAAGTTAAGAGGTGGATGGGCTCAGGTAGGTAACGATACCAATCCTTACCAGACCCTAGCAACGTTCTTAGCTGTCAATCCTGCTTTTGGTGGAATTCCTTTGTATCGTGTTGATCCACAATTGCCACCGTTGAATCTTCTTCCTGAGAAAGTAAGTAGCACCGAGATTGGCTTGGAACTGGCGGCATTTGACAGCCGTCTTCGTTTGGACGCGACATACTATGATAAAATCACGTCTAACCAGATTATGGCAGTAGACCTCGCCCGGTTTGGTGGGGCGAGTAACATCATGATCAATGCAGGCGAAATTCAAAACAATGGCGTTGAAATCCAGTTAGGTGGTACGCCGGTAAGAAATGAAAATTTCAGCTGGGATATCGACGTCAACTGGGCACTGAATCGGAATAAGGTGAATGAGCTTTATACTGATCCGGTAACCGGAAATAAACTTCAAACCTATCCCATTGGTACGTCTTGGGGTGTGAATATTCAGGCAGTCCCTGGCGAGCCGTTCGGGCTAATCCGCGGCGCAAAGTACAGAAGGAATGATGACGGCGCGTTGATCGTGAATCCGGAGACGTTTGATGAAGACGGCGAGCGCATGCCAAGCAGCGGCCTGTTGCAATTTGAGAGTCAGCAAGTGATTGGTAATATTACCCCTGATTGGGTTGGTGGTATAAACAATACATTCCGTTACAAAGATCTGACATTGAGCTTCTTGTTGGACTTCCGCCAAGGTGGTGACTTTTACAGTGTAACGGATATGTTCGGTGCATATACCGGTGTGCTTGAATACACAGCCGAAGGAAGTCTTCGGGAAAACGGTGTTGTTATAGGTCGCGATGTATTGCAGGATTTTGACGTTGTTCTTCCGGACGGTACACCGAATGATATTGTAATTTCTGCGCAGGATTTCTTTACTAGTACCGCTTACAACGGTGGAGGAACCGAGTTGTCGATTATAGATGGAAGCTATATCAAATTGCGTAATATTAACTTGGTTTACCAACTCCCCAATAGCTTAGTCCAACGACATTCTTGGCTAAAAGGAGCAAGTGTTTCGTTATTTGCGAATAATGTTGCTCTGCTTTATACCCATAAAAGCAACCGTGCCAACGTGGATCCTGAAACGGCGTTCGGAGTTGGCAACGCTGGTCTAGGAATTGAGACTTATCAAATCCCTTCGAATAGAAGTGTAGGCCTTAAATTAAATGTTGCATTTTAATAGCTTAACCATCATGAAAACAAAGAATATAAAATATAGTCTCGGACTTGGACTGGCAGCCTTGGCTTTTGCTGCCTGTACAAAGAACTTCGAGGAGATAAATACGAACCCCAATAGTCCAACGGACGCACCGATGACGAATGTACTTGCGTTCGGTATCCAGGATTATGCCGCTGGCTTCTTCGATGTGTGGGGGGATATGAACGAACCGTCGACGTATGCCGGCCATCTGGCCAAGATTCAATATATTGATGAGGCACAGTACGTTTTTCGCCCTAATACGGTAGAGAATTTGTGGACCCAGGCTTCTCGCGAATTGAAGAACCTGGAAATCGTCGTCGGTAGGGCTGCCGAGGAAGGTGCTACTAATATGCAGGCGGCGGCCCTTACCGTGCAAAGCATGATTTGGCAAACAACGACCGACCGGTGGAGGGACGTACCCTTTTTTGACGCGCTTAAGGCAGACGAGGGTGTGATTACCCCAGAATACTCTACGCAGGAAGAAATTTATCCGGAGTTGTTGAACCGGTTAAAAACCGCAGCTGAGTTGTTCAATGAAGAAGGGATAGACGATCTTGGTACTGGGGATTTGATTTATGGTGGCGATACCGAAAATTGGAAGCGCTTTGCGAACTCACTTCGCCTACGCGTAGCCATCCGCATAAGCGATGTTAACCCTGAGTTGGCTAAGCAACATATTGAGGAAATATTGGGTGACCAAGGTACGTACCCGATTATCGAGGAAAATAGTCAAAACGCATTGCTTTGGTGGCCCGGCGACCTCCCTTACTTCGAGCCATGGGCCAGCGACCAGTTCGACCCTAGTAATGCGCGTGACGATCACGCAGTTAGTAATATCTTGGTTAATCAATTGAAATCATTGGACGACCCGCGTCTCGCGGTTTACGCAAAGAAGGCAACCGCAGATGGTGAATATCGGGGTGCAGCAATAGGACCGAATGATCTGGTTCCCGCTGAATTGACCATGTACTCGCGGATAGGGGCAAAATTCCGGGATGACCGCGCTGGCTTCACGCCCTTTATGCGTGCATCAGAGGTGAAGTTCATTATTGCTGAGGCCGCTGCCAAAGGTTTTACGACAGGAACGAGTGCACAAGTTGCCTATGAAGAAGGGGTGGAGTTGTCATTGGCAGAAAATGGAATCACTGACGCTGACGCTTATTTAAGCGGTCCGGCAGCTTGGAGCGGAGATATTTCCGATATTTACCTTCAGAAATGGATTGCACTGTTTAAAAATGGCAATGAGGCTTGGGCTGAAACAAGACGGACTGATGTGCCCGCATTGTCTCCTGCAACCGGTACCCCTTACTCCGGTCACAACAGGCCGCCATTCCGTTACCCTTACCCGAACACCGAGACGAACCTGAACGGCCAAAATAGCGCCGCATTTGTCGCTGAGGTGGAAGATAGTTTTTGGGGTAAACAAATGTGGTGGGATATAAGAACCGGTGTTAATTAAAGTAATTTAAGAAGGAGTTGATTCGTCTTAGCACGTAGTTATACATATTGACTCTACTAAAAAAGGCTGCTCCAATATATTTTGGAGCAGCTTTTTTTGTTTAGTACTTTTTTGTTTCCGGATGACGCCAAAACCGGGGCTATGTGCGACAGACAGGTTATTGTTTTTTCCGAAAATCAGCCAATATACGGCAGTAGTTGAAATTCGTTAAAAAGCAAAAAAGGGAAAGTGGTTCGCTATATTTCCGCAAATCGGGCACAAAAAAAGGATGCCTATTAAGACATCCTCGTTGTTATCGTATTGTAGCGCCAGCCAGCCGTTACTCCGAGATGACCTCGAAAGGTACCTGCACTTTTACTTCCTTGTGCAGGTTGAGGTTAGCTACGTATTCACCCAGCACTTTGGGTTCTTCTTCGAACGTAATGCGACGGCGATCTACATCAAATCCTTGCTTTTTGAGCGCATCAGCTATTTGGATGCTGTTTACCGATCCGAAAATCTTGCCGCTTTCGCCGGCTTTGGCACCGATGGTCAATTTCAAGCCTTCAAGCTTAGCTGCCAATTCGCTGGCATCTTTCTTGATTTTCTCTTGCTTGAACTGCGCTTGGCGGATATTTTCTGCCAATACCTTCTTTGCCGATGGGGTAGCCAATTCAGCAAATCCTTTCGGGATGAGGTAATTGCGGCCATATCCGGGCTTTACAGTTACGACGTCGTCCTTTTCGCCCAGTTTCTTGATGTCTTGCTTTAAAATTATCTCCATGACGTTTACCTCCCTATTTTAATGAATCAGCAACATAAGGCAACAGGCCGATGTGGCGTGCGCGCTTAACCGCCTGGGCTACCTTCCGTTGGAATTTCAACGATGTACCCGTAAGCCGGCGCGGCAATACCTTGCCTTGGTCGTTCACAAACTTCAGCAGGAAGTTCGCATCTTTATAATCGATGTATTTGATACCGTTTTTCTTGAAGCGGCAGTATTTCTTGCGTGTGTCCTCCACCTTGGGAGCGGTCACGTATTGGATTTGTTCTTTTGCCATTAGTTTGCTACCTCCTCAGTTTTGGGTGTTTCGGCCTTTTTGTTGAACGCACCACTGCGCTTTTTCTCGTTGTAAGCAAGGGCGTGCTTGTCCAGCTTTATCGTCAGGAAACGCATTACCCGCTCATCGCGCTTGTATTCAATTTCCAGTTTGCTGATTAGTTCACCGGGAGCCTTGAATTCGATGAGGTGATAGAATCCGGTTGTTTTTTTCTCAATCGGATACGCTAATTTTTTCAAACCCCAATTGTCTTCATGGACAATTTCGGCTCCGCCTTCGTTGAGGATGTTCTTGAATTTGGCAATGGCCTCTTTCGATACTTCCTCAGAAAGCAACGGGGTAAGAATGATAACGGTTTCGTACTGTTGCATACTTTCCTTTAAAAATCTAAAATTAATAAACACTGTTCCGTTCTAAAACGGGTTGCAAATTTATGCATAAAGTTTTTGATATCAAAACAAAACTCCTATCTTTGCGCTTCGAATTTTAAGAGATAATTTATTTATTAATTCATTAACAATGTACGCAATAGTAAATATAGCCGGACAGCAATTCAAGGTTGCAAAAGACCAGCAGCTCTTTGTACATCGTCTGCAAGGAGATGAGGGCGCTAGTATTGAATTTGACAATGTATTGTTAGCAGAAGATGGTGGAAAATTCTCGGTGGGTACGCCTACGGTGAAAGGTGCCAAGGTTTCGGCTAAGATTTTGTCGCATTTAAAAGGTGATAAGGTAATCGTTTTCAAGAAAAAACGCCGCAAGGGGTACAAAAAGAAGAACGGACACCGCCAGCAATTCACCAAGATCGAAATCACTGGTATCGCATTATAAACCGGATTGTTTAACTGGGCGGTAGCCCACCACAAATAAGAGATAAGACATGGCACATAAAAAAGGTGCGGGTAGTTCGAAGAACGGCCGTGAGTCACATAGCAAACGTTTAGGTGTGAAAATATTCGGCGGCCAGCGGGCCATTGCCGGTAATATCATCGTTCGCCAACGGGGTACGCAACACCACCCCGATGTGAACGTGGGTATGGGCAAAGACCATACATTGTTTGCGCTCATCGATGGCAAGGTTGTATTCCGCAAGAAAGCCAACAACAAATCATTTGTTTCGGTATTGCCGTTTGAGGAAGAAACTGTGGTTGCGGCCAAACCAAAAGCTGCTACCAAAACAGAAAAGCCCGTAGCGAAAAAGGCTGCCAAGGAAACAGCGCCTGCTGTAGCTGAAAGCAAGCCGGTGGAAAAGAAAGAAAAAGCGGCGCCTAAAAAGGCAGTGAAAACCAAAGCGGACGACCTGACGGTTATCGAAGGGGTCGGCCCCAAAATTGCCGAAGTGCTCGTAGCAGCAGGCTTGGCTGATTTTGCCAGCGTAGCGGCTAAATCTGCGGAAGAGCTGAAAGCAACGTTGGTAGAAGCCGGTGATCAATTCAATACAGCTGTAACCGATACGTGGCCAGCCCAAGCAAAACTTGCATCCGAAGGTAAGTTTGACGAATTGAAGAAATGGCAAGACGAACTTGATGGCGGTAAGGAAGCCTAATCGCTAATTCATAAAAGTTAAGGGAACCACCAGTCAGATGCGGCTGGTGGTTTTTTTTATACCGCTTCTTCCAGCAATTGCTTTTCGTAGAGTTCGTGGTAGCTACCGCCCATTGCCAGCAATTCCTCGTGATTGCCCTGCTCAATTACCCTGCCCTGGTCTAGCACCAGGATGTGATCAGCATTTTTGATGGTGGAAACGCGGTGGGCAATGAAGATGGCGCTTTTGCCGGCCATGGCCACGCTGAGGTTCCGGAGGATTTCTTCTTCGGTTCTGGTGTCTACCGCTGATAGGCAATCGTCGAAAATCAGAATTTGTGGCTTTTTGATGAGTGCCCGAGCGATTGAAACGCGTTGTTTCTGGCCACCGGACAGCGTGATGCCCCGTTCGCCAATGGTGGTTTCAAAGCCCTTTTCGAATGCGGCAATATTATGATACACAGCGGCTTGACGTGCAGCGTTTTCCACCGCATCGCTATCGACCGTGTCTAGCCCGAACGCGATGTTGTTGCCGA